>NZ_LJAK01000034.1 GCF_001420005.1 Loktanella sp. 3ANDIMAR09 | reverse complement strand
GTCAGCCATGCGCGCCCTGAAAATCCTTGTCGGCTGCGAAACAAGCGGAATCGTCCGCGATGCATTCAACGCGGCAGGCCATGACGCTTGGTCCTGCGACCTGCTACCATCTGACACCGGATCAAACCGCCATATTTTAGGCGACGTGCGCGACGTGATGATGTCAGACGACTTTGACATGCTGGCGGTCATGCACCCACCCTGCACCCGCCTATGCAACAGCGGCGTGCGATGGCTGACGACGCCGCCGCCCGGTCGCACGCGTGACGAAATGTGGCGCGACCTCGACACCGGCGCGGCGCTGTTTTCCGCCGTCTGGAATGTGGCACACATCCCCATGATCGCCGTCGAAAATCCGATCATGCACAAACATGCAAAGGCCCGGATCGAAAATTATCAGCCGTTTTCGCAGTCAATCCAGCCTTGGCAGTTCGGCACAGACCCAAACGGACCCGACAACGAACGCAAGCGCACATGCCTATGGCTGCGCAACCTGCCCAACCTGACACCCACCGGCACACTGGACGGCACCACGGCGCGCGATAGCGTCCACAAGGCCAGCCCCGGCGTCGATCGATGGAAAGCCCGTAGCAAGTTCTTTCCGGGCATTGCCGCCGCGATGGCGGATCAATGGGGCGCACACGGCATGACCTACATCAGCCAGCGCGCAGCGTAAAACCGGCCCCCAGAAACGACAAAAGCCCGCCACCCATCCGGGCGGCGGGTTTTGTCACTGGAACCTAAACGCGCTGACAGCGAACCACATCGCAAACCGCCGCCAGCGCGGCACGCCATCAGCGATCAGCCCGGCGTGAAATACCGCGCCCGCCGTCAGGCGATCCCAGCCCTGCCGCAGCACATGGTCATGCAGCGCCGCCGCCTTGTGGAATCGCGGATCGTGCGGCGATGCA
>NZ_LJAK01000033.1 GCF_001420005.1 Loktanella sp. 3ANDIMAR09 | reverse complement strand
CGGCCGCCTTCACGGATGGCGAAACGCAGGCCGTCTTCCATCGCGATCGGTGCGATCAGCTCGACGTTGAACTTCAGGTTGTCGCCCGGCATCACCATTTCGGTGCCCTCGGGCAGCACAACCGTGCCGGTCACGTCCGTCGTGCGGAAGTAGAACTGCGGACGGTAGTTCGCAAAGAACGGCGTGTGACGGCCACCCTCTTCCTTGGTCAGGATGTAGGCCTCGGCCTCGAACTTGGTGTGCGGTGCAACCGACTTGGGCTTGCACAGCACCTGGCCGCGCTCCACGCCTTCACGGTCGATACCGCGCAGCAGCACACCCACGTTGTCGCCAGCCTGACCGGAGTCCAGCAGCTTGCGGAACATCTCGACGCCCGTGCAGGTCGTCGTCTTGGTGTCGCGGATACCCACGATCTCGATGCTGTCGCCGACGTTGATCACGCCACGCTCCACACGGCCGGTCACAACCGTACCACGACCGGAGATCGAGAACACGTCCTCGATCGGCATCAGGAACGGCAGGTCAACCGCACGTGCCGGTGTCGGGATGTACTCGTCCACAGCCGCCATCAGCGCCTTGATCGACTCTTCGCCGATGTCCGCATCACGGCCTTCCATCGCCGCCAGGGCGGAACCCTTGATGATCGGAATGTCGTCGCCGGGGTAGTCGTAGGAGGACAGCAGCTCGCGGATTTCCATTTCCACCAGCTCTAGCAGCTCTTCGTCGTCAACCTGGTCGACCTTGTTCATGTAGACGACCATGTAGGGGATGCCCACCTGGCGACCCAGCAGGATGTGCTCGCGCGTTTGCGGCATGGGGCCGTCGGCTGCGTTCACAACCAGGATCGCGCCGTCCATCTGGGCAGCACCGGTGATCATGTTCTTGACGTAGTCGGCGTGGCCGGGGCAGTCGACGTGGGCGTAGTGACGGCCTTCGGTCTCGTACTCGACGTGCGCGGTCGAGATGGTGATGCCGCGGGCCTTCTCTTCGGGGGCGCCGTCGATCTGGTCGTAGGCGCGGAAGTCACCAAAGTACTTGGTGATCGCTGCCGTCAGCGTCGTCTTGCCGTGGTCAACGTGACCAATCGTGCCGATGTTAACGTGCGGTTTGTTACGTTCGAACTTTGCCTTAGCCATGA
>NZ_LJAK01000032.1 GCF_001420005.1 Loktanella sp. 3ANDIMAR09 | reverse complement strand
AGGCATATCAGACCGTCCCAACGATGTTGCTGCCAAGGGTGAAGCGATTGAGCATGGCCGCGCCGTTCTGCAACTGAACACCCTGCGTTCCTGCCATGACGAACGGGTCAACGCTTGCCGGGCGACCGATGCCCGTCACGGCACCCGAAAGCGTGCCACGCCAGAGAGCGACCCTCGCACACGCCACGCCGTTGAACCCGACGAGGCAAGCTGTCTGCTCACCGGTGAAACCGAAATCAGACAGGCTTACGCCGCCGATCCAGCCTGTCTCGCCAGTGAAAATCGAGGCATTTTCGCGGAACAGCTCGCCCGGAACAGCAAGCGCGCCGTGGGTGTGTTCGACCTCTACGGTCGTCACTGTGCAGGTGTCGTGCATTCGAAAGCCACAAAGGCCGTTGCGTGACGATGTGACCTTGACCGTGTGGTTTACGATCGCCGGGTTGTTTGTCGGTCCGACAAGGACCAGGTGGCGGTTGCCCTGCATATCCACATCGGATGCAAACGGCACTGACCCGGCGCTACCACCGGGCAGGTTCAGAACAACCCGCTGACCCGGCGATGACGCCGCGACCGCGTCCGCAATCGTGTTGAAGGTCCCGCCGTTGATCCGGGTCGGGTTCGGGTCCGCCGGGTCGATGACCGCCTCGAAGGCCAGCGACGGGATCAGGCCCTCGACGCCGGCTGCGACCTCGATGGCCAGCGCATCGACGGCGGCCTGCAGTGCTGCGAGGTCTGCCTCGCCTTCGGCCACGGCCGCCTCGACCTCGGCGCGCACACCGGCAGGCATGTTGGCAAGAAAGGTGGCCAGCGACGACAACTGCGCCAGCGCCTCGCTCATCGTTGCAAAATTGGTGGGCATGACCGGACCTCCTATCGCACGCGGATGATGGGATGGACGGACACGGCACGCGGGCGGGTTTCCTCGCCGCCAAAGGGCTCGGTCTCCGTCACAAGGCGACCATCGGCAGGCTCGTTAGGGCCCTGCGCCGTGTTGCCGTTGTCCTCGTTGTAGGCCCCGTCGAGCGGGTGGCTGTGCGCGCGGATTTCATCCGCCTGCCAGGTGCCGATTTCGAGGGCGGGCAGCTCACCGCGCCCCAGGTCGGCACCGCGACGGAACTCGGTCCGCAGTTCGGGAATGTTGAACGTGGTGGCACCGTCGCCAGCGCCCCAGGCATCACCGATGGCCGCCCACAGCGCGGGGTATTCATCCCGCGCCAGCGCGCGCCCGTCGG
>NZ_LJAK01000031.1 GCF_001420005.1 Loktanella sp. 3ANDIMAR09 | reverse complement strand
TGAATTCGATGACCTGGCCGAGGGCGAAGAAGCCACCACCACGGTCACCTACACACCCCAGGACGACTCCGGCCTGCCGGGCGATCCCGTGACGGTCACCCTGACCGTGACCGGCACCAACGATGGTCCCGTGGCCGTTGCTGACGATCTGGGTGCGGGTGAGGATGACGCGAATGCCGTCATCGGCAACGTGCTGGGCAACGACATTGATCCCGAGGATGATCCTCTGACGGTGTCTGCGGTGAACGGCGATCCCAACAGCGTGGGCGTGCCGGTTGCAGCCGACAACGGCGGCACGGTCACCATCGCGCCGAACGGCACGATCGCATTCGACCCCAGCGACGACTTCGAGCAGCTGGGCGAGGGCGAAACCGCGACCACGACGGTCACCTACACCGTGACGGACCCTGACGGGGCCGAGGACACGGCGACGGTGACGATCACGGTGACCGGGACCAACGATGCGCCGGTGGCCATCGCTGACACCGGTGTGGCGACACCCGATGCGGTGCAGCCGCTGGATAACGTGTTGGGCAACGATACCGATCCGGACCTCAATGATGTCCTGACGGTAGGTGCAGTGGACGGTGATCCGGCCAATGTCGGTCAGCCGGTGGCTGGCGACAACGGTGGTCTGGTGACGATCAACCCCGACGGGTCTGCAACCTTTGACCCGAACGGCGAGTTCGACAGCCTGGCCGAAGGCGAGGAGGTCACGACGACGGTGAGCTACACCGTCATCGACGGCAACGGCGGCGAGGACACCACGACGGTGACCATCACCGTGACGGGCACCAATGGCGCACCGGTTGCGACCAACGATCCGCTGACCGCTGGCGAAGATGACCCAAGCGGCATCATCGGCAATGTGCTGGACAACGACGTCGATCCGAACGGCGATCCGCTGACGGTTGCGGCCGTGAACGGGGTGCCGGGCGACGTGGGCCAGCCTGTTGACCTGCCCGATGGCGGCACGGTCACCATCGCGCCGGACGGCACGGTCACCTTTGACCCGGCCGGTGATTTCGATGACCTGGGCGAGGGCGAAGAGCGCACCACGACCGTGACCTACACCGTGACCGACCCCGCCGGGGCCGAGGACACGGCGACGGTGACGATCACCGTGACCGGGACCAACGATGCGCCGGTGGCTGTCATGGACGAGTTCCCGGTGTCCGAGGATCAGGACCCGACGACAGTGATCGGCAACGTTCTGGACAACGACAGCGACCCCGAAGG
>NZ_LJAK01000030.1 GCF_001420005.1 Loktanella sp. 3ANDIMAR09 | reverse complement strand
CTGAAACAATCAATCAAAAACAATAACTTAGGTTGAAATAGTTCCAACTTTACGGCCTAAAAGTTTCAAAGACTTAGGCGAATAGTTCCAAATTTTTCGCTCCTATTGTGTTTCGTTTGTTTTTACACCAATGCCAGCAAGCAACAAAGCACCGCCTGCCCGCTCATCCTCTTGCTCATCATACCAACGCCTCGAAAACTTTGGCATATCATCCGCAATGCGTTTCGCTATCTCATCAGAAACTTCGCCTGCCATCCGTTCAAAATCGCACTTCAACTCATCAAGGCCAGCCATAGGTAGCTTGTCCAGCCATCCGGCGGGCCTTGTGTAATTTGTGAAGCCAGCAGAGTTACGGGAAATATACAGCATGACAATCATGCGGTCGATTTCATCCTTACGTGGCATCAAGCAGACTCCTATTGTGACCACGCCAAAACAGACGCATCGATAAATTTAGCGGCAAGGCGCGGATCTATGGCATTGCCGTAGGCACGCTGTTGCGCCAATCGATCGGATACCCCATTAACCAGCGGGAATGATCCGGGTTCAACCGGCCGCCAAGCCCCATCCCAGCAGTGCAATCTGTCAGCGCCACGCCATCCGTCGAAACCCTCGACAACCGATGATCTGCAATGACCTTCGGCTTGGCCCGCTCCGACGGCGCAACGTGCCCCGTCACTAGTGCAATCGTTTTGCGCGCGCTGTCCGTATTGCCCGCCTCGTTGTAACTGCCCGTTGCTTTCGTCCCAGCCATCGGCGTCGGCCACGGCAACAAAGTAGAGCCGTTGCCTGATATGCGCGGAACCGACCCCCGCAGCGCACAGATCGGCCCCCCCGACTGCATATCCCAGACTTTCCATTTCAGAACGCACCCCGGAAAACCAAGACCGTCCAAGCGGGCTTGCAGATTGCTCACCAAAGACGATTGAAGGCGCGCAGACCTCAATGAGGCGTTGCCAGACCGGGAACAAATGCCGGTCGTCGTCAAAGGCGTTTCCCGATCCCGACTGACTAAATGGCTGGCAAGGGCAGGAACCTGTCCAGACTGGCTTTTCATCAGGCCATCCGGCAAGCCGCAAGGCATAAGACCACCCGCCGATTCCGGCGAAAAAGTGACACTGATTATACCCTTTAAGATCGTCGGCTGCGACATCCTCAATACTCCTGTTATCCACATCACCGGGCGCAATTAACCCCTTAGAAATCAGAGATTTAAGCCAACTTGCGGCAAAATCATCATTCTCATTGTAGTAGACCGTCAAAACTAAACCCTTTCCATTGTCTTTTGATCAAAGCCCGGAAACCCGCGCCCTTTCCAATTTGCGTAAGAGGTATGCGATGCCATCGGTGGCAGCTTGGACCCCGGAACAGCGTTCAAATCCTTGACGATATCGCGGGCACTCATCTCGCCGTCAGGGATTGAGCCTGATCGCCACAACTCAACAAACCGGGCAAATCGCAGCGGGCAATCAAGAATGCGATGCTTAGGCCCCATGCGGACGCCGCGCGCACGCGCAGACGCCATCCCGGCCTTAGTTCGCACCGCCGTCATATCGCGCTCAAACTGCGCAAGCCCCGCCATCAGCGTGACCATGAATTTGCCCATCGGCGTCGTCAGGTCAAAAGCCTCTGTCAGACTGCGAAATAGAATTTTCTCTTTCGCCAGATCATCCACAAACATGACAACTTCAATCATGTTGCGACCTATCCGGTCCAGCCGCCAGACCACCAGCGCATCACCTTCGCGCATAACCCGGCGCACGCGATCCAGCACCGGGCGCTTAGTCGTTTTGCCCGACAGCTTTTCGGTGAAAATACGGTTTTCAGGCACACCAGCAGCGCGCAGCGCGTCTAGTTGCAGATCAAGGTTTTGTTCCTCGGTCGAAACGCGGGCGTAGCCGTAAAGTTCGCCCGAAAAGTCTGGAATGCTCAACATATCGAACATTACGCACCGACCGTTCATAATGTCAACATAATGAACGATTGTGTTTGACAGTCATTGTGAACACCATTATGAACAGTAGCAGAGAAACCAAACACAGA
>NZ_LJAK01000029.1 GCF_001420005.1 Loktanella sp. 3ANDIMAR09 | reverse complement strand
TGGCGCGGGCGATGGCGACGATCCGACGGTGCTGCCGATCCTTGGCACCGCGGATGTGGTGCTGATCAAGCGCGTGACGCAGCCGGGGGCTGTTGCGGGTGAGAGCGTGGTCTTTACCCTGACGGCCGAGAACACCGGCACGCTGAGCCTGTCGAATGTGACGCTGGCGGATACGCTGACGCGGGCGGATGGCACGCCGCTTGGCGGCACGCCTGTCTTGGCGGACCCCGGTCAGGCGACGGTGGCCTTGGCCCCGGGTGCTGTCCGCATCTGGACGCTGACCCATGTGCTGAGCCAGGACGACATCGATGCAGGCGGGCTGTCGAACACGGCGACGGTCAGTGCGACTGCGCCGGACGGCACGCCGGTCAGCGACGTGTCTGACAACGGTGCGGGCGATGGCGACGATCCGACCGATCTGCCGATCGCGCCCAGCCCGGCGCTGGAGGTGACCAAGCTGGTGCGCACGGGCGGTGCCGCGGTGGGCGAGACGGTGGTGTTCGAGATCCGGGCCGCGAACACAGGCAATGTGACGCTGCGGGATCTGGCGCTGGTGGATACGCTGACAGACCTTGCGGGCAATCCGCGCAGCGTGGCGGAGCCGGTGCTGGAACAGGGCGATGTGGCCGGTCTGCTGGCTGTGGGCGAGACGCATGTCTTTGCGCTGAGCTATGTGCTGACGCAGGCGGATATTGATGCGGGCGGGATCAGCAACAGCGTGGCGGCGGCGGCAGTGGCGCCTGACGGCACGCGTGTGACGGACCTGTCGGACGACGGCGACGACGCGGACGGCAACGACCAGAACGACCCGACCGAACTGCGGGTGGATACGACCCCTGCGCTGGCGGCGGTCAAGGTGATCGCGGATGGTCCGGTGACGGTGGGCGGCACGGTGATCTTTGACATCCGGGTGACGAACACGGGCAATGTGACGCTGCGCGATGCGCGGATTGCCAGCGATACGCTGACACGGGCGGACGGCACGGTGCTGGCGCTGACCAGCGGTCCGGTGCTGCGGTCCAGCGACCAGGGGTCGCCTGCGGGCACCCTGCAGGTGGGCGAGACGGCGACCTGGCGCGCAAGCTACGTGCTGACGCAGGCGGATATCGATGCAGGCGGGATCAGCAACATCGCGGTGGCCGAGGCGACCCCGCCCGCGGGTGGACCGCTGACGGCGCAGACGCGCGATGCGGACCCCGACGACGGTGATCCGGCCGAGGATCCGACGGTGCTGGTGCTGCCGCGCGACCCCGCGCTGGCGGTCACCAAGGTGCTGACGGATGGCGGCCCGGTGTTTGCGGCGGTGGGCGATGTGCTGACCTTCCGGTTCGACGTGACGAACACGGGCAACGTGACGCTGACGGACCCGGTGACGATCAGCGACCCGCTGGTGACCGACGCGGGCGGGACGATCACCTGTGCGCCCGGCCCCCTGGCCCCGGGTGAGACATTGTCCTGCACGGGCAGCTATGCGGTGACGCAGGACGATATCGACGCGGGTGCTGTGACGAACACGGCGACGGCCTCCAGCGGGGTGGTGGTCAGCGCGCCGGACAGCGTGACGGTTCCGGCGCAGCAGACCCCCGCGCTGGACACGGACAAGCAGGCGGTGTCGATCACCTTTGAGGGTGTGACCTATCCCGGGATCGACCCGCAGTATTACCGTCAGGGCGCGGTGGTGAACTATACGTTCACGGTGACGAACACGGGCAATACCACGATCACGGATGCGATCACGGTGGACGACAACCTTGTGCCGGTGGTGGACTGCCCGGTGCTGCCGCAGGGTCTGGCCCCCGGCGGTGTCGTGACCTGCACGGCGTCGCATGTGATCAGCCTGACGGATGTGGATCTGGGCGCGATCACCAACGTGGCCACGGCGGTGGCGGGTGATCTGCGCGGCACGACCGACAGCGTGACGGTGCCGCAGGGCGGCGTGCCGTCGCTGGGGATCACCAAGGCGCTGGAGTCGGTGGCGAATGCCGACAACAGCCCGCAGAACGATCTGCTGTTCGACGCGGTGGGCGATGTGCTGACCTACCTGTTCACGGTCGAGAACACGGGGACGGTGTCCTTTGCCCGCGATGTCGTGGTGAACGACGGGCTGCTGGACGGCCCGGTGGTGTGCTTTGCCGCGGGCCAGACCGACTTTGCCCCCGGTGATACGGTGGACTGCCGCGGCACCTATGTGGTGACGCAGGACGATCTGGACGCGGGCGAGATCCCGAACGAAGCGGTGGCGGCGACGCAATACAGCCGCGACGGGTCGACGTCCTTTGTGACCTCGGATCCCGCGCGGATCGTGTCGCCCGCGGCGGCGACCGCGGCTGTCACGCTGGTCAAGAGCGTGGAGGTGCTGCCGGTGACCACGGTGGGCCAGACGCTGACCTATACGCTGACGGTGACGAACACGGGCAACCAGCGGCTGCGGTCGGTCAGCGCAAGCGACCCGCTGCTGCCGGATCTGACCTGTGCGCAGGCGGTACTGGATCCGCAGGCGCAGCTGGTCTGTGCTGCGGATTATGTCGTGACCCAGGCGGATGTGGATCGCGGCACGCTGACGAACACGGCGGATGTCGCGGCCTTGTCGCCGCAGGGTGCGGGGCTGACGGCCAGCGACACGGTGGTGACAGCGATGCCTGCGGTGGTGAACGACCTGCAGCTGGAAAAGCGCGCGACGGTGGCCAGCTTTGGCGCGGTGGGCAGCACGATCGGGTTCGACCTGATCGTGACGAACAACGGCAATGTGACGCTGACCGACCTGGAGGTGACGGACCCGCTGATCGACCCCGATTATGTCTGCCGCATTCCGCGTCTGGCCCCCGGTGTGACCGATGGCAGCTGTGCGATCTCGCGTTTGGTGACCCAAGAGGACGTGGATGCGGGCGTGATCGAGAACACGGGCTTTGTCGCGGGTCTTGATGCGCGCGGCGGCGCGGTGTCGGCCCGTGACGATGTCAGCGTGCCGACCGGGCCGCGGACCGCGACGCTGGATGCGACCAAGGCACTGACGCGCAGCGGGACGACGCCGGGCGCGACGATCAGCTACCGGATCACGCTGCGCAACACGGGCGTGGTGACGCTGCGGGATCTGGCGATCGAGGATACGTTCACGCGTCTGGACGGCACGGAAATCACCGCTGTTCCGGTGCTGGCGAACCCGGCCGAGGACGGCACGCCGCTGGCCCCGGGTGCGACGCGCGTCTGGACGCTGGACCATGTGCTGAGCCAAGAGGACATCGACGCGGGCGGGTTGCGCAACGTGGTGCTGGGCCGGGCGATCGACCGTGCGGGCGCGCCGGTGACGGATGTCTCGGACGATGGCGACGACACGGATGGCAATACGGCGGACGATCCGACGGATCTGGCGATTGCACCCGCGCCCGCGCTGGAGGTGATCAAGGTGATCAGCCAGAGCGCTGGTGCGGTGGGCGAGACC
>NZ_LJAK01000028.1 GCF_001420005.1 Loktanella sp. 3ANDIMAR09 | reverse complement strand
TTAATGCAACAGCCCCCATCAGACCCCTAAATTGCAGTTTTGAAGGATTTGGGTATCGATTAAAAACATAAATAGCGACAGCGACAGCGGCATCCGTAGCCAACTAACATAATGCCCGTGCCCGTAGCACATTTCCAGTTTAACCCAATAAGCTATTCAACAAGTTGAAGCTTCCCTTCCTCTAACTCGTAAATTGTATCGGCATACTGTGTTATCTCGCTATCGTGACTAGTAAATATCAACGCAATTTCTTGCTTGATAAGGTTCTCAAAAATTTTGTGTTTTATGGTTGAATTTAGGTTCGCGGTTCCTTCATCCAAGACTAAAAAATTTGGTTTTTTATACAATGCGCGCGCCAATAATAACCGCTGTTTTTGGCCTGCTGAAAGGGCGTCGCCCATATCTCCTATCGGAGTGTTTACCCCCATGACCATGGCATCTACTTCGTCGTAAAATTGCGCGGCTTGGAGAGCTTCGATGACGTTATTAATATCAACACTGCCGCCAATACAAATATTGTCGACAACTGTTCCCGCGAACAGCACATCGCTTTGCATCAATAAACCAATGCCTCGCCTGACATTGCGTTTTCCCAGATCTATCGCCGTTTGGCCGTTTACCAACACCTGACCGGAGGTGGGTTCTTCAAGGGATGTGATCAATTTAAGCAGAGTGCTTTTACCTGCTCCCGATTGACCCAGGATACAAATTCGATCCCCACGTGCGACTGACAAAGAAACATCCTTAAGAACTTCGGTGTTGCCCCCTTCATATGAGTAAGAAACAGCACATAGTTCCAGTGTTTCGAAGGAAATAGCCTGCTCAGTAGACCCACCCTCATTTTTCGTCTTTGCAGTAATATCAAACGTCTCAGTCAATTCAGTCAGTGGCGTGTCAGAAGGTTCCAATATAATGTCGGATAATCGCTCGAGTTGTACGCGCGCAGAGATAATTCCCATCCCAAACCCAACAATTGAGTCAACTCCACTGGAAAACATCTTTGTATAGACGGTCACAGCATAAAACATACCAATTGTCAGATCACCAGCGGCCACCAGATACAAAGCAACCGCTGGAATTAAAAGGCGATTGTATATTTGACAAACCCAAGCGAATTCCCTATATCTGATTGAAGAAATCAGAGGTATCCGCCATGTCCGTTCTTTCCGCCCCTTACATGCACGACGAAGCCGCAGCGTTTGCGCACGTTGAAGCGATGCTTTGGGCCGATGGTCCGGTATGCCCCCACTGTGGCGTGATCGACAGCGCCTATCGTCTGACTGGCGTCATGACGAAGCCCAGCAAGAAGAACCCCGAGGGCAAAGAGCGTCACGGCCTGTGGAAGTGCCGCGAGTGCCGTAAGCAGTTCACCGTTCGCAAGGGCACAATCTTTGAGGAAAGCCACCTGCCGTTGCACCTGTGGCTGCAAGCCATTCACCTGATGGTGTCCAGCAAGAAGGGCATCAGCAGCCACCAGCTTCACCGCGTTCTGGGCATCACCTACAAGTCCGCTTGGTTCCTTACCCACCGCATCCGCGAATGTATGCGCGACGGCGCGCTGGCTGGCTTTGGCGGCAATGGTGGCATTGTCGAGGTTGACGAAACCTTCATCGGCAAGGAACCCGGCGTTAAGAAAGCGAAGAACGCCCGTGGCGGCTCTCACAAGATGAAAATGGTGACGCTGGTGGATCGCACGACCAAACGTGCCAAGTCTATCGTTGTGGACGACCTCAAGAAGTCCACGCTGATCCCGATCCTGCAAGAGAACATCGCCCGCGAAGCCTACGTCATGACCGACGAAGCCCGCCAGTATCAGGGCATCGGCGCTGGCAAGGTATTCGACGCTCACGGCTGGACCAATCACAGCGCCGGTCAGTATGTCGATTATAATGACAGCGAAATTCACACCAACACCGTCGAAGGCTTTTACAGCATCTTCAAGCGCGGCATGAAGGGTGTCTATCAGCACTGCGGCAAGCAACACCTGCACCGCTATGCTGCGGAGTTCGACTTTCGTTACAACAACCGCGTAGCCAACGGTGTTGACGATGCCGAGCGCGGCGCAATCGCTCTAACTGGGGCAGTCGGGAAGCGGCTGACATATCATCAGCCTAATCAATAAGTTAGGCAATAAGTGACTGATTCGCTTGACGGAATCGGAATTATGCCCTATATTAAAAGCAACCCGATGCGAAAGCGGTCGGTATTTGACGGTACATAATCCATCGGGGGGAGCGCTTGCGCTCCCCTCTAGTCTTTAGGGGATGTGCTTGGCTCCATACCCCCAAATCTTACCATATGCAGACCGATCATACTTCTGGTTTCCTAGGATCGCGGAAACCTTGCTCGCAAAGGGAGCTTCTTGCACTTGGTGCCCCATGTTGCTTCGGATCGTGTAGTGCGAAGGATGGGCCAAAAGATCGCAAAGCTGAAGCCCTGCCACGTTATCCTTTTTGGTTCTGAACTTCAGATTTGATGAAGGGATTCGCTCCTGCACCAATGCCCTTGGCGCAAAGCGAGTTCCTTCGTTCTTAAAGTGAAGAAACTCGTCCTGTAGCGCCTGGTCCTGGGGTTTGGACCTGGCCTCTGGCATGATATCACCGATAGAAAACTTCCGCTTAAGCAGTTGGGCATATTTTTCAACAATCACCTCCATGAGAACGTGGTAGGGATGGGTTCTTTCCCAGTGGTTCTTGAGCGCTAGCTCCTGCTTGTCTACCAATACGGTAATTACCGTGTATTCAGCCTCATTGAAGACGCGGAGGATTTGCTCATCAAAATGCGCCCTAACCTCTGGAGATTTCAGGCATTCGAACGGCCCTTTGCTCTGGCGAATATCCGACCTGTGGAAACAAATTGGAGTGTCTGGGTCTTCGTCAAAGACCTCCGCCTTAATGCGGTTGAATGCGGGCACCAAGTAGTCTCTTGCGTGTTCAACTTTCATCACCACGCCTGTCAGGCTAAGGTAACGAAATTTTTCGAGGTCAAGGCGTGTCATCCGGTCAACGCCATGCTCGTCTAGGTACATACGATACATGAGGGAAGTGATGCAGCATAACAGAGAAAAGAGTCAACTAGACCGCTTCAAGGAAGCCGCCCGCGAGATCGGTGCGGACGACGACGAAGCGAAGTTCAACGAAAAGCTGGGCAATCTGGTGAAGCAGAAACCCAAGGACAATGACGAAAAGTGAGGTATTGAAATACCTCAAAGGGTGGGGTATCATAATACCCATGAAATTACTTCGCATCAAATTGGCAATGTGGTTTGCCTACCGAATTTGCCGCGTCCCCGTTCAAGTCGAGCAGCGTTTTATGTGGGGCCGAAACTCTTGAAGGTGTGGGCGTAGGTTGTGAATACTATTGCCACGTCTTTCTTGTAGTCCAAAGCGCCGTACAATGCCGTATGAACAGCATCCGCATCGTCTGTGTCCAAGAACAGGCACGATGTGCTCTTGTCTTCTACTATGACAAAGTCCGCCAACCTGTCGTGTAACTTCCGATAACGGTTACTGTAATCATCGTCATACTTAATGTTGAACGTAACGCCGATCATACTCGAATCTCCCTAAAGCAGAGTCCGAGCATCCCGCTAACCAAAGGGTTTGTCAAATATACAATCGCCTAATTTTGGAACCAAGGAGAGACGGATATGAGTAAGGGAATTCGGTTTACGGATGAGTTTAAGCAGGACGCTGTAGCGCAGGTTGTTGAGCGTGGTTATTCGGTGAGCGAAGTGGCTGAGCGGCTGGGGATTAGCACCAAATCGCTGTACACTTGGAAGTCTCAGTTTGCGAAGTCACCGCACGTCCGATCTGAGGTCGCGGAACAAGCTGCTGAGATTAAGCGGCTTAAGAAAGAGCTGGCCCTGGTGACCGAGGAACGCACCATTCTAAAGAAGGGCGTGGCCTTTGTCCGCCATTGGTCCGAGGACAATGGACGCGCGCGTACTTCGCGCGCGAGTCTCAGTGAAGTACGCGTTCATAGAGGCTCACCGTGCAGAGTTTTCAGTGCGGTCGATGTGCCGTGTGCTGATGGTTCATTTCAGCGGTTTCTATGCATGGCTTAAGGAACCGTTAAGCCAGCGTGCGCTCGAAGATGCGCGTCAGACAAAGCTGATCCATCAGGCCTGGACGGACAGCGGAAGGGTCTACGGATACCGGAGGTTGACTGATGACCTGCGCGATGCAGGCGAGACCTGTTCTGAGAACCGTGTGGCGCGTTTGGCCAGCTTGGCAGGCATTGCAGCGCAGATCGGATACAAACGTCGATCTGGGCGGTATGGTGGCAAGCCTGCTGTCGTTGCTGACAACACCCTAGATCGGCAGTTTGGAGTTGAAGCGCCTGACCGAGTGTGGGTGACAGACATCACATACATCAAGACGCACGAAGGTTGGTCTTATCTGGCCGTTGTGATCGATCTGTTCTCAAGGCGCGTCGTCGGTTGGTCCATGCAGTCCCGCATGACATCTGATCTTGCCTTGCAGGCATTGTTGGGCGCTGTTTGGCGGCGTAAACCAAAGCATAGGGTCTTGATCCATTCCGACCTAGGTTCCCAATTCACTGGCAAAGAGTGGCAATCGTTTCTCAGCAAGCACAATCTGGATGCCAGCATGAGCAGACGCGGAAATTGCCATGACAATGCGGTCGCAGAGAGCTTCTTTCACCTGTTGAAACGCGAACGGATCAGGCGGCGAACATACCTGACACGCGACGCAGCAAGGCAGGACGTATTCGACTACATCGAGATGTTCTACAACCCAACACGCAAGCACACGAACAACGGCATGCTGTCACCGGTTGACTATGAAATGAAACAGCAGAAAATGAACGAGGCAGGCGTCTAGGAAACTAGGGGCAACTTAAGCTTCTGCACCCAACGAAAGACCGTCGAGCGATCAACATCCACACCGCGTTCCGCCAGCAGGTCCGTCACATCTTGATAAGGCAGTGGGTATCGCAAATACATCCGAACCGCACACAGAA
>NZ_LJAK01000027.1:0-2500 GCF_001420005.1 Loktanella sp. 3ANDIMAR09 | reverse complement strand
GAAATCTATTTAGGTAGAGCGTCGTCCGAATACCCTCGGGGGTAGAGCACTGGATGGGTAATGGGGCCTTACCGGCTTACTGATCCTAACCAAACTCCGAATACCGAGGAGTACTAGACGGCAGACACACAGCGGGTGCTAACGTCCGTTGTGAAGAGGGAAACAACCCTGACCTACGACTAAGGCCCCTAATTCATGGCTAAGTGGGAAAGCAGGTGGGACGGCCAAAACAACCAGGAGGTTGGCTTAGAAGCAGCCATCCTTTAAAGATAGCGTAACAGCTCACTGGTCTAAATAAGCTGTCCTGCGGCGAAGATGTAACGGGGCTCAAGCCATGAGCCGAAGTCTAGGGTGCACTTTATGTGCGCGGTAGCAGAGCGTAGTGTGACATAGTTTCCTGTCTCCTTAACTGGTTCGCCAGTATTGGAGACGTGAAGCTTTCGATGAAGCCCGGGCGTGAGCCATCGGGTGGAGAGATCACTAGTGAGAATGATGACATGAGTAGCGACAAAGGGAGTGAGAGACTCCCTCGCCGAAAGTCCAAGGGTTCCTGCTTAAAGCTAATCTGAGCAGGGTAAGCCGACCCCTAAGGCGAGGCCGAAAGGCGTAGTCGATGGGAACCAGGTTAATATTCCTGGGCCGTGGAGTGGTGACGGATCTGAGACGTAGTTCATCCTTATCGGATTGAATGGGCTGCCAACAGGTCCCTGGAAATAGCCCTCCTTTAAGATCGTACCCTAAACCGACACAGGTGGACTGGTAGAGAATACCAAGGCGCTTGAGAGAACCACATTTAAGGAACTCGGCAAAATACCTCCGTAAGTTCGCGAGAAGGAGGCCCGGTTTTTACGCAAGTAGAGGCCGGGGGCACAAACCAGGGGGTGGCGACTGTTTACTAAAAACACAGGGCTCTGCGAAGTCGTAAGACGACGTATAGGGTCTGACGCCTGCCCGGTGCCTGAAGGTTAAAAGGAGGAGTGCAAGCTCCGAATTGAAGCCCAGGTAAACGGCGGCCGTAACTATAACGGTCCTAAGGTAGCGAAATTCCTTGTCGGGTAAGTTCCGACCTGCACGAATGGCGTAACGACTTCCCCGCTGTCTCAAATGTGGACTCAGCGAAATTGAATTACCGGTCAAGATGCCGGTTACCCGCGGTTAGACGGAAAGACCCCATGCACCTTTACTACAGCTTCACACTGGCATCAGGCCATGCATGTGCAGGATAGGTGGTAGGCTTTGAAGCGGGGACGCCAGTCCTCGTGGAGCCTCCCTTGAGATACCACCCTTGCATTGCTTGATGTCTAACCGCGGTCCGTTATCCGGATCCGGGACCCTGTGTGGTGGGTAGTTTGACTGGGGCGGTCGCCTCCTAAATTGTAACGGAGGCGCGCGAAGGTTGGCTCAGAGCGGTCGGAAATCGCTCGTTGAGTGCAATGGCAGAAGCCAGCCTGACTGCGAGACTGACAAGTCGAGCAGAGTCGAAAGACGGCCATAGTGATCCGGTGGTCCCGAGTGGAAGGGCCATCGCTCAACGGATAAAAGGTACGCTGGGGATAACAGGCTGATGGTGCCCAAGAGTCCATATCGACGGCACCGTTTGGCACCTCGATGTCGGCTCATCTCATCCTGGGGCTGGAGCAGGTCCCAAGGGTACGGCTGTTCGCCGTTTAAAGAGGTACGTGAGCTGGGTTTAGAACGTCGTGAGACAGTTCGGTCCCTATCTTCCGTGGGTGTAGGATATTTGAGAAGAGTTGCCCCTAGTACGAGAGGACCGGGGTGAACGATCCACTGGTGGATCTGTTGTCGTGCCAACGGCAGTGCAGAGTAGCTATGATCGGACAGGATAACCGCTGAAGGCATCTAAGCGGGAAGCCCCCTTCAAAACAAGATATCCCTGAGAGCCGAGGTAGACCACCTCGTCGATAGGCCAGAGATGTAAGCACAGCAATGTGTTCAGTTGACTGGTACTAATGGCTCGATAGGCTTGATTTGATCCAGTAGAAGCCATGCTTTTACGACGACCAAATCAGAATACATACACACACAACATTAGCCGTACTGGCTTGGAACATTCCCTTCTGAAAACAAGGGTCTCTGATGTCGGAGCGCGAAGGTGTTCCACTGAGTGGCTGCATATTTGCCTTGCAAACATGCCTTGCCACCCGGTGGAAACACCTTCGTGTTTCCACCGTGCTTTTTTGGTGTGGTGATCATAGCGTGAGCAAAACACCCGATCCCATCCCGAACTCGGCCGTTAAGTGCCACTGCGCTGATGGTACTGCGTCTCAAGACGTGGGAGAGTAAGTCATCGCCACACCTAATAAGCACGGTCCAGTATCTCTCAAACGATCAAAATCAATCACTGTCGCGGGATGGAGCAGCCCGGTAGCTCGTCAGGCTCATAACCTGAAGGTCGTAGGTTCAAATCCTACTCCCGCAACCAACATCTTCGTAATATTATTACCGCGTTACCAACCACCTCAGGGTGGCTTTTTGCGTT
>NZ_LJAK01000026.1 GCF_001420005.1 Loktanella sp. 3ANDIMAR09 | reverse complement strand
CAATCAATTTGGACCACTGAGGTGGGGCTGATCAGCACTGCTGCCTGGCCATGCACATCCCCAATGGCAAAGACCTCGACACCTGGATCGATGGCCCCTGGTAGCAGGCGGCTGGTAAGAGCGACCGTAGTGATGTCCACGTCATAGGTCCTGTGAAAGTGTGACTGCAGCCAGTTTAGCGTTTGCACTGATCGAAGTCCCGTGAGTGGTCGCCTCTGCGTATAAACGCTGCTGCCGCAAAGACCGCTACAAGTGACGCAGTTGCAGCCGATTTCAGGTGCCTGAACCATACCGAACGCCATGACTCCTCAAGGGGAACGATCCGCGTCCGACGATCCTGTCATGACAAGCTACCCTCGATAGGACCCATCGGAAAAATCTCGATTTTGAAAATCGTGAAGCCGATACTTGACTACTTCACAATAATACGATTACCTGTGAAGTATACGAAGGGGAGCATCTATGACACGGTTTGCAACACGCCTAAATTCTTTCGCAGCGAAGGCAGAAGCAGAGTGGCCGGGTCTGAACGGCAAGCCCACACCGATGATGACCGCGCGCAGGGCCGCCAAGGTAAAGGGGCTGACCCACGTCGATCTGAACTATCCCGATCATGTCAGTGACGATCCTGCAGCCGTTCGTCGTGAGATCAACGACATGGGTCTGCAGGTCAATGGCCTGGCCATGCGGTATTACACCAATCCTGGGTTCAAGCTGGGTGCGTTCACTCACCCCGACCCGGCGGTCCGTCGAGAAGCGATCGACCTGACCAAGAAGGGGATCGACGCCGCGCTTGCGATGGAAGCACCGCTGATGACCCTGTGGCTGGGGCAGGACGGTTTCGACTACAGTTTTCAGGGTGACTATGCCCGGATGTGGGCCGACGAGATCGACGGTATACGTGAGGTGGCGGAACATGCGCCAGAATGCATGGTTTCCATCGAATATAAGCCCAACGAGCCGCGATCCTACGCGCTGTTGCCCGATGTCGCCACGACCCTGCTCGCAATCGACGAGGTCGGTGCCGACAACCTTGGCGTCACGCTTGACTTCGCCCACGTTCTTTATGCCGACGAGATGCCAGCCTTTGCGGCGACCTTGATCGCGCGCCGGTCGAAGCTCTTGGGGGTGCATCTGAACGACGGGTATGGCAAGCGCGACGACGGCCTGATGGTGGGGTCCGTGCATCCGCTGGCGACGCTGGAATTGCTCACACAGATCAAGCGGGACGGCTACGACGGCGTCATCTATTTCGATACATTCCCCGACGCATCCGGTATCGACCCAGTCGAAGAATGTGCCGCCAACATCGAGATGACCGAACGCCTGATCGCAATCGCGGACAAGGTCGAAACGAATAACGAGTTGCGCGCCGCCATTGCGGCCCAGAATTCGCCACTGTCCCAGCGTGCTGTGCAAAAGCTGCTGGCTGGAAGCTGAAACTTCACGACATTCGAAAACATCATAAAGGGAGGAGACCCAGATGATCACGAAAACTCACTTCAGGAGCGTCCTGTTCGCCGGTCTACTGGCCAGCGGTGCTAGCGTCGCAGCTGCGCAGGACCTTGCGCCGCTGAATTCCGACAGCGAACCTGACCGCATCGACTGGTCCGAGCTTGAGACGACCTTCGGTGCCCTGCCCGCGCCGGCCGAGGGCACCAAGGTCGGCGGCGTGTCCAAGACTCTGACGAACGAATACTGGCGGTCGTTGGGCGAGGGCTATCAGAACGAGGCCGACAAGATGGGCGTCGGTTTCGCCTACCAGGCCGCACCGAGCGAAGGCGACCAGCTGGGCCAGCTGTCGATCGCCGAAAACATGATCTTGCAGGACTACAATGCGCTGCTGCTCTCGCCGCAGACCGACAACAACCTCCAACCCGCGCTGGAAAGTGCGCAGGCCAAGGGCATCACGGTCGTCAACGTGAACGATGCAGTCATTCCCTCCGTCGCGCACTATGTCGGCAACGTGCAGCGTGACAACGGGGTGCGCGTCGCCCAGTGGTTCATCGACAACACCGAAGGTGGCAAGGTCGCGGTAATCGAAGGTCAGCCAGGCGTTTTTGCTGCCGGTCAGCGCACGGATGGCTTCACCGCCACCATTGAGGAGGCTGGCAACTTCGAGGTCGTGGCCAGCATTCCAGCCAACTGGAGCCGCGAGACCGCCTACGACGCCGCTTCGACGATCCTGCAGCAGCATCCCGACCTCATCGGATTCTATGCCAATAACGACGGCATGGCGCTTGGCGTGGTCGAGGCGGTCAAGGCCGCGGATCTGGCCGACCAGGTCGCGGTCTTCGGCACTGATGGCATTTCCGACGCCTATGCTTCGATCCGGGCGGGCGACCTGACCGGGACCGTCGACAGCTTTCCGGTGCTGACAGGGGAGGTTGCGATGGAAGTGGCGCTGCGGCTGCTGGCGGGGCAGGACTTGCCGCGCGTTGTGGCAACCCCGCAAGCGCTGATTACGGCAAACAACATTGACGCCTACGCCGTCGCCGACACCGAGGCACTGCGCGCAACGTTGCTGGCCGAATAGGCCGGTGCATCGGTCCGGACACCGCGCCTCCCAAGCGGCGTCCGGGCCAACCCCCAGTATTTAGGAGGACGGCCCGTGACTGACCCTGTCGCTCGGCTGAAGGTGGACGGCATTGTGAAGGCGTTTCCGGGGATCAAGGCCCTGGATGGCGTGTCCTTCACTGTCCGGCCCGGCGAGGTTCACGGCCTGCTGGGCGAGAATGGCGCCGGCAAGTCTACGATGCTCAACATCCTGTCGGGTGTCTTCGCGGCCAACGCGGGGCGGATCATCATCGACGGCACCGATGCCTCCCTGGTCGGCCCCAAGTCTGCCCGCGCCGCCGGGATCGCGATGATCCACCAGGAACTGCAACTGATCCCGGCACTGAGCGTGGCGCAGAACATCTTTCTGGGTCGCCCCATGCGGCGGGCGGGCGGCCTTCTGGTCGACCGCGCGGCGCAAGAGCGGCGCGCAGAAGAGATCCTGTCGGCACTCGACCCGACGATCGATCCAAAGGCGAAGGTGTCGGAGCTGAAGGTCGCCCAGCAGCAGATCGTCGAGATCGCCCGCGCCCTGCTGGACGACGCCCGTATCATCGCGATGGACGAGCCCACGTCGTCGTTGACGCCCTCCGAATTCGACAACCTCGCCGTCCTGATCGCGGCGCTGGCCGCGCAGGGCAAGTCTATCATCTATGTCTCTCACAAGATGGACGAAGTGTTCCGGGTCTGCGACCGTGCGACAGTGCTGCGCGACGGCAGGTTCGTGGCGACCGTGACCCTGGCCGAGACATCCGAGGCGCAGATCATCGCCCGTATGGTCGGTCGCGACGTGGTGGCCGAGGGGCATGTCAGCCACGCCACAGATGTCGTGGCCATGACTGTCTCCGGGCTTGGCGACCATAGGCTGATCCGCGATGCCGATTTCGCCCTGCACAGGGGGGAGGTGCTGGGGATCGCCGGCCTCGTCGGGTCTGGCCGCACGGAACTGTTGCGTCTTGTCGCAGGGATCGACCGCGCAAATGCGGGCACCGTCACGGTCGGTTCGGCAACTGGACCGTTCAGAACCCCGCGCGAGGCGATCCACGCCGGCATTGGACTGGTGCCGGAAGAGCGCAAGAAGGACGGCATCGTCCGCGCGCGAAGCGTCGCGTCCAACATCGCCTTGCCCTGTATGGGCAAGTTCACGACCTTCGGCCTGATCCGCCGAAAGGACCTGCACCGGGAGGCGACGGCCCTAATGGAGCAGATGCATCTGCGCCCGCCGCAGGTGGACAGGGCGATCGGTCAGTTCTCCGGCGGCAACCAGCAGAAGGCCATCATCGGTCGCTGGTTGGCGGCCGATGTCGACATCCTCCTGTTCGACGAACCGACCCGTGGCATCGACATCGGCGCCAAGTCCGAAATCTACGACCTGATCGAGCAGTTGGCGGCAGCTGGCAAGGCCATCGTCGTCGTCAGCTCCGAGATGACCGAGATCATGCGCGTGTCCGACCGCGTCCTCGTGATGCGCGAAGGCCGCATCGCCGGTGCCCTGACCGGCCCCGAAATCACGGAAGGGCGCATCGCCGCCCTTGCCATCCCCCAATCCAAGGGCGGTGCGTCCGCCGCAGCGGTAAGAGGCCACACATGACCGACCACACCACACCGGACCGGGCTGCCGGCCGCAGAAGCCTGCTGCCCGCCGCCTTTAACCTGCGCGACGCGGGCACCCTGTTCGGGCTAATCCTGATCTTCGTGATCTTCGGGATCCTCAGCCCCGTCTTCATGACCACGCCAAACCTGCTCAACATCCTGCAGCAATCCTCTATCAACGCGTGCATCGCGCTCGGCATGACATTTGTCATCATCTCAGGCGGGATCGATCTATCCGTCGGACCGGCCGCCGCCCTGTCGGCGGTGGCGGGTGCCGCGCTGATGGTCGCCGGCATACCTCTTCCGCTCGCGCTGCTGGCGGCGCTCGGCACCGGGATGCTTTGCGGTCTATTCAACGGGGTGTTGATAGCCTACGCGGGGCTTCAGCCCTTCATCGTCACGCTGGGCGGCCTGTCGCTATATCGGGCGCTGGCGCTGATCTTCACCGGGGGCAACCCGATCTTCGGCATTCCGGCGGAGTTCCGGTCGTTCATCAACGGCGACCTGGCCGGCGTGCCGGTTCCGGTCCTGATCGTCGCTGCGATCGCGGTGATCCTGTGGGTCGTGCTGAACCGCAGCCCACTGGGCGAATACATTTTGGCCATCGGCGGCAACCCTGAGGCCGCGCGCATCGCGGGCGTCCCCGTCGCCCGCACAAAGATCATCGTCTACATGCTGTCAGGCGGGCTTGCCGCCGTGGCAGCCATGATCCTGATGGGGCGTCTCGGGGCCGCCGATCCGACCATGGGCAATTTGTGGGAGCTTGACGCCATCGCCGCTGCGGCGATCGGCGGGGCCTCCCTGATGGGCGGCAAGGGCTCGGTGGTCGGCACGCTGCTGGGGGCTGTCATCCTGGGATCGCTGCGCAACGGTCTAACCCTCATGAACGTGCAGGCGTTCTATCAACTTCTCGCCACCGGCATTATCATTATCGTCGCGATGTTGATTGACCGGGCCACCCGGGGAAAAGGATGAATGTGATACTCGATCCCCGGACCGTCGGTGCCCAGGTGCGAATGCGGATGCCGTCGATGACCCCGCTGGAGGCGCGGGTCATCGACACGATCACCGGTCGCACGGATTTCGACTTGACCACGCCGATCAAGGCCGTGGCCGAGGATGCCGGTGTGTCGGAGGCGATGATCGTCAAGATCGCCAAGAAGCTCGGCTTCAGCGGGTTCCGTGACTTCCGCGAGGCGTTCGTGTCCTACCGGCAATCGGATGTTGCATCGCTCCACGCGGAAATCTCGCCCGATGACAGTTCCGCCGACATCGTGAGGAAGGTATTCAACACCGCCAGTCAGGCGCTGAAGGAGACTCTTTCAATCCTGGACATGGCTGCCTTCGATCGGGCAACTGATCTGCTGCACGGTGCTCGACAACGGGACTTCTACGGTGTTGGTGGCTCCGCGCAGATCGCGCGGGACGTCGCGCACAAGTTCCTGCGGATCGGACTGCGCTGCAACGTATTTGACGACACCCACATGATGCTGATGTCGGCTTCCCTGCTGGGGCCGGACGATGTCATCGTCGCGGTCAGCCATTCCGGTGCGACGACCGCAGTCCTTGAAGCGGTCATGCTCGCTCGCCAAAACGGCGCGCGGACCATCGCATTGACCAATTACGCAGGCTCTCCCATCGCTGAAATGGCGGATGTCACGCTGTGTTCCACGGCGCAAGGCTCGCCGCTTCTGGGTGAAAACGCGGCGGCGCGTCTCGCGCAGCTCAGTATCATGGACGCCATCTTTGTCGGTGTCGCGCAACGGGACTTTCCCAAAGCAGAAGCCGACCTGACCAAAACGATGCACGCCGTCGATACCAAGCGCAAGAAATAGGATTTAAGCATGTCGCCCAAGACCGGGATCGTCGTCGTCGGATCTCTGCACTACGATATCTTCGTCGATGCACCGCATCGCCCCGATGCGGGTGAAACAGTCACCGGCCATTCGTGGCACCCCAAGTTCGGCGGCAAAGGCGGCAACCAAGCTGTCTCGGCCGCACGGGCCGGCGGGGCGGTCACGCTCGTGTCCGCCGTCGGATCCGATGAATTCGGACGTTTCGTCATGGCGCGTCTGGACAGGACCGGCGTGGGCACCGAGCATGTTTCAAAGGTTGACGGTCTCGGCACGGGAATGAGTGTTGCCGTCTCGGATGCAAGCGGGGACTACGGTGCCGTCATCGTGTCGGGTGCCAATCTGGCGATCGATCCCTCCATCATGGCCGATGACGCGCTGTGGTCCAGTGCGGGCTATCTGATACTGCAGAATGAGGTGCCAGAAACGGTGAACATCGCGGCTGCCGCTGCCGCGCGGTCTCATGGGGTGACGGTCTGCCTGAACGCAGCCCCTTGGCGCGAGATGAGCGACACGCTCCTCGACCTTATCGACATCCTTGTCGTCAACGCCCTCGAGGCCGAGGCAATGTGCGACCTGCCGGTGGCCGACCTTTCGGGCGCAAAGTCCGCCGCCGCGGCACTGTCGGACCGGTTCAAGTGTACCATTGTGACGGCTGGTGGCAGCGGCATCGCTTTTGCAACATCTCAGGATGTAGGCACCATCCCGGGAGAGCCCGTCGAAGTCGTCTCAACCCACGGCGCCGGGGATCACTTCATCGGCCATTTCATCGCGTGCTGTTCAAAGGGCGCAACCCTCTATGATGCTCTTGCCGCTGCCAACTCATCTGCCGCGAAGCTTGTGTCGGGCAGTTTGGGTGGCACTGAAGTGTAGGTGTTAACACCGATGTAAAATGATCACGGTCACGGTGGGTTGAACTGAGGAGAGGTAATCCCCCAGCCGGACCAGACCCGAAATGAAAGAATTGATTCCGATGACAAGGTCAGAACGTTCCAAAAAAAAATAGACTCATTCACTTCACATCTGTCCTGCTTCAATGAAAATCTTATCGAGAGCGCGCAACAATCGCGGCTCACGTTTCATTTCGAACGCAAGATGGTCAATCTGGGTGTCGAAAATCTTGATAATTTGTGCTGTGTGGCCAACGCTATCATTAAAACGCTTGCCAAAAATGGCCTTGCTCTGCTCTGGTCCAAATTGATTG
>NZ_LJAK01000025.1 GCF_001420005.1 Loktanella sp. 3ANDIMAR09 | reverse complement strand
TAGCGCCTCCTTGGAGTGCAGCCCCCCAGGCAACAAAGTCACCTGGCATCGGGGGGAAGAGACGAGTGGTCCTGGCGTCCAGCCCGTCGCGCGCAACAGGTCCCACATCATGACCCAGCACCGCGCGGCCATGATCAGGCCGACCTGCGATCCCTTCTGGTTCTGGTCCGCGATGAACTGGAAGTGACCCGGTCCCACGCGGATGCTCGTCCTGTTCCCGCCCATCAGATAGGTCGGCGTGGGCCAGAATGAACATCCGTTCGCGTAGGTGAGACCCGCCGACTTCCGCCGCTGATACGACGCACGCTGCAACCCGGAAGCCCAGGCCTTGAAGGTCTCGGGCGACATCATGGAAGCCCAGGGACAGATGGCCGGGGACGTTCTCGAAGAAGCAGAACTCGGGTCGGACTTCGTCGATGATACGTGCAACATCGGGCCAGAGGTGCCGGGGGTCGTCGTGTCCGCGCCGGTTGCCAGACAGGGTGAACGGCTGGCACGGATATCCGGCAGTGACGATATGAACGCGGCCACGCCACGGGCGGCCGTCGAAGGATTTGAGATCGTCCCAGACAGGAGCCGGAGCCAGGGACGCGTCCGCCATCCGTGCCACGAGAGTGGACGCGGCGAAACTGTTTCGCTCGACATAACACACAGTGCGATATCCGGGTTCTGCGAGGTGAAGGCCGAGATCCAGTCCGCCGACACCGGCGCAAAGGCTGATGCCGCGAAAGTCGTCATGTCGTTCGGGGGTACGAAGAGCCACACGAGGGGTCCTTTCCATCGCGATCGGGTCGCTTGGGTGAGGGGCTCGTCTGGGGCCTCAGGTGATTGAAGGCGCGGCATCGGGGGCATTTGATGCTGATCTTGCAGCCGAAGTCTGCGCCGTCGGTTTTGAATAGCAATCGGGCACAGCCCGAGCAACGGATTTCATGGGTAGCCATGGGATATAGAATCGCCTCACAGTGGCCGTCCCTCATGAGGGAGGGGGCGGCTGTAAGTCACTTGCGGTCGGCGGGAAGGCGTTCAAACTTTCCCCGTGTCGAAGGGTGTTAGCGCACCCTTTGGCCCCCCGTTAAAGGGGGTGTTCAACGGCCCTTACGGGGCCGTCTGATCTGCCCCGCGTTCGGCGGAGAAGGATGTCGTGAGCGCGCCGGTCAGATCGTGCGTGACCTTGCGGATCAGCCAGTCACCGTTCAGCTCGGCCCGCAGGCCAGTCGTGCGGATCGTCCCGCCTGCAAAGAGATCGCCGTTGAAGCGGTGTAGGGTGCCGCCCAGCGTCAGCCGCGCGCGGTCGGCCATGGCGAGCTCGGCCGCACACGCGCGCTGCGCGTCGGCGGCGGTGGCATAGACGTGACGCAGCCGGTGGATGGGCTCGCCGCTGCCGACGGTGACCTTGACGATCTGACCACCCGCGATGTCGCCCCATTCGGCCGTCACGCTGGCGTAGGCCTTGCGCGCGCCGCGATCCCAGGACCAGTCGGACAGATCCGTGCGGTTAATGGCCACGGGCGGAATCGCAGCACCTGTCGCGTCCCGCCCCGTGCCGCGCGGCATGACGACCAGGCGACCGGCCGCAGGCTTGGCGGTGGCGTCCAGCGTCCGTGCGATGCGCGTCAGAAAGTTCAGATCGCTCTCGGCCGTCTGGGCGAGGAACGGGTAGCGGATGCCAGCTAGTGCCGCGGCGACGACCGGCTCCAGCCCGACCCGGCCCGCGATGGTCTCGACGATCTGGCCCAGCGTCTGGTCGGTCCAGCCGCGCGATCGCGGCGCGCGCAGCGGGCCTGTCATGTCAGCGGCGGTCGCGTCGATCGTCAGGGTCTGCGGCATGCCGGTGCCGCGCACCCGGTCCACGGCAAAGCGGCCGACCGGGACCAGCGGCTGGCCCACGTGGCCCAGTGCGACGTCCAGGATAACGCCGGTCTCGGGGGCCGCGATCCGCCCGTCGCGGTCATCGACCTTCAGGCGCAGCGTGTCGGCCGACAGCCCGTCCTCGTCCGTGACCGAGAGCGAGATCATCCGATCGGCGATGGTCGCGGTGACGTCCGTGTTGGCGGCGATGATGCGGAAGGCGGGCGTCACGTGCGGCCCCAGAGGCGGATTGTCGTGCGGGTCGGCGCGGGTGCGGCGTCCGGCAACATGATCAGCAGGCCGTCGGGCAGGACCGCACCGGCGGCGGCCAGACCGGGGTTCGCGTCGAGGATCGCGGTGCAGAGCCGGGCATCGCCCAGCTCGCGGTGGGCGATCAGATCGACGACGTCGCCCTGGCGGGTCAGATAGGGTGTCATGCCCGGTCGCCTCCGTAGCTTTGCAGATCGACGGCAAAGTCGATCTTGCGCGGGGCCCCGTCGGCCATGAACACGGATTTGGTTTCCTCGACCGATGTGATGACCCAGCGGTCCCAGATGAACCCGAGGCCATCGACCAGGATCAGAGGCTGCCCCAGCCCGGCCTGCAGTCGCATCAGCTCGACCTGACGCAACCCGCCCTTGAAGTGGGGATAGATGACACCGGACAGGGTGACGCTTTCCGTGCCACGGCCTGCGAACTGTGCGGCAGGCTGGCGACCGACCCGGTCGACCTGTTCCCAACGGTATTCGGCGGTGCGGCGGAACGTCTGATAATCCGCGCCTGCCACGCCGAACCGGAACACCCCCAGCGCCATCATCACGAGGCTATTCATAAAAGCCCCCGTCGTGCAGGGCGCGGCTGGTATCCATCAGATCCGCCAGCTCGCGCTTGATCGCCCGCGCGACCGCCTGGGCGTCCATGCCGGGGGCCGCGTTGATGACGATGTCGCCAAAGGTGACGGTGCGCGACGTTGCGGCTCCGGCCCGCCGTGCGTCGCGGGCGGTGATGATGCTGCCCGACTGGCCGGGGGCAAAGAATTCCTGTCCACGCTCGTTGACCTCGTAGATGCCACCGGCCCGGACAGGACCGCCGAGGGCGCGTCCGCCGAGAACTCTCATCTGATCAGCCTGCGTGAAGTGCGGAGAGAAGGGGTAGTCTCGCGCACCTCTGTCAAAGGTGTTGACGTCCGGGCTGACCAACTCAGCGCTGTCGCCATCACCTTTGATCAGTGCGATGCCGTCGATCATCCACTGGGGCACGATCGCGGCCAATGACGCCTTGATCGTCTCGACCAGCCCGGTCAGCACCGACCAGATGCCCGCGCCAAGGCTTTGGATCATCTCGACACCCATATCGAACCACGGGTGATCCGTGATCGAGGCAATGCTGGCGGCCACATCATCAAAGGACCAGCCGGTCAGGTATTCCAGGAACCCGCTGGCCGCGTCAAAGATCAGCGTGAACCCGTTGAAGTCCTTGATCACTTGGAACACGCCGTCGATCAGCCCGTCCTGAAACGCGGCCTTCACCCGGTCCACCTTGTCGGTGAAATAAGCGACGATCCCGTCCCAGTTCTGGTAGATCGCATCGACGGCATAGGCGATCAGCGCCAGCGTCAGGATCAACGGGTGCCGCATCGCCAGACGGCCCAGCCAGATCAGCGCACGGCCCACGATCCCCGTCGCAGCCCACAGACGGCCGAGTGCCGCAACAGGGTTGGTCGCCAGCAGGATCAGACCCCGACCCAAGGCACTGGCGGCCCGACCGGCGACACCAAGGGCGATCTGCATCCAGCCGAACAGGCGGACACCCACGCTGACCAGACGCAACACCGGCAACAGCGCGAGTTTGACCGCAAAGGACGCGACGGACAGGCCAAACAGCCCCGCCGCCAGCCAGCCAAGCTGCTGGATCAGTTCCGGGTTCGCCTCGGCCCATTCAACCGTGCGGCCGATGACGGGCATGATAGTTTCCAGCATGTCGTTCAGCATCGGCAAGAGCTGCGCGCCGACGACAACGCTGAGCGTTTTGAAATACTCGATGGTGTGGGCGCGCTGCGCCTTTGTCGTCTCGACCTGGCGGGCGTATTCCATCTCCATCAGTCCCAGTAGCGCGGCACTGTCTGCGGTCGCGGCAAGTGCGGCGCGCAGGGTGTCGGTCTGGGCGATCAGCGGAATGATCGCGGCCTTGCCTTCTTCGCCGAAGAGGTCACCGACCAGCGATGACCGGCGGTAGGGCTCCATCTCGTTTAGTGCATCCAGCACCGACAGGATCGCGCCGCTGGCGTCCTCTTGCATCGCCCGCGCCAGATCCTCGGCGTCGATGCCCAGCTCCTGGAACACCGCCTTTTGCCGGGCCGTCGCGCTGCGGCCCACGGTCATCGCGTTGATGAAGTTCTTCATGCCCGTGGCCGCGATCTCGGGGCTGCTGCCAGCCGCCAGCAGCGTGGCACTCAGCGCCGCGATCTCGCTGGTGGCCAGACCGGAAACATCGGACAAGACCGCCTGCCGGTTCAGCACGGCGAGGATGTCGGCCTCGTTCGTGGCCATGGTATTGCCCAGCAGGTTGACCATGTCGCCAAGCTGCATGGCCTCGTCCTGGGTCAGGTTCAGGTTCGCGCGCCACCGGGCCAGCGTCTCGCCCGCGGTCTCGGCCGACACGCCAAGGGCCACGCCCATCACCGTTGCGGCCTCGGCAAATTCCAGAAGCTGCGCGCGCTTTTCCGCGTCGGGCAGGTTGGCATCGACAACGCCCATGCGCCCGGCCGCCGCGACAATATCCATGATGCCCTGCGACGTGGCGTAGAGCCCGCCCGAGGTCACCAGCGCCGCGATATCGCGTTGCAGATCGACGAACCCGTTCTCGCCGTCAAAAACCACGACCTTGGCGATCTCGGCCATGCGAGCCTCGGCCTCGATCGCCGGTTCGGTCATCGCCCAGAACCCGGCGGCCATGCTGGCAAGCCCGGCGGCCTGACCCACGATGCGCGCCTGCTGTCGGTCGGCCATCTCGCCGATGGCGTCGGCGCGTTCGAGGTTGCGCAGGCCCGCCTGGCCGATCTGGTTGCTGACCCGCTCGACCTGTTGCAACGCTTGCTTGGCCGGTCCCGTCGCGCGGTCCACCAGGCGCAGGATCAGGGCGATATTCATGTCAGTCATCGTCACCCTCCTGTCGTGGTGCGCGGTCGCGGGCCTTGGCCCACCAGTAGGCCAGATCGTCCAGTGTCATGGGGCCGGTGACATCGGGGCCCCAGCCGAACACCACGGCGATGTCCGCCATGGTGTCGCCGGTGTCGTCGTGCGGGATCAGGCTTCGGCTGCCCGCAGCGCCTCTTCCTTGAGGGCCGGAGAGGCCAAAAAACCGACCACCTCCATGCCCAGTGTCAACAGGTCCGCCGGGGCCAGCGCCTCGACCTCTTCGGGCAGCAATGCGGGCACGGTTACGCGCGGCAGCACCTTGAGCAGTTCGGACGTGTCCATCTGCAAAAGCTGCGTCAGCTTGCAGCCGCGCAGCTCGCCCGCGGTGGGTTGGCGGATCTCGACGGATTTGATGTCGCCGCCCTCGCGCTTGATCGGTGTGGTCAGTTTGGCCATGGTTCAATCCCCCCTTAAAGGCCCATTGCAGCGCGGATGCCTGCAAGCTAGTCGACGCCGTCGATGACGCGGACACCGTTCTCGACATCGACCTTCACGAGCGGCTGCCCGTTCTTTTCGATGCTGAAGAAATCGACATCCATCATCGCCTTCATCTTGGACTCGGTGCCTGCCTTGAGGTCGTCCCAGTTGACGTCGGTGATGCGGCCGCCCATCGCAAAGATGAACGTGTCCGCCGCGAAGTCGTCCTCGCCCACGGCGGCGGGACGCAGGACGATGCGGTTCTTGGACCCGAACAGCCGGATCGGCGCGTCCGACCATTCGTCGAATGTCAGCTCGGTCGTCATGGCCTCCATGCCCATGTCGACGGCCGTCTCGGCATCCATGCCGGCACCGCGATGTGCGGCGGTCTTGATCTTGAGGGCGGGCAGCTTGCCGGTGCTGACCAGACCCATGTAGCTGACGCCATCGAGGAAGGCGTTGTAGTTGCGGATTGTGCGCGGGAAAGACATCAGGTGCCTCCTTTAGCTTGCGGCTTGAAAGTCGGTGATCAGCTCTTCGTAGTAGTCACCGTTGCGACGGGCGCGGAACGTCAGGCGTTCCAGCGGGGCGGGCGGCTCGATGTCGAAATCGAGGTAGAGCTGCCCTGCGGCCAGCGTGGCCTTGGTGTTCAGCTCGGGGTCCAGCCAGACCGTGCCGCCCAGCAGCGCGCCCTGGGCTGTCAGCCGGTCGAGGTAGGCCTGCACGCTGTCGCGAATGTCGATCAGCAGTTGTGCGGACAGCGGACGGTCCATCGCCCAACGGTGCGCCCGTTCGATGCTGTCGTAGATCAGATCGGCGGTGCGCCGCACGCTGATGAAGGCCCAGAGCGGATCGTCTGACGTGCTGCGGTTGCCCCAGACGCGAAAGCCGTCCTCGCGGATGATGACGGCGACCTTGGCCTCGTTCAGGCGGTTCGCCTCGGTGTCGGGGTCCGAGATCGCAAAGCCGATGGGACGGGCCAGCCCGGTGATGCCGCCGACCAGCCGGTTGGAGGTCGACCACCAAAACCCGCGTTCGTTGTCGGTGCGGCTGATCACGCCCGCGACGTAGGCTGACCCCGGACGTGTCACGGTCTGCGCTGCTACGGTGTCAAAGACGCGGACATAGGCATCGACCAGGAACAGGCGGTCCGACCCGAATTGACCGGCGTAGGTAATCGCATCGGCCTCGACTGTGTTGGGACCGTCAGCCACAACAACGGCCCGCAGTTTGGCCGCGACCGTGATCAGCGCGTTGGTCAGCGGGTTGGCGGCACCGGGATCGGTGGGGCGCGTTAGACCGGGCGCGATCAGGATGCGCGGGATCTGACCCGTGACGGCTCCTGCACCGATCAGGGCATAGGCGCCGGATTGCTGGGCTGCGTTGCCCACGGCATTGGCGAGGGTCGCTGCATCGTCCGCCCCCTCTGCCACCCGCACGACGATCGCGACGGCAACGCCCTGGGCATAGACCGCGTCATAGGCATCGCGCAGGGTGCCCGTCTGTCCGAGGGCTGCCGAGGCGCGGGGCCCGGTGATCAGGACGGGCGTGTTCAACGGGAACGCATCGTCGGTCGCCTCCGGTGCGGTGCCGACGATCCCGATGATCGAAGATTTGACGGTCGAGATGGGACGCAGGCCGTCGTCGATCTGGACGACCTCGACCCCGTGTAGAAACTGTTCAGGCATGGTGGTTCTCCTTTGGATGTGAGGGGGCGGCGGTCATGACCAGCGCCACAAAATAACGGCGAGCAGCATGGCGAGGCGTTTGAATGGACCGACGCCGTCTGCGCGCAGGGCTTCGTGAAACACGGCACCCGCCGTGACGCGGTCCCAGCCACGGGCGAGCAGTTCGTCGTGCAAGGCAGCGGCCTTGAGATAGCGGGAGTCGTGCGGGTCGATCAGCCACCGCAGACCGCGCGGGACCGACACGTCAAA
>NZ_LJAK01000024.1 GCF_001420005.1 Loktanella sp. 3ANDIMAR09 | reverse complement strand
ATTTTCTGGAAGTGTTGATATAGCAGGACCAACAACTGTAAGTAATTCGTTCACTGTAATGACTGGAACCTCTACACTCGATGTAAATAGCGATAGTGTTATGATCACGTCAGGTGGCGAAGGTGGCGGAACCTTAACTGTGACGCCAACATCAGTTAGCCTTACGCAAAATGGCGCTGGTCTTACATCGTCTGGTGGTCGTACAACTATCACGGGTACTGAAACGATTATCTCAGGTAGCGAAAGCGCCACTCTGAGTGGCGGGGGTACGTCGCTAGTTCTCAACTCATCTGGTCTCAATATTAGTACACCAAGTGGAGCTCCAACTATCATTTCTGGCGTCGCTGATGGCGTTGCCCCTAACGATGCTGTCAACGTTCGGCAGCTAGGTGCATTGGAGGGTAAAATGAGTGCCGGCATTGCCCAGAGCATGGCGATGTCTCAGCTACCTGGATTAACTGCAGATGAGACATATTCCTTCGGCGCTGCAATGGGTGGTTTCAATAGTGAGTACGCGCTAGCATTAGGAGGCTCGGCGCGATTGGACAACAACCTCACAGTTCGAGGTGCGGCTAGTTATTCGGACGCATCTGGTCTAGGTGTAGCGGCAGGCGTTGGCTGGTCCTGGTAAGAACTAAATTAATGAAGGCCCGCCTTGACGACATGAGGCGGGCCTCACTATTTCTGGAGTACATAATGTGATAGCGAAAGCAATAATCGCCATTCTACCCCTTTCTTTTGCATCGGTTGTTAGTTCTCAAACGAATGAATTTACGAATATTAGAAACGCTGGAGCTTTTCCATGTGAGGATGTAGTAAATTCACTTCAAAGTCCCGGAAATGAGACCGAAAAAACCGCTTTTCTTCAATGGACTGCGGGCTTTTCTACTGCGGCATCTCGTGCAAATAGCCTCACAGATGTATTTCCAATAACTGATACTTGGACTATGTTGGAAATGGTAGCTCTAGTCTGCAACGAAGACTCTAGCTCTACTTTTGAAGCTGCAGTGCGACTAACAATAGCGCGGTTGCGCCCTTATTGGGTGCGTGACGAAACAGCGATTTTTCGCCTAAGTGATCCCTCTGGTAAAACTGTTCAAATCTACGGTGCAGTTATACCACGTATTCAACAGAAACTACGTGATATCGGTTTTCAGCTTGAAGCAGACGGTATATTCGGAAATCAGACCGGGAATGCGCTCAGGCTATTAGGCGAGAAATCAGGAATTGAACCACTAATGGTTCCGACCGGTAAATACTGGTATATATTGACCAGGCCATAAAAACGAATTTTGAGTTGCGCTTGGAGTTAGTAGAAATTGCTTCCCGCATGAGTGCGTGATTTACGGTTTGAGAGCGAACGGTGAAAATGTCTGATCTTTTCTGGCTGACGTATGCGAAGATTCTGCGACTCGAACCTTTCTTCCAGAAGTCCGACAGTAGACCGCGCCTAGATATCGGCGCATATTGATCGGAATTCTTTTTTTCAATCACAGTCGCTAGCGCGAGGTTCCGGCAGCCCATGAACCCCACAAAAAGCTCTAGAAGCGGTTGAACGACAAGGGCGTTGACGCTCGGAGCATCGCGAGTAGGGCGGCCGGGCGTGGTCTGGAGAAGGCCGCGATGATCGATGCGAGCTATCTGAAGGCCCACCAGATAGCGGCCAGCACTGGTGCAACAAGAGGGGGAGGGCGATCGCCTGATTCTCGCAGCAAGTGCGGTATGAGCACTAAGATGCACGCCATGTGCAACAGCGAGGGACGCGCTCTCGACTACTTCGTCACCGCTGGACAGGTCAGTGACTATATCGGTACACGGGCCTTGCTGGATGGTTTGCCAAAGGTCGAGTGTCTGATTGGTGACCGACACTATGTCGCCAATTGATAAAGAGACGCTTTGAAAGTGAAAGGGAAATGCGCCTGCATCCCGAGGCGAAAAGAGCGCAAGAAGACGTTGGAATGCGACAAACGCCGCTACAAGTCTCGCAACCGAGTTGACATCATGTTCGGCAGGCACAAAATTTCGCGGCGCGTGGAAACCCGCTACGACAGTTGCCCCAAGACATTCTTATCGGCAATCACGATACAGTCGTCGTGATCTAATGGTTATGAGGCCTGATCCTTTAGTTTCTGCTTATGATATCGGATACCGCCAACAGATCAGAGTTTCGAAATAAGAAATGAGCGAATATTGCCTGACTAAGTAGTGTGCTACGGTCTATAAAAAGTATGGGGTGATATAGTGATTCTACCTAATTCAATCGTATTCTCAGACGTCATAACTGGTGATGGTAATTCGGGGTTAATATGGGCTGAAGATGCCCTTAATATTGCGCTGGTTAATTTATCTGACTCTATGTCCGCTCAATTGAGTTTGATTATTAAAAATCTAGGGCATGCGCAAGTTACTATTGGACGAGAGAAATTTATCGAAATTGATAGCGCTTTATCTTTCGAAATTGACATTGTACTTGTTCTGAATGGCAACGAAAGTGACCTGATCGAAGCTCATATAATGTGCCAAGCGTTACAAGCAATAACAAATGCGCGCATAGTGTTGGTTTCGAGTAGAACTCTTCCATCAGGCTCAAGTGCTGCTTTCCTGAATGTATGCGACGCAATAATCGGTTTTCCATTCAATGAAGAAAAACTTAAGTACTTATTAAGACGTCTTTCCAAAGGGAAAGTAAAAAAAAAACATGAGACACTTTGAGTTGCCCGCAGAATCGGCTGTAGTCGCTCCTAAGTGGCTTGGCGTAGCTTTTGTTTTGTTTTTTACTACAGTTTTCTGTGGGCTTATTTACGCTTGTGTGACTATCAAAAATTATTTTTTTGGTTAGCACTTTTTTCTGAAGATGAGGCGTCGAAGGTAGGGTCAGGACTTCGGTAGCGGGGACTTCTTAGCTAAAGGTTTTTGACATGCTTGTCCGGCCGCCTGATTGCGAATTAATGTAGGGCCTTTCTCTACCGCGCTCTTATCTCCGTCGCCTTCTTCTGAGATCAGCTTTGTGGATACTTCGGTCCTCGGTAAGCGCGCGGTTCATTCCGACCGCGGATTGGCCTTTGGGGGACCGGGGTGAGATGCGAATTGGTTCCGCGAAGGCGTTATAGACAAGAATAAAACGCTTTGCATCCCTGGTCAAAAGTTACGCGACAATTCTGTCAAGTACGACAAGCGCCACTACAGAAAGCGCAGCCGGATCGATATCATGTTCGAACGTCAAAAAGGACTGGCGACGCATTGCCATGAACCGCGCTGGGTTTGCCGGAGGCTGATTTGTCTTCGTGTCGCAGCCATGTCTGATCTTTCTAGAACTGCGTAGAAGTTTGCCTCGGCCTCTGCTGGTGAGACGTTCCCGATCGGCTCCAGCAGGCATCGGTTGTTGAACCAATCCACCCATTCGAGATTGGCGTATTCAACGGCCTCAGAGTTGCGCCATGGCCCACGCCTGTGGATGACTTCGGCTTTGAACAGGCCATTGATCGTTTCTGACAGGGCGTTGTCATAAGAGTCCCCGACGCTGCCGACAGACGGTCCAATCTTCGCCTCTGCGAGCCGTTCGGTGTACTTGATCGACAGATATTGCGATCCGCGTGGTGCACCAGTTGATCCTGGGCCGGTCTGCGTTGATGGATGGCTTGCTCCAAAGCATCGAGAACAAACCCGGCAGTGGCCGTGCGGCTGACACGCCATCCAACGATACGACGCGCGAAGACATCAATGACAAACGCGACGTAAACAAAGCCCTGCCATGTCGCGACGTAGGTGAAGTCGTCGTCCATTGGGCTCGAACCATGTATGGATGGCCCCTTGGCAAGAGCTTTGTTCAGGTTTGGCATTTGGTCGGTAGCGGCCATGTATGCGGCGTCTGATCTGCGGATTAAGGTGCCGCGCGCCCTGATGAAGTCAGCCGGCGGGAGGGTCCCGATCAATGGCACGCACTCGAAGTGAGCTGCCCCCGAAATTCGGACACTGACGTAAGCTGCGATTTGTTGTCTGCTGATCTTCAATACGAAGGAGATCAGACATGTCGAAACGGAAGCAACATCACCCGGAGTTCAAGGCAAAGGTCGCGTTAGAGGCGCTGAAAGGCGAGGAGACGGTCAGTGAACTGGCCAGTCGGTTCGGCGTGCATCCAACAATGATCCACCAATGGAAACGCGCTTTGCTTGAGGGCGCTTCGGGCGTGTTCGAGCGCGGCGGCCGCAAGGTGCCGGAAGTCGATGAGGAACAGGTCAAAGACCTGCACGCCAAGTTCGGGGAGTTGGCCGTCGCCAACGATTTTTTGGCCAGAAAGCTCAAACTTGGACCGGCAAGTGAGGCGTAAGATGATTGCACCAAACCTGCCGGGCCTGTCTTTTGGAAAGCAATGCGCTTTGCTGTCGATCTCACGGTCCTCGTTTTACTATGAGCCGAAGGGCGAGAGCGAGATGAACCTCGACTTGATGCGCGTGATTGATAAGCAGTTCCTTGAGACCCCGTTTTACGGAGTGCGCCAGATGACGTGGCATCTGCGTAATAAAGACCACCTCGTGAACGAGAAACGCATCCGGCGCTTGATGCGGCTGATGGGCCTCATGCGGATTTACCAGAAACCCAACACCAGCAAAGTGGCGAAGGGGCACAAGATTTACCCCTATCTGTTGCGCGGCTTGCGCGTGGATCGGCCCAACCAGGTTTGGTGCGCCGACATCACATACCTGCCGATGCGACGTGGCTTCCTCTATTTGGTCGCCATCATGGACTGGCACACATGCAAGGTTCTGGCGTGGCGCATCTCGAACACGCCGGGGGCAGACTTCTGCGTCGCAGCCCTGAACGAGGCCATCCACAAGTTCGGGCCTCCTGAGATCATGAACACTGACCAGGGCTCTCAGTTCACGTCCTTTACCTGGACCGACCGGCTGCGCAGATCAACCATACGCATCTCCATGGATGGCAAAGGTCGGTTCCTCGACAACATCTTTGTGGAGCGACTGTGGCGGTCGATGAAATACGAGTGCGTCTATTTGCGTGCTTGGGAGACCGGATCAGAGGCCAGGGCCGGGATCGGGAAATGGATGGAGTTTTACAACCACAAGCGACCACACTCTTCCCTTGGCGGCAAACCACCAGCCGTGGTCTATTGGCAGCGAAATGAAACAACCAAGCACGATCAGCAGGAGCAAAGAGTGGCTTAATTTACGCCAAACCCTGTCCAACAATTGGGGGGTAGCTTAACCTGCGTGCAAAGGCCAGCGTGTCCTGGGTCGGCCCTGGGATTGGCCGGTAGTGACCTTCTACAAATGCGTTACCAGCATTTATCGCTTGACGGGAGAACCCTCGATCAGCCCTACTTCAACCAGCAGATGCCCGAAGCGGTAGCGGCGTAGCCACGGCGGAAAATCAATTAGAAAACGCCCAGAAGCTGTTCAGATCAACCGAGCCATCTCTGTTTTGTTCATTATGCTCCACTTTACTCAGAAGTTGGGGCCACCGGCAAACCCCGTGCGGTTCAGTCGGTCCACATCGAGCACGCCAATGAGGTGGGCACATCGGAATTGAACCAGCGTCATGTTTGCAGCCCCACGCTGACCACGGACTGAAGTATGCGCCCGGATGATCTCAGAAGAAGGCGACAGTGTTGGACAGACGGCTTAGAAAGGACCCGCATCAAACCGCAAACAGGCGGCCGGACACGCAAGCCAAGACAGTCTTTGATTGAATGGTCCTCGTTTCCGAAGCCCTGACCCTAAACGAAAACAACCCCTTAAATTCCGTTCCGAATTTCGAAATATCAGGTTTGATTTCTCTAAGTTAAATTGCTTTTTTTGCACGAAGTTTAGGTAGAAAAATACTAGTGCAAAAATTTTCAAACGTTCTATTGACCGTATATTTTGGCGTGGCCTCAAACGGTCCCGTTGTTCTTGATATTTTGGCTGCACAACTGAGCCTGTCTAGGTCAGCAACGTATCGTGCGCTTAGGAAGCTTGAACGCGACAAATGGATAAGGCGGACTTTGGATCGGCGAAGCTTTGTGATAACAGATATTGTTGAAATTGCTATATCCAAAGCTAACTGGCCTTCAAAAACAGCCGCTAAGGTATCAGATTATTTGCAAAGCCGAAAAGACTTGAGGCGAATGTATTTGAGGTTGTATCAGCAAACCACGACAACCAAGTTCAACTTAGTGGAAAGCGTCGGCATAGACGAGTACGGCAGTGTTTCCAAAATTGCCGTCGATGAAACATGTGTCTCCGAATGCTTGGCTGCCTTAAAAATGAACGGAAAAATCGTTGGATCCAACCGACATGAGAAAGTAAATTTAGAAAAATTAGGGGCAGTCTACAAAGAATTAAGTTCAACAGGTTACTATCATTGCTGTTCATCGTTGAACTACATAATACCAGTTCTAGATGGCGATGGGGCGGTTGTGATTATTTTGTTAGCCTCCAAGATTGGGGAGGAGAGTAGTCCTGCGGCTCTCGGAGATATTGTTTGCGATATCTGCGCTGGGCTTAATGAAATTAAATTGTCTACTTTCAATCATTGTTGAATTTTACGAAATTAAAATAAGAAGGTTATAGTTGAAGCAAGGTCAGTGATCTTGAAAAATTCATAAGCTAGGTGTTCTGTCCCGGCATTTGGTGGGTCGATCCTATGATGCATTTGTTTGGCTGTGATGTAAAGATTTTGCAGATGTATCTGTTGGCTTGAGTGGACCTGTCGCGGTTTGGTGCCGCTCCTTTGATAGCATAATGTGCAGCAAAGGAGGCGAACTATGGGCACAGGAAGAACGGACGAATTTCGCAAAGATGCGGTGCGAATTGCACTCACCAGCGGGCTAACACGGCGTCAGGTTGCCGACGATCTTGGTGTTGGGCTTTCGACCCTGAAAAAATGGGTGACGGCTCACCGCGACACGGATGTGGTATCGCCCAAGGATCGCGAGCTTGCGCGGGAGAACGAACGACTTCGGCGCGAGAACCGCATCCTTAAGGAGGAGAGGGATATCCTAAAAAAACCGTTCCGGGTCGCTGCCCGCCTGTGCGCGGTATAAACAGCCTGTGCGGGACTGTTGCGTTAACGGGCAGCGCGGATGATTTGATGATGATGCCGTGATTTCAGGCGGCCAAGTTAAATAGCTCGTGGACGAAGCTGATCTCGCCCCGGACGCCCGGCTGCCTCGTTTGTATGAGCCCATTCTTGATCGTTATGATTGCTTCCATCCCCTGCAGTGTCGCCTTTGCACATCGCAAAGATCGGAAGCTTTGGCGGTATCCGAGCAGCCTCCTCAGAGCAGCATGGTCGCTTTCCACGCGGTTGTCCAGATACTTGCGATCGATATGGGTGATATAGTCAAAGTGTGGATCGTAGCGATGGTTGATTTCGCGGATCACCTTCCGGTAGGTGGGTGCTTTATCAGTGCAGATCGAAACGGGACGGTGCAGCCGTACGCGCTCAATTGCTTTGTGCAGAAAGGCTTTTGCAGCCTTCGCATCGCGTCTTGCTGTGAGACGGAAATCACCAGTTGGCCGTTGGCACCAATTGCGCGCCACAGGTAACGCCATTTGCCACCAACACGAATGTATGTCTCATCCACGTGCCAATTCAGGCCCGCGTGGCTGAGATGGCGCTCGGCTCGCTTGGACAGTTCCGGTCCAAACTTCTGCACCCAACGAAAGACCGTCGCGCGATCAACATCCACACCGCGTTCCGCCAGCAGGTCCGTCACATCTTGATAAGACAGTGGGTATCGCAAATACATCCGAACCGCACACAGGA
>NZ_LJAK01000023.1 GCF_001420005.1 Loktanella sp. 3ANDIMAR09 | reverse complement strand
GGTGTTCCCATGACCGAAATTGTGCCGGTCTCGGTGATCAGCTCATTTCCAAACGTGAGAGTGGAGTATTACCAAGTAATTGACGACATCGAGAACGTCCTCGGTATACAGTGCCGATCCCTAACACTCGCATCGCTCTTCATCCTCGGATGGCATTTTCGATCCCTTGAGAAAATGCCGGATGATCTGTTTACAACCACATCTGGATCAACAGACCTTCTACCATCTCTCAAGGAATTAATACCAGAAATGCCAGACCTAGAGCCCTATCTTGGAGCCTATCGCCCGTTTAAGTAGCCGCTTGGGCGAGGTCTAGGTCAACCTCCCGCAAACGCCCATTGGCTATCTCTACATAATCGCTATTCAGCTCGAAACCGACATGGCCACGGCCTTCGAGTTTCGCCGCGACACACTCGCTGCCGCTACCTACAAACGGTATAAGCACCGTGTCGCCAGGGTTGGAAAAATGCTTAACTAGCCGTCGAGAGATCGAAAGCGGTTTTTGTGTCGGATGGTCTACCTTTTCATCTCTGAACCTACGACCAGCTAGCACCGGAAAATTCCAGACATCGCCTGCCATCCGACCGTCAGGATGTGGTGTCCAGACCTTACCATTCTTAGTAATCTTATGCTTCAATCTATCCTGGCTCTTATATGGCTCTCTAACTTCATGATAAATATAGTCACTCTTGGTTTTCGAGAACCAGAGAAGAGGTTCGTAGCATGCATTCAAAGAACGCTTTCCATAGCCAGCAAATCCATTCTCATAGTGCCAAATGATCTGCCGTCGATAGACATATCCGAGCTCATACATGATGCATTGAATCCAGCACTGATGATGGTGGATGCCATAGACAAAAATATTTCCATGATCAGAAAGCACACGGTGCGCCGATGCTAACCACTCGCGCGACCAATCCTTCCACTCAGCCTTCTTCTCGTCCTCTTTGTATACTCCGAAATCTTTGCTCAAGTTGTACGGTGGGTCGGCGATGATAAGGTTGAACGAGCCTTCATCCAGTGCGTTCATGCCTTCTATACAATCGCCATTTACGATCTTTTCTTCCATCATTTCCCCTTAGCCTTGGCCGAAACGTCTTTCTTCGCAGCTGTTTTCCTGGTCTTTTTAGGTTTCGGCTCAGCCTTCTTTGGTTTCTGAAGGATCAAGATGTATTGGTTGTGGATATTGGGGACGTAAGAATACGGGTATCCATACGGGAACACTTTCTTGTGTCGCTGATAGAGCACTTTGAGCCCCCGCATCTCCAGCCCGACTTTTTCAAGAGAACGAGCAAGATCAGCATGGAACATTATGTAGCGAGATTTATCTCTGAAGTCGCTGACAATGATTGCCATGTACTTTCCAGATCTCAGAGTTCTGGCGCATTCCCCGAAGAGACGTGTGAGCTCCTCTAGAAACTCTTCATAATCTTCGATCATCGCCAAATCTCGGGGATCGTCCCCGTAGTCTTTCGACAACCCGTTGGCTAGTCTTTCTTGGCGAACCTTATGATCTTCTTTCTTCAGGATCGACCAATACGGTGGAGATGTGACAACAAAATCTACACTTTCATCCGCGATGGTCGGAAGAACGTCTCGGGCATCTCCTTCAAGAATCCGCTGATCCTCTACCGTTGAAAGCATATCCCCGATTTCAGTGTCCAACCGCTCACGAGAAAGCTCCGCGAACTGCGGGTTCAGCTCAATCCCTATACCTTTTCGGCGATCAACTGCACACGCCTTCAGTGTCGAGCCAACTCCCACAAAAGGGTCAAGGACAGTCTGACCGCTCTTAGTAAAGTAGCGGATCAAGCGGCCTACATCTGTAAAAGAAAATGGTGCGGGGTGTTGGCGTTCAATCTTGGCATCAGGGTGCCCTGCCCCTAAGCCTCTTTGGTTCCATACTGAAATTGTCTCTACAATCCACTCTTTCGCAGTCAGCTCATTAAGTTTGTTTCGGGGATCGACTTTAGGCTGATCTTCTTTTGCGAGCTCTGCGTCGAGAGCTTCCATAACATCGTCATGCGCAGTGTTTGTAGTTTTCATTATTGTCCTTTCTGCGCTTCACGAAGTGGGAGAAGCGACGGGTTTTTGTTTTCCTGGTAAGCGGCGAGAAACTCTGAAATCGCCTGGCGACCTACCCAAGCGAGCGACACACGATGTGCCTCTGCGATTTTCTGCAAATCGTCGAACTCTTGATCGGTAAGACCGATGGATATGCGGTGATTTTTGCTCATTTTGAACTCTGCCTCACTATGCAGCATTTTGCTGCACTTTGATTCATGTTCATGTCATGTTCTTCCCCATAGGTCAAACTTTCTTAGATAGTTTTACCCTAGCGACCATGACCATGTTCTTGGCTTTGATCGCTAAGGGGTCGAAGAGCCCGGCAGTGAGAAGCGAAATGAATACAACGCGCCAAGACTGTTGCACTATTTGAGTGAGACTGAGTTACTATCGGGCTTTGAGATAGCTTTCCCACATCTGTTCAACGAGTTGTCCTTGCGTGATGCCAAGCCTCTCCGCTTCAACGGCTATAGCCTCTCCTACTTCGGGAAACACTTTAGGGTGAAGTTGCCAAGTTCGTGGGCTGGGTTTGCGCCCAGGCTTCTTGCGGGGGGTACGGTCTAGGAACCCCCTCGCCTCTCCAACCTCATCAACGCGCCGGACATCCTCAACGGTCGTCCCTTTCGGACGGGCTGTCAGCCCCGCAAGCCTATTTGAGCCGCTCATAAACCGCCTCCGTGAATGCCTGAGCGTTTGCCAACGCCTTATCTACCTTGCCACCCGTAACCATCTCCGGGTCGTTCATCATCGCTGTCAGATCGCCCCCATAAGCGAACAGTTCCGAGAACGCAGCGCGCGCGACTAGGGACGGCTCGATCACGTCGATCCCGGCCCCACTGAGCTGTTCTTCCAACTCCTTCTGGACGCGGCTTTTGACGGCTGCGCTGGTCTTGGTCAGCACCACAGCATGCCGGATTGACCGCCCAAGCGCTTCTTCCTCTTCGCGAACCAACGCCAACGCTTCGGAGCCGATCTCCGCGTCCAGCGCTGTCGGCTGCATCGGGACAATCACCAAATCCGCTTGGGAGATGGCGCGACTGACGAGCTGTGAGGCAACCCCTTCGAGGTCCACAATGACGATCTTGCCGTCACCATCCGCGCTCCGGATGGTCGGAACGATCTCTGACCGACCAACATCGCTCTTCAAGGTCACACCGGAAGGCGCGCCATGAGATGCCCACCGGGTAAGAGACTTGTTCGGGTCACAGTCAAGCACCGTGACATCCGCGCCCATGCGGGCGAACTCAGACGCCAGAAGAACGGCGCATGTCGATTTTCCAACCCCACCTTTGGGGCTTGCCATAACGATGACGGGCATTGCTCGATCCTGCCATTTAGTTGTTACCGGTTTTATATCTCATACCAGAAATAAATCCAACACCGGAATTAAATCCATTACCGGTTTTATTTCTATAACCGGTTTTTAATCTCAGGGCCTGCCTCGCTTCTCAAACCACTTTCGGCAGAACCCAATGAAAGCGCGGTCAGCGTTGCGGGGCGGCTCAACACACCAGTCACGCCACTCTCGTTCCAGGAAACGAACGTCCCAACCGGGCGCTGCATTGCGCGCTTCTTCGTAGGTATCGGACTGCAGCGGTGGAATACTGCCTTCAACAAGCTGGGCAGGGGCCATCGTGCCGCGATTAGTGAACACCACCATGTCAGCTTCATCTTCAAAGGTAACATGGTAATCTGGCAAATGGTCATGCTCTGCGAGTTGCCGGATCATCTGCCGAAAGCGCTTCTGTGGGCTTTGCGACCCGGTCTTAAGCAGCAACTTGGCCAGCGTGATACGCCAGGTTTTCTGCTGCCCGCAATGCTTCCGGGCGATTTCGTACACCCGTCTTTCAATGGGCTTGCGCAGGCGGAAGTAGTCCCGGTGGAGAGTCAGTACCTCTTCGTTCCGGATTGCGTTGAAAACCCAGTCTGACAGCTTCACTTCACACCATAAGAGACGCCCGTCCAAACCGTGCTTTCGGCGGATCGAAGAAGCGTCGATCAGGCCAAATCCATCGACTTGCTCTTCATCGCCAGTGACAATGTTTGTCCTGATCCGCGTACCTTCAAGGCGATCAAGGGCATCGAGCAGGGACTGGTATTCCCGGCCACTTGTACCCCGGTTTGTGAAAATCAGCAGCTCTCTGGAGTTAATCCGGACACGGGGCGAAACGGCTTCGCCCTCCTTCAGCTTCGCCATGATTTGGCTGATACAGTAGATCAGAATGTCCTTGTCGTAGATCGTCGCCAAGCCCTTCACACTCGGCGTAATCTGCAGCCACTTATCGCCATTCTCATAGCGCTTGATCGTCGTCTCAGGTTTCTTTGAGAGGGAATAAAACGGATGCTCCATGTGTTGCATGACGTCCTTCAGGACGGCGTCAGCCACATCACAGATGAACAGATCATGTTGCGGATGGCGATCCGGCAGCAGCGGGGCGAGAGTATTCGTGTTATCAGTTACCATGAGTCGACATTCGTGGTTTTAGTTACCGCAGTCAAGATTCGTGTTATCAGTTACCGAAAGCAGGATTTTAGTTACCGAGATTCGTGTTATTAGTTACCGGCTATCAAGAAATTCTATTATTTTTCAAAACTCTAAGCCTATTTTGAAGCATCGTAACACAGATTCTAACACATATATAACACCCAGCTTCTCAGGCTGAACCGATCACTACCAGCGCATCACCGCTCACCGTTGGTAGAACACACAAGCATCGACACCCGTGGTCGTCGTGGTCCAAGACGCTCCTAGGACAGCGCACATGGAAGCGTTGCTGGCTAAGAAACGAGGAAGCGTCACCGTCAGGACAAGAGCCAGAACGACAGCACCCAGACCTACCCATGGAAGACGGCTTTTGAAGCGATCCAGCTTTTGTTCCCGTTCCCAAAGCTGGCGCATGGTGTCCGACTTTGCCTGTTCGGTTTTCCTGAGAACTTCCTGGGTATGGTTGGAGGCCCGGAGCAGATCACCGGCCATCTGACTAACACGGGTCAGGGTGTCGCCGATCCTGCCATCGATGGTTGCGCCGACAATCTCACCGTAGTGTTCCGGGTCGGTTTGCTTTTGCGCTGCGAAGGCGGCAGAGCGGGCTTTCGTCGCCGTCTTGTTCACACGGTCGAGCACACGGGTCTGATCGTCCACCCGATCCGAGATGCTGGCGACAGCCGTGGCGAGAAGATCAAGCGTCTCGCGCAGATCATCGTCCGAGAGCGGGGCAGGGGAGGCAGGTGTATCAGACATGGCGAATTGCTTTCAGGTTATCGGGCGTCTGGCGTGAACAGCCCAGCAAATTCAGGATCGGCGTAGTAACGCAGCTTTTGCGCGACGGCGGTGGCCTGCCCCTGGACGCGCAGGAGCTGGCGATCCGGGGGAAGCTGCATGATTTCATCGGGGGTCAGCAGATCGCGGCCCGTGAGGTTATTTGAGAAGCTGGGGCCATCGCCTGGCTTGAAGCTGTCGGTCTGGAACCCAGCGGTTTCCTGTCCGATCATCTGGCTCAGCCACTTGGCCGTCTCGAAATCATTCACCCCGAAGACCTGTTGCACCCCGGCATTGGCGATGAAGGTGCCTGCACGTTCGCCATAGAGGTCCTTGAGCTGGCTCATGTCCTGCAGGATCGGCCAGAGCTGAAGCCCGTAGCCTGCCATAAGCCCCATGGCGCGCTCTACGGCCTCAAGACGGCCAAGAGCGGCGAATTCATCGAGGAGGAAGAGGGTGGGGGACGAAAGCCTCTGAGATGCGCTCTGAGCGCCTGTGGTGGCCGTCAGGGCCTCAGCGTCCCGTGCAATGTCCTGGAGAGCCTGAGAGACCAGAAGGCGCAGCCAGCGGCTGTAGGCGTCCATCCGGTTCGGTGGCAGCACGAGGAAGACGGAGGTGATCCGGTGGCGCAGATCGGAGAAGGCGAAGTCCGAGCGCGCCAGACACTTCGCGATCCGTGGACTGTCCAGGAAGTGCGTATGGCGTTGCGCGTTTGACAGAACCGAGGCGGCTTCCCGATCCGCCTTGCCAAGGAAGCGGTTGGCTGCGCGGGCGATCAACCCGCCCGCCTCGTCGCTTTCCTGCATCAGCTCCAACAGCGCCCGGAGTTTTTCCGGGGGCAGGGTGAGATATTCCCGGACGGTGGCGAGCGACCGGCGGTCGCGATCTTCGTGGCAGACGCAGAACATGATCAGCCCGCCGAGGATGGCTTTGGCCTCCTCGTTCCAATGCGCCTCCGTCACCTGACCCGGCGGGTCCATGACCAGCGCCTCTGTCAGGGAGGCGGCATCCTCGCCCAGATCGAGGCTGCCCGGGGTCAACCGGTCGAGAGGGTTGTAGGCCGCAGAGGGATGGCCGCTGACCTCAAAGGGATCGAGGACGTGGACCGTTCCGAACCGCCGCCGGGCTTCCCTGGCAATCCGGGCGTTCTCGCCCTTGGGGTCGATCACCAGAACCGAGTGCTCCGCCGCCAGCAGGTTCGGGATCACGGTGCCGACGCCTTTCCCGGCCCGTGTCGGGGCGAGGGTGATCAGATGGGCCGGGCCGTCATAGCGCAAGAGCCGCCCTGTGTGCGGGTTGCGCCCGATCAAAAGACCGGCATCTTCATGTCCTTTGCCCCGCTCCAGCTTCTTCAGTTCTTTCCGGTTCGCAAACCGCGCCGAGCCATGACTGTCACCGGTCAGTCCGAAATAGGCATCAGCCCCGGAGGCCATGCGCCAGTACTGGAACCCGAAGACAGCACCCACGAACATGAAGGGACCAAAGACCAGCCATTGCCAGGCACTTTCGCCGGGCGTCTGATCAAAGAAGGCGAAGATGAACGGCGTGGCCACCAGTGAGCCGAGCATCGCCCCAAAGGCCATCGCTCCGATCAACCAGCCCAACAGGATGGGCGTGAAGATCAACCGGCCGAAGAAGCGGAACAGACCCCCGAAGACGAGCATCAGGCTCCGCATCAGGTTGCACCGTCATCGCTTGGGGCAGGGGAGGGGGCATCCCATTCCGCGAAGGCTTTGCGGTCCTGTTCACGGGACAGGTTGCGGATCAGCCGGTCGAGCATGGCGGCAGCGCTGGAATCCCGTTCCGCCAGGTCCATGAGCGCCCCGCCCAGGATCACTTTGCGGCGTGTATCCAGCTTGCGCTGTCTGGTGGCTTCCCGGTTCTTCAGGGCCTGCAGACGGGCCTTGGCCTGGGCATAGCGTTTCTCGGCGCGTTCAAGCTCAGTCTCGGTCAATTCGGGAATCCACTTCAAAGAAGGCAGGTGTAAAGGTTAGGCTTGCCACAACCAGCGATAGCGCTTACCCGTAGGCCTGTAAAGGACAAGGGCGCACTTATGCAAACTCTCCACCTGTGGTTCCGAGATTTGCGTGCGATCTCCTTGAGGCGGGGCCTCAGCCGATGGCGAACTCCGTCCGACGCAATGCGCGCCGGAATGGGAGGTGCCTTCGCCCTCCCAAACCCTCCAGAACCAACCTCGGCGGTTGGATCGCGTCCCGCAAGGTCGCGCCAGCGTCTCGCCTACCTGCCCACCGCGGGGGCCGGGCTGCCGCTGGCGTCTCCCTTGCGGGAGGTTCGTGTCGTCGGACCTGACGGTGCCGACACGAACCGGGTTTGCTCCCGGCAAACCGCCAGTGAACTGTCCCCATATCCCGCCCCCCACGAGGCTGGGGATCTGGGGGCAGATCACTGGCAAGCCCGCGCCTCAGAGGTGCGATGCACCCCTTCGTTCGGGCCGTCTTTTCCACTCGTATCGCGCCGGGGCGGGGCGCGATCCATCGGGGAAAAGACGGTTGCGCACCACCTCGACGGCTCCGGAACACGATGTTCCGAAGCCCCCGGCTTGCGCCCAACAGGGAGGTTGAAGACTGCCCCGTTCACGAGAGACACAGGACAGGCTTCAACCTCATCATGCACCACCATCTTGGCTCTTGTCACGAGCCAAGAGCCAGACGGAACGCCGGTGCCTGGCGCGATGCGGCCAACGCGTTTCCGTCTCAATGGAGGGGTGCGCTGATGGCGAGCTACCACCTCTCTGTGAAGACGATCAAACGCAGCGCCGGGCGCTCTGCCACGGCGGCAGCGGCCTACCGTGTCGGGGAGCGCATCGAGTGCCAGCGTGAAGGCCGCGTCCACGATTACACCCGCAAGCAGGGCATCGAGGAGACCTTCATCCTGACCCCGAAGGACGCGCCGGATTGGGCCAGGGATCGCTCGCGCCTCTGGAACGAGGTTGAGGCCAGCGAGACTCGCCGCAACTCCGTCACCGCCCGCGAATGGGAGCTGGCCCTGCCCTCCGAGATCAGCGCCGAGGACCGGTCCCAGATCACCCGCGACTTCGCCCAGGAGCTGGTCAGCCGCTACGGTGTGGCCGTCGATGTGGCGATCCATGCGCCGCACCACGAGGGCGATCAGCGCAACCATCACGCCCATGTCCTGACTTCCACCCGCAAGCTGGAAGCCGACGGCTTCACCACCAAAACCCGTGTGCTCGATTCCGCCAAGACCGGTGGCGTCGAGATCGAGCAGATGCGCGGCCTTTGGGCCGAGTTGCAGAACCGCGCTTTGGAGCGGGCAGGGGAGGTGGAGCGGGTCGATCATCGGTCGCTTGAGGCGCAGCGCGAGGCGGCGCTGGAGCGAGGTGATCAACTCTCCGCTGAGGAGCTGGACCGCGATCCAGAGCTGAAGCTCGGGCCAGCCGCCAACTCCATGGAACGCCGGGCCAAGGCGATGGCCGAGCGCCAGGGCCGGGAATACAAACCCGTCACCGAACGTGGCGCTGTCGTCCATGCCGCTCGCCAGGCCCGTGCCGCGTTCCGCGAAATGCGCGCGCGGTTGGAACTGGCGCGTGAGACCTACGGCATCGAGCGCGAGGCCGGGCAGGGCCGCGTCTCTGCCGGTCTGGCAGCACTCAGGGCTGCAACCGCGAAAGATCGCGACCGAAACCCTGAAGACTTCCGAGAGCGTCTGGCGCGTGTCGTGGGCCAGTCACGGGACCAGGACGACACGCCGAAGCCGGAAGGCCGCAATTATGCGCGGGAGCGGCTGAAAGAGATCATGGAGAAAGACGCCGGGCGCGATGGCCAGGCGGTGGTTCACAAGCTGGACGGTCACAGCGAGTATGACATGCGCGAACACACAGGGCGCGAGGCGCGCAAGCCGTCCGTCAACGAGCGCCTGAAAGACGTGCTGAACAAACCGCGTGAGAAGCTGGAGATTGAGGACGAGCGCGACCAGGAGAAGGATCAGGAGGTCGAGAAGGATCGGGACATCGACCGCGATCCGGGCCTCAGTCACTGACGAGGCGATGCGAGGTCGTTTCCCCGTTCTTCATAGGAATGCTCGCCTGTGCGAACCCAATACCGACAAGGAACGAAATAACGCCAGTTGCCGTCTTGAACTCGCGCACTCTGATTGCGTTCTGCGTCACGCGCGTCCTGGCTGTGACAAGGATTTTCTCCTGTCCATCGTTTCCGACCGTCCGCATGATCCATAGACCATACCAGCTTGGTCCTTTGCGTTCAGGATCGGCTTTACACAGCACTTCGACCGTATGCCCCTCCTCGGCAAGCGCCCGAAGGCCTTGTTCGGTAGTCACGTTGAGTTCGAGTTCAGTCGTTTGGTTCATCGCATAAACTGAGAAAGGAGAGAATGTCTCAGTGTGGCGGAATTCAGCAATGCGTTCAATAGTATATTATTGGAGAGGCATGCATTTTCAGATCAGTTGGCTTCGGGCATGTTTGCCCATGATAGCCGGAGACTGTTGCCCGCCCTTTTTGGCAAGTTGGCCCGCTTTACGAGGCGTCCCGAAACTTCAAAGTCATCGTCAATTTTTACGACGAGCAGTTTGCTGAAATGCCTGTCGAGACGCACGCTGGTCTTTTCTTTGCTGTTGATCGGCGAGATTGTTTTGATTTCAACGAAGTCGTTTCCCAATCTACCATCGGAGCCTTGGGCATGGTTTTTGTGAAGTTTGATTCCATACATGATCGCACCGAAAAGTTCACCAATGTCGCCGTAGACGTTGAGGTGCTGTCCAGTGTCACAGAAATAGGCCTCTGCAAGCGTCAGCAGGTCCTGAAAGTACGGAACCAAAGTTGGATCAGCGTTCGGGTACTTAAGGCGTAGTTCAGCCTCGCGCTCAAGTTCAGCGAGACGGCTGTAATTGGTTTCTTCTGGGTCGATAATGCTATCCCAACCAAGCCATTCGCCATCAATCCAAAATGCGTTGTCTGGCCCTAGTACGTCGGCTGTCATTTGAAACTCCTGTCCCAGAACAATACCCTAAGACTTTGAAAAGATTATGACCGCCCTTCGCTTCGGTTCACGCCTGTAAAGCTGATAGAATTCAGTGATCCCGGCTGGGTGCCGGTCTCGCTCTGAGTGGTAGCCAGGGCAGGGGATCGACGGACTAGCGTCCGCTCACCCCAACCCTGACAGCTTCCATATCCTGTTGATCCGCCTGCCATCCCGGCAGGTCCGAGAAAACCGGCAAGCGCCGCCTGCGGCGTCGGTTCCGGTCGAGAATTCCGGTTCCTCCCACGCGCATGCGCGCGGTTCCCTCCCAAATTCACGCCCTCCACCCGGTTGTCACGTCCCCGCCAGGCCGCAGGACGGGCTTTGCCCTTACCTGCTCTGCCGTCCGGAATGCATGGGCATTCCAGACAACAGAGAAGGAAGGCCCGCCCATCGGCGGAAAGGGGAAGAGACCCGGCCCGCGTCACTCGAAGGAGGGTCACAAATGACCGCAGAGAAGTTTGACGTTTACACCCATGTCACCAATCAGATCATCGCGCAGATCGAGGCGGGAACACCGCCTTGGCGCAAGCCGTGGACCGGGGGCGGGGCATCGGTCAGCTTACCGGAACGGTTCAACGGTGAAGCCTATCGGGGCATCAACATCCTGATGCTTTGGGCGACGGCGATGGCCAAGGATTACAGCTCCGCCCGTTGGATGACGTTCAATCAGGCCAAGCAGCTTGGGGGCCATGTCCGCAAGGGCGAGAAATCCGCCACGGTCGTAAAATACGGCACGGTCGAGCGCGAGGACGAGAACGGCGAAGAACGCCAGATCCCCTATGCCAAGGCCTACCGTGTGTTCAATGCCGATCAGATCGACGGCTTGCCCGCTGAATTCTACATCCTGCCAGACCCGCCCCGCGATCTTGGCACCGTGGCCGACCCTGAGCTGGAGGCGTTCTTTGCGGCGACCGGCGCGCAGATCGACGTGACCGAGGAGCCGCGCGCCTATTACAACATCAAGACCGACCGAATCCACATGCCGCCGATTGGCACGTTTCATCGGGCCGCAGGGTATTACGGCACCTTGGCGCATGAGCTGACCCACTGGACAGGGGCGACAAAGCGACTGGACCGTTTAGGCCGGTTCAATGACCGCAAGGCCTACGCGTTCGAGGAACTGGTCGCGGAGATTGGCAACTGCATGCTTTGCGCGCAGATCGGGGTAGAGCCTGAATTCGACCAGAGCGCGGCCTATGTCGAAGGATGGCTGGAAGCGATGAAGGAAGACAGCCGCGCGATCTTCCGTGCCGGGTCCGAGGCGCAGAAAGCCGTGGATTACATCATGGAGCGCACCGCGCAGGCCGACCGGATGGCCGCCGAGTAACAGCCCGCACCGCAGAAATGATCGAGGCCCCCGTCGATAGGCGGGGGCCTTTTGCGTTCTGGTGTGATCCGGGTGGTGGGTGGTTTCAGGGTGACCTGTCGGTGGGCAACCTGAAGGCCACCCGCCGACAGGCCCGGCGCTTCGCGCGGACGGGCATGAAATGCCCGCAAGCAAGCCAGACAGGGCATCTTCAACTACATCAAAAAATTCTACATTCTGGAGCGCAAACATGTCAGAAGTGGGATGCTCTCATGCATCGACTTCGAGGAGTAAATCATGACCGATCTTACCGCCCGAACAGACGACTGGTCCTTTCAGATTGTTGCGGAAGGTTCCAAGCGATTTTTCGTCAGAGTAACAAGTCCTATGGGCAGTAAGTCATCTATGGTTTTCTCGGACTTTATCTTGAACCCAGATGATAATGCACGAGCGATAGAGGCTTTCCGCCTACTCAACGAGCGGGGCTTTGTAATCAGCCCACCTATGAAGTTAGTGTTTCAAGACATTCATCCGTCCTACTCGGATGAAAGCGACCGCGCCGAGCTGATTAGGCGGCATGATCAAATTGTGGGTGTGGTAAAAGAATATGCAGTGCAGGCAGGACTAACTGTCGAGAACACCTTCCTCAACCCGGCTGGCAGTAAATTTGAAACAGTGGCTCAGATAGAATAAGAGATGGTACGAAGTCTTGGCGCAAATACTAGGATACTAACTAAAGTGAAAAACGCGCATTGCTGTGCGTATGTAAAAACTCTCGCGTTTCAAAATATGCCAAGTCTTCCATTTCGGCCATAATCCGCATCTCTGCCTGAACACTTTCATTTTGTAGGGCTTTCTTATAGTCCCGAAGAAGCTTTGCCGAATACGATGCGTAAACACGATTTCTAGTAAGGTCTTCTGTCAGCCCCATGCCATCGCGATATGCTTGTAGGCCAACGATAGCCACCGCTAGGATGCTCGCAAGAAAAACTGCATTCTCTACGGTGCTATCCGAGCTAAAAAACTGCGCAGCCACGGCTAAACACTGAAGAGCAATGATCCCCACAGTAGCAATAAATTCTAAACTAGATACAGTATGTTCTTGGTCTGCGAGAGACCCAAATATTGGGAAAGGCGAAGCCCGCCGTCCAGCCTGCTCTGTGGCGTAGCCGATTTGCCAACTAAAGCGAAATTCCACCCAAAACTTTCGGAATTCGTCTAGCTTATCTGGATCGAGTTCTGCTTCTTCGCAATCTACTTTTCTGGCCAAGAGCGCCGCTTCTTCCAGGTTTGTATCCCCTTTAACGATCTGCACGTAGACTGGCGCACAAATTTTCTTAAGTACGCTTGCAAGAGCTGACTTTCGAGAGCCGATGACAGTTTGTTGCGACACACTTCCTTGAGAGCATGCCTCACACATATGCTCCAACAAAAATTGAAAATAAAGATGTCTCAAACGCTCTCCTGCTAAACGATGATAAAGCCAAGCATCGCGTCGTCTTCCAAACAAAATCCCTTTGCCAAGAAAAACCGATAGAACGAGAAATAAAAGTGACACAGTTGCTAAGAGCGGTCTCAGCCAATCAGGTCTAGAGGCCCATTCGGTCATGATCGGCGCAGCAGCGGTTATTGTCGTTGATAGTGATAGCACCATGAACACAATGGCGTAGAAACTATTGCGTCTCGAAGATGACTTTTTTTCTAGAGCTTCATTTTCGTGGTTTTTGAATGCTGTAGTAAGCTCCGGCCAGATGAAAATTTCGGCCATTTTGGGAAACTGCTCTCTGAGGTAGTCCTCGTCGCCCGGATTCAGGCCAATGTCCGAATTTGGTTTGGATGACATGGAAGAGTACTCTAGTCTGTATGTTAAGTTGGTCTCTTTGATGACACCCTAGCCGAGTAAGGTCTGATTATGCGAGAACCTTTTGATATCTTCATCGGTGGACCGATGGGCGGCACACAACAGGACGCTCATGGTCTTCCTTTTGCAGACCATATCCAGCGACTCAAGGCAGCTGTAGAGCGGGCGGCAAACGAAATTGTCCAACAAAATGGGGCCCCTAACATCAAAATCTATACACCAGAGCTTGATGATAGCGGAATGATCACCAGCCGAGTGTTCGGTATCCTCGACACCGCGGAGCTGGGGATCATGGATGTTTCGGCGGGTAGTCCAAGTGTTATGTACGAGCTGGCGATGTTGCATGCCCTCGGCATTCCAACAATCCCGGTTGTTATGACGGATAAGGACGGTAACCCGCAGTCATCATTCTACCTTCAAGGCACGTACCAAGCTGTAGTCGAGAGCTTTGAGGAAGAAGTACTTTTTGCGAAATTATTGCCGATGATCAAAACAGTAATTTTCGGAGATGATGCTGGCATGAATCCTGCGGCTAACCCAATGAGCGAGTACTACGGGCTGCCGCTTGTCGAGGCATCAGCATCGACCGGCTTGGCGACTGGCTACTTCCACAACTTCATGCGGCATATACTCAAGGCCAATGGTGGTGTGTTTGATTTCATCGAGGACGAAGTTTCCAAGATGGTTGTTATTAGACCTCGCGATCTGGAAGAGGCCGAGGGCTTGTCTCAGCTTGTTCAACGGAAGCTCAAGAGCTTTGATATCGACGTAGAGCTAATTGGCGAACGCGATGGGAAGGTTTATCAAGATCGGGAGCAGGCTCGTGGAAAGATGCTTGTTTTTCGGGCTGGGGGGTATCTCTTCGATACCCCTGCCCCGCTAGCCGCACAGAATAAGTCGCCCCGGATGAAACGTATCCGGCTTATGGCTGAGCGTGCCAAGACTGACGCAGCCAATGCAGCGGTACAGAAATTTGAACAACGTATGATTGACGATTTTATGGCAACGCTTGCCCGTTTGCCTCAGGACTACCCAGGGAGCCTTTCGCGGCGGCTTGATGTTGCAACTATCAAAGACTTCATACGAATGGTCCTTGTATCTCTCGGACGTGAAATACCGGATGACTTTGATACACGTTTCGAAGTTCCGGATTAGTGTGATGTGACTGCACGGCGGTAGTTGTGAGCGGTCAAAAACGGTCGTTTTTGTCCGCATCCCCTACCCTGCCCACGATCAATCGCTTGGCTAGGACAAAAACCCCCGGCAAAACCTTTGCGGTTTTGGCAGGTTTTTGTCACAGTAGAGCATGATCATCGGATATGCCCGCGTCAGCACTGACGGCCAGAGCCTGGATTCACAGGCGGATGCCCTTTCGGCAGCCGGTGCCGAGAAGGTCTTCGCTGACAAGATCAGCGGATCGAGGCGCGCCCGACCGGAACTGGACCGAATGCTGGAGCAGCTCCGCGACGGCGACGTTGTGACGGTCACGAAGTATGACCGCCTGGCGCGGTCTCTGAAGGACCTTTTGGAGATCGTAGAGGCGATCCGGGAACGCGGTGCCGGCTTCCGATCCCTGGCCGAGGACATCGATACGACGACGCCGGCAGGACGTCTGGTGTTTCATGTATTTGCTTCCATCGCTCAGTTCGAGCGTGAGCGGATTTCAGAGAGGACCAGAGAAGGCTTGGCTTTCGCACGTAGGCGGGGGCGGGTCGGTGGTCGCCCCCCCGCTCTCACAGCTGACCAGAAAGCCGAAGTGCGCCGAATGCGCGACGATGAACAACGCCGCGTTTCCGAGATCGCGCGGCTGTTCAAGGTCAGCGAGAGAACCGTGCGGCGAGTCTAAGCAGCCACCTAAAAGATACTCAAAGTCCGTGGACTCATTGACGTCAGATCAGGCAATTTTGCTTGATGGACGATCAAAAATTTACACCGCAATTACAGAAGCTTGGGTCCAAGATCAGAGAGCTACGGAGCGCTAGGGGCTTTTCTCAAGAAAGCTTCGCAGACGCCTGCGGCCTTGATCGAACTTACGTAGGCGGCGTCGAGCGCGGTGAGCGCAATTTAGGCTTCAAGAACCTTCTGCGAATTTCCGAAGCGCTTAATGTAGAGCCGTCCGAGCTACTGGCCAATATTTCGGCAAAAAACGGGGGCAAGTGAGATGCTCCGCTTCCCCAACCCTGGCTCCACCCTCTCAAACTTCGTGGCAGTCTATGCCGCTGCTTTCAACCGTTTCCGAGGTCAGGTCGTTGATTTAGACAACATTGTACAAGCTACCGTCGAGGCTAACCTGGCCACATCATCGGGACATATGGGCGGTGAGGCAATCGCTCGATCGACACGCCAAGATCGCAGCCGCGACCCGCTCTACAACCAGCTAAAGATGTATGCGGAACTCTTCCGCTCATTGGGGTGGCTTAGGTCAACAGAAGCATCGGCGCTGAACTACACATTCACACTTCTTGGTGAACAAGTCGTCGCTGCTGGTCGCCAATGGCAACCCCTGCTTGAAGAGACTGTTCTCGGGATTGCCTACCCGAGTCACGTCCTTGACCTCCGCGGCGAGCACTACATCCGACCATTCGCCACGATCCTGAAGATCATGCTTACTTGCAACGACGGCCTCTCAAGAGACGAAATGATTGTGGCGCCACTTAGCGCTTCAACTGATCGCTCTCCAGAGGCCCTTGCCGCTCTCGCAGCAAAGGTTAATGCCCTGCGCGAAACTCCTGATCACATAAAATCCGCTCTCGAAGAACTCAAAGAAGAGCGCGGAATCCAGATCAACACCTTGCGCAACTACACCAGGTGGCCGCTCGCTGTTCTCCGCGATCTTGGCTGGACAGAAAAAGACAAAGAGCCCTACCGAAGCAGAAAAAAGACGTTCGAAATTCATCGCTTAACCCATCATGGGAAAGCCCGTGCATTAAGTCTTTTGGATGCCGTTGATCTTAGAACAGACCAAGTTGACAGTCTCAACTTCGATCAGAAACGGGCGCTTTCCCGCCAGGCACATTTCTCCATGATGGAACGCTCTGGCTTTGATCTGGCATCTGTAGAAGCCGAATTGCGCGCAGATCGAGAGCTCGTGCATAGCGCCTTGAATGCGCTTCAGGTTCCCATCGAAAAACCAATATTGTTCTCCCCCTTCCAGTCGCTATCTGTCGCAGACTCATCCTTAATCTTTCCGACCCCTGATGCTTCGCCTGCGGAACGGCACGCTCAAGAAAAGTTGGACGGTATCGAAGTTGGTCGTGGCTCAAGAGAGCACTTGTTCGTTGCCCCGAAATATGTCGAAACCCAAACCGACGACGCAGATGAGGATCTTGTGGGGTTGCGCTGCGAACTTGAAGAGCTTGTGCAGTCCACACCCACCCTAGACGCCGCAGCGACCGCGTTCGCAGAATCTCGCCGTCAAAACACTCAAACGCTGTTCTACCCACTGGTTACACAGCTTTTTCGATTGATGGGCTTTCCAAGCGATTACTCTCGTGCAGGCGTCAATTATCAACGCTGGGACGCCTGCGTTTGGCTTCACGATTTAGCGCTCCCCATTGAGATCAAGTCCCCGACTGAAGAACTATTCCTGTCAACAAAGGCAATACGCCAAGCTATTGAAAATAAAGTGATACTATTATCGAGAGGTGGGCTCGAAACCCGTCATGAACTCTCCACTCTTGTCGTTGGTTATCAAATACCAAACGAACGAGGCGACATGTCTATGCTTATCGACGATGTTTATGCCGCATTTGGATTCAAAATCGGGGTTCTCGACCTGAAAACCCTTACTTTTCTTGCTCTCAAAGCAGTTGTTGAAGATGTGTCGGTCGCCGAGGACCAGCTTTCAGAATTGAAAGGATTCCTCAATGTCTGATGTCCTTCGCCACAAGAGAGAACTCGGACGCCAAGGACGGTTGCTATCACCAGGTGGAAAACTGGATTCCATTCACGTTTCACCCAACACCCGATCTGTCTGGCACATGGATGGTGGAAAAGCCGGAAGCGCTACATGTCTAGGATGTCACGATGCACCATGCATCGAGCTCAAGGAACAGAATTTCGACCTTGGCGGCGAACTCAGTGCATTTCCAGGTGATCCTTCCCAAGAAGTTTGCCCAGTAAACGCCATTGACTGGAAAGAAGGTGGTGAAACCGTCGAGATCGACAATGAGCGATGCGTCGGCTGTGGCCTTTGTGCATTGCAATGCCCATATGGTGCTATCACACTCAATGTGGATGGCACAGCTAAGGTCGAAACCGACGATCTCGATCACGTCACCGTTCCGGCCGAAACCGGGGCAACACACTCTCAAGCGAAGAAACAAGGCTCTCTTTCTGCTTCAGGCGGCCACTTCTTAACGAACCTTCCAGAAATTATCGCTACCCTGAATGATACCCAAACGACTCGGCTTGTTAGGAACATCTTCTTATCCTGTGGGGTAGCCGCAAACATAAGAAGAAAGGGCGACACCAATGTGAGAATGGACGGGTTGCTGAGGTTCCGATCCGGCCAAATTGGTGTGGTTGAAATTGAGACCAGCCCCAACGTACTGGAATCACCAAGAGCTTTGCTAGAAGATATAGCCGTTCTTCATAATCGGTTT
>NZ_LJAK01000022.1 GCF_001420005.1 Loktanella sp. 3ANDIMAR09 | reverse complement strand
TGGCCTCCTTGAAAAACGGATTTGGGGGTGTGGGGGGCGGGTGCAGGCACCCGCCGCACCATTATGCGTATTTCGCCTGGATCTCTTCGGACAGGTTCTGCGGAACCGGATCGTAGTGATCAAACTGCATCGTGAACTGGGCACGGCCCGAAGACATGGACCGCAGCGTGTTGATGTAGCCGAACATGTTGGCCAGCGGCACCATTGCGTCGATGACGTTGGCGTTGCCGCGGCTGTCCTGACCCTGAACCATGCCACGACGGGACGTGAGGTCGCCGATGATGCCACCGGTATATTCCTCGGGCGTCACGACCTCGACCTTCATGATCGGTTCAAGCAGCTTGGCCCCTGCCTTGCGCATCCCTTCACGCATGCACATCCGTGCAGCGATTTCGAATGCCAGGACCGAGGAGTCCACGTCGTGGAACTTGCCGTCCAGCAGCTCGACCTTGAAGTCGATGACCGGGAAGCCTGCCAGCGGACCAGAGTCCATGACCGAACGGATACCCTTTTCGACGCCCGGAATGTATTCCTTGGGCACGGCACCGCCGACGATCTTGGATTCGAACGAATAACCTTCGCCCGGCTCTGTCGGCATGATGGCCAGCTTGACCTCACCGAACTGACCCGAACCACCCGACTGTTTCTTGTGGGTGTAGGTATGTTCGACGGCGTGACCGATGGTTTCACGATAGGCCACCTGCGGCGCACCGATGTTCGCCTCGACCTTGAACTCGCGCTTCATGCGGTCGACCAGAATGTCGAGGTGAAGTTCGCCCATGCCACGCATGATGGTCTGACCGGATTCGAAATCGGTTTCGACGCGGAAGGACGGATCCTCGGCAGCCAGACGTGCCAGTGCGATACCCATCTTTTCCTGGTCGGCCTTTGTCTTGGGCTCGACTGCGATCTCGATGACGGGCTCGGGGAAGGTCATCGTTTCCAGAACGACGGGGTCCTTTTCCGAACACAGGGTGTCACCGGTGGTGGTGTTCTTCAGACCACCCAGTGCGATGATGTCACCTGCAAAGGCTTCGTCGATCTCTTCACGCTGGATCGAGTGCATCATCATCATACGACCGACACGCTCTTTGTTCCCCTTGGTGGAGTTGAGCATGGCGTCGCCCTTTTTCAGCTGACCCGAATAGATCCGGGTAAACGTCAAGGAACCGACGAAGGGGTCGTTCATGATTTTGAATGCCAGTGCCGAGAACGGCATGTCATCATCGGCGCGACGCGGAATGTTACGTGTTTCCGTTTCGTCACCGGGCTTGAAGCCCATGTAATCGACCACGTCCAGCGGGCTGGGCAGATAGTCGACGACAGCGTTCAGCAGCGGCTGCACGCCTTTGTTCTTGAACGCGGAACCGGCCAGCACGGGCACGAACTTCATCGCCAGCGTACCCTTGCGGATCAGCTTGCGCAGCGTGTCCACGTCAGGCTCGACGCCGTCGAGGTAGGCCATCATGACCTCGTCGTCCATTTCCACGGCCTGCTCGACCAGAGCGGCGTGGTACTCGTCAGCGCGCTCCTTGTAGCTGTCGCGGATCGGCTGACGCACCCAGGATGCGCCCAGATCTTCGCCTGCGTAGACCCACTCTTCCATGGTCACGAGGTCGATGATGCCTTCGAGTTCGTTCTCTGCGCCGATCGGCAGCTGGATCGGTGCGGTTTTCGCACCAGTCCGGTCTTCGATCATGGCGACGCAGTTGTAGAAATCGGCACCGATCTTGTCCATTTTGTTCACGAACACGATGCGCGGCACCTTGTAGCGGTCAGCCTGACGCCACACGGTTTCAGTCTGGGGTTCGACACCGGCGTTGGCGTCAAGCACGCAGATCGCGCCGTCGAGAACGGCCAGCGAACGCTCGACTTCGATGGTGAAGTCCACGTGGCCGGGCGTGTCGATGATGTTCATCCGGTATTTTGTGTCGGACGTGCCGTCAGCGGTCGGATCTTCCTGACGCTGCCAGAAGGTCGTGGTCGCAGCAGAGGTGATCGTGATCCCGCGCTCTTGCTCCTGCTCCATCCAGTCCATCGTCGCGGCACCGTCGTGGACTTCGCCGATGTTGTGGGACTTGCCGGTGTAGTACAGGATGCGTTCGGAACAGGTCGTCTTGCCTGCGTCGATGTGCGCCATGATACCAAAGTTGCGGTAGCGCTCGAGTTTATAGTCGCGTGCCATTCTAGTGGTGCTCCTGAATTACCAGCGGTAGTGGCTGAACGCTTTGTTCGCGTCGGCCATCTTGTGGGTGTCTTCACGCTTTTTCACGGCCGTACCACGACCGTTGACGGCGTCCATCAGCTCGCCTGCAAGGCGCTCTTCCATGGTGTTCTCGTTGCGCTTTTTGGCAGCAGCGATCAGCCAGCGGATGGCCAGTGCCTCGCGGCGCTCGGGGCGGACTTCGACGGGCACCTGGTAGGTTGCACCACCGACGCGGCGCGAACGCACTTCGACAGAGGGTTTGATCAGCTCGAGGGACTCGTGAAAGACCTCGACGGGGGATTTCTTCAGCTTGGCTTCGACGCGATCGAATGCGTTGTAGACGATGCGCTCTGCGACGGCTTTCTTGCCGTCGATCATGAGGTTGTTCATGAACTTGGTCAGAACGGTATCGCCGAACTTGGCGTCGGGCAGAACTTCGCGTTTTTCAGCGGCGTGGCGACGTGACATGTGTGTTTCCTCTTGTTCGTTGACGGGCGAAGCGCCGGGCGGTCCCGGCGGCCCAAATGCTTACTTGGGACGCTTCGCGCCGTACTTGGAACGACGCTGCTTACGATCTTTGACGCCCTGGGTATCCAGAACACCGCGCAGGATGTGGTAACGCACACCGGGAAGGTCTTTTACACGACCGCCGCGGATCAGAACAACAGAGTGCTCCTGCAGGTTGTGGCTCTCACCGGGGATGTAGGAAATCACCTCGTAGCCGTTGGTCAGGCGGACCTTGGCGACCTTCCGCATAGCGGAGTTCGGTTTTTTCGGTGTGGTGGTGTACACGCGTGTGCAGACGCCGCGCTTTTGCGGGCAGCCTTCGAGGTGCATGGACTTGGAACGGTTGACTTTGGGCTGGCGCGGTTTGCGGATCAGCTGTTGGATCGTTGGCATGGGGCGGTTTTCCCTATTCTCTCACATGTGAGCGGGGTCTGGCCCCGCGGATTGACTTGGCATGCCCCGCACGTCTGCAAAGCACAAAAATTCCGCAGTCGAACCCTTACCGGAGGTTCGGTGCGGTGAGTATTCAGAGGAACAAGACAGCATTAGTCCGGTTCTTGACCACTACGACATTTGATATCGGATCTGGGGGGATTACCCCCTACCCGGATGCGCGCCGTATAGGGCCCGTGGCATGGGGTGTCAACAGTGGCGCCCCCGCTGCGCGAAGCCTCGCAAATCCTAGCGGATACGGTCGGGAATCGTGCGACGGCGCAGGTTCAACCGCTGTTCCCGGAACAATGTGAACAGACCCGTTGCAACAACGATTCCCGCGCCCACCAGCGTCAGGACGCGCGGCACCTCTCCAAAGACGGCAAATCCCAGGATCAAGGCAACCAGCAGGCTGACATAGCGAAACGGCGCGACAAAACTGATATCTCCGACACGCATCGCCGCCACCGAAAAGATGTAGCCAAATACGACGAAAATGGTGGCGCCGCCAATCTGTGCCACCGCCAGGCCCTGCACCGGCACCCATGCGACAAAGAAGCAGGCGACACCCGCACCCACGGTGACGCAGATCGCCGCGACAAGCGACACCAGCAGCGATGGCACCGACTTGTCCATTCGCCGCACGACGAGGTCACGCAGCGTGACGCAGGCCACCGAAAGCACCGCATAGACAGAGTAGAAATTGAAATCGGCACCGCCCGGCCTGACGATCAGCAATACACCGACGAATCCGATCAGGATCGCCACTAGCCGTCGCCAGCCAAGCGCCTCGCCAAGAAAGAGTGCGCCCGCCAGGCTCACCGTCAGCGGGAGTGCCTGCAAGATCGCGCTGGCTGCCGCGATGGGCATGTTGAACAGCGCCGTCAAAAAGAAATAGGCGGCGGCCAACTCTGCCAGGCCCCGGATCACGATCAGGACCCAGTCACGCCGGCTTTGTCTGAAATTCAATTGCCGCATAAGTGCAGCCATGATCGTCAGGCACGCAATGACGCCGATCCCCCGAAGGAAAATCGTCTGGAACAATGGCACCTGATCCGACAGCGCCTTGAGAAAGGTGTCGTTCACGGTGAATGCGAACATCGCACCCGTCATCAGCGCAGCACCGCGGATGTTGTCAGTCAATACCATAGGTCAAGCCGTAGCAGGCACGACTGAAGACTGCCAGACTTGCCGTGCTATTCCGGCTCCTTTGTCCAGACCGCCATCTCTGTGCCGCCGGGTGCCAGAAACTGGAAACGGCGCCCGCCCGGAAAGCTGAAGATGTCGACCGTGATCTTGGCCCCTGCCGCCTTGACGGCCGCCAGGCTGGCGTCGAGGTCGTTCGAATTGATGACCGGCAGAGGTGCGCGCAGCGTGCCGCGCTCGACACCACCGCCGATCCCCGCACCCTGAATATCAGCATAGTCAGGCCCATAGTCCACGAACGACCAGCCAAAGACATCGGCCATGAATTCCCGTGTTGCCTGCGGTTCGGGTGAAGTGAATTCCACGTAATCCAGTTGATGATGGGTCGTATCAGTCACGGCATCCTCCTTTGGCCTTGGGACAGCCTAGGATAAAACCGCATCGTCACAAACGCAAAAGGCCCCCGGTTTGCACCGGGGGCCTCCTTTACCGTCAGGACGGATTTTATTCGTCGCGGCTTTCGGGGGTGTCGACCACGATTGTGTCGAACTCGTCCCCACCGACCACATCGTCAGCCATCGGCTCTTGGACCGGGGCTGCCAGGGCTGCGGCCTGTTCGGCCTCTTCCCGGCGCGCCTCGATGACGACGTTGTCACGGTCGGATGCAATCTTGCGCATCCGGCTGGTCGCACCGCCTGTGCCGGCCGGGATCAGACGACCCACGATGACGTTCTCTTTCAGACCGACCAGCTTGTCACGCTTGCCCATGACCGAAGCCTCGGTCAGCACGCGCGTGGTTTCCTGGAACGACGCGGCAGAGATAAAGCTGCGGGTTTGCAGCGACGCCTTGGTGATGCCCAGCAGGATCGGTTCGCCCGTTGCCGGACGGCCGTTGCGCGAAATCGCCTTGGCGTTGGCTTCGTCGAACTCGGCCTTGTCCACGGTCTCGCCCTTCAGAAGAACGGTATCGCCGCTGTCCTGAATTTCCCACTTTTGCAGCATCTGACGCACGATGACTTCGATGTGCTTGTCGTTAATCTTCACACCCTGAAGACGGTAAACGTCCTGCACCTCGTCGATCATGTAATCGGCCAGCGCCTCGACACCCATAACCGCAAGAATGTCGTGCGGGGCCGGGTTGCCGTCCATGATGTAGTCACCCTTCTGGACAAAGTCGCCTTCGACCACCGGGATGTGCTTGCCCTTGGGCACCATGTACTCGACCTTCACATCCGGATCATCGGAGGATTCAATCGCGATGCGGCGCTTGTTCTTGTAGTCCTTGCCGAACCGGACATAGCCGTCGATTTCCGCGATGATGGCGTGATCCTTGGGGCGGCGTGCCTCAAAGAGTTCGGCCACACGCGGCAGACCACCGGTGATGTCCTTGGTTTTGGCACCCTCGCGCGGAATACGTGCAACCACGTCACCCGCCTGGATATCCTCACCGTCCTCGACGGACAGAACAGCGTCAACCGACATGGCATAGGACACGGGGTTGCCGTCATCCTTCATCACCGGTTCGCCGTTGGCGTCCGCGATAATGATTTTCGGTGCCAGCTCGTTGCCCTTGGGGGCCGCGCGCCAGTCGGACACGATGCGCTGCGTCATACCGGTTGCGTCATCGGTGTCCTCGCGGACAGCGATACCGTTGACCAGGTCCACATATTTCACGCGACCGGCCTTCTCGGCGATGATCGGCAGTGTGAACGGGTCCCATTCAAACAGCTTGTCGCCGCGGTGGATGTCCTGACCTTCGGTCACGAACACCTTGGAACCATAGCCGACCTTGTGGGTCGCCCGTTCCACGCCGTTGTCGTCCACGATCGCGATGACCATGTTCCGGCCCATGACAACCGAATCGCCTGCCGTGTTGTCCAGCAAGGACGCGTTGCGGAACTCGATCTTGCCGGGCTGGCTTGCCTCGAGGAACGACTGCTGGCCACCCTGTGCCACACCGCCGATGTGGAAGGTCCGCATCGTCAGCTGTGTACCGGGCTCACCGATGGACTGTGCCGCGATGATGCCGACAGCCTCGCCGATGTTGACGCGCGTACCACGGGCAAGGTCGCGCCCGTAGCAGGTTGCGCAAACGCCGTCTTCGGCTTCGCAGGTCAGTGGCGACCGGATCCGCATCTTGGCGATGGCGGCCATGTCGATCATGTCGGCCTTGCGTTCGTCGATCAGCTCGCCGGCTTCGACAAGCACCTCGTCCGTGCCGGGACGCAGAACGTCATCGGCGCTGACGCGACCCAGAACACGCTCGGCCAGAGAGGACACGACCTCACCGTCGTTCACGGCGGCTTCTGCCGTGATGGCACGCTCTGTTCCGCAGTCGATCTCGCGGATGATGCAGTCCTGTGCGACGTCCACCAGACGACGTGTCAGGTAACCCGAGTTCGCCGTTTTCAGCGCGGTATCCGACAGACCCTTGCGGGCACCGTGGGTCGAGTTGAAGTATTCAAGAACGGTCAGACCTTCCTTGAAGTTCGAGATGATCGGCGTCTCGATGATTTCGCCCGACGGCTTGGCCATCAGGCCGCGCATGCCGCCCAGCTGTTTCATCTGGGTGACAGAACCACGGGCACCGGAGTGCGCCATCATGTAGACCGAGTTCGGCTCGTTTTCGGCGCCAGCCTCGTTCCGACCGGTGGTCGAAATCGTGGTCATCATGGCGTCGGTGACCTTGTCGTTGGCTTTCGACCAGGCATCGACAACCTTGTTGTACTTTTCACCCTGGGTGATCAGGCCGTCCATGTACTGCTGTTCGAAATCCTTCACCAGGTCGCGCGTTTCATCAACAAGCGCCCATTTGGTGTCGGGCACGACCATGTCGTCCTTGCCAAAGGAAATACCGGCCTTGAACGCCTCGCGGAAGCCCATGGTCATGATCTGGTCACAGAAGATCACGGACTCTTTCTGGCCGCAGTAGCGGTAGACGGTGTCGATGACCTGCTGCACTTCTTTCTTGCGCAGCAGACGGTTCACCAGGCTGAAAGGTGCCTTGGCATTCAGCGGCAAGAGCGCACCCAGGCGCAGACGGCCCGGCGTGGTTTCAAACCGCTTGATGACCTCGTTACCTTCGTCGTCGATCTGGGCCATCCGGGCTTCGATCTTGGCGTGCAGGTGCACCTCACCAGAGGTCAGCGCATGCTCGACCTCGTCGATGTCGCTGAACGACATGCCTTCACCCTTCATGCCTTCGCGCATGATCGTGGTGTAGTAGAGACCCAGGATCATATCCTGCGACGGCACGATGATCGGTGCGCCGTTTGCAGGCGACAGCACGTTGTTCGTGGACATCATCAGAACGCGGGCTTCCAGCTGGGCCTCGAGGCTCAGCGGCACGTGAACGGCCATCTGGTCGCCGTCAAAGTCGGCGTTGAATGCCGAACAGACCAGCGGGTGCAGCTGGATCGCCTTGCCTTCGATCAGGACGGGTTCGAACGCCTGAATGCCCAGACGGTGCAGCGTGGGTGCACGGTTCAGCATGACGGGGTGTTCGCGGATGACCTCATCCAGGATGTCCCACACCTCGGGACGTTCCTTTTCCACCAGCTTCTTGGCCTGCTTGACCGTGGACGAAAGGCCCTTGGCCTCAAGCCGCGAGTAGATGAACGGCTTGAACAGTTCGAGCGCCATCTTTTTCGGCAAACCGCACTGGTGCAGCTTCAGTTCCGGACCGGTCACGATGACAGAACGGCCGGAAAAGTCGACGCGCTTGCCCAAAAGGTTCTGACGGAAACGACCCTGCTTGCCCTTGAGCATGTCAGACAGCGATTTCAACGGGCGCTTGTTGGCACCCGTGATCACGCGGCCACGACGACCGTTGTCGAACAATGCGTCAACGGATTCCTGCAACATCCGCTTTTCGTTGCGGACAATGATGTCAGGCGCGCGCAGTTCGATCAGACGCTTCAGACGGTTGTTGCGGTTGATGACCCGGCGATACAGGTCGTTCAGATCCGACGTTGCGAAACGACCACCATCCAGCGGCACCAGCGGGCGCAGTTCTGGCGGAATGACCGGAATGACTGTCATGACCATCCACTCCGGGCGGTTGCCAGAGTCGATGAAGTTCTCGACGATCTTCAGACGCTTGATGATCTTCTTGGGCTTCAGCTCGCCGGTTGCCTCTTTCAGATCAGCGCGCAGCTGCTCTGCCTCGGCGTCCAGATCGATCTGTGCCAACATCTCACGGATCGCTTCTGCACCGATGTTCGCCTGAAACGCGTCAACGCCGTAAGCGTCCTGCGCATCGTTGAACTCTTCTTCGGTCATCAGCTGACCATAGGTGAGGTCGGTCAGACCCGGTTCGATTACGACGTAGTTTTCGAAATACAGGATGCGTTCCAGATCGCGCAGCGTCATGTCCAGCATCAGGCCGATGCGGGATGGGAGCGATTTCAGGAACCAGATGTGTGCCACGGGTGCAGCCAGCTCAATATGGCCCATCCGCTCGCGGCGAACCTTTTGCAGCGTGACTTCGACGCCGCACTTCTCGCAGACGACGCCGCGATATTTCATGCGCTTGTATTTGCCGCACAGGCATTCGTAGTCCTTGATCGGGCCAAAGATACGCGCGCAGAACAGACCGTCGCGTTCAGGCTTGAACGTGCGGTAGTTGATGGTCTCGGGCTTCTTGATCTCGCCAAAGGACCACGACAGGATCCGTTCCGGCGATGCCAGCGACACCTTGATTTCGTCAAACGTCTTGACCGGGGCAACCGGGTTGAACGGGTTGTTTGTCAGTTCCTGGTTCATCTTCAATTCCTTGAATTGGGGTGCGTAAGGGGGGCGTTGCCCGATTTTTCGCGAAAAATCGGCCGGGGCCGAAATTTCGCGAAATTTCGGAGCGGTTACTCGCCGTCCTCCGCATCCAGGAGTTCCATGTTGAGGCCGAGGCCCCGGACTTCTTTTACAAGCACGTTGAACGACTCGGGCACGCCGGCCTCAAAGTTGTCCTCGCCCTTGACGATGCTCTCGTAGACCTTGGTCCGGCCCGCGACGTCATCCGACTTCACCGTCAGCATCTCTTGCAGGGTGTATGCAGCGCCATAGGCTTCCAGTGCCCAGACCTCCATCTCACCAAAGCGCTGACCACCGAACTGCGCCTTACCACCCAGCGGCTGCTGCGTGACGAGCGAGTACGGCCCCGTGGAACGGGCGTGGATCTTGTCGTCGACCAGGTGGTGCAGTTTCAGCAGGTATTTCACACCCACCGTCACCTTGCGGCTGAACTGCTCACCCGTGCGGCCATCGAACAGCACCGACTGACCGGATGTATCGAACCCGGCCCGCTTGAGGCTGTCGTTCACATCGGCCTCTTTTGCACCGTCAAAAACCGGCGTTGCGATCGGAACACCGCGCGTCACGTTGCCGGCAGCTTCGAGCATCTGGTCGTCGCCCATGCCCTCGAAACCTTCGTCATAGACGTCGTCGCCATAGGCGATCCGCAAGGCTTCCTTGACCGGGGTCATGTCACCGTTGCGGCGATATTCGTCCAGCGCCTCGTCCACCTGGATACCCAGACCGCGTGCGGCCCAGCCCATGTGGGTCTCGAGGATCTGACCGACGTTCATCCGCGACGGCACACCCAGCGGGTTCAGACAGAAGTCGACAGGTGTACCATCCGCAAGGAACGGCATGTCTTCCATCGGGACAACCTTTGAAATGACACCCTTGTTGCCGTGACGACCGGCCATCTTGTCGCCGGGCTGCAGCTTGCGCTTCACCGCGACAAAGACCTTGACCATTTTCATGACACCCGGCGGCAGATCGTCGCCACGACGGACCTTTTCGACCTTGTCCTCGAAACGTGCGTCCAGAGTGCGCTTTTGCACTTCGTACTGCTCGTTCAGCGCCTCGACGATCTGGGCATCGCCCTCGTCCTTGAGCGCCAGCTGCCACCACTGACCACGGGACAGACCGTCCAGCGTTTCTTCGGTCACGATGGTGCCGGACTTGATGCCCTTGGGACCTTTGACGACTTCCTTGCCGATGATCATGTCGTGCAGACGGGCGTAGATGTTGCGATCCAGGATCGCCAGCTCGTCGTCACGGTCACGGCTCAGGCGCTCGACCTCTTCGCGCTCGATCTGAAGCGCGCGCTCGTCCTTTTCCACGCCGTGGCGGTTGAACACGCGGACCTCGACGACCGTGCCGAAATCACCCGGCGGCAGACGCAGCGACGTGTCGCGCACATCGGACGCCTTTTCACCAAAGATGGCGCGCAGCAGTTTTTCTTCTGGCGTCATCGGGCTTTCGCCCTTGGGTGTGATCTTGCCGACCAGAATGTCTGCCGGACCAACCTCCGCACCGATGTAGACAACACCGGCTTCGTCGAGGTTGCGCAGCGCTTCTTCACCGACGTTGGGAATGTCGCGGGTGATTTCTTCTGGCCCAAGCTTCGTGTCACGGGCGGCGACTTCGAATTCCTCGATGTGGATCGAGGTGAACACGTCATCACGGGTGATCCGCTCGGAGATCAGAATCGAGTCCTCGTAGTTGTAACCATTCCACGGCATGAACGCGACGACCACGTTCTTGCCCAGTGCCAGTTCGCCCATATCGGTGCTGGGACCATCGGCGATCACTTCACCCTTTTGGACCTCGTCACCGACCTTCACCAGCGGACGCTGGTTGATGCAGGTGTTCTGGTTCGAACGCTGGAACTTGCGCATCCGGTAGATGTCGACGCCAGCGTCGCCCAGTTCCAGATCCGACGTGGCACGCACAACGATACGGGTCGCATCGACTTGGTCGATGATACCGGCACGTTTCGCCATGATCGCAGCGCCGGAATCACGGGCCACGACTTCTTCGATGCCGGTGCCGACCAGCGGTGCCTCGGCCTGCAACAGGGGCACGGCCTGACGTTGCATGTTCGAACCCATGAGCGCGCGGTTGGCGTCGTCGTTTTCCAGGAACGGAATGAGCGAGGCCGCAACCGACACCAGCTGTTTCGGCGATACGTCGATCAGATCGACGTTTTCGCGTGGGGACAGCGTATAGTCACCGTTCTTGCGCGTCGACACCAGTTCGTTGGCAAAGCCACCGGCCTCGGTCAGGTTGGCGTTGGCCTGCGCCACGGTGTGACGCATTTCTTCGGTCGCGGACATGTATGACACGTCGTCCGTCACCTTGCCGTCCGTCACCTTGCGGTAGGGCGTTTCGATGAAGCCGTATTTGTTCACGCGGGCGAAGGTGGCCAGCGAGTTGATCAGACCGATGTTCGGGCCTTCTGGCGTCTCAATGGGGCACATCCGACCGTAGTGCGTCGGGTGCACGTCGCGCACCTCGAAACCGGCACGTTCGCGGGTCAGACCGCCCGGCCCCAGTGCGGACAGACGACGCTTGTGCGTGACTTCCGACAGGGGGTTGGTCTGGTCCATGAACTGCGACAGCTGCGAAGACCCGAAGAATTCGCGCACAGCCGCCGCGGCAGGCTTGGCGTTGATCAGATCCTGCGGCATGACCGTGTCGATTTCGACGCTGGACATGCGTTCCTTGATCGCGCGCTCCATGCGCAGCAGGCCGACGCGGTACTGGTTTTCCATCAGCTCGCCGACGGAACGGACGCGACGGTTGCCCAGGTGGTCGATGTCGTCGATGTCGCCCTTGCCGTCGCGCAATTCGACCAGCGCCTTGATGCAGGCGACGATGTCCTCGCGGCGCAGGGTGCGCTGCGTATCTTCGGCATCCAGGTCCAGACGCATGTTCATCTTGACCCGGCCAACAGCGGACAGGTCGTAACGTTCTGAATCAAAGAACAGCGTGTCGAACAGCGCACTTGCGGCATCGACGGTCGGCGGCTCGCCGGGGCGCATGACGCGGTAGATATCCATGAGCGCGGTTTCACGGTTCATGTTCTTGTCGGCGGCCATCGTGTTGCGCATGTATGCGCCCACGTTGATGTTATCGATATCCAGCACCGGGATCGTATCGACGCCAGCGTCGACCAATTCCTTGAGCGTACCGCCGATCACGTCGCCGGCCTTGTCCATTTCCAGCGTCAGCTCGTCACCGGCCTCGACAAAGATGGCACCAGTGTCTTCGTCGATGATGTCGCGTGCGACGAATTTGCCGACGATGTGCTGATAGGGAACCAGCAGGTCCGTGACGCTGCCGTCTTCGATCAGTTTCTTGACGGTACGGGGCGTGACCTTTTCACCGGCCTTGGCGATGACTTCGCCGGTTTTGGCGTCGATCAGGTCATAGGTCGGGCGTGTGCCACGCACACGCTCTGGAAAGAACTTGGTCGTCCAGGCGTTGGCCTTCTTGTCGAGGTGGAAATCGACGGTGTTGTAATAGGCGTCCATGATCGCTTCTTGATCAAGGCCCAGCGAATACAGCAGAGTCGTCACCGGCAGCTTGCGGCGACGGTCGATCCGGCAGAACACCAGATCCTTGGCGTCGAATTCAAAGTCGAGCCAGGAGCCGCGGTAGGGGATGATACGGCAGGCGAACAACAGCTTGCCCGAGCTGTGGGTCTTGCCCTTGTCGTGGTCAAAGAAAACGCCCGGCGAGCGGTGCATCTGGGAAACGATCACACGCTCGGTGCCGTTCACGATGAACGTCCCGTTCTGGGTCATCAGGGGCATGTCGCCCATGAAAACGTCCTGTTCCTTGATGTCCTTGACGGACTTTGCACCCGTATCTTCGTCTACATCAAACACGATCAGGCGCAGCGTCACCTTCAGCGGTGCGCTGTAGGTCATGTCGCGCTGCTGACACTCTTCGACGTCGTACTTGGGCTTTTCCAGCTCGTACTTGACGAATTCGAGAACCGCAGTCTCGTTGAAGTCCTTGATCGGGAAAACCGACTGGAAGACACCCATGATGCCTTCGCCGTCCAGCGGCGTCGGGCTGTCGCCGGACCGCAGGAACAGATCATAGGAAGATTTCTGAACCTCGATGAGGTTCGGCATTTCGAGAACTTCGCGAATTTTGCCGTAGTACTTACGCAGGCGCTTCTGGCCGAGGAAGGAGGAAGCCATGTGTGGTGTCACCTTATCTGTCTGTCGCACCTCGTTCCGCCCGGGCCGCGGGACGGATGCTTATGACCGGGAGCAAGCGATCTATTCCTGGCCTTCGTCCCACCGAAGACCTCTCGATCACCTCACCTACCCAAAAGGGGGGTCAATTGCGTTGACCACCCTTTAAGACAGGTGCGGCTGGACCTGCGCAGGGGCAGGTCCAGCCTTGTTCTTTGGTGCGGGCGAACCCGCAAACCGGCTTAGGCCAGCTCGACTTCGGCGCCAGCTGCTTCCAGCTTTGCCTTGATCTCTTCGGCTTCTGCCTTGGACGCGCCTTCTTTGACTTTGCCGCCAGCTTCGACCAGGTCCTTGGCTTCTTTCAGGCCCAGACCGGTGATGCCGCGCACTTCTTTGATCACGTTGATCTTCTGTGCGCCGGCGTTCTTAAGAACGACGTCGAATTCAGTCTTTTCTTCAGCAGCTGCGCCGGCGTCGCCAGCGGGGCCTGCCATCATCACAGCGCCGCCAGCGGCGGGCTCGATGCCATACTCGTCCTTGAGGATGGTTTTCAGTTCTTGTGCTTCGAGCAGGGTCAGACCAACGATCTCTTCTGCCAGTTTCTTCAGATCAGCCATTTGACTTCTTTCCGTTTACTTAAGTGTGTTCCAACGTCAGGGCGTTCAAGCCCCAAGGCGGCTCAGGTTGCTTATGCAGCTTTCTCTTCGATGGTCGAAAGAATGCTCGCGATGTTCGAAGCAGGCGCGCCAATGGCCCCGGCGATGTTGCTGGCAGGTGCCCCGATGCAACCCACGATGGAAGCAATAAGCTCCTCGCGGCTTGGCATCCCGGCAACGGCTTTCACACCGGCTGGATCCAATGCGTTCTCGCCCATTGCACCACCCAGAATGACAAGCTTGTCATTCTTTTTGGCGTAATCGTCGACCACCTTTGCCGCAGCAACGGGGTCTTCGGAATAGGCAAGAACCGTCATCCCTGTCAGGTACTCAGCAATAGATGCGCTGGGTTTGCCTTCGAGGGCGATCTTGGCGAGCTTGTTCTTGGCAACGCGTACGGACCCGCCTGCATCACGCATGGATGCGCGCAGGTCCTGCATTTCGGCAACTGTCATGCCTTCGTAGTGGGCAACCACAACGACGCCAGAGCTTTCAAAGATCTGGCCGAGCTCTTCGACCAGTTTTTCTTTTTGTGCTCTATCCACAGTTTCACTCCAAATTTGGGGGTTTCCCCCCGGCTCAATTTTGCCGCGCGGCGAACCGCCCGACAGTCGAGGTCCGCAATCACGGGATGAGCCGGGTAAAACCGAGGAGAGCCTCAGCCGATCCGGTCGTAACCCGCCTCAGGCAGGAATTAACGGCCACAGGCCAACCCACCGTCTCGGACGAAACAAAACAGCGCACGACGAATCATGCGCTGCGTTGCTACGCACTCTTTAGGGCTGGGACAGTGAAAAGGAAACCCCTATGCGTGGATTATCGCCTAACGGACAGATCACGTCAGGTTGACATCATACCGACGCTGGACCTTGCCCCCATCGGCAGGCACAGCATCTTCTGCCGCATACGCTTCGGAGTGCTATCTCACATGGACCTGACCGCACTGTCACGTGAATTCGTCACATTGTTCGTTCTCGTCGATCCGATCGGGTCGATCCCGGTATTCCTGTTCGCTGTATCAGCCGTGCCGCGCAAGCTGCATCGACGGTTCGCGATGCGGGCCACCTTGATTGCCGGACTGGTGCTGTTCGGGTTCCTCGTCCTGGGGCAGTTGGCTCTAGAGGCGATCGGCCTCGACCTTGGATCGTTCCAGATTGCAGGCGGGATCGTGCTGTTCCTGTTCGCGCTGACGATGATCTTTGGCGACACCAAATCAGACACGGAAATCGAAGAGGCCGAAAAACATCGCGATCATTTGGCGGGTGCCGTGTTTCCGCTGGCGATGCCATCCATCGCGTCGCCGGGTGCGATGCTGGGGATCGTGGTCCTGACAGACAACCGCACGCAAACCCTGCCTGAACAGGCGATTACTGCGGGCCTGTTGTTGCTGGTGCTGATCGTGACCCTGATCTGCATGTTCGCGGCGACCTACATTTTTCGCCTGATCGGGCATACCGGCATCAGCGTGATCAGCCGCGTCATGGGAATCATCCTGGCGACAATCGCGGTCGATGCCGTGCTCGTCGGGCTGGAATCGCTGGGGCTGTTCGAGATCAGTCCGACAGCCATCCCCGCCTCCTGAAACGCAAAAGGGCGGCCCGTCACCGGGCCGCCCTTTCGTCAGAAAGACATTTGTTTAGACGTTGCCAGTCGCCGATGCGACGTCAACCGAAACGCCCGGACCCATGGTCGAGGTCAAGGAGACCTTTTTCATGTAGGTGCCTTTTGCGCCGGTCGGCTTGGCCTTGGACACGGCCTCGACAAACGCCTTCAGGTTTTCTTCGATTGCCTTGGCGTCAAAGCTGGCCTTGCCGATACCGGCGTGAACCACACCGGCTTTTTCGGCCTTGAACTGGACCTGACCGCCCTTGGCGTCCTCGACAGCCTGCTTGACGTCAGGCGTGACGGTGCCGACGCGCGGGTTCGGCATCAGGTTGCGCGGGCCCAGAATCTTGCCCAGACGACCAACGATACCCATCATGTCAGGGGTCGCGATGCAGCGGTCAAAGTTGATGTTGCCAGCTTGAATCTGTTCCATCAGGTCTTCTGCGCCAACGACGTCCGCACCGGCTGCCTTTGCCTCGTCTGCCTTTTCGCCACGGGCGAACACGGCGACGCGGACGGTTTTACCAGTGCCGTTCGGCAGCGTGACCGTGCCACGGACCATCTGGTCGGCATGACGGGGGTCAACACCCAGAACCATCGAGATTTCGATCGTCTCGTCGAACTTTGCGTTGGCGTTGCTCTTCACGAGCGACACGGCTTCGGCGACGGATACGTTCACCTTGCCTTCGAAATTGCTGCGGGCTGCCGCAGTACGCTTACCGACTTTTGCCATTACTTCACCTCGACGCCCATAGAGCGAGCAGAGCCCGCGATGATCAGCATTGCGCCCTCGATCGAGGTCGCGTTCAGGTCTTTCATCTTGGCTTCGGCGATTTCACGCACCTGCTTGGCGTTGATGGAACCTGCGCTTGCCTTGCCGGGGGTTTTCGAACCCGAGGACAGCTTGGCAGCTTTCTTGATGTAATAGGACGCGGGCGGCGTCTTGATTTCCATCGAGAACGACTTGTCCGCATAATACGTGATTACGGTCGGGCAAGGTGCGTCCTTTTCCATGTCGGCTGTCTTGGCGTTGAACGCCTTGCAGAATTCCATGATGTTGATGCCGCGCTGACCCAATGCGGGACCGACGGGCGGGCTGGGCTTTGCATTGCCGGCCGGAACCTGCAACTTCAGCGTGCCTACGACTTTCTTGGCCATGTGGCCTCTCCTTTTTTCAGCGGCGAGGCTAACCCCACCCTACAACGCCCCGTGATGGGGCAACTTGCCGTGGTTGGCCGCGTGCGGCTCCCACGTCTGACGCACTCAGCCCTGCTTGGAGACCTGAGTGAATTCCAACTCGACCGGGGTGGCCCGGCCAAAGATCGACACCGTCACCTTGAGGCGCTGGTGCTCTTCGTCGACCTCTTCGACCATGCCGTCGAAGTCCTCGAAGGGACCGTCGTTGACCTTGACCTTTTCGCCGATCTCGAAATGGATCAGCGTCCGCGGGCTGTCTTCGCCCTCTTGGACGCGACCCAGGATGGCCTGCACTTCGGCGTCACGCATCGGCATCGGACGCCCCTGCGGGCCAAGGAAGCCGGTTACGCGGTTGATCGAGTTCACAAGGTGATAGGCCTCGTCCGACAGTTCCATGTGCACCAGCACGTAGCCGGGCATGAAACGACGTTCGGTCGTGACCTTCTTGTTGCGGCGGATCTCGATGACCTCTTCGGTCGGAACCAGAACCTCGTCGATCTGATCCTCCAGACCCTGTTCCTGTGCCTTCTGGCGAATCTGCTCTGCGATCTTTTTCTCGAAGTTCGACAGAACGCTAACCGAATACCAACGTTTCGCCATGTTCCTCGTCACCTCGTGTTCGCGGCGCCGCGCATGCGCCGCCAATGATCAAAATTCCCGGATGATCCGCGCCACCCGTCGGGACAATAAATTTTGGCGTGCAACTCGATTCGCCGCACGCCATCCCGGTCGTTCGGCCGCTCTTACCGCCCGAATGTCGTGAATTCAAGGGCCGGGGTGCAGTTTCTACACCCCCGCAGCCTAGCTGCCAAAGTAGGTCAGAATGACCTGCAAGCCCTGACGAATGCCCAAATCGACAAGACTGAAGAACGTCGCCATCAGTGCCGCCATGATGAAAACCATGATGGTCGTCAGCACAACCTCGCGACGCGTGGGCCAGACGACCTTGGCGATTTCAGCGCGAGTCTCGTTGATGAACTTGACGGGGTTGGTGGCCATGAGCGCGTTTCCTGACGGTTAGACCCGTGCGACATACGCTGTGGCGCGGTTCAGTTCAACCCTGTGGACGCAGCAGTGTCACGCCGTCCATGATGTCCAGTGCCGCAATCTGCGCCTGATAGAACTCGGACGACAGAAGGCGTTCTTCGCGGTCGTATGCCTGATAGGCCGGACGCGTGGGACCGATCGGGAATTCCGTCCGTGCCAGATGCGCCAGCGGACCATCTTGACCTGCGCTGCGCATCTCCAGCACGTGCTGGACGGCCGCCTGAGACAGACCCGGATTGACCAACCGACGGATCGGGACGACATGCCGCGCGGCATCGCCCAGCATCACGTGCAGGATCTGGTCGGTCAGCAGATGATAGTCTTCTTGCCGCCAGACCGTGATGTTGCAGACCCCCGGCGTCATGCGCAGCCGCGCCACCAGATCAGCCCAATCCACCAGACTAAGCGGATTTTGCTGCTTGAACTTGTTCACATGGATGAAATGACCCGCCAGAAACGCCTGACCGTAGGCCGAATTCAGAAAACCAGCGGGTTCGCGTACGCCCAGACAGACATCTATGCCCTGGGGCGCAATCTTGTGCGCCAAGGCCATCAGCCTCTCACCCGCGGTGGGATAGAGGGGCGCGGCAATCCGGTGCATCGGCCCGTCCGTGGACCGGTCGAACAGAACCCCGATATAGTTTTCCTCTGACAGCAAAAGCCGGTGGCCACCCTGCACCATCTCATCCAGCACCACGTCGCTGGGTCGCGGATCGGCATTGGATTTGCGCGGATTGAACGGCAGGTTGAACCGCGCCTCCAGCCGCTTGCCGGGCTGGCGCAGCGACTGCGGCCCGAAAAACTGGATTCCCGCCTCGGCCAGCTTGTCGCTGACGTTTCCGATCGAATGCTGCAAATGGGTCGTCGCTGTCTTGTGCGCGCCGATATGGAAAACGATGTCTGGCAGAGAATGGGACATGGTGCGTCACCTTTGGTGGACTGGCAGGGGCATGGAGACTCGAACTCCAGACCTACGGTTTTGGAGACCGTCGCTCTACCAACTGAGCTATACCCCTACGTCCGAATGACCACGTAGCCGAGGACCGCAGCAGGATCAAGAGGGGTTTGTCATCCATCGTCAGCCTTTGGGTTTGTGCAGCCCGATTGCCTGCGCATGGGTGACGTCATCCGCCTTTTGCTGTTCGGCCAGAATAGCGGTTTTCCACCCTTCATTGTGGATCACCGAGGCCGGTCGCGCTGCCTCTCGTTCGTAGAAATCCAGCAGATCCTCGACGTTTTCAAAATCCGAAAACGCCACAAGCAGTCGGTCGGCCAACCATTTCACTGGCAGTTGCAGCAGCGTTTCCGCCTTTTGGTAGTGGTAGCTCACGACATTGCGGATGGCCTGCGCCGTGATCTTGCCGGCCTTGTTCCATTTCACGTCAATCATGTTCAGCCGCAACCCGACCAATTCGACGGCAACCGGCAGGCTGATCTGATCCAATGTCGGATAGATGCCCCGCGCCAGCCGCTTGTTTTCGATCACCAGCGCAACATCACGCCAGATCGCACCGAATTCGGGGTCGTCATAGGCGACAAAACCAGCCGAGATGGATGGGCATGTGAACGTGCCGTCCGGGCGCGACATCCTGTTGCGCGGCAGGTCGAGGCCGACACTCGCATAGGCAGGTGCCCAATCCTGAGGCGTCGTTCCCCACATCCAGTTCCCCGTCGGTCGCCCCGATACGCAACCGGGCACGATGGTTTCCGACAGCCGTGCCGGTTGCAGCATGAACATGTCAGTATCGAACAGCATGGTCACATCTTCGGGCCGCGGATCGGCACAGGCATACAGCTTGTTCCCCTGCGGATAGGTCACCTCGAACCGCGGCGCGATCGGGCGCAGCACCACATCGTTTGCCTCGAAAAATCCAAGGGTGCGGGGGTGCAGTTGGTCGATCAGCGTTTCGCGACAATAGGCATAGAGCCGGATGTCATCGGTCGCAAAGGCGCGCAGCGACGCCGCCAGCAGTATAGCAGGCCATTCGTAGTGACCGGGTTCGACCATGAACACGGCAGCAACGGGTCGATCCGTGGGCTTGGACAAAAAACTGCTCCACTTTGATTTGTTTCAAATCTACGGGCCGATTGGGGCAAAAAACAGGCGAAATCGCAACCTTTCAGGCCCGACCCGGAACATCTTGCAAGGCTGGCCGTTGGTTCGCCAAGCAAATGAAAGGACGTGCCACATGGCAATGACCACACTGAAAGACATCTACCTCGATCAACTTCAGGATATCTGGAGTGCGAACACACAATCCCTTCAGATTGTGACCGAACTGGGCCGCGCGGCCAAGGACAAGGAGCTGTCCGAAGCGCTGATCGCGGGCGGCACCGGTATTTCCGACGGGATCGCCGCCATTGAACAGCTGTGCGCCGATCACGGCATCAAACCCAACGCAGAGCACTGCAAAGGCATGGAAGGTCTGGTGACCGAGGCACGTGCACACGGCCTGTCAAACGACATCGCTGACGCAGATGTCCGCGATGCCGCAATCATTCCGCAGTATCAGCGCATGGTGCATTACGCGCTTGCCGGTTACGGCACGCTGGTCGCCTTTGCCAATCGCCTCGGGCTGGATGGCGATGCGGCGGTGCTGCAAAAATGCCTGGATGACACCTATGACGGTGACCGTCGCATGACGCAGATCGCCACGACAGGCGGCGTCAACCAGGACGCCGTTGCCTGATCGCAATACGGATCGAACGTAAATTGGCCGCCCCGTCATAGGGGCGGCTTTTTCGTGTTCAGCCCGCCGCGCGCGCCTGCGCCCGCCGGCGCTCTGCCGCCTTGAACCGCTGAGTGCGCAGCTCCGAATCCAGTTCCAACGCCGGGATAGCAAAGGGCCTGCCCGCATCATCCACCGCGACCATCGTAAAGTAGCAGGAATTCGTATGCCTGCGCGTGCCTGCGCGAATATCCTCGGCCTCGACCCTGATCCCGATTTCCATGGAGGTTCGGCCCGCATAGTTCACGCTGGCACGGAAAGTGACCAATTCGCCCACTGAAATCGGCTCCTTGAAAACGACCCGGTCCACCGACAGCGTCACGGCATATTGCCCTGAATAGCGGGACGCGCAGGAAAACGCGACACGGTCCAACAGGTTCAGCAATGCGCCGCCATGCACCTTGCCACTGAAATTCGCCATGTCCGGCGTCATCAGCACGGTCATCTCCAACATGCGGCGATCCATCGGCCTATCCTCTTGCTGTTGTCCGGACAATCATGAAGCAACCCACAGTCAAGCAAAAGGCCGCCTCCTTTCGGGGGCGGCCTTTCGAATGTGTGTCGCTGCGGGCGGTGCCCGCGGTGCGGCTTATTCGACGATCTTGGACACCACGCCAGCGCCGACGGTA
>NZ_LJAK01000021.1 GCF_001420005.1 Loktanella sp. 3ANDIMAR09 | reverse complement strand
GGGGCTGATCAGTAGTTGCGCGCAACCTATCTTCGATGAGATCGAGACAATCGCCGCCCAACGGCTTCCATACTGCCCGGTGCCATCCATTACCATCAGCACGGCGCGCTCGCGCACTTCTGGTGAATACTTGTTCGTTGTCTTTGTCATGATGCTCCATCCTACTCATGACTTGGAGCCTCCGGCAAACCCGGCGCGGTTCAATGGGAATCTACAGCCACCTAACCTTTTTACATATGAAATTCTTATATCAGAAAAAAGAGGTACCAATAAAATATAGCCGTAATTAGCTATACTTCCGAATTAACGTAATGTCTGATATGCAGCCTTCTTTGAGATCGGAAAATTCTCTCTGGCTAATCTGAACGGTCTTCATCTTCATCGCGAGGCCACCGGCATCGAACTGAAAGTAAGGCTCGTCATTTTCCACCCAGGCCCGCCAAATAGGACCCCGTAAGCTTCCATCGTCTGACTGCTTGTTTTTCCACTTCGGAGAATATTTCTTCCCATCACTATCTGTCAAAGTTACCCTCCAAACGGGATTTCGCTAAACGCGCCCCTCATTTACCACCGCTTTGCCACCCGCTACACCACCATCACCAAGCCGCCGTATCAGCCAAAATACGAACGGTGACACTCAAGTAACTGGGGTAGTATCTTCCCCAAAAACCTGTTTTTTCCCTTCAAGATACTTTTTCAATAAAACAAGCCATTCAATGACTTGCATGCTGTCATATGATGGATCGTAATCACCCGTAAAGAATTCGAGAAATTCTTTTATTTCAGGCACTTCGGAAACCAACCGTAATACTTTGTCAATGTTCTTAATCGTCGCGGCGGCAGCTTCCGGTGAATGACCGAACTGTCGGTCAATGATACCAACCATCCCGCCTTCTTCATCTAAATCCCACGTTTGATAAAACGCACCTGCCATAGACGAGCGGAAGGCGCGTAAATCTTGATCAGAGAGGTGCTTGGTCAGATCATTCAATATACAAAATCCTCAATTAACGGCCTGAGGCACTGAATAGCCCGTAACGATACGATATGCCTGTAGGCATCGATGGGTCTGGTGTGATTACAACCCGTGAAGCCGTAACAGGCTGCGTAGAAGTCCCGCCTCTCGGAACAGTCGCGCTGATGTTCGTTTGCCTTTGACTATATAGTGAAACTCGGTGCCACCAGAATGCAACCTATCATCACTGGAACAGTCGTCAAATCGACAATCAGGCTGACGCGCCTCGGGCGGTGAATTGCGTATCATGAAAGGAACAGAATCAAAGTCCGAGCGCATTGAAGTGTGGCGCGGGTGAATCACCGGATACGCGCACCATCGTCAATCAAGACGAGGACTTGGCCTTTGCGTTTCTCCCACCTGATCCTTAGGCTTTCGTTCAATCGATCGATTGAGAACGGATAGGATCTTTTAGGAGCCCAAAACCCTTGAGCCTCGAGTGACGCAATGAATTTTTCTTCATTTTGGCCCTCGATGATTTCTTTGCCAAGGAGGTCGGTCGTACCTCGGAACACACCAAGATTCCCTGGCCCTGCGGTAAGGTAAAGAAAAACAGCGATCAACGCATCCCGTTCGAACAATAGCTCGGCACCTTCGTGCAAGACCTGGATCGCGCTACGTTGAATTTCGGCGTCAATCTGTGTGGCCGTCTCGAATTCGCCTAGCATCTCAAGGGCAGATGAATGCGATTGGCCGAGGGTGAAGCTTACGTCCCTAGTAGGAAATTTCAGTTCCAAAGTCACTGTTGATGCCCTCAATCACTGTTTCGTTCAGATGATGAAGCCGGATACGTGCTGCATCAATCTCGGCCTGTGTCATTCCCTGTGCCCGCAAATCTGGCTCCATCGCTGTAAAATCAGCATCTGCTGAGGCACGTAAGTTTTCAGAGTCATTAAGGATGCGGTCCGCATTATTCCTGCCACCATATGTATTTGACATTGAGCAGTGTCCGGAACCCGTAACGATGACGCAACCGGTGCGATCTCGAAGGCTATTCGCCTCTTCTGTTGTGAGAGGGCGTCCAATTTCAGTTTCGACACGTTGCTGCATAGCTGCTCGTGAAGGCATGTGATCGCCAGTTCTACCGTCGCCTACGACTGCCCTTTCAACGCTGTCGCCGTAGGTCGTCGTTTGGCCTATTTCGACTGGCCCTTCGTACGGGTCGGGCGTGTTTCTTACACCCGCAACAATCGCATCCCTACCATCAGCGTCGTAGACCACAGTGCCGTCGGGTCTGCGGATACCGACGTCGCCATCGGCGTTTGCGACCCAGTCGTGTCCCTCTGGCAAAATCGGGCGATTTGCGCCGATGCCGTCGTTCAAGACGCGCACTTCACCTGCCGCCAGCTCATCCGTCCTGGTGCGCACATCGTCCATGTCGAACGGTGTCGTTCGGCCGGGTTGACGGCTGAGGTCGCCGACGGCTTCTGTGGCGAGCCGGGTTTGGCGGACGCCGTTCAGTGCAATGGCAAGCGGGGTTGCACCGTCGAGTTTGTCGGCGATTCGTGCCGCGCGCAGGCCCTTGGCAATGGCACCGACACCGACGACGGTGGCCGCTGTCTCGACGCCCATGATGCCCAGTTCGGTGGTTGTGCGGGCGCGGATACGCTCTGCTTCTTGATAGAGGGAGATGTCGCCTTCGCCTGCGCGATATGCGGCCTCCAGCGCGTCGGCGTGTTCGTATTGGGCGGCGTAATATTCGGCAAAGGCCTCGGCCACGGCGGCCGGGTCATCCATCAGCTCCTGTGCGGCCTCCAGAATGCCGGTGCCGCGGTCCACCAGGTCCTGCTGCTGCGAGGCCGCATAGTCGTCGGGGATCCAGCCCGTGGCTTCTTCGACGCCGACCACGCCGGCCTCGTAGACCGTTTCGACGGCCGTGGCGGCACCACCGACCATGTCGCCTACCCAGCCGATCGCACCCTCTGCCACGCCTTGTGCGGTCCCGATCCGCGATGCGAGCGTTTCGCGCATGTAGTTCGACAGGTTGTCCAGCGGGGGTGTTGCATAGGACGCGGGTGCGCCGCCGGTGTCACCACCTTCGGAGGTGGGGGGTGCGTTTGGCTGGTTTCCCGTGCCGCTGGCCGTCACCTGCGTCGGCACCGTCGTTTCCGTGGCCGTTGTCACGGCCCCCGTATCGACGGTCGCGGCGACGGCCGTGATGCGTTCCAGCTCTTCGGTGATGTTGAAATCGGGGCGCACGGCGCTGGCATAATCAATCTCGAGCTCTTCGAGGTTGCTGGCGGATGCGGTGCCCGTCGATGGGGTCTTGGCGCTGGGATAGACGCGCGGAAACAGGTCCTTTTGACGATTGGTGAAATTTTCCCAGATCACCTTGTCATGGCCCTCGGCCCAGCGGGGCACGTTGAATAGCCATGTTTCATTGCTGGGGGAAAAGGTTTCGTTGTTGAACCAGATCATTGACGTGCTGGTGGGCGACCCAAAGAACGTCGAGAATTGTTCGGACTGCACGGCGCTGAACGCCATGACAGGTTCCTGCGCGCGGTTCAGGTTGGGGTAGATGGCGTCCCCTGCGGTCTGCAACATGGTCCAGAACCGCTGATCATCCTCGACCGCGGTTTCGCCGTTGATGTTCATGTTGCAGTGGATCGTGACCTGGCTTTTCTCGCGGAAACCGACCGTGATCGGCTGCCCCGGAAACAGACCCGTGTGGCTGCAGCTTTCGTTCAGGGACGCATTGCGGATGACCGTGCGGTTGTCGATCGCGCCGGACGCCCCGTTCTTGACGATGGGGAACAGGGCGAAACACGACACGGCCACGGTCATCAGGAACACGAGAAAGCAGATCGCCTCGATCGTGACGGACCCGTGTTCGCGCCGGAAAAAACGACGGATATTAGCGTGTAACGGCATCGGCCCACCCCGCGGATGCTGTGCCATTGAGGCGTTCCAGATACGTGCGATAGGGGCCAAAGCTTTCGGGGGCTTCGCCGTCCATCCGGTTCAATACCCCGCTCAGGCGCGTCATCTTGTCCGCGGGCACCAGTCTGGCACGCCAGTTCTGCGAATAGATCGAGATCTCATCAGGGTTGAACACCAGCCCCTGCGCGTACCGCAGATACCCCGCCTCGTGCGTGCGGAAATACCGCCCGGCCCAGCGTTCGTTCGGTGCACGCAATGCAAAAACCAACGCGTTGTAGTCATCGTGGAAATCATCGATGTCCGGCAGGATGCTGACCGAGGGGACAAAGCCTTCTTCTTCCAGCGGGATCGCATTGTAGAGGTCGAAATCCTCGACCTGCGTGACCAGCCCGATTGCATCGAGGAACCCGCCCATCGCGTCGATGCCGGGAACAGCGCTGAACTGGACGCTGCTGCATTGCGCCAGCGTGCGCAGTTCGACCATGCGCGTGAACATGTTGGAATCGATACGCTGATCGAACGGATAGCTGGTCGCCAGCGGATTGAAGCTGCGGTAGGTCTTGGTCGATTTGCCGCCGATGATCAGGAATTCCAGCGGGTTAAGGCTTTCGATCGCCTCGCGCAGTCTGTTTTCCTGGCGGCGGGTGCTCAGGCCCCATGCGGCACGCCATGCCATGCCGGCGATCAGCTCGGTCGTGATGCCGGGGATTTGGAACGCATTGATCAGCCCGTCATACAGCCGCTTTTCCTGACTGACCTTGTGATAATGCTTCAGCTTGTCGCCCATCGTTGAATCGCGCGAGATATGGGTCGGCAGATATGGGTCATTCTCGCTGCCGCCGTACATCGGACCGCTGTTGATGTCGAAACCGCGCCTGTGGAATGACCCGTGGATCGCCGGGATCTGTGCCAGGCTGCCCATCTGCGGGGCGATGTTGCTCAGGAACGGGATCTTGCCCAGGTCCACACCGCCGGTTCCGAAATACAGCGCGGCGCAGAAACGGGGATAGACCGCACGCGGTTCGTTGCGCGTCACCGGCAGTTCCATGCCCTGCCGTTGGGTGCCGTTGTCGCAGCTCTCTGCCATGCCTTTTTCGCAGGACGCATCAATGTAGAAATCGCTGATCTTGTGCTCTGCCGCGATCAGGCGGCCCTGCTGGCGGATCACGTCCGGGAAACGGTCCACGATTTCGGTGTTCTGTGCGGTCAGCGCCTCAAGCGCGTCATTGGCGTTGTCCAACGCGCCCTTGGGGTTGATGGTCACGTGAAGCGCCAGCGTCAGTGCTGCATCAGCGGCCAGTTCCGCCGCATAGGTCGTGGCCGGGATCATGCAGGCGGCCATCAGAATGGCGCCGATCTTGGGGATTTTCTTGTATTTCTTGCAGGTCTGATAGGCGTAATACCCGGCCTCGACCGAGGCCATGCCCAGAACCGCCGCATGCATGTTGATGGTGTTGTGCAGCGAACTGGCGTTCACCGCCGTCGTGTAGTTCTGCGCAAGGCTGACATGATTCATGCCCAGCGTGTTCATCGCGCGCGCGGCCTCGGTCGCATGGGCCATCGCGATCATGTCGGCTGCGTCCTGCGTGCGGGTGTTGTCAAAGGTCGATTTGCCGGAATTCACGATCAGGAACAGGATCAGCATCAGCGGCAACACGGCCGTCAGCGCGATCAAGGCAAATGCGCCACGTTCGTCACGCCGCAGATCGGCGAGGGTGGCGCGCAGCGCGGTCATAGGATGGTCGCCTCGGCCCTGATGATGCGGAAATGCGTCCCGTCATCGCGCCGCCCTTGGGAAAACAGGCCTGCAACCGGCCCGTAGATTGGCATGTGATAGGTCACCTCGGCGCGGATCGGGGGCAGGGTCTGCACCAGGGTCACCTGTGCCTCGGTCCAGACCCAATCCAGATCGACGGACACGTTCGCCCCCTCAAACACATAGCAGGCTTTCTGCTCGACGGCGTCGCGCAGTGTTTGCCCCACGGGCCCCCGCACGATGAATTCGACCGCCGCTTCGGGGTAGCGGCAATTGCCCTGTCGTTCCTGGCTGAACAGGCTGGACGGTGCAATCGGCAGCAATGCCATGCGGGCGGCAGTTTCCCACGGGACCGACCCGTCCTCTGTGGTGGGTTCGTCGCAATTCAGCGCGCCCCAGATTGCCTTGGCGGTGCCGATGGGGCTTTCTCCGGGGGCCATGATCGGCACGGGGCGGCAGGAATGCACCAGCGCGGATCGCCCCGCCGCATAGGCCGCGTATTCCGTCGTCACCACGGCCTGCGCGATCAGGATCTGCTGGATCAGCGACATGGTCACGATAAAGACGGGAAACAGCAGCAGGATGAACTCAATCGAAGGCAATGCACCGCGCTGGCATTTCGCGAGCCGCATCACACGTCGGAAAAGTCCTTGCATCACCAAACCGCCAGATAAATTTGTTGACCAAACATTGACCTAGACTAAGGTAGCGATCAACCTTTTAACAGACTTTAGTTTGCGGATTATTCAATGCCGAATTGCGTAACATGAGCCTGAAAAAACGATCTTCAATCCATTGGTTTTGCAGGTATTTGTCCGTCATTACCCTTGCTGCTGCGGCCACGTCTCCGGCAGGGGCGCAAACTGATTCCGCATCAGGCGATACTGATGCCAAAGTCGTTTTTTCCCTACCGATTCCATCTGGATTGCAGGCGCGTGATCTCGAATTGGTGGGCTGTCGTTTTGTAAATGTCAGCATTGATGCGCAGAGCGCGGCATTCGAATGTCCGGACAGATCCACTCGCCTATTGCGGTATAATTCAGAGGATCGCGCAGCCGTCGAGATTGATCTGACCAACCTGTCCTATGATGCTGAAAGCCTTGCATTTCCGTTGATGGACGGGGTGATGCAATACGCGGGCCAGCCCTTGTCAGAAGGCCCCGAGACCGTCCCTGCGGACGAGGTGCCCACACTCGCCCAGGCCCAGCCCGCACAGGATCGCACGTCGCAACGCGTCCGCATCGCCGTCGCGGATTGGCAAGCGCCGCTTGACGATCGCGCCCTCAACATCATTGAGGTCGGCCTCGATGATGCGGGCCGTCAATTCTACGACATCGACCTGCCGTTGCGCTCGACGGTCATGCTGCAATCGCAGGACTACCCGTTTTGTGCCGAATTGCTGGCAGGGGCGCGATTTGCCGAGGCAGGTGAAGGCATGGTCGTGCATGATTTCGCGCCTGCCTGCCGGGCCGTCGCCGTGACGGGCCCCGCGGGCGACACGCTGCGTGCGCAGGATTGCAGCGGAATGGGCGCTGAGTTGACCTGTGTGCTGGCCGACGGCGTGGACCGTCTGCGCGTGACATCTGAAATCTGGGGTGATTTCGACGTGGCGCTTGGCGATGCTGCAGAGGTGGTGCTGGCGCCGGCCCCTGAACTGCGCCCGGCCATCAAGATCGATATGAACATGGTGGATGGCGCCGTGACCTGTGGATTGGCGGATGTCCAATTGCAGGTGACCGGATACTGCGCGGCAGGCGGCTGCAACGATGTGGCACCGTTCGACATCACAGGGCAGGGCGCGACATTGTCAGAGGCAGGCTGGACGCAGGCCGCGTTTCCCGATGCCATCCGCCTTGCGGTGCAGCGACCGGGCGAGGACCTGATGACGCAGGTCGCACCGCTGGGCCCGTCACTGACGGATGTGGCTGTGGATATGGTCAGGCAACTGCCTGACCTGCGGTTGCCGCTGACGCTGCCGGATGGCGTGACCGCATCCGCTGGTGCCGTGGTGCAGCTGTTTGCCGACAACGTCTGTCAGGTGCGGTCGGATCGTATCGCGCTGGACGCGCTGGGTGATGCCGCACCGGTGCTGGCCTGCGGATCGCTGCAACTTCAGTCCGATTCGGGGACCGCCCTGTCACGCTGTGCCGGATTGCAGGTATCAGAGGATCGCCTGAGTGTCGCACCCGACACACCGGTGTCGACCTGCACGCAACCACCCGTTCTGGTGCATCTGGCCCAACACGACAGCATGAACGGCGATCTGGGTTTTTCCATCGTCGATGCCTTGCTGGACGCCGCCACCTCGCAAAGCGAGGCCGAAGCCTGCGCCAACGTCAGCTATACGATGTCGCGCAATGAACTGCGCGAAACGCTGGTGTCCGGTCAGTCGCTCTATCTCAATGCGAACGCGGTGCAGGACGCAAATTTCGCATCGCTGGATTTTCTGACACCCCGCTCCGAACTGTTGCGCGATTTCATCTGGATCTGGCGTCAGGCCGGGCGTGACATGTCAGGCTTGGTCATCATCGCGCAGGGCGATGATGTCTATGTCGATGACCTGACATCTTCGCCAGAGGCGCTTGCCTGGGAAGTGCTGGGCATTCCCGTGCATTTGCTCGATACCTCCGGTGCCGCTGATTGTGACATGTTCACACAGCGGCTCTTGTTCGACAGTTGTACGTCTGTGACCGCAGGTTCGGTCAGCGCCGACTTGCAGTCGCTGCTGTCCGATCTGACCAAATAGTAAAACGAGGACGAATCCGTTGCTTTTGAAACCCTATGCACGCCTTGCCCTAGTTGTTGCACTGTGTGCCGCGCCCACCTTTGCCGCGGCCCAGATCGAAGGCAGCTGTCTAGGCTATTATGACCGACCGGATGCGCTGGGGACCTTCAACGCCGAAACCGGCGAAATCATCCGCAACGGGATCATTCCTGTGATGGTCGGGGCGACCCCCCTGCGGGATGGTCCCGGTGCCGACGCCACCGTGATCGGTGAACTGGTGTTCAACGAACGTATCAACCCGATCGCGCAGGACGGCGACTATATCCACGTGCGGCGTGATACGCGACCGGACTCGCCGGTGCTGGGCTGGGTGGCGGCGGATGACGTGTCGTGCCGCGCCACGCCGCTGATGACCGAAGAAAACATCTCGCGCAAATTCTACATCCGCACGGCTGCCAACGCGGCCGAGGATGCGCAGGTCGGTGTCGTGCCGGTGACCGACCCAGGCGGTGAGGCTTGCGCCGAACTCAACGGCATCTGCCAGAGCATGACACGTTTCCAGCGGTTCTTCATCTTTGCCGAAGACCCCGAGACGAACAGCGTCCTGCTCATGAGCTCGAACCTGTCAGAGGCGCTGGAACCACTGAATGGCTGGGTCTCTGCCGACGACGGATATCGCTGGAACACCCGATTGGGCCTGCGCCCGTCCGACAACATGGTCGTGAACGCCGATACCGGCAGCCTCGAGGTCGAAAAAGAAACGATCATGTGCGTCTACGAGACCGAAGACGCCGCGCGCGCCTCGCTCTCAACGGCTGAGGCCGAAACCGGCAATGTCTGCGATGTGCAGGTTCTGGGCGGTCCGCGGTGGTTCACATCCAACGTGCGCCTGCCGATCATCGGCGATCTGGAAATCGACGGAGAAGACTTCTACGAAATCGCCGTGCCCGTCGCCACCGTGGGCGAGGATGGGCGCGATGCCCTGCTGGAACAGGTCGCCGGTCTGGACAACGCGATCCGTGAATTGCAGCAGCTGAAAAACCTCGATGTTTTCTTTCTCATCGACGGCACCCAGTCGATGGAACCGCATATCGAGGCGCTGATCGGCAGCGACAGCGTCAAGGGCGTAATCCCGGCCATTCAGGATTCCTTCGAGGGCGACCCGCGGTTTTCCAACGTGACCGTCCGCTACGGTTTCAGGGTCTATCGCGACACCTACGCCGGTAATTTCGGCATCGGTGAAGGCTTGCCGCTGGATCGCAACTGCACCCCGGACGAGGCCGCGCTGACCCAGAACCGCGAGACATTCAACACGATGCTGCAAGAGATCGACACCGGTTTCGGCAGCGGCAATGAACCCGATCCCGATCACGAAGAGGCGCTGATCGTGGCCCTTGCACAGGCGTCCGACGACATCACCGCCTGCGAGGACAACGTCAAAATGCTCTTTGTCATCGGTGATACGGGCTACGACAGCGAGAGCCTGATTTCGCGCGGCGTGCCGGAAATGCTGACCGATGAACTGGCCGTGGTCGACATGCTGGTCAACGGTGTGTCGTCCAAGACCGTGGACCCGATCATCCCGTTCTTTATCCAGGTGCCAGAGGCGGCAGAGGCGCTTCAGGCAACGGGCGACCGGCTGGAAAGCTACCTCAGCGCCTATCAGAAATACGAGGTGCAGGCCAAACTGATGATCGGCACTATCGGGTCGATCTATCAGGACAGCCAGCAGATCCCGGTGTCGCTGGATCTGGAACAGAACTATTTCTCGATGAACGGTCAGGACAGCGACGCAGCCCAGCGAGAGCTGATCCGCATCATTACCGATCAGGTCGCCCGGTTTGGCGATCAGGGGCCGGTGACGGAAATCATCGCGGGCCTTCAGACCGGCGAGGCGCTGGTCGAAATCATCACCGCCCTGCAATCCAGCGCCAACGGGGTGCCTGCGCTGCGTCTGGCCCAGATCGAACGCCGGGTTTGCGACACGCTGGGCGACGCCTGCACCCAAAAGATCGTGTCAGACACCACGCGCGGCTATGTCCGCGCGGGCGAGGATACGCAGGTTGACGTGCTTGTGTCGGCCGAGGAATTCGACGACTGGGGCCTGATGCTGCGCCCGCTGCGCGACGTCACCGACATGTCGGTTCCGCAGCAGTCCCAGATGATCCTGACCTCGCTGGTCAAGGGGTTGGAACGGTCGCTGGGTGAATTGTCACCTGCCGAACTGGACATGCCGCTGTCGGATTTCCTCAACCTCAAGGCCGCCTTGCCCGCAGGTAGCGAAACCCCCCTGATGAACTACAGCTTGCGTGACTTCATCTTTGCAGCCGAAGGGGGCGGTTCGGCTGACGAGGCGATCGATTCCTGCGAGATCTATTTCGTGATCCGCTGGCTTGCCGTCAGGCGTGATTTCTTTCGCGAAATCGACCGGGGTAACGTGCCGACCTTTTCCAGTGCCGAAATCCCGCCGGATCGTTGCAACATGCGGTATGACGGCGTGACGGACCTGACCTTCGACGACTTCAAGAGCTTTCCCGAAGACACGATGCAATACAGCTATGTCGATCTGAACGCGCGCTGGTTCTGGATTCCAAATCAGTTCCTGCCATGATCCGGCTGTCGGACAAGAGGCGGGCTGCATGACGGGTTGGGGCTGTACGGTGACCGACCTTGATTTCGCACGGGGTCGTGCGGGGTCCGGCACGCAGTTCCGCATCCGCTGTGACGGACAGCTGGACATCCGCTACGGCGGTGGCAACACCAATCGCGTGCCGGTGATGGGGCCATCGGGCGCGGGCAAGAGCACGCTGATGCATCTGATTTCCGCAACCACGCTGCCGCAAAGTCCCAAGGCACGGATCGCATGGACCTTTCCCGACGGCGCGGAACTGGCTTGGGGGCATCGCGGCCCGTCCCCGGACATGCTGGGCCGCCTGCGGCGTCGGTATTTCGGTTTCGCCTTTCAGACGCCGCATGTGCCCGAATTCATGACCATCACCGAGGCGCTGACATTTGCGTTGGAAAACCGGGGTCACAGCCGCGCGCGGGCGCGGGATGCGGCGCATCGCAGCCTGCATTCGGCCTTTGACGGGAATGCGCAAAAGGTCGCGCGCATCGCTGCCAGTTTTCCGGGGCAGCTGTCGGGCGGGGAACGTCAGCGCACGTCGCTGCTGATGGCGCTGGTGCAGGATCCGGTGGTCTTGTTCGCAGATGAACCCACGGGCAGTCTGGACGGCGAGACACGGCGCACGATCATGGCGATGCTGACCGACTGGCTGACGCCGGACCGCATGTTGATCTGGGTCACGCACCATGACAGCGACCCTGCGGACACGGGGGCACCGCGCCGGCTGGTCGTGGCCGACGGGTCCGTGCGCTGGGATACCACAGCGGGTGCATTGGCCTGATGTTGATCCTGCGCATGGCCTGGAACGAAGTGTTCCGCAGTTTTCTGCCGCGCCCGCCGGGGGGGCGCGATTTTGCTTATCTGCTGGCCCTCATCGCCCTGCTGCAACTGCTGGGTATCGTGATTTTCAGCGCCAAGCTGGGGGTGCTGGAACGCTCTGTCGATGCGTTTCTGGGCAAGGTGCCGGGCTACGGCGTGCCGGTCTGGGTGCGGCAGAACTATCTGGCGGAAAACGACGCCGGTGCAATGACCCAAGGCATGGTGGACGATCTGGAGGCGCGTGGCTTTCCCGTACAGACATTCCGGCGCACGTTTGACGGCGATATCATCCGCTTGCCTGCGCAGGATGTCTGGACCGAACCACGCCTGAACGCGGAACCCGCGTTCGAGGGGATATTTGCCGACACAGACAGCGTACTGGCCGGTCAGCAACGGACCACGGCAACAGCAACCGAACTGTCACAGGACGTGATGTCGCACATGTGGTCCATCGTGCTGGACCGCGAGAATTTTGCGCAATTCCTGGATCTGGACGCCTATCGCGCGGCACTGACCGGGCGGGTGCCGCCCGCGGCGCTGGACGATGTTCCACAAGACATCGCATCGCTGGACGACATGTCGCTGTTCTGGCTGGAAATGCGGGTCAACGATCGTGCACATCTCGTGCCGTTTCGCGTGACATGGGCCAATTACCTCGGCGCGGGCCATATCGCCCCCGACTTTGTCCTGCCTGCCGCGCTTCACACGCTGGAAGCGGCAGCCTCTGCCAGTCCGGGTCTGTGCCTTGATTTCAGCGCGGGGCCTGCGCCCATCGCCCCCTTAGCCGGCGTTCAAAGCCCGTCGCTATTGCTGATGTCGGCCGAGGAACGCGCCGCCCGCAGTGCGCCCATGGGGGCCGCACTGACGGACCTGCACGCCGCCTTGGGTGGGTCATTGTCCGTCGACAATCCCAGCCGGGTGTCATGGTCCGCGCCTGACAATAGCGGCGGGACCTGTGCTGCGACCGTGCCTTGGGTTGTGGCCGCGCTCTTTGCCACCGCGGGCGATCTGGCGCTGTCGGACTGGGACGGCCTGTCACCCCAGCCTGTTCCGGATGTCGGCGTCGACGTCAGCCGCTACACGGCCCCTTGTTCTGCGATCAATCCACGCGAACGGGCCTTTGCCCTTGGCGCGGCTGAGTCCGCGCAATCGTCCTGCGGCGATGATCCGATCACGATCGAAACGGCGAACGCATCCTCGGGCTATGACGAAATGCTTGTCTTTGCCGAGGACCGGATCGGCCTCGATGGCCTGGTGTCCGTCATTTCCTGCGATGGCGTCACGTCGCGCGCGCCGGACGATACGCTGTGCATGCTTCTTGCCAGTGCCTCGGATGAGGGTGGGGATCAAGCGACCGAGAGCCGGATCGCCATACACAATATCTACCGCGACAGCCTGATGCGCTTTGGCTTCTTGTCGCGCCTGATCGATGCGGTGTCCGGGCCGGTCGGCTGGTCGCTGGTCGGTCTGGGCGTCGCGATCCTGTGGGTGCAGTTGGGAACCGTGCTGGGTCATCGGCGCGGGCAATATGCGACGCTGATCGTGGGTGGCCTGTCGCCGCTGCAGATCGTCGTGCTGGTCTGCACACAGGTGGCGATGTGCGTTGTGCTGGGGCTGGCCGCGGCGTTCGGCCTGTTTCTTGCCATTCGGGCGACGCTCTTTGGCGCGATCCGCGCGCTGTCGACGGAATATGACCGGATTGCGCTGGGCGAAATGCTGGATGTGTTGCCGGTCCCTGCATTAGGACTCCTCGCATTCCTCGGTTTCATGTTATTGACCGGGTGGGCGCTGACCTATCTGCAATTGCGATCCAAGGGCGTGTCCCGTGGCGGCGTGATCGACCGCTTGATGGAATAGGAGGGCCGGAATGAGCCTGGAATATGTAATTATCCTTGCGGTGTTCGGTGTGCCGATCATGGTCCTGATGATCCGGCTGACCATTTCGCTGATGCTCTATTGGCGTATCGCCGAAGGCGTATGGATGCTGCCGCTATGAACGGCATGCTGGATGATTTTGCAGTCATTGGCGCAAGCGAAAGCGACGACGAGGTTTTCGCAAGATACCATGCGCAGGTCATCCAGGGACTGTTGGGCCCGATTGCCCCCTATTATGGCGACCCCGAGGAAAAAGACCCGGAACGCCGGAAAATGGCTGATTCCGTTCAGGAAATCATGATCAATGGTCCGGATGAAATCTATGTCGAATTGTCCGGCAAGCTGACCCGCCTGCCGGGTGCCAGTTTCGGAGAGCCTGAAAACCTGACCGCGCTGGCCCGTGCGATCCTGCAATATGCAGGCAAACGACTTGATCCCAACGATCTGTCGATCGAGGCGCGCACCCCCGAAAAGCACCGGGTCCACATCGTGCAGGCCCCGGCCGCGCGGCCCGGTCTGTCGATGGCGATCCGCAAATTTCCAAAGGACCGCATCAGCCTTGATATGCTGCGCGAAAAGGGGTCGTTCAGCGCGGCGGCACAGGATTATCTGCGCGTCGCGATGGAACAGCGGCGGAACCTGCTGGTGTCAGGTGGCACCGGGTCGGGCAAGACGACGATCCTGAACGCTCTGTCGGAGATGATCGCACCCGATGATCGCGTTCTGATCATCGAGGACACGACGGAAATCCGGTTCGAGGATGACCGCCACGTCCTCCAGCTCGAGGCGCAAAAACCCACCGAACACGGAGATGGCGGTATCTCGATCCGCGACCTGCTCAAGGGGTCGCTGCGGATGCGCCCCGACCGTGTCATTGTCGGCGAATGCCGTGCGGGCGAAGCGCTGGATATGGTGCAGGCGATGAATACCGGCCACGCAGGATCAATGTCGACCGTGCACGCCAACAGCCCGGTCGATTGCCTGGCCCGCGTCGAAACGCTGTGCCTGATGTCCGGGGTGGACATGCCGCTGGTCGCGCTGCAACGCCAGATCGCGGCGGCGGTCGAGGTGGTCGTGCAGATTTCGCGTGTGCGGGGTTTTCGACGGGTGGTCGAGATTTCCGAGGTGCGCGGATTGGACCCCGAAACGAACTATTACCAGATGGCCCCGATCTTTACCTTGCAGCCGGACAAAGACGGCCCCAACGGCAAGTCATTGATGTGGACCGGAGAAATGCCGACCTTTCCCGAATTGCTGCCCGAGGAGGTCCGCGAACTGACGCGATTGTGGCAAAATTAAGAAAAAATGCTTTTAACAAGCAGACTTCCGCTTATACTAATGCAATCTTTAATTGATTCTTCAAAGGAGTACGAGATGGGTCCTGGAGATATTCTGAAAATCGGCGTCATCGTTTTGCCGCTGGTCATGTTCCTTGCATATGTCGGCACTGCCGTCGTCGACAACACCAAGACCGCAGGGACCAGCATGGACTCGGCCGCTGATGGCCTGTCCAGCACAGCCGGCTCTTCTTGGTAAGGCAAGCCGTTGCGTAAGCACATCGACGTCGCGGCGCGTATTTTGCGCGACGACCGCGGCGTCACCTCGCTCGAGGCAGTCCTGATACTTGGTGTCGTGTCCGTGCCTTTGGTGACGTTCCTCGCATTGGCAGGGACGAAATTCATCGTATGGATGCGGTCACAGGCACCCAACATCTTCGATGAGGCCGAAACTTTCACCTTCTAAGTCGGGTTGGTCACTTCATGAAATACGTGGCAATGATCGTCGTTGGGCTTTTGCTGGGCGGGGTCGCCGGATACATGTCGTGGCAGCGCATGGCCGAAATAGAGGCCGTGAATGAGGCACCCGCCTATCTGGTGCTGCGCGCCGATCTGCCTGATGCCTTTCTCGAGGCCGGCAGCCAGTTGCGCCCCGAACACCTGACTTCGATCCAGATTCCGGAAACCGGCGGCAATCTTGGCGATTATGCCTTTCCTGACAGTGCCGCCACACGCCAGTTCGTGACGCTTCAGCCGATCAACATGCGCCTGCCGCGCGGTCGCATCCTGACCCGCGACCTGTTCGAGGATGTTGCCGAAACCCGTCTGGATCAGGTGATCACACCGGGCATGCGTGCGCTGACCATTTCCGTCGATACCAAGAGCGCGCTGAATTACCAGGTGGCCCCCGGCAACCGCGTCGACCTGATCGGCGTGCGGTCCAACCTCGCCGGGTCAGAGGCCGAAATCCTGATGGAAGACGTCAAGGTCATCGCGGTGGGCGACATGTTCAGCTACGACGAATGGCTGGCGTCGGGACGCGACAATTATTCGACCCTGACCCTCGAAATGACGCCACAGGACGCGCTGGCCCTGTCACAGGCGACACCCGCCCTCGATGGTCCCGTGTCCGTGGTCCTGCGCAGCCAGTGCGACACTGACGCCGCGACGGACCCGGGATGCCTGTGAAGGTGGTCTAGACATGGAACTGGTCCTCGAGGTTCGGCACGGCAAGAAACCACTCGTGCGTCACCCTCTGGGCCGTGCCACTTATGTTTTGGGTTCTGGCGAAAACAGCGAACTTGGCGCGCCGATCACGATCCATTCCGACCGGGTGAAACCGAACCATGCCGTTCTCGAATACACCTCTCTGGGGTGGTATCTGACGCCCCGCCAGACGGGCGTGCGGCTTGATACCGTCAACATCCTGCCGGTCAACGAACGACGCAAGATCAGCAGCGATGCGGCCTTCGCGATTGCCGACGTCAGTTTTCAGCTGGTGTCGCCCAGCGGTGCCAATCGGCAGGACGATGCCGCGGTGACCACGCCAAAGGCGGTGTTTGACGAACTGGTATCGGACATTCAGCAGCGTACCAGCCGCGACACCGAACGCCGCGCATCGACCGGCGAAATGGAACGTGACGATCCCTTTTACCGTCAGAAAATCCTGCCCTTCATCGAAGGTCACCTGCGCACCGCCCTGTCGCAAGTGTCGCAGGATCTGTTCGAAAACTATGCGCATGAAACCCTGCGCCGCGAGTTGGTGCTGCGCCTGCTGGGACATCCGGGGTTGCTGCGCAAGGCGCTGGGCGCTGAAATCACCGAAGGCGACCGCACGGGCGTCGACCGTCTGGCCAAGGAATTGCTGGATGACATGGGGATCGATACCGCCCCGAACCGCCGCCCGCAAAAGCTGGACATCCTGTCGAAACAATTCGCCAAGGTCTTTTCGCGCCGCATGATGACCTTCAGCCGCGCGCTGCTGGACAAGATTGTTGCGGAAAGCGTGCGTTTCTCTGTCGTGGCCGCGATGGACGGTGTCGGCCCTCTCGAGGCGCTGATGGCGATCGAGGACATCAACGAGGTCATGGTCGTGGGCTATGACAAGGTGTTCGTCGAAATCGACGGCAAACTCGTGCTGTCCGGTCTGGCGTTTCGGTCGCCGGGCGAGGCGCTGACCACGGCGCAGAAAATAGCGACACGGTCCAATACCAGTGTCGAAAAACAGCATCCCTACCGTGACGCCCGTCTGCCAGACGGCAGCCGCGTCAATATCGTCATCGACCCGATCGCGCTGTCGGGCACCACCATCACGATCCGCAAATTTCGCCCCAAGGCACCAAACCTGTTGTTCCTGCGCCGCAAGGAAAGCCTGTCCAGCGCCATGGCAAGCTTTCTCAAGGGGTGCGTCGTCTCGAAAAAGAACATCCTCGTCGCGGGCGGCACCGGCACCGGCAAGACGACGATCGTCAATTACCTCGCATCCATGATCCCGCCTGACGAACGCATCGTCACGGTCGAGGATACTGCCGAACTCAAGATTTCGGAAAAGGACGGTGGCCGTCTGCCCCATGTCGTCACCATGCAGGGCGTCGCCCCGACCGGCGACAGCAAGGGGCATTCGATCCGCGATCTGGTGCACAACGCGCTGCGGATGCGGCCCGACCGCATCATCGTCGGGGAATGCCGTGGCGGTGAGGCATTTGATATGTTGCAGGCCATGAATACGGGCCACGAAGGGTCGATGACGACGCTGCACGCCAACGATCCGACCGAAACCGTGGCGCGTCTGGAAAACCTGGTGCTCAGCGCGGGCGAAGGACTGCCCCTCGAGGCGATCCGTTATCAGGTTGCCGCTGCCATTGATTTCATCGTGCAATTGCACCGCTACGCCGATGGCCGTAAAAAGATTTCCGCCATCGCCGAAGTCGGCGCCGTCGATCCCGTCACGGGCCGGATCGAGGTGAACCCGATCTTTGAAACCTATTACAATCCCGTACGCCCCGATCTCGGGACGCGATTTACCTTTGCCGGGCGCACGCCCGTGGCAATCCGCGAAATCATCGACGGCGGGTTCAACCCCCGCCGCCTGAAATTCGGAAACCGGAATGTTTGAACAAAATGCCCCAGTGATCCTCGCCCTCGGGCTTGCCATAGGCATCGCAATGGCCGTGATCGGCCTGTTCCTGTTGCTGCGTCCCTGGCTGGAGGGCATGTTCGCGCAGATCATCACGTCCTATGACAACCGCTTTGTCTTTGTGCTGCAATGGCGCCCGCTGACGGTGAACATGCTGTGGGTCATTCTGGCGTTCATCTGCATTGTCGCACTCTTGATGGGGTTGCTGTTCGGCCGGTCCAGCGGCTGGCCCTTTGGCATCGTCGCGGCCATCGTCACCGGGTTCATCATGGTGCTGGTGCCGCTTGCCGTGGCCACCCCAGCATTCGAGCTGTCCCGCCGCAAGCGGGGCAGGGACATCGACAACGGCCTGCCCGGTCTGCTGCAACAGCTGTCTGCGAACCTCGCCAACAACAAGAACGTGGGCCTCGCCCTCGAAGAGGTGTCGCGCACGGCACCGCCGCCGCTGGACTATGAACTGCGCCTGCTGGCGCAAAAGGAACGCGATCTGGGGTCCTTGCCGATGGCGCTGGACGATGCGGCGGAACGGGTCAAATCGGACTGGTTCGCCGTGACGGCTGCGGTGCTGAAAACCACCAACGAACGCGCCAGTTCCGAATCCGAGGTGTTGCAGAACCTCAGCCGCGTCTTTGCCCAGCAGCGTGCCATGCGTGACAGGATCGACACCGCGACCCGCCAGGGTGAGACCTCGATGCGGATCATGCTGGTGGTGCCCTTTCTGGTGGTGGCCATCGCACCCTTTGCCCTGCCAGAGGCGACATGGGACACCGCCGACATGGGCATCCTCTGGACCGTCGTGACATTCGGCATCCTGCTTGCGTTTACCGCGATCGGACTGGCCTGGTATTTCAAGGCGCAAGACATATGACCCCTGCCGTGATGATCCCGCTGATTTCGGCCCTCGGCCTGATGCTCGTCGGTATCGGCGTCGTGGGCCAGGTCTGGAATCCCGCGCGCAAGTATCTGACGATCTACCGCGACGTCGCCCCGTCCTATGGCCCGGTGCAGGCCATGGTGATTGCCGGTGCCGGTGGCCAGATGCGGGCCGACATGGATGCTTCGCTGGATGCCAGTCTCAGCAGCGAACCCCATCGTCTGCTGGGTGTGACCGAACAATCCTACAAATCATCCATGCTGGTGAACGGCGTGATTCTGGGCGCGATCGTGGCCGTGCTGTCCTGGCCGACACTGGGCCTGATCGGTGCGCTAATCGCGGGGATCTGTTTTAGCGTGCTGGGGTCGGTCCTGTTGCAATGGACCCTGGTGGACAGCCTGAAACAGGCCCATGTCAAACAGGCCCGCCAGTTCCCGTTCTTTCTGGATATCTTCTTGCTGACGGTGCAGTCGGGCGGCGGTCTGGATGACGCCATCGCCATGTATCTCAAGGTGTTTGGCCGCGACCCGCTGGGCCGCGAACTGAATATCCTGGCCGAGACATTCCGCGCCTCAAACGAAGAAGAAAGCTTTTTGCGCCTGTCCGCCCGCGTCGGCGACCCAGAGCTGAAAAAGGCGATTGGCGAGCTGGCGCAGAAACTGCGCAGCGGTGTCGAAATGGCCGCCACGCTCGAGGCGCAGCGCAACGATCTGCGCGCCATGCGCGAGGAACACGCAGCCAAGATCGCCGAGGCGCTGAATGCCAAGTTCATGATCTGCGTGGTGCTGGCGGCGGCCTCGGTGTTCCTGATTATCCTGTCCCTTCCGGTTGCGACCCTGATGGGCAGCAACGTGGTCTTTTGATCCGCCTGGCAGCCATAGGGGCGTTTTGCGTCGGCGTGTCGCTGCCCGCGCTGGCCGTGGCGCAACAGTCGGACGTTCCGCTGTCGGCGCTGGCGCTGGTTTTTGACGAAAACGGCCTGACATCTGACGCGATACCCAATGCCGACGTGGCCATCGACGGGTTCGTGTCGACGGCAATCGAATGGGGCATTCCGCGCGACCGCCGTCGGTTCCTGTTGAACCCAGCCCAGACGACAGTCGAGGATGCGCTGATCGCACTGGCCGAAACCGCAGCCCCCGGGGAACGGGTGCTGGTCTATATCCACGGCGCGGCCTTCAGCTTGGTGGATGCCGATGACGTGCGCATCCTGACGGCGGGCACGCGGTTCGACGACCAGCTTGCCGCGCGGCTGGCGCTGCGCCGCCTTGAACGTGGCAGCCTGCCTGTCGCCCGGATGCAAGAGGATCTGTTGGCATTCGGCTTTGGTCAGGCACAGGTCATCGTCGCGGCCTGCGACACCGCCCCCATCGACGCGGATCTGCGCGCGGCCCTCGATGACCAGATCGCAGAGGCGTCCTGCCCCGACACGATCACCCACGACGGCATCGTCTTTGCCGATCCGGCCATGATGGATTTCGGCATCTGGGAAACCCTTGCGGCGCGCGACCCGGCTGATCTGTTTGATGACGCGGACACGCTGCCTGCCCTGTTCCGCCAAGCCAGCGACCCGTCGCCCGAAACCCTGCCAGCGCCTGCAGTCGAGGATCCCCCCGCAACCGCCGACATCGCGGATGAACTGGACACAGTCACGCCAACTGCGCCAGAGGAGGCACCAACTGCCGATGACGCCCCCGCCCAGACTGATCCCGAACCGGTCGCGGCAGCGGAACTTGCGCCAGAGGCAGCGCCTGAACCTGCCCCACAGCCAGAGCCAGAGCCAGAAACCGCTGAACCGGCACCTTTGCCGGTGATCGCCGGTGTGCGTGAAACCGACGGCGACGCATGGCGCGTGGTCTGGGCCGGACTTCAGGATGCGCCGGATTGTCAGGGGCTCGTCGATTTTCAGGTGCAGTTTCCGCAGACGCCCGTCAGCCTGATGTTCCTGCCCGGAATGATCGCGCAGCATTGTCCGGATGGTCCTGTGCCGCCGACGCCGGGATTGACCGCTGTCCCGCAAACGGCCCCGGAACCTGAACCTGAACCGGCCCCAGCCTCGGACGACCCCGCAACGGTGACCGCAGACACCGATGCCGCCGTCGATGAACCAGCTCTCAGCGACGTGCTGCCCGTCGCGGAACGCCCCGCAGAGGCCTGGCAGGTTGCCTGGGACGCACTTCAGGGGACGACCGATTGCACCGGCTACCGCGTGTTCATGCGCGACCATGCCGATAGCCTGATGGCCCTGCTGGGCGCGCCGGGTGCAATCGCGCGCTACTGCACGGAACAGGATCTGGCGATCCCGCTGCCGCCGCGTGCGGACCCGCCAGACGCGCCACCCGCCGAAGAGGCTGCGATAGCGCTTCTGCCGCCACAGCCCGAGGCGACGGATGCCGCGGATGATCCCGCCACTGCCCCGATTCCCGAACGGCGCGATGATCTGCGTGCCATCAGCCTGATCATTGACAGTTTCGACGCGCCGTCCCTGCCGGACCGCGACTTTGACGCGGGCCGCGCGGCTTTTGACCGTTTCGTCGCGCAGATGGGGGGTGATCCCGAAACCATCGCCACGGCTCTGGATGCCGCCGGTTTTGCGCAGGTCCTGCAGGCCGAACCGGATGCCGCCCCGGTGACCGAAATTCTGATCTATCTCGCAGGACAGATGGCCGTGACCACCAGCGACAACCGGCTGTGGATGCTGCCTGCGGATTTCGATTTCGACACGCCGCAGCGCCGTGCGCTGCCGCCGGGGGATTTCCGCGACACCGCCTTGGACGTCACGGCAGCCCTTTCGGACCTGTCCGAGGCGACGGGCGCACGGGTTCTGGCCATGATCGAGGATTGCCGCCCGCCTGCCAAACCCGAGGTCCCCGGGAACATCGACCTGTGGCCCTATATCGCCGATGACAGCGGCTGTGCGCGGGTGTCGGGTGCCGCGAATGTCATCGTGTTCAACGGTCAGGATCACAGCCAACCTGATACCGAGACAGGCGCGATGCTCGACGTTCTGGCCGAAATCGTTCAGGACGCACCGGACCTGTCGTTGCGCTATGTGCGGGACAGGGTGATGGTGGCACTTCCCGAGATCGGCAACCGTGCCGTCGCGGATGATCTCGACTTGCTGGCCGTGGCCCGCGATGCAACCGGCGTGCTGGACAGCTGCCTGCGCCCGGTGATCGATGGCGACACCGCGACCTGTGTCGATTTCGAGGGCCAGCCGGTCACATCACCGATCCTCGCGGCACTGTCCGCGCCGCGCCCCGAGACGGCACCACCCGCGCCCCCCGCCGACCCGGAACCCGTTCTGTCGCCGCGCGACATTGCCTATGCCGCGGCCGACGGGGCGGACACATGCGCGGCGTGGGATGGATTTCTGCTGGCCTATCCCGACCTTGCCGAACAGGGCGACGCCGTGGCGCGCCGTGATCGGGCCTGCCTGCTGGCCCGCGCCCGCGCCGCGTCCGACCTGTGCACGGTATCCGAGGACGAAGACCTGACCCTGACACGGGACGGGACACGGGCGTTGCAGGATGCCTTGCTTGAAAACGCCTGCTGGCCGGGCGTGATCGACGGGCTGTGGGGGCAACGCACGGCGACGGCACTGGATCAATTCGTGACCGAGGCGCTGGGCGGGACGACACTGGCGGGCTGGGCCGGTGACGGCCGGCCCAGCTGCACCACGCTGTTTGCATTGCAGGATTTCGACAGCGATGCCGGTGCCTGCACATTGACCTGCCCTGCGGGTTTCGAGATCAGCGGCAACACCTGCGCGCCTGTGCAGGTCGCGGCCCCGCCGCCGGCACCGCGCCCGGCTGCGCAGGCCCAACC
>NZ_LJAK01000020.1 GCF_001420005.1 Loktanella sp. 3ANDIMAR09 | reverse complement strand
TGTCATCGCATCGGCCACCGCCGTTGATCGGTTGGCAATGTCAGAAACCACGCGGTCAAAGCCCTTTGCCAGCGCAGGCACCCGAATTGCACCCGCCGCGACTGCCTTTAGGAACGCATCGGCCTGTGCTGGCAGATCGTCACCCATCGCAGCAAGACGCGCGCGGAATCCGTAAAGCCAGGCGTTGACGGCATCGCTTTCGGACGGCTCGTTGTGCGATGTCGAACCAGCGGTGCGCGCATCGTCCAGCGCCGCAACCGCCGCCAGCACCCCCAACAGCGCGACCGCCGCCGTGTCTGCCGTGGCGCCCAGCAGGCTCGGCACATCGCCCGCCGTCCGGTCGATCCGGCCCCGGATCGCGTCGCGCGCGGCCTGCGCCGCCGCCCGTGCCTCGGCCTCTGCGATTGCTGTTTCAGGATAGCCCAATTCCAGCGCCTCGGCGCGGGTCACAGAAACCGTTGTTCGCGAACCGTCGGTCACGTTTAGAATATCGGTCATTTTGTCCTCTTTAGTTGATTAGCAGGCCACCGCCAGCACCCGAACTGATTGCGACCTGCCCCCCGTTCAGCAGCGTTGTTGTCCGATGCGCGACAACCGCCGTGCCCTGCGCGTAGTCGATCCCGGTCATGCCGTCGAATGTCACCCGGTTCGCAGAAAGCGAAACGACCGAACCGCCGCCTGTATTCATCAACGTGAATTCGCTCGCTCCGATTAGGCGACAATCCTCCATGATGATCCGTGTCTGTGATGCAGTTGGCACGTCCCAGAAACGCGCAACGCCCCAACCCTTCGATGCGTTCAATTTAGCCGGTGCGATCAGACCTACATGGTCAAAGTGAACCTGCGAAAACCTGCCAGGCTTGAACCGATAAAGCTGATTACCCGCCCCGGTTTCATACGCCGCAAATGCAATGTCCGGATCAGCACCAGAACCCACCCGACCAAATCGCAAGATGCGATCACCCGGAAAAATATCCTCTGAAACAGGATGAACTGCACCGGCCCGCAAAGAAAGCTGGACAGATGCGCGATCAATCGTATCCGCCAGCGCCGCCGCAATCGTCGTGTATGTCCCGCCATTGCCGCCCACCGGATTGACCGCATCCGGGTCGATCGTGGCGCTGAAATTCAGACCCGCCGCAGCTTGTGCCGCCTGCGCCTGCAAATCGGACAGCGCGACGCTGGCATCGGCATCAAAGTCGGTCAGTGCTTGTGCGGTCTGCGCCCCTGCCGCTGCAACAGCCGCCGCCGTCTGCGCCTCTAGTTCAGCGATCGCCGCCAGAATATCATCGCCCGTTTCGGAAACAAACATTGTGACCGGATCGGTGCCGACCGTTTCGACTTCAGACGTGATGTAAAACCAGTGACGCGCATACCTGGCACCGCTTGCAATACGAAACCGCGAACCGAAAAAATCGGCAGGGCTGTCCATATCATCCGCCCGCACCCAGGCACCCGCCGCCGCAATGTAAATGCCGTTTTCCGCCGGATCGGTCTGCGATGTCGCAAAGACCCGATTGCCTGCCACAATGGCCACGCCGTCGACCGGACTAAGACCGGACAGCGACAGGTTGACAGGACTGGCGACCCGGCATTCAGCGTGCGGTTGATGCACATTGAACCGCGCCAACGCCTCGACGGTCACAAGGTTTCGGATCAGGTTTTCAGTCATGGCAATTTCACTTTGATTGATGTTTCGGTCTGATCGATCACGGCATCCGCCGCGATGCTGACGGTGACGATACCGTCAGACCCGATCACGGCATCGCGCAGCGGTGTGCGGCGGCTCTCGCGCAATGCGAACCGCGCCAGACGACCGAACGCGCCAACATGATGCAGCGACGGCGGCAAAGCCTCGCCAGCGACACGCCGATCCCCCAGGAACACGCGCCGCACCGGCACATCGCCAAACCGCATCACTGATCCGACCTTTCCAGATAAAGCGTATTCGGGTCTGTTTCTGCCAGCGCGTCGAATTCCGCCAGCGTCAGCAACACGACCCGCGCACCGCCCGCCAGTGATAGCGTCGGAAACACCGCCCCGGTCGGCTCGATCGTGCCGCGCACGTCCAGCGCACCCTGTCGCAAAATCTTGCGCCGCTTTGGATTGCTGACATCCCAGATCTCCATCTGATAGACATCCGGCGCAAGGTGTTGGATCACATCAGGCGCGACAACGATCACGCCACCCGTGCCCGCGACCTCTAGGTCGGCGTCGCGCGCGACATCCTTGCCGATCGTCATTCTCAAAGAAAATGGATAGTCTGCGACCGTAACCGTATGCGCCTGCCCCTGATACATCGTCAGGCGATCGGTCAACACCTTGCCATCAAATTTCAGATCGATCCTGTCCGACATTCTTGCCCCCGTGCGATTGTGGCGGCGGGCATTGCAGCCCGCCGCGATGGATGATCAGACCGCCCCACCGCGCGCCTTGATCACGCGAGACAGCGCAAAGGTTGCACCGCTGCCGCCAACCCAGACCAGACCCGCGATCGCAGCCCCCGCCGCGTCGACATCGACGGTCAGAATCCGCGATGCGGCGTCATATTCGATGAACCCCACCGCAGCGGCGATCACCCCCGCCGCAGGATACATGACGAACGTGCGCAAAATCAGCAACATGACAGACATAGATGGCCCTCCTAGACCGTTTGAAATTCATCAAGCGCACCCGCCGCGCGATCCTGCGCCGCGACCAGCTGCGTCGCCAAATCCTGCGCGCGCCGCAGTTCCAGCGCGACCGGCGACAGATCGATCATCGCGGGCAGATCGGCCGCAGACGGTTCAGGCGTCGCCTTGAACCGTTCCAGCAGTTCACCACCCCGAATGGTCGACAGCACGCCCGCCAGCCGCCCTTGTCCGTTCGTGCGCCAGATCGTGATCGTGTCGCCGTTCGCGTCGTAATTTCCGGTCTGGAACAGTCGCATTTCCGCCGTGCGCCGCTTGCGAATTTCAGGCGGTTTCAGCCAGCCCATGAAATGCCGCGCCGCGTTCGCCTGCCCTGCGTTGATCGCGGCGGTCAACAGCGCCCGATTGATGCCGCCCGTATTCAGATCAAACGACACCAGCGCGTCAAATTCATGCTGCGCAACCGACACCGCGATCGCCCGGTTGACCCGCGCGGCATAACCCGCGACATCGATGCGAAACTGCGCGATTGCGGCGTCGATCGCCGCATCGACATCATCCGGCATCGCGCGCGGCATCCGCGCCGGATCGGGACCGCCAGCGGCGGCGGTATGCCCAACCCCCCAGGTCCAGACCCCCACGCTGTCCAGGTATGGCGCGGGCACAATCCCCTCGTGTTCGCAAATTTCCAGCAGCCCGCGATCCGATACCGTCATGTCATGCGTCATTGTTCACCCCCAAGGTGTGCAGTCGATTGAAAGAAAATGATTGTCAGTCTGGCGACACCGTGCCCCACGGCCCGCCCGCGAAATGGTTGATCTGGCGATCCGGCCCGAACGGGCAATCGCGGTGCGCTGCGAAAATATCCCACCAGATCGGCGCAGGCCGCGCGCCTTCGATCGGCAGCGGATCGCGCACCGTCATTGACCACGGCCCCCACGCCTGCGCCTGCTGCATCGGCGGGCGGTTGCCCGGCTGGCGTATTGCATCCTCGACAGTCGTATCGACGCGGACACGTTCGCGACTGCCATCGTCAAAAGTGATGTATCCGGTCAGCCAGTCAAAATCGCATTGCACCTTGATCATGTCACCCATCGACACGATGCGGTCAGGCGTCGCGACCTGCTGCGTCACCGTCACGGCGCGAAATGGCGTCATGGCAAAGACATCGCGCACGATCCGTTCCTGTTGCAGACGCCCCATCAGTTCAGGCCACGCGCCATAGATCAGGACCGCAACACAGATCAGGATCAGCGACCGACTACGCCGCAAGGTGCAAGACAGGTTATTCATCACGCCCCCCCAGCCGCTTGCGCACCAGCGACTTGATGAATTCACGGTCTGACATGATCGCGGTCGCGACATCCAGGACCAGCTGCGCAAAGGCCATGATCAGCACCGCCGCGATCACCTCGGACCCACGGACAAACGGCGCAACCTCGTGCGATCCACCGACGCCCAAAAGCCCCGCCGTCGCCGCCTTTGCCGCGCGCATCATGATCGGATCGTTTTCCGCCGCCCGCGTCGCGACATAGATCAGCATCCCGGCCACGATCAGCCAGAATTCGACAGGCTTGTTCAACACGCCCGCACCCCCTTTGTAGGTCAGAAAGAAACGCCTTGCGGCTTAGGTCTGGATGCAGACCAGCACCGCGACGTTGTTCGGACGGTTTTCATCCTCGCCACTCGATTGCACCGTGACCGCGTGACTGTGCGACCCGGCGCTGTTCGTTGAAAATCCGTGATTATGGCTGTCGTTTGACGTGTCCGATCCAAAAGACCCGCCGCCATCCCGCAGGACGCCGAAAACGGTGCCGCTTGTCGCCTCGCTGACAAAGACCCGCCCCTGCTCCAGATCGTGATCGTGCGCATGGGTGTCGGTAGTCCCGCTGTGACTGTGTGACCCGGCGCTATTCGTTGACGCGCCGTGCGTATGCGCCTTGTTCGCGCCCTCCTCATAGGAACCGACAGCGCGCCCCGACCCCGCCGCACGGCGGAACAAGTCTTGAAAATCGGGCAGATCAAAGGTTGTGGACCCATCACCCGGCCCGAACAGCGTCGCCTCTGCCCCCGCTGGGTCGACTAGTTCGTTTTCCTGCGCGTGCGCCCACAGCCGCGCGAATTCCGTGCGTGATACCGTGGCGCGATCCAGCACCAGCGCACCGCGCGGTGCGCTCTTGCCCATGACCTCGAACACCTCGCCCACGTCGCGAAATCCACCGGGCACGAACTGCAACCCCGTTTCGTCATCGCTGACACGGACCAGCTGCCCCGCCATGCCGGTCAGATCGGGCAAATCACCGGCATAGGCGGTCGCCCGGACCTCTGATAGCGCCTGACGAATGTAGGCGACGGATTCATTTAGGCGCGGCGCATTACCCTGGAACCACGCAAAGACCGCCGCAAAATTAGCGTTGAAAATCGGTTTCGGTTGCCCCTTTGCGGGCACCTGCGACGGGAAATCCTGAACCTGCGGCGGCGTCGTCATAGCGTTAAAACCTCTGCTGTGATCACGTCATGCGTGCCCTGCGGCTGCGCATCATAGTTTTCAATATAGCCATAACCGATCATCGCGGCGCGGCGCGTTCCCGATGAAAAAACGGCGGTTTTCCCGTCCGTTTTCAAAACCAGATCATTCAGCGCGTCTGCCTCTGCATTGCTGACCAGGATGTCATAGGTCATGCTTTTTGATGGCGCGCGCCGCTTTAACGTTGTGACCAGATCGCCCGCGACCTTGATCGATCGTGATCGCAGCCCGTATGAACTGCCACGCGGGCGCACAACGCCAAAGCTGTGCAAGAACCCCGGCACGATACTGGACACCCGCGCGATCCCGTCCAGCTGCGCGACCGTGATGTCGATCTGCGACCCCGGCGCGATACTGACATCAAGATTCAGGTATTCAGGCGACGGGTTGTAGTCCAAAAAGGCCCAATCCCAGACATCAAAATAATTCGTGCGATCAGGCACCGCGAAACTGATCTGCGCCTGATCACCCGGCTGATCCAGCGATGCCGTGATCTTCAGGTCCGTCGCTCGCAGGCCAAACATAGACAGGCCAGTCACCCAGGTATCGACCACCAGCGAATAGGTGATCTGATCCGGTCGCTGGACGAACGTTTCCACCGGCCTGATCTGATCCGACCCGATCAGCGTGTCGAAAGCGCGCAGCTTGGTTAACGGCCCGATGTTGACCCAGGCTGGATTCCCGTTGCCCGGCTGACTGCCCTGATTGACCGTGATCGCCTGCCACAGCACGCCGCCGAAATCGACCTGATCACCGACCGCATAGGACGCCCCGGCATTCCACACCGGATCATCTGCGACATTTGTGTCCAAAATCTGCGCCGCGCCGATCGCCGCCGGATCGATTAGATTAAATGGCATACCACCCCCTAAATCGCGGCATCTGCCAGCGCGCCGGTGTTGTCCGCGTTTTCACGCATCAACCCGATCAGCTGTTGCAGCTGACGCTCCACCATTCGTTGATGCGCGGCGTCCGCGCCCTGCAATGCGCCAGACGTGACCGCAGGCACCGACACCGGCGCAAGCGCATAGGCCGGAATCGCTGTGTTGACCTGCCCTAAACCCAACGCCGCGCGCGCCTGCCCGATGCGGTAGTCGACCAACGATCCGAAATCATCGGGCACCAGCGCGTCGACCGCCTCTTTTGCGTCCTCTAGCCGCCAGATCATTTTCTGCATTGCCGCCTGCGTCTTTGTCAGGCCCGCCAGTTCGCGCTCTTGCATCGCCGCCTTGTCGCCCTGCAATTCCATCAGGCGGTTTTCCAGTTCCGCAGTCTTTGCCAGCGACGCCTCGCGCGCTGCCGATCGCAGCCCGTCCAGTTCCAGAAACAACGGCGCAAGCCCCATCAGCGCCGCCGCAGACTTTTCGCGACCCTGCGCGATCAGACCGTCGACCCGCTTACGAAAATCCGCGATCGTCTGCGGCACCTTACCACCGACGACATCACCGAACGCCCGCGCGAAATCGCGACCGATTAGCTTGATCTTTTCGGACTGCGTATAAAACCCGTCGAAATAGGCGCGCGCGTTCGCAACAAATTGATCCGCGCCGCCCGCCGCATCGACCATCGCCCGCGCCGCTTTGGCGGTCTGCGCGGACATCGACAGCGCCCGATGGCCCAGCGACCGGAATGTGTCATTGACCACACCCACCGCCGCGACGATCGCATCCAGTGCCGCCTTGGCATTTTCGCCAGGACGGATCAGACCTTTCATCGATCCTTTCAGACCCCACAGCGTGCGCCACGCCAGATCATTCGCGACCTTTGACATTGCACCGGCGATCGCCTGCTGTTGTTCTGCCTCCGACAGACCCTTGGTCGAAATCTTGACCGATGCCGCGTAGTCACGCACCACCCAGGCACCGACACCCAAGGCCCGCGACGCATCGCGCGCCGCCGCCGTAACCTGCCCATAAGCCCGCATGATCGGCGCAGCAATCGCAGCACTTGCCGCCTTTGTGCTGTCGCGCGTTGACGAAATCAGACCAAACAACCGGCTGGACTTTGTTTTCGTAAACTCTGACACCGCAACGCGTGCGCCATTGGCTGCGATCTGGACGCCCTTTTCCAATTCCTCGACCTTCTTGCGAAACGCACCGACCGCCAGCGCCGCAGCCCCCAGCACCGGCACCGCCGCCCCCAGCGTCGCAGCAAAACCACCGCCAGCCGCCGCCGCGTTCGCGCCGATATTCAGCAGATTGCCCAGACCGCCAGACACCGCAGACCCCAGCCCGCCCATGACACCGGACCCGCCAGCACCCAGCCCAAACAGGCCGGACCCCTTGGCCGCGCTGCCCATGACACCGGACAGAATACCACCAGCACCGCCGCCGCCCCCGAATGCAGCGGACATCTGCAACCGGATCGGGTTTGCGATCGACATCGCGACCAGTTCGGAAATCATGCCCTTGAACGTGTCGACAATGCCGTCGCGCATGTTTCGGAAATTGCGAAACCCGTCTGCGGTCCAGTCACCCATCGCACCCGCGACCCGATCGATGCCACCGATCAGAACACCCGCCTGATCCCGCCCGACCGTTTCGGCATTCTTGCCCGCCTCGCGCATCGCATCCGCAAAGCCCTGCGCACGCGTCTTTGCCGCGTCCAGCTTTTCCGCCAGCCCAGCAACACCAGCCGCAGCACCCCCCGCGCCGCCACCGCCAGCACCGCCGCCCATGTCGACCAGTTCGTCATTCAGATCAGCGACACCATCGACCGCAGGCCGCACGACCGCATCGACATCCGTAACCGCACCGCGCAGCCCGTCCAGCGACGCAAGCGGTCCCTTTGCCGATGCCGCCAGCGTGCCCATCATGTCGCGATAGCTATTTGCTGCGACATAGGATTCGCGCGCGATGTCGGTCAGACCCAGATCGGGCACAGACAACGGGTTGGACGAAAATGCCGCATCAAATGCCGCCTGCGCCTGCCCTGCGGCATCGGACGCAGCCCCGGCGAATTCGTTGCCAATCCGGCCCATGTTGACATCGGGCACGATCGGCACGCGCCGTTCGACACCCAGCGCGTCCAGCCCCTTGTTGATGCCGATGATAAACACGTTGAACCGCGCAACCGCGCCGTTGATCATCGATTCAACGCCCGCGATCATTGCGTTTGCCGCCTGAAATACCATGTCACCGATCGCGGCAGGCAATGCAGACCAGATCGCCTTGATTGCAGAAAATGCACCCTGAAACGTATTCGACGCCGCGTTTCCGAACGACACAACAGATTCGACCGCTGACTGCATCGCGCTTGCGGCGTCGCCTTTGACATCGTGCCACGCCGCCGCGATCCGCGCGCCCATGTGCGCAAAAACCATCGTGACACGTTCGCCAACCTCGACTGCGACAGCGCGCAGCGCGTCCATCGCATTGCCGAAACCACCGACCCGATCGGAAAGCCTTTGAAACCGAACTACCGCCTCCGAAAGCCCAACGATCAGCAGACCGAACCCCGTGCTGGCCATAAGGCCCCTGACGGCGACAGTTAAACCCTTTGTCGTCGCAATTAATTGAAAGCTTGCGACGCGCGCCGCAATCAGCGCCTTGACATAACGCGCGCCCATCAACGCCACAGCCGTCGACACATAGGTCGCCAGCCTGTCCAGATTGCCGGTCAGACCGTCGATCACAGCGCGCAACCTGCCACCCTCGCGCAGACTTTCGGTCATGCGTTCCGCCAGCTTGCCCATCGCAGGCACCAGCGCGACCGCCAGCTGTTGCCCGGCGTATTCAGTGACCAGCGACAACCGCCCGATTGCATCGTTTGCCGCCTCGATACGTGCCGCATCAACATCGCTGACCGCCAGACCGTAATCCGCAATATCGGCCCGCGCCTTGCGGATGGCGTCGCCACCCTGCAACACCAGCAGCGCCATCTCGCGATTGCGCACCCCCAGGTCGCGCAGCACGGCGGTTGCCTGCCCCGCGTCATATCCAAGCGCCTTGATGCGATCCGCGATCAACGCCAGCTTTTCATCCGCATCCAGACCGGCAAACTGACCGATCGACAGCCCCAGCGCATCCAAGGCGCGTTGTCCGTTCCCCGACTTGCCAACCGTCGACAGTTCGCGATTCATCGTCTGGATGTCATTGGCAAGGCCAGCCAGCGCCACACCGGCCTCGCCGCCCGCCAACTGCAACGCCTTGAACGCCGCGACGCTGGCATCCATCCGCCGCGCCGCCTTTGCCGCCGCATCGATCCGATCAGCACCCGCCCGCGCCGCCGCCGCAACGGCACCAAACGCCGCAGTCGCGACCGCAGACACCGCAACAAATTGCTTGCGCATCCGGTCCTGTGCCGACTGGACACGGCGCGCGCCTTTTTCAAAATTTGCGCTGTCCATAGACAGATTGACGCGCAGCGCGCCAATGACCGATTGCGACATGGAATTGCCCCTAGGTGTCTGCGGTTTCGGAAATACTGATCAGCCACGCCTCTAGCTGCGCATCCGCCGCCGCATCATCCACCGGCGCAACCTTGATAGGCTTATAACGCGGCATCTTTTGCGGCTTGTGATACGCGGCGACGATCAGGCCGGCCAATTCATAGTTGCGAATGCGGGCAACCTCGTTTTCAGCCGCCCGCATGTTGTTGTGACCTTGCAGGATCAGGACAATCTCGCGCGGTGTCAGCGTCCAGAACAAGGCGTAATCACGCCCTGCATCCAGCCAACCGCGCAACAGATCATCTAGGAACCCTTGGCGACCTTCTTTGCCTTGGTCGCCGGTGGCGCGTTTCCCACGTCACCCTCTGCGGCGTCGCCATCCGCCGCCTGCGGCATGGATGCCACAACCGCATCCGTGACCGCCTGAAAAGCGGTTTCGACACCCATTTCCGTGATCAAAACGCCCGCTTGTTCCAGCGTGAAATCATCGCGACCCTGCACCAGAATGAACAGCAACAGCCGCAACATGCGCCAGTTGATGCCGCCTTCGGTCATGCGCTCGAAATCATCGAACAACGCCCGGCCCGTTTCATCCTCATAGGCGATGAACTCATTCGCCGTGCAGCGCAGCACATAGGTCGCGCCGTCGACATCGACAGTCACGACCCCACGGCGGCTATTCGCCACCGTCATGCCGCCTCCGGCGCAGTCGTGGTTGACGGACCCGTGCGCTGGATCATGTAGGTGAATTCCGACAGTTCCGTCAGTTCACCAACGTCCTGACCAACGGACGCAAACCCTTTCCACTCGAATTTGCGGCCTTGGGATTCGACCGCCTTCCGCCGCATCGTCAGACGATACCAGACAGGCTTGCCGGTTGTTTCGGTATGCGCGACATCCTCAAGCGCCTGCGCATAGGCTTCCGCCGTCCAGAAACGGGAAATTTCCAGTTCCTCGCTTTGAAACATGCCAGGCGCGAATTCCTGAAAATCGCCCTCGCTATCCATGTCCGTCGCGTCCAAGTATTCGCGCCGGTTTGACGGCACAGCAGGACGCTTGCAGTTCAGCATTTTTTGCCAGCTTGTGCCATCATCCAGCGAACGCTCCAAAACGCCGCCCTTCCAAATCGTCTTTTCGCCCATGTCACTCTCCTGTTGTGAACGCTGTTAAAAAATCCATCGACACGCGAAACGGACCGGTCGCACCGGCTGCACCGGCCTCCGAACCGTCACGCGATCCCGCGTGCGCCAGCGACATCAACCGCTGACCATCGTAACCATTGAGCAAGGCCAGAACGGCCCGTGACAGATGCTTTGCATCCGTAAAATCGTCTGCGTAGCAATCGACCTGCACCCGGCCCGTGCCCGCGCCGATCGCGCCATCCATATCGACCGGCTCAATCGACCCGACCACGTTCAAAACGATGGCCGGAAACGGCAAACCTTGCGGATGCCTGACGAAATTGACCCGCCGCCCCACGAAACCGGCGACGCCGGCGTCACCCAGCAGCAAGGCGCGCAATTCTTCTTCCACCGCTACCCCCTAGCCGCCCGCGCCGCCTTACGTTCGGCGCGTCCGATTGACTTTGTGACCTCGACCCACATTTCACGGCCCAGGCGGTCCAGCATTTCATCGCGGCCCGCATCCCAGGACGGGCGCAGCATTGGCGTCGGTGCCTGATTGACAGATCCAAATTCTTCTAAATGCGCCTGCGGTAGCGGTCCCGCGCCGATAAACATTTCCACCGCCGTCGAACTTTTGAACCGGCGATGCATCGCGGCCTGACGCTTCGACAGCTTTGCGCTGACCGCAAAACTTTCTGCCAGATCGCCAGACACGCGATCAGCCCGCGCCGCCGCGCCGTCCGCGATCCGCTGCGCCGCTGTTTTCAGTGCGCGCCGCATCGCGCCCTTGCCCGCCGCCGTGGTCAACCTTTCCAGCTGGCGATCAAGTTCAGCGAAACCGCGCAGCGACATATCACCCGCCATCGCCCGCCCCCTTCAGATCAGGCCGCGCCGTTGCCGAAATCTCGACAAACCGCCGACCGCGCGGCGATTCCTTGACCCCCGCAATGTCGAATGTCAGGCCATCGCACCGCAGACGATCAGCCGCCGTGATTCCTGCGGTGAACGCAGACCGCCGCACCGTGAAACGCGACGTGATCGACGCTGCGACCTGCTGTGCGACCCAACGTTCACCGTCACTGACATCCGACCGATCGGCCCAGACCGGCGCACCATGCGCCGCGAAAACCTCACGATCAGACAGGCCAGTATCAACCTTTGCCGATCGCTCGAACTGCACCCGATGATCAAACGACAGCCGCGCCATCAACCGCACCCGAAAACATGCGGGCGCTGATAGCGGACCTGACGGATCAGGTTGCCCGCCGCGAACGTGAGGTCGGAAAAATCGATCGCCTCGCCCGCGATTCCGTCCTCGTAAAATTCCGCAGCGATCAGCTTGATCGCCTGCACTATCTGCACCGGCCATGCCCCATCATCGTGCCCGGCTTCTACGCGCACGCGCAATTCACAGCCGTGTGCCAAATCCGCCAGCGACGGCATGATTACTTGCGGTTCGGTCATGCCCAAATGCAGACGCAGACCGGACAACGACAGATCACTATAGGTGCCATCACCTGCACCGATCGCGACCGATACGACCTGACGCACCGGCGCGATCGGCACCCACCACCGCGACCAGCCGCCAGTTTCGACAAACAGGTCGAACGTGCCCGCGCGCGCAGGACGCGCGCAGGCGGTTTCAACGATAGCGGTCGCCGCCGCCAGACAGCCCTCGACCGTTGCGACATCCTCGCCCGGCCAATGCCGTTCCAGGATCAACGTTTCAGCCGCGACCAGCGGATCGCGGGCACCAACCGGGACCATCTGCGCCCCGCTTACTTGCTGGACGGTTTCGGCGGCTCACCGGGCGACTTCGCAGCAGGCGGATCACCCGCTGTCTTTTCACCCGTGCCCGCGCCGCCCGCGGATTCAAGCGCCGCCAGCTTTGCCGCCAGTTCCGCCTCACGCTCTGCCACAGCCGCCTCGCGCGCGGCCAAGTCTTGCAGCCCCGCCGTCAGTTCCGCGTCGGAAATGCCGCCCGGCGACACCTTGCGCAGATCGTCCTTTTCAGGATCGAACGGACGCGCCACGGCCTGCAACTTGGCCGCGCGCACCGGATCAAACCCGGCGACATCGCCGGGCACATAGACGCCATGCGCCTTGGTGAATTTCATGATTACTTTGTCGGTCATGTGACCCCCTTATGTGAATTCAGGTGCAGCCCGTGCTGCGCCGATTGTGCGATTGACCCGCCGCCAGCGTCAGCCGCGACGGGTCAATCAGATCAGATCGCCCAGCCCTTGCCGTTCAAACCGGACAGCGCCGCCGTGTGACGCGGTGCCAGATCGTGCTCACTGATTGCGCGCATCAACGTCAGATCGTTCTGGAATGCGCTTACGGTGTCACCCGCCTGATTGACGAATGCCGCTTCGGTCGACGTGGCGATCGTCAGCGACATCGCGTCACCAATCATCACTTCGTTGAAGTCAGCGAAATAGACTTCGGTTTCGTCGCCATCCACGCCCAGGTTGTTCGGAATCTGCGATGTCGTGCGGATCGGAAAACCTTTCAACGTGCCGTTCTGATCGATCGACGGGAAAATCAGCGCGCCGCTGTTCGGATCGCGCAGACCGGCCAGGAAATTCTTGGTCGACGCCCGCATGATCCAGCCCGGACTCTGCATTGTCACGTTGGCATCCTCGACCAGCGACACCAGACGCCGGATCGCAGCTTCGACAGCGGCAGGCGCGACACCGACCGGATCAAGCCAGTTTGCAACCGGCGTCCAGTATTTCAGACCGTAGGGCGTTGCGTTTGCACCGATGTCGCGCAGAAAGGCCAGATCCTCGCGCGTCGCCATGACAGACAGCAGATCATCACGCACGATCGCGGCAACCGCTGCCGTCGAATGACGCAACAGCGCATTGCCGACCGGCACCAGGGCGCGCAGGGTTTTGAATCCCTGATCGATCCCGTCGAAACTCTGTTCGCTTTCGACAGCCGCACCATTCTCGACGCCGTAGCCCGCTGTTGCGCTGCCCGTCTGCGCGCCGTGGCGCACCTGACCCGCTGGCATCGGCATAACCCGCGCGCCAGATGCGCGCACGGTGACACGCGGGCGCAGCAGTTCGATAACAGTTTCGGCCTGCGGACGCGGCAACAGCACCCCGCCTGCGGTCTGTTGCGCCCCCGTCAGCGCCGCCGAAATCCCCGAATGCCCTGCGGCGTCCAACGCGGCGCAGGCGTCACCCAGATTGCCGCGCGCATTCGTCAGCGCGTGAACCGCGAAACCGATGTCCAGCCCGCGATCCGCTTCACTGGCGACCGTGGCAGGCGCGCGACCAGCGGGCGGCGCATCCTGTTCCTGCGTTGCAGACACGGCGGCGGCACTTTCCACAGCCTCGGCACGGCGCACAGCCGCATCTGCGCGATCGAATGTGGCCTGCGCCGCATCGAAATCAGCCACAGCAGCCGCGACAGCCTGTTCGGCAGCAGTTGTGTCATCGTTACCCAATGCGGTCAGACCGCTTTCTGCCGTTGCGATGGCATCCGCCGCCGCCCGCAGGTTTGTCGCCGCTTGCGCACGCAAGCGCCGCAGATCGTTGATGTCCATATCGTTCCCCTTTGTTGAAACCGCACGCGCGGCGATAGACCCCGCGCGCGTGCGGCGGGGTTTGGTTCACGCCCGGCGCACCGGGCGAATTCGGATTGTGTCAGCTGGCGGCGATCGCGGCGGCGGCGGCGGCGGCGGCACCGTAGGCGCGCGCGCCGGTCGCGCGCGGCTTTGGCGCGTAGCGTGCAAAAATCTGCGCATAAAATGCGTCGCGCGTCTGCGTCGCATCCGCCAGACCCCGCGCCTGCGCCTCGGCAAATCCGAACGTGCCGCCGCCGTCTGCCGGATTGTCGGTCGCGCTGATCCGGCCCGCGACATCCGCCGCAGCCATGTTGCGCCCTGCGGCGATGGCCGCGTGAAATGCCACCTCGAACCGATCCAGCTGCGCCTGAATCAGTGCCGCCCCCACTTCGGTCGACGGGTCCGCATTCTTGGCCCGCGCATGGCTTGACCGAATGACGAATTCCTGATCGCCATCCATCCCCGGCTGGATGGGCGCGAAACCGCGATATTGAACGCCGATGCTGCCCACCTGCGCCCCCGGCGTCAGTGTGATGTCTGTCGCCTGCGACGCCACCCAATAGGCCGCAGACGTGGCAAGCGGATTGATCAGCGCGTGAACCGGCTTCACTGTTGCAGCCTGCGCGACGGCCTGCACCGCTTCATCGATGCCGATCACGGCACCGCCCGGACTGTTACAATCCAGCACGATCGCTGCGACATCATCCGCAGCTGCCAGGATCGCCATCGTTTCAGCAATGCCGCGATAGGTCGACCAACCCATGCGCTCGAACCGCTGCCCGCCCGGTGTCAGCAGGCCAGTCAACGGCACAATCGCAACACCACGTTGCACGACAAATCTGTCGGACGGATCGACATCACCGCCACCGCCAAACGCAGACACATCGCCCGCCAATTCAACCGCCATCCATGCGCCCGCATGTTCCGCGCACAGCGCGGTCGCCGCGCCCTGCCAAAGTGCCGCCATAGTTTGCCGCGTCATGTCTCAGCCCCTTCCTTTTCCGTTGTCGTGGTGTCGTCGCGCGTCATGTTGGACGGCGGATAGAGCTGATCACCGTTCGCAGTCTTTGGCAGGCGTGCCCGCGCCTGCGCATCGTTCGGCGTCATGAACGGACCACCGACTGCAACTTTTAGCGCGTTGAATAGTTCGGCGGTTGTCGGTTCCAGCAGCGCCGAAAAATCATGGCGGAAAAACAGACCCGCCGCACGCTCGCCAGCGGTCAACAGCGCCTGATCGTATTGCGGCGCGATCAGCGCCTGCCAGTGCATCAGGCAATCCGTCAGATAATCGATCGCCTGCTGTTGACCGTTCGCCTTGACGCCGTTTTCCAGCATTTGCAGTTTAGACGGCGGCATACGGTAAATCGCGGCGATCATTTCCCGATCAAATTTCCGACTTGCCAGCAATTCCTGATCCGCAGCCGACAGGTCCAGTTTTTGAATGTCCTCGTCAGCATTCAACACCGGAAACGAACCATCGGTCGGATCAGTCAGCGCCGCCTTGATCCGCCGTGCGGAACGCTGCCGCGCGTCGTCGTCCTCATAGGCATCCGACAGCTTGATCGCGGCTTTCGTTGTGCCACCCGCCGCCGTGCGCGCTGCCGCCTCTTGCCCGGCCATCGCCAGACCCATGCTTTCGCTGGCGACAGTCAAAGGCGATCGATGCGTCCAACCGTCCAGCGCCATATAGCGCATATGCACCATAGACCGCGACCGCGCGCGCCGGTAAACGCCCGCCCCATCCTCGAAATCATAAAACCGCATCCGGCCCGATCGCGTGACGCTCACACCATCCGGCGACAGACCATCCACCATCAGCAATTCGCCCGCCCCATCGCGCGGCGCATAGGCATAACTGACACCGCGCAGGCTGAACGCATAGACCAGCGCAAACCGCGTGACAGCGGCGGGCACACCCGGCGCGGATTCCACGTTCATCAGGTAGATCGCCGGATGATCGAAAACCTGCGATTCCGTGCCGTCAGGTTTGCGCTGCCACAGCTGCAACGGCACCTTGGCATGATCGCCCGCCAGGTTGTTACAGCAGGCGAAAACCGTCGCGTGACGTTCTGCCGTGGTCGGTGTCACCCGTGGCAACGACTTGACCCGCGACTGCACGCCACCGCCCCAGCCAATATCTTGAAGCCATGCCTGCGGCGCAGCCTTTGACGGCACATCACCAGCGGTCACGACAGGCGGTTCGACGCGCGCGGTCGCAGGGTCATGTCTGCGTCGGAATAGATCACCGATCCCCATTAAACGACTGTCGCCTCCATTGCCTTGCGCTTCTTTTCGTTCGCCTCTGCGCGGCCCACGGCCATGATCGCGGCGACCGCCGCATCGATGCGGCCCGTTGACTTTTTCTTGTTCGGTTTCACGTTTTCCGCCGCATCCTCGTCGCGGTGAACGTTGCCGATCTGCCAGGCCAGCACCGGATTGCCACCGTGCCGGATCATTTTCTGCGCCACCTTTTCCTCGAAACGTTTCATCGGGTTGGACATCGACGCAAAGCCCTGCCGATGCTCGACCATCGGGAACCGCTTTTTTTCCAGCCGGTCCGCAATGTCTTTCATGCCCCACGGATCATAGGCGACCTCTTGCAGATCGAACTTTGCCCTGATCCATTCCATCCGGTTTTCGATCTCTTGTTCATCGATCGTGCCGCCGTGATGCACTTCCAGCCAGCCCGCATCGCGCCAGCCGATGAATTCGCGTTTTTCCGACTGCGCCCGCGCAACGAAACCTTTCTGACCGCTTGGCAGAAAAGTGAAGGCGATCAGATAGATCAGTTTACCAACCGGCACCGCCACGACGATCGCCGTGGTGTCGACCTTGTTCGACAGGTCCAGACCAACCCACGCCTTGCGACCGAACAACAGGTCATATTCAAACGGCGCTGACATCTCGCCCGCGTCCCAGATGTCGCGCGCGATCCAGCTTTCTGCGCCTTCGGTCCACAGGTTCAGGTGGAACCTTTTGAAATTCGGCATCTGCCCGGCGATCGTCAGCGCCTTGTTCGCCGCAGCCCTTACGCGGTCCTCCGGTTTGCTGATCCCCAAATTCGGATTGCCCATTGCCCAGGCGACCGGATCAAGCGGATCACAATCTGGCGGCGGCTCTGCCACATAGCCGAAAAACCGATCGTCCTGCACATCACCGCGCAGCACGCTTTCTGCATAGGTCCGCAGTTCGCCGCACAGCGACGCGCGATCATGCCCTGCCGTTGTGATCACCCAATCGATAGGCTGCGCACGCGCGATCATGCTTTCCGTCAGCGTTTCCGCCAGTTCGCGATCTGACCAGCGGTGCATTTCATCACGCGCCAGAAATGACGGGTTGATGCCGTCCGATGAATTGCCGTCACGACTGACGGACTTGATCACACCGTCGACGCGCGGCGTCGTGATTTCATGCGTCCAGACTTTCATCAGCTGCGACAGCGCAGGCGACTTGCGGATCATCCGCTTGATGCCCTTGAACAACAGACCGGCCTGATCGCGCGTTGTCGCCGCGCAATATGCCTCCGGTGCCGATTCACCGTCAAACAGCTGCGTAAACAGCATTGGCGACGCGGTGTCAGTCGTCTTGCCGTTTTTTTTGCCGACTTGATGATAGGTGTCGACAAAACGCCGCAGCCCGGTGTCCTCGCGCTTCCAGCCAAAAACCGAACCATGCCTGAACACCTGCCACGGCTCCAACCGGATCGGATGCCCCGCCATCGGCCCCGCCGTATGCTGCAACATGGCCGCAAAATTGCAGATCATGCTTGCGGCCTCGCAATCGAAAAACAGGCCGCGATCCCGCCCCGTTTCCAGGTCCAGCAGGTGACGTTCACAGGCCATCCGCACCAGATCGCCCGCGATGATCGATCCGTCCAGGACACCCAGGGCATAGCGCGAAACCGGATGATCAATCGGGTCCATGTTTCAGCTGTTTCATGATGTCTGCAAACAGATCGCCCTGACCACCTTCACCCAGACGCGCCTCATCCACCGGCGACAGGCCAAACAGCGCCGAGTCGCGGCGCATGGCGTTCATCGCCTCTTGCTGGACGCCGAATGCCGCCGTCTTTTTCTGCTGCACACCGTTGCGCGTTTTTGTCTCGAACCAAAAACCATCAATCGCGATCACGGCGGTCGCAGCAAGAAAATTGCTCACACTCTCGCAATAGGATGCAAACTGATAGGTGAAGGCCGGTTGCAATCGATCCTTGGCGATCAATTCAGGTGCCAGTTCGTCCCAGACCTTGCGCGCATCCTCTGACATCCAATCGGGCGCATCCGGCACGCGACGGGCGGCGTCGCCTTTCATCGGAATCACGTTGCCCAGCGGGTTAGGTTTACGTCCTTTCATCCGTCATTCCCTTCACCATCACCCTGATCATGTGGTTTTTTTTCCCAATTTCCCCCGCGCAAAAATAACGGTTCCCCCGCCGGTCAACGGTAGGCGCGGGCGGTTTTTACCCACCCCCCCCGGTTTGACCGTGAAAGACCTCGCGCGCCGTTTTCCGGTTGTGGCAGGGTATGCACAACGCCTGCCAATTCGATCGAAGCCAGAACAGACGCCGATCACCCTTGTGCGGCTCGATATGGTCAACGACCTTTGCAGGCACGACAGCACCCAGATCGCCACAATCGGCGCACAGCGGATTGCGCCGCAGGAACCTACGACTTGCCGCACGCCACGCCCGCGACTGATAAAGCGATCGCCACGCCCGCGCGTGATCCGTCGACTGTGCCGCCTTGCGTCGCGCCGCCAGCTTGTCACGCTTGGCCGCGTCGTGCCGTTCGCAATGCGGACAACCCGGCAACGCCAGATCGTCGCAGCCCGGCGCGACACAGATCAACAGCGGCATGGCACCCCCAGAAACGCAACGCGCCCGCAAGGTGTTTACCATGCGGGCGCAGTTCGGTTGCTTGTTTGTTAGCAAGGGGGGCTAACATTCGTCAACACCTTTTCGCGTATCGCAATACCGACTTGCGCACCAGCGAGGCGCACAACGGCGCTGCGACACCATCGCCAGCGCGACCTATCCCCTTTCCCAAGGCTGCATTGGCGGCATGTCGTCGGTGACGACCCAGGCTGATAGATCATTGCCCAGCTGCAACGATGTCCGCACATCCAGCAGCGCAGACCACCACCGCAGATAGTCGCGCCGCCGTGCGGCAACCTCTGACGGCCCACCCATCACGACCACCGGACAATAGCGACCCTCTTGCCGCTGCAACCTGCCACGCCATCCCGACACCATCGCAGGCACCGCGACACCATCGGCCACGGCATCCGCCGTCATGGCATAGCGCCCATGCGGGTTGCGATCCCACCGCACCGGCTGGATCGACGTTGCCACATGCCAGCCCGGCATCGTGTCCGCGCGGGCATGTTCCACCATCGTGATCGCCATGCGCCGCCCGCCGCAACCCTCGGGCAACACCGCCAGCGCAGACGCCACGATGTCCGCGTCAGGATGCGGATCAGATCGCCCGCCGCCGTCGATCCTGCACCCCAACATTTCATGCTGTGCGATGATCGCCGTCGCGGATGCATAACCAAAGCCCTGCGACAGTTCCGCCCGATCATCGTCAAAATCCAGCTGCGCCGCCTCACGCTTGAAAGCCCAGACAATCAAAGGCCAGACCCCGATCGCGCGCCGGTCGCGACCCATCGGTCGCAAAGGTTCACGCAGCGCGATCATTCCGCAACCGCCTGCACATCGGCCCGCGCCTTGTCCTGTCGCCGCGCGACGCCCGCCGCAACGATCCGCGCAACGGTCTGGCGGTGCGCCTGATATGCCGCCAGTTCGTCGCGGTCGGACTGCATTGCGGTGCCCCGCGCGATCCGTTCCGCCGTGATGGCATGTCGCCGCGCCGCCTCTGCACCCGCTGCCTTGATCCGGCTCATATCGTATGGACCGGGCGGCATACCCGTGCGCGACAGGTGCCGATACAGTTCGACCTCGTAACCTCCGATGATCGCAGGCGGTCCCTCGACAGATGCAAGCCAACTTGACACGATCGGAAATTCCAGCGGCGGCGGTGTCTGCATCCCCTTGGCGTGCGTCATGATTGCCGCCTCTGACCAGCAATGCACGCGCGGCACCCCGCGCCCGGTCGCGTTCTGGATCACGATATCCGCCAGTGTCATCAGGTTGTCGCCGGTCATGTAAGCCAGGCGTTCGGAAACCCGTGCCCGCATCTGCGCAAATTCCTCAACCGACTTGCCGCGCGGACGCAACAGCCCGGCATCGTCCAACCGCTGCCAGAACAGCACCCGGACACGTTCGCGACCTTCGGCGCGCTCTTGTGTCGACAAACCGACCTTAGCGGCCCCCTTACCCTGTGCCATCGCCTGCATTCTGTTTCCCCTTTTCTAAGCCTGCGCCGCTTGCCATTAGGCGCGTCAATTCCGTTTCGTGCGATCCCGCCATTATCTTTTTATTTCATATCTTTTCTTTTCCTTTCAGCGGTTACAGAACCGGCCCAAAAAAAAGGAATTCGCGCTAATTCCCGTCAAATTCCGTGACTATTCCGTGCCGTTTCGTGATTGTTCCGTAACTTTCTGTGACCGTCACAGAACCGCACAGATCGCTACGACCTCATAGACACCGCGTCGACGGCCTCGCGGATCGCGGATTCAGTGCGGTTGCCGGTGCAGTTCTCACGCAGCCATGCATCGATGCGATCGACCATCTGCGGACTGGATGCCAACCGCCCCATCCCGTCCATCGCCTTTAGGCGTTGCTCCAAATCCTTGCGTTGCTTTGCCTCGCGGCGGCGCTGTTGCTCTGCCTCACGATCGCGGCGCTGCCCGATCGCCGCCAGCGCGCGCTCTGTCACCACCGGATGCATCAAGCGCACCTGATCGCCCGCCCGGCACTCGACCCAATGCCGCAGCGGGTTGACATCGGCCTGCATCCAGATTGCCCATTGCTGATCAGTGACACCCAGCAACCGCGCCAACAGCTTCGGATTGACTGGCAACGTGCCGACCGGCGTTTGATCCTGCGCGATCATGAACAATTCCAAAATCACGCCGCGCATTTCCCACGACGCTAACAGCCGCGTTTCGCTCGACAACCAACGGCGAAATTCCAGCTGCAAAAAATAGTGCGATTGCAGACGTTCATCCGCAGGAATTGGATATTCACGCAAATCATCGAAATTTGCAGCGATAGACAGCGCGGGCACGGTCATGACTTGGACCCCGCCACCGCATTCTTGCGCGCCCAGAAAGTGCAATCTGCCGCCGATTGCGCGCCTGAAACGGGCGCACCGTATTCGGCGCAGCGACCGCGTGACCGCATCGTGTCACCGTCGAACCTTGCACATACGCCGCAAATCCGGCGCAGATGCATCGGACAGCGGCCCGATCGCGGGTTTTGCTCGTTGGGACGCTGTTGCACCACCTGCCCGCTGCGTCCGTCCTGTGCGATGTCCACAATGAACCGCGCAGGCGTTCTAAACTTGATCGACACGATCGCCCCCCGTTTTGGATTGTTCTGCATAGGCCGCTGCAACACGGTCGCAGGCGGTCCGAAAATGTTGCGGGTCTAGTTCGATCCCGATCGCCGCACGCCCCGCCAGGACGGCGGCAACCAACGCGCTGCCCGATCCTGCGAACGGGTCCAGCACCAGATCACCCAGATCGCTAGAATTGCGGATATAGTGATCCATCAGCGCGACCGGCTTTTCGGTCGGATGATCGCTGACCTTTGGCGCGTTCAACCGAAACGACTGCATTGACCCCGCATCGCGGACCTTGCGCGCGCGACCGCGCCACAGATACAGCGTGAATTCGAGGTTTTTCATATACCAGCGGTTGCGCGTTGCCCGCACCTTGTCCCAAGTCAGCAGGTTGTGGAATTTCCAGCCCGCGCCGGTAAAACCCGCGTGCGCCGCAAACAGGTTTTTGTCATTTGACATGACGTAGGCGTCTGCATCCGCCTTGCACGCGCGATAGATCGGCCCGCCCATCGCGCCCCAACCGATCGACGCCATTAGATCGCCGCTGTTGTCATAGGCATCACTGGCAAAGATGCCACCCATGACCTGCGCCGCGTTGCCGCCCGATGTCAGCTTATAGGGCGGATCAGTCACGACCAGATCAGCGACACCCACCAGATGCGGCAACACGTCCAGCGCATCGCCCAGATAAAGCGTGCAATCTCCGATCTGGACGCGCTGGACCCACGGATCAGACATTGCGCACCGCCGCCAGCCCCGCGCGCCGATCGCGATCCGCGACCCACGCCGTTTGCACTTGCGTGATATATCGCCGCGCCGCACGGCACAGATCGGCCTGCGGCGTGCCAGATGGCGCGCGCTTGTGCAGCCGCCACGCCAGCAACGCGGGCGCAATCTTGTGACCGACCATGCGAAATTCGCGCACGCTGACCTGACGACAGGCCGCGCTGCAATGGGTTTGCCAGGATCGCGACGGCACAAAGGCCGCGCCGCAGGATGGATTGAAACAGACGCCCGGCGAATGCATCGGCACCGCCGCCAGTTCGCGCGCCGCTGCCACGTCAAACGGTTCAACGTCCAGATGCGGTGTCACCGCATTTGCGAACGCGCCACCGCCGCAGGCCACGGTCACGCGGACACCAGATCACGCCCAGACGGCGCGTTTTCATCATCGATCAGATGCCCCGGATCGGCGGCAATCTCGCACAGCGAAATCATGCCGCGCGTCCGTTTGACGCGATAGGACAGAATGCGGACATAACGAAAACCACTGTGCCCCGCGACCGGCTCTTGCCAGCGGGTCCAGTCCCAGGCGGGCGCGTTTTCGGCACAGACCAGCACAACGGCGCTGCCGAAAATGCCCGGCTTTTCCTCGAACCGGACCCAGACCACGACACCCTCTGACAGCGAACACCCTGCCCCGTTGTGCCGCACCAACGGCCCGAATTCCGACAGGTCAGACACGGCGCGCATCCCCCATCAAATCCGCAAAATCAAAAAAACCAGCGGGGCGGATCGCCTGAACAGACGACGACCCGGCCCCGCTGTTGTCCGAATGCCGCGCATCACGACCGCAACACCGGACAGTCAGGGACCGCAGCCCCCGGCAACCCCTGATCCAAGGACAAACGATCAGGGAAAGGACACCCGCCGCGCGCATCATTCGTCGCGACCGGAAAGTTTTCTGGCATCAGGCCCGGCTGACAACCGACGCAGGCGGCGGGCGGCAGATGCCGCCCACCATGCGCCAATGCGCCCCAGCCATTCCGCAGGCCACCAACTGCCAAACGCGCGCAGATGCACCGCCGCCCAGCATTCCAAACGGTAGAAACTACGCCGCATCGTGCCCCCCGAACAAAGCCGCAGCGGACTCGCGCAGATCGGGCATTGTCAGCGCCAAACCGACAACCCAACCAGACGGCGCATTCGATCCAGTCCACCAGTTTTCAGCGGTCGACGGATCGACCCGAAACAGCACTGCCGCCTCTGCCGCACTCTCGAAATTCTCGCGAATGAACAGTGACCACGTTTCTGCAAAATGCTGGCGATATGACCGCACATCAGACGCGCGGGAAAACTTTCCATAAGACATTCCGGCTATTCCTTTCCTATGACTGCCTTGTGTTGAGACAGACTTGGAAACAGCGGCAAAGGACGGGGCGGCGCGCATCATGCCGCCGCCCCGGTTGTGTCAGAGTAATTGTCTGCATCAGACGGCCAAACCTTGATTTTCGCATGCGGCTTGAAAGCGAAAAGGTCCAACGGGCAGCTTACTTGCTTGGCAGCACATTCCAGCTTGATGATCCGATACCAACCCGGTGGAAAAGCGCCCTTGGACAGCGCGTTTGAAATGGCAGTGTCAGTTACGCCAATGACTTCGCGGAGATGTGAGCGCCCGATCGCGGCAACAATGTCAGATACATTCTTCATATCGCCACACGTACTCACATATTATGAGTCCGTCAACTTCACAAAATGCAATTTTACACATTTTGTGAGCTACGCGACAATTGCGGGATGAAAAACGCAGAAACATCCACCAATGATAAATACCCTTACGCCGAAATCGGTCGGCGCTTGCGGGTTCTTCGCGAAACTACTGGAATGAACAAAGCGGACTACGCTGCGATCTGCGGTTACAACTATACACGCTACATCAACTGGGAGTCAGGTCATCGACGGATGATGCCAGACGATGCAATCATTCTCTGCGAAAAATTTGGCGTAACCTTGGACTTCATATATCGTGGCATCGAAGCACAGTTGCCGCACAGCCTCTTGATCGCAATGTCATCCAAACCCCGTGACAAAGCTACCAAAATGTCTAACGAAACACCCGAATGATCCGCTGCATCAATCAATAAATTTAAGCGACTCTGATCCAAATTTGCGCCCCCATAGGTAGAACGTTAGGAGAACATTAATCATGTTGTCAACCATCGAGCGCCAATATCTAAACGGCTTCTCCGTTGCCATAAAAGTCACATTTGCGGTGACAACGTTCTGTTTTATAACAATAAGTCCAGCCAATGCGCAGGGACAAGTATGTAGCGATGAACAACAGAACCCAATCAAGCTTTTAAGCTGGAACTTCAGTGAGGTGGACAATGACTTTGGCGGTACATCGACACTCGTCACGTACTCGGTCGAAAACCAAACAGACCGCACGATCGTTGCGGTAGATAGCACACTCCAGGGCATCGACAGTCTAGACCGGCGTATGTTTATCTTAACCTTTCCACCGTATCCGGACTTTGGCACTAGCCAAACTGCACTTACTGTAGATGAGCGATATTCAGGGGCCGAAGGACTTACCGCCGCCGCCCGGATACCACCAGATGCAATCACTGTGACACTCTGTACCACACGCATTGCATTCTCAGACGGCACTATCGCAGTATATTAAGCTGTCCAACCTATAAACTCACCTTTTGTGAGTTTATTAATTGACGGCTCACATTTTGTGAGTTAGCAAGCCTCCTAAACAGGAGGCCACATGTCAGACCCACAGAACGTTTCCGACTACTTCATGATGCACCACGCACATGCACCCGCTGATCAGCGGGGCGGCGCGGTGCGCGCCGCCGTTGCCTGCGGTCACGGATCGCTGATTACACCAGAAACCGCAGACGCGCACAGCCGCCCGGCATCGCACCTTTATGAACTGGACCTGTTCAGCGTGACCGCGACCGGCTGCACCTTTGACGCCTGCGTCGAAAATTGGTTTCGCGTCGCCGCGCGCGTGCTGGACTGCGACGCAGGTGCAATCGCATGACCGACGCCGCAATCCATATCGCAATCCAGCTTCTTGCCTTCATTGGATTCATTGCGGTCCTTTGGCGCGCATCGCAACCGAACGTCTTTGGCGCTGGAATTGCCGTCTATGGCGTCGCGTGCCTTGCCCACATCGCAGCCCTGATCACGCTGTGATGCCCTGCGGACTGAACCCAGACCGCAGGCACAACGGCCCGCGTCGCGCGACCTCCTCCCCGCGCGGCGCGGTGCCAAACAAACCCCAGCCAATGCAGGACCGCACGCCATGACAATGCACAGCCCGAAAACAGAAAACGCAGCCGCGATCGTGCGCGTCACCGCTGGCAAGATCACAGCCGTTGCGGATGGCACGCATTACCGGCTGATTTACCCGCGCGGGATGGGTCCACGGCGCAAGATTGATCGCCTGCCCTATGACCTTGCAGACGCCGCAGCCTGCGCCGATCGCCACGGTCATGCCGTCTATGCGCGCCGCCGCGATGCGATGCAACGCTTGCTGGACGCCCTGACAGAACAAGGTCAGGCGGTGACGCCATGACCGCCGCGATCCTGACAGGTCTGTCGGTGCTGGCCTACGCCGCCGCCGCGTTTTGCTTTGGCGTGACAGGCTACACATTAGGCGACAAGCCCCAACTGTCAGGCACCATGACGATCGCCACGGTAATTTTTTTCAATATCGGTGTGATCCTACAGCTGACGGTCCTGTCAATATGACCGCCGCACCGCGCCGCCCGATGTCAGACATGCCGCACGCCCAGCAGGCGGGCATCCTTTGCAACGACATCCGGTTTCGACGGTTTGCAGACAGCCGCACGATCAGGACCGGCACAGCCCTGTCACCATCCGCCGCCGCCGAATTCCTGCGGCGGCAATGCCAGATCAGCAGCCGCCGCGACCTCGACACCGACACGAACGCGCGCGACCGCTTTGACGCCCTGCGCACCGAATTCGACGCATGGCGCGGCCTGATCGCCGCACCGCGCAACTGACACAACCCACCCCGAAAGGATCAAAAATGATGCCAAACGTCAAACCACCGGCCAGGATCAACCCGACCGAACCGCACGACCCCTACAAAATGCGAACGCTTGAACAGATTCTAATGCTGTTCAACGGCGGCGAATTCATGACCGAAATCATGACCGGGCACAGCGACTTGATGCACGAACTTCTTGATCACAACGCAGACCACGGACCCAAAGGCTGCGAAGGCACCATGTCGATCAAGCTAAATTACAAGGTCGGCAACGCGGGCGATGTCGGCATGTCCGCGCAGGTCAGCTTTAGCGGACCAAAGAAACCACCCAGCAGCGCAGGCGCATTTATCGACGATGCCGGGCACCTGACGCTTTACAGCCCAATGATGAAACGAATGCACCAGCCATTGCGCGACGCGACCGACCACGACCCCGAAACGGGCGAAGTGCGCGACGCCTGATCAACATCAAACGAAACGAACAACACAAGGTAAAGCCATGACGGACCACACACAGAAAGCAAACGTTGCCGAAACCATGCGCGACGTGATGCGCGACCTGAATCAGCACCAGCTGATCGACACGCTGCCAGAACACGATCTGACAACGCCGCATCTGATCGACTTGCCGATTGGCCGCAACATTCACGACCTGACCGAAAAACATCGCGAAGCAATGGAATTCCTAAAACCATTGCGCCGGAAAGGCACCGCACACCTGACGGACCTGCAAAGCCTGATCGACTGGTCGAACCGTTTCAGCGGTCAAAACAGCGCGCTTTTTGCCGACAGCAATATGTCCGCACCGCGCCTGACCTGCATTGCCGATTATCACGAAGCAGGACCGGCTGACGTGAAAGTGCAATGGGGCGAACCCACCGCGCGCCATTGCCACCATCGCGCGGTTTATGCCTTCCCCCTCTCGGACGAATGGAAAATCTGGCAAGGCGTCGCAAAAGAGGCGCTGGAAAAAGACGACCTTGGCGAATTCATCGAAGCGAACGCCAAGGACATTCTGGACCCAACACCGGCAATCATCGCGGGCAAAGAAAGCGACAAAAATCACGATTGGGAAAACCGCCTGATCATGCAAGCGCAGCAGATCGAAGGCCGGTTCGGACAGCTTGGCGAATTGCTGCAAATGTCACGCCAGTTTGCAGTTCACGAAACCAGCAACCTGACAGTGATCAGCAATCGCGACACGGGCGAAGGTCAAATCCAGTTCGTAAATGAACACAAGGCACCGGACGGTAGCCCGCTGCGCATTCCAAACCTTTTGATCATTGCAATCCCGGTTTTCCAGGGCGGCGCGCTGTATCGCATGGCAGTCCGCTTTCGTTACCGGAAATCCGGCGGCGCGGTCCGATTCATCATCAAGCCATACAACCCGGAAAAATCATTCCGCGCTGCGTTCGATGAAGCAACAGAACAAGCCCGATCCGAAACAAAGCTACCCATCTTTTTCGGCACGCCTGAAAACTGATCGAAACAACCGGCCTGCAAAATGCAGGCCGGTCACACACTCGAAGGAATGCACGCAATGACCTTTGACAACCTGCACCGCCGCGCACCGCAACCGACCTACACCGGGCGGCAATGGGCGATTGCGGTCGCCGTGATCCTGATCTGCATCGCCGCGATCGATGTCGTCTGGCGCGAACTCACCGTCTGCGATCCTTGCGAATGGGTCGCAGACAACGCGGACCACTGACGCCATGCCAACCGCGACAGAGGCACAGATCAAACGCGCGATCCGCGTCGCGCAACAACAGGGTTGTAGCGCCGTGGTGGTTGAAGGCGCGAAAATCACGATCCTTGTCGACAGCCCGCCGCCGCGTGTATCGTCCGACGATTCAGACGGGGTTGACGCATGGGACAAGGCAACACGGGCGGCACAGTGCGGCTAAAGCACATCAGCAGATCAGGGACATGGCCCAGCGGGCACCCGCGTTGCTACTACCGCCCAAAAGGCCGCAAAGGCGTCGCCTTGCCCGATCTGCCAATGGATCACCCCGCGTTTCTGCGCGCCTACGCGGACGCAGCAGGCGGCGACATGCCACTGACCACATCACACGTCACCGGATCGCTCGGCGCTGGCGTGCTGGCCTATCAAGCATCCGACACCTTTCTGACACTGGCGGCATCATCCCGCGACAGCCGCACCCGCATCCTGAACAAGTTGCGCCGCAGCTATGGTGAATTGCGCATTGCCGGTCTGCTGTCGCGCCACATCCGCCAGGACATCGCGCAGCTGGACCCGAACCCCGCAAACAACCGGCTAAAGGTCTGGCGCGCGTTGTGCCGTTTTTGGGTTGACGCAGGCTTGATCGACACCGACCCGGCCCGCGACGTGCGCCCGCGCACCGCACCAAAAACAGACGGCCACATGGCATGGTCGCGCGACGACCTCGACAGGTTTCGCACCCATTGGCCCATCGGATCGCCGCAACGCCTGGCGATGGAATTGATCTATCAATCTTGCGCATCGATCGGTGACGCCTGCCGCCTTGGCCCCGGCCAGGTCGACGCCGCTGGATGGCTGACATATCGGCGCGGCAAATCTGACAGCATGGCAACAGCGCCGATTCTGACCGCAGCGCCCGCATGGTTTGAAGGCCAGCCCGACACGCTGCGCGCCTGCATCGATCGCGCGCCGCGCGGCCTGACCTACCTTGTGACCGAACGCGCCCGGCCCAGATCGCCAAAATCCGCGACGCAATGGTTTGCCCGCGCGTGCCGCGATGCCGGTCTGGACGATGGCAAGACAGCCCACGGCCTGCGCAAACTACGCGCGGCGATGATGCGAGAAATGGGCGCGACCAAGGATCAGCGCATGGCGATCCTTGGACACGAAACAGAAACAGAAGCGGACCACTATGCGAAATCCGCAGACCTGCGGCGGGTCATTGCTGGAACAGAAAGTTCCAACCCGGTCCAACTTTCCAAAAATTCGCGTTAGTTTTCAATCGCTTAATGTGGTGGTGGCGGTCCGTAGAGGA
>NZ_LJAK01000019.1 GCF_001420005.1 Loktanella sp. 3ANDIMAR09 | reverse complement strand
CGTTGACCGGCACCGCGGGCCGCAGGATGCCGGTCGCATCGAGGCGCGCGCGCATGCCGGTGGCGGTGACGCCGCCGCTGGCGACGGTCGATCTGACGCGCAGTGCGTATTGGGACCGGACCGGCTTGATGCTTTCGACGATGCGGGCCACGTCCTGGACAAAGGCGTCATCGGCGCGGCGGCCGGAGTCCTCGATCCGCTCCATGCCGATATCGAGGCGGAAGGTGTGCGGGACGCCATCGTACTGGAACCATTCCTCCAGCACGGCATCGATCCCGGCTGCATCGAGGGCCGCGATGACGGCCCCGCGTGTGCCCTTGCGGCGATGCACCTCGACCGACCGCGCGATCACGGCGCGTTTGACGGCATCCGACCAGGTCGCGTCCCAATTATCGACGGACATCGCCCAGGCGAGCCAGGGCAGCAGGTCCGCCGGACAATCCGCCACCCGACCGACGCGGCCGATGTCGAACTTGAGATCGTCAGGCACAGCCGTCGCGGTTTCGATCGCGCGGTCGAGCATGGTGGCGTTGGAAGGCAGGAGGGATTGATCAAGCATCGATGCCCCCTGCGGTCAGGGTGATGTCTGTGCAGAACGCGGCCCTGGTGCCATCGATCTCGATATCGGCGGCGGGACTGGCGAGAACCACGTTCTGGACGCCAGCACCGTGCAGGGCGGCAAAGAGGCCGGAGCGCGTAACGTTCTCACCGATCAGGCGGCGCGCGGCGACGTAGGCGGTGACGGCGGCACGCGATGTCTCCAGCACCACCGCACTGTCGGGACCGTCGTAAAAGGTCAGCGTGGCGGCGACCTGGTACGGCACGATGACCGCACTCTCGACCTGCACCAGATCGGTCAGGGGCCGGACGAAATCATCGTTCAACGCGGTTTCAACGGCCTGTAAAAGGTCCGCAGGTGCGGAGCCGTCACCGGCCTCGGCCAGAACACGGATGCCCACGACGCCGGGCGCGAGGTTGGCGACCGCGATGTCGCGCACACGCGGATCGGCGGACCTGGCAAAGAACAGATACGACCCGACGGTGCCGGCTGTCGTCTGTGCCTCAAGCGCCAACTGCATGCGGCTGCGGAAATCGCTGTCGCTTTCCATCACCGCTGCGACCGGTGGCGTGGCGTCCGGCTGCGCCGGGGCGAGGACAAGACGCGCCACACCGTAGAAGGCCGCAAGCTGATCGAGGTTTGCGCCGGTCGCATAGGCGGGCATCACGGCGCGCGCGCCGTCGTTAACGGCAGCCCGCAACAGCACCTCATCAAAGGCGTCGCGCTGCAGATACATCGTCAGCGGCTCGCTTTCGAGCGCCAGCACCGGTGCAAGGTCAGGTGCCAGCGCCAGCAAGGCGTCACGCTTGCGGGCAAAGATCGCCTCGACGTCCAGCGTCTCGACCACCTGGGGCGCGGGCAGGTTTTCCAGATCGATCTGCGTGAACCGGGTCATGCCGCCACCTCGACCGGGATCGTGCGGGTCGTGACCTCGCCTGCGATTTCGGCTTCCAACTCAAGGGTCACGCGACCGGCAGCACTGGCGATCACGCTGACGCGGCGCAGGGTCAGGCGCGGTTCCCACAGATCAATCGCCTCGGCCGTCGCGGCATAGACCTCGATCACCGTCGCGGGTGTGACCGGCATGTCGATCAGGCGCGGCAGGTCCGACCCAAAGTCACGCCGCAGCACGCGGCTGCCCTTGGGCGTGGACAGGATCACACCGACGGACTGCGCCAGATGCGCGTCCAGGGTCAGGCGCTGACCGGTATGGCGGCTGAGGCCAGTCACTTCGCCTCCTTGGCCTCGGGCGCGGGTGTCACGTTCTCATAGGCGGCGGCCTGCGGTGTCAGCTGCAGGGTGTCGCCTTTCTTGCGGTACGCGCCCGCGATCCACCCGGACGCATTGGCCACATAGGAATTGCGCGGATCTGGCGTGGCCGCGGGGTTGGCTTTGCTCGGTTTGGTCATCACTGCGGTCCTTCGGTTGTGGCGGCACCGGCTGTGACGCCGCCGTGGATGTGGTTTTGCAGGCTGATCCCTCCGGCGATGACATCGCCGCTTACGATCAGGGTGCCGTTGAAGTGGATTTCGCCGCCGGCCAGCTCGAACAGCGGCACGGTGGCATCGTCGGAGGGCGCGTTGCCCGCGAAGATCCCGCACACGACGATGGCGCGGGCCATGTCACCGCCAGGGCATGCGACCAGGACCTGTTCACCGACGGCAGGCATCCACCACAGCGACAGGCCGCCCGCGCGCATCATGCCGACGGCAGCGGCGGGGATCGTGATGTCGCCCAGGTTGACGGCAACGCTGGGTCCGGCGGGATCGACGGACAGGATGGTCCCGACTTGCAGGACATTGGCGATACGGCGATCGGCTTCGGCATCGGCGAGGCTCATCGTGCTTCTCCGATCCGGGTGTATTCATTGATGTGGTCCGCCCCGATGTCCGGCGATTGACCGACATAGAGGTCCACGCCCAACGGTGCGTCTTCTACGGCGGGATCAAAGGTGCAGGGCTGCGTCCAGGTGACGGCCCAGAGGCTGGCGGCAGACTTTTGCCAACCAGCGGTCACGACGGACTGACCACGCACGTTGCGCGCCTGACCGCAATCCGGGCGGCCCCAGCGACGGTCGGGAACGGCGGTCGCCAGCGCGCCCATCATCGCGGCAGCAGCAGCATCGCGGTCCAGCCCCAGCGCGTCCTTGGTCACGATGAACGCCGCCATGGCGAGATCAAAGGTGTGGAATGCACCGGCAGCGGTGTCCGCCTGCTTGATGTCGAGGATCGACACCAGCACGGCGGGCGTCTGGATCGCGTCGGATTTGAGCCGTTCGAGGTTGAACCGCCCGGTGATGCCCTTGCAGGTCCGGGTTGCGGGTAGCACCTCCTTGAGGCGGGCTGCGACAGCCTCCGGCAGCTCCTGCAGCAGGCCGGTCATTGCAGCACCTCGTTCAGGTCACCGGTCACCAGTTCTGCGATGTCCCGGCGATCCCGATCGGACAGGCCCAGGTAGGGCCGCGCGGGCAGACCCGGCTTGCCTACCTCTTCGCCGCCAAACTGGTGGATCGCGCCGTAGACGAGGTTGGTGCCGACCCGCGCCTCGGGGCCGTCGGAATAGTTCTGGATGCTGTCCAGCAGGCCGGGCAGACCGTCACCGACCAACAGCGAATGGCGCGCGCTGCGCGTCGCGGCATAGCCTTCCGACCATGCGGCCCAAGGCTCGCCGTCGGGACCGGCCTTGTCGTCGGCGATGCGTTCCTTGGTTGCAGTCTCCAGCAGCGCGCCGATGTTGAAGGCCAGCGCATCGATCTGCCAGGCGGCAAGGTCACGCAAACCGGCCTCTACCATGGCGGTGTCGAGTTCAAACTGTGCGACGACCCCGACCATCAGAGCCCCCGCATCTTGTCGCGTGAGAACAGACGCGCGGGTCCGCCGATCGTCAGCGGGTTGGGGCCGCCGTCTTTAGGGTCTTCGCCCGCGACCGGGGCGATGGTCAGGCGCATCTCGCCCTTGGCGATCCGCTTGAGGGCGGCCATCGCGTCCTCGTATCGCTGGCGCAATTCCTCGGTCATCGTGCTGGACGACCCAGCCAGTCGGTATAGCGCGATATCAACGCAGTATTGCGTCAGGATGTCGTGGGGATCGGCCAGCGGCAGGTCGTAGCGGACACCGACATAGCCATCGATCTCGGCACTGGCCGAGCGCAGGGCGCGGGTGATCGCCGCGTCGTCGGGCACACCGTCACCGTCGCGATCGGCCACGACCAGCGCGTCGGCGGTGTAGAGCGTGATGATGTCGTCCTGGCTTGCGTACATGGTGTCCTCGAAATTCGTGGGGGCCATCCTCCCCCTGGGCCATCGGGTCCGGGCTTGTTCCACCGGACGGTGCAGCGATGCGGGGCGCGATGGCTTCCCCTTGTCTTCGTGCCCGCCCCCGACGCTGCCAGGCGGGGGCGGGCGTATCGGCAGCCGCAGCCATCTGGGGAGGATGTCTGCTTGCTGCGGTGCCGAATGGGATCAGGCTTTCAACGGGGCCTTGAAGCCACCTTTTACGAGCTGCTCCATCGCCGCGTCGCGCAGCTCTGGCGTGACCAGCTTGTCGTCGATCGCCACGGCGGCGCGCAGCTTGCCCATGTCGGGCAGACCGGCCTTGGTGAAATCGTCGTCCGCCATTTGCGGGATCGCGGACAGCAGCGCGTCGATGACCTCGGCCTCTGTCGGTATCGCAGCCGGCACGTCGCTCGCCGCGATCTCGGCCGGGGTGGCGGTGCGGACCTTCAGGTGCGGCTCGTTCTCGATCGCCTTCGCGTCGGCGTCGGTGAAGTCGTCGCTGTCCACGACGGTGCCGTCCTTGGTCCACATCCGCCCGGCCCGGAAAAACGTGCCCGACGGTGTGGTGGCTTGAATGAAGAGTTTCATGCGCGCGCTCCCTTACGCGGCCCAGTCGTCAACGACGATCTCGACCTTGTTGTAATGCTTGTTGTCGCCACCGTTCGGCAGGCTGCGGACCGCAAAGATGTCCTCGGCCGCGGACTGGTTGTCGGCGTTGACGACGATCATGTTGGGCGCGATCCCCAGCGGGCGACCGCCGTCGGCTGTCACCTTGCGCATCGCGGTGCGGGCAGCCTCGAAGTTGGCGACCGTCAGCGGCTGGCGCGAGCAATAGGCCATCTGCCAGAAGCCGAAGCCCGCCTCGCAGCGATACCGGATGCCCCACTGAAACTCGTCCTTGGCGAACACCACGTCCGAGGTCTTGGGGTCCATTTTCATGGTCATCTCGGGCTTGGTGCGTTCCTGGAAGATGAACGGCTTGAGCACCTTGCGGGTGTCCAGCAGATACCAGGCGGGTTCCACGCCGTCGGCGTAGTTGGCGACGGTCGAGACAGCGCCTGTACCGTCAGGGTTCGCATAGACCGGATGATCGGTATCAAAGAAGTTCTGCCCGTCGTAGCAGAGCGAGGCGGTGCCTTGCCCCATCAGGTCAGAGATCAGGCGGTCGGGGTGCTGTGCGGATTCCTGACCCATGTGCGCGGCAATCGGGGAATAGTGACCGTATTGATCATCCTCGATCGCGGTGCGTTTGACGCCGAGCGTAGCCTCGAACAGGCGGTTGGTGATCTCGTAGCCCTGGGACTTCATGTCCTTGACGACACGGTCGCCGATCCATTCGCGCAACTGCGGGAAATCCTGCAGCCAGCCGTAGGTGTTGGAACTGGTCGTGGACGGCACCAGCGTGGCGACCTTTTTCCAGAACGGATCGACCGTCATCTGGGCGTAGGCATCCTTGAACGCCTTCTGGATCGAGGTGTTCAGCGCCAGGAGAAGGGCGGGGGTGATGATAGCCATGGATCAGGCCTCCTGTTCGGCCTTGGCCGTGGCGAATTCCGCCTCGGTCAGACCCATCTGTTTTGCGACGGCGATCTCCTCGGCGGAGAGCGTGGTGGATTTCTTGTCGGGGTCCTTGTCGTCCAGCTCGGACTTGCCGCCGACGATGACCGGCATCTTTGCGACCGTCGCGGTAAAGGCCTCGATGCCCTGCACCTTGGCCATGGCGAGGAACCCGTCCTTGGCAGCGGGCGCGATCTTGCCCGCGGCGACGCCCGCATCGACGGCTGCCGTGATGGCCAGTTCGGCGCGGGCGGTTTCCGCCTCTTCCATCTCGGTCAGCTTGGCGTTGGCCGCATCAAGCTGCGCCTTGGCGACGTAGAGCGTCGGGTCCGGTGCCTTGGCGCTGGCGGTGTGGACCTCCAGCTTGAGGTCCTTGATCTTGGCCACCGCGTCGGCGGCGGTCGCGTCCGAGGCAAGCCCCAGCGCGTCGAGGACGGCTTTGTCCATGGTTTGGTTCTCCTGTGTGGTGCCCGCCTTCGCGAGCTCTGGCATTTTGAAACCGGGGGTGTTGGTGAGACCGACAGAGATCAGACGGGTGATCTCGCCGGTCGCGGGGTCGGCTGCGTAGCCGATCGACAGAAACTTGTAGGCCTTGGAGGCGACCCAGGCGGCCCCCTGTTCGTTCCACTCGACACGCCCCCAAAGCGCGCCGTCGCGGGTTTCGATCTCGCGCACCCAGCCGTAGGCCGGGGCTTCAAGACCCTGATCGGCGCGGACGTGCGTTGCGTGCTCGACATCGATCGGCAGCGGGTGGCCGTAGGCGCGGAAGGCTGCGATCACCTGGTCGGGCCGTGTCAGCCGATGCTTGCGCCCGTCATTTGCGGCAAGCTCCGGCCCCTTGGGGGTCAGTTGGACCCACTCGGGTGCGGCACCGCCATCGGCGGCCAAAGCAACGGGGGTGATTTGTGAAATACGGGCAGTGTTCATGCTGCCGTTGTGACATCGCGCGCGCGACGGGTAGCCGGTGAACGCGTTCACCGGGTGGTTGCCGGTTTGGCCTGAATTTCCGCGAGCCGCTCAGAGGGCCGTACAGGGCCTTCACCGCCAAAACCCTACCCACGGTCGTCAAAACCAAAAGGGGGGTATTTAAACGGTATTTAATCGCGCTCTCAGGGCCTATTGCGTCGCAGGGCGGATGTCGGATCGGCACCCGGCGGTTGATTTTGGCCCGGTATCGGCATATTTCAAAAGTGCGCCTGAGCCAAACGGAGTACCGGCACTTGTTGCTGCGAGGGAGTTCCGATCCTCCAGGCGCATCCCCTACCTCAGAACCTCGACACCGTCCCGGCTCAGATCGGCCTCCCATTTGCGGCGGGTCGTGCGGTGGATCGTGCGGACCCAAAGCTCGCCGATGCGGGTCAGGTTCTTCAGCACGACATGCCAAGGCTCCGGCCCGTCGACAAAGATCAGCAGATCATCGCGCCCCTCGCGCCGGTCCCAGGCCATCGGACCCTCTGCAATCGCGTCAGAGACACGGGCCATCACCGCGGTGGTCACCGGGGTGTTCTTAGTGCCGACCTTTTGCCCGGCCGCGTCGGTGATCCTGACCAAGCGCGCCGGGTTGCCGATTGCATCCGCAATATCAGGGGCCATGATACCGATTGAGACACGCGCGCCCGACCGGCCAGCCAAGACTCGCTGGACCAGCCAGCTTGAGGCCATGTCGCGGACGGCGGCGCGGGCTTGCGGTTCAGAAAGGTTTGCAACGCGACCTTCGAGCAACCGCATCATGGCGGCCTGACGCATGGCACCCGGATTGCGGTCCCAGCCGGGATCGATGCCGACGGGAACCATCTTGGTCTCGCCGGTGCGGTTGTTCAGCCATTCGCGGGTGTCGATCTCGGGGCTGTCGTCGATGCCCAGTTCCTCGGCACGGGAGCGCGAGATCTGCATGACCCAGCATTTGCAGCCCCAGCCGTTGGGTGGATACCAGGTTTGCCAGAACGGGTCGTCCACTGGCAGGACCAGCCATTCCTTGGCCGCGTGGTGCGGGCGGTGCCGTTCGCTTGGTCCCAGACGATAGGCCAGATAGGGCAGGGCCGCCTTAGTCCGCTGGATCCGGTCCCATTGGCCAGCCGCGCGGGCCGATCGCAGGTTGGCGTCATAGATCGTCCGCAACCGGCGCGGCGTGCCCAGCTTTGCTGGAGCCGTCTCTCCGGTGGCCGGGTCAGTGACGGCCTGCGTGCCCCACCAGCCGCGGGCCTGAAGGCGGGGGCGCAACCGCTTTTGAAACTCCGCAAAGGCCAGCCCGTCATCGAGGGCCGTTTGCAGCTCGGCACGGATATCGCCCAGGACATCGAGGCTGGTGGCCTTGGCCACGCTGAAGGCGACGGCGTGTTCCTCGGGTTCGACATCCAACCAGCTAAAGGCGGGTTGCCAGCCCTTGTTTGCGAGAAAGCGTGACGCCTCGGGCGGTGGGCCCGGATCAAAGCTGTAGCCGGGCCGGTCGTCAGTCTCAGCCATCCACCACGTCCCCGGCCGCGCGGGCAGTAAAGCTGGCGCGCACGAGCTGGTCGATCAGGCGAGAGCTGGGCAAGCCGTCGATCTTGTCAAGGGCCGCACGCGCGGTCTCATAGCTGTCCGCCTCCGCGATCGCGGCCATGAACGGCCCCATCAGCTCGTCCATGACCGGTTCCCAGTCCGACAGCATGTCGCGCTGGATGTCGTCGATCACATCGACCTCAGCCCCGTTTCGGGCGAGTGTCAGCCGCGCTGTCGTGGTTGGCACCGGGGCCGTCACAGGCGCGCCGCCAAAGACTTCGTCGTCATCGTCGGGGTCGGACATGCGCACGATCCCGCGCGCCTCGGTCGCCTTGAAGGTCACACCGGCACTGGCGAGTGCCACGACACCATCCACCTTGGCCTTGATGTCCTCGGGTTCCTCGACCGTGATCAGAACCTTGGGAAAGCCTTTGACCGGGCCAAAGTTCAGCAGCACCGCCGGGATCAGCAGGTCCCGATTGATCGCGCCCGTGATGCCCCGCGCGTCGGCGGTAGCGACATCGTGGCGGACCTCGTTGTGGACATTGGCCTGTGCCTGACTGGACCCGTTGTCGGTGGTCATCGTCTGACCCAGTACTGCCTTGCTGATCTGTTCGTCGACGTAGCGGGCGAGGTTTTCAAAGATGGGCTGGCTGCCGTTGCCGGACGTGTTCTGGACGAATTCGATGTCCATGTGCTTTGGGATCACCGCCGCCGCATCCGTGCCGATGTTGGCGACCGCGCGGAACAAGGTGGCCACATCCTGCTTTGTCGCGGCCTGATCGTATTTGCCCAAGCGCAACGGCAGGCCGTAGGTTTCGACAAACGCCATCCAGTCCTTGACCGTGTAGGCTTTGCACATCCAGCTAAAGGCCACGACGCGGGCCAGGCCGCCCCGAAACGCCTGACCGGATTTCAGCTTGGCGGTGTGGACGATGAACCGAAACGGGCGTAGCTCTACCCCGTCCAGCGGATCGGCATCGTCACGCAGCCTGATCTTGCGCCCGGTCTCGCGGTCGAACTGGAAAAAGCGCTGCGTCCGCCAGACAAAGGCGCGGGGCGTCCAGCCGGTCGCGTCCGTTGCCCAGTCGATCTCGACGACGGCGAAGCCCTTGCCGACGGCGTCCATCAGATCCTCGACCAGGTCCGCGAATTGATCGTGCCCGGTGATATTGTCCTCGACCCATTTGGCGATGGCCACGTCGGTGGCAGCCTCGGAATAGGGTTTGACCGTTGCCCTGATGCCGGACACGGCACGTTTGCGCTGGCCCAGGACAGAGGCGTAGTGCGGGTCGCGCTCTTCCATCTCTTCGGCCAGCGTCATGAAGGCGTCCAGCTCACCCCGGTCGCAGTCCTGCAGAATACCCGCCAGCGCCTGCGGTGTCAGACCGCTGGCGACCGACTCGACCCACGACTGGCGCACGCCTGTCATGCCGCCTTCGGCCTGTTCCTCGGTCAGCTCGCCCGTCTTGACCAGGCGGCCCCAGGCATCGCGCAACACATCCCTGATTTTCACCATAGCCCCTCACGTGATCCAAAGCCTGCGGTCGTCTCGACCGTCTTTCCGTCATCGTCAGGCCGCCCGCCCCGTGGCACCCGCTCGTAGGTCGCGACCTGGTATTCGGTTTTGAGTGCGGCCAGCAGCAGCATCAGGGCGACGAAGGCATCGCCGTGCCGTCCCTTGTTGCGCTCGTTCGGGATCGTCGGGATGCCGCGCACCAGCTTGACCGCCCGCATGTCGTCGCGGACATCGACATCATTGGCGAGGCTGATCGTCTGATCCTCGAAGTGCTTTTTAACCCGCGGCCCGTGCTCCAGGTAATAGCCCTGGCTCAGCTTCACCGCCTCGATCCGGTCGTGACCGAACCGTTCCTGGCAGCGTTCAGCGAGGCCAAGACCGTTACCCGTCGCGTCGAACTTGGCCCCCAGAAACCGCGCCAACCCCGTGATGACGCTTTCGATCACCTGGTATTGCTGTTCGATCGGCATGTTCTTGAGCTCGATCATCAGCGGCACCACGACGGACAGGTCGCGCTGTTCCTGTCCGATGGCGAGGATGGTCAGGTCAGAGGTGCGGCCAAAGTCTTCGCCCATCGCGGTCAACCGGTCATCGTCCAGCCGGGTCAGATGTGGCACGACCTCATTGTCGAGGAAGGTCTGCACGAAGGTCCTGCGCTCTTCGGCAGGCCGCAACTCGAACCCTGACGGGCACGACAGCCGGGCGACGTGATGCGCATCAGTCATGCAGGCCTCGACAGCGGCGGCCGAGATATAGGCCCCGCTGCCCATCTTGGGGATGCAGTGCAACTCCTCGTCGGCGTCATCGCCGTAGAACGCCATGATGTCCGCGATCTTCTCGGCCTTGGCCTCAGGCGTGTTGGGCCAGCCGCGTGACAGCGCCATCTGTTCGTACCAGCCGTCGTTGACGGCATCGTCAAAGGTGACCCGCAGCACGACGCCCTTGCGCTTGCCGGACCGGACGTCGGCGATCAAACGATTGAAGGCGTTCTCCGCGCCGTCGTGCGTGCTGATCACCAGCACCTTGCCGCCAAGCATCAAGAGCGCCACCGCAGCCTTGAGCATCTCGTCCAGCTCGTCGTGGAATGCAGCCTCGTCAAAGATCACGAAGCCTTGGCGACCACGCAAGCTGCGCGGCTTGCTGGTCAGGGCGACGATGTCGAAACCGGAGGCAAACCGGATGCGAAAGGCGTTGATGTCCTTGTCCGCCCCTTCCTCGGTCTGGTCCTTGAAGATGAACTCCTCGACGGCGCTCGCAGCGGGCATGAAGGCCTTGGCCCACATGGCACAGACGTCGATGAACTCTTGCGCCATGTCCAGATTGAACCCGATGTAGAGCACGTCCATTCCGCCTGCCGCCCGTTGCGCGCCAGCCGTCAGCACGGCGTCCGACCCGATCCCCCAGGTCATGCCGATGCGGCGCGACTTCTCACAAACGACGAGCTGCTCTGTCGCCATCAGTGACAGCAGGCGTTGTTGATAAGGCAGCAGGACAGACGGCAGGTCGCCCCCTGCGACCACGACCGCGGGCAGTTCCGGCTTGGTCGCAACGCCGGTCACAGCGCCACCCCGAGGATGCGCGCCTTGATCGCGGCCGCCGTGTCGGCGGTCAGGCCAAAGGTCTTGGCGTTCTGGGTCAGGTCATCGGCGACAGCCGCCTTGGCCTCGCACGCCGCCTGTTCGGCGATGCGCTTTTCCTGATCGGCCGTCATCTTCTCGCGCATACCGGACGAACTCATCACGTCCTTGAGCATCTTGCCCAGGAACGCCAGCTCGCGCGGGTCGATCTCCTCGCCTTCCTTGAGCATCTGGGATTTCATGACCTTGAAGGCCAGCGTCGTGATCATCTGGAACAAGACGTTGTGGCGCTTGGCTTCCTCTTCCAGGCCATTGCCTTCCATCCAACTGACCGCCCAGGCGCTCGCCTCTTCCTGGGCGCGGGCCATCTGTTCGTATTCCTGGCCGTAGGCATGCACCGCCGATTTGCCGATCCGCACCTCGAGGCCGCGCTCTTCAAGCTTGTCGTTCAGATCCGCTGCGAGTTCGACATAGCCGGAAAACCCGCGCTCCTTCAGCGCGTCCTGAAGCCAGTCGCGCAACTCCTTGGGCAGCAGATCGATCTTGCGGGGCGGGGGCATGTCAGCGCCGCGCCGTCGGACGTTTGACGCCGGGATAAACGCTGCGGCCAAGCGCCACCTCTGCACCCCGCACGGTCGCCGTGGCGATGACCACATGGCCGTGGTCCGTCATCTCGATCAATTCGGCATCCGCCAGCCAGGCAAGTGCGGCCCGCATCTGGTCCTCGGTCGTGGACACACCGACACCATTGACCACGTCGATCAGGATCGAGGCGTTCGACGTGTAATCAGACGACCGTTCGAGGTGCCGCAGGATCGACAGGCGGCGGTGTTCGGTTTCGGGATTTGCAGCCATGTTGAAGGCTCCTTTGAAAGGGTAGTGAAACTGGTTCAGGGATCGGGGCGCATGACGCCCGGCACTGTCCGCGTGCCGTCCGCGACCTCGCGCCCATCGAGCGTGATGCGGGCAATGATCTCGTCCGCATGCCGTCGGACCGTGATCAGCTCTTGTTCTTCCAGCCACTGCAGCGCGGCGATTGTCTGATCCATCGTCGAGGGCACGCCCAGGCGTTGACAGTTCAGACGCAACAGGCTCGCGGCGGCCTCGTAACCGGGGGTGCCCAGCAGGTATTCCAGGATTTCCAGGCGGCGCTTTTCCGTCTCGATCCGGACCACGCTGTTGGCCCATTGGCGCAGCATGCTCACTTGCCACGCTCCGCATTGGCCAGGACACCACGGTAGAGCGTGTCGACCATCTGGGCCGTATGCGCGCCCGTGACTTCCAGCTTGGCGATCGAGACCACGACAGCTTGCAGATCGGACTTGGTCGCGAGTGATCCCATGCGTGCCTCGACCGCCGTCAGGCGCGTCTCGACCTTCTTGAGCTCGTAGCCCAGGCGGCCTTGATCCTTTTCGACGTCCTCAAGCCGCTTGACGATTTCCTTGTGGCCAGAGGTCAGGCCGCTGAAATCGGATTTGACCCGACTGGATACGCGGCCCCAAAACCAGCGCCCGAGGAACCCCAGAACGCCGATGGCCGCGAGGATCAGACCCAGCAGTTCCTTTCCGCCCGTGATCCACTCCATCATGCCAATCCCCAAGACAACAGGCCGAATACGGACAGCATCACGCCTGCCTGTGTGGTGATTGCGCCTCGGCAGGGTAGTCCGCGCGGGCGTCCGATCATGCGCACCGTCGCAGCAACCCAGAAAGCTGCCGCAGCAACGATGGCTGACAACAGATCCGGGGCAGGGTGCAATTCCCAAAGGTTCGTGCCGCTGTTTACCAACAGCCGCGCCGCGATGTAGTAGATCCGTTCGACGAGGATCGCGGCTCCGAACAGGAACAGCGGACTGGCGACCGGCGCAAAGCTTGCCGGGGCCTGAACGTAGGGCAGCACCGTCACCCCGTTCCAGAGGATCAGCAGGACCGACAGGCAAAGCGTCACATGCCCGGCGAGGGTGATGGCGGACCAGCCCAATTCCATGGGCTCAACCCTTGGTCAGCTTGATCGGGGCGTTGGCTTTGATCCGGCCATAGAGTGCGACAGCCCCCGCGACACTGGCGGCGATGCCGGTCAGAAGCTGCGACAGGGTTTCCGCGTCAGCCTCGGACGTCGCATAACCAAGCAGGTTCAGCAGGCCGATGATCACGGCCGCGACAGCGCCCCAGATCGTTTTCGACGCGAAGGGGGATTTGGGTGAGTTCAGCATCGGGGGGGCCTTTCAGGTGGGTTTGGTCAGTTCGGTGGTGTAGTTGGCGACGATCCATCCCTCTTGCCCGCCCCACAGGACGCGCATCCAGGGCCGCCCGGCAAAGACGCCTTCGCGGATGACCGGCACGGCGGTGCCGTCAGGGATCGCTGCGATGACATTGGGGTTGAAGCTGGGCCAGCGGCGCATGTTCAGGCGGCTGCCACGGGTGGCAATCTTGACAAGCTGTTGGCCTTGGCGGCGGGACGATTGTTCCTCTGCTGCGATGTCAGCCGGATCGTCACGGCCCAGAACCTTGGCGCGGATCGCCTCAAGCGGGAACAGAGGGTTGGTGTCTGTCTTGCGACCTGGCGAGACATACCAGTGTGTGCGGATGTCCGTCAGCGTCGGGATGCCTGCGAACAGTGTGGTGCAGAGTGCGGTGACCGTGGCGATCTGCTCGGGCGTATAGTCCATCCACCAGCCGTGGCCGTGTTCGTCTGTCGTGACCTCGTGGATGTTGAAGGTCTCGACGTTAAACGTCTCTTTGAACCACGTCCGCGCAAAGCCATGCCCCGCCGCCGTCATGCGGCCGGGGTTCACGATCTCGATCCCGATGGAGAACCCGTTGCAGCCGGTCTGGCCGTGATATTCCGACCGGCCTGCATGATTGGCGCGGCGGTTCGTGGCGACCTGCTGGATCAGCGACCCGTCACGCTCGACGACAAAGTGGACGGAAACCTTGGCAGTGTTGTTTGCCAGGTAGGTAGCGGCGGACCCTTCGCCCAAGCGGCTGGCCGTGTCGTGAAGGACGATCAGCGTCGGCTCAATCGTGCCACCTACGTGCGTTGCGGCCTGCCAAGTAGCAGTCGTGATCTTGTGGCGGGAAAGTTTCATGGCGCGGGCTCCGGGCGGCAGTGTCCCGGTCAATTTGCCATCGCGCGCGCGAACGGTAGCCGGTGAACGCGTTCACCGGGTGTCCGATGAATGTGTCTCACAGCGACGAAGTATTTATCAGAATGCCGATCCCATCGGAGGGAATCTTAGATCAGTCGATCTGGCGCTAATCTGGCGCGTCCACTACTACGACATACCCTTCATATTTCTCGGGATAGGACGCCATCGCTTGTCCAAGTGACATTGGACGGCAGCCTCTAAATCCACCTAATAAAACTTCATTTTGAGGGACTTCAGCTTCAAACGCACCAAACACCGCAGCTTGAGTTGGGAAAAGGCGGGTTTCGTAGCGAGATAGGTCGTCGCGGCCAAGCCATGAGCGAAACGAAAAGTCGTAAAGGCTTTCAAGTCGCTGATCAAAAGAAACCGGATATTCTGGATCACAATATGTAATGTGGTTGCTGATATTAATGATGTTTTGTGTTCCGCTAGGACAGGCGGGCGGGTTGTCCGCATACGCCCATACTTTATCCAAGATGACATCCACCGAAGTGACGTCAACATCAGAATCCCAGCCGTTCGCTACGCTGACTTGGCGACTAGATTGATAGTATTCATCTTGAAGGTGAGGTGGCTCCGACAAGCAGGTTCCGCTTACTTCCGTGGCGACAATATTAAAGATCTGGGTGTAGCTAAGAAAAATATCTGACGCGGTAATGGAGCTATTGATGATCCCATTCCCAAAACCGTCAAATTGGATCGCAGAATTCGAAACAGTTGATTGATCAAAATAGTTGTTTGTTCCAGAAATCCAGAAACTCGCACCGCTAAGCGTTGCGTTTCGCAGTACTACGTCGGTCAAAGATAGCCAACCGACACTACTGTCTCTTAAGTCAATGCCGTCCAAAACTGTCGCACCGCGACAGGTATTGGAGTTGGTGATTGAATCATCCTTTGGTCGACAACCCAACTCAACGCCATTCAGCGTCTCACCGCCTTTGACCAAGGTGCTGATCGACGACCCTCGAAGTCTTGGCGGTAGGGCCGGATCCAAAAGGTACGACCACGCCCTCAGCTTTTCGGACTCCCTCCGCTCGGCTCTCTCCTCTTGCAAAATGTCCCGCTGTTTATTTCTATCGTTTAAATCTACCCAAATCTGGTAGCCAGTAAACGCAACGATACAAAAAGCAGTGAAACTACCGATTTTTGCGCATAGTCTCGCTGCTGGCGCTGTCTCCAATCGTTGGACCAGGCGCTCTAGTCGGGTGAGGTTGTCTTCCATATGCGGGCCTCATCTGTTGTGAGTTCCGCAATCAAACCATTTTCAACGTTCCAAAACAATTCTCGATGTGTTGACAGTTTTTAAGGAATGATCGACCTGCCGTTCAGAACTTGAACTGTTCTTGGCCCAAATTTTGATCTTGATCCAATTCCGCCCGGTACTTTTTGACTGTCCGTTGGTTGAGGTCGCAGCGCAGTGCAACGTCAAGTACGGACGCGCCGTCTTCGAGCATCGCGATTGCACGACGGCGGCGCTCAAGCCGTTCGGCATCGCGGCCCCGCATGTGGCCGCAAGGCAGGGCGATCCGCCCAGGGCCAAAGGTCTCGATCAGTTTGAGTGTCGCCGGCGTGCCGATGATCTCGGACAGCAGGCTTGGGGTGGGTTTCACCGGTATATTGATCTCGGTGCCGCCCCGCCGCTTGAGCAGCTTGGCGGTCAACTCCAGACCGATCGCGTCCTCGATCTCTCCTGCGATACCCGGCAGTTGGGTCATCGCTCAGTCTTGATTCCGCGTCGCGCGCACCAGTCCTTTAGTGCGCGGGTCACGTCGTTAATCTGGCCCGCGTCTTGCAGCGTATCGATGTCGATAGGGACTGAGGCCCATTTGCCCTCGAACCGGGACCGGACGAAGGCGTTCAGACCTGCGCGCCCTGGCCGATCCAGTGCACCATCCTCGCCCAGCAGCCGCCAGAGCACATGGATGTAGCGCAGGTCCGCGCGGGGTGCGGCCTTGCGCTTGCCCGTGGCCGTGACCCGGAACCCCTTTTCCTTGAGCCGGGCCAGCAGCTTTTGCAGGTCCGCCTCGTCCATGTCCGCCATCGATGCCTTGCCCGTCACGACCAGTTGCAGGTCGCGGCGGGTTTCAGCGTCGATCGCCAGCTCGCGGCAGGCGACATGGACAAGGCGTTGCAGGGAGCGGGTCATGGCTCAGGCCTTCGCCAGATCGATGGTGATGGCCTGCCAAGGTGCGTCAAAGCGGTCGCGACGGTAGCAGCGGACATATGTTTTCGACCCGACCACGCGCATCGCGTCACGGATCGCGTCCATCGCCTTGGTCCAGCGCGGGTCTGCGATATCCAGACGCAGGAGCATGAACACTTCGGACCGATTGATCTGCCCCGCCTTGTCGGTGTTGAAGGCGCGGGTGACGATCGTGCGGATCTCGTCACGGGCGTTGGCCGCCCATTCGTTCAGGCACTCGTCCACCAGCTCCTTGGCGATCTGGAGTTCGGGACCAAAATCGATGTGGTCGCTGACCTGCACCTGCACCTTGAACAGGCCGTCCACGCTCATCAGCGTTTTGTTGCCCTTCTTGCCGCCCAGCTTGGCGTCGTATTCTTGGGCGAGCAGCGCCTCGAAGGCCCCGATGTCGTCAAACGTGTGTTCCTTGAACCGGGCGACCTGGTCCGACAGCGCGCAGGCAAAGCCCACGATCTTGCGGACGGTTTCGTCCTCCAGCAGGTGTTGCGGCTTGACCAGGTCAACGGGCTTCCAGCCGCCCTTGCCGTCGCCGATCTCGATGCGGCCGTCGATTTCGCGACGGCCGGTGCCGATGGGGGTCATGTCAGTCATGGGTGTAGTCCTCTTTCGTGGCGAAAATTACGGGGTGGTGCTGGTCCGGCGCCGGGCGATCCGGCAGCAGACCCGAGACGGCGAGAAGCGTGGCCATGGCCTCGATCTCGTCCATGGTGCAAAGGGTGGTGCCCCTTGCGCCCATCAGATCGACCTTGGCGACGGCGGAGGCCGCCAGGCGCAGCATCTCGTCTTGTGTGAAGCGGGACGGATCAGGCATCTGGCTCTCCATCATCAAGGACGGAGGCCGCGAGATCGTCTTGGGCGATCACGGCCAGCAATTCGTTGCAGAATTCCGGCACGGTCTGGCCACGCTCATGGGCGAGTGGCCGCAGACGGCTCACGGTCTGCGGTGCAACAGACATCAACGTGGGCCGCTGCCCCGCGCCCTTGCCGGTGCGAAACTTCGGGATGACCTCGCCATTGCGCCGTGCCTTGCAGCAATAGTGATAGACCGTGGTGATCTGTCGATCGACCTCGAGCGCGATCTGCGCGGGGGCCATGCCTTGCTTGGCGAGGGCGATGATACGGGTCTCGATTTCACCAGTCATTTGCGGCCCTCCGCCAGAAAGACCGGGCAGCGGTGGCAGGCTCGGTACATCTTGACGCCTTGCGCATTGGCCCCGTTGAACACGCGGGCGCGCCTGCGCCATGCCTGGCATTGATCCAGCGGCAGCTCGCCCAGTGCCGGGCAGTCGCGCGTCGCGGCCAGCAGCTTGCCCGTGACCAGCTCTTCGACCAGGTCGAGCTCGGCTGCATACTTGTTGCGCAAGACCTGACTGACCAAGGCGGGCGACCGTTCGAGCCGCCTTGCGACCTTGTTTTGGGACGTCTCCTCGCAGGCCTCGGCCAGACGCAGAACCCAGTCGGGCAAAGCCGGACCCCACGCCTCGCGGGCCACTGTCACAGCGCCACTCATGCCAAGGCCTCCGGCATGTGGGTGATCTCGTTCAGGTTCGGATCATAGACGACCGTCACCCGGCGTTCGCGCGGGGGCAGGGGGCCGGTGTTCCGCCGCAGGCGGTAGGTTGCCTCGCGTTTGCCGGGGATCGCCTTTTCCACGACCTTGAAATAGCCGCCTTTGAGAAGCAGCCGGCAAAAGTCGCGCGCCTCGTCCTCGCTGACCGAAAGCCAGTCGGTCGTCGCATGGGCCACCACATCACGCGGTGTGAACTGACCAAGGCCGCGCATGGCCTCCCACATCAGATCGTGGGGCGTGCGGGTCTGTTTCAGCCGTTCGTCGCGGACCACTTTGGGCGGGCGGTGTTCGTTCTTGACGCGGAAATAAAGGCGTCCCTTGTAGCCCTTGCCGCAGGCATCGACCTTGCCTTCGTCGACCCAGCCCTTGACGATCTTGGTGACCGTGCCGGGGGCGAGCCGTGTTTTCGCGGCCAGTTCCATGAAGCTGAACTGGTCCAGTGTCGTGGCCATGTTCCAGCATTTGACCTGCGTGCGGTTTGCATAAGGATTGCTGGCCATCAGCGTGCCCCCCGTGCGAGGTCGCCGAACTTGCGGATTTCAGGGGCGATCCCCGTAAAGAACTGCTTGCGCCCCCAGTCGTTGACATCGACCGTCTGCAGGCCCTCGACCTGGGCGAACTCGCGCACGCGGTCGAGGTTCACGCAGATGCGCCGGATCGAGCTCATGGACGCTTCCAGCAGCTTTTTGCGGAGAGGCTGGGTCAGCTCGATCCCCGGCGCGTAAATCCGCGCCAGATGGTTCACGTCGCTCATGTCACCGGGTTCGGCGGCGACCCAGTCGAGGATACGGCCGTGGACCCGTTCCCATTCGCGCAGCTTTTGCGGCAACAGCTCTTCACCGATCAGGATGACCGGGGCCTGACTGCCCTCGTAGATGTCGCGGACGATCTCGATCATGCGGCGCTGGACCAGGTGATCGGCCTCGTCGATGATTAGCGGGCGGTCCGTCATGGCCAGATGCGCACTGATCTGATCCAGCATGTCACCGATGGTCTTGGCCGCGGGCACGGCCAGTTCCGCGAGGATCGCCTCGCACAGCTTCTTCTTGGTCCAGACCGATTTGACCTGCACCGTCACCGCGTGAAACTTGTTCGTGGCGTAGATGCCTGCCGTGGTTTTGCCGAACCCGCTAGGGCCGTAGAATGTCCCCATGCCCGGCAAATTTGGCGACCGGTTCTGAATTCTGTCGATCAACGCCACAAGGGCTGCTACGTTGCGTAGCGGGGCGACCGAATTTTGTGTTGCGTCTTGCATGCTGCACTGCTCCTTCGTGTTGCTCTTACCGCCGTCCGGGGTGCCACCCGGCGGCGGTTATTCTTTGGCCAGGACCTCAAGTCCGAAATCCGCGACCATGCCTTGCCAGGTTCTGTATTCAGCGGTGCCCTGATACCCAGCCAACCAGCGCTGCTGTTCCTTGGTCACCGCGTCACCCGCAGCGATCATCTCTTCCAGGGCGCGGGCGCGCATGAATGTCTCGCGCCCGTCGCGTTCTACTGTTTCCGCCGCACGCGCGGCGCGGGCCTGATCGAGGTCGGCGACCATCGCGGCCTGTGCGGCCTTCACGTCAGCGCTGATCGGGGCCGGTGACGGCGCGCGCGCCTTGTCAAAGAACGGTCGCACGACCTTGGCAGCGACGGGCTCGTCCGCGACCTCGACGGGCGGGAGGGCATCGGCAACATCGCGCGCGGTCAACTGCCGGTAGGCGTCCAGTTCGCCCTTGGCCGCCTTGGTGTATTCGCGCTTGGCGCGGGCGGTGGCACGGGCGTCGTCGACATCAAAGAAGCCTGACTTTTCCGAGCAGGGCGCAAAGCCGAGGTATTCGTTGGCGTTGGAATAGATGTGCAGACCGTCCCAGAGTGCCTGACGGTCGAACCGGACCACGACCTTCTGGCCCATGATCCCGTGCATCCAGTCCGCCCAATAGCGGTTGCGCATGAAATTGATCTGGCCGGTGTTGGCGTTGACCTTGATGCCCTCGGCACCCATCAGCCACAGCCTGCGCTGCGCCTCGGTCGCCTTGCGGATCGGTGCGGTCGCGTAACTTTCGGCGAACACGTCGTCGAAGCTGCGGCCATAGGCGATCTCTGACCTGCGATCGGGCCGCGCGTTGTGGGCTGCGATCTCTTCGTCGACGATCTGGGTGAACAGCGCCAGCGGCACCGCCCGTTCGCCATAGTTCTCGGGCTTTGCCAGCGGCGTGTTGCCCGTGTAGGCCCCGGCAAACGCCGGATGCTTGGCGATGCGATCGCACAGATCACGGAACGCGCGCTCAATGGGCTTTGACTGCCCTGAAAACGGCAAGGCCCAGTGGATCTCGCAGCCAAGGCTGGTCAGCAGACCGGATGGATCGTCCTCTTTGACCTTGAAGCGGAAGCGGTTCTTGACCCCACCGGTGATCATCTTTGATGCGAACTCGCGCCCGTTGTCCAAGAGCATATGCTCGGGGATGCCCCAGCGTTCGATCAGATCGCCGATGGTAAGCTGGACGCAATGGCTGTTGGCCGTCCGGTCGATCCGGTGGGCCAGCAGCTTGCCGGAATAGATATCCTGAAACGCGCATAACTGCGGCCGGGCGATCTCGGCCCGCAGGCCGTCCGCCGTCGCCGGGAACTGCACGAACACGTCAAAGCGGTGAAAGTCGCCGTTGATCCCTTCCAGCGCCTGCATCGCGGATTTGTCGCGGGTCTGGGCCGGGCGCATGCGTTTCAGCGCCTCATATCCCTTGCGCGCCAGCGTCAGCATGGTTGGCGACAGGTCACGGTCCAACTGACGGCGGACCGTGTGCAGCGGGGCAACGTCCAGCCCCTCTGTCTTGGCGATCCGCACGACCCGGTCGTAGACGGATTTGAGGCTGGGGGCCTCGGGGCGCAAATAATCGGCCTTGATGTAGTCGAGGAACGTGGGATCGATGGTCGCGCGCCGCTTGCCCTTGACCGCGGCGCGGTGACGGGGCGCGAGATAGGGCAGGCGGTCATCGGACCGCACACCGTCGATCATGGCGAACCAGTTAAAGATGGTGCGCTGGGATTTGCCCGACAGCGCCGCCGCATCATCGACCGCGACGATCCGGCTGGCCCCGCCTTGCTCCATTGCCTCGACGGACTGGATCACTTTCAGGCGTTCCTCTGCCGTGGCTTTGGCCTTGACGGGCAGCCCCTCGAACCACGCCCAAGCTTCGTCGCGGCTGGGCTTGTCGGATGCAGCGGGCAGGGCGGCAGCATCGCTGGACGTGGTCAGCAGCTTTTGCTGTGCGCGGGCCGGAAACAGCGTCCAATGGTATTCGCGCCCACCACCGCGACCGGCACGACGGCGCACCAGTTGGGGCGCGCGATCCCAGCCAAGGCGCTGTGCCATCGCGTTGATGCGGCGCTTGGTGCCGGGCATATCTGGCAGCCCTGCGGCCGCAATCTCGGCAGCGGTCCACCATTCCTGTTGCGGTGTGCGGGTCATGGTGCGTCAGCGCCCTCGTCGTCGATGGCGTCCAGCAGCGCGGCCAGATCATCGGCCTGCATGGCGACGAACCGTCTGCGCGCCGCTTTGCTGGACCGCGCCCAGGCATCGCGCAGGGCCATCAACTGCTGTTCAACAGGGTCTTTAACGGGGCGATGACGGACCGGTTTCAACGCTTGCGCCAGCTTCTTGACCTCACCGTTGGCAAAGGCCTCGACGGCGTCCTCGCGCAGGTCGGGGTCAGCCTTGGCGAATGCCAAGAGGTCGTTCAGCGTGGTGCGCGCCGGGGCCGCGTGCAGGCGGGCCGCCATGGTCTTGTTGATCGCTTCGCCAGCCTCGATCAGCTTGAAAATTTTACGCCGCGAAAGGCCTGTCTGACGCTCGGTTTGGGTCACGAAAGATACAAGTGCCGAGTCGGCACTTGTATCCCAACGAACCGCCATTCCCATTTTACCCTGCGCCGTTTCAGGGTGTTCCGCCAGATATTCACGACGACGCGCGGCCAGGTGAATGGCACGGTCAAGATCGTTCAGATCGGCGCGGGCAAGGTTGGCGTCGATCTCGATTAGTCGGATCGCGGCGGCTGGTCCTTCGTAGCAGCGGACCGGAATGTCATCCAGTTTCAGCAGCTTGAGCGCGGCCATCCGATGCGCCCCGTCAATCAGTTCGAAACGGCCCTTGGGCAGTCGTCTGACAATGATCGGTGTCAGCAACCCGTGCTCTTCGATCGACCGCACGATGGACCCGATTGCGACAGGATCAACCTCGCGCAGGCGGTCCGTCGGGATCACGATGGACGACCGGGACAGCGCGGTGACGGTGGGGATTAACTTTGCGCGGCTCATGACAGGCCACCCGCAATGAACAGGCTACCGATCAGGATGATGGCGAGTGCAATGACACCAAGAATGTCCGTCAGGATTGTGCGCAGGTCATACATGGTGCGCACTCACAGCTCTGGCGATCTGGCGTGTCCGTTCAATCTGGTCTGCAATCGTTCGCGCTTGCACTGACACGCGCATCAGATGCTGGCCGCAACTTGGCGCGGTGATCGACAGGATCAGTTGCATGGCAAAGGCCACGCGCTGTTCCTCGGTCATCAGCTCTGCGGCATCTGCCGCCATTTGAACGGCGGGTGACGTAGTGAAAGGGACCAAGGTCATGCGGCTTTCCCCTTGCTGGACGGGCGCGGAACATCGGCAGGCCACGCCAGATCGGCGGGCCAGATCGCGTCAAACCGTTTCATGACGGTCTCATAGGTGCGTGTGTTGACGTCACCATCGTTCATAAGCCGATGGATCAGGTCACCTTTGGAGGAGACCTGAGAGGATACTGCCCAGTGCGATACACCCTGATGTGAGGCGAGTGTTTCCGAGAGCGAAACGATGTGTTGCGTAAGAACTGTCATGCAGTCATCTAGCCACCAGTGGCTTTTAGTGTCAAGCTACTTGTGGCTAGTTTCAGCTATTGAAACGCTTAAAGTTGCTTGGCTAGCCCACAGTGGCTAATGAGAGGCATGGACGACGTGTTGGAAGCACTTGATGAGGCCCTAAAAAGGGCTGGACTATCGGACGCTGCTGCATCGCAGTTGGCCGTCGGCAACCCGTCCGCAATCAAAAATCTGCGCATGCAGAAGGGCGCAGTTAAGAGATACAACTATCTCACGCTAGCTAAGCTCGCGAACGTTCTGGGAATGGAGCTGTATTTCGGACCACCTCGGCAGTTCGCGCCTAGTGACGCAAGCCAGGAAGAAGCCGACGATCAAGAGTTCGTCAAAGTCCGGCGCTACGACGTCAAGCTATCTGCGGGACCTGGTCTGAATGGTGACAACTCTGCGCCCTTGGCACCCGTCGCCTTCCGTGCCGCTTGGATGACCTCGGCCGGCCTGATCGCCGACAAGTGTTGTGTCCTGGGCGTCCAGGGCGACAGCATGCTTCCCACGCTGTCCGACGGTGATCTTGTCCTGGTGGACGAGCGCCAAACCACCCTGCGCGACCGCGGCGTCTATGCCTTCGTCGACGTCACCGGCGACGCCCGAATCAAACGCCTGGAACGCCTCGACGACCAGCTCCTCATCCGGTCCGACAACCCCGACCACGCCATCGAGATCCGCAAACCCGCCGAAGCCAACCTGATACGCCTGATCGGTAAGGTCGTCTGGTCTGGGCATAGTTGGCGGTGACATGCTCCTTCGATGAGGAAAACGCATTTCGACCAAGTTCGAGAAGAGGCACTTGAGTGCTTAGTCGGCTCTTCAAAGTGATTTGGGCTATCGTTCTGATCACAGGCGTTTTTCAGGCGATCGAATGGTTCAAGAAGGATTGGCCTATTGATCAAGACAGAACGATCGTTGACCAAGTCATAATTTGTCACTTTGCAAATCTAAACTCCGGTGGCGAAAACTACATCGCGTTAATCGACACCTTGGGCCTACGCCCAGATGTAGAGACAGCAGTAGGTTTAGCCGTGCAAGGTCGGCCACGGTTTAGCAGGCCCTATGACTGTTTTGCGAACCTTTCGCAGGAACAGTTTCGGGAACTGAACGCTTCGGAAGACTATCGAACAGCCCTAAAAATTCTCTACCGAAGGATGAACAAGACGTATCTCTTTGGTAGGTAAAAGCCTTGGTGTTTGATCCTATGGTCTGATCCTTTCTTTGGAATGCAAGGATGAGCCAGAATTCAAAATTGTACTGCTGCAGATCCTGCTACAATGCCTAGAGGCAGTGGCCTACCGCCGGAGCTAGAAACCTAAGCTTTTTACTCGCTCTGCTGAGCAGAGTTTTCAGTCACTAACTTAAAAATTGTGGTAACATTGTGGTGATGTAGCTGATTCTGCTTGGACGTTTCTGATGACGTTAAGTTCCTTATTGTGCACGTCCCAGGTCTTGCCACGGCTTCCTGAGCGGAACTTCGATGACGTAGCTCCTCAAGGCACCACCTACGTCGACAAGTTTTGGCCAACAGGTAGCAAACTAAGAGTTTCGTTTATTGATCCCGTACACCCGCTAATCCAGATTGCTACAATTGGCATCGCTCGAGGCTGGTCAAAGTATGCGAATATATCATTCAACCTGGCAGATCACAGCGGCGACATTCGCATCGGCACAGGCAGACCAGGAAACTACTCTTATGTCGGCACCGACGCCCGTAAGATTGCAATAAACCAGCCGACAATGAACTTGTCGGTGCTAGCGTCCGACAGGTACGATATAGCGGGTTACCAATCAACGATTTTGCATGAATTCGGCCATGCTCTGGGCTTGGCGCACGAGCAAAAACACCCCGAAGCTAATATCCCGTGGGATCGTGCGAAGGTCTTTGAAGAGTACCGCAAGCACGGTTGGGACGATTCCAAGATTGAGCTGGCGTTTTTTAAGACGTCGGATGTTGTAGAATATGCACCATATGATCCAAATTCAATTATGCATTATCCAGTTCAACAGCACTTAACGAAAGGCAACTTTGAGCTGCCCCGAACGGTTCGTCTCTCGAAAATGGATTGCGAAATGATCGCCCGTATTTACCCAAAAAATTGAGAAGGTTGCAGATAATGAATTCTAATACGGATATGAAAGCTGCGGCAACAGACTATGAGAAACTCTATAAGTTGCAGGAGTTTTTCGAGACCAGCAAGTGGCGTCAGAAAAGTGGAGTTGTAGGCAATTCGTTTCGTGCCGCAAAAGTACTTTTGAATGTTGTAGGAGATTTGTATTATGGCTGGGCGGGCCCTGCGCCAGAAGACATCGTTGACTTAGGCGAACTAGACCAGCTAGTCGATATGATCGAGAATGAGCTACCGCCAGACTCCAATGTGCAGTTGCAACTAGAATGGAAGACATTTTCCGGCAAATACAAGCATATTGTCGGCGTGAAGGTAGTCCCAGCCCAGCAAAATGAGATACCAAATCTATCCCCCGAAAGCACACAATTTGTGAAGTCCAAGCGGCAAACATTGCACCAAAGGATCAATCCGCCTGAGTCTAAAATGTTAGAATTGATGCGCGCGTGCCTGAGGGATGTGTGTGATTGCGCCACACAAAAAGATGCGCAAATTGCAGAAGTGATCAAAAAAGGCAACAAGCTGGCCGAGACGTTTACAGGCGACCATACAGCGCCTGGGATTGGCGGTGAGAATAGGAATATCATTCTTGATCCCGCCAACACCTCCGTTCAAGTTTCAAAAGGTATGGCAAGTGTTGCGGTTGAGGAAAAGTTCAACACTCAGGGCCTGAATTTTTGGGATTGGGACACTTGGTTCGGCGGCAATGATGATGCAGCGGCTGCGAACACGAGCGAGTTTATGCCAGAAAATTTAGCAATTTACCCGACGTACGACCCTTTAGACACTGAGGTCTCCGATGTGGCGTTTGCTGCTGACGCACCCGCAGGACACGCCGAATACCATAGCCTTCGCAACGAGATAACAAGTATGCGCCGCATATCTTTAAATCTCATCAACCATCGATTTGCCAACGGATATAGCATTGTTGCGAACTACAGACCGGGCAAGGCAAATAAGTATACTATGGCTTCGTCCGCTCTGCTTGCTTTGGCCGAAAACCCACCAAACCTAAGTGCGTTGGATGCTCTTCAGATGGCATTCTATGCTTCAATGGAAGCTAGTCCCGAGGCTAAGCAGTATTATTCCCGCACGTTCGCCTCTGGGTTTCGCAAAGTAAACCCAATGTTGTTGTCGAGCATGTTTGGCTACGCCGAGAGCGAGACAGGGGCCTACTACCCTGGTGAGATCGTACGCTTCTCGCATCCCATGAGCCCGGGTGGTCTTGAAACAGCAGTGGTTGTGGAAGCTGAGGGGATCGTAATCAAAACGGTCCTTGTTTGCCCAAACTACGGTGCCCCGCGTCTTCAAACATCAGATTTTGGCCAAGTCGTTTGGCGCTGGATGCCAGCTCCGATGACAACTATCGCGCCCGACAGTAAAATGGGGGCGTTTTGGGGTCCGAATTTGCAGGTATACCGTCAGTTGATGGACGGACGTTACGCTAATTATTTCTGGAAGCAGGTGTTTCAAAACACATCCGTTAGTCCTGATACAATCGGAGACTTCATGGCGGTTTACCGTCGTCAGGTGTTGCCGATCACCAAGCGCAGCCCGATCGTTCCAGGCGCACTATTATTCAACGACCAACCCGAAGATTACGCCGTCGCTGCCAACCCTTATTCATTTTATTGCATGTCCAAAGCGCGAGATAAGTATAAGATGCTTACGCTCACCGCTGATCAATTCAAGCCCACCCGGATCTGGTATCCGCATCTGCAGCGCAGTTAGAGAATGCGCAAGGTGGCTTTACTCGTCCTGCATGATCTTGGCTCACATTAGCTTTCGGTCGAGCTCAAAATTGCGATAATGCGGGCTACGGCTGGAGTGTTTACAGTGACGGCCGGACGCTGGCAATCGGTGGGAGCGGTCGCAATCTCGCTCTTGTAAGCAGGGTAAGAGACGTCCCACCTTGCCGACAGCTCGAGCACAATGATGGTCCTCAGATACCTTCAAAAATATGCCTTTCGCGTAGAAGTGGGACGCAACTGCCGAAGTGGGACGCGGACGTCCCACTTCGGAGGTCGTAAAGCTGGCAGTCGAGGGTTGCCAGACGGCACACTGAGCGCTTTGAATGCCGGTTTAAATGGGGTTTGAGGCGCATTCGTCGGCTCGTTGCGCGGAGGTCGGATCAGGTCAACCACAGGGCCTGAAAGGGCGCATAAGTGGCCATATGCAAAACCAGCAGCGCCGCAGGGACAAGGGCATCAATCCGATCTGAAGGGGTTATTTTAAAGGGCCTTTCCGATGTCTTCCGGCTTGGCCCGCTCTCTTCCGGCAACTGCAAGTCTCTTTGTTTCCCTACAAGCGTGACATCAGGTTTTGCAGTGCGTGACAGTTAATGTTGCAGCAAGCGATTTTTCGAAAACTGACCTAAATCGCAATTCCATCAGCTTCCGGTGCCTAGCCGAACTTGATGCGTCTTGCGGCGAACGGCGGCTCAGAGCCGACACCGACTATTGCTGCACTATGCTTGGACGCTCGCAAACTGCGTACTGCTGCCATTGGTCATACTAAGGACAGCCCACAGCTGGCCATGAGCAAACAGTCGACTCTAAGATCCGGTGCTCCGAGCAAACAGCCGCGATAGGTCCCGGCAAGCTCACGCTTTGAGATCCCGAAGCATCATGTTGTCAACAGAAACAACTGAAAGATCGACATTCATGCTGGACAGTGCAGCGACGGCTCTTCAGTTTCCGCAAATACCATTTTGAACATCATAAAACTCTAGGCCAATGTCACAGCAGCACATACAAAGCTACATCCCCGCCATCGACGGTTATCGGGCTATTGCAGTAGTTTCGGTGTTTCTGTTTCACCTCTTTCCTGAAGTGTTGCCGGGGGGCTTTATCGGGGTGGACGTATTCTTCGTGATTTCGGGCTTTCTCATCACCCGATTGATATTGAAGGAACTGACCGCTGAACGCTTCTCTCTCCTGACCTTCTACCAGCGCCGCATCGCGCGGATTTTCCCAGTCTTTTTTGCCGCGATTGGCGCGACACTCGTCGCAGCGGCGGTGCTCTATAACGACCAAGACTTTGCAAACGTTGCTGAGGCAGCGGGCTATACCTCTGTGTTTCTGGCTAATATCCACCTCCTGACTCTTGGCAGCTATTTCGGGATAGAGCACGATGCGCAGCCGCTCTTGCACTATTGGTCACTTGCGGTGGAGGAACAATTTTACCTGTTCTTCCCCTTGCTTTTGATACTCGTCTGGGGATCTCGCACGTGGCTTTTACGGAGCACTATTGCGCTTTTATTGCTTAGCCTCGTTCTCTGTATTGGTGTTTCGCTGGAGAAACCACGTTGGGCCTTTTACCTGCTGCCGACGCGAGCCTGGCAATTGCTAGCAGGATCCTTGCTGGCGATCTATTGTGATGAGATCGCAGCCGCAGCAAGACGCCATTCAAACGCACTTGCCATGCTAGGACTATCCTTGGTCGTCGGCAGCATGGTGTTCTTGTCCGGAGAGCTGTCTTACCCCGGCGTCTACGCCATTGCCCCCACGCTCGGAGCAAGTTTGCTGATCGCGGCCTGTTTGCAACCTTCAACAGGTGTGGTTGCGGGTCTGTCGGCCCGCCCGCTACGCTTCGTTGGCAAGATCTCGTATTCCCTATATATTTGGCACTGGCCTATTTTCTGCATTGTTGACTATCGATTGATGACCTGGTCCGCAGAGCCAAGGGTGTTGATCAAGGTTTTGCTCTCGCTCGGGCTCGCCTTGCTAAGCTACTATTTGATTGAAACTCCCGCGCGCCACTATCTGAACAAGCCGCGGAGTCGAAATCTGGCGCTGGGCGGTTCCGTCTTTGCGATAGTATCTTCTGTGGTGGCCGCTTTTCAGATCACATCGACCCATTTTGTCTTCGCGCGTGACAGCGAGCTACGTGCTGAAGGCCGCTTTTATGATAATAAATCTGACCACGAGGTTGTCTTGCTGGGCGACAGTATGGCGACGATGTACGGTGCAGTCTTTCGCCGTGAACTACGTGACCTTGGACTCAATTTCCGCCTGCTGGCATCGCCTGCAACCAATTTCCTTCCCGGTGAATCTGGAACCAAGTGGCCGCAGGTCGTTGAGATCCTGCGAGAACACGAGCCCGAACTGATCATTATTTCCTATGCATGGCGGGGGAAGCTTCATCTCAACGACAACGTCCTTTGCGATACCCTACAGCAACTGGAGGGGCTGTCTTCCCAAATACTTCTGCTCACAGATGTCCCCCGCTTGCCGGACGGTGTCGGCCGTGCTGACGTCAGAGACAGCAAACAATACGTCTTTTTTGAGCCAAGTTTTTCAGCGTCACGGCGGACAGAGGCGCTCTCGATTTTGACCTCGGTCACTGGCCAAGCCGTTTCACTTTTTGATGTCTCGCCGTACCTTTTAACCGAAGACGGCGCCATTCAGTTTGTTGGGGCAAATGGGCGAGCGACTTATCATGATACGACGCATCTTTCAGAGACTGGGATCGAAACACATAAGAGCGAGTTGTTTTCGCGCGTTCAGTATATGGTAGATGCACCATCTTTGCCGCTTAGCATGCCAGCATCATGCACGGATATCAGACCTGTCGAGGGGACGCTTGACTAGCCGTCGGAGAGTGACTTCTCCATAATGGGGCGGGCTTTTTGTACAATCAGCAAACGATAAAACGCAGCCTACATCAATTTACGAATTTTTGGTGATATCTCACACCGCACGTGCGTGATACCGACCTTCGTGAAGCGTGCTGCGAAGGTCCGCTCTCCTCCCTTCACAAACACCCCCTCAACCACCGCCACGCCCGC
>NZ_LJAK01000018.1 GCF_001420005.1 Loktanella sp. 3ANDIMAR09 | reverse complement strand
GCAAGAAATCAGCAATATCAAAGCGGTGCCGCCGACGCGGTCCAACTGTCTGCGCTATATGTTTCAAAGGCTTGCGCGTTCGGTTCCAACTGCTTTCGATCCGAAACCGGGGCCAACCGCGCACGGCGTCACGCAATGGGAGGTGGTATGATGGGGCAATGGGAAACAAACGGCGCATCTGACGAGTGGTATACGCCTGCTTACATATTCGACGCTATGGGCCTGCGGTTTGATTTAGACGTAGCAGCCCCACCGCAGGGTGGGCCGCACGTTCCATGCAGTAGATGGATCAGCGCCGATAGCTTAACCCAAAAATGGGAAGGCTTTATCTGGATGAACCCGCCTTTTGGTGGGCGCAACAGCCTAACGCCGTGGCTGGATAGGTTCTTTGAACACGGTAACGGCGTTGCGCTTGTGCCTGACCGAACGTCAGCACCTTGGTTCCAACCAGCCGCGCGGAAATCAGATGCGGTTTTGTTCGTGGCCCGCAAGATCAGGTTTATCCGACCTGATGGGAGTGAAGGCGCAAGCCCTGCCAACGGCACGGCACTTATGGCGATTGGCCCGTCAGGCATGGCGGCGCTGTCGAATGCACAGCGATCCGGTCTAGGAATTTGCATGGGGAAACTCACCCCATGACCACCCTCACCGACCTCGCCCGCGTGCGTGCGCTATTCCAGCAACGCGCCGTGGTGGCGCTGCTGACAGAACAACCGAAAGGACAGACGATGACTGATGAACGAACCTACACCCGCGCTGACCTAGAGGCCGTTGCGCAGGCGGCGCTAGAGGCTGCTGCGGCGTTGGTGCCTGTCGTGGACGACTTACGGCACCTCACATATTCAGCTGCCAATAACATCCTTTCCGAACGCAGATGTGCCATCCGCGCCCTATCCACCGCCGATATTGTTGACGCCCACACAGGAGGCAAGGACGATGACTGAACCTACGACTCCTGCCGCAATCTACATCAACCCAGCCGACGCCTTCGATCCCGATGTGAGCTGGTCAATTCTACCGTTCGGGGAAAATCAGTGCAAAATGGTCCCCGCCGACGCCCTTGACGCCGCACAGGCCGAGAACGCGCGGCTGCGGGCGTTGCTGCGTGAAGCTGATAGAGTGGTTATATGGGAGAGTCAGCCATTGCCGTCTGACTATCAGCAGCGCGTTGAATCCGCGCTGGAGGGCCGCGCCACCGTCCCCGCGCATGACGTGGCAGAGGCGGCACGGGATGCACTGATGGTCGAACGCATTGACGATGTGGCCGAAGTCGCGCGAAGGCTCAAGATCAGGGAGCCATACCTACGCGCCGCGCTTGCCGCACTGGCAGAGGGGCGGGGGTGATGGCAGAGGTGGAGGCCCTAAACCGCGCCCTGCGCATCATCCTGCTAGACGATGGTAAGACCTACCCAATCACGAACTGGTTCGACAACAACGGCAACGACTGCGACCCTGATGATGCTGAATTTGCCGTTGCGGGTCCAGACAGTGACGGGAAGTGGTATACCATCGAACTTGGCGCGTATTCGCATCTGGGCGTGCATTAGGCACAAAAAAACTTGCAACCAAACCACGCATAAAAGGAGCGCCATACATGGGATGCACACCACATATCGACGCAGACACTTACCCCGAGCAAGGCTCATACAATGGCACGCGGGTGAAGGTTTGTTATCATTACGACACGTCGCGCACGGTTGAAGGCACGGTTATCCGGCCTTATGTATCAAACGCACCAAGATGTTTTGGGGTAGCATGATGGAACCAGAACATGCTTATTCTCTCGTTATGAAAAATGGTGGCGCAGCAGTAGTAGTTTCGTTGGATTTGGCCGAGCCTGTCGAAATCCACGACTTCGTTTCAACCTTCGCAGGTCTGGGAGGCCAATTTGAGCGGTTTCTACGCGCGGAAAAACCCGATCTCGACGGCGAGGTTAAGGTCTATGTAAAAGAAGTCCGGAAAGGCTCGATGGAGGCGGTCATGGTGATCGCTAGCGTTTATCCGCAAGTGATCGCAATAATGGATCACCTTCAGATCGCGTCATCTTTTGTTGCTAGAGTTGGGCGTAGCATTGATGCGTTCAAATACGGCGGCGGTCGCTTGCCAGAAGCAAACAAGACGGAACTTTCTGAGATTATGGATACCGTGATGGCTACGGCAAACGATCCAGACGGACGGGCCTCTATCCGATCAGTAAGTTACTCTAAGGACGGTGAAAAAACAGATTGTCTTGTTGAGTTCAACAGCGCCGAAGCACGGCAAGCAGTTCATGAAATAGAAGGTCAGTTCTCAGAAATCGCCGCTGTTACTGATTTTGACCACATCAATAAGCTCCTTACGTTTTACCAATCAAATCGAAAAGATAGCGGGAAGACTGGTGAAAAAGGCATCATAGAAGACATTAGCACGAAGCCGTTGTCTGTCGTGTACGCTTCAGACCTAGCCAGGGAGCGTATAAAAAGTGAGATGCTCGAAGGCGAACGAAACATATATAAACTTGGTTTTTTCGTAGACGTGAATGTTGCGACTAAGAACGGAAAGCCAGTTGCATATCGAATAAAGTCCGTCAACGACGTTATCGAACTGCCCGACGACGACTAAAGCCTCAACTCCTTAAGGCCGATGGCGTCAGCGCACTGCATCAAATACGCTGCGCTGAACTTACCGCGCGACAACTTGTTGCGGATGTTGACTTCTTTGTCTCCGATCAGTTCTGCAAGCTGAGCATAGGTCACGCCCTTACGTTTCAACTCGGCCTTCAAAAGGTTTGCCGCCTTGGTTTCCCACTCGCTTTGATCTGCCATGTATCACCTATGTAAGTAAAAGCATCATATACGTTACATAAGGTATTGCATACGATACGTCTACGCACTATATTCGTTACATAAGCAACGGATATGATGACAATGGCACAGCACTTCCTCCTTTCAGCCGCATCGCGCACCACTAGCCTTCGCGCGATCTACAAGGCTGGCGAAGATGCGGCGTACAAGACGTTCTGCCAGATGCGCTGGCCTGAAACCAACGGCGAGGCTGTCTGCCCCCGTTGTAGCCATGACGAGACCTACAAGATCACCACGCGACGTAAGTTTAAGTGCAAGGCCTGTGCGCACCAGTTCAGCGTCACGTCCGGCACGATCTTTGCCAGCCGCAAGATGGACTTTGTGGACCTGCTGGCGGCGATCTGCATCATCGTGAACGCATCCAAGGGCGTATCCATGATCCAACTGTCCCGTGATCTGGACTGCCAGTATAAGACAGCCTTCGTGCTGGCTCACAAGCTGCGCGAGGCAATGGCGCAAGAGGTCCAGACAGGCGCACCGCTTGAGGGTCACGTCGAAATCGACGGCGCATATTTCGGCGGTCACATCCGCCCCGCCAACGCCAAGGTTGATCGCGTAGATCGCCGCTTGAAGCGCCACCAAACGGGCAAGCGCCGCGTTGTCGTCACCATGCGTGAGCGTGACGGTCGCACCCTTCCCATTGTCGCCATGCACGAGGGTGAAGGCGTCCTCTTTGCAATCAACAACGTCAGCCGCACCGCAACTATGTCCGCAGACGAGGCGTCACACTGGGACTTGCTGCACGACGGATGGATGGTTGACCGCGTGAACCACAGCGAAATCTACAGCGACCACGGCAAGCACACGAACATGGTGGAAAGCTTCTTTAGCCGCCTGCGCCGCATGGTTCTGGGCCAACACCACCAAGTCAGCCCGCAATACTTGTACCAGTACGCAAACCACGCCGCATGGCTTGAGGACAATCGCCGCACAGACAACGGCACGCTGGCGCATGTGCTGGTCTCGAACGCGATGGATGCGCCTGTAAGCCGGTCGTGGAAAGGTTACTGGCAGCGGGCGGCTTGAAGTCGGCAAGAGGTTTTGCCTACTATTAATTTGCAATAAGGTCGCACAACTCAATAAGAAATACTGGAACAATCAACTTGAGCGATAGAGCATATTACGACGCTATTGATAGGTATCAGGGCACGCGGGACGCGGTATATGACCTTACTTGGAACGCGCTCCACAAAAGAGTCCCATTCGGGTGCGACCTCAAAATCATGCCCATTGACCAGTCAGCTCTTAGCTACTGGGTTGCTCTGAAAAGGTACGGCACCTTACATGCTCAAGGCGGTTTCCCGTGGGATCGAATATTTAGGCAAGTCTGGACAAGCCCCAAGCGGTTTGACGTAGCTATTTGGGACGGTCAACACTTGAGCGGTATGGCCTGCGGTATGCCGTCGCGAGGGGATTCCTATGTCACTATTAAATGGTTAGAAGGTTTTGCCAGCTATGATGGTGGTCTGAAGGGCATGGTTGCGGAGACAGCATTGACAGCGGCGGAGCACTACGCATTCCTGCTAGGTAAAAAATTTGTTTGCATCAAGCAACCGTTAGCCGGTACAGAGCCGCTATATCGAGCGCTCGGCTTTGAACAAGATACTTCAAAGAAGCGGAACCAGTACTACATACGTGAAGTTAACTTGTAAGAATCGCCTTGTTTTTGACGCGTTCGACAGGCAAGGTTTAAACACAATAAAGCTAAGGGAGTTTGTCCAAGATGTCAGCACAGCAGCAAAACGGCCACAGCACCCTCGGCAATTCTGACCGGACTGACGCGCGGCGTGCGGCGTATCAACGCGCCATGCAGCAGCTAAATGGTCGTAGGGGCCTCCTTGATACGACTGACAGATCAAGCGTTATGGCATACGATGGTGCCGTTGTAGCTGGTCAATCAGACAGCCGATAGAGTCAATACAGCCTCCAAGCATACCGCCCCCAGCTATCCTTTTGGCCCTTCACCGCGCCGCGCTTCTGCAACAGCCCCATGGCCTTGCTGACGCGGCGCGTCACGTCCAGCACCATACGCTGGTCGCTGATGTCCTTGCCTTCCTCACAACAGATGCGCTCGGCCAGATCGCGCGACGATAGCGCCTCACCCTTGCGCAACTCACGCAGCAGGAATTGACGCAATTCGTTGCGGGCGAAAATCACCAGTCTATGCTGTCGCGGCTGGCGTTCCTCTAGGTCGCCTTCGTACCCCAAGGCGTCTAGCACCCGGTCTACAGCCTCAATGTCATTGTAGACGCTGGCGCAGCGGTCCCGAAGGGCCAGCAGTTCGCCTAGCATGTCGTCGCGGGCTTTCAGTAGCCCCGCTATGGTGTGGTCTGTCATCCCCTCATTATGGATTCACAGCCTTGTTTTTATAAGGTATCTTGATGGTGCGTTTGATACATAAGGCCGCGGTTATCCGTGACGACAAAACAGAGCCGGGTTTGATGATTATCAGGACAGACGACGGTCGCGCAATCTTGTCCACAGAATGCATGTGGTCACCCATGAAAACCACGCCGCAATGATGGCCGATTGTTTCTTTTCGCCCTATGCAAAGAAGTGCCACCACAAACACAGAAAGCCCCGCGCACCACTCAAGGCACGCGGGGCATAGTCACCGGATAGCCGGGCCTGCGTCAGTCAGTTGGTTCGCGGGGGTTTCAGCGAAACGGGCTGGCTGGTCTTGAACCGCAAGATCACGTTACCGATTGTCACCACCATCAGCAGCGCCTCGCGGTAATCGGGGAAAGCATCGGCAAGCGCCGTGGCGAGTGCGACGACAAAGGACGCTGCGTTGAACCAGAACGTCCAGCTTGTGAAAATGGATTTAGTCATGGTGTTTCCTTTCGGGTTGGTTAGTTGCGGGGGTCGTGCTGATCCGCCAGCAGGCGCATAGCGTCCACCAGCGCGATAAGTTTGGCTTCTGCGGCCCCGTTCGTCGTCTGACGGCGTATCGGCCACCAGAGGCGCGGACGTTGGCGGTGTGAGGGGTTTCGCCTGCACGCTGGGCGGGGTCGCTGCGGTGTGGCCGAGGAATGCCGCGGCGGCGCGGTAGTATGCCTCTGCCAATTCGTCCATGTGCTTATCTGCGGCATTGCAGTCGGACACGTTGGACCCGAAATAGGGTTCGACCAGAACAGCAGGGGCGCGGCCTTGCCACAAGGAACGCCCGCCCCGGTCAGTGCGCGACAGAACCTTGACGCCGCGATCCTTGTTGCCGAGTGCAGCCGCGACGGCAGGACGGACCAGCTTTGCCAGCCGCATCGAGCCGCTTGTGCCGCTGGACAGGGTTTCGCCGCCGGACACGCTGGACGATCCACTGGCGTTGAAGTGCAGTTCTAGGCTGCAATCCGCGCCCCATGCGTCTACCTGCTTATACACGCGGTCGATTTCGGCGCTGTAGCCGCCGCCGGGGGTGCGATGGAAAACCTTCACCGCCGCCGTGTTGTGACTGCGGATCATTTCGGCAAGCTGACCGTTCCAGTCGTATTCGCTGCGCTTGTCAGTGACGCGCACCGCGCCTTGCGCCGCCTTGTTGTGTCCAACGACGATTGCAATTTTCATGGCGTATCCTCACGGCTTGAGACCCCGCGAACGGGGCGTTGATGTGATTGGTGTGGGGTGGTATGGTGGCGGGGTGAGCGCGGCGGCGTGGATGGACACGCGGACCAACGCAGTATTTCGGATGAATCAGAACCGTTTACGGTTACGATCTAGCTGCGGGACCAAACTGTTGACTTGCGCGATTTCTGGTGAGGCCAGATTGACCGTAACGAGGGGGCCGAAAGGTAAAGTCGAAACAACCCGAAAGCCGGTATCAAGCCCGGCCCGCGCTCAATTTCCCTACTGCTCGCCGGGCACCACGATGATGGTCACGTCGTCAATCGTCGGTGCTGGACGTTCGCCCTCGACCTCGGTGCGCTGGGTCATTTTTCGCAGTGGGATCACGCCAAACAGCAGCACGCGGCGGGTCGTGGTCAGGTAGTATGGCGGCCCGGCCTCAAGGCAGTCATCAGCCCATGACCCAAGGTTATAGGTGACGGTGTTGCCGGGTATCGCCTGATACGTCGCCACTTGCCACGGGCCGGATGCACACTCGAAACCGTCGCCGTCGATCAACGTGATCTCTGCGTGCCATTCTGCCGTCACATCGCCGAACGGGGTCTCGCGCACATAGCGCACGCGGTCGCCGTCAACCGTCATACTCACGTCACGCAGGAACAGACTGGACGGCACCGCCAGATAGGCACCGGACACAACCAAGGCCAGCACAACGAGGACACCGGCCAGCTTGTCCATGATGGACCATTGCACTTGCTTCATCGGCCTAGCCCCCCGCGAATTGCAGCCCAAGCGCCAAAGACGCCACCCGCCGTCAGGAAAATGTAGACCAAGCCCTTCGCGGCCCAGTTTGATCGCTCGACCAGTTTGACGACATCCATGATGCGCTTGGCCTTTGACCCGGCTTGGGGGTCGGTTGGATCTTCTTCGAGAAACAGGCTGTAGAGTGCGCTTACCTGCACCTTCAGTTCCCTGACCTCTTGCTCTAGGGCCGCAATGTGCATGTCTTTTTCGCCGTCTGTCATAGGCACTCCCATCACGAGCCGCGCCCGCTTTGTCTGTTGGTCACTTGGATCGCCCATAGCTTGCCCAGCCGCCGATCCTGACAGCGGCCCAGAATACCCACGCCAGAACGCAGCAGGCGAATACGCGGGCCGTTGTGGTGGTCTCGGATGCATCACGCAGCATCGCTTGCAAAAACTTGCGGTCGCATTCCACGCGGGACGGGTGTCCAGCGTGGTAGCCTTCATCGTGCCGCATCCATGACGCCTCGTTGAAAAACAGGCCAGACACCCGCGTCAGCCCACGGCGCATCACGGCGGGCCACCACCACGGGCCAGCGCCGTTTACAGGTCCAGCCATACCAGTCCTGCGTCGTTGATCGCCTGACGTGCCATAGGACCGATGCGGCCCACGATAGCATCAGGGCGGGGCGGCATGGCTTCGGGTGACAGATCGAGCATCACCCGCGCACGGTTCGCCCCAGCGACGTTCACCAGCTTGCTGTTGTCCCATGATGGACGGCCCAGCGGATAGCCCACGGCCTGCATCATCTGCGCAGGTGCCGGGAATGACGTGACCGCGTATTGCACGCCGTCGAATGACCAGCCTTCAAGGCGGTAGGTGTCAGCATCGGCAGGACCGAACGCCAGGCACATGGCGAGGTTGTTCGCGTCGTCAATGTGCTGTTCTGGGCAGAATACGGTGACGATCATTTAGAAGCCCCCCGTTACTGTGATGGTCCAGCCGCGCGACCGCATGGCCGTAATCGCCGCCTCACCCGTGGCAGACGGTGCCGACCCGCCCGACTGCACGAACGTGCCGCCCGATGTGCCGTTGCTGTTGATCGACACCAGAATGTTGTCAATCGCTGTGGTGGTCAGGTTGGTGTTCAGGAAAGCATCTGTCCAGTTGGTGCAGGGGCAGTCGTCATACACACCAGCCGGGGCATTGGTGAGGTTGGTGCAGTCCCGATACATACGCGCAGCCGTGGTCAGGTTTGGCAAAGACAACAGCGGAACGTCCGTCAGATTACTGCCTCGGAACAGGTCACCCCCCGGTCCCATGCTTGGGAACGCTAGTGATGGGAATGTGGTGCCTACGAAATTGCGGAAGGCACTTCGGCAATCAACAGCGTTGGAGAAATCAGCGTTGGACGGGAAATCCGTGATGTATTGACCAAGCCCTTGGTAATAGCTGATCATGCTTGTAGCGCCGCTGTAGTTGTTGCCAGCACCACGCGCGATGAAATCCTGACGAACGGCCTCGGCTTCCTCCGGTGTCAACGCCCCTTCCCTCAAAAAGAAGTTGTGCACCGTCGTGCCGGGGAATTGAGCGCCGCCAAGTTGAAGAAGGTTTGTGTTGTCCGGGATCGTCACGCCATAGGCCAGCGTGCCTTCCGCAGTCGCAAGAACCATCGTCCCGGTTAGACCCACTGGATACGCCCGCCGCAAGTCCCAGTTCGCGCCGTTCAACTGCACCCGGTTCGGAGACACCGCAAACAATGGCCTATCCGCCGTCACGGTCTGGTCGTAATGCTCGCCATTCCCCGATACGTCGTCCATCCGCCCGATGGGGTCACCCTCCGTCGTGACAGGCACTGTGCCGTCGCTGAACTGCCACAGCGTGCCAGTGTCTTGCAGGTTGGTGAGGGTGCCGCGCTGGCCAGTGAATAGGTCAACGGGGTTATCAAGCCCCACGGTGATGGGATCGCTTTCGTTGACCAGCACCGTGCCATCCGTTGCGGTGACGGTATCAACCGCCACAATCACTTGTCCGATGGTCAAAGTGGCGTCACCCAAGACGGGGTTGCCCGCATCATCGCGCCACGTTGTTACAACCGTGATTGCGCCTTCGTTGACCTCATAGGTGCCTTGCGTCGTCTGCGCGTCCAGCGTTTGCGCCGTCGTCGTGGGCGCAATGACTGGATCTGTCAAAACCGTAATGACGGCAGGCACAGGCCCGCCCGCGACCCGGACCCCGTTCAGGTAAATCCGCGCGATTTCGGTTGACCCGACAAAGATACTCATGCGCCCGCCTCGATGAAATAGGCCACCCCATCAACGGGCGGGGTCAGCGCGTCATATTCCGCCTGCGTCAGCACAACCATGCTGGTCGCGTCCGGCAGAAACTGCGTATCAAACGGCTGTGGGAATGTCAGGATCGACGGCTGGACCTTGAAAGTGCCAGTCGCAACACGCTGGCGGTCATCAAGGTCGGTATCGTCCCAAATGTCATAGCGGAAATTGCCGCCCTCTTTCAGAATGGCGGTGTTGACTGGGTTCAAAATGAACTCATTGACCCGGCTAACGATTTCAACAATCGGGTCGCCCCCTTCCGTTTCCGCAATGCCCATTGACATAGGCACCGGGGCCGGGGTGGCCGGGTTGATCTTGAGCTTGAGGATTGCGCCGTGGGTCATTTCAAGAGCCGCATTCGCAAGGGCGTTGCGGTCATAGGCGATGGATGTGATGCGTGCCATGTCATGCCCTCAAAACAGCGGTGTGATGATGATCTTGCCAGCCGTGCCAGCGCCGCCAGCCTGACCGAACAAGCCGCCCGACGATCCGTCACCGGCAACAGCACCGGACCCACCGGACCCGCGCCCCGATCCAGGGTTGCCTGCAACTGACGTGCCAGCGGAAACGGTTTGCAGCGATGCGCCGCCCGTTCCCATCGGGCTTCCCCCGCCCTGACCGCTGCGCCGCGTTGCAGCCGAGGTCTTAAACCCGCTTTCACCGCGCCATCCGCGATGCGCGGCTACGAATGTCACCCCGCTAGGCACAGGGGTATCCGCAGACGTGGGCGTGACATAGACAGGCACGTCAAACGCGCCGGACCCCGCCCCGCCCTTGCCGCCAGGGATGACAGCATCGCCGAATAGCGTATTACCGCCATCGCCGCCGGTGTTGTCGCCAGCCGCCGCTGGAACGCCAGCCGCGCCCACGGTGTAGCTGTAGCTGGTCGCCAGTGAGGTGAGCATAAAGCGCCCATATGCACCACCACCACCGCCGCCCGCCGAGCGTGCAACACCAGCAGACCCCGACGCAGACCCGCCAGCACCGCCGCCGCCAACGGCCTCGACAAGCAATCCCGTTGCGCCCGCTGGCACGTCGTAAGTCCCAGTTCCCGCCGTGTCGTAGATAGTCGGCTCCCCCATCGTGCGGCCAAGCTGCAACTGCGCCACGCTATCCACAACCGTTTCAGCACCGTCGAGGGCCGTGTCGATGTAGTCAGCAACAGCATCGCCGTAGGTCACAACCTTGTTTTGGTTGGTCACGTTCTCGCCCGTCTGCCACGTCCAGAGCGGCGGGTTTGTTGTCGCCCACGTCGCCGGGTTGTTAATATCGGGCAAGGTGTCCGTGTAAGGCACAAGCGTCGGCGTGGTAGGTCTGGGCATTACTGAACCCCCTCTGTTTCGATGGAAAATTTGTAGCCACCCGGCAAGTCAATCGGCACGGTAATATCCCGCACAAGTCCGATCCCAGTTGTAACGGTGCGGCCCTCGTCGGCCTCGTAAACAACGCGCCTCCCGGATAGTTTGCGTAGCCGACCCCAAAGCGTTTCGATGAAATCGCGCTCACCAAATATCTCAAACGTCCCATTGATCCGGCTGGGCTTGTAGACGTAACTCGGCACGCCAAATTCATCGTCATCGTATTTTGCACGGCTGGAAATACGGACACTTGATCCATAAAGTGCGTCGCCAATGACATAGCCGATTTGATTGATCGTCAGTTCGCCAAGTTCAGTCGCGTCACCCGCGATGGTGACAACAACCTTAACGCTGTTGGCCGGGAACCTGCGGAATAGGTAGTTTGTGTTGCCAGCGGTCGGCTGCGTGAAAAGCCAGTTGTAATGGCTGCTCAAGTCAAAGCCCGTCAGGTTCACCGACTGCGTGTCGATCAAGTCGTCATCTGAATTGTGAAACTGCGCTGTGGCCGTCACGCCGATTGCGTCAAAAATTCCAACGCTAGAAATGTTTGACAGGCTCTCGATGGTGAATGTCATGTCACCCGACGTATTCACGCTAGGCACGGACAGCACGTTGTCAAAAGCCGCATAAGCGTTCGTGGGGCCGCGCAACTGCCAGTATTGCGGCGTCTGAAACCTGCTGGAAAAATCGCTGGGCTTTTTGCCGACCGTGCCGTCCACAAGGCACCCGTAGACGTAGTGATCGTCAATCACCAAGTCTGCGATGTTGTAGGTGGTCCCTGCGTTGTAGGTAGGTGCATCGTCCTCAGGCAAGCTGGATGTTACGTCGCCAAGGTCCAGCGCCTTGATGGTGCTAAGATTGAACATCAGACAGATACCCCGTTAATGCGAATGTCGCGAACTTCGTCAGCCAGCCGCTTCAATGCCTCTCGCTGCAATTTCAATTCGGTCAACTGGGCGTCGTCAGCCTGCTTTCGCAATTCTTCGCGGCGGTCCTGCGCTGCGTTGATCGTTGCCGCGAAACGGTCGTCAAAACGGTTTGCATTAAGCGCCAGCGGGGCGCGGTAGAGTTCCATCGTGCGCTCGATGGCGAGTTCACGCTCTGCCTTTGCCGCTTCCTTTGCCGCCGTGGCTGTCTCTTTCAGCGCGTTCTGGATGCTCTCGTATTGCTCGATCAGCGGGGCCACCCCGATCAACGCGGCGCTGCGGTCATCCAGACCACGGCGGTCGTAGAACCCAAGGCGTTCAATCACGCCGTCCATCGTCAGCAAGCCCTTGGTGACTTCCACCCGGTCGCCTTTCAGCGCTTGGCGGATTTCGTCCAGAATCTGCTTGCCTTGGTTCACCGGGTCCATTGCGTCAAAGACCGTCTGCGAGCCAGCCTGGAAAGCACCCGCGCCGCCCGCGATTTCCAGCAACCGCCCTGCCCGTGCCGCGTTGGCAGTGGACTTGGACAGCTGCCCCAGCCCCAGCACGTCCTGCACGTCGTTGTAGGTCTGCAAATTGGTGGTCAGGCGCTGCAATGTCTGCACCGCGCTTTCGCCCGCCTGCGTAAACCGACGCGTGCCGAGGGCCTGTTGTGCCAGCGCCTCGTTGTAGGCGTCCAGCTCGGCCACCAGTGCCGCCTGCGCCTGTTCCGGGTCCATGTTGCGGGTGTCAATGTCAAACTGGTGATAGGCGTTCCCCAGCTTGCGTGCAGACCCGCCGATGCCGTTCGCCAGCTCAGCGACTTGCTTGCGCATGGCACTTGCCGCGCCGCCCAGCATCCGGCCCAGTTCGTCGTTGCGGTCCATGTCGGTGGACGTTGACGACGTGAGGCCCCAGAACCGGGAACGCTTCGTGCGGCTGTATTCGTCAACGTAGGAATTCGCGCCGATGTTGCCGCGCAAGCCCTGTCCGACCAGTTCCTTGGACGAAAAGCCCTTGAGCAAACCAAACGCCGTGCTGATGCCGCCGATCACGGGCATGGCCGCAGACAGCATTCCGCCGATACCCGACGCGCCCATGATGCCAGACAGGCCGGATTTCATCACGTCCAGTGGGTTGCCGCTCGCCTTCCATGCGTCAAAGAACGCCGCCTGACCGTCCCGCGCAATGTCGCGGAAACCGCCCATCAGGTCGCCAGCCGATGCCGCGCCAAACAAGCCCGCCGCCATGTCGATCCGCGCGTTGCGGTTCGCCTGCGCCGTGCGTGCCAGTTCGTCGTTGTAGCCCTTGAGGATGTTTTCCACGGCCTTGGCCGCTTTGCCTTGTTCCTCGATTGCTTCGGTCGCGCCGCGTGCCGCGCCGGACAGACCGCCAGAACCGCCGCCGGAACCAGAACCGCCGCCGAGTGCATCAGTCAGCACGTCAACGGACCCTGCGCTGTCGTCAATCGCCGCGCTGCTCTCCTCGACAACGGCACGCAATGCGGCCACGCTTTCGAGGGGTGCAGACATAGCGTCACGCATCCCGGCCATCGCCTGACGCGCACCAGCAGCAGACCGCAGCGCGGCAACCTCCATGTCGTAGAAACCGCTCGTGATATCTACGTATGCAAGGCCAGCGTTGAATGTGTTATTGAAGCCCTCGACAACGCCATTCATCAAGTCTTGGAAGGATTGCGCCATTTCCCGGATCTTGCCGATGAAATTCGCGGCCATTTGAGCCGACCCGGCCCTGATCGCCTCCGGAACGTAGGCAAAAGCAATGCCGATACGGTCGAACACTTCAACCGCAACAGCACGCAATGCCGCCAGCGCATTGCCAAACCCGCCCGTGGCATCGACCAGGTTCATAAACCGGAACGTCAATTCGCCCGCCGCGATGACAAGCGCACCGATGCCCGTGCGCATGATCGCGCCACGCAGGAAGGTCATGGCCCCGGTCAGCGTCACCGTGCGCACCGCAGCGAGTGCGGCCGCGCCGCCGTAGGTCACGCCAAGCGCAACCGCAGCGACACCCGCATACACCGCGATACGGTCCAGGTTATCGGCTAGCAACAGAATGCCTTGCGCCACTGCGCTACTCACGCCAAGGGTCGCATCCATCTTGCCTGACAGGATCGTAAAGCTGTCGCCAAGGACCGTCACGGCCTGACCGATGGTCGGCACGGTGTTGCCAAAGGCCGCTTCTAGCGCATCCGACTGCGACAAGATCGCGTCAAAGAATTCGCGGCTGGAAACCTCGCCAGCAATGACCATTTGGCGCAACTGCCCCACAGACCCCGCCGCGCCTTCAATCGCATTGGCTGCGGCCTGCGCAATCGGGAAAGCGCCCTCAAGGATGCTGTTGAATTCCTCGGCCCGCACGGTGCCGCCTGACATGGCCTGCGACAACTGCAACAGCGCCCCGGATGCAGACGCAGCGGAACCGCCAGTTTGTGCCAATGCTAGGCTGATGTTTTCAGTGAACCGCAGAACGTCAGACGACGACGCGCCAAGGTCACGCCCCGCAATGCTCACGCGCTGATAAAGCTGTGCCGTTGCTTCAAGGGGTGCGCGGGTCCGCTTGGCAACCGCCGCGACCTGATCCAATGCCGCGACAGCCTCCGTTGACGACAGGCCAAGCGCCCGCAGCCCGTTGGTCATCGTGATGTATTGCTGCGACGATGCTAGCGCCCGACCAGCCACTAGGGCCGCAGTCGTAGATGCTGCGACAGCGCCCATCACACGCGTTGCGCTCACGCCAAAGCCTTGGATGCGGCGTTCTGCCGTCAGCCCCTCATGCCCGAACCTGTCTAAATCGCGCTCACCTTGACGCAATTCGCGACTGTCAACGGAAAAACGGAGGTTAGCGACATCGGTCATATGGGGTATTCCTTGCGGAAGCGCCAACTGGGCCATAGCTTACGCTGTGACATAGAAGGGGTTTTGAGATATGAAGATTTTATTGACCGTGGCCGCTGTGATGCTGGCCGGTGCCGCTAGTGCAGAATGCAGGCAAGGCCGCGCTGATGTAGGTGTCGCGGTGACTGGATGGTCAGCGCGTGACGATGGCGTTATCGTCGTTGACCTTGAGAACCAAACGCAGCGCACGTTTCATGCGATTGACGGGCATATCCAGTTCTATGACCCACTTGGGCGGAGGCTCCCGCCGGTTGGCCTGCCATCTATCGGTGTTATACCGCCAGGTGCGTTCCAGACATTCGCTATGGGCATTGCGGGGAACGCACTAGGAAAACTGCCAGCAGACCAATTCACGTGGGATACATGCTTGAAGCGCATCGCATACGACGATGGGACCATTGAGGAATTCAACTAAACCTCAAACGGTGCATCTGCGTTCTTGTTGTCCGACCTTGAAACTTCGGCGGCATAGGCGCGGGACATAGCGACAAGCCAAGCGGCTTCTTGTCCGTGAAACTTGACGCCGGTATTTTCGGCCCATGCCTTAACTTCAGTGTGCGGGACGCCTCGGACGATAGCGCCGTTTGACTGGCAAAAATCTAACTCTGCCAGCCATTCCGTTAGGTATTCGAGCGATCCAACATCAGGCATTTCCGGTTCCTCTTTTGCCATAAGCAAAAACTGCAACCGGGTTTTGTCGAAATCTTTAGGTCGCGTCGAAAGCCAAGCGTGCTGACGCGACCAGAGGGTCAACGCCTCTAGCTGTTGGCCAAAAAATTGGAACGGTCCGCGATAAACTCGTCAACCTGCTGACGCAGCCACGGGCGCTCGTCATATAGGCGGCGCACGTTTTCCTTGCTGAACGGAAACGGCTTTTTGTCCCATTCCCAGTTATCAGACATGCCGATTGTCACGCGGGTCAGCAGATCCACGGTTGCGCGTTCTGCGTCCGCAAGGGTCGATTGCTTGCGGCCTTTGTTCGTTTTCATGCTGTCGGCCACGGCGCGTTTGAATTCGCCGCTATCAGCGCCCATCAGGGTCAGCGTCATCGCCTTTCCGTCAGCGCCTTTCAGTTCCTCACCCGTCGCGGGGTGGCATACCGTCATCGTCGCACCGGTATTCGCGGCAGCAACCGTGTCAAGATTTGATAGGTCCATTTGTTTCGTCCTTTGCGGTTCGTGGTTCAATGTGGGGTGACAGCCGAACCAAGTCTGTCACCCCGTCCGGTTTCCCGGATTACGGTGCTGCAACGTCCACGGTTGCCCGGGTCACTTCGATCATGCAGGAAAACGGCACAACCGAGCCGACCGATTGACCGGTGCGGAATGACATGACCTTGCCGCTGAAATAGCGGATGGACCCGTCAGAGCGCGTCTCACGAAAGCTGATTTCGTCTTTCGATGCCAGCGCGGCCTTCAAGATGCCTTGCCCCGCATCGTCAGCGTCCAGAGCGCCGGGAACGGTGAAGCTGCCGTAGTTCAGTTCGCCGTGGAACTTGTCAACGATGCCGGTTTTCAGCGGCGTGAACGTCACCGGCGAGTGTTCCGGGCCAAATTCCGGGATTTCGCTTGCCTGAGTGACATCAGACCATGTTAGCGCGGCATAGCCGGTGCTGTCATAGGTTGCGGGTGCGGCGGCGGATGCGGAGAGAAACCCGCCAATGCCTTCGGTAATTGCCATGATGATTTTTCCTTTGTCATGGGGTTGCGCCACGCGGGCGCGGGATGATCGACGGGTTGCCGATTTCGGGGCCGCAAGCAGGCGGCGTTATTCTTCGGTGAGTTTCAGCCCATAGGCTTTGGCCGCACGTTCAAGGCTCTCGCGGCCTAGCAACGGATGCGCCCAAACTTCATCCAACGTCACCGCGACTTCGACGGTTGCCGTGATGATGCTGTCGGACTGGATGTTGATACAGACCGACGTGATGCCGCCAATCTCAGTTTCGCCGCAAAAGACCTTCGTGCCATGTCCTGCACGGAGTCCGGGGCCGGGCGGAACAATGCGAACCACGTCCGTCATTTCACCGCCTCGATACCGTCGCGGAACATAACCAGCGTCTTGCCGTCGCGCTCCTCGGTGCCTGCGACCGTGCCGCTGTAGGTAATGCCGTTGGCCAAGGTGGCGCTGAACTTATCGCCCTTGGTTGGCGCATCGCCGTCAATCAACATTCCCGGCGTGCTGCCGTATGACGTGGCAAGCGTTACGATTTCAGCCCGCATGGGCTTTGCGGGTGCTTTGCGTTTCATGTCGGTGCGTCCTTATGCATGGGTGCGGTAATAGATCGACACCGGCACGCGCCAGTGCTTACCGTCTGACGTGCCTTGCGCGATTGCAGCCTTGACGATGTGGACCGTGACGCCATCAACAGCAGGCAACGCCGCCCGCCCAAATGCCGATGCAATCGCCCCAGCCTTTTCGTCATAGACCGCAGGATATTGACCGGCAGGGCTGCACAAGGTCAGTTGATAGATGCCCTGACGCTCAATCGGGTCCGATGCCTTTAGCATACGGCGTTCTGTCTCGTTTGGCAGGTGCCGCACCTCGACATATTCCCCGTCTGGCCTGTCATCGCCTACGCTGGGATAAATCAGCGTGTAGGAAAGCGTTTCCGCGCGTGTCGTCAGTGCTACGGTGATTGCGGCCTCTGGTGTCATGTGCTTCTCACAATCTGCGTCAGCGCCTTGTCAACGATAGCTTGCCAGCGTTGCGCGGTGAGCCGAACCATTCCGCCAGGGGCTTGGTTGGACCAGCCATATTCCAGCCGCTGCGCGTAGGGCAGGTTGTTGACCAGCGTTATGACCTGCCCCGCCTTGACGCCTTGCGCGACCGCCGTGACCTTGCTGATGGTCACTTGCCCGGTTGGATCGTCCACCAGCAAAATACCGTCAGGAACGCTGCCGATTGCGACTTGCCAGTTGCCGCGAAATCGCCCTGTATCCACTGGGCTTTTCAAGATGACCTCTGAAAAGGCGTCAATCGCCACTTTCTTGACCAGCGTATCCATGCGGCCCTTGGCCTTTTCCGTCCACTGCGAAATTGTGACTTTCGCCATTACTTACGCGCAATCATCTTGTAGTGTGTGATCTGCCCAGCCGGTGCGAATTTGCCCGGGTCAACGATGGTCAGAACACCCTCGCTGCACACTAGCTGGTCGGTTGTCTCTGGGGTGATCGTTAGCCCATCGGTTGATACCAGAACGCGCCAGTCGCCAGCCTTGATAAACGTCCCGTCAACGTCGCGCAGAGACACCAGAAATAACGCCACCTGACAGGGGTAATCGGTTTCCGTGGTTGTGCCGCCCGTGGGGTCAGTTGGCCCACCACCGGCCACGACAACGCGCCGGATGGCCGCTGTCTGCCCCTTGTCCGCTAGTTTGCGGTCCGCAACGGCTTTCGCACGGTCATAGATGGTCACCCGCGCACCATCCGCGCCTTTCCCGGCCCGCCTGTGATATATTCGCGCAATAGCGTTGCGACAGATGGGTAAGAAGGCTTGCCCTGCCCGCCGAAATATTCGGTTTCCTCTTCGATCACGTCTAGCTTTTCGCGCTTACGCTTCACCAGCCCATCAATCGCCGCAAACGGTGTTGCGCCCTCATGGATCAGATAGGCCATTTCCATTTGTGCATCCTTGATCGCACGCGGAATTGTGTCGGGGTCAATCGGCCAGTCATCGACAAGCTGATTGACCAGCCGTGGCCAAGCGCGAGCCTGAAACTGATACTGTTTCATGCCAACGAAACGATAGAAGCTGTCCAGATATTGCGCAGCAGACCGCAAATTCGCCTCGTGTGACGTATCATGGCCGTGTTGCGTCATATTAACGCCCCGCGCGGTCCAGTATGCCTGGAACTCGGCAAACGTGACGTAGCTGTCTGACGCGGTGCCGCCGATTGTTGTGTCTAGTGCCATGTGTCACCTCTGATCTTGAGAAAGGGGCCAGTTTCCCGGCCCCTCAGAAAGATCAGCCCAGCAGACCTGCGACGAAATCGCCTTTCCACACCTTGGCGGCGTAGAACGTGGTCACGTCGAACATAACCTTGCCGTAGCCCTTGTAGACCGCGATCTCATAGACCAGACCCGAGAACGGGTCTTGCACAGTCATGCGGTCAACGGCTGCGTCACCGCCAAACGGCTGCGCAGGCGGGCGAACCACCAGTTCGACAGCGGCGCGGTGGAATGCCACGTTGCCGGTGTAGTTTGCGCCGATGGTGATGGCGTTGTTGTCCGGGATCGCGGTCCGCAGGCCGGGGCCTTGGATCGTGATTGTGCCGGATGCGCCGGTTGCACCGGTTGCGACGACATACTTGTTCGCAGTGTCAGCGGCAAAGGTGATAACGTCACCCGCCTTGATGCCGGATGCGCCAGCCGTGGCACCGTCAAACGTGATTGACGTGGCACCGACTGCCAGCGCGCCGTCAACCAGTGCGCCGGTTGCCGTGCCTTTGGTGTGCAGCTGAATGCCGTTGCTTTCCTTGAGCATCAGCCCTTGCAGGTTCAGCAGTTCGCCACGACGCAGCAGATCGTCACCACCGGCCTCGTTGACCTTTTGCAACTGCGCCTGGTTGCGCAGCTTCGTGCCTGCCAGCGTGTTGATTGCCAGTGTTGCCTGACCATCAAGCGGCATCCCGTTATCCACGAGGATCTGACGAACCTCTGCCACCGCGTCGAAGTCAGACGCAAAAAGGTTGGTGCCAGCCGTGCCAAAAACACGCGATGCACCTTGGTAAAGCGCGGTCGCGGTATAGTTCTCGATGCTGTTGGTGATTGCACGCATGGCTTGCGCAATCTGGTCACCGTAGATCGTTTCATAGCCGGAACCGTTCTGGACATGCTTGATGTCCTCGCCGGTCCACGGGATTTGGACGTTTGCCACCTTGTCGATGGTCATCGTCTTGTTGTCCACGGTCTGATCGTCACCCTCGGGGATGGTCATCGCGGGGGTGTAGGTCTCATTGACCGTTGCTTTGCGGGTGAAGTGCGAGCGCACGGTGTCACCGAAAGCCGCGCCTTCGGAGCCTGCGTTAATCGTGACAGACGGGATAACACCCACCAGTTCACGGCCCACAATGTCGGCGGCTTTGTAGATATCTGCCGCCAGATCGGTAAGAACGTTGGCCATTTGGTCAACCTTTCATGATACGCGGTCAGTCAACGACTTTGCCGCCTGTTTTGGAGAATGCCGCGCGTTCGGTCTGTGACATTGCGTCGAATGCCGACCGCGTGACGGTTTGTCGTGTTGGCGTCCCGCCATTCGTTCCGGGCTGCTTCCCGCTGCCCCCTTTGCCGTCGTCCCGCACCGCATAGGGCTTGGACGCCGCCAATTCCTTTGCCAGATCAGTCAGGGTTGCGCCGTGGTCTGCGCCGCTGCCGATCATGGGCTTTCCGTCCGACGTCAGCACCTTCGGAGTGCCGTCGTCGTTGAATTGCAATCGGCCCATTGCCGTCATTGCAATATCGTCAATCGCTTCGGGGATGAAACCGGCCTTGGCCAGTTCCGCCTTCAGGCTGGCCTGCGCATTGGTCTGCATCATCTTTTGGATGCGGCCCTGCGCTTCGGTCAGCTTACCCTCGTACTCGTTTTTCATCGCGTCCAGCTTGGCTTGCGCATCTTCTGCGCCCTTGCCGGTGCCTTTGGCCTTTTCCTCAAGTTCCGCAATGCGCTTGGCCACGTCGTCAGGCTTGCCAAACCTCGACCAGACTTGCGCGTTCTCACGCTCTTTTTGCAGCGCAGTCTTGAGACCGGTCACGTCCTCCGGGACCGGAACCGCCGCAAGGTCTAGGTGGCCTTCGGAAACGTGGGATTGCAGCCATTCCGGCAAGCCAGTGGCATCTTCAATTGCGATTTTCATTGTGTGACTTCCCGTCAGTTAGTGTTGGCTTCCCGCCAACGGTTCAAGGCGCTAAATCCGCGCCCGTAATTCCGCTAGGCTCAATTCCCGCCCGTTGCCGTCCAGCAAGTCGCGAAAGCTGATCTTGCCGTCACGCCACAACGCGGCGCGGCCATTGCCTAGAATGTCGTCTTGTTCAGCTTGCGAACGCTTCGCCAGCCAGTCCTCAAACTTTAGGTCCGCCGCGACCTGCCCGTTGACGCTTGCCCGCGTTGCCGGGGCCAGTTCGTCGATGTCGAACCCAAGTTCGCGCCAGCTTTTCGTTTCGGGCCGCGATGATGAGCGGCAACCCCAATGCAGCGAACCCGGCCCCGCGCCCCAAGGCACGTCATGCCCGATGGGCTTGTGGCCCAGCACCGTGTAGCGCAGCCCGTCCCTGACGGCGCATTGCAGCGTGGTCCTGCCGTCAAGCGTGCTGGTCCATACCGTTGCCGCCAAAATGTCCGCGTTGGCGTCGTAGGTGGCCTGTCTGGCCCTCTCTGCCGCCGCCTGCGTTGCCGACCGCACGAGGCTGTCAGCGTTCCGCCGCGTGATTTCCATAAACCCCGTGACCGGCTCGCCGTTGCGTGTCCCGCCCCGGATGCGCTGGATTAGCTGCGCCGATGTGTCGCCTTGGGCAATGCCGAGCCGCATTGCGTCCGTAAACCGTTGCAGCGTGTCGCCAGCTTGACGGCTCCACCATTCCGCAACCGGCGCACCTTGCACTAGAACCCCGTCCACAAGCGCCACAATTTGCGCCCGCGTGAAATTGGCAGTTGCCATGTCAATGGTCAGACCGTCGTTGATCGCCTTGGCCGTAAAATCCGCTTCGATGTCTGCCAGTTCCCGCAGTTCACCGATGAATTGCGATGACGCCGCCCGATAGCTTACGCGGATCGTGTCGCGAACCTGTGTCAGCAGCTTTTCCAGCCGCGCGGCCTTTGCGCTTTCCCGCGGCACACCCGTTGGGTCAATCCGCGCAAGCTGTGCGACGAGATCGCCCTCTAGTTCTGTCAGTAACGCCCGGATCGCCTTCTGTTGGCCCGCTTCCACACGCAGAATGTCAATCGCATGGCGCGTGAATAAATCAGCGATGCGGTCGTTGGCACCATCAGCCGCCATTGTTCAGGTCCAGCGCCTGCCCTGTCAGCGTTGGGGGCTGCGTTCCGATGCGCTCGGCTTCGTCGTCTACGTCCAGATCAGCCGCTACCATACCGCGCCGCGCCAATTCACGCAGGAACGTTTCGCGCGACATGTTGCCCGTCTGAACCGCCTGCAACAGCACAGACATTTCCTGTGCCGTCATCATGCCGACGGTGAATTCCTTGTTGACGTTGACCGTTGGCGTTACGTCGCCAAGCCCGCCATATTCCGCCATCCAGATCATCGCCTGTTCAAGCGCGTCCTGCAATGCGTCAGCAGTCATGGATAGCTGCGATGTTTCCTTTTCCGCATCCAATGCCGCGCCGGTTGCGCTTTCGCTGCCAGGACGCGCCACAAGCAGTTGCAGGCCATGCGTTTCCATCTGAAATTCAAGGTCTTTCAGATCCTGCCGACCCGCACCGATAGCCGCGCCCGAATGCTCGACCCAAGCCAGCTTGGCCTGTGGGTCGCTTGCCGTGGTCATCTGCCCCACGCTGATGGTGATAGGCTCGTCATCCGTGCGGCCAGAGCCGAACAAGATAGGCACGCGCGCAAAGTGCAGGATATTGCGCTGGTCAGATTGCGACTGCCAATGCGCAATGTTTACATCCGCCAAGTCGTCTAGCATCGGTTCGCAGGTGAAAAATCCGGTGCGGTTGGCATAAAACGGGATGACCGTGATTTCCGTCATGTCACTGACGGTCGGCTCGTCAATAAGCGTCCATTGGTCCTTGTCGTTCTTGCGATACAGTCGCGTCATGACCCCAGCGTCGGTGCGATCCAGAACGCGCACCTGTTGCACTTCTACGCTTGCAAATTCGTCTTTCGGGTCTTGCTCGGTCACCGTTTCCATAATGCGCATTTGCGCCAAAACGGTCACGTTTGCGATGACCTCGGAACGCCAGCCCAGAATGTCTTCTACACGCAGTTGGACAAAGAACGGGCGCAATCCTTGCGTGCGGGCCTGTGCGCGGGTCAGCGTCACGTCACGAGCAGGTGCGTCCACCATGATATAGCTGATGCCAGCGTCTAAGCCGTCCTCGAACACGTCACGCGCGAAAGTGGACAGGTCACGGCCCGCAAGGTCGATATTCTTGCACCATTCGGCAATCTGGTCAGGCGTATCCTCGCCCAACTCGACAGGCTTCCGGAATACCCGGCCCGTCATGTCGCGCACCGTCTTGCGGTATCCGTTAAAAAGCCACGACAGCTTTAGACGTTCGCGGTAGGTGTCCTCTGTCTCTGCCGTAAACTTCGGCAGGTATGTCTGCTCCGCCGCCCGCATGGCCTTTGTGCCGCCCATCAGCGCACGGCCACGGGTTGCAGCGTCGATCATGGCCGCTACGGCCTTAGACTGTTTCGCAACTGCGGTCATAGACGGAGGCTCCGGCTGTCAAAGCGCGGCTTGATAACCGGCATTTCATAGGCAATCGGGTATCCGAAAGCGTCATTGTCGTGGTCTAAACCGGACGCCTTGTCCGGTTCGCCGTTCTTGTCATACGCCTGTTGTTCAAGGCACCGCGCGGCGCTGGGGGCTGTGGTCGCGTTCACCCGAACCTTGCCAGCTTCAAACGCCTTGTTCACGCTCAACACGCGGTCTTTAACGCGGGGGTTGCTGTCCTTTGCGCGGATCGTGAAACCCGCTTGGCGCAACAGCCCGATGTCCGACAGGCTGGCCCCCTTGCTGCTGGCGTTCTTGCCGCTGGCATCAGGGTAGATCGTGACGTGGTGGCCTGCGTAGCGTTCCTTGAGAGTGTCAATCATCGACGGGGTATCGCGCCCGCCCGTGATTTCATCGACGCAGTGCCAGCTATCGCCGCGCACCACGAAAACCTTTGCGGCCATGTTGCCGACGTTGAAGTCCATCCCGATCTTGAGGGGCTCACCCGGCTGGATCGTTTCAGTCGATCCACACGCAACGCGGTCATAACTGCTATAGACCGTGCCGCTGGTCAGGTTGACAAATTCGCCCATTAGGTAGGCGTCGATCAATTCTTGTGGGTAGGTGTCCCGCAATGACTGGATATAATCCGGTGGCAGGAACCGTTCGTTCTCGTAGGTGCTGGCCTGCACCATGCTATAATCAGTGCCGGGGTTTCGCTTGAACGTCTCATAGACGAACTTAAAGCCCTCTGGCGTTGTCGTAACCCCGATACCGTTGACCACACCCGGCACCACAAGGCGCATCCGCGCGATGATCTTGCGCCAAGCGTTCGCGGCCTTTTCGGTCGGCAGAACGTCGATTTCGTCCACATTGGCGCGGGCAATCTTGAAGCCCACAATCCCGCCAGGATCATCCATAGACCGGCAAATGATTGTGCCGTAGTAAGCGCGGCCCCTGTAGAACTCGACCTCTTTGTCAGCAGACTTGACCTTGACCCGAAAGCCAAGCGCAGATCCTGCCTCGTCCATCGTTGGCCAGAACGTGTCGCGGATATCCCGATAGGTCGGCGCGAAGTAGCCCTGCACCAGCTTAGGGTGCTTTGCAGCAAACAAGCCTAAGTCCAGCGCACCCACGTAGGTCTTGCCGCTACCGAACCCGCCGACGAAGCTGCGAAACTTGGTGTCTAGTTGCGACAGGTAAACGCCTTGCGGTGCGCTAACCGTCAGATCGTGTGACACGGATATCCTTGACCGGTGCGGCCATTGTCAGGTTGACTGTGACAGATGGCGCGTCGTCCTGCTGAGGATCAACTTGCATGGGAACGGCCTTCCCGTATGCGCGATCTAGTATCCCATTCGCTGCACTGACGCGTGCAGTTGCGGCCTCTTGATCGTTCGTCATGATTTCGACTAAGACGTTAAGCGCAGATTGCGCATGGTCTTTAGCCATTTCTGCCAAGTCGCGCTTTGCCTTAGACACTTGACCCGGCTTGCGGCCAGCGCCAGCGCGCTTCCCGCCTCGCTGAGCCATAATGATTTCCTTGATTGTTTTTCAATCCGGCTTCCCGCCGATAATTGTTCCGCTTCCCGCAATTCCCGCCTTTAACGATGCCCGTTCCGCACAACGAGTTGACGCCATAGAGGCGCATTGCAGATGACCGTCAGCGGTGACAGGTTCGGAGCGTGCGGTGGGTATGTCAGTAACCCGCCGGGGTGCGTGGCGGGTGTTGTTCTGGAATGCGAAACGCCCACCGATTAAGGCGGGCGCTGAAATGCGAAAGGACATGCCCCGCGCGATAAGTAATCCGTAACGCACTTTGGATTTACTGTCAACACCCTATAGCGTCTGCAAGAGCGTCAAACGCAACCATTAGTTCTGACTGCCCGATCTTGTGTCCTCTGCCCACGTATGGACGCGCACCATCGACAACCGCCGCGTTGATTGACCTCTGACGGATTGCGACCGCCTCAATCAATGACTTGTGCTGCGGTGGCATGAGGCGCGTAATCCTGACCAGTTGGCTCAGGCGGTCGATCCGCATTGCAACGGCCTGATCCGGCTTGGGGCTGGACTGCACGCGGTCATTGTCTGACCAGCCTGGGCTGCGTTCTGTCGCCTCCCACTTGTCACGCAGCTTCTCCCCTGCCGTATAGCCACGGTCACTGATCCATCCGCGCTTGTAGTAGACCTCCATCATGTCCACGCGGCGCACGCCCTTGACCCCGTTAGGGTTGGTGGTCTTGCCTGTGATGGGGTCAGTGGTGCCGCGCTGCTCAACAACAAGGTTGAGCCTGTTCGCCTGCCCCATTGCCCCTTGGTCCCATTCGGATCCGCCTAGCGACACACCGACACCCGCGCGGGCTTTGCTTCTTTGGTTCACCTTACGGCGCTTTGTCTTTGCCATGTTGCTCTGTCCTCGTGTTGCGCCGTGCGGCGTCGTTATTGGTGCGGCTTTCCCGCATCCTCTGACGTGTCGTAATCCCCGCCGATCACGCCCAGCGTGCGTGCGACGATGCGCACGACAAACGGCTGTGTGTGGATCAGACGCGTCATGCACGCCAAGGCCAGCGGGTCGATGCTGCCACCGTGCAGGATGCGGGCGGAAAGCTGGTGCTGGGTCATTGTTCGCATTCCGCGATAAGTTCCATAATTGCCTGTCGCTTGCATTTAAGCGCCTCCAACTTCATCCGATGCGCCTCAAAGCCCCAAAAAAACTTGAAAGGTGACCTTGTAACTTTCTCGATTTCTTCTTCCACGTCGCTCTTGATCCAGCGCAGAATTTTCATTTGATGCTGCCGGGTCATTCTTCACCTCTGCATGCGATGTTGCCGCTGGCGATCTGGTCGCCAAGGGTGTGGATCAGGGCGCGTTTAGAAGTCGAAGTCATCGCCGCCCCCTGCGAAGTCGCATGGTGGTTTCGTCGGCTTGATCCGGACCACCTTTGCATCCGGGAAAAAGTCCTGCGTTGCCGCCAGAACGTCGGCTGTCAGGCTGTAGGCTTTCAGCGCCGTCGCCACCTGCCTGAGATTGAACAACGTCAAGTCCGGGCGTGCCTCCTGGATGGCTGGCCAGTCCGGCAAGTCGCGATGGATGCCGACCTTCATGCCGTCGATCTCGATTTCCCAAACGTCCGGGCTTGCCTTGGGTGCGCCAGCCGCTTCGGCTTCGGCGTCCAGCGCGGCCAAGCCACGGATGCAGACAGCGGCACGCACGCCAGTTTCGGTCGGGTCGTTTGAGGCGATGGCGGCATCCAGCTTTGCCATCGCCGATCCAAACTTTTGAGCCGATGCCGTCGTGACCAATTCAGGCAAACGCCCTACGCCCCATTTTCGGTCCATGTCGCGGGCGGCGCGGTCAAACGGTGCCACCGCGTAATGCACCATCGTATCGGTCGCAGTCAGGTCCGGGGCTGTGAGGCTGTCGAACTTCTGCGTCTTGCGGCGTGTCATTCCTGCCATGTGAAAAACTCCTCTGCCGTAACGCCGTTACACGACACCCCGTTTAAGAAACGGGGGTGTGTTACGATGATGACCCCGTAACAAAACGCCCCCTTTGCCGTAACAAGATTTGTCATTTGTTTTCCTTGGGTTGGGAGAAATCGTAACATTTGTTACGGGCTGTTACGGTTGTTACGTAACATGTTACGCAAAGGGCCTGCCGTAACAGGAATCGTAACATGTTTTCGGGTTCAGATTTCGGGTGCAAACTTGCCTCCTGACGTGATGATTTCGACGGCCCGGTCGCCGTCTTTCGTCAGTTCCCAGTTGGTGCGGAACTTGCGGATCAGCTTTTGCCCTGCCAGCTTTTCGAGCATCCGCGCCACCTGCACCTTATGCTTAACGCCAATCGTGACGGCGCGTTCTGCCAGCGAAAGTTCCGGCGCGTCGTTGATCGACAGCAATAGCTTGTCCTCTGCTGACATGTTCTCATTGGCAATCTGCATGGCCCGCATTTGCAGCATCGGCTTGGCGAGGATCGTCGGCATTTGCCGACCCTTGCTGTCGCGGATCAGGTCGGACATGTGGCGCTGTAGTTCAAAGCTAAGCGGCTCAAATTCTGGGCCGCGAAACTTGACTTGCCAGTGTAGCGACACGATGCCGCCGTCATTCCAAAGCGTCAGATTGCCGTCCACCTCGTTGACCAGTGATGACCCGCCCTTGGGCGCAAGGTTGCTCCTGCTGGCGTTCTTGACGGGGTGTGCTGGCATGACCACAGCGGGCTTTGACGGGAACGACGTGAGGTGACGTGCGACACGCGCAAAGTCCAAAGCCTGGGCGTTGCTGTTTTCGTCCTCACCATCAAAATATGCGGCAAAGGTGTCGATCACGATTAGCACAAGGTTGGGCAATCTTTCGGCTTCCGCACGGATGCGGTCCAAATCGTTGCGGATGCTGAATGTGCCAGGGATGAAGTGAACGCGGCACGTCTCGGGGTTGATGCCGTGATGCTCCATAGTTCCGATCATTCGCGCCCGAACGTCGTCCGGGTTTTCGCCCGCCATGAATATTACGTCACCCGCTTCAACCTCGCGGTCGTAGAATTCGACGCCCTCGGCAATCGCAACCGATGCATAGAGCATGACGGCTGTTTTGCCGCTGCCTGTGGGTGCTGTCAGCGTGTAAAGCCGCCCGCGCTGGATCACGCCGTCAACGATGTATTCGGGGGCAACAAAGTCTTTTGTGAACTCTGCTGCGGTTTGCAGCTTCCAGGGCTGCACCATCGGCTGCGGGTCGTTTGTCGTAGGCGCGGGCGCGTGATCGAAATTCGGCGTGTATTCCGTCGCAATTTCAAACTTCGGGTTTGCGCGGGTGCGGTCGATCATATTCTGCACTTCGGCCCGCGTTTGCTCGACGGTATAGCCGCCAAGCGTCAACGGGTCGGTTAGCGCGTGGATCTCTGCATCGGACAGCCCTTTGCGGACGTAGCTGCCGACCAAGCGCAAAACAGCGTCATTCCAGTTGGCACCGGACATGGCCTGAATAGCGGTGCGTTCGCGGTCCAACGGCGCGGGCAATGCGCCCGTGTCGATTTGGAATTGCGATGACGACGCGGGGGCTGACCCAAACGCGCGGCGCATCTGGTCGATTGTGACGGGGCTGCGATGATCCGGGTATGTCGTGCGAATTGTCGTCAGTTCGCGTTCATACCCGCGTGCAACCTTGTGCGATGCTGGGTAAGCGACGGTGCCGCCGATCCGCATGATGCGGCTGGGGTTGATGACGGATTTATCGCTGCCAAAGTGGGCTGCGATTGCCATTTGCGTTTCGCGCCAGACGGCCATGTCATAGCATGGCTCGGCAAGTTCCCAGTAGGTATGCACGCGGGGGCTTGGCACGCGACCTGTAATCACGGCTGCGGAATATTTTGGCCCGCCCCATTGTTTTACGTTTGCTGCGGACACACCTTCATCACAGTCGGCCCAGACGAAAAAGCTGGCGATGATATCCGAGTCTGTGGCGGACCCGGTGCATGTTGCGCGAATGGGGTTGCGAACGGCGTAGACGTTCCGCCCCGTCGCGTTCATGCTTTCGATCCAATCGACGGCCTCTGACAAATCGTCAGGGCTGAATTTGCCGATCTGGGGCTGCGAACCTTCCTTGAACGCCCTTACCTCGATAGAGGCGGGTTCATTGAGTTCGTGCCATCGGGCGGTGATGTATTCGAGGTCGTGCAGGATTTCCGCTGCGTTGGCCTCAATCGGGATTTGTTCTGGCATCATGGTCAGTCCTCAATCAAGGACATGTCGGATGCGCTGTCGCCGTGATACGCGGGGGGAAGCCAACCAATGTGGCGGTAGCACTTTTCGCACCTCACACCATCAGCGTGAGGCCCTTTCGGGCCTGTCAAAACGCCAGTGGTGTGGTTGCAAAAGCGACAAGGTTTAAGCGCGGGCCATGACGCATCCAGCGTCACGCGCGGGCCTTCTAAAATGTTCCATGCCTCAACGTCGGCGGAACCCGTTTTGATTTCCATCTTGTATCCTATCGGGCCGTCAGTTTCAGTGGCCCGGCCCCCGCTTGGGGGACCGGGTGAGTCGTTTCTTGCTCAGAACTCGGCATCCTCAGGGATGCGCGTGTCAGCCGGGGCGGCGCTGGCGGTTGCAGCCGCTGGCGTCGTCGTTTCGGCTTGTGCGGTCGCGATGACCGGGGCGTCGTCTTTCAGGCAGTCGGGACGCGGCACCCACTGCACGACCGTCAAAACGGGCTTGTTCGACGTGCCAGATTGCAGGGTTTGGCTTTCCACGCCGGTTTGCTTGACCAGCGGCAACAGCCGCCCGTTTTCCGACTTTTCAGCCCATTCCGCCGCGATCTGCTTCGACAGTTTGGAGAACGCATCGTAAGCGCCAAATGCGGCCTGTTCCCATGTTGCCGCCTGCCCGCCGCCGATTGCGCAGCGCACAGACAAAGCCGCCGACCAGGCGTATGCGCCGGACTGTTTCTTGCTGTCGTCTGGACGCGGCGTTGCTTGCGAGATGGACGGGTTCCAGCGCTTTTCCGGTGCCTGACCCGTTGCGCCGTCTTTCATCCAGCCCAGTTGCAGCGTGTCCAAATCCATGACGCAGCCGTTTTCAAATGCGGGAATGACGTGTTCGAACTTTTCGTCGTTGGCGTCTTTCCCGCGCAGCACCCACGACTTGGGCTTGAAGCCCTTCATCGCGGAACCGTTGCTGGTCCATGACATCCAAGGGCCTTTGGAGCCGCCCGTGTCGCCTGTGTCGATTGTCAAAGTCATCTTCTGTTTTCCTTGTTTTACGAATGCGCTCAAATCGCGCCGCCTTAGAATTCAATCCCAAGGACATTTCCCGGTGCCGCCGGGTCGGTATCGGCTTGCGCCGATGGGGTTGTCGCGTTGGCAAGTCCAGCGCGGCATTCTGTTTCGTGTTCACGAATTTCTGCGGCCATGTTGGGGTGCGCGAGGTGCAGCGCGTCCAACATGAAATCCTGCGATGCGAGGTAGCCGTCCAAGTCGTTGGCGTTTTCGATTGACCAGATTGTTTCGATGCACTTGCGCTTGAAGCGGTCAGCGCGGGTCCAATCCGAAAGGTCAACGTTCATGCCGTAGTCATGTTCGTATTTCCCAAAGCTGCCGTATGGGCGCTGCGGTTCTTCTTGTGCGACGGTTGCGATTTCAAAGGTCATTTCTGCATACCCCAGTAAGCCAGCAGCGCGGCCTCGGCGCGGCCATCGTCTTTGACGCGCTTGAATTGTTCGGCGTCATCGGGAAACAACTGCATTGCCATTTCGCGGCTGGCGTTCTTGTCTTTGGACAAACCCAGCGCGGCTTTCCATTTGCTCGGCTCGATTTCGCGAAACGGAATATCGCGCCACATCAATGCGCCTTTCAGAATTCCGAAATTCATGAACATCGTGCAGAGCGTTTTGCGGCCCATCGCCGGACCCGTGAACAGCTTTTCCAATGCGGTCGCCTTGATCATCGGCAGGCCCGCAACAAGGTCGTGCAATTCCTGCGTTGTGCCGGGCATATCGTGGCACGACACGCGCAAAGTTTCGCTATCCAGCAGCGCTAATGCGCCTTTTTTGCCGGGGTCGATTCCAAGATAAATACTCATTCCGCAACCTCGCCTAGCCGTCTGGCAATCTCGCGCTTGATGTAGAATTCCGCCTTGCGCAAATCCTCGATTGCATCGCCTTTCAGGTCCGCACGCCAGATGTATTTGACGGCGTTGCCGAGGCAGAACCCCATGTGTTCCGTGATCTGGATACACTCCACGCCCGACGGATGCGCAGTGTAATGCTTCGGATGGTTTACCGGGTCATTCATGACGCGCCCCCGCGTTGTAAGCGGCCATACGCTCGTGCAGGGCGTCACGCAGGGCCACGGCGTTGCGGTGGGACGGGTTCGCGCTGTAGCGGGCCTGTGCGCGGTCTATCCATGTAGAAAAGTGGCGGGGGGAGCCGTGGGATGCCCTCCCCCCGCCAGTCACGTCAGGCGCTGGGAGGAACGCCGGACGATCCGCCAGCAGGGAGGCCCTGACGGAATGGGTGTGATGGGTCATTGTGCGGCCTCCGCTGCAAGGATGGCGTGGCCGATCATTTCGGGGATTTGCGGGACGACGGCGTTTCCTAGCCCTCCAAGTCTGTCCACCCGCTGGGGAACCCCATTAGCCACTCGACCCACGTCGGGTTCAGAGCGCCAGATTGATCCGATACCACCTGCGACAAGCCCAACTGCTTGCCTATGCGTTGCCGCCTCTGCACTGATGGACTGGACAGGTTTCCCCGATCGCGATTGTCCGATGCTTGTGGCGTTGCGAAGAGTTGCCGCATCTCTACTTGCACAAATTCGGCCAAGTTCAGCCCAAAGCTGGACGCTGATCTTCGGATTAGGCAACCGTCCGATGTTCCCGCGCCCGCTGACCTGCCGTCTATCTTGCGCGGCGTTGGGATAGGCGATGACCCATATTCTTTCGCGCTTATGCCAAGCGCCAAGGTTGGAAGCTGGTATGCTGCGCCATTCCGCATCATACCCACTTTCGGCCAGGTCTCCGAGAACTCGGCCAAACCATCCGCCTCGTTTTTCGCTAGGGCCACTAAGCAGGTTTGCGACGTTCTCCACGATGACGTATCGGGGTTGTAACTCGCCAATAAGTCGGACGATTTCGGACCACAGGCCGCTTCGGGTGCCCTCACCCATTCCAGCCTGGCGTCCCGCTGTGCTAAGGTCTTGGCATGGGAACCCGCCTGTGATAACATCGACGGCAATTCCATCGGCAGCAAGCCTTGCGCCTGTGAGGGTTCTAACGTCGTCATATTGCGGCACCTCCGGCCAATGCTTTGCCAACACGCGGCGGGGGAAATCTTCAATTTCGCAGAACGCGACAGTCTCAAAGCCGCCAGTGCGCTCAAGGCCCAAAGAAAAGCCCCCAATTCCGCTGAAAAGATCGAGAACGCGCAGCTTGGTCATGCCGTCACCTGCGCGATTGCCTGCGACGGCGGGGTGGCGCGGATCTTCACCTTTGGCGCTGTGACGATTGCGACGGCTTCGGCCATTGTGTAGCCGCCCTTGGAGAAAAGGGTGTCAACGTCGCGGCGCTGTTCTTTCGTCAATCCAGACGCGACAGATGCAGAGCAAAAGGATACCTTGTGACGTGCCGCCCATTCCCCGACCGTCTGGGGGCGCACGCCAAGTTCACGGGCAGTTTCCGCCTTGCTTAGACCGCGCTTTGCGCAATCAAGAAATCGCGAATGCAAATCAGAATGCTTCACAGGTCATCTCCTGCCAGTTCGTAACGCGACTTGCGCGGCACGTAGTTGTTGCCCCACCCACCAGAGGTGGCGAACCACGCCAACGAATTTTCGCTTGCGTCAGGCTTGCCCGTGACGACCGGAACACGCGCCGCGCGGGTCATCTCTTTGGGTGCAGGCGGAATAGGGAACCGCGCGGGCGGGATGGTGATGCGGCGGGTCATGCTGCGTTACCACGCAATCCAAGAACACGACGGAGAGTTCCTCGACGTGTCAGCTGGCTAATTTCTGCACGGATTAAATCCAGTGCGAGGCCATCCATCACATGAATATCTTCCACACCGTATCCGCCGCGTAGTCTTGCGTGAATGACGGTGCGTTCGTAGTCGCTCACGATGCCCTCAAAGTCTTGCGCACGCGGCTGATCTCCGTGTGGCATTGAAAGGCCATGAACGAGGATTGCGGAATTGCTTTCAGCCGACCGGATAACGCAGGGGATGCGCCCCACATCATCGGTGATGTTGAAGTCCTTCATTGCGCAGCGGCCCGGAGCCTTCGCAAAAAGCCCATCAAGTTTAGCGTTGCACTTCACCCACTCGCCTCGGCCTTTGTGGGGGTCCGCGTTGGCAATGATGTGGCGTTCCCAACTTGAACTCACATCGCGGCGGCTGAATTGAAGCAGGTGGCGAAACTTCATTGTGAACGGCGAACCCGCCATTAGTGATTGGATGCGGCTGCCGGGGTTGTTGGTGATACCAACTTTGGCCACATCACCGCCGAGCAATTCAATGCAGTAAAGATATTCGCGCGTTTCCAATGGACTATCTCCCGGAAAGTTTTCCAAGGCGACGGGCAGCAGAAGCTGCCCACCAGCGCCCAAATGCGCCAAGACGCAGGGCAAGAATGATTTCTATTTCCACCAACCTACGGAGCATTAGTTTCCCCCGAAAATTGCGATTGCCGCGTCACGCAAATCAGGGTCAGAAAGCGCCCGCCCGACAACCCAGCCTTGCGGGGCATTGGTTCCGGCAAACCAATTTTCAGCAGTCGAGGGATCGACGCGAAAAACCAAAGCCGCATGAGCCGGGCTGTCAAAATTGGAGGTGATAAAATCGCGCCACATGTGCGCAAAATGCTGGCGATATGTCAGCACGTCCGCTTTTGCGGAAAACTTTCGGCAGGACATTCCTGATACTCCATTCCTATGTCTAGTTTGTGAGACAGACATGGAAACAGAACGGGATGCGGGGGCGGCGATCATTGGGTCGCCCCCGTCGTTGCTTGAGAAGCCAGCTTTGTCCGCACGGAATAAAGATCAGCAGGCGTTACTTCGCGGCCTGCTTTCTTCGCGGCTTTTATGATTGCTGGATCGTAGCGGGCCGGGATGGAGTTGCGTTGGAACCATGCACGCACGGTCGTGTGACCAGCGCCAATGGCATCCGCAAGTTTGGTCCGGTCGCCCCAGATGCTTATGAGTTGTTCGGGTGTCATACAACGCAATTTGTATCACGCCGGATTAGATGTCAACACCTTTTGCGTTGTGCGGTCTGCTAAATGGCGGGAATGGAAATGCACGAACGACTTAAAACCGCCCGCGAACAAGCTGGGTTCGAGAGCGCAGCAGATGCCGCGCGGAAATTCGGCTGGACCGAAACGACCTACCGGGCGCATGAAAACGGGCAGCGAAACATCCCACGCACGAGAGCGCCGATCTATGCCCGCGCGTTTCGCGTATCCCCGGAATGGCTGTTGCTAGGTGTTGGTGACAATGAGAAAAAACGGGTGCCGTTAGTGGGGTATGTTGGCGCTGGGGCCGAAGTTCATCCGTTTGATGACGGTGGATGCCTAGATGAAATAGACCCACCACCAGGTATTGGGCCAAGCGCTGTTGCGGTTCGCGTTCGTGGCGACAGCATGTATCCTCGATACATGGACGGTGACGTTCTGATTTATGACTCTCACGTCGCCAGCCTTGCGCGGGCAGATGGACAAGAGTGCGTTGTGTCTTTGCTGGATGGGCGCAAGTTTGTCAAAACCGTTCGCGCAGAGGATCGCGGGATTGCCACACTGGAAAGCTATAACGCGCCGCCGATCCGGTCCGTTCAGGTTGAATGGGCAGCGCTGATTCTTTGGGTCAAACGGGCCTAGTCCCCCCTTTTTTGTGTCGAGACGATACATTTTGCGTTGACACAGCCCGAAGCGACACATAATGTATCCCCAACAGCCCACACCGGGCCAATGGGAGACGCGACGATGACAACCAATAAATTCGGATCAATTCAGGAAACCGGCGCACAGCCGGGCGACACGGTAATTTGCGTTGGCCACCGTGATGAAGCCGAGCGTCAGAACTTCACTAAAGGCGGGCGCTACCGCGTCGTTTTGGCCGGGACGCAGCTTTGCGTTCACCCGAACTCCACGCAGGCCAACGGCCACCGGATTCCGCGCGTTGGATACGGGGCTTTCTGGGTTCTTGACGCAGCGGATCAGGCCACCACCACACAGGAGACACACCAATGACCAACGCAATGACCGCCAGCAACGACCTGCTGACCCTCGCAGAAATTCAGGTTGAAATCGACAAACTGCCCGACCTTATGTCGGCAAAGGGCTGCGTTACCCCGTCCGCAGAATTCGCCCTCGTTTCAGGGGCGCGGGCAAGATTGATGCTTAAAAACCGAAGCAGCGAAGGCGCGCAGGTCGGTTCGTATGGCATGGACATTTTCGCCGGCGATACACCTCGGGAAATTATTGAAAGTGCCATCGCGCACATCGCCGCCATGCCGGATCCCGAAACCGCAGCAACGCAACGGTTTGTCAAGAAAATGGCCGATGCCGTTGACCAGGCCCGCAAAGATGGCGTGCCGGATGAATACACCGCGCCTGTCAGCGCCCATATCAAGGTGGTTTACGAAAACCTGTTGCCCGCCCCAGCCGACCGCCTAGCCGATGGGGTGACGGCATGACCGCGCCGGACACCGAAACGCTGCAAAAGCTGCTGGGCGAGCACGTCAAGCCACTTAAATGGTCGCGATGGGGTGGTGAATGGGACACAATCACCAAGTTTGGCGCACTCACCGTCAAGCTGCACGGACATTCTGGCTATTACCTTTTCAAGGGCAACGATAGATTGCTTGATTGTCTTTCTGCGGAACACGACAGCTCGACGCCAGAAGACAGCATGAAACAGGCGAATAATTACGTCTTGAAGCGTGTCGCAGAGACTGTCCCGTTGACCCTCGCCACCGAAGTCATCGCCCTGCGCAAGCAACTGGCCGACGAACAGCGGGCGCACGAACGGTCCGTTGCGGCATACGGCGAACTGACGATGGAGCGCGACAGGCTGGCAAAGGCTGCGGATGCGTTGAAACGGGACGTGTGGATGCCGCACGATACCGCGCCTCGTGATGGCCGCATGTTCTTGATCCGCTACCCGCGCATGATGAACCTCGTCTGCCGTATTTGGTTTGATACTGTCCACGGATATTTCAAAGACGACAACCGAACAGACGGCGGAATTACGAACCCTGTTTTTCTGCACGACGGCGACCTGTGGGCGGAAATACCCGCCTACCGCGAGGCCCGCAAATGACCGCCGCGACCATCGCCACCGCAGCCTTGTTTTTCGCCGTCTTTGGCCCGCTGATTGCCCGCCATGAACGCCGCGAACAGCGCGACCGCCAATTCACCGAATACCGAAACTGAACCGCACGAAAGGAATTGTCGTGAATATACCGATGCCTAAAGCGACTGCAAAACTGATAATCGCAATCACAGAGCCGCACGTCGAAAAATACATGGATGAAGGTGATTTGAAGGCCGCGATGGCGCTTCAAAGCATCATTTCATCCATCAATCTGGCGCTGGAAACCAACAGCTCAATTAAATTCACCTAAAGGACACCCATTGAAATGCAACACTCCCCGATCACCCCCGACTACATCATCACCAGCTACGGCGCAGTCATTCCGCGCGTTGTGATTGGCCTGCCAGCCAAGCGGCGCGTGACCCTGCCCCCCGCGCCGCGCGTCATCACCGACCTTGACGCCGTGCCTGACGCCCACGTTATCGCTGCGATGGAGGGCAAGTGATGGACCTTGAGCAAGACAGCTACGTGTTTCCCGGAGAGCGGTTCAGCCAAAGCGGCGTAATTATAGGTAATGGCAAAGGCATGACCCTGCGCGACTGGTTCGCCGGTCAATACATTGCCGGAAGGTTCGGCGGGGAGCCGGGAATCCATTTGCGCCCCGAGAACGCGGCGCGAGATGCTTACGAACTTGCCGACGCCATGCTTGCGGCCCGCGCCAAGCCCCCGGCCACCCCATGACCCGGCACCACGCATTCACCGCCCTTGCCGCCAACGCCGCGCACGTCAACCGCACAATGCCGGGTCCGGTCTATGTGCTGGAACTGCTGGACGCTGGCGAATGGGTTGCAGAGGACGATTACACCGACCCGGACAAGGCCGCTGACCAGTGGTTGTGGTGCGCTGAAAACGGCCTGACCGCGCGATTGATCGAAACGCACTACGACGGCGACCGGGCCGATTACACGCAAGAGGCCCGCGACCGCATCCGCAACTGGTGCATCCAACGCGGCGATCCGGTGCCGGAATGCCTGGAGACAGCAACAGAAACCGCAGCCCGGGAACGCGCCGAAGCAATGGCCGAGGCCAGCGCCACGCGGGGCTGTGATGAACATCATGATGATGAGAATGAAGGGAATTGAGGGATGGATGTTCGCGACTGGCGTGATGCCAAACCAAAATGGGCAATCGACGCAGCAAAATCCGAATTGGAACAATGGCAAATCACTGCTGCTTTGTCATGGCCGCAAGAGGCAAAACCTGAACCAGTGCCGTTCCAATGGGGTGACTACGACAACCTGCATGGCGAGCCGGTCGAAGGTGTTTACTGGACCGCAACCCACGGTGTTCGTCGCGTTGAAATCAGGGAGAAAAACGAAACCGATGTGGGGTGGAAAAAATGGAGGTTTAAGATTGGCGATGGGCAATGGTCCTCATCGGTTACACGTGGCCCGCTTTATCCAACGCAGCGCGATGCGTTTTTAGCCCTTGTGTGGGCTGAGTGTGAGAATGCAGCAAAACGTCTGCATACTTTCAAGGGAATGCTTCGTGTCGCCACGGAGGTCACCCAATGACCCGCGCCCCCGATGGCCGAGGCACGCTTGGCCCGCAGTGGCTTGCCGACAACCTGCCGCGCCAAGACTTCGACCGTGGCATGTTGGCCCGTCGCGCCGATGACCAGCACGCCACATGGATAGACGAACCACGGCGGCGCATGTGCTGGCTGTGTCTGGCGATCTGGGCCGTGTTGATCGCCGTGGGCCTGTGGGGCGTCTGGCACGCATTTGGCCTGCTGTTCACCGTGGCCGGGGACGCGCTGCATATTTATTCACTGCCGAGAGGATGACGATATGAGTGATGAATTGTATGAAGGTCCATGCGAGGCCGGGTGCCAACGATTTCATGGCGGAGAGACACAGCATACGCCCGGCTGTGGCCACTACCCCGAATCCTTGACCAAGGCCTATGACGATCAGATCGCCGCTGCCAGCGCCGAGGCCGACGCCCTGCGTGCAGAGGTGGATAGGCTGCGGGGGGAACGAGTCAAGCCGCTGGTGTGGGTAAATGCGCCTTGGCACCTTGACTGCGAATTAGCGGATGAATTTGGCCTGTATCAAATCGCCAAAGATGAAGGAACTTGGTTTCTTTACATCGGTCATGCTGAAACTGGAATTGCCCACGCCACCCTTGAAGCCGCCAAAGCCGCAGCGCAAGCCGACTACGCCGAGCGCATCTTGTCCGCTCTCGCGCCGACAGGTGACGCATGACCAGCGCATATGATAAATGGCGACTGTCCGTCCCCGATGACGACCGCCACGAAGTCGGCACCGAAGCGGGCGAAACCTGCCTGCGGTATGATGAACCGAATGAGGACGCGCCGCGCGGATACAAGCCTAAACCGTGCAGCGGCGTGATGTGCTTCGATTGGGGCGATGCCACGGCATACTGCGACACATGCGGGGAATTGGCATGACCGGACACCGCCGCTTTATCCGCATGTGGACAGCATACAACAGTCGCCGATGGTGGCAGAAATGGGGGATGTGATGTTCGGTGAACGATTGAGAGTTGCCCGCGCCCGCGCTCGGATGACACTGGCGGATATTGCCCGTGAATGCGGTTGCACCGCGCAAGCCGTGGTGAAGTGGGAAAGCGACAAGGCCATGCCAGACAGCCGCAAGTTTCTGGCGCTTTGCCGGGTGCTGGACGTGTCAGCCGAATGGCTGATGGCACCTGAGCCGCTGGACTTCCACAGCACGGATACCGCGCCGCAGGGTCGCCATGCGAAATACTGGGTCCGTGCCGCGCTTGAGGAACTAGCACAGGAGGCCCGCAACTGATGCCGACTGCGACCGAAGCGCAGATAAAGCGTGCCATCCGCGCTGCCCGTCAGGAGGGATGCGCAACGGTCGTTGTTGAAGGCGCGATCATCAAGATACTTGTCACCGATGACACCCCGCCCGTAACGTCGCACGACGAAACGGGGGCTGACGAATGGGACAACGCAATCGGGGCGGCGCGGTGAAGCTGCGTTTCATCAGTAGGTCAGGAACATGGCCCAGCGGACACCCGCGCTGCTATTACCGCCCAAAAGGCCGCAAGGGCATCGCCCTGCCCGATCTGCCGATGGATCATCCTGCGTTCTTGCGTGCCTATGCCGAGGCGGCGGGCGGCGACATGCCGTTGGCCGCAACGCACCTGACAGGCTCGCTAGGCGCGGGCGTGCTGGCCTATCAGTCGTCGGACATTTTCCGGGCGCTGTCACCGACCACGCGGGACCAGCGCCGCCGCACGCTGGACAAGCTACGCCGCGCCTACGGCGATCTGCGACTGTCCGGCCTGCGGTCCCGGCACATCCGCAAAGACATTGCGCAATTCGATCCCAATCCGGCAAACAGCCGACTGAAGGTCTGGCGGGCGCTGGGACGGTATTGGCTGGACGCAGGCCTGCTCGACATGGACCCGGCCCGCGACGTGCGGCCCAAAGCGGTCCCGAAAACAGACGGTCACGCGGCATGGTCGCGCGATGACCTCGACACGTTCCGCGCCCATTGGCCCATTGGCACACCGCAGCGGCTGGCGATGGAATTGATCTATCAGACATGCGCGGCAATCGGTGACGCCTGCAAAATCGGCAAGGGCCACGTCAGCCATGACGGATGGATCACGTATCGACGCAGCAAATCGCAAACGATGGCGTGCAGTCCTGCACTCTCGCGTAGCCCGGAATGGTTCGAGGGTCGTCCCGATCTGCTGCAAGCCTGTATTGACCGTGCACCGCGTGCGCTGACCTACCTTGCCACGACGGGCAACAGGCCACGGTCGCCAAAAGCCGCGACGGGCTGGTTTGCAGACGCGTGTCGAAAGGCTGGGCTGGACGACGGGAAAACAGCCCACGGCCTGCGCAAGCTACGCGCGGCAATGATGCGCGAGATGGGTGCGACGAAAGATCAGCGCATGGCGGTCCTGGGCCACGAAACCGAGACCGAGGCGGACCACTATGCGCGGTCGGCTGACCTGCGCCGGGTCATAACAGGAACGGAAAGTTCCAACTTGTCCAACTCGGGTCCAACAGACTCACTTAAAGGACTGAAATAAATGACAAAATTTGACGAAAAAACGAGGGTGGCGATCCCGGGAGGACC
>NZ_LJAK01000017.1 GCF_001420005.1 Loktanella sp. 3ANDIMAR09 | reverse complement strand
GCCCCGCAGGCCCAACCTGCGCCACGGCCCGCCCCCGCGCCTGCCCCCGTTGCACGTCAACCCGCGCCCGCACCGGCACCTGCGCCCGCACAGCCCTGCGTCGGTTTCAATTGCCCCGGGGCCGGAGTCGGGACATTCTGATGCGACACACCGCCGCCAGCCGGAACTGTATAGGTCACTTATGCCAAGAAACCTGATTTTGACCGTCGAACACGGGACCGCCAGCACGGGGCGCAAGCTGACCTTGTCAGATGGTCGCCCCAGCATCGGTGGCCGGGGGTCCGGCGCCACGCACGAACTGGTCGATGTGCCCGCTGGCCTGATCTATCTGCAATTCGAACGCAGCGAGGATGACTGGTTCGTCGAAGAGGTCACCAACGGGGCCGCGCGGTTGAACGACGGCCCGCTACGCCGCACGAACAAACTGGCGGCGGGCAACGTGCTGACCCTTCCGCGCAGCGATCAGGCGGGTGCTGTGCAGCTGAGCGTGCGGTTCAAGTCGGAACGCGCGGGTTTCACCATGCCGACCGCACGTGAATTCATGGATGGCCCCTATTTTTACGGTCTGGCACTGGTCTGCATGATGGTCGCGGGCCTTCTTTTCATGGCGATCCAGGATCAACCTGGCACCGGGGGCGAAGGGCTGACACCCGCCATCATCGAAGAAGAGGTGATCGCCCTGCTGCGCGACGAAACCGGAGAGGTCGCGCGGGATCTGCCGGGTGGCCAGCCGCGCACCCTGCAAGAGGCGCGACTGGCCCTGCGCGGCGCACCCGATGCCGAAACCCGCGACCGGATCGCTGCCGATTATGCCAGCGAGGTGATCGTACTGATGAGCGAGGCACGCCGTCTGGAACGGATGCGCCTCTATGACGAGGCGCGGGCGGCCTATTCGCAGGTTGTCACGCGTGTGGGCGATCTGGACGCCCGTGTCTCGCAAACTGCCCTTCAGGCGCTGAACCGCCTCAACTAGGACGATAGATATGACCCACCACGCGCTCTTGGACCGGATCGAACAGCACTACCGTTTCGACCGGAACACCTTTGAAACCTACGGTTCCAGCAATGTGCATCGCGGGGTGGACAAGAACAACGAACGCCACGAGGTCACGATCTACGTCCCCGAACCCGAGGTGATGAAGGACGCCAAGGCGCGGTCCGAACTGTTCGAACAGTTCCAGCGCTACAACAGCTCGCATCATCCCGCGACCCTGCCCGTACCCTACGACATCGTCGAGATTGCCCCGAAAAAGGGCAAGGACGGCATGGCGCTGGTGCTGAAACGCGCGACCGTCGGCGGCTTTTTCGGGATCGAACGGGACGGCGGCGGGCGGTCATGGTTCGAGGGAACCAATATCCCCTACGCCCAGCGGCAGGGGGCTGCCGTTGCGTTTCTCGACGGGGTCAACGCGCTGGAAAACATGGACCTGCGCCTGCCTGAATTCGGCGTGTCGACCACGCAGGTGGTTCCCGACGGGAACGGTGTCAAACTGCTGATTGATCTGGTCTATTTCCCCGGCACATCGCCGTTGGGGCGCAATACCCCGCACGAGCCGGCCTTTACCGCGCCCGAACGGGTGGCAAACGGCAGCGCGCAGCCTGCCTCGGGGCCGGACCGCGTCTATTCGCTGGCGGCCCTGTTGATCTATTTCCTGGCCGGTCCGGTCGGTTTCGCCAAGGTGTTCAGCGCGCCAGAGGTCACGACCAAGGACGATGTGCTGCCGATGCTCCAGAACATCGATTTCTGGGTCAACCGCGCCGAACGCAAGGTCGGGATCGACGACACGGCCCTGCGTGCAGCGACCGACAACGAAATGTCACTCGACCTTGCGGCGCTGTTCGCACGCGCCACGTCGCCGGTGCCAGATGACCGATTTGGCACTGTCGATCTGTTCATCTCGGCGCTGCGCAACACGCTCAATGTCTCGACCGCGCCGGTGGTGGGCGCTGGCCTTGGCGTGGCGGGCATGGGCACCGGGATACCACCCAAGAAATCGAATTTCGGGATGCTGACCGCCGCTGCGATCGGGTCCGTCCTGTTGGTCGGCACCGGTGGGCTTTGGTATGTGGACAAGCTTGAAAAGGACCGCCTTGCAGCCGAACGCGCCGCGGCCATGAACGAGGCGGCCCAGGTCTGCGGTCAGATGGCCGAGACGTTCGAGACGCTTGGCGAAACGGGTTTTGCCACCACGGCGGATTGGGATGCATTGGTCGCGGACCGCACGGCCTTGCCGCCGCCCGACACCACCGACAATATCAGGGCCGCCGTGCGGGACTGTCCCCAGATCAATGCGCGTGCGACGGCGCTGGCGGGTGACTACCTGGCCGGATTGCAGACAGCGCTTGAGGCTGAAATCGCCTTTGCCGCCGAAAATCCGGCGATGGCGGGTGCCCCTGCGCTGAACGACGCCCGCGCCATTGCCGAACGGGGCGACGCCGCAGACCTGCCCATCGCCGAACGCGAGGCAGGTATCATCACGGCGACGGACGCACTGGTCGCGGCCCATATGGCCACCCTTCAGGATCGGGCGACCGCATTGTCTGCCCTGCGCGACGAGGTTGCAGGCATCTGGTCGTTACCCGCAGATGCAAACGACACGGGTCCTGCGTTCGATGCGCTGAACGCGGCCGCAGCACAGGACACATCCGCCCCGGCGCTGCGCACGCTGTCCGAGGCGCAGGCCGCCGGTGAATCCGCCCTGATGTCGGGGCTGACCCGCGATCTGGGGGCACAGCGGCAGGATCTGCTTGATGAAATCGCCGACCTGCGGACCAGCCTGGGCGAAAGCGCGCAGTGGTCCACGCTCGAGGCTGAGATCGCCGACCTGCCGAACCAGCCGCAGGCCCTGACGTCCGAGGCTGTTCAGGCCGCCTATGCCGCCGTTGCGCAGTTGCAAGGTGCCGTGGGCGAGGCAGGCGGTCAGGGGGCGCAGGCGCTCTCGGAAATCGCGGCTTTGCGCGACACGATCGCCACGCTCACCGACGGGGCAGGGCAGGCGGGTTATGACGCCGTGGACGCATGGCAGACCGCCACGGCAGCGGTGTCGGACCTGCCGGTCAATCCTGATGCCCTGCCGCGCTGGGCAGACCTGACAGCCCGATTGTCGTCGCTGGATGCCGATCTGGCGGCGGAATGGCAGGCGGGGCGCGCGCAATGCGACAGCTTTGCCGCCGATTACGCCGAACAGGCCGAACTGCTGACCACCTGGGACGAGGCGCAGTCGCTGGACGCCGCGCGCACCGCTGCCGCGCAGGTGACGGACGGAGAGGCCGACCGAGAGGCATTTGCCGCCTGTGCTTCAGGGTTGCCGCAACTGACGGCTGCCACGATCCGGGCTCAGGGGAAATCCGTGCTGAACGACGCAGCGGAAGCCTATGCCGCTGCCGAAGGTGTCGCCGGGTTGACCGAGATCCCCGGCAATTTCGATCTGGCCGAACGTGCGGCCGAACTGGCCGCGACCGCCGTGCCGGAAACGGCCGATGCACTGGCTGACCTGCGTGACCGCGCCGCCGATCTGACGGCCGAAATCGCGGCCCGGACCACGGCACTGGAACGTGCGCAGGCGCAGCGCCAGACGCTTGCGGCCGAAAACGAGGCGCTGACCGCGGGCATCGCGGCCACCGGGCTGGGCACGCACCCCGCCTATGTCGAGGCCGTCGCGGGGTTCGGTGACCCTGACGCCGTGGATATCCTGTCCGGCAACAGCATGTTGGCCGAACAGAACGCGACACTGCGCAAACTGGTGTCCGACTTTGACGCCGGTGCCCTGCTCAATTGCACCTTTGAGGGGTACGACATGGCGGCGCTGGTCGTCCGGTCCGAAGATCTGGCGGCGCTGCCGGGAGCATATGCGCCGCAAGAGGGCAGTCTTGATGCGCTTGCCGGACAGCATTGCGTGGGCACCGCCCCTGTGACCCTGGCCCAGGTGCAGGCCTGGGGCGACGGTCTGCAACCGAACCAGGCTGCGGTCCTGACCGAAATCGCGGCAACCACCCAGGCCGAGACATCTGAAACCGCGACCAACATCAGCGGGTTTCTTGCGTTGTCCTACGCCCGCCACCTGTCAGAACAAAGCGGCGAGGCTGTCTGCCTGGTGCCTGCGCCGCTGGTCGCGTTGATCAGTCAGGCTGACCCTGCATCCGCAGGCGTCGAAATGACCGGAACAGCCTGTGGCGAATCCTCGGTTGCGCGGCCATTCTACGCGGGCGTCGATACCGCTGCCCCGCTTGAGGCACCGACCTGTCTGGATGGTCAAAGCCGCCTGCCAGAGGTCGGATTTCGTCTTGCGTTCGGCGCAATCTGCGCTGGGGAATGACGGGCTGGGCGTGCATAACACGCCACTGGCGTGCGGTCGTTGCGACCTGCGCCGTCAGTGTCACCGCCTGCCCCGCGGTCGGGCAATCGGCGGTCGATCTATCGGTGCGCGACCAGTTTCAGCAGGCCTTTGCGGCGCTGTCGCAGGGTGACACTGCCACAGCACAACAAGGCTATGCCAACTTGATGCGCACGCAGGATCTGGGGGCCGATCTGTTGGACGCGGCCCAGCGGGGCCTGATCGCGGCCCAGTTGATGCAGCTGGATCGCCTGGTCGCGGACACCGGGCCCGCGGATGCGGCTGTGGCGGCGCTGGTGAACGATATCCTGATCCAGATGGCGATGCCCGACAGCGCGCTGACTGCGCCGCAGCGTCGGGCGATCGCGGCGCGCCTGCCAGATGTTTCAGATGCGCCGGTCATTGCCCGCTACAGGGTCCGCGTCGCGGCCGCTTCTGTGCGTGCATTGCCGTCGTCTGCACGGGATTCAACGCGGGTCGGTCGCGCCCCCGCAGGGGCAGTGCTGGATGTGGTGGCGGTCGTGCCGGGCCGTGAACCGGGATACGACTGGGCCCGCTTGGCGGGCGGGCAGGGCTATGTCCGCACCGACCTGCTGGTGCTGCTGGAATGATGGGGCTGCCGGACCCCACGTGGCTGTCGCTTGCCCTAGCGGTGGCGGTGGCCCTGATTTCCACGTGGATCATCTGGACCGATATTTCGGCCCGCAGGATCAGTAATGTGGCTGTGGCCGCGCTGGCGGCAGTCTGGTTGATCGCAGCCCTGTTCCTGTTGCCCTGGTTCGAGGTGCTGCGTGGCCTCGGTCTGGCAATCGCCGTCTTTGTGGTCGGGGTGCTGATCTATCAAAGGGCGCGGATCGGCGGCGGCGACATCAAGCTATTGTGCGTCACGCTGGCGCTGGTGCCGTCGGCGCAATTCTGGAACGCGGTCTGGGTGTTTTATGGGTTGCTGGTGCTACATGTCGTCATCAGTCTGATCGTCAGCGGAATTGCGCTGAAATCGATCCGCAAGGCATGGCAGAACGTCCGACAATATCCCTTGGGCGTGCCGCTGGCAGGCGTTTTGCTGGTTGGCGCGCTGCGTTATCTGGCATCCGCCTAAAACATAGGCCATTGCGGACAATCGTTTGAAATCGGTGCAATTGCGCACCTGCAAAGGGATTTGCGGCAATATTATGGCCGTTGCCCTTGACTCCGGCCCCTACGTAAACTCCTAAATACAATAGAAAGTGATCGCGACCTTGCGTCATCGGCAGAATTTCGCCCCCGCAGGTTCGCAAAACGGGACCCCCCGATCGGCCAAAGGTCGACGCTGGACAAAATTTTTAGACGTATTCGCTGCATTGAGGGCATCATGACAGACAACTCCAACCTCCGCCAAACTGGTATCCGTCAAAAATCCTTGGCTGGCCATTGCCGTCTGGGCCGCGCGACGGCTCTCGTCCTGACGTTTGCGACCGGCGCGGTGCTGACGCTAGGTGCATCCCATGCCGACGCGCAGGCGCTGACGTGGGATATCGTGTCGGGTGACGGTGCCACGGTCACGTCGGGTGACGGCACCTGGGATGACGAGGGATCGGTTCAAAACTGGAACGACGGTACGGGCAATGTCGGGTTCCGCCCCTTCGATGATGTTGTCATCCGTGATTCCAATGCGGCCCCCGGTTTCACGATCACGGTCGATGACCAGGCTGGCAACGGGATCGTGCGTGCTGGTGACGTATTTGTCCGCGCAGCCGACGTGACGATTACCGGGCCAAGCCAGCTCGCGCTCGAGGCGTTGCGGGCTGCCCCGGGTGCGTTTGTTATTCTCGACGGTATCGAAATTGCCGGTACGCTGAACCTGTCTGGCAGCGGTATGATCGACTTGGGCGATGTCTTTGTGACTGGCAATCTGGCATCCGCGGGTCAGGATGTGCTTCAGTTCGGTGATGTCGACGTGTCGGGCGTGACCCAGATCGGTGGGGAGTATTTACTTGCTGGCGGGGCGACCCTTGTTACGCGCGGCGTCAGCGTTTCCAACAACGGACTGTTCGTCGCCAACGGTGATGTCGTGGGCACGGTGACGTCCTTTGGCCGTACATCCATTGGTGGCGATGTGGACGGTGCAGTGAATGTGCGTGACGGTCAAACGGTGTTCAATGGCGATTCAACAGTCGCGGGTGTCCGCGTGTTTATGGATACCATGACAGTCGCTGATGGCGCGTCCTTGACCACAATTGTCGGTGCGCGTGTTTCTGACGGCGGTCGCGGCATCATCGACGGCACGATGGTGTCGGACCTGCAGGTTCTTGGCGACCTGAGCGTGGCTGGAACGCTTGAGGGTGATGTCGAAAATACCGGCCTGATCAAATTGTCTGGCGTGATCGACGGCGATATCTTCAACCGCGGGGAAATCCGGGTCGAGGGCGGGTCCGCCGGCTTGCTGGGTGATATCGACAACCGTGGCCCTGGCCGGATTGATATCCGTGACGGCGCTGTTGTTGCAGGTGGTTCCATCAACAACGTGAACGGCAACCTGTCGATCGCAGGCACCTACAACGGTGACGTGATGAACGCGCGGACCGTGCAACTGGACGGTGGCACGATCGGCGGGGACTACACGTCCGCCAATCTGGGGTCCAGCAATTCGGCCATTCTGGCAGCATCCGGTCAGACCCGGATCGGTGGCGACGTGAACGGCGCGGGCATCATCGACATGCGCGGCCGTGGCACAACGGACAACATCACCATCGGCGGCGCGATCACGGGTAGCAACACGTTCAATCTGGACGTGAACACGTCGGCAGCGGCACCCAATGTCGACACCATCACACTCGAAAGCCCGGGCGACGTGTCGGCGGTGCAGACGTTGAATTTCATCAACGCAGGCACCGGGCTTCAGACTGATCCCGTCGATGTCGTGATCGGCGACGGCGGCACCGTTGATCCGGACGATTTCAAGGTCGGCATCCAGGCGCTGCCGGGTGGGACAACCGTGACCGCGCTGACGCAGAACGGCGACAACCTGGCCTATACCGTGTCGGTGACACCGGCTGTTGGCGGTGTGATCGGTGGCGTTGCTGCCACCAATGCGTTGATCGGTTCCATCGTGAACCGCCCGGCGTCGGCCTTTGTGACGCAAAGCGCGACACAGGCCGCTGACACCTGCGGTCGCGGGCTTTGGGCGCGTGCGATTTCCGGCGAGGCAGACGGAACCGTGACCACCACGGATTCGCTCGGCCAGACCGACAACGATGTGAACATCACCTATGGTGGTGTGACCTTGGGTCGTGACGTGGCCTGCGTGCAGGGTGGTCCCGGCGGATTTGATCTGGTCATGGGCGGTCAGGTGTCTGCCGTGACCGGTCAGTCGAGCGTGCCGGTCGGTGCAATCGGCACTGTCGCCGCGTCGACGACCGCAACCGATTTCGACCAGTTGTCGTTCGGTGCCTATGTCGCCGCGACCAAGGGATCGCTGCTGATCGATGGCCAGCTGACCGGAACACGCACCAACAGCGAAGTCTCGAACAGCTCTGTCAGCCTCAATGACAGCGACCTGAGCGTCAGCGGTCTGGGTGTTTCGCTTGCGGCGCGTTATTTCTACGCACTGCCGCAGGAAGGCTGGGCGATCATCCCCAGCGCCGGTGTGTCGGTCGAGCGCATGCAATTCTCGAACCTCGGTTTCGGGGATGGCAGCAGCCTGTCGCTGGACGATCACACACGCACGCTGGCCTATGTTGGCGGGACCGTGCAAAAAACCATCAACTCGCCATCGGGCGATTCGCAGCAGCGGTTCCGTGGTACGGTCTCCTTGTTCGACGACATGTCGGACGATCAGGTGGGCACCTTCACACTTGGAAACGGTGGTGGCACGGAAGCGCTGTCGACCGGCAACCTGGGTAGCTTTACCGAAGCCAGCTTTGGTTACACGTTCTCGCAGCTGTTCACCGATGGTCCGGTCGATCAGATCGACCAGCAGATCCGCATCGACGGTCGGTTTGGCGACAACGTGGACAGCTATGGCATCACCGCAGAGGTGCGTTTCCACTTCTGATCGCGTGCCGGTCTGATCCGGCACCCGTGAAACAGGGGCACCCCGCGCAATCGGGGTGCCTTTTGCTTTGGTGGGCCAGGGGCCAGATGCCTGGGTCTGGTCAGGCCGCTGCGTCCGGAAACGCTGTCGGCCATGAGCAATGGACTTGCCACCCCACCGCCCCCCTGCTATCAGCCGCCAACTGACCGGCCTCGGATTCGTTCCGGGGCCGTTTGGTTTATTCTTTGGCACCTACGGGGGCCTTCACATCAGGGTCCGCGTCAGTGGGCCCGCCAAGCAAACGGAAGAAGCTAACATGGCACTCAAGTCGTATAAGCCGACGACGCCGGGCCAGCGTGGGCTGGTGCTGATCGACCGTTCGGAGCTTTGGAAAGGACGTCCCGTCAAATCCCTCACCGAGGGTCTGACGAAATCGGGCGGCCGGAACAACACCGGACGGATCACGTCGCGTCGTATTGGTGGGGGCGCAAAGCGTCTGTACCGCATCGTCGATTTCAAGCGTAACAAGCTGGACATGTCCGCTGTTATCGTGCGGATCGAATATGACCCGAACCGCACCGCATTCATCGCGCTGATCCAGTACGAAGACGGCACTCAGAATTACATCCTCGCACCGCAGCGTGTGTCCATCGGCGACAAGGTGATCGCGTCCGCAAAGGCCGACATCAAGCCGGGCAACGCGATGCCGTTCTCCGGCATGCCGATCGGTACGATCGTTCACAACATCGAGCTGAAGGCAGGCAAGGGCGGTCAGATCGCACGTTCCGCCGGCACCTACGCCCAGTTCGTCGGTCGTGACGGTGGTTACGCTCAGATCCGTTTGTCCTCGGGCGAACTGCGTCTGGTGCGTCAGGAATGCATGGCCACCATCGGTGCCGTGTCCAACCCCGACAATTCCAACCAGAACTTTGGTAAGGCCGGTCGCACCCGCCACAAGGGCAAGCGTCCTTCGGTCCGCGGTGTCGCGATGAACCCGATCGATCACCCGCACGGCGGTGGTGAAGGTCGGACCTCCGGTGGTCGTCACCCTGTGACACCCTGGGGCAAGCCCACCAAAGGCGCCAAGACCCGTAACCGGAAGAAGGCTTCCAGCAGCCTGATCATCCGTACGCGTCACCAAAAGAAGAAAGGCCGCTAATATGGCTCGTTCCGTCTGGAAAGGCCCGTTCGTCGACGCTTATGTGCTGAAAAAAGCCGAAGCTGCGCGCGAAAGCGGTCGTAACGAAGTGATCAAGATCTGGTCGCGTCGCTCCACCATCCTGCCTCAGTTCGTTGGCCTCACCTTTGGTGTGTACAACGGCAAGAAGCATATCCCCGTCAACGTCAGCGAAGACATGATCGGTCAGAAGTTCGGTGAATATTCCCCGACGCGGACCTATTACGGTCACGCCGCCGACAAAAAAGCGAAGCGGAAGTAAGTCATGAGCAAGGATAAGAATCCCCGCCGCGTGGCCGACAACGAAGCCCGCGCAAAACTGCGCATGCTGCGTACCTCGCCGCAGAAACTGAACCTCGTCGCAGAGCTGATCCGTGGCAAGAAAGTCGAGCGGGCATTGACCGACCTGACTTTCAGCAAGAAGCGCATCGCAGCTGACGTGAAGAAGTGCCTGCAGTCGGCCATCGCCAACGCAGAGAACAACCACAACCTGGACGTCGATGAACTGATCGTCGCCGAGGCCTATGTGGGCAAGAACCTCTTGATGAAGCGCGGACGCCCCCGGGCCCGTGGCCGTTTCGGCAAGATCGTCAAGCCGTTCTCTGAAATCACCATTCTGGTGCGCCAAGTTGAGGAGCAAGCGTAATGGGTAACAAAGTTAATCCTATCGGCATGCGTCTTCAGGTGAACCGCACGTGGGACAGCCGCTGGTTTGCAAACACCAAGGACTATGGTGATCTACTGCTGGAAGACCTGGCCATCAAGGCGTTCATCCGCAAGGAATGTGCACAATCCGGCGTCAGCCGCGTGATCATCGAACGTCCGCACCGCAAGTGCCGCGTCACGATCCATGCCGCCCGTCCCGGCGTCATCATCGGCAAGAAAGGTGCAGACATCGAAGGTCTGCGTCAGAAGCTGGCGAAACTGACGGCGTCCGAACTGCACCTGAACATCGTCGAAGTGCGCAAGCCCGAGTTGGACGCAGCCCTGGTTGCCGAAAACATCGGTCAGCAGCTGGAACGCCGTGTGTCCTTCCGTCGCGCGATGAAGCGTGCGGTGCAGAACACCATGCGCATGGGTGGCCTGGGGATCCGGGTGAACCTCGCCGGTCGTCTGGGCGGTGCCGAAATCGCACGGACCGAATGGTACCGCGAGGGCCGCGTGCCCCTGCATACCCTGCGGGCCGACATCGATTACGCGCTGTACGAGGCAATGACCCCCTATGGTATCATCGGGATCAAGGTCTGGATCTTCAAAGGTGAGATCATGGAACATGATCCGCAGGCGCACGATCGCAAACATGCCGAGCTTCAGGAAGGCGCTGTTCCGCGCGGTCCTGGTGGCCCGCGTCGCGACCGGTAAGGAGTAGAACCAATGCTACAACCGAAACGCACAAAATTCCGCAAGATGCACAAGGGCCGCATCAAGGGTGAAGCAAAGGGCGGGTTTGACCTGAACTTTGGCACCTTTGGCCTGAAGGCACTGGAGCCCGAGCGGATCACCGCACGCCAGATCGAAGCGGCACGTCGTGCCATGACGCGTCACATGAAGCGTCAGGGCCGCGTCTGGATCCGGATTTTCCCGGATCTGCCCGTCACCTCCAAGCCGGTCGAAGTCCGGATGGGTAAAGGTAAGGGTTCCGTCGATTTCTGGGCGGCCAAGGTCAAGCCGGGTCGCGTGATGTTCGAGATCGACGGTGTCGACGAAGTCACCGCACGCGAGGCCCTGCGCCTTGCCGCGATGAAGCTGCCGATCAAGACCCGCACCGTGGTCCGCGAAGACTGGTAAATCCGGTCAAGCGTTAATGATAGAAAGGCCCCTGCCGCGCGGTGGGGGCCTTTTGCGTCTGGATTGCCAATTGGCAATCGAGGCGAAGTGCGCGGGCGATCAAGGGCTTGTCCCGAACGGGATAAATCGTTCACCCCTGCGTGCGGTCCAGACACGTTTTCGCCGAAAACGAGTCCACCCGGCCCGCCAGAGGTGCCAGAATTTTCGCGAAAATTCTGACGCCCCGTGGCGCAGGTCCGGCAATGGGGCTAGATGTGGCGCATGACCCAGATCAGATCCCTCTTTGTGACCCGCCTGTACCAAGCGCCCCTGTCCGCGCATGGCAAACCCATCGACCCCCAAGAGCTGGAGGCCACCTGCCTGTCCATCGCAGAGGATGACGAGGCGGGGCAGGACTGGTGCGAGGAAAACAGCTTTCCGGGTTATACGTCTTATGCGTCGCTGACGGACCTGCCGTGGCGCATGCCGATCTTCAAGACGCTGAAAAAGGCGTTGGACAAGCATGTAAAGGCATTCGCCCAGGACCTGTCATTCGATCTGGGCGACAAGAAGCTGAAGCTCGAAGACCTCTGGATCAACATTCTGCCAGAGGGAGGCATCCACACCGCCCACATCCACCCGCATTCGGTGATTTCCGGCACGACCTATGTGGCGATGCCGTCCGGCACATCCGCGATCAAGTTCGAGGACCCGCGCCTGGCCATGATGATGGCTGCCCCCGGCCGCACCAAGGACGCGGACGAGGCACTGCGTCAGTTCATCTATGTGGCTCCCGAGGTGGGTGACGTGCTGCTGTGGGAAAGCTGGCTGCGCCACGAGGTCCCGATGAACATGGCCGAAGAGGACCGGATCTCGGTGAGTTTCAACTATCGGTGGGATTGACCGACTAGCGTTGCATCCTGCGTCTGCGGCTCTGTTTGACCTTGTCGCGGTAGTGCTGCCGCAACGCTTCGCGACGCCAGATGCGGAAACGGCTGGTGATGATTTGCAGTATTAGCAGTCCCGCAAACATGCCTGCGAAAAGCGGCCAATATGGGCGGATGCCTGCGATGATGTTGTCGAGAATAATTGTGTGCATTTGTTCCATAACGCCAAGACAACCCTGGATTGCGTCCGGGGTGTGGACTCTGTGCGGCATCATCCTGGCTGTAAACCAAAGTCGGCAAAGGCAAACACGGGATACCCCTTGCCAACTGGCCGCATCCCTTCTATGAGGCCCCTTCATCACGAACTCCACTGGATGCAGGGTGACCCGAAAGGGCCCTCCAGTGATGTTGAAAGGATACGGCATGAAAGCCAACGAACTGCGTGACAAGACGCCCGACCAACTGCGGGAAGAGCTTGTAAACCTTAAGAAAGAGTCGTTCAATCTGCGGTTCCAGCAGGCCACCGGCCAGATGGAAAACACCGCCGCGATCCGCGCTGCACGTCGCAACGCGGCCCGCGTCAAAACGATTCTCAACCAGAAAGCCGCTGACGCGGCCAATTCGGAGGCCTGAGCCCATGCCAAAGCGTATTTTGTCCGGGGTCGTCACCTCCAACCAGAACGAACAGACCGTCACCGTGTCGGTCGAGCGTCGCTTCAAGCACCCGCTGCTGCACAAGACAGTGCGTAAGTCCAAGAAGTACCGCGCCCACGACGAGAACAACACGTTCAACGTCGGCGACCAGGTCCGCATTCAGGAATGCGCACCGAAGTCGAAAACCAAACGCTGGGAAGTGATCGCGTCCTAATCGGCGCCCACCCCCAATTCAACGAAACCCTGGGGCCCCGGTCGGAAATCGGGCATACCCCATAGGTCGAAAAAGGACATCACATGATCCAGATGCAGACCAACCTGGATGTTGCTGACAACAGCGGCGCGCGCCGTGTGCAGTGCATCAAGGTTCTCGGCGGTTCGCACCGTCGTTACGCATCGGTCGGCGATATCATCGTCGTATCGGTGAAAGAGGCCATTCCCCGCGGCCGCGTGAAAAAGGGCGACGTGCGCAAAGCTGTCGTCGTGCGCACCGCCAAGGAAGTGTTCCGTGAAGACGGCACCGCGATCCGTTTCGATCGCAATGCGGCTGTCATCCTCAACAACAACAACGAGCCGGTCGGCACCCGTATCTTTGGGCCGGTCGTGCGTGAGCTTCGTGCAAAGAACTTCATGAAGATCATCTCTCTCGCTCCGGAGGTGCTGTAACCATGGCTGCAAAACTCCGCAAAGGTGACAAGGTCATCGTTCTGGCTGGCAAGGACAAAGGTCTGACCGGCGAGATCAAGAGCGTCGACCCCAAGGCCGGCAAGGCCGTGGTCGAAGGTGTGAACATGGCGATCCGCCACGTGAAGCAGAGCCAGTCCAGCGAAGGTGGCCGCACGCCCAAGGCGATGCCGATCCAGCTGAGCAACCTGGCTGTTGTTGATGCGAACGGCAAAGCCACCCGCGTCGGTTTCCGCATGGATGGCGACAACAAGGTGCGTTACGCCAAGACGACAGGGGATGCGATCTGATGCTTGACCAAGCGAACTACACCCCGCGCCTGAAGCAGCAGTACATGGACACGATCCGCGCTGCGCTGAAGGAAGAATTCGGCTACAAGAACGACATGCAGATTCCGAAGCTGGACAAGATCGTCCTGAACATCGGCTGCGGTGCAGAGGCCGTGCGCGACTCCAAGAAGGCGAAGACCGCTCAGGAAGACCTGACGACCATCGCCGGCCAGAAGGCCATGACCACACGCGCCAAGAAGTCGATCGCCGGCTTCCGCGTCCGTGAGGACATGCCCCTGGGTGCAAAGGTGACCCTGCGCGGTGACCGCATGTACGAATTCCTGGACCGCCTGATCACCGTCGCAATGCCGCGCATCCGCGACTTCCGTGGTGTCTCTGGCAAATCCTTTGATGGCCGCGGCAACTATGCCACCGGCATCAAGGAACACCTCATCTTCCCCGAGATCAATTTCGACAAGATCGACGAGAACTGGGGCATGGACATCGTGATCTGCACCACCGCCGCAACCGACGCTGAAGCCAAGAGCCTGTTGAAAGCCTTCAACATGCCCTTCAACAGCTGATCGCGTCAGGAGAACAAAGATATGGCTAAGAAATCCATGATCGAGCGCGAGAAAAAGCGCGAACGCCTGGTGGCGCAGTACGCTGAAAAGCGCGCGGCCCTGAAGGCAATCATCAACGACCGTGAAAAGCCCGTCGAGGAGCGCTTCAAGGCGTCCCTGAAGCTGGCCGAACTGCCCCGCAACTCCAGCAAGGTGCGTCTGCACAACCGCTGCCAGCTGACGGGTCGTCCGCACGCGTATTATCGTAAACTGAAGATCAGCCGGATCGCGCTGCGGGACCTTGGTTCCAATGGCGAGATCCCCGGCATGGTCAAGTCGAGCTGGTAAGGAGAATTTAGTATGAACGATCCTATCGGTGATATGCTGACCCGCATCCGTAACGGTCAGATGCGCGGCAAGGCCTCGGTCGAGACACCTGCATCCAAGCTGCGTGGCTGGGTGCTGGATGTGCTGGCTGACGAAGGTTACATCCGCGGTTACGAGAAAAAAGACGGCAAGGACGGTCACCCGGCCTTTTCGATCGAGCTGAAGTACTACGAAGGTACGCCCGTCATCCAAGAGGTGAAGCGCGTGTCCAAGCCCGGTCGTCGTGTTTACATGGCCGTCAATGACCTGCCGAGCGTCCGTCAGGGCCTGGGCGTGTCGATTGTCTCCACCCCCAAGGGTGTGATGTCTGATGCAAATGCACGCGCAGCCAATGTTGGCGGCGAAGTGCTTTGCACCGTATTCTAAGGAGGGACTGATGTCTCGTATTGGTAAAAAACCGGTCGAGCTGCCCTCCGGGGTTGAGGCGAAAGTCTCCGGCCAGACCATCGAAGTGAAGGGCCCCAAGGGGACCCGCAGCTTCAAGGCGACCGACGATGTGACACTGACGGTCGAAGACGGCGCAGTCAGCGTGACGCCGCGCGGCAAATCCAAGCGCGCACGCCAGCAGTGGGGCATGACCCGCACGCAGGTGTCGAACCTTGTGACCGGTGTGACCACCGGCTTCAAGAAAGAGCTTGAGATCAACGGTGTGGGTTACCGGGCACAGATGCAGGGCAACGTCCTGAAGCTGGCGCTGGGTTACAGCCACGACGTGAACTTCGACGTGCCCGAGGGCGTCACCGTGACGGCCCCAAAGCAGACCGAGATCATCGTCGAGGGCATCGACCAGCAGCAGGTTGGTCAGGTCGCAGCGAACATCCGTGCTTGGCGCAAGCCCGAGCCCTACAAGGGCAAGGGTATCAAGTACAAAGATGAGTACATCTTCCGTAAAGAAGGGAAGAAGAAGTAACATGGCCAACAGCAAAAGAACCCTGTTCCTCAAGCGCCGTCTGCGCGTCCGGAACAAGCTGCGCAGCGTCAATGCTGGCCGGATGCGTCTGAGCGTCCACCGCAGCAACAAGAACATCAGCGTTCAGCTGATCGACGATGTGAACGGTGTGACCGTCGCCTCTGCCTCCACGCTGGAGAAAGATCTGGGCGTCGTCGGCACCAACAACATCGAGGCCGCCAAGAAGGTGGGCGCGGCGATTGCCGAGCGCGCCAAGAAAGCCGGCGTGGAAGAAGCCTATTTCGACCGCGGTGGTTTCCTGTTCCACGGCAAGGTGAAGGCTGTCGCCGACGCCGCCCGTGAAGCTGGCCTGAAGATCTAAACCAAACGCAGGCGGCCCCCTGGTGGGGCCGTCTCGATGATCGGGGCCCGGTGGGGCACTGCGATCGTATCCACAAGGCGCGAGCCTGACACAGAAAGGACGCCAGACATGGCAGAACGTGATAACCGGGGTGGCCGCGGCCGCCGCGAAGAACAAGCACCGGAATTTGCCGACCGTCTGGTCGCCATCAACCGCGTGTCCAAGACCGTCAAGGGTGGTAAGCGTTTCGGCTTTGCCGCACTCGTCGTTGTCGGCGACCAGAAGGGTCGCGTCGGTTTCGGCAAGGGCAAGGCCAAAGAGGTCCCCGAGGCGATCCGCAAGGCAACCGAATCCGCCAAGCGCAACATGATCCGCGTCGCTCTCAAGGACGGCCGGACGCTGCACCACGACATGGAAGGCCGCCACGGCGCTGGCCGCGTCGTGATGCGTCAGGCACCCGCCGGTACCGGTATCATCGCCGGTGGTCCGATGCGTGCCGTGTTCGAGATGCTGGGTGTGCAGGACGTCGTGTCCAAGTCGCTGGGTTCCCAGAACCCTTACAACATGATCCGCGCCACGCTGGACGGCCTCCGCAAGGAACAGTCGCCCCGCAACGTGGCACAGCGTCGTGGCAAGAAGGTCGCCGACATTCTGCCCAAGCAGAACAACGTCGATCAGCAGTCTGACGTGGCACACAACGCCACCGATGCCGAAGCAACCGCTGACGCATAAGGAGTAGATGACAATGGCTAAAACAATCGTCGTCAAGCAGGTGGGTTCGCCCATCCGTCGCCCCGAGAAGCAGCGCAAGACCCTGATCGGTCTGGGCCTGAACAAGATGCACCGCACCCGCGAACTGGAAGACACACCTTCGGTCCGTGGCATGGTGAATTCGATTCCGCACCTGGTGCAGATCGTCGAGGAAAAGGGCTAAACCCTCTTTCTTTGGTCGGATTTTGGAACGCCCGCAGCAGCACGCTGCGGGCGTTCTGCGTTGCAGCATTTGCATATCGGGTCTGTCGCGCTGTGCGTTGTTTGCATAGGGCGACAGGCCTATCTGAGTGTCACGAAAGAGATAACCGGCCTGCACAGTACCGCGGGCACCTGAACCCGAAGGACGTACAGATGACTTTTGCAAACACATTCACCGCCACGAACACCGACACACTGCTGGGCCGCATTGCCGCACGCGTGCGCACTGCGGCAGCCCGTCGCAGCGCCTATGTGCGCACCCGCGATGAACTGTCGGCCATGACCGATTACGAACTGGCCGACATCGGCCTGACCCGCGGCATGATCCCGACCGTGGCAAGCGAAGCAGCCGCACTGGCCGCCTGAGCGTTGCGACCAGACTGATTGAAAACGCCCCGCCCTGACCGGCGGGGCGTCTTGCGTTTGGGGAACTGCCTGTGGCCTATCATGGTTTGACCGGGGACAAGTGAGGTAGCCTGATGATCATTCCGACCCAGACGACCTGCGAACACCGTGGGCGGACCCTTGTCGGGTCGGTTTTCGGGGCCGCGCGCCCACGTGGCGTGGCGCTGTTCAATCACGGGATCAGTGCAAACCGGATTGGTCCGCGTCGGTTCTACACGCAGATCGCACAGGCCCTTGCCGCTGCCGGGATCACGGTGGCCCTGTACGACCGTATTGGCCATGGGGAAAGTGACGGAACCATGGACCAGATCACGATTCCGGACGAACTGGACCAGATCGCTGCGATGATCGACGCGCAGGCACCGGGCGGGGGGGTGCACCTGATCGGTCACTCGCTGGGTGCTATGGAAAGCGCGGTGATCGCGGGCCGTATGCCCGACCGGGTCGCCACACTGACATTGTTCGCGCCAGCGGCTTATGTCGCGGATGAAATCAACGGCGGACATGTGCTGGGCAAACCGATCGATCCGATCATGAAGGGTGGCACGGTGGACCATGCGGGCCAACTCGTCGGCAAGCCGCTGGTTGATTCGGTCTTGGCGGGCTTTGATCCCTATGCCGGGCTGCGGGCCTATACCGGTCCTGTTCATATCCATCACGGCACGAACGACGAGGTCGTGCCGATGAAATACGCCGCACACTATCGCGAGATATGGGGCGAGCAGGCGCAACTGACCCGGCATGACACCGACCACAGTTTTTCAAGCGTGGCGGTGCGCGACGCACTGGCCAGGGCGACCGTGGCGGACATCACCCGCCATTCTTGACGCGCGGTGAGTGCGGGGCTATACGCCGCCGGTCTGCACCCCTTGGGTGCGACTCAATGTAATGCCGTGTGCCCCGTTCCCGTCGCTGGGTGGGGTCCTCCGGCCAAGGAGATAGCGACAATGTTTAAACTGAACGAACTGTCCGACAACGCAGGCGCAACCCACCGCAAGAAGCGCGTTGGCCGTGGTGCTGGTTCCGGCAAGGGTAAGACCGGTGGCCGTGGTATCAAGGGCCAGAAGTCGCGCTCTGGTGTGGCGATCAAGGGCTATGAGGGCGGCCAGATGCCGCTGTACCAACGCCTGCCCAAGCGTGGTTTCAACAACATCAACGCCAAGACCTATTCCGTTGTGAACCTGGGCCTGATCCAGAAATTCATCGACGCCGGCAAGATCGACATCAGCAACGAGCTGACCGAGGACGCGCTGATCGCATCCGGTCTGATCCGCCGCCGCAAGGACGGTATCCGCGTTCTGGCCAAAGGCGAACTGACGTCCAAGATCACGCTGAACGTGACCGGTGCATCCAAGGGTGCGATCGAGGCGGTCGAAAAGGCTGGTGGTTCCGTCACCGTTGCAGCCCCGAAAGCGGCCGCAGACGCCTGATCGCTTGTGGGTCGGGGAAACCTGCCCTAGATAGGATCAACGTTTTCCAAACGCCGCCGACCGGGAAACCGTTGGGCGGCGTTTTTATTATCGAAGAGGCCTTTGCATGGCATCCGCAGCAGAACAAATGGCATCCAACATGAGTTGGGGCGCTTTCGGCAAGGCGAAGGAGCTTCGCAGCCGAATCCTTTTCACCATCGGGCTTTTGTGTGTCTACCGACTGGGCACCTATATCCCGGTCCCGGGGATCGACGGCGTGCAGTTGCGCGCCTTCATGGACGACGCAGCCGCCGGAATCGGTGGCATCCTGTCGATGTTCACCGGTGGTGCGCTGTCGCGGATGGGTATCTTTGCCCTGGGCATCATGCCTTATATTTCGGCCTCGATCATCGTGCAGCTGCTGGGCGCGATGTGGGAACCGCTGAAAAACCTGAAAAAAGAGGGTGAACAGGGTCGTCGCAAGATGAACCAATACACCCGTTATGGCACCGTGGCGCTGGCGACGGCGCAGGCTTACGGTCTGGCCAAGTCGCTGGAGGCGGGCGGTTTGGCCGCCGATCCGGGTCTGTTCTTTACGGCGAGCTGTGTCATCACCATCGTCGGGGGCACCATGTTCCTGATGTGGCTGGGTGAGCAGATCACCGCACGCGGCATCGGCAACGGTATCTCCTTGATCATTTTCGTCGGCATCATCGCGGAAATTCCGGCCGCGCTTGCGCAGTTCCTGAGCCAGGGCCGGTCCGGTGCGATCAGCCCGTTCGTGATCGTCGGTGTCATCATCATGGTGATTGCGGTGCTGACCTTTGTGGTGTTCATGGAACGCTCGCTGCGCAAGATCCACATCCAGTATCCACGCCAACAGCGCGGCATGAAGGTCTATGACGGGTCGTCCAGCCACCTGCCGATCAAGGTAAACCCTGCCGGCGTGATCCCCGCGATCTTTGCCAGCGCGCTGCTGCTGCTGCCGACAACGATCAGCACGTTTTCGGGTGGATCGAACAGCCCGTTCATGTCGGCACTGCTGGCCTATTTCGGACCGGGCCAGCCGCTGTACCTGCTGTTTTTCACATTCATGATCGTGTTCTTCACCTATTTTTACACCCGTGAAGTCGCGTTCAAGACCGAGGACGTCGCCGAAAACCTCAAGAACCAGAACGGTTTCGTGCCGGGTATTCGTCCGGGTCAGAAAACCAAGGAATACCTCGACTACGTTGTGACCCGTATTCTGGTGCTGGGGTCCGGCTATCTGGCGCTGGTCGCGCTGTTGCCGGAAATCATCCGCAGCCAGTTCGCGATCCCGTTCTATTTCGGCGGCACATCCGTGCTGATTATCGTGTCGGTGGGGATGGACACCATTCAGCAGATACAGTCACATCTGCTGGCGCATCAGTATGAGGGACTGATCGAGAAATCACAGTTGCGCGGCAAGCGCGGCGGCACGAAGCGGAGGGGGCCAGCGCGCCGATGAACATTATCCTGTTGGGACCGCCGGGGGCGGGAAAGGGCACGCAAGCGCGTCGCCTGGTCGAAGAACGCAATCTGGTGCAGCTGTCCACGGGTGACATGCTGCGCGCCGCCCGGACATCGGGCACCGAGATGGGCCAGATGGTCGCCGGGGTCATGGACCGGGGTGAGCTGGTCACCGATGAGATCGTGATTGGTCTGATCCGTGAACAGCTGACCAACGACGACGGCGCTGACGGCTATATCTTTGACGGGTTTCCCCGCACGCTGGCACAGGCCGACGCGCTGGGTGATCTGCTGAAGGAACTGGGTGAGGATCTGGACCGCGTCGTCTTGATGGAAGTCGATGACGAGGCGCTGGTCGCCCGGATCACGGCCCGTTCAACCTGTGCCAACTGCGGTGAGGTCTATAACGACAACACCAAACCGGTTCCGGACGACGGCGTCTGCGTCAGCTGCGGCGAAAAGGCAGAGTTCACGCGCCGCGCGGACGACAACGAAGATAGTCTGAAAACCCGCCTTCTGGCCTATTACAAACAGACCAGCCCGCTGGTCGGTTACTATTACGCCAAGGACGACCTGAGCACGGTCGACGGCCTGCAATCAATGGACGATGTGTCGGCTGCGATCCGCGCTGCACTGGCCTGATACGCCAATGGTGAACAGGGGGTTGACCCCCTGTTGCCTTGCTCCTAAACACCCGCATCCCGCGAGGGAATCATTCTTGGTGTCCGGGTCGCACCCACGCCGCCAAGATTACCTCATATGACACCGGCCTGCCGTGAAAACCGGTAGGCCTGCGTTGTGAAAAAAGGGTCTGGCATGACGGACCCGCAACGAAAAGGATTGCTATTTTGGCACGTATCGCTGGGGTTAACATCCCGTCTGGTAAGCGCGTTCCCATCGCACTGACCTATATCACCGGTATCGGCAACACGACCGCTGAAACCATCTGTGAAGCTGTCGGCATCGACCGCGCACGCCGCGTGAACGACCTGTCCGACGCCGAAATCCTCAAGGTGCGCGAGTATATCGACGAGCATCTGACCGTCGAGGGTGACCTGCGTCGTGAGACCCAGATGAACATCAAGCGTCTGATGGACCTCGGTTCGTACCGTGGCCTGCGTCACCGCCGGAACCTGCCGGTTCGCGGTCAGCGGACCCACACCAACGCACGCACGCGCAAGGGCCCCGCAAAGGCCATCGCCGGCAAGAAGAAATAAGGAGGCTCCATCATGGCACGTGATACTCGTCGTGGGGGCAAGAAGAAGGTCTCCAAGAACATCGCCGCTGGTGTGGCGCATGTGAACTCTTCGTTCAACAACACGAAAATCCTGATTTCCGACGTTCAGGGCAATGCAATTGCGTGGTCCTCTGCCGGTACCATGGGTTTCAAGGGGTCGCGTAAATCGACACCCTACGCCGCCCAGATGGCCGCAGAAGACGCCGGCAAGAAAGCACAGGACCACGGCGTGAAAACGCTGGAAGTCGAAGTGCAGGGCCCCGGTTCCGGCCGCGAAAGCGCGCTGCGCGCCCTGGCCGCCGTCGGTTTCAACATCACGTCGATCCGTGATGTGACGCCGATGGCCCACAACGGCTGCCGCCCCCCAAAGCGTCGCCGCGTCTAAGCCTATTTATGGTGATGGGGCCGTGCATCCGCACGGCCCCGTTGCGCCGTTTTGAAACCTCGAGCGTCGGACCTTTTGGACATAGGGTCGGGCAAGGATGGAGGGACATATGATCCACAAGAACTGGGCCGAACTGATTAAACCGTCGCAACTGGACGTCAAGCCGGGCAACGACCCCGCACGCCAGGCGACCGTGACCGCCGAACCGCTGGAACGCGGCTTTGGTCTGACGCTGGGCAACGCGCTGCGCCGCGTGCTGATGTCGTCGCTGCAAGGCGCTGCCATCACCGCCGTTCAGATCGACAACGTCCTGCATGAATTTTCGTCCGTGGCCGGTGTGCGTGAAGACGTGACCGACATCGTTCTGAACCTCAAGGGTGTGGCAATCCGCATGGACGTCGAAGGCCCCAAGCGTCTGAGCGTTCAGGCCAAGGGTCCGGGCATCGTGACGGCTGGCGATATCTCGGAAACCGCCGGGATCGAGATCCTGAACAAGGATCACGTGATCTGCCACCTGGACGACGGTGCCGATCTCTACATGGAACTGACCGTCAACACCGGTAAGGGCTATGTCGCCGCCGACAAGAACAAGCCCGAGGATGCACCGATCGGCATGATCGCCATCGATGCGATCTATTCCCCGGTCAAGAAGGTCAGCTATGACGTACAGCCGACCCGCGAGGGCCAGGTGCTGGACTATGACAAGCTGACGATGAAAATCGAAACCGACGGTTCGCTGACGCCTGATGATGCCGTGGCCTATGCCGCCCGTATCCTTCAGGACCAGTTGCAGGTCTTCGTCAACTTTGACGAGCCGGAATCCGCATCCGCCGGTGGCGATGATGACGGTCTGGAATTCAACCCGCTGCTGCTCAAGAAGGTGGACGAGCTGGAACTGTCTGTCCGTTCGGCAAACTGCCTCAAGAACGACAACATCGTCTATATCGGCGACCTGATCCAGAAAACCGAAGCCGAAATGCTGCGCACGCCGAACTTTGGCCGCAAGTCCCTGAACGAGATCAAGGAAGTGCTGTCCGGCATGGGTCTGCACCTTGGCATGGACGTCGAGGACTGGCCGCCAGACAACATCGAAGACCTGGCCAAGAAGTTCGAAGACCAGTTCTAAGAGATACGCGCCCCGGTCATGATCGGGGCGCGGCAATGCCCGCAATGGCGGGGAAGATCCGGGCATGGTGCCCCAATAACGGAGCTACGCGTCATCGCATCGCGGGCCCATCATAAAACGTAATGGAGACTTAACATGCGTCACGCACGTGGATACCGCCGCCTGAACCGCACCCATGAACACCGCAAGGCGCTGTTCGCGAACATGGCTGGCTCGCTCATCGAACATGAGCAGATCAAGACGACCCTGCCCAAGGCCAAAGAACTCAAGCGCGTCATCGACAAGCTGATCACGCTGGGCAAGCGCGGCGACCTGCACGCCCGCCGCATGGCCAATGCGCAGCTGAAGCAGGAAATGCACACTGCCAAACTGTTCGAAATCCTGGGGCCACGCTACCAGGACCGTCAGGGTGGCTACTGCCGCGTCCTGAAGGCCGGTTTCCGTTATGGCGACATGGCCCCGATGGCGATCATCGAACTGGTTGACCGCGACCGCGACGCCAAGGGTGCCGCCGACAAGGCCCGTCTGGCCGAAGAAGATTCCGCCGAAAGCTAAGCTGACGGCAGTTCGTCAAAGAGGCCCGGTCGCAAGATCGGGCCTTTTTTGTGTTTGACGGTCAAAAATTCGCCACGCGGCGAAAATATCCATTAGTAACAATTTTATAAAACCGCAGCGATACTGTCGGTGACCCAATGTAGATCAGGCCATGACCGTCCAATCCGAGATCGAAAGACACACGCGCGAACTGGTGAAAATGGCCCCCTCGGGGCTGTTCTATGCGCTGCATTTTCGGTTCGCGCTGCCCCTGATGCATTATCACAGCTATCCGCGCGACTGGACGGACCGTTATACGGAACGGGCCTATGCGCTGCGTGATCCGATCATCCTGTGGGGGTTCGGGAATACCGGCACCGCCCGTTGGTCTGAAATCCAGCTGCCCGATCCTGAGAACATTATCGGGCAGGCCCGCGAATTCGGCATGAACTACGGGTTTGTCGTGGCGACAGGGTCGATCAAGTCCCGGACCGTGGCATCCGCCGCCCGTGCAGAACGCGAGTTCACCCAGAGCGAGATTACCCAGTTTGCCGAAACGATCGAAACGATGCATCGTCTGGTTGAACCACCCGGTTCGCTGTCCGCCGCACAGATCGAGGCATTGGCGCTGATCGCGGGCGGTGATCGCCATGCGGCCGCTGCTGCAAAGCTGGGCATTTCAGAAAGCGCCCTGAAGGCGCGACTTGCTGCCGCACGTACCAATCTGAAAGCAAGAACAACGGTTGAAGCGATCCAGAGGGCTCGCAACTACAAGTTGCTCTAAACACTTTTTTAAGCATGACTCCGAAACGATGACCTGCCGTCGTCGCCTTTTCATTCATCGGAGAAACAATCATGCAAGCAACCACGCTATCCTTTGCCAATCTGCACAATCATGGCGAGCTTTTCGCAAACATCCTGCGCGCACGGCGCGAATCGTTCATCGTCCGGAACAATTGGAAACTGCCCGAGAGCATGGGCATGGAATTCGACCAGTATGATACACCTGCGTCACGTTGGCTCGCGGTTCATGATGTCGATGGGCGGGTGCTGGCGGGCGTGCGTCTGACACCGACAACCGCGCAATGCGGTGTCTATTCCTACATGATCCGTGATGCGCAAAACGGGCTGTTGTCGTCGATCCCCGATGACCTGTTGTTCGGCGCGGCACCGGTGGACAGTGCCACATGGGAGGTCACGCGCGGTTTCATTGTCCATGACCTGCCCGCAGCCCAGCGTCAGCGGGTCCGCATCCGGCTGGTCAACCAGATGCTGCGCACCGCCCGCACCGAAGGGATCGGCCGCATGATCGCGCTGTTGCCGTCGAACTGGGGCCGTTGGGCCGGGCGCTGTCATCTGACGATGGAACCCGCCGGCCGCAACATGAACATGGGCGGGATCGACTATCAGGCCGTCTGGATCGGATTTGCCCGCCAGATGCACTGACGCTTTGCCAAGTTGCCGGGCAAGGCTTATCTGTCGCAGATGGCTGATTTGTTCGACTCTGACCCTCCTCATGCGAAACCTGCCGGTCCGCGCCCCCTTGCGGATCGGCTTCGACCGCGCGCCTTGTCGCAGGTGATCGGGCAGCAGCAGGTGCTGGGACCGGATGCACCGCTGGGCGCGATGCTGGCGTCTGGCAGTCTGTCGTCACTGGTGTTCTGGGGGCCGCCGGGTGTCGGCAAGACGACGATCGCGCGGCTGCTGGCCAATGAATCCGACCTGCATTTCGTTCAGATCAGCGCGATTTTCACTGGCGTGCCGGACCTGCGCAAAGTGTTCGAGGCGGCCAAGATCAGGCGTGCCAACGGGCAAGGCACGCTGTTGTTCGTGGACGAGATCCACCGGTTCAACAAGGCGCAGCAGGACGGTTTCCTGCCCTACATGGAGGACGGAACCATCCTGCTGGTCGGGGCCACGACGGAAAATCCAAGCTTCGAGCTGAACGCCGCGCTTTTGTCGCGGTCGCAGGTGCTGATCCTGACGCGGCTGAACGAGGATGACCTCGAACTGCTGGCCCAACGGGCCGAGGCGGAACTGGGCCGTGCGTTGCCGCTGGACGGCTCTGCGCGTGCGGCGTTGATCAACATGGCGGATGGTGACGGGCGGTCGCTGCTGAATCTGATCGAACAGATCGCAGGCTGGAAAACGGACAAACCGCTGGGGGTCGATACGCTGACCAGTCGGTTGATGAAGCGTGCGGCCAAATACGACAAATCGGGTGATGAACATTACAACCTGATTTCGGCCTTGCACAAATCCGTGCGCGGATCGGACCCTGATGCCGCACTTTATTGGCTGGCGCGGATGCTGACGGGCGGTGAGGACCCGCGATACCTGGCGCGGCGTATCGTGCGGATGGCGGTCGAGGATATCGGGCTGGCTGATCCGCAGGCACAACACGTCTGCCTGCAAGCTTGGGAAACCTACGAACGGCTGGGCAGTCCAGAGGGCGAATTGGCGCTGGGGCAGGCGGTGACGTATCTGGCGCTCGCGCCGAAATCCAACGCAGGCTATGTGGCGTTCAAGGCGGCGATGGTGGCCGCGAAAAAAACCGGGTCCGAACCGCCACCGGCCCACATCCTGAATGCACCGACCTCGCTAATGAAAGAACAGGGGTTCGGTGCGGGCTATGCCTATGACCACGACGCCGAGGACGGGTTTTCCGGTCAGGACTATTTCCCCGAAGGCATGAAGCGCGGCATTTACTATCTGCCTGTCGATCGCGGGTTCGAGCGTGATCTGAAAAAGCGGCTGGATTTCTTTGCCGGGTTGCGGGCCAAGCGCAAGGCCCGCCAGAATTGACTTCTACCGCGCCAGGGGCCAGAGAGCGCGGATGATTTTGACAGGCATCTCTGTGGCATTGGGCGGCGCGATTGGTGCGACCCTGCGGTGGCTGACCGGGCTGTGGGCGCTGCGCGTCATGGGGCCGGGTTTCCCCTGGGCCACGTTGTGCGTCAACGTGGTCGGGTCGTTCCTGATGGGCGTGCTGGTCGTGCTGCTGGCGGAACGGTCCGGCAATCGGTTCGCACCGTTTATGATGACCGGGGTCTTGGGTGGGTTCACCACGTTTTCCGCGTTCTCACTGGATGCGATCCGCCTGATCGAGACGGGCCAGCTGGGGCTGGCGGGATTATATGTGGGGGCCAGCGTTGGCGTGGCCCTGTTGGCGCTGTTCGCGGGCCTGATCGTGACAAGGATGATGATATGAGTGGCGTACAAACACGCACAATCGGTGACGACGACGGTGATCAGCGGGTGGACCGCTATCTGCGGCGGCTGTTTCCACACCTGACGCAGGGGCGCATCGAAAAGATGTGCCGCAAGGGCGACGTGCGCGTCGACGGCGGGCGGGTGAAATCCAACACCCGGCTGGAAGTGGGGCAGACGATCCGCATTCCGCCGCTGCCGACCGAGGAACAGGTTGCCGCCGAACGGTCCATGCTGAAACAGGGCGTGACCAAGGCGGATGCCGCGCTGATCCAGTCCTGCGTGATCTACCGCGACGACCATATCATCGCGATCAACAAACCGGCGGGTCTGGCGACGCAGGGCGGGTCGAAAACCACGCGGCACGTGGACGGCATGGCCGAGGCGTTGACCTTTGGCTACGACGAAAAGCCCCGTCTGGTGCACCGGCTGGACCGCGACACCAGCGGCGTGTTGCTGCTGGCGCGCACGCGCATGATGGCCAAGGCGCTGACAGAGAACCTCAAGCATCACGCCACGCGCAAGATCTACTGGGCCGCTGTTGCCGGCACACCGCATCCGCGCGCGGGCACGATCAAATACGGTCTGGTCAAGGCGGGCGGTCACGGCCATCACGGCGAGGGTGAAAAGATGCACTGCATCCACCCGCGCGAGGTCGATACGACCGAAGGTGCCAAGCGCGCGACGACGGATTACGCCGTGCTGGATACCTTGGGTGGTCGCGCGTCCTGGGTGGCGCTGGTCCCGATCACGGGTCGCACGCACCAGCTGCGCGCCCATATGGCCGAGATGGGGCATCCGATCATTGGTGACGGCAAATACGGCGGGTCGAGCCAGGAAAACCTAGGCGATGGCTGGGGCGCTGGCATGGGTGGCGACATCAGCCGCAAGATGCACCTGCATGCCCGGTCGCTGACGATTGAACATCCTGAAACCGGTGCCATCCTGCATCTGACCGCACCGATGCCCGACCACATGAAACGCACCTGGGATTTCGTGGGCTGGGTCGAGGCGCATGCGCCCGTCGATCCGTTCAACATGCCTGACTGATGGACCTGCGGCTGGTGATATTCGACGTGGACGGCACGCTGGTGAACAGCCGCGCCGCCATCGTTCATGCGATGCGGGCGGGCTTTGCCGCTGTGGGGCGCGACTATCCGGGTGATGCCGCCTGCCTGCGCGGCGTCGGCCTGTCCGTTGACGTCATGTTCCGCGCCCTTGTGCCCGATGCGCCGGACGCAGAACGGGTCGCACTGCGCAGCGCCTATCAGCAGGCTTATTACGACCATCGAGCATCGTTGGGCAGCGAGGCGATGGCACCGTTTTATGACGGTGCCCGCGACGCCTTGGACCGGTTTCGCGCGCAGGACACGATGCTGATGGCGGCAGCGACGGGGAAATCGCTGCGCGGCATGCAGGCGATGATCGCGGATCACGGGCTGGAAGGCTATTTCCAGAGCGTGCAGACCGCCGACCATCATCCATCCAAGCCGCATCCGTCCATGATCCAACAGGTGCTGGCCGATACCGGCGTCGATCCTGCACGCGCGGTCATGGTGGGCGATACCAGTTTCGACATGCAGATGGGGCGGGCCGCAGGCGTCGCCACCATCGGGGTCAGCTGGGGCTATCACCCGCCAGAGGCCCTGGACGCCGACCGGATCATCACCGATTTCGCGCAGCTCGACGCGGCTGTTGATGCGCTGACAGGAGAACACCCATGAATGACTGGGCACCGAAACGTTTCTGGACCATGGCCGAGGTCGTGACCCGTGATGGCGGGTTCGCCGTTGATCTGGATGGTCGTCCGGTCAAGACGCCCTACAAGACGCCCCTGGTGATGCCGACCCGCGCCCTTGCAGAGGCCGTGGCGGTCGAATGGCAGGCACAGGTCGAGGTGATCGACCCCCAGACCATGCCCGTGACTCGGGCCGCAAATTCAGCCATCGACAAGGTAACGCCACAACGCGCCGAGGTTGCCGCGATGCTGGCATCCTATGGGCAGAGTGATCTGCTGTGCTACCGCGCGACGGCACCCGAGGCGCTGATCGCGCAGCAGGATGCTGCGTGGAATCCCTGGCTGTCCTGGGCAGCACAGGTCTTGGATGCCCCCCTGCACGTGACCGCCGGGATCATGCCGATCGACCAGCCGACCGAATCGTTGCAACGCCTCCACGCGCTGGTGGACGCCTATGATCCGTGGGAATTGACCGGTTTTCACGATCTCGTACAACTGTCGGGCTCGCTCGTGCTGGCGCTTGCCGTGGCTACTGGCAAGCTGACGCCGCAGGACGCCTGGACCCTGAGCCGGATCGACGAGGATTTCCAGATCAGCCAGTGGGGCGACGACGAAGAGGCCATGCACGTCGCCGCGATCAAGGCGCAGGCGTTTTCCGACGCTGCCCAATTCATGGTCATGGCCCGGTCGATTTAGCGGTCAATTCCGCCCATTTGGGGGGCAGATGTCGAACGAATGGGCATTTGACGCGCTGTCTTGTGCAACATGTACTTGACCTTTCGGCGGCTTATCGCCCAGTTTGTTTGCAGGTGAAGGATCAACCTTCTTACCGCTAACGTCCAATTGGACGAAATAATTGGCTGCCCCCGATGTGGGGTGGGAACTCAGGAAGAGGTATAAATGAAAAAGACGATTTTTCTCGGAACGCTGACCGTTGCCGGTCTGTGTGCTGCCGCTGCAAGCGCGGCAACGCTTGACGACGTCAAGGCACGCGGCAATCTGAACTGTGGTGTGACGACTGGTCTGACCGGTTTCGCAGCACCCGACGCAAACGGCGTCTGGGAAGGTTTCGACGTCGACGTGTGCCGTGCCGTTGCTGCTGCGATCTTTGGTGACGAGAACGCTGTCGAATTCGTCCCTACGACCGGTGAAACCCGTTTCACCGCGCTGTCGTCCGGCGAAATCGACCTGCTGGCCCGTAACACCACCTGGACCATGTCCCGTGACACCGACCTGAAGTTCGACTTTATCGGCGTGAACTACTACGACGGTCAGGGTTTCATGGTCCCGCGCGAGCTGGGTGTGACCTCTGCCAAGGAACTGGATGGCGCCACCGTGTGTATCCAGACCGGCACCACGACCGAGCTGAACCTGGCCGACTATTTCCGCGCCAACAACATCAGCTATGAGCCGGTTCCGATCCAGACCAACGCCGAAGCACAGCAGCAGTATCTGGCTGGTGCATGTGACGTCTACACGACCGACGCATCCGGCCTGGCCGCGACACGTGCCACGTTCGAAGCCCCCGCAGACCACGTGCTGCTGCCCGAAATCATCTCCAAGGAACCGCTGGGCCCGCTGGTCCGTCACGGTGACAACGAGTGGGGCGATCTGACGATGTGGGTGCTGAACGCACTGATCGCAGCCGAAGAGCTGGGCATCACCTCTGCAAACATCGCAGACATGTCTGCTGCACCGACCAACAACCCCGAAGTGAACCGTATTCTGGGCACCGAAGGCGAGCTGGGCGCGATGATCGGCCTCGAGGCTGACTGGGCCAAGAACGCGATCATGGCCGGCGGCAACTATGGCGAGATCTTTGAGCGCAACATCGGTGAGAACACCCCGATCGGTCTGGCGCGCGGTCTGAACGCACAGTGGACCGACGGCGGCCTGCTGTACGCACCCCCGTTCCGCTAAAACGTTAGGCAAGGGCCCGGCAAACTGCCGGGCCTTTCGCCACAGCGACCCAAAAACAAAAAGAATGCAGAACTGACCGTGGTGCGCTGGTCAAAACCCGTGCACCTTTTTTGAATGTTAGCACTGCAACCGGGAGACACCCTATGTCATCGATGTCGGAAAACCCGCCGCGCAACAGTTTCCACCTGAGCCAACTGATCTACGATACACGTTACAGGTCCATGACGATCCAGGTCGTGACACTGGGTCTGGTGTGCGTGGGGATCTGGTGGCTGGTGGACAACCTGCTGGCCAACCTCGGCGAATTGGGGATCGAGCCCAGCTTTTCGTTCCTGAGCAGTCGCGCCGGTTACGATATCGGATCCGGATTTGGCACCGCATTGATGGGTTACACCTCTGCGAGCAGCCATCTTGATGCAGCGTTTGTCGGCATTCTGAACACGCTTCTGGTTGCCGCACTCGGCATTGTCCTTGCGACCGTCATCGGCGTGATCGCGGGTGTGCTGCGCCTGTCGAAAAACTGGCTGATCAGCCGCCTGATGGCCGTCTACGTCGAGGCCTTTCGCAACGTGCCGTTGCTGCTGTGGATCGTGTTGATCTACGCAGTCCTGTCCGAATCCATGCCCGTTCCGCGTGATTATCGCCCGAACGCAGACGGCGTTGCCAACGTCGAAATGATTTTCGGCGCGATTGCGTTTACAACGCGGTACGTCGCCATCCCCGGGCCTGTGATGGGGGCGGGTTCAGGTATCCTGTCGATCATCTTTGTGCTGTCGATCATCGGTGCAGTCGCCTACCGCCGCTATGCGAAAAAACTTCTGTTCGATACGGGTCGTCTGCTGCCCATGGTCTGGCCTGCAATCGCCATCGCCTTTGTGCCGTCCATCCTGTTTTTCTTTATTCTGGGGCGCCCGGTCAGCCTGGATTATCCGGTGATCGGGGGATTCAACTTTAGTGGCGGTATCCAGATCTCGAACCCGCTGGTTGCACTGTGGCTGGCGCTGTCACTGTACACCGGCGCGTTCATCACCGAAATCGTGCGCGCCGGTATTCTGGCCGTGTCCAAGGGCCAATCCGAGGCTTCCGAGGCGCTGGGCATGCGGGCCAACCGCACGATGAGCCTGGTGATCCTGCCGCAGGCGATGCGCGTGATCATTCCACCGCTGACGTCGCAGTATCTGAACCTGACCAAGAACTCTTCGCTGGCCATTGCCGTGGGATATGCCGACGTGCGTGCGACACTGGGTGGCATCACGCTGAACCAGACGGGGCGCGCGCTGGAATGCATGTTGCTGCTGGGCCTGTTCTATCTGGCGCTGTCGCTGATCATCTCTTTTGTGATGAACATCATCAACAATTCCATGAAGCTGGAGGAGCGTTAAGATGAGCGATACCGACGCACACGTCACGAACGCCTATTTCCGCGAAACCATGATCGCCCAGCAACCGCCACCCGCGACGGAAACCGGCGCGATCAAGTGGTTGCGCGAGAACCTGTTTCCCACCTGGCTGAACGCCATTGGTACAGTGATCGCTCTTTATGTGATCTATTTCATCATCAGCCATGCGGCCCCCTGGTTCCTGAACGGGATCTGGAACGCATCATCGCTGACCGAATGTCGTGAAATCCGCAACGCAACGCTTGGGCCTGATGCCTCTGCCGCCTGTTTCGCCGTGATCAGCGACCGCTGGAAGCAGCTTTTGTTCGGATTCTATCCGTCCGAGGCCTATTGGCGCCCCGTTGTGGCGCTGGTGATCCTGCTGGCCGGTCTGGCACCGGTGCTGTTCGGGTCGATCCCGCGCCGGTTCATGGCATTTTCGCTGGCCTCGCCCTTTATCATCTTTTTCCTGCTGTGGGGCGGGTCGATCTGGCTGCCGATCGCGATTGCGGCCGGTTTCGTCATCGGCTTCTATGTGGCAAAGGCGCTGGCATCGGTGAACCAGATCGTCGCGCTCTTGGGGGTGGTCATCGTGCCGATCCTCTATTGGTTCTTTGTGATGATGCCGCTGGTGAACATGCTGCAAGGCTTTCTGCCCATCGGCATCATGGCCATCGAATCCAAGCAATTCGGCGGTTTCATGCTGTCGATCGTCATCGGTGTTGCGGCCATCGTGCTGTCGCTGCCGCTGGGCATCATGCTGGCGCTGGGCCGCGCGTCGGACCTGTTCATCGTGAACAAGCTGTCCGTCGGTTTCATCGAAATCATCCGTGGTGTGCCGCTGATCGTCTGGCTGTTCACCGCATCGCTGCTGCTGAACTATTTCCTGCCGCCGGGCACCAATTTTGACCTGACACTACGCGTCATCATCATGGTGACACTGTTTTCAGCGGCCTATATCGCCGAGGTCGTGCGCGGCGGCCTGGCTGCCGTGCCCAAGGGCCAGTACGAGGGCGCGGACAGCCTTGGTCTGGACTATTGGCAGTCGATGCGTCTGATCGTCCTGCCGCAGGCGCTGAAAATCTCGATCCCGGGAATCGTGAACACCTTTATCGGGTTGTTCAAGGATACCACGCTGGTCGTGTTCATCGGCCTGCTGGACCCGCTGGGTCTGACCAATTCGATCCGCGCCAGCACCGACTGGAACGGCATCTATTGGGAACTCTATGTCTTTATCGGTCTGCTGTTCTTTGTCGCGTGCTACGCGATGGGCCGATATTCCATGTACCTGGAGCGCAAGCTTCAGCGTGAAAACCGCTAAGGGAGGCCAGACATGTCTGAAGCCGTTCAGGACCGCACCATCGACCGCAGCCAGATGAAGGTCAGCGACGAGGTTGCGATCGAAATCAGCAACATGAACAAGTGGTACGGAACGTTTCACGTGCTGCGCGACATCAACCTGACCGTGCAGCGCGGCGAGCGCATCGTCATCTGCGGCCCCTCGGGGTCCGGCAAATCGACGCTGATCCGCTGCATCAACCGGCTGGAGGAACACCAGAAGGGCAGCATCATCGTGGACGGCACCGAATTGTCCTCCGACCTGAAAAACATCGACAAGATCCGGTCAGAGGTCGGCATGTGCTTTCAGCACTTTAACCTGTTTCCGCATCTGACGATCCTGGAGAACTGCACGCTGGCCCCCATCTGGGTGCGCAAGACGCCCAAGAAAGAGGCCGAAGCCACGGCCATGCATTTTCTGGAAAAGGTCAAGATTCCCGATCAGGCGCATAAATATCCGGGCCAGCTGTCCGGCGGTCAGCAGCAGCGCGTCGCCATCGCGCGGTCGCTGTGCATGAAGCCGCGGATCATGCTGTTCGACGAACCGACATCCGCCCTGGACCCCGAGATGATCAAAGAGGTGCTCGATACCATGATCGAGCTGGCGGAAGAGGGTATGACCATGTTGTGCGTGACGCATGAGATGGGTTTTGCGCAGGCCGTCGCCAACCGGGTGATCTTTATGGACCAGGGGCAGATCGTCGAACAGAACGAGCCGAAAGAGTTCTTTAACAACCCGCAGTCGGACCGGACAAAACTGTTCCTGAGCCAGATCCTGGGACACTAGGGTTCAGCCAGCCCGGCGCAAAAGGGTCGGATTCGCCGTTGGCAAAACCGATGCCTCCGGCGGGGATATTTTTGACCAGAAGAAGTGAGGGTCGCACCAGGGGTGCGGCCCTTATGCGTTCAAGGAGCGTGGGGTCACGAAGGCGGTGCAGATACCCGTGGTGATGCTGGACCAATCCGGGGCATCAAAGGTCAGAACCGTGGTTGCGGATGTCGGATAGCTGCCAAAACGCGGGTCGGTCGGGGGCTGGTGGGCGAGCCTTGTCGCGAGATCACCAATCCCGGGGTTATGGGCGATGACGGCTATGGTCGCGGCCGTCTGTTTCGCGATGTGTCGCAGCAGCTGGTCGCTGGACGCAAGATAAAGCGCATCCACCAGCGTCAATGTGCCGGGCAAATCGAGGGCTGTGGCCGTTTCGCGTGTGCGCTGCGCGGATGAGCACAGGATGACATCTGGGGCGTGCCCCTGTGCGCGCAGCCATGCGCCTATTGCCGCAGCGTCGGTCCGGCCGCGGTCCGTGAGGGTGCGGTCATAATCGTCCAGAGCGTCGTCGTCCCAGCCCGATTTCCCGTGCCGGATCAGGATCAGCTTGCTCGTCACGTGGCGCTGCCGCGGGTTTTGACACGCGTTTCAGAGCTGCGGATGATCGAGCCCGCGCCATGTTCGGTGAACAGTTCCAGCAGCGAGGCATTGGGCAGACGCCCGTCCAGGATCACAACGGCCCGCACGCCGTCCTCGATCGCCTTGAGCGCGGTTTCGGTTTTCGGGATCATGCCACCTGCGATCACGCCGTCCTGCGTCATCTGGCGGACCTGTTCGGGCGACAGCTGGGTGACCACCTTGCCATCCGCGTCCTTGACCCCCGATACATCGGTCAGCAGCAGCAGGCGGTCGGCCTGAAGCGCCCCGGCAATCGCGCCAGCGGCCGTGTCGCCGTTTACGTTGAAGGTTTCCAGACTGTTCATGCCGGTGGCGACGGGGGCCACGACGGGGATGATGCCCGCACCATAGAGATCGCGAAGCACCTGCACGTTCATTTCGACAGGGCGGCCGACAAAGCCCAGTTCGGGATCGTCCGCCTCTGCGACCATGAGATCATCATCCTTGCCCGAGAGGCCGACGGCCCGGCCGCCTTCGTCCATGATCGCCTGCACGATGCGTTTGTTGACAAGACCGGTCAGCACCATTTCGACCACTTCGACCGTGGCCTGATCGGTGACGCGTTTGCCGCGGATGAATTCGGATGTGATGCCCAGTTTGTCCAGCATCTGGTTGATCATCGGGCCGCCGCCGTGCACCACGACCGGGTTCATGCCCACCTGTTTCATCAACACGATATCGCGGGCAAAGCTGGCCATTGCATCCGCATCGCCCATGGCATTGCCGCCGAATTTGACAACGACCACAGCACCTGCGTAGCGCTGCAGGAAGGGCACTGCCTCAGACAGTGTCCGTGCCGTGCTGATCCAGTCCCGGTCCATATTCTGCGCCCTCATCGCCTGTGCTCCCGTTCGAAACTTGGCGGACGGTAGACGAGGGCGCGTGCGGCCTCAAGCGGGGATCACTTGGGCAGGGGATCCTGTGCTGCAAACCAGGCGGCAACGTCATGGCGTTCCTGCACGTCCATGTCACGGGCGATGCCGTGCATCGGGCTGAGGCTGTAGAGGTCCGCATCCGCGTCGGACCCCAGACTTTGCAGGCGGTTTTCGATATAGCGGCCGGCCTGTCCGTGCAGGCGCGCCACGATCGGTAGATCGTCCGTGGGTTCGGCACCGTGGCAGGACAGGCAGGCGGGGATGTTTTTGTCCGCGATGCCGTTCTGCGCGATCACTTGGCCATTGGCGATTTCGGCAGCGGTCGCAAAGGGATCGGATGGTGCAGGTGACGGCTGTGCGACGGCGTTGCCAAAGTATTGGGCAAGGTCGGTCTTGTCCTGATCCGACAGGCGCCCGGCCACCATCGACATCGTTTCGTTGTCGCGTTCGCGTGCATGAAAGGCGCGGAGTTGCTGGGCAAGGTAAGTGGCGGTCTGGATCGTCAGGTTCGGAAATTCGCCCGAGTCCACGCCCACGCCGGATTCGGTGTGACATTCGGCGCAGACCTGCCCCACGATCGTTTCGGCATTCGCCAGATCGGCGGTCGCCATGGTCAGGGCCGGGGCCGTTTCCCCCACCGGCTGTGCCGCGAAATAGGCGGCCAGGTTGGCGCGGTCCTCGGGGGTCAGCGCTTGGGCGATATGGCCCATGGGCTGCCATGCGCCGTCACCATACCAGGTGCCTGTCGCGAATTGGTCCAGCTTGTTGCGCAGATAGGCCTCTGATTGGCCGGAAATCGCGGGGACCACCATGTTGGCCTGCGTTTCGATGTTCTGATGGCAGGTATAGCAGGCGGGAATGACGGCGTCCGGCTTGCCCATCAGCGCGATTTGTTCACCGGCGGCGCGATCGGCGGCAGAGGCCTGATCCTGCGGCGACGGCACATCGGGCAGGCTGTCGTAATAGGCGGCGAGGCCGTCGATCTGGTCATTGGTCAGGCTGGCGGCCACGGTCATCATGATGCCAGAGGGCCGGGCACCGGATGCATATTCGCGCAGCGCCTTGGCCAGATAATCCGCGGATTGCACCGTCAGGTTCGGCGCAAGGCCCAGCGTCGGGCTGCCGCTGCCGTCGGCACCGTGGCAGGAGGTGCAGGTTGCGATGATATCGTTGTTGCTGGCGTATTCGTGCCAGCCTGTGCCGGGGGCCGCGTAGAGGTATTCCTCGATCGGGTAGGCCTGCGGACCGCGATCCATCGGGCCAAGTGCGACCGGTGCCTCGAACGGCAATGCGGGCGCATCTTCGGGCATGGTGCGGGTGGTGCCGGCGATATATTCCTCGGCGGTCATGTTGGGCAGATTGCGGATGAACGCCACGACAGACCAGATTTCGTCAAAGTTGCTGTCGGCAGGCCAGGACGGCATGGCCGAGAATTTCACCCCGTTGCGCAGGATCACATAGAGCTGTTCGTCCGAAAACTGGTCGACCACAGCAGGCAGGTGCTGGGGGCGCGGGCGTTGTGACAGGGCGATTGGCGATTGTCCCAGTTCGGGGCCGCCGTGGCAGCTGGAACAGACGTTGTTGTAGTGCTGCATGCCAAGGGCGATTCGTTCGGGCGACATCAGGTCATCGGGGGCGGTGAACTGTCCGGCGGTGCGTGCGGTGGACCGTTTGAACACAAAGTGCAAAAGCTGCGTCGTCACCTGCATGTGCGGCGTGCGGGCCGATATGGGCATCAGCCCCAGGCTGATGGCGGCGACCCCCAAGATCCCCACCACGACGCCAGCGGCGGCAATCACGGCAAAAAACTTTTTCCAAAAGGCACGCGTAAACTGATCAAACATGACTAAGGCTCCTGACCTGACACGGTTGAGTTAGGTCACGATCAGGGCCTGTCGCGGAAAAAGTGGATTTAATTTCAGATGGTCGCGATGATGGCGCGCAGCACGTCGATTCCGTCGCCCTTGTCAGAGCTGGTCAAGATCAGTTCTGGATAGGCGGCAGGGTGTTTGGCGAGGGCCGCGCGGGTCTTGGCCAATGAGTCTTCGAGTGCCGTGCCTCTGACCTTGTCGACCTTGGTCATGACGACCTGGAATGTCACGGCGGACCGATCCAGCAGTGTCATCATTTCCTCGTCCACGGCCTTGGCCCCGTGGCGGGCGTCGATCAGCACAAAGACGCGGCGCAGGGTGGGGCGGCCGGACAGATATTGTTTCAACAGGGCCTGCCATTTGGCGACGACGGCGACGGGCGCATTGGCGAATCCGTAGCCGGGCAGGTCGACCACATAGAGATCGCCTGCTGTGAAAAAGTTGATTTCCTGCGTGCGGCCCGGCGTGTTGGACGCCCGCGCAAGCCCCTTGCGACCGGTCAGCGCATTGATGAGGGACGATTTGCCGACGTTGGAACGCCCGGCAAAGCACACCTCGAGGCGGTCGGCCTCTGGCAGGCCGTCCATGGCAACGACGCCTTTGACGAATTCGGTTTCGCCGGCGAACAGCAGACGGCCCTTTTCAAGCGCGGCGTCGTCGGGGCGTTCTGCCTCGGGGAAGGGTAGTTGCATCAGATCACCTCTGCCGTGTCGCCAAGTTCGATTGTGCCACCCTGGGTGACGATGGCGTAAACGCCGAAATCCGTGTGACCGAACCTATCGCGCAATACCGCGACAGTATCCAGATCACGCTGGCCCGTCACGGGGTTTGCACGGGTATGGGCGCAGCGTTCGATCGGGTCCACGATGTCGAGCATCACATCACCGATCCGCAGGCCGCGGCCATACCAGTTGAATTCGTCCCAGGCGGCAAATCCGTCCAGCCAGATGTTGCCGCGCCAGCGGGTCTGTTCCAGCGGACCGCCTACGGCGTTTGCAACAGCGTCGTGGCTGGCGGTGGACATGACGGACAGGCTGGCAAAATCGCTGTCGGTCATGCCGCGGTCGCCTGCGCTGACGATACCCCGCGGTTGCGGGCCGTCACCGGTCAGCGGTGCGACCCATTCGAGGAACCGTGCGATATCTTCGGAATCATCGGGGCGAAACGTCAGATCCCCAAGTTCCACATGCGACAGCGTCACGGTTGCCGTTGCCGTGTCGAGCCGCGCCCACAGTCCTGCCAGCGCAGGTGTGATCGCCCCGATCATGAAGTTGCGGCAAACGTCCCAGCCGTCACTGTCGCGGCTGCGGTCGTGGGTCACGGCCCAGCGGCGGTCCCAGGGCATCGTCTGCCCCTTGATCAGTGTCACGCGGTCCAGCGCCTCGCGGCCGTGGCTCTTGATGGGGTGACGCCACAGGGCGGCGACGCTCCCCATCGGTTGTGGCACCATCTACTTGGCCTTGTCCTTGGTGGATTTAGCCTTGGGGGCCTTGTTCGTGTTGGCGGGCACCGCTGCCTTGGCGTCCTTGCGCCGCTGGAACGATTCCTTGATGTTGCCGAACACGTCAGGCTTGGCCCCGTGGCTGCGCATGATGATGTACTGCTGCACGAATGTGATCGTGTTGTTGGTGATCCAGTACAGCACCAGACCCGATGCAAAGTTGCCGAGCATGAACATGAACACCCAGGGCATCCAGGCAAAGATCATCTTTTGCGTGGGGTCGGTGGGGGTCGGGTTCAGTTTCTGCTGCAACCACATCGAGATGCCCAGCAGGATCGGCAGGATACCAAGGCTGACCAGCGCAAAGATCGACGCGGGATCCGGCACGCCCCAGGGCAGCAGGCCGAACAGGTTCAGGATCGAGGACGGGTCCGGTGCGGACAGGTCGTTGATCCAGCCGACCCAAGGTGCGTGGCGCAGTTCGATGGTGACAAAGATCACCTTGTACAGCGAAAAGAAGATCGGGATCTGCAACAGGATCGGCAAACAACCGGCGGCTGGGTTCACCTTGTTGTCCTTGTACAGTTTCATCATGCCCTGCTGGAGCTGCTGGCGGTCGTCGCCGGCCTTTTCCTTCAGCTTTTCCATTTCGGGCTGAAGTTCTTTCATCTTGGCCATGCTGACATAGGATTTGTAGGCCAGCGGCAGCACGATGAGTTTCAGCACAAAGGTCAGGCCGATGATCGACCAGCCCATGTTGCCGATCACGATGTTGATGTGGTGCAGGACCCAGAAAATCGGCTTGGTCAGGAAAAAGAACCAGCCCCAGTCGATGCTGTCGACAAAGTTCAGCACGCCAGCGCGTTCGTAGTCGCGGATGGCCTCCCATTCCTTGGCCCCGGCAAACAACTGGGTGGTGACGGTGGCCGATGCCCCTGCGGCCACGTTGACGGGCATCTGCACCGCCTCGGCCTGAAAGATGTCGCGGCTGGGGAAATATTTCGACGTGGACCGGAACGGCGTGCCGTCCTGCGGAATCAGCGTCGTCATCCAGTAGTGGCCGGTGTAGCCGATCCACCCGCTGCCCGTGACGTCCAGCCGTTCGGCGTTGGTGCCTTCGGCGGGATCGATGTTGTAATCCTCGATATTGCCGTATTTCGTTTCTTCCAGCTCGCCGTCGGTCATGCGGACCAGACCTTCGTGCAGGATAAAGAAATTTTCGACGTCTGACGGAATACCGTACTGGCGGATCAGGCCATAGGGACGGATCGCGATTTCGGCAGTGCCGGTGTTTTCGACGGATTGGGTCACGTCGAACATGAACTTGTCATCGACCGCGATTTCGGTGCGGAAAATTTGACCGGCACCGTTGTCCCAGGCCAAGGTGATGGGGCTGTCGGGGGTCAAGGTCTCGCCGTTTTCGAGTGACCACAGCGTGTCGGGGCCGGGCACGTTGGCGGCGTCCACACCGGTCACGGCGGCCCAGCCAAAGCTGGCGAAATAGGCGTCAGGTGTGCCCGCGGGCGACAACAGCGTGACCTGGGGCGAATCCGGGTCAACCTCTTCGCGGTACCGGGTCAGCTTGATGTCGTCGATGCGGCCACCCAGCAAGGAGATGGAGCCATCCATTTCAGGTGTTGCGATCGGCACGCGCGGCGCGTCAGCGCTGGCGTCGGTGGGGGCTGTCACACCGCTGTCGGTCAGCGCGGCGTTGGGCACCGCCGCCTCTTCCATCTGGGCGGTCGCATCCTCGAGCGCGGCGGGCGACTGCGCGGGCGGCGGGAACAGCAGGAACCAGACGAGGATAACCCCAAAGCTGAGGGCTGTCGCCAAGATCAGATTCTTGTTTTGGTCGTCCATGAACCGGGCCTATCCATCGCTGATTTAGAATCCGGTTGGTTCAACCCCCCAAGGCCCCAAAGGTCAAGAGGTTTCAGGGTCTTTGTGATCGCGCGCCAACCCCATGAAGTCGAAAAGCGCAGGGTCCAGCAGGTGACTGGGGCGCGTATTCATCAGCGCGCTGAACATTTTGCCGCGCCTGCCGGGGGCGTTTGCCTCCCAGCTGTCCAGCAGCTGTTTCACCTGCTGGCGCTGCAAACCGTCCTGCGACCCGCACAGATCGCAGGGAATGATCGGATAGTTCATGGCGCGGGCGAATTTGTCGCAATCGGCCTCGGCCACATGGGCGAGGGGACGATAGACGAACAGATCGCCTTCGTCGTTCAGCAGCTTGGGCGGCATGGTCGCCAGCTTGCCACCGTGGAACAGGTTCATGAAGAACGTTTCCAGAATGTCGTCGCGGTGATGGCCCAGCACGATGGCGCTGCAGCCTTCTTCGCGGGCGACACGGTACAGGTTGGCGCGGCGGAGGCGCGAACACATGGTGCACAGGGTGCGGCCCTGCGGGGTTTTTTCCATCACGATGGAATAGGTGTCGCGGTATTCGATGCGGTGGGGGACGCCCATTTTTTCCAGAAATTCCGGCAGGACCGTTGCGGGAAACCCCGGTTGCCCCTGGTCCAGATTGCAGGCCAGCAGGTCCACGGGCAGCAGGCCGCGCCATTTGAGTTCGTGCAGCACAGCCAGCAGGGTATAGCTGTCCTTGCCGCCCGACAGGCATACCAGCCAGCGTGCGCCGGGTTCGATCATGCCGTAGCGGTCGATCGCCTCGCGGGTATCGCGCACCAGCCGCTTGCGCAGCTTGCGAAACTCGGTCGTGTCGGGTGCGCCGTAAAACAGCGGGTGGATTTCTGGATCATCTAGCATGGGCTGCATCTACTGCGATCAGCGCACAAGACCAAGTGAAATTGCGCTGGGCACGCGATGCTGTGGCGCTACCTGCGTTACATAACAGGAGGGCATCCCATGCGATTTTTCACGGTAGCGATTTTTGCGGTCTTGGCGGCCTGCACGGGCAAGCCGTCGTTCGAGGACGAAACCCTTGGCGGGCCGAAATTGAACCTCGAGGAATTTTTCGACGGCGAACTGGTGGCCTACGGTCAGTTTCAGGACGTGCTGGGCACGGTGCGCCGCAGCTTTGTGGTGGATATCACCGGTGAATGGGACGGCGAGGTCCTGACCCTGACCGAGGATTTCGTCTATGAGGACGGCAGCACCGAACAGCGGATCTGGTCACTGACGAAAACCGGGCCTGACAGCTGGGTCGGCACCGCGCCCGGCGTGATCGGGCAGGCCGTGGGGCAGGAACAGGACAACCGTTTCAACTGGCGCTACGAGATTGACCTGCCGATCCCTGCGGCGGATGGCACGTCGGAAACGTTGCGCGTGACCTTTGACGACTGGATGTGGTTGCTGACGGACAAGCGGCTGTTCAACCGCGCCTATGTCAAACGCTACGGGTTCGATATCGGTGATGTCAGCATTTCGTTCGAGAAACCGGATTAATCCGGCACGTTGTCAATGCCGCTGCCGCCCCAGGGGTGGCAGCGCGCGATACGGCGAATGGTCAGCCAACCGCCCTTGATGGCGCCATGTCGTTCAAGCGCCTCGAGCGCATAGACCGAACAGGTGGGGTGATAGCGACAGCCGTGCCCGACCCAGGGCGACAGCAAAAGGCGGTAGGCGCGCACCGGCAGCGCCAGCAATCGCGCGCCGGGCGTCACCCGTGAACCTTGCGCAGGGCGCGGATCAGGTCGGATTGCAACTGGGTGAACGGCAGGGCCGCTGTCTGTTCAGCGCGGCCGACCAGAACGTAGTCCCAGCCGGGACGGGCGTGTTGCGGCAAGGTCAGGCGGGCCACCTCGCGCAGGCGGCGCTTGGCGCGATTGCGCGCCACGGCATTGCCGACCTTTTTCGAACAGGTGAAACCGACGCGCACGGTGTCATCGCCATCGTCGCGGTTGCGCCCCTGCAGGTGGATGCCCGGTGTGCCCTGACGGCGCGCGTGGCTCGCGGCGATGAAATCACGCCGCTTTTTCAGGACCGGCAAACGCGACAAGGCCGCCGGTGCAACCCTGTCGGGTGCCTCCGGCGGCCTGTTGTTGACGTCGCTCAAAACCTGTGCGCTTACGCGCTCAGCTTCGACCGGCCCTTGGCGCGGCGTGCGTTGATGATGTTGCGACCTGCCTTGGTCGCCATCCGTGCGCGAAAACCGTGACGGTTCTTGCGGACCCGGTTGCTGGGCTGGAATGTGCGCTTCATGGCAAAACTCCGGTTCGGGGGCCGATCCACGGATGGATACAAGGCCCGTATCAATTCAGACCCGTCCTTTAGGCGGTGCCATACATGCTGTCAACGCAAACAAGCCCGGAATGCGCTGAAACATTTTCGAAATGCGACACGAGACAAATGTTACAATTCGGCCGCAGTTGCACGGTATCGCGTCAAATCGGTCAACCCCTTGTGAGAAGCCTGTCACCGCTGCGACATTCTGCCAACTGTAGGTCACAACCGTCACCTGCGCCCAAAGAGAAAGAGTGTCCATGTCGCCCAGTTCCCCGGATCAGCCCAACCCCATCCTGCGGCGATTGCCGCTGATCGGTATCGCAATTGCAGCTCTGCTGGGTTTTTGGCTGCTGCGCGACTACCTCAGTTTTGATGCGCTGCGCCAGAATCGCGAGGCGCTGATCGCGTTTCGGGATGCGAATTACCTGCTGTGCGTGCTGGGGTTCATCGCGGCCTATGCGGCCATCGTGGGGTTCAGTCTGCCGGGGGCGACGATTGCCACCCTGACGGGCGGGTTCCTGTTCGCCAGTTTTCCGCAGGCCTTTCCCGTGCTGCCGGGGGCCATCTACAACGTCACCGGGGCGACGCTGGGCGCGGTTGCGCTGTTTCTGGCGGCGCGCTGGGGGTTGGGCGACACGCTGGCCCGCAAGATGGACACCGGCGAAGGTGTGGTGAAACGGATCAAGGACGGGATCGACGAAAACCAGTGGTCGATGCTGTTCCTGATTCGCCTGGTGCCCGCGGTGCCGTTTTTCGTGGCGAACCTTGTGCCGGCGCTGGTCGGTGTGCCGCTGTTCCGGTTCGCGGTGTCCACGTTTTTCGGAATCATGCCGGGGGCAGTTGTCTATACCTCGGTCGGCGCTGGGCTGAGCCAGGTCTTTGACAGGGGTGAAACCCCCGATCTGGGCATTATCTTTGAACCGGCGATCTTGTTGCCGATCCTGGGTCTGTGCCTGCTGGCCGCCCTGCCTATCGTACTCAAGGCCGTGCGCGGCAAGAAAGGGGTCTGACATGACCAAACGCATCAAGACGGACCTCTGTGTGATCGGTGCTGGTTCTGCCGGATTGTCGGTGGCGGCCGGGGCCGCACAGATGGGGGCCGACGTCGTCCTGATCGAGGGGCACAAGATGGGCGGCGATTGCCTGAATTACGGCTGCATCCCGTCCAAGGCGCTGATCGCCAGCGCAAAGCACGCCCATGCGGGCATCAACAACCAATCCTACGGTGTGGCCGATGTCTGGCCTGCCGTGGACTATGCCGCCGCCAAGGACCACGTCCAACGCGTCGTAGATACCATCGCGCCGGTGGACAGTCAGGAGCGGTTCGAGGGACTGGGCTGCACCGTGATCCGCGAAAACGCCCGGTTCATCTCGGACACCGAGGTGCAGGCGGGTGACACGATCATCACGGCCCGACGCTTTGTCGTGGCGACGGGGTCGGGGCCGCTTGTCCCGCCGATCGACGGGCTGGACAGCGTGACGGTGCATACCAACGAGACGATTTTCGATCTGCGCGAACGGCCCGATCACCTGCTGGTCATCGGCGGCGGTCCCATCGGCATGGAAATGGCGCAGGCGCATCGGCGGTTGGGGTGCAAGGTGACCGTGATCGAAGGTGCCAAGGCCATGGGCAAGGATGACCCCGAACTGGCGGCCATCGTGCTGGACAACCTGCGTGCCGAGGGCGTCGAGATCATCGAGGACGCCAAGGCCGAACGTGTCAGCGGCGATGAGGGCCAGATCACCGTGCATACCTCGCAGGGTGATTTCACCGGCTCGCATCTGTTGATGGCCGTGGGCCGCAAGGTCAACGTCGACCGGCTGGACCTGGAAAAGGGGCGGGTGAAATACGACCGCAGCGGGCTAAAGGTGGATGCCAACCTGCGCAGTGTCACGAACAAGCGGGTCTATGCCGCCGGTGACGTGGCGGGTGGTCTGCAATTCACCCATGTTGCGGGCTATCACGGCGGCCAGTTGGTGCGTGCGCTGATGTTCGGCCTGCCCGCCAAGGCGCGGACCGATCATATCCCCTGGGTCACCTATACGGACCCCGAACTGGCCCAGGTGGGTCTGACCGAGGCGCAGGCGCGCAAGAAACACGGGGCTGCCCTGACCGTGGTGCGCAGCGAATTCGAACACAACGACCGCGCCAATACGGAACTGAAAACCAAGGGCCTGATCAAGGTCATGGTGGTCAAGGGCAAACCGGTCGGTGCATCCATCGTGGGACACATGGCCGGAGAGCTGATCGCCATGTGGTCCATGGCCATCGCCAACGGCCTCAAGATGACGGCGATTTCCAATACCGTTTTGCCCTATCCCACCTATAACGAGATTAACAAACGGGCGGCGGGCGCCTATTTCACACCCAAGCTGTTCGAAAGCGATACGGTGAAAAAGGTGGTCGGTCTGGTCCAGCGCTGGCTACCCTGACCTTTCAGGAGGGGCGATGCTGAACACACTCTCAGGACGTTTCCTGATCCTGACCGTCATCTTTGTGATGCTGGCCGAAGTGTTCATATTCGTGCCCTCTGTCGCCCGGTTCCGCGAGGATTACCTGCTGGACCGGCTGGAACGGGCACAGATCGCGTCACTCGCGGTCGAGGCTGGGCCGATGATTTCGCCCGATCTGGAAGCGGAACTGCTGAAGAACGCGGGCGTGTTCAACGTCGTGCTGCGGCGCGACGATGCGCGCCAGCTGGCGCTGTCATCGCCGATTCCGTCGCCGATCTCGGCGACCTATGACATGCGCGATCCTTCGGCCTCGACGCTGATCCGCGATGCGATGGCGACCCTGCTGGATACCCAGCCGCGGATCATCCGCGTGATCGGTGACCCGGTGCAGGGCGCTGGGCGGTTGATCGAGGTGACGATGATGCAGGTGCCGCTGCGCGCGGCGATGCTGGAATACGGGCTGAACGTGTTGCTGCTGTCGGCGGTTATTTCGGTCATCACCGCGTTTTTGCTGTTCCTTGCGGTGCGCGTGCTGCTGGTGCGCCCGATCAAGGGTGTCGTCGATCACATGACCGCCTATGCCGCCGCACCCGAGGATGCGCGCCGCATCATCGCACCCAGCGCGGGGGTGCGAGAATTGCGAGACGCCGAGGTGGCGCTTCAGGCGATGCAGACCCAGTTGACCGGCGCGCTCAAGCAAAAGGACCGGCTCGCGCAGCTGGGGGGCGCTGTGGCCAAGGTCAGTCACGACCTGCGCAACATCCTGACGGCTGCGCAGCTGTTCACCGACCGGATCGAGGGGTCCGATGATCCGCTTGTCAAACGCATGGCGCCCAAGCTGGTCGGGTCGATCAGCCGTGCCGTCCACCTGTGCGAAAGCACGCTGGCGTTTGGTCGCGCGGACGAACCCGCACCGCGGCTTGATCATGTGAACCTGTCGCGCATCGTGGCCGATGTGATCGAGGGCGAACGCCTGGCCGCTGGCGATGATCCCGTATCTTTTGCCGAGGACATCCCGGCCACGATGATGCTGCGCGCCGACGAGGAACAGATGCACCGTGTGCTGACCAACCTGGTGCGCAACGCGCGCCAAGCGATTGCCGCGACGCACCGCGCTGGCGAAATCGCGGTGACGGCTGCCGAGGATGACACGTCATGGTGCATTCGCGTGGCCGACACGGGGCCGGGCCTGCCCGCCAAGGCGCGCGAACACCTTTTCCAGCCGTTCCAGGGCGGTGCGCGCAAGGGCGGGATCGGGCTGGGGCTGGTGATCGCCGGCGATCTGGTACGTGGCCACGGTGGTCGCCTGACGCTGGCCCAGACCGACGAAAACGGCACCGTGTTCGAGATCAGGCTGCCCAAGGCGGATTTTGCACTTTCCCCCACGAACGGCTGAATTTTCCGGTTTTGGGGGCTTGCATCAGTCGGGTGCTAGGTCTAGATGCAGCCCTACGCGGATTGGTAGCTCAGTTGGATAGAGTACTTGACTACGAATCAAGGGGTCGGGGGTTCGAATCCTCCCCAGTCCGCCATAATAAATTAAAATTTTAGTTTATTTTGTTCAGCGCCAATATCTTAACCGCAAGCTTCAGTCTCGGTCGATATTACTGTTATTGATTTGCTACCCATTTCGCACCACATTCTGCTACCCGAGGGTATTGGAGATGTGCGATGTCAGACAACCTCACCTTACGCGGCAAGACGTTTTACCTGAAGCGACGCGTGCCTGCGCGGTTTGCTGATGTGGAGCCGCGGCCTGTCATCTGGCACAGCTTGAAAACAGATTCTCGCGCGATTGCACTTTCGAAGGTGGAACGTGTTTGGGCGGGATACGTCGATGGATGGGAAGCGCGGCTTGCGGGGCGTGACGGGGATGCGGAGGCCCGGTTTCGGGCGGCGCGTGATCTGGCCGCGCGACAGGGTTATGCGTTTCTGTCGGCAGAGTCGGTTGCAAATCTTGAACTGATCGAACTGCTGCGCCGTGTTGAGGCGACTTTGGCACTGTCTAATGATGTGCAGCCAGAGGTTGCCGAGGCGCTGTTGGGCGGCGTTGAAGAGCCCGGCCTGATGCTATCCGGCCTTGTCGCGCATATCGAAGATATTGCATCGCATGACAACCGGTTCAAAAGCGCGCAGCAGATGCGGTTGTGGCGGAACCCGCGCGATCGCGCTGTTCGCAATTTGATCGAGGCGATTGGCGGGGATCGTAGGGTCGTAGACGTAACTGCGGCAGAAGCGTTGCAGCATCGTCGGCTGTGGCAGGGCAGGTTGAAAAGTGGAAGGCTGAAGGTCGCCTCTGCCAACAAGGATTTCCATTATATCGCTGGCATGCTGCGCCGGTTTTACGACGACCTTGGACAAGCGGCACCGCCGCAACCTTACGCCGGTATCTCGATCCGTGACCGACATGCCAAACCGACCCGCAAGCGAGAAGTGCCAGTCGATTGGATCAAGGAAAAATGGTTGGCACCAGGTGCGCTGGACGGAATGAACGACGAAGCACGCGATATCCTTTTGATCAGTATCGAGACAGGGTGCCGTCAGTCGGAAATCATGGATTTGCCCGCACGGGCGTTCAAACTTGACGCGCCGATCCCGCATTTGATGGTCGCGAATGAGGAGGGCGACGAGAGCGCGGACGATAGGCGGGAGGTCAAGAATGTGCATTCAGAGCGGCAGGTGCCGCTTGTGGGATTGGCACTGGCGGCCGCGAAACGCCATCCCGAGGGCTTTCCCCGCTACCGCCACAAACGGAGCTACTCGGCTGGCGTGAACAAATATTTGCGCGAGAACGGCTTGCTACCGGCAGGTGTGACCATTGGCGGTGTGCGCCATACGTGGGAAAGCCGGTTGAAAGCCGCGCAAGTGCCGATGGACGATCGCGGTGAGATCATGGGGCACAGCGTCAAGGAAGTCCGTGGCCGTGAGGTCTACGGCGACGAAATGGCGCTGCAGATGAGACGCGATGTTGTCGCGCGCATCGCACTGCCTGTGCCGGACCACTTGGCCTGAGGTCTCAGCGCGCCTTGCGCGCGATTGCCTTGGCCCGCGCCAGTGCGTCGGCCGAGCGACGGGCCGCTTCGAGTTCGGTTTCCAACCGCAGGAAGATCGGCAGGTAACGTTCGTTCTCTTCCAGAAGCAGAGCGACAGTCTCCAACGCTTTCTCGATACGTGCGGTATCAATGACTTTGTCCAGACGCAGTGCACGCCGACGGCCCGTCCGCGCGGCTGCGCGGTCGGGGCCATTGGCTGTCGTTGATGTCGGTGCGTTGGACAAAGTGATACCGTGCGCGGGCTGCGCGTTTGTTGAAGGTTACGATTACGGGGGAGTGTCGGGTGGCGCTGTGATTGCAATCTAACCGATGTCAATGCGAATTGCACCGTCTCTGGCGAACAAAGTCGTGGACAAATTGAAGATAAGCCTGGGTGGAGAACGAGATTCCGTTGACGCGCTGATTTGCCGTCATGTCGTGCCGTCAAAATCAGGTTCTGACCACCTCGAACGTGAGAAGCTGGTCGCCCATGAATTAATTGAAGTTCGATTCTGATGCGAAAATAAAATGTTTTATATAATTAATTGGTAAGCTTGAGAAGTGCTCGCGGTCGGTGCCGCAACAAGGCAAGTTTAGCCGATTAGCCGGTTTGTCCACATGTTTAGATTCAATTAGCCAAGCAGAGGGGTATCGGTGCTGCTATAATTACCTATTTTAGGGGTTCCAAACTCACAAAAGGAAATCCTCATGGCCAAATCTCCGATGTTCTCCAAGTCCAAGGTCTACGATCCGAAACCAAGTCCCGCTGATCCGCCGATTACCGGTGCGGGTGTCGTTCGCACCTCTATTCCGGAAGAGGATATTCGGTATGACAACGTCAACGGGCCGGTCGCGATCCCGCCAGCGGCGCAGAGCTCTACGCCTGAGCCCGATGCAAATGAAGAGGTTGCAACACCTGATCCGCCTCACGCCGATGGTTCAACGTCGCTGGCTGGCAAACCTGCGACGGATGCTGAAGATCTGGGCGGTGCCGACGTTAGCTTCGTCGATCCGCCAGCCCCTGCAGCTGACGGTGTTGATGAACCAGTGCGGCCACCGGATCTGTCTCAGCAAGACGACTTTGATGAGGCCGAGTCTGCTGATCAGGTTGCGGAAGAGCCTGCGATCGCGCCGCCTGCACATTCTCCGGACGAGACAGCTGCCGGAGCCTATGTTGCGGATTGGCCGTCTGTCGATCCGAACTTGATCGGAGCGTTGCCGGAAGTGAATGTGCCGCTGGATATCTTCCCGGATATGATCGCGGACTTCATTCGGTCGGTCGCGAAAGCGGTCGGGGCCTCCGAGGGTTACGTTGTGGCCACGTTTTTGGCGATGGCGGCCGCTGCGATCGGAAATGCGCGGGTCGGGCGCGTCGGTCCGGAATGGGCGGTGCCCTGCATTCTGTGGTTCTTGCTGATCGGGGATCCGGCAGCCGCCAAAAGTCCGGCCATGGGCCGGACGCTCAAACCATACCGGACGCTGGAGGCTGAAGAGCAGGCTGCGCACGCGGCGGCTGGCCTGCCGGATTTGGAAGATGACGCGCATGCCTGGCGGCAGGCAGTGATGCCGGACGGGGGAGAGAATATTCAGGCCGCTCTCGGTCCGAAACCGTTGCTGATGTGCGAGATGATGACCTATCTCGGGCTGATCAAGATGCTCGCGCAGCACAGGCGCGGTATGCTGATGACCGCGGATGAGATCGCGGGCTTTGTCAAGACGATGCCTTCTGACCTGCGCGCACTGCTTCTCAAGTGCGCCGATGGTGCCCCTTTCCGGCGTTATACTGCCAAAGAGAATACTGATCTTGCGGGTGTGTTGCTTTCGATCGTGGGCAGTATCCAGCCTGACGTTCTCGAAAAGCACGTCCCCAAACTCGCATCAGACGGCCTTTTTGCCAGGTTCTGTCCGGTGTGGGGTGTTCCGCAGTCGGTCGTCGACCTGAATGCGCGCATCGATGATGGTCCGATCCTGGATGTGCTCCGCGGTCTCAGGGCATTGCAGATGGATGAGGGTATGCACGGACCCGCGCCGCGGGAGGTGCCGTTCACTGATGACGCGCGGGCGCTCATGGCCGCGCGCATCACGGCCGCACGGCAATCGCAAGAGGCGGGATTGCTGGTAAGCTTTATCGGCAAGAGTGACGGCACGGTCGCGCGGCTTGCGCTGGTGCTGGCTCTGATGCGCGTGGTCTCAACCGGACCCGATACACCGGAGACTGTCGAGGCCGACGATGTGCGCGCTGCGGGTCGGCTCTTCGACGACTACCTGCTGCCGATGGCACGGTCGGTTTACTGGCGGAACGGGTGCAGCGAGACCGAACTGGCGGCCTACACGCTCGTCAAGAAGTTGCAGGCCAATAGGGTTGCATCCATCCCCGTGCGGGAGTTGCGGCGTATGGCGCCTGAAAAGTTCGAAAAAGGTGACGCCTTCGTGGACCTGATGACTTGGCTGGAGCGGGCACATGTTGTGCGGCTGATGAAGGCGGCCCCCAGTGGGCCGCGGGGCGGTGCGCCCAGTCGGCGCGCGGCGGTGAACCCGCGGATCTGGCCGCCGGGGCAGGCCCCGCAGCCGGAATAGGTTGCGCCGATCGCTGCAGGCTTGGCAGGTCAGCTGGCTTCATACGTCTGCGTGATCACGACCCATGCTGACTACTGTTGCAGACAACGTCGCACCGGACGGCCTGCAGGTGATCGGAGTTTCCTTATGAGCCACAGGAAACTCCGATCTGCCCAAACGATAATCCTGACCCGTGAAAAAAGTATGCCGCAGAAAATGCGCCGAACCTATGAGATGAGCTTATGCCCAAAGATGCGATCGACCAATCTTTCTTGGTGTTCAACTGTGAGCCTGCCAGTGCCGACAATGTGACGGAGATGGACACCCATGAGATCAAGCGTGTGGCGGACTCATCCAACATCGATCCCGCACGCACCTGTTTGAACCGGGTGCTGTTCGGTAATCCCGCCGGTCCCAAAGCGGCATTGGCGGACTTCTACAAAGCGGGGGTCAAGATGCCGTCCCGGCGTGCGCGTCTGCCTTACTTGCGGATCGTCATGGGGGCGTCGGCAAACTTCTTTCGGCCCGATGCGCCGGGGCAGATCGGCACATGGGACGCGGCGCGACTGGAGGCTTGGCTTGATGTGGCAATGGCGGCCCTGAGACAAGAGTTTGGCGCGGATTTGGTGCATGTCTCGCTTCATCTCGATGAGGACACGCCGCATCTGCATGTGCTGGTCGCGCCCACTTATCTGCGCAAGCCCCGTGCTGTGGACCGACGGCGAAAGGGAGAGACCGATGCCGCGTTCGCGGCGCGCAAGGCCAAGGTTGCGGCCTCACCGGGGGTGCGCACGGTGGGTCGCGCATCGCATCCAACATTGCGGCTGGAGGGAAGCTTTGAGGCGCTGCGCCAGGCGTTCGGTCGGGCCTTTGCCGCGCTGGGGATCCATCCGGGCTATCCTCGCACGCAGGACGATCCCAAGCCAAAAACGACCCGCCAATGGGTGAACGAAGAGGCCGCCCGTTTGAAAGCGCGACACGCAGAACTGGACGCGGCCTTTGCCGAGATCGCTGATCTGAAAGACGCGGCCGTGCTGGAGGCCCGCGCGCAAGAGCGCGCGCGTGCGGACCGGATCGTCGCCGAGACTGTGGGTGGTCTGCAAAAGCGAGTGGCTGAACTGGAAGGGATCATCACTGACTATCTGCGTCCTCTGAAACTGTTGCTGAAAGACGCCGCCGCAGAGCGTGGATTGTTGCGCAGGATCAGGCAGGTGTTGCCCGACGTCCCAGACAAGCAGATCAAAGAGGTCCGGGCTGCCCTCGAGCGTGTGGATGATCAAACCTATCGTGAGGGGCAGTTCGGTCAGATGCAGCGCGCGCAGGATGCAGAGACGTTGCGGCCCTATCGGCGGGCGGTCGCGGGGCAGGAGCAGCCTATTGCGGCAAAGCAGGACTCGTCAAACACGGGCGTGGCTGATTGTGAACTATGGGATGAGCGGGATGAGGGCTTGGGTCCCACCTGAGAAAAGACCGCGGCTGATTTGAACAGTTGCGCGATCGCAGAAGCGCACGGCGTTCCTCAGTTTGGCGGTGCTTCTGCCGATCAGATGTGCGTGTTCGAGAGATCTGCGCTTACTGTCGGGTAGGTCACCTCAACTCGAAGGGACGGGCTTCTAGAAGATCGAAATCACCGCCGGCTCGCTGCGCTGTCCTGGTCGATCAGCGGTCATCCTCGTTCTGGTGTCGATGTCTGGTTGATCGGCCGATAGGGGCGTCGCAGATCAATCACAGCGGTTTCCGAGATGGTCATCAGGTAAGAAATTGGCGCTGACCAGGGCCTGCCGATGATGCCGCAGTGATGGTCGCCCTTTCCAACAATACGACCCCATCAGGTTTTGTAAGGCCCGGAATTTGCAAAACGGTTTTGTCAGAGGGGCAAGACAGAAAGAGGTTGTGTCAGAGCCACGGCATGCAGACCGGTTTTGTCAGGGAATGGCTTCAGGCGAGGTTTTGTCAGAGGCGCAAAACTTGAACCGGTTTTGTCAGACGCACGACAATAAGGAAGGTTCTGTCAGACGGCCGAAGATCAATCAGGTTTTGTCAGACCCGCAACGAAAGGGTAGGTTTTGTCAGGCTGCAGGAAGTGAGATGGTTTTGGCAGGGAGCCGATCTTGAGGGGATGGCAGTCTGTCTTTCGGGAAAGTGTTTGTGATCCACTCTTGTTCGACAGCGACAGGCAGACTTTGAATTGTGCGTCACACGCCCCCACGACGGTATCATTGTTTGATGGATTGCGGCTTTGCAGGTGCCAGGCCTGCCGTGAATATTGGCCAATCAGTATCAATAAATGACTGTACCTGCTTTATATGGTGAGCGTTTTTTTGTTTGGTGGATTGCTTTCAATTGTGACGGCGCAACCCGATGAGGCTGTTCGTCGGATGCTGGCGAACTTTAAAGTGATGAACCAACGGATTATCGTCCTGACAAAGAACGCGCGATCTAAAGAAGGATATTTGGCGACGGGCGAGCGAAAGCTGGAATCGTAGAGGCTTTTGGCTGGCACGGGCGACGACACCCGCCGCCCATGCCGCGATGTGCGCATCATTTACACCCTCGGCCAGAACCTCGCCGTATCGCCCCCACCCTCATCGCCACTATCGCTTTCCGGTGCTGCGACTTCCAGCACATCACGCAGAGCCTCACGTTCCACGACACCACCCACCAGCAGATCACCGGCCAGCGTCTCGATCATGACGCGGTGCACGCGGACGAGGTCGCAGGCGCGGGCGTAGGCGGCGTCGAGCCTGCGGGCGGTGCGGTCGCGCAACCCACGGTGCCGGGCAAAGAGCGTGGCCGGGTCTGCGTCCGCGCTGCACCAGATCAGACCCGGCCCACGGCTAAAGCTGAGGTCAGCGGCGATCGCCAGGCGGGTGGCGCGTGCCAGATCGGATGCCGCGTCGCCGCCGCTGCGACCGGACACGGACCCGATGATCACCTCTTCGGCGGCACGTCCGGCCAGCAGGATGATCATCTCGCGCTGAATGTCGGTCGGCCTGCGCGCATTCGGCAGCGGTGTCAGCACGACCTGCGCCGTGACGTCTCGTGCCACGGTCAGGCTAATCCGGTCGGGGCGGGCGTATCCGGTGATCTGGGCTGTGACGGCCTTGGCGGCACCGGCGATGGCGACACGCGCGCGCAGCGCCTGCGGCACCAGCGGGCGCTGATCCCGCAGGGCGGTCATCAGATCACTGACCGCCAGATCGCGACCCTTGGCACGGGCGGTCTGACGCGCGACCTGCACCAGACCTTTGATGTCCGCCATCGTGGCACCGGCGGCTGCGCGCGCGATGCCCGTCAGGTCGGCGCCGGGCAGATCGCCGCGCAGATGGTAACGCAGTACATCCGGCAGGTCGGCTGTCGTGGGGTGGTGCATATCGATGCGCAGCCCCAGCCGACCGTGCCGGACCATCGCCGTGTCGAGATGCTCGGGGTGGTTCGTGGCCCCGATGACAACGACACCGTCACGACCGATGGCCCCGTCGAGAAGCGCCAGCACAGCATTGGTCACATTGCGGTAGTAGGTTGAATTGTGATCGTCCGGACCGTCGCGGGAGGGAAGGGCGTCGATCTCGTCGAGGAACAGCACCGCTCCCCTGGCTGGACCGGATGCTGCCGCGATTGCCGCCTCGAAGGTGTCGGCCATGGCGCGCATCGTCTCGTTGCCACGCTTGGCCTTCGATTGTTGCCATCCGCCCAGCGTTGCGGTGACCAGCGGCACACCTGCGGCCCGCGCAAGGGCCGCGGCAGCAAAAGTCTTGCCGGTGCCGGGTGCGCCCGTCAGGAGCACGCCGTTAGCCACGTCCGACCACGGCAGTGTGCCCGCCCTGTAGGCGTTCAGATCGGTGGCGATCTGGCGCAGGGTTTGGCCTGCCTCACCAAGACCCGGCAGATCGTCGAGCGTCGGTCCGTCGTCTGCGATGACCGTCTTCGGCCGGGCCAGCTCCGCCAGCTTGCGCGCGACACGCAACGGGCTGGGTTGGCGCAAGGCGAGGTCGACGGTGCTCATCGGCAGCGCTGCCAGGGCGGCATCAGCGGGCAGGGCCGCGCGCAGCGCACCTTCGGCCATCTGTCCGGTGGCGCTGTGGGTCAGGCGCAGGGTCCAGGCCAGCGTCTGGGTGCAGGGCCGGGCGATGTGAACGACGGGCAGCAGCGACAGCGTGCCGGGCAGGTCCTGACCCGGTGGGGTCAGAATGACCAGCGGTGCAGGCTCTGCCAGCTTGTCCTCGGCGCGGGCCAGCTCTGCTGCGATGGAGGTCGGTGTGCGGGTATCGACCAGGATGACCTCCGGGCGGAGCGGGGTTTGCGACAGCGGCTGACCGGGGGGCGTGCCTTTGGCGCGCAACCCCTTCATCAGCGCGTCCTTGAGGCGCCGCGCCTCGGCCGTGCTGTCGCAGATCAGCACGGTGGCGGCCCCATCCGACAGCAGCGCATTGACTGCCGCCTGATCGCCAAAGGTCTTGGCCAGCTGCGCGAGGGCCAGCACAGCGCTGGCCGCGACGGGGCAGGGCGGGCGACAGTTCCGGGTGACGCTGTCGGTGGCCCATGGGTCATCGCCCGCGGCCAGGGCTGCGGTGATCTCAGCGGAACGCATGGCATCGGCCGCAGGCGTCCCGCTGGGCATGGGCATGTCGTTCGAGAGTTCAACGTCATCGAATACCTCATCGAGACTTTCGGCAATCTCCGACGCTCGCAGGGCGTCCGCGGCGCTTGGGCCGTCAGCAGGCGTGGGTGACACCGCATCCGCATTCGATGGCGCATCATCCTTGGCATGCGCGTTCCATGTTGCATCAGCATAGGCATCGACGTCGGCTTCTGCGTCTGAGGTTTGCAAGCTGCGTAGGAACGCCCCGATCCTCAGCCCGCGCGGACGATCCGGATAGAGCCGATGCAGGGCCACGTCGGCCAGTGGTTGCCAAGAGGGTGCGGTGACGGATTGGGTCTGGGCGGTCGAAGTCTGCGGAAGCTCAGGAGCGGTATTGGTGTTCGAATGTGTCATGGCGATATCCTGTCTGTAGGAACGAGCGGAGAACCCGGTGCCCGAAGGGGGCAATCGGTCACGGGTGACGGCGAGAAGGGGCGGCAGGTGAGGCTGGCGGGTCAGCGACCTGTTCCATTGCCCGCAATCAGGCAGATTCCGCCGTGGACTGCCCCCTCTTCGTCGAATGCGGGCGTGGCGCTGGCGTCAGTCGGGGCGCGTGTCGCGCCGCGCGTCCGTGGCTTTCGGCGCGGTGGATCTCGACGGATGGTCGGCGGCGGACCGGAATCGTGCCGTGACACCATCGATCAAAGCGTGCAGCAAGGGTTCTGCCCGCAGATGATAGATCTCGCCTTGGGTCTTGATCGCGTCACCAAACACGCGCTTGGGCAGGACCAGTTCGGGGTGCATGTTGCGCATATGGCGATGGCAGGCTTTCTCTTCACGCACGGCGAGATTGCCGGAGGAGAGCGCAAGCACCCGGATGACTTCGGCCGACACGCTGCGGTCGAGACCAAGCTGGTGGCGCAGGCGCTTGGCCGGTCGGGCGGAATAGCCCAGCTTCAGGACCGACATCTCCGGCAGGTCGATCCGGAACAAGTAGATGAACGACGGCTTGGCCGCCCACCCCTGACCGCAGGCCGCACAGGTGCAGTCTCCCCAGCGCATGTTGCTGACACTGATGGATTGCACGTGGCCGCAATGGTGGCGGTAGTCGCGATACCCTGCGCGCCCGCTTGTGGCAGGACCGACCAAGACCCAGCCAAAGTCGCGGGCCGCCTCATCATCGCGTGCGGCGCGGCAGTCTTCGCATCCGAGAGCGTGACCGCCGTCTGCGGCGGCCTCCACACGAGTGTATTGACTCCGCACGACATGGCCGCAGGGCAGGCGGAACAGGCCGTAGTGTCGATGTTCCGGACACTTGGCGACCAGCTCTGCGCCGAGAGCTTGGGCCGCACGGGACCGTCGGTCATGGATGCAGGCGTGGCACAGCGGTGTCGCGTCACGAATGACATTGATCCGCACCAGCGCGTCGGTGGCGCAGGTGCGACAGCGCAACACGCCGTGGTAGCGGTCACGGGCGCGACCGATCAGATCAAAGCCCGCGCGCGCGGCTGCCGCGATCCAGTTCGGCTGGAGTGGCTTATCGAGGGCAGGGTAGGCATCGCCGTCGATGATGAATGTGTCGGATACGAGGGAATGAACGTTCATTGAACGCACCTCCTGAATAAGGATGAACTGCAGGCAAAGGCAGACCGGCGGCATCCAGAAGCACGGATGCCGCTGTCGTTCAGATCGGAATGGCGCAGATCAGACCGGACTGACGTCCAAACCGTCCTCGATCTCTTCGCATTGCACATCGACCCTTGACGATGACAGCCCGAGATCGGTGCTCACAACTGGCGTCGCGCGGAGCGCCTCGCGTGCGGTCAGATCTTCTTGAGCAGCTGCGATAATCTCATCGACAAGATCGGCGGCTACGACCATGCGCGGTGCTGAGAGCAGTTCGACAGGCAACGGACTGCGGGCGAACCGCCGTGCCCGATACCGCAGACTTTGCGCACGCTGCGTCAGAGTATCGAGGCCGTCTCCATCGTCTTCGAGCATCAGCAGAAGCACCCAAGCCGCATACTTTACATCCGACAGGGCCACAGACCTGTCGGAGTGGAAACGCCAGAGCGCCTCGTCTGCCATGGCCCAAGCATCGGCTGCGGCTTGATCGCAACCCGCAAGTGCGGGATCTTGATTGGCCGCATCCGCGCAGGCCTCCGCCGCGATCGCAGCGCGCGTCAGCGCCATGCAGCGATCAAACTCTGCCAAGCCAGCGGCGTTCGCCACAGACAAATCCAGCGCCGCATTCGGGGTTTGAGACACGCCGTGTCGCGTGGTAGGGAAAGTGTCAGCCATGATGATCTCCATAGGATCGTTGGGGTTAGTGTAGGCGCAAGCTTGACCCTTGCGTCTGCACGAACTTACTATACGATATTGTAAAGTCAATAGACGATATTGGAAAGTTTCGAGATTATTATGGCGAAGATCGGTCGTCCTAAAACTGACGCGACACCAGTTTTGGTGAGGGTGCCCCCTGATGCATTGAAGCGGCTGGACGATGCGATAGACGCTCAATCAGACAAGCCATCACGGCCAGAGATGATACGGCGGATGATGGAAGACTGGTTCGACCAAAACGCTCAAGGCTGATTATCTCAGATCTAAGTCGATAGATTTTAGCTCGCAGATTTACCCCAGAATTTGGTCTCATGTCACCACCGAGGCAAAGCGGAGCTTTCGACTAACTGGATGCCAGTTGCCCCGCATCCCAACGCGCGTTGGTCATTGGACTTCGTGTCCGACAGCTTCGGCACCTCGCGAAACTTCCGGATGCTGACAGTGGTCGACGATAGCACTCGGCAATGCCCGTGCCTTGTCGCGGACCCCAGCCTGTCCGGCACACGGGTTGCCAGGGAGCTCGTTGCCCTCATCCGGGTCTACGGCAAGCCCGGCTGCATCTTCAGCGACAACGTTCTATGCGCGGAATGATTGGTTGATTCGGAATCAGATCATTGTCACGCTAGAGCACTCCAGCTTGTTTAAATGTGTGTCAGTTCGGCATTTTGGTCAACAACATGTCTCTCCCATAACAAACACAGAGTACAATTTTGCGGCTCACACCGTCCTTAAGACAAGATCTTCGGGTTGTTGAGCAGAAGGCCTGAACATTATCTACGAGTTCGATTGCTCGCCTCTTCGCCCCCTACAGAGAAAGGTCCTCCTGCTGGCGATCAACCCTGAAAGAAGGGACGATTAGGTTTGCCCCGTTTGATGATCCCGCGCTCCGTCCGGGCCATTTTGGGAGCGATTGCGGTATACGCCGTGCGGCGCAAATGGGTGTTTTTCCGATCTTTGGAAATGTAACGCTCGAACTTATCACGAAAGCTGTTGGTCTTTTGCATGATGGCCACCTGCGCAGCCATCCAAAGCGTCCGCCGTAGCAGGGCATTGCCGTATTGGAACAGCTTGGTCTTGCCTCGAAATGTGCCGGACTGGATGGTTGCCAGATCCGTACCGCAGAACTTCAAGAATTGGCGGTGATGCTGAAAGCGGCGCAGATCACCAGCCTCTGCCAGAATGGCCAAGGCGTTGAACGGCCCAATTCCTGAGATGGATGTCAGAAGCTTACAATCATTGTTTGACGTGCCCCTAGTCTCTTAGACGCCTGCATCGTTCATTTCCTTTGTGTGGTTTCATAGTCAACCGGTGACAACATGCCGTTGTTCGTGTGCTTGCGGGTGGGGTTATAAAACATCTCAATGTAATCGAATACGTCCTGCCTTGCTGCATCGCGTGTGAGGTAGGTTTGCCACCTGATCCGTTCGCGCTTCAAAAGATGGAAGAAGCTTTCCGCCACCGCGTTATCGTGGCAATTTCCGCGCCTGCTGACCTGCTCCCCTGAAAAGTCCGCGATTTGAGGTTAGTCTGTTCCTATCAAAGGAGACAGACGATGAAGCGATCGAGGTTCAGTGAAAAACAGATTATCGGCATTCTGAAGGAGCATCAGGCGGGGCTTGGCGCGAAGGAGCTGTGCCGCAAGCACGGCGTCAGCGATGCGACCTTCTACAAATGGCGATCCAAGTTTGGCGGCATGGAAGTATCTGATGCAAGGAAGCTGAAGGCGCTGGAGGCAGAGAACGCCAAACTCAAGAAGCTGCTGGCCGAGCAAATGATGGATGTGTCCACGCTGAAGGAGATGCTGGGAAAAAACTTCTGAGGCCTGATGCACGGCGGCGCGCCGTGGATTGGGCCATGAACCAGGAGGGATATCGGCAGCGGCGGGCCTGCGCTTTGGCGGGGATAGATCCGCGTGTGTATCGCAGGCCGTCGAGCAGATCAGATGACGCTGACCTACGGGCACGCCTGAAGGATCTGTCATCGGAACGGCGGCGGTTCGGTTATCGACGGCTGCATGTGCTGGTGAAGCGCGATGGCTGGCAGGTGAACTGGAAGAAGCTGTATCGCATCTACAAAGAGGAGGGCCTGACAGTGCGCAAACGTGGTGGCCGGAAACGTGCCTTGGGCACCAGAGCGCCGATGGCCATCCCGAGAGGGCCGAACCAGCGGTGGAGCTTGGACTTCGTGTCCGACAGCCTGTCCTGCGGTCGGCGGCTCCGCATCCTGAACGTGATCGACGACTTCAGTCGGAAATCCTGGCCGCTGTTGTTGACACGTCGCTGTCAGGTATGCGCGTCGGCCGCGAATTGGACAGGATCGCAGAGATGCGCGGCTATCCCTGCATGGTGGTCTCTGACAACGGGACAGAACTGACCTCGAACGCGATCCTGAAGTAGCAGGAAGACCGCAAGGTCGAATGGCATTATATCGCGCCGGGCAAACCCATGCAGAACGGCCTTGTGGAGAGCTTCAACGGCCGGATGCGGGACGAACTTCTGAACGAGCACCTGTTCGACACTCTGCGCAATGCCCGCGATCTCGTGGCGGCATGGCGCGAAGACTTCAACCACCATCGCCCACACTCAAGCCTCGCTGGCCTGACGCCGTGGGAATATGCTAACCGGTCAAAGGACGACCAAAACCTGAACAGAGCTAACTTATAAACGGGGACACTCAGGGGAGCAGGTCACGCCAAATGCCAAGACTGACCATCTTGCTAAATCCCCCTGCCAATAAGATGACCTCGCAGGGCTTTTTAGTATCCGACCAGCAAGGCATCCTCTAGCGAAAGCGCGAACGGATCATGGGTCAGTCGTGCAGGCTATGAGACCCTTTAACCTTCTTCAGCTCTCTCGGAAGGCTTTTGCAAAGTAGTCTGAGATGGGCTTGAGAAAGTAGTTCATGGGTGTGCGGTCAGCGGTCCTGACGTAGGCTTCGACTGGCATGCCTGGGATCAGCATCATCCCATCGGGAAGTTTTCTGATCTCTCCTTCATTCATGCTCACTTCTGCACGATAAAAGGACAGGCCGTTTTGTTCGTTCGTAAAGGCGTCAGCGCTGACTTGAGTTACATGGCCAGCCAATTCCGGTGTGCGGCGCTGGTCGAATGCCGATAGGCGTAGCAGCACGTCTTGCCCTAAATAAATCTGGTCAATGTCGGTCACCTGCACCTGTGTGGCGATCACCAATGGACGGTCCTGCGGCACAAGATAGAGCAGCGGTTCAGCTGGGCGGATCACCGAGCGCGGCGCAAATATCGTCAACCCGTAAACGACCCCCGAGACTGGAGCGCGGATATCCAGCCGATCAAGTTGCTGGCGCAGCGTGCGACGCCGTTCCGTTAGTTCCAGCTCGTTGGATTGCAGATCGCGCAGCCGTGTGATTGCCTCTTCGCGGCGGGTGCTTGCCAGCCCCAGGATCTGGATCTCGATTTCGGTGCGACGTTCCGCAGCCTGGGCGGCCTGAGCGCGGAGCTCTCCGGCCCGGCCGCGCATGTTAGATGCCTCGCGTTTCAGTGCCAGCACCCGGCTGGCCTGCGTCAGGCCGCGGTCGAGCAGACTTTGCTGGTCGGCCAGTTCTGCGTCGATCAAGGCAGCTTGCTCTGCCATTGCCGTTTGTTGGGCTGTGATGCCGGTCACCTGGCTCGCGATCTGCATGCCTTGCTGTTCAAGCTGATTGGTCGCCTTCAGTAGGCTGTCGAGGCGCGCCTCGAACAGTCGCTGCTGACCGTCGATCAGGTCCTTTGCCTCTGACGCCCCCTTCAAGAGCAGAGGGTCAAAGGTCAATGTAGTCGACCCGTCACGCTCTGCCTCGAGCCGGGCGCGGCGGGCGAGTACCTCGTAGAGTTGGCCTTCGACCACAGCCAATTCACTCTCTAGATTGGAAGAATCAAGTTCGATCAGCAAATCGCCTGCGGCGACGGTTTCGCCCTCGTCGACCGCGATCCGCTCGACTACACCGCCGTCCGGATGCTGGATCACCTGACGGTTGCGGTCGACCTCAATCTGGCCTTGGGCGATTACGGCACCTTGCAGATTGGCAAAGACAGCCCACGCACCAAAACCTCCAACCAGCAGGAAAACAGCGAACGTGCCAATCAGAAGCGGTTTTGTCGCTGACCAGCGGCTGGGAACATTGATGCCAGAGGTCATTGCGTGACCGCCATTTTGCCGGTTGCTTGGGTGATCGTTTGGGCGTTGCTCAGGACTTTCTTCATCACGTCGTCTTTGGGGCCAAAGGCGCGCAGTGCGCCGTTTTCGATCACGAGCAGCAAATCGCATTCTTGGATCGCGGCAGGACGGTGCGCCATGATGAAGACAGCCTTGTTTTCGGATTTGGCGATACGGATCGCGTTGTTCAGAGCGATCGACCCGTCATTGTCGAGGTTGCTGTTTGGCTCATCCAACACAAGCACCACCGGATCACCATACATGGCACGTGCCAATCCAACGCGCTGGATCTGGCCACCGGACAGACGACCGCCCGTGGTAGTGACACGCGTATCATAGCCATCGGGCAGGCGCAGGATCATGTCATGTGCCGCCGCTTTCCGCGCTGCACGGACGACGGCGGCATCGTCGGGAGTCATCGACATCCGGGCGATGTTTTCCTTGATCGTACCGTCAAAGAGCTGAACCCGCTGCGGCAGATAACCGATGTGCTGGCCCAGCGTGTCTGCATCGTATTGGTCCAGAGCCGCCCCATCGAGGCGGATTTTGCCACCAGCAGGTCGCCAGACGCCCGTCAAGGCGCGCGCCAGCGTGGATTTCCCGGCACCGGATGTGCCAATGACACCGACAGCTTGCCCAGGCTGCACCGCAAAGCTGATCTGGCGCAGGCTGGCCTGCTGTTCGCCAGGCGGCATCACGGTCACATTCTCGGCCGTCAGTATTGCGCGGGGGGCAGGCAGGGCTGTGCGGACCTTTTCTTCGGGGATGGACCCCAGCAGGACGGACAGACGGGTCCAGCCCTCACGGCCCTTTTGGAATACGGCCCATTGGCCCACGATCATCTCAATTGGGGCCAGCGCCCGCCCCATCAGGATCGAACCTGCAATCATCGCCCCCGGCGTGATCTCTCCGCGCAGCACCAGTAGCGCACCCAGACCCAGTATGGCGGACTGCAAGAACAGACGGAATGTTTTGGTCATCGCGGTAAATGTGCCAGCGGAATCCGCCGCACCGATCGTGGCATCGAGCGAATTTCCACGCGCGACCTGCCAGCGATCAAAAGAGGCACCGCGCATGCCAAGGGCATGAACCAGTTCACTTTCGCTACGGATTTGCGCGCCTAGTGCCTCGGACTGGAAGGACGCGGCATTCGCAGCCTCCATCTTTTTTTTTGTGGTGATCTGGTTGGCGACGGCGACGACGATCAGGACCGCGCTGCCGGCCAGCGCTAAGATGCCTAAATTTATATGGAAAATGAATATCCCCAAAAAGAACAGCGGGATGAAGGGCAGGTCAAAAAGCGCCATGAAGGCTGGTGAGGTGATCAGACGCTGGATAGCTTCCAAGTCGCGCAAACCAGTGCGCGCCTCTTGCGGGACGCGGTTAAGGGTCTGGGCATGCAGCGTCGCGGCAAACACACGCCGGTCGAGACGTGCCTGAAATCGTGCGCCAAGGCGTCCCATGACGCGGCCACGTACGAAATCGAGAATACCCATCATGCCATAGAGAAAAGCGACCAAGACGCTAAGGGCGATGAGCGTTTCAAGGCTGCGTGATCCCAGCACCCGATCGTAGACGTTTAGCATGTAAAGCGGCCCGGTCAGCATCAGCAGGTTCACAAAGAAGCTGAAGACCGCAACCGCAATATATAGCCCAAGTCCTTCGCGCCGCACCGCTGCCAGTTCCGCAGCCCCCATCCGCCGTTCTTCGTCACCCATTGGGCTTATCCATCAACATGCTTCCTATTCAAAAGTGACCAAGATTTTGTGCCGAGGTTGTCCCACTTAAGTGGTTATCTTGTGGGGAATGGGCTCGGTCAAGGTCTCTGTCCGGGACTGGCGGATTGATGGTTGACGTTGCGCATTTTCCAGGCTTTGCGGAGGCGTTACCGCAGAAGTCTGACTATGCGAGCATTGCGTCTTTGTCCTTAAAGAAACAAGCGACACCCTTTGAATGTTTGCCCCCCATTTCTCGGAGAACACTGTCAGCGCCATTTCTGCTTTTTTACCCGCCCCTGCATGCTGGATGTCGTCCGTGTCTGACTTCACGGCTGGCGCCATCTGCTTTAAAAGACAATTCAGGACATTTTTTACCTTATGCACCAACAGCACCTCATGCACCCAACAGCGCTGATGTTTTTTGCTTAAAAGCACTCTATCCAGTGCATTCCAGAACCCCGTGGTGCCATCACCAACCGCAATTTCCGGTGCGACGGACAACCCGTGACTCTTTATGTCAGCCAGCAATTCGTGCCAGTTTTGCGCGCTCTCCCGAAGGCCAACCTGAAAACCAATCAGATCTTTTTTGACCTCAAGTGTTGAGCCGATGATCACCAATATACCTTCAGCATTTTCCTCTACGCGGGCCTGTAGGTAGATACCATCCGCCCAAATGCAGATGCAGAGGTAGTGACATCCTGACAGATCACGCCGTACCTAGTCTCATATTGCGCCTGCCCCACCCTGCCGTCAGTCGTGATACGACACTTGGCGACAGGGTGGGAGCATCAGGGACCATCATGTCCGAGAGCGCCTCTTGGAAATCACCCGTCGAGATGCCTTTAAGATACATCACTGGTAGCAAGGCATCCAGGCTGATCGAGCGGCGGGCCCATTCTGGCAATAAGTTCAAAGTAAAGCGGACCTTTTTTGACAGATCAGGTGTCGCCAGCCGGTCGCGCACCCTGGGTTGCTGGACATCCAGCGGACCGAAACCGGTCTGAAGCTGCCGCTCGGGGCCAAATCCATGACGGACAATCCGCTGGCGACCATCATCTAGCTGTCCATTTGTAAAACTGGCAATTAAGGCGTCAGCTACTGGTTTCAGCGCTTCCGCCAGCATTCGGCGGGCACATTCGCGTGCAAGTTTTATCAACGGATCAACAATCGTTTCCGTTGGGCTAAACGGTAGGGTTTGTGTAGAGTTCATTATGGGCGTATTGCTACTTATGAGGTTCTGGCCGGCGCTGACATCTGCCTCATTACGCCGCTTTTTGAATTACGCCATAACCAAATTCGGTCATAACTCAACATGCCGTGGTGAAGGACCTAAACAAAGGCGAAATCATCTTGGGTCAAGGCCGCCAATTGAATGCCCTTCAAAGTTAAAATATCAGCATCACTAAAGTTGATTACGACGTCGCTACTGTTCTGCTGAGCCGCAGAAAGAATGGCTGTGAAGGTATCAAGACCAGCAACATCAAGGCGCAAAACATCGCCGGAGTTTACGTCGAAGTCAGTTATTTTATCCGCCCCATAACCATCCGAGAAGACAAATATATCTGCACCGTTCCCGCCTGTCAGTCGATCCCTGCCGGTACCGCCGTCCATGATATCGGCACCGTCGCCACCAAACAGTTTATCCCAGCCATTGCCGCCGTCCATGTTATCGGCACCGCCGCCACCAAACAGTTTATCCCAGCCATTACCACCGTAAATGATATCTGCATCTTCCCCGCCAAACAATTTATCCCGGCCATCCCCGCCGTTCATTATATCTGCACCGTTCCCGCCTTTCAGTAGATCCCAATCGGCACCGCCGTCCATGAAATCTGCCCCATCGCCACCATAGATACTTTCACGCCCAGATCCACCGAAGTGGAAATCATTAATCACGGTGCCATCACTGAACTCAAAGCTTTCGATCGCATTATATGACCCAATGACGTTGTTAATGTGAATGTCCATGCCGCCTGCAGCTTTAATAATAATGGAGTTTGATAATCGTTCGTCTGGATGTTGTTGAAAACTGCTCTCGTCAAAATTTACATCCGTGAAGATGACGCGGTCGTTTCCGCCGCCAGCAGATTCGTCATAGACAGCGGAAAAACCATTGCCGCGGGAGATTAAGTAAATGTCATCTCCAGCCCCGCCTCTGGCAAACTGTGGCCTGTTACCGATGGTCGCGCCAAGATCAATGATGTCGTTTCCAGTGCCCCCAAAGATATCATCTCGCCCTGACCCGCCCGAAAGGATATCGTTTCCGGCTAATCCAAATAACTGGTCGTTTCCATCATTTCCGTACATATTATTGTCGGCATCGTTTCCCGAAATGCGGTCGTTACCAGTCCCGCCGAATGCATTCTCAATCAACGAAGTATTATTTCCGCCATGTGTTAGAGCATTATAAATGTTGCCCTCCGCATCATTACCTTGCCCTAGCTTTGAAAGCTGCTCATCACTGAAGACCGAGCTTTCACCTGGCTGAAGGTTTAGATTTAAATCCGTAGTATATGCGGTTAAATCATATGTATCAACGCCGCCGCCATCCCAAATAGTTGCAAAAATACGGATTCCGCTGGTATCAATAGCAACCTCGCCATTCACCAATGTATCTCCACTGTTGGGGTTCCATTGATAAACGGTGTTACCACTATTGGTCGAATAATTCGCCCCATAAATATATTGGAGTGCAGCGATATCTAGTATCATAAAGGATTGGGCGTATCCCCATTTCTCGTTGGACAATCCAGAACTAAGCGTTTTACCTTCATATGATCGATAGGACATAACAGTCATTTCCAAAAAATCATACTCAGGTGGCAGTGCAGGAAACCCAAATCTTGCTTCATGGCCATGAGATAAGCCCAAGGCATGACCGATTTCATGAAGCGTCATGTACCAGCCATAATTGCCCGCGACAGGAATTTTCGCAGCATCGTGACCAAACCAGACGTCTCCTGCAGATGAATTGGCTCCAGGGTAATAGGAAAATGCGCTTGCAAGCAAACTTGAACTTGTGTTTCCAAATCTTAGGGATTCGGGTGCTGCGCTATCTGCGGCTGCATCAAACTCGATCTGAAGATTCGTAAATCCTTCGACTGAAAACCCTTGCGATGCCTGACCACCGCGATCCGCATCAAGGGCAAACATGACTGCCTTCTCTTGCTGGGTGTTAATTTCGGAAAATCCTTGCGTATATTTAGAATAGTAATCATCGACGCTTGAAGTGGTATGATAAGCATACTCTATCGCGTCACCGCCCCAATTTGTGCCTATTAGAAGGCCGTCAATCCGGTTGTCCCCAGACTCGGTCACTGTTCCGATTAAATTCTTTCCTTTAGCCATTACAAATTCCTTCTACTTTTTATTGCGTTTTGAAGCTTCCGCTTCCGCGAATTTGGTTATGTCACTATCGGGATGACGTAAGGTAAATACTGCAATGTCCCCAGTGCCATAAGTAGCGTTCGCAGCATCGAACTCCTCTTGAATGGCAAAATTCCCGTCCCGCGGGATTGGTTATGAAGGGGGTGATGCATCGGTAAGATATTTGATCAGATCAAGCATATTCATAGAGTGGAGAACACTAGTCCACACGGCCAAGTAAACCCTTGGCCACGCCGCTTGCGGGCGGGCGTAACGACCTATCAACCTCAAATATATTTCAGAAAATGACACCGTGCGCTCTGCGACATTAGTACTATAGTCTCTGAGTGAAGCAGAAATAAACGCTATTGTCGCAAAACGTGTTCCCAAATGCGAAACACACAATTGGACCGGTCACGCTTTCGTTCCGCTTCAGGTGCTCGTTTAGATCACTTTCCTTTGAAAGGCGACGGGTTTTCTAGCCCAGTGCTAAGTGGTGGCGACGCGGATTGTAGAACCCGTTGATGTATTTGAAGATGGCCATTTCAGTTTGTCGCTGCGTTTCCCATGATCTCCGCCAGATGAGTTCGGCCTTGATGGTTTTGAAGAAGGTCTCGACTGCTCCATTGTCATAACAGTTACCCTTCCTATACATCGGCACCTTGAACCCGTCTTGGCCAGGACTTTCGGACAGTCGTGCGAACAGTATTGCGCGGATTCAACCGGTCGTCGCAACACCCTGACCTTGGAGGTGTAAATGGCGACTGGAAAGCGAAAGTCCGAACAGTCCACGCGGGTCCAGACCTAGCTGATATCACCCGCCCATTTCTGGTTTGGTGCTTCTGCCATGAAGTCACGATCTAGGGGGTTCGGCGCAATAGTAAACTTATGGTCATTGCCCCCCTCTCGGCAGATTGCTTTGCAATCGCCTGCCGCGCAATGGTCGTCACGTTGTGCTTACATGTTCTTACCGCTGATATGCCGTTCTGGCGCATCAATCTGCCAACGCGGCGGTGGCATGTATCCAGTCCAATTCCCTTCAGCACTTCAGTCATTCGAGGGCGGCCATAGCTGCCCAAACTGAGACCGGACTGTTCCATGATATGTGCTAGAGTGACCAAGTCAGACCGCTGTCGGCGGTTGGCTGGACGGGTTCGCCAAGCCCGCAACCCGCGCTTGCTGTCACCGACAACATGGCGCAAGCGATTGGTCGGGAAGTGATCTCAATGTTCTTTGATGAACCTAAACCTCATTGCTTTAGGCCCGCGAAGAACTGGGTGTGTCTTAGGAAGCCAACGGTGTACTTCGCACGAGGGTCCCAATGAAAATCGCCTTTGTCCGGGCGCATTGCGCGGAGTTCGGCATCCGGGCCATGTGCCGGGTTCTTCGGGTCCACTTCAGCGGCTTCTATGCATCGCTTAAGGGACTGTTAAGCTGCCGTGCTCAGGAATACGTGCGCCAGTCTGAGCTGTTCCGGCAGGCCTGGGCAGAGAGTGGCAAGGTCTACGGCTATCGCAAGCCGACGAACGATCTGCGCGATTAGGGCGAGAGCATCTCGGAGAACCGTGTGGCGCGGCTGGCATCGCTGGCCGGGATCGTGGCGCCGGTTGGCTGCAGACGCCGCCCTGGCCGCTACGGCGGCAGGCCAGCTATCGTGGCCGAAAACAGGTTGGAACAGCAGTTTCAGACGGCTTCAACGGATCGCGCCTCGGTGACCGACACCACCTACAACGGGACCAATTAGGGCTGGCTCTATTTGTGCATCGCAATCGATCCGTTCTCGCGCCGTGTTATCGGATGGTCCGCCCAGTCCCGGTTGACGACCGACGTCGCCCTGCAAGTCCTTCTCATAGCCGTCTGGCGTCGAAAGCCTGATGGAAAGGCCATAGTGCATTCCGATCAAGGTTTCCAGTTCACGAGTTGGGAGTGGTAGACGTTTCCCCGCCGTCCCGACCACGAACTCAGCACGAGCCGACGCGGCAATTGACACGACAACGCGGTCGTCGAAAGCGTCTCCCAGTTTCTGTAACGTGGAAAGATCAGGCGGCGCACTTACCCGACGCCCGACGATGTCAGACGGGACGTGTTCAATTACATTGAAATGTTCTACAACCGATAACGCAAGCATACTAACAAAGGCATGCTGTCGCCCGTTGACTCTGAATTCAGGCAGCAGAAACTGAGCGCGGCAGGTGACTAGGAAACTAGGGGCACCTCAGACGGCGTGCCTGGTCAACGCGCTCGCGTGACGAACTTGCCTCATACTGCTTCCCTCCAAACCTGAGAAAGGAACACACTATCAAACCGTGGCGTCGAACATCTCAATTCCGAGCGAAGAACGCCAAGACGGTAGGATATTCTCAAGTTTGTATCGATCGCAGCTTTCTAAACCTTTAATTACTAGCGATCTATAAAAATCCTCAGAATTTAATACCGCAGCGATCGCACTCGTCCAATCTTCTACGTCCTCTGCACTGAGATGTACCTTGTACTTGTTGGTCAACGTGTTTGGAAGTAGCGAAGGTTTCAACGAAACAGTCACGCCCGATCCAGCAAGTTGTTGTTGTATTCCGCCAATTTCAGATCCAACGACTGGTACACCCAGTGCCATTGCTTCTGAAATAACTTTACCGGCGGCTTCCGGGATTAAAGATGGTATCAAGAGTATTGATGTCTTCGAAAGTATTCTTGTTATATCCGACTGCCATGGAGCCCAGAATAAATTTGAGATCGCACTTAAATCGTAACCATGCTCCGTCCAGTACTTATGTGTTGCTCGACCCTCGACAGCTAGAAAAAAGTTTCTTATTTCTCGCATGTGACTGGCGATTGAAAATGCTACGTGCCCACCTTTGTCAGTGGACGGATTGATGATCGTAATAAAGTCAGTTTCTCGTCGAGCAACCTTTTGCTCTATATTGATTGCAGGTGGTGCAAATGGTAAACTAGTTGGAATAACTTTTACATTTTTTTTAAATCTAGCCTCGTAAAGCTCTCTAATAAAGTCGCTAGGAGCAACAATTTCATCTGCGATATCAAATAACGGTTGCCGGTCTTCATGATAGGATGCCGTGCCGGTATAAAGAACAACACGGGTACCCCTGTTTTTCGCAAACTGAATAACTGGTAGAATTTCATTTGATCCAAAGAATATAACAACAGTTGGATCAAATTTAGAGATTACCTTGCGTGCATTATTAAGAAAAAGATCATAAGTTTGACGCCCGATATTCATAGTATTCATACTAGGGCAAGCCTGAATATAGTGCCGGATGCAATTATCGTCGAAGTGGTAAAATCGCCCCACATTGCAGCTGTCGGTCATTTCCGAGGCAATTCGCGGATCCAAACGGTAACTGTCTCCCACATCGTAGCAATTTAAGCTAACAGAGGCGGCAGAGTTACTTTCGTCTCTTGCCAGAGCTTCGATCACCGTCTTTAATTCAAGCGCCGCGCCACTATTACGATCCAACAGCGCTTTAAAGCTTACAAATAATATTCTGCAAGCTGCCTTGCGTGTCATGTGTCCTGATTCTTTCGAGCGGAAGCGATCTGTGCAAGGCTTTTTTAGCAAAGCGCTCGCATTTCATACAGCTCGGTATTCCGTAAATCGGAATGACGAGATTTTAAAACATTCATTATTTGATTAGTCACATCGACGTGAGGCCCGAGTGTGACGTACTTGTCTTCAGTTGTCGGGTGAATTTTGCGAGGACTAAATTAATGAACTTTCTGAAACCCTTGGCCCTAACGGCGCTGTTCTTCCCACTTGCCGCTTGTGGTGGTGCTGGACACGTTGGAGGCGACGCTAATCGTGGCTCAGCTATTGCTAATGAAGGGGCCAACAACGAGATCGTAACGCGTGCTCGCGCTGATCGTTTTTCATTTGATGAGGCTACAGGTGCATCAGTTTCAACTTATGGATTTGCGGAGGTTCTCTATCGAACTGAAACGCCAGGCAAGCGCATACAGGTTCCAGATAGGTTTGGCGATGCCGAGTCGCGGGCTCGCGCGGTATCTGGTTGCGAAGTAGCGGTTGCGGATAGGTCGCAGAATTCGTTCCAAGGTGCTCATGTTATCGTCGGCTTGGCACAGTGTCCTGCCATTCAAGCCAATGGCGGCTTAGTTAGTCGGTTTGTGCGCTGATAAGCTGATGATCTCTCGATATCAATATCTGTAAAGTCAATGAATGAGACTGAATATGAATAAACATGACACTTCAACAGAACAACGGGTTGCGTTGCTAAATAAAAATGGTGGTCGGATGACTAAATGGAAGGGTGTGATCGCCAGTATCGCTCCTTCTTGTACCGCGATTATGGTTTTTGTTTCCGTCGCTGATTTGGCATCTGCGCAAGATCTGGGGCCTGGGCAGAACACCGTAGTTGGCTCAGATTCTGTTGCTGCCGGTTATGACAACAATGTCATTGGACCCAGATCCACTGCGTATGGCTCACAAAACTCGGTTGCTGGAGATCAGAGTACAGCACTTGGCCGCTCTAATGACGTTCAGGGAGCAGGTTCAACTGCAATTGGCTGGGCTTCCACAGCAGCGGGCAGCGCTGCTTCCGTAGTTGGTCGTCAGTCAACTGCTGATGGAAACAATTCTTCAGTGTTTGGTTCTTTTAGTAATGCTAGCGGTAACAATGGCACTATTCTTGGTAGCTTCAGTGGTGTGGAAGGCAACAACTCAGTTGTTGTCGGCGTAGGGAGCAGCATTTCGGGCAATGGCTCGGTTACACTGGGTTCTAACTCGACTAGTATTGGAGACAGAAACACTTCAGTCGGCAGTGGTTCGATGATAAACGGTGAACTATCGACTGGGATCGGTTTCGGCACTGTTGTGGAGCACGACTTTTCGACTGCTCTCGGCACCGGAGCCACTACAACGTCCGACAACCAGGTTGTTCTTGGCGTTGGCAACGACAATATTACGGCTCAGGGTGTTTTTGACGCTCAAAGTGGAATGGTTATCACTGATGTTGTCACCTACACTGACGCGACGGGTCAACTGCAATCAACTCGCGATTTGAACGTCGATAATTTGACCGTTGAGGAAGGCCTTAACG
>NZ_LJAK01000016.1 GCF_001420005.1 Loktanella sp. 3ANDIMAR09 | reverse complement strand
ATTTGTAACGGTCTGTAACGCCCTGTAACTGCGTTTGTAACGTGTAACAAACTGATAAATAAAACAAATCTTGATTTGTAACCGATGTTACGCCATCCCAATATTGTATATATATACCTCTTATATACAATATATTTATCTAACTATTTATAGATATATATATAATATAAATACCTGTAACTCCTACTCTCAAAATCTCATTAAGTCTCTGTAATTAAGTGAGTTATATGTGTTTCGGAGTCTGTTACAACGGCGTAACAGAGGCGTAACAGCGTAACAGGTGACACGAGCGCCACCGCACGTCAGGTCGTGATGAAATCCACGCTGTCGCCGTGGATGCCGGCGGCTGTCAGGCGTCCGGTGGCATAGGCCCCGGTATCCAGCGCGATGCGTCCGTCGGTGGCACTGGGGGCGTCCTGGATCACATGACCGTAGGCCACCCACAGCCCGTCGCTGCGTGGCACGGCCATGAAATCGCGGTGGCCCCACATCAGGTCGCGGTCGTCCTGATCCTGTGGCGCGCGGGCGGGATCGGCTCCGGCATGGGTGATCAGCAGGTTGCCGGTCTGCATCCACTTGGGCCGGTCGCGCAGCCAGTTGATCCGGGCGTCGCCCATCGCCAGCGCCAGGTCATCGCGCACGCGGTCCAGCGGGCGGGTGCCATCGGCATTGGGACCGGCCACACCGTAGCTGGCCAGCGTCTGCAACCCGCCGTTGCGCAGCCAGCGCGGGCCCTTGGCTGCGGCATCGTCGAGGAAGGCCAGCAGCATCGCCTCGTGGTTGCCGGCCAGGCAGGTGATCTGGGGACGTCCCATCAGAGTGTCGATGACGGCGGCGGATTCGTCGCCGCGGTCGATGTAATCGCCCACGCAGACGATGGCGGCCTGCGGGGCCAGCGTCGCGATCCGGTCCAGAAGGGTATCGAGCAGGCGCGCGCAGCCGTGAATGTCGCCGATGATCGCCACCGGATCGGGCACGTTCAGGGGGGGCATCGGGGCAGGCGGCGGTGTCTGGCGCGCAAAGAGGCGTGAAAACAATTGCATCAAGGCGCTGCGGCTCCTGGTCGGTTTTTGCGGGTCGGGCGGACCGTGGGCAAAATTTGCGCCCGGATCAAGTCTGTCATCGGCAAGTGCCACGCAACTTGATATTCAGGATGAAATTTGAAAATGGAACCTTCGGGTTGCATCGTCTATGCAAGGCGCAGCACGGCCTGCGCATCGCGCAATGCGCAGTATTCTGGATGAAAGAAGAAATTTGATGTCCCCTGCCCCCCAAAATACCATGACAGCCGCAGATCAGGATACGGGCACGACCTTCAGCATCCTGACCATCCTCAACACGCTGTGGCGGGGCAAGTGGATCATCGGGGTCTGCGCGTTGATCGGTTTCCTGCATGCCGCCAACAAGGCTTACCGTGTCGAGGTGCCGACCTATCGTGCCACGACGCAGATGGCGCTGAACTTTGACACCGACCCTGCGCTGGAGGTCACCGGCGGTGTGCCGCAGCTGGGGCGCGACCAGTCGAGTTTCAACACCGAAATGGAAATCATCCGCTCGCGCGAATTGATCGGCCGCCTGGTGGATCGTCTGGACCTGACGCAGGACCCCGAGTTCAACCCTGCATTGCGCGGCGACCCGCCCTTTGGCCTGCGCGACGTGCCGGGCTGGGTGATCGGACTGTTCCGTGCGGACCCTGAACCCGCACCCGCCGCAGCGCCCCGGCCCGTGAACCGCAACGCCGTGATCACCCGGGTGCGCAACCGGATTTCGACCTCGATCCAGCGTTTCACCTATGTGTTCTCGATTTCCGCCGTCAGCGAGGACCCGCGCAAGGCCGCATTACTGAGCAATACGCTGGCCGAGATCTACCGCGAGGATCAGATCCAGTCCAAGGTGCAGGGCACCGAGGATGCCGCGATCTGGCTGTCGGACCGGGTGTCCGACTTGCAGGCCGAACTGGAGACGCGCCAGAACGAGATCAACGAGCTGCGCGCGCGCAGCGCCCTGGCCAGCCCCGAGGCGATTGCCCAGCTCAACAGCCAGTCGGTCGCCGCCACCAGCCAGCTGCAACTGGCGGAACTGGCCCGCACCCGTGCCGAGGATGCCCTGGCCCGCATCATCGCGGTCGAGGATGCGACACCCGCCGAACAGGTCGCAGCCCTGGACGACGCGCAGCTGCGTGGCCTGTTGGCCCGGGTTCAGACCGGCGAGGCCACCAGCCAGCAGCGGTTCGACCGCCGTTTCGTGCAGCTGCGCCAGCAGGCCGAGGCCGAGGCGCTGCGGGCACAGAGCCAGGCTACAGAGCTGCAATCGCAGATCGACCGTCTGTCGCTGCAATTCGAAAGCCAGTCCGCGGATCTGATCACCATCGAACAGCTGGAACGCGAAACCGAGGCGACCCGGATCCTGTATGAGACATTCCTGAACCGCCTGCGCGAGACCAGCGTGCAGATCGGTGTCCAGCAGGCCGACAGCCGGGTGCTGTCAGAGGCGCTGTGGGGCAGCTATATCGCACCGCGCAAGAGCCGGATCACCTTCATGGGGTTCCTCATGGGGGTTCTGGTCGGGGCGGGTATCGTTCTGGGCCGCGAGATGCTGCAAAACACCTTCCGCACCGCCGAAGAGCTGGAAAAGCGGACACGTCTGTCGGTGCTGGGGCAAATTCCGCGAATCCCGGCCAAGGGGCGCGTGCCCACCATCATGTATCTGGCGAACAAGCCGACCTCTGCGGCGGCGGAATCGGTGCGCAACCTGCGGACGTCGTTGCTGATGTCCGATATCGACCGGCCACCGCAGGTCATCATGATGACCTCGTCTTTGCCCGCCGAGGGCAAGACGACGACCGCCATCGCACTGGCGCAGAACCTGGCCGGTCTGGACAAGCGGGTGCTGCTGATCGAGGGCGATATCCGGCGCCGGACCTTCAGCGCCTATTTCCCCGATGCGACGGAACGGCCGGGCATCCTGTCGGTGATCGCGCAGTTCAGCCAGAACGCCGACAACAAGCGTCAGGCCTCGCTGGAAGAGGCGGTGCTGCGCAATGGCGATCTGGGCATCGACATCCTGATGGGCGAGAAATCGGCGATCAACGCGGCCGATGTCTTTGCCTCTTCGGCGTTTCGCGATTTCATGGCGCAGGCGCGCACGCTGTATGACTATATCATCGTCGATACGCCGCCCGTGCTGGTCGTGCCCGATGCCCGCGTGATCGGCCCCTATGCGGATGCAGTCCTCTATGCGGTGAACTGGGACAAGACGAGCCAGACCCAGGTTGCAGAGGGCCTGTCACAGCTGGCCAAGGCCAACCTGCGGGTCACGGGCCTGGTGCTGACCCAGATCGACCCGCGCGGCATGCGCCGCTACGGCTATGGCAGCAAATACGGCTACGGCGCCTATGGCGGCGGCAAGAACGGATATTACGACAACTGATCGCGGGGCCGCAGGCGCCCCCGCGACCTGCGGGGGTGTCGTCAGTTCGATGTCAGCTGGTCGGCGGCGTTCAGCGGGCTGAGCAGCGACGGAATCGCCTGTGCGACCGCACGGTTCCAGCGCGTGATCGGCTGCTGCTGGACAAAGATGATGTCATCGGGGCGCAATTCGAACCGCGGGGCCAGCGTAAAGGCCGCCGCATTGCGCGCATCCAGATGCCAGGCGGTCACCGCCCCCTGTGCCGCAGGATTGGGATCTGCACGCATCACGTAGATCTGCGCGGGGTTGCCTGTGATATTGTTGAACCCGCCGTTTTCGAACAGCGCGTCCGCCAAGCTGGACTGCTGGTTGAACGGCAGCGGGAAACGGGTCTGGCGGGACACCTCGCCCACCAGAAACACGTAGTCGCGTTCGGTTGCACCCAGGGATTCGCGGGTCTGGAACAGGCCGCGCTCTTCGGCCAGGACGGCGCGGCGCAGGCCGATTTCGGTCGACAGTTCCGACAGGGCCGTCGTGCGGTTCGCCCGCTGGGTCGCGATCACGCCCAGTTGGCCCTGATAATAGGCCTGCGCACGCGCGAGGTCATAGGTGACATCGACGAAAATCGCATCACCCGGCAGCACCGTCAGGTTTTGCAGATCGGTCCGCGCCCGGAAATCCGCCAGCGGAATCTGGTAAAGCGTGCCGTCGCGGTAAATGCGGATCGAGGCGAATTCAGGGTCGTCGACCTGCAATCCGCCAGCGGTCAGCAGGGCCTCGTTCAGGCTGGGCGGGTTGAGCGTGATCGGCACCACCCGTGGCGATCCGACAGCCCCGCCGACGGCTGCGCGCCGTGCGTTGAACTGCACCACGTCGAGGCTGAAATTGGGGTCGATCCCCGCCGAGATCAGGCGCGAGAATATGGCCGCTTCGGCGTCCTCGACGGTCATGCCTGCCACATTGATGGACCCGACCTGCGGGATCGAAACCGTGCCGTCGTCGCGGACCGTCAGTTCCTGTGCGGTGGTCGTCGTCGCATCCAGCGCCGTCGATTGCGCCAGCGTCAGCCTGACCGCATCACCGGTGCCCAGCGTATAGGGGCCGGGTTCGGTCTGGGGCGGGGGCCGCAGTTCCAGCCGCTGTGGTGTGATATCGGGGAAATCGGGGGCTGCGGGCAGCGCACCGGCCCCGCGCAGGGACCCTGCACCCGCCGTCTGGAAAAATTCGGCAGGCAGGCTGCGCGGGCTGTAGGGCTGGCTGTTGGCAAAGCGGATGGTCTCTGCCGTCATCTTGATCTCGCGCACCGTCAGATCGCCGAAATTCTCGGATACGGTGCTGCTGACATAGGTGGAACCACAGCCGGTCAGGGCCAGTGTCGGCAGGGCCAGGGCCGTGCCCAGCAGAAGAGTGCGCAGGTTCATGTCTGAATTCGTCCCCCAAAGCCGCGCTGATCACGACCCGTTGATTGTCGTGCCCTTATGGCATGGTGGTCTTGCGACGTCACCCTACGACATGCCGGCCGTGCCTGTCGGTTGCACCGACGCGACACCTTGCACGGGGCCTTGCACGGTTGCGCGGTCAAATAGGGGTTGGCCTTGGCGGGCAAATGCCGTGACAATCGCCGCGGCACGTCAGACGAAAGGCCCCAGATGAAGACCAGACCGATCGCAAAGCTGGACCTTGCGTCCTTTGTCCGGCCGCAGATTCCCGGCCAGCCGGGGCGGATCACGCTGGCGCTGTGGTATCTGGTCAATGCGCTTGTCATGCGCGGTGCCGTGCTGGGTCTGCTGCCATCGGGGGCCAAGGCGGCGCTCTTGCGGGCTTTTGGCGCGCGGATCGGGCGGGGGGTCGTGCTGAAACCCCGGATCGACATCAAGTCACCCTGGTGGCTGGAGGTCGGGGATAACGTCTGGATCGGTGAACGGGTCTGGATCGACAACCACACCACCGTGCGGATCGGGTCCGACAGCTGCATCAGCCAGGGGGCCTATGTGTTCACGGGCAACCACGACTGGACCGATCCTGCCTTTGCCTTCTTTTGCAAGCCGGTGGACATCGGGGCAGGGGTCTGGGTCACGGCCTTTGCACGCATCCCGCCGGGCAGTGTCGTGCCCGACCACACGGCCGTGCTGCCGGATTGAACGCCTCAGCCCGCCAGCACCGCGCGGTAGACGGCATGGGTCCGCGCCGCACTGTCGTCCCAGTCAAAGGCCGCGCGCGCAAGCGTGCCTGCCGCTGACGCAGCACGGGCGCGGGCCGCGGGATCGGCCAGCCAGTGTCGCCAGCCAGCGGCCAGATGGGTGGGAATGGCGGCCTCGTCGGTGTCGTCGATCACGACGCCTGCGCCCGCATCCGTGATCTTGCGCCAGATGTTGATCCGGCGGGTCAGCAGCGCGGGCAGGCCCGCGTGCAGCGCCTCGGCCAGTGCGATGGCGAAATTTTCCTGCCGCGAGGGCAGCACGAACAGATCACAGGCCGCCATCGCCTGCCATTTGTCTTGGCCTGACAGAAACCCGGTGAACCGCACCGCGTCCTGTAACCCCAGCTGCCGGGTCAGGTCGCGCAGCGCCTGTTCTGCAGGGCCCGTGCCGACCATCAGCAACCCGGCGTCCGGGTGATCGGCGCGGACCAGATTCAGAGCCTGCAATGCGGTTTCGGGTCGTTTTTTATCGTCCAACCGGCCCAGAAACAGGGCGAGTGACCGCCCGGCCAGATCGGGGTGCCGCGCGAAAAAGGCCGCGCGCAGATCGCCCCTATCCCCCGGTGGCGCATCCGCCCCCAGGGCCACGATATCGGCGCGGTCGTGGCCCACGACGGGGGCGGCCAGATCGCGTTCATCCTGTGCGGTATAGATCATCCGTGCGGCCCCGCGCAGCACGCGCCCCTCGACCAGCGCGAGGTAGGCGCGTTTCTTCAGCCGCTTTTGCGCCAGCGAATAGGGGTCGAGCATGCCATGCGGTGACACCACGTAAGGGACATGGTGGCGCCGGGCGGCGGCAGCGGCCACGGCGGTCAGCGGCGACCAGACCGTGTGCAGATGCAGGATGTCGGCCTGCGCGACGGCGCGCCTGACGGCGGCGCGACCGGCCCCGGTCAGTGTGGCGCGCTGGTGCGGCAGCAGGGTCAGGTCAGGATAGGTCCGGCGCAGACCGGCACCACTATCGTCGCTATAGGCGGCAGTCGTCAGGATATGTGCATCCGCACTATTGGCAGCAGCGCGCGCGACCAGCCTGTCCACGACAACCGGCGGTCCACCGGCGGCGGCGGCCATATAGGGGCTGACGTGCAGCACGCGCAGCGTCACCGCCGCACCTGTGCATAGAGATCGGCCGTCGCCCGCGCCATGGCGGTGGCGCTGAAACGGTCCCGCGCTGTCGCGCGGGCCGCCGCACCAAGGCGCAGGCGCAGGGCCTGATCCGTGATCAGGCGTTGCAAGGCATCGCGCCAATCCTCGTCGCTGTCGCACATCAGGCCGGTGACCGGATGGGTCAGCGCCTCGGCGATGCCGTCGGCGCGGCTGGCAGCGATGGGCAGGCCTGCGTGCATCGCCTCGAGCAGGGCCAGCGGCAGGCCCTCGAACAGCGAGGGCAGCACAAAGATGTCGAGCCCGGCCAGCCGCAGGGCCGCATCGGCGCGCCAGCCGTCGATCTGCAGGGGCAGGCTGGCCTTGGCCGCCCCTGCGGTCAGCGCATCCCTGAGGTCGCCGTCGCCGATCCAGACCAGCTGCACCCCGGTCTGTCCGGTGGCGACGGTGTGATCGACCAGCGCCAATGGCGCCTTTTGCGCGGCGATCCGGCCGACGGTGCCCAGAACGATGGTGTCGTCATCCACGCCCCAGTCGGCGCGGGCCTGTGCGCGGGCGCGGGTCAGCGCGTCCGGGTCCGGCACCGCCACGCCGTTCGGCACCGGGTGCAGCGTGACCGGTCCCAGCCGTGCCGTCAGTTGCTGGCATGTGGCCGTGCTGACGGCGATATGATGCCCGCGCAACCGGCCCAGCACATGGGCGGTGACCCGGTCGCGCAGGCCGCCCAGCCGTGCGCCCAGATCGCGGGCGGCATGGCCCACGTGGATCGTCGACAGCCAGGGTTTGCCGCTGGCGGCGGCGGCCAGCACCAGATCAAGCGCATCCTCTGCCACCTGCTGGTTGATATGCAGCACATCGACGTCGAGCGTCGCAAACAGCCCTGTCAGGCGCCTGCGCTGGCGCAGGTCGGCCCAGGCCCCCAGCGCGCGGGTCGGGCGGTCATAGGTGGTGCAAAAGGCAAAGCGCCGTGTCGGGATCGCACCCATGCCAGCGGCAAATTCATCCATGCGGGGATGATCGGGGATCAGCACCAGCACCTCATGACCCAGGGCGATCAGCCCCTGCGCCAGCACCCGCAGATAAAGCTCGCCTCCGCCGCGTGATCCCGAGCCAGAGGAGACCAGCGCAACCTTCATGCCTTTGGGCCCAGCAGGTCATGGGCGAGGGAGGCCCACCGTCGCGCGCCTTCGTCCACGTCCCAGCGGGCGGCGGCGGCACACACCGCTTCGGTCATGCGCGCGCGCAGGGCCGCATCGCCCGCCAGCCGGTCCAGCACCTGTGCCAATGCGTCGGCATCGCCTGCGGGCGTGATGAAACCGGTTTCACCGTCCTGCACCAGATCGGGGCCTGCGCCCACCGCATCGCTGACCAGCACCGGCAGGCCTGCGCCAAGCGCCTCGTTCACCACGACACCCCAGCCGTCGTGACGGCTGGGCAGGCAGAACAGGTCGGCGGCGGCAAAGACCTGCGGCAGATCGGCGGGATCACGGTGCCCCAGAAACACCACGCGGTCGCGCAGGTCCGCGGGCACGGCGGCGGCATATTCATCCTGCGCGGGGCCGCCGCCAAGGGCCACGATCCGCAGCTGTGGGTGGGACCGCGCAACACGGTCAAAGGCTGTCAGCAACACGTCGAACCCCTTGCGCGGGATCATCTGGCCGCTGAACAGCACGTCAATGGTGTCGGGGTCGGTTGTCGCGGCATCGCGGGCCGCGCGAAACGGGGCCAGATCGCAGAAATAGGGAATGTTCGCCACCGGCAGGCCGGGACACAGCGCGCGATAGGCCGGCACGGCGACACTGCCCATGGCGGCGATGGCGCGCGCATGGCGCAGCGGTGCCTGAAGCTGGCGGCGCAGGAATGTGCCCAGCTGTCCGCGCGTGGAAAACCCCGGCACCTCGCCCCAGAACACGAATGGCAGCCCCCGGCGGGCCATGCCGCGCATCGCCACCTGTGCGGTCACGGCGGAATAATCGCTGACGATCACCAGATCGGGGTCGGCCTGCGCGATCCGACCCATGATGCCGGGGTTCCAATGGGCCGATGGCCCCAGCCGGGTCAGCGTGCGGCCGGGCAGGATCGTCTCGAAGGGGTGCAGATCGGGGATCGCCCAGGACCGGTCATGGGCGCCTGCGGTGAAATAGAACACCTGCACGTCCACGTCACCCCGCGCGGCCAGGGCCGTGAACAGCTGCCGCTGGTAGGGGGACGGGATCACGGTGAGAAAGAGGAGTTTCACGAAAGACCTTGTGTCAGGAGGAAACGCAGCCTGTCAGCCGGCGCTGAAACTGCGGGGGCGCAGAGAGGCCCACAGGACGGTGCCTGCCAGTTTTCGGACATACGGCAAAGGTCGGCGCGGCGCGGTGACCTGTGGGACCGGACCGTTCATCGCAGGGAAAACCGGATGTTGCGGTAGATGACAAAGGCGATCAGCGGCAGCAGGGCCGGGGCCACCGACAGAAAGCTGCGCATGCACAGACCCGCCGGAAAGAACCCGGTGGCATAGAGGATCATGTCCATGTTCGAGCGCGCCCGAAGTGCCTTGCGGTTCCACCATGCCGCCACCGCGCCAAAGATCAGGGCCGCAAGGCCGACGGCAAGTGTCCCGCCCGCCATCCAGAGTTCTCCGACGAATGTGGCCGACAGGGTCATGCCCGTCACGCCGATGGCCTCCTCGATGCCCAGTGACAGGCCCTCGGGCTTGCCTGGCCACAAGGCACGCGGAATCGGGCGTGTCGCGGCGGTATAGGGAATTTCGACCCCCAGAAACGGGTATTGTGCGGGAAAGATATCCGTCAGCTGGGCGATGTTCACCAGGTTCATGTCGACAAAGAAACTGTCAGAGCTTGCCTCGGCCAGTTCGAAGTTGCGCAGGCCCACGGTCCGGATTTCCGGCAGGTAGTAGATCGCGAAATAGCCGATGATCAGCGCAGGCCCGAAAACCGCCGCAGCCTTGGCAAAGGTCAGTTTCGGGCTGAGCAAAGCATAGGCTGCCAGGAACGTCATCATGTGGCTGAGAAACACGTTGCGCGTGCCGCCGGCAAAGCTCTCGAACAGGACCAGATACAGGATCAGCCCGGTCAGCACCAACTGCCACAGCCGGTATCTGCGCCATTGCGCAAGAACCGCCGCCGCAAGCGGCGGGATCAGGAACTTGAGCAGGGCCAGCTCGCCCAGCAGCGCACCCAGCGATCCAAGCTGTCCGCGGCTCCAGGGTTGGGAAAACCGTTCCCGCGACATCTGGAACAGCAGTTCCGACAGGCTGAAATTCACCGTCAGCAGCATGTAGAAATAGCCCAGCACGGCGCAGGCCAGCAGCAGCAGGATCGTGGCACCGGGCGCATTATAAAGCGTCACCTGGCGCGGCATGGCACGGCGCACGGGGGCCAGGTGGCGGCCGATCACGATCCCGGCGAACCCCAGGATCACGATTTCCACCGTCAGCTGGGCCGACCCGGTGGTCACCACGTTGCGCACCGGGTCCTGCGGCAGCAGGAATTCAAAGAAGGTCAGCAGGTAGAGCACCATCAGCATGAACAGGTCGACCCGGACCAGGTTGCGCATGCCGACGCTGCCCTCGACCCAGAGCGCCAGCGCAAGACCCACCGCCAGCACCGCCGATGGCTGGGCAAAGATGTCGTTTGGCGTGGTGGCCGACATGGCCAGCATGTAGCCGATGCCGAGGGCTGCCAGCAGGATCAGCGTCGACATCAGCATCAGTGCGTTCAGGTCCTGCGGCGGGACCATATCCTGTGCGTGGCTGACATCGCCCTGCGCAAAAGGTTGCATGGTCTGCGTGCTCATCCAGGATGTCCCGTCGTAACTGCGCCCGGCGTCAGTGCGGCCAGCGATCGGCCCAATGTATCAAGATCAAAGCGCGTGTCGAGGCGGGCGGCCTGCATCATGCGCCCGATGCGGGCCGGGTCGGCGCTGAGCGCTGACAACGTATCCGCCAGTGCGGCCGGTGTCAGGTCGGGCAGGATCACGCCGTCGGTGCCACAGCGCACGACCGTGCCGCAGCGGTCCGAGGCGATGACCGGCAAGCCTTGCGCCAGCGCCTCGAGCTGGGTCAGGCCAAAGCCGTCCGACCGGGTGGGAAAGACGAACAGATCAGCACCTGCATAGGCGGCGGGGGTTTCGTGGCGCGGGCGTGATCCGTGGAACACGATCCGGGGGTCGGCGCGGGCTGCGTCGGGGATGGTGATCTGCACGGGCCCCACCACGTCCAGCCGCAAGGGCGCATCCGGCAGCGCGGCCATGGCGTCCAGCGCGATGTCGATCCCCTTGCGCCGGGTGACCTGCCCCAGGAACAGCAGGCGCAGCGGGCGATCCGCCGTGAACCGCGCGGGCAGGGGTGCGCGGGCGGGTGGGGTCGCGACCCCCTCAAAGGCCAGCGGGACAACGGTGATGCGATCCGCGGGCACGCCCTCGGCGATCAAGCCCTGCCGCGACCAGTCGGAATTCACGAGGATGGTATCGGCCAGGTCCACCTCGCGCTGCCAATGATCCCAATAGGCGGCGGGGATGGGGTCCAGCGGGTCGCCAGCGGCGCCATAGATGTCGGCCACCATGCGTGCCTCGCACGGGCCGGGGTCGATCTGGCCCAGCACGGTCCGCCAGCCACGGGCGCGGGCCAGTGCGAAAATATCCCCCGCGGCATAGCTGTAGGCAAAGACGGTCAGGTCCTGACCGGCGGGCCTGTGGGCCAGATGCGCGGCCGCGCGTCGCGCAAACCAGGCGTTGCGATGCAGGATGGCGTCCCAGCCGCCGCGTCCCGTGATCCGGTCGCCCGCCTCGCGCAGCAGGGCGCGGGTGGTGGGGGCCCAGACCCGGTGATCCGCCAATGCGGGATGATCGCGCCCGGCCAGACGCGCGGGCAGCATGCCCCGCAGGGGATGCCCGCCGGCCCAGATATCGGTCAGCAGTTCCGACAGCAGCCCCTGCCGCGCCAGCGCCCGCGCCACCGCGAAATCCTCGCGCGCGCCGATCTGGCAGACGACCCAGGGGGCGGGGCTGGTCATGACTGCGGCCCGGCCGTCCAGGCCAGTGCTGCCCCGGCAGAGTCGCGCTTGAGCGCGCGGTAGTCCCGGTAGCAGGCTGCCGAGACGGGGCGACGGTCGCGGCGGTGCTGCCAGGCCTCTGCCAGGCCCTGTGCCAGACCGCGCAGATGCCAGCCCGCGTGACCGTGGCGCAGCCCGAACCGCAGCCCGTTCACGATGGTGCCGGCCAGATGGACGATGGCCTGCGGCATCGGCACGTTGTGCATGACGAACAGCACATCGTTCTTGCGCCCGCAGATCGCGGCACGACGCGACGACCGGCGTGGCGATTCAAAATGATGCATCGGCGGTGCGGTCCCGGCCCGGACCTCATGGCCGTGATCCAGCAGGCGGATCGCAAGATCGCCCTCTTCGCCCATGTAGAAATAATGCGGGCGAAACCCGCCCACCTGCTGAAAGGCCGAACGCCGGACCGCATGGGCGGCCCCGACAAAGGCGTGCAACTGCTGGCGGGGATGGGCGGTGACATGATGCACCTCTTGCGAGATGCGCACGTTGACAAAGGGGATGCCGATGGCGGCGACCTGCGGGTCGGCGAAATCGGGCAGTGTCCTCTCGCAGGTCGTGGGATCGACCAGTTCCACGTCGTCATCAAAGGAAAAGACGATCTCGCAGCTGGCGGCCGCGACGCCCGCGTTGCGCTGGAACGCGGGGCCCTGTCCGGTGCCTGCGTGCAGGTAGCGCGCGGTGGGCGCGATCCGGGTCACCAGATCGCGGGTGGCCGCCGATCCCTTGTCGTCCATGACGATGATCTCCAGCGGGATCGTCTGGCGTTGCAGCGAGGTCAGGCAGGTGGCCAGTTCGTCATCGCGGTCGTGGGTGGTGATCACGACAGAGGCCGCAGGGGACCGGGGTTTATCTGCGTTCATCACGAGGCTCCTTTGGCGGCGGGTGTCAGCGGCCGTCCCGGCACGCCTGCGATACGTGCGCCGGGGGGCACGTCGCGGGTGACGACGCAGCCTGCGGCAATCACGGCATCATCGCCGATCGTCACACCCTTGAGGATGATGGCACCGGCCCCGATCCAGACGTTCCGCCCGATGGTGACGGGTGCACCTGTCAGCGGCTGGTCGGCCAGGCGGATGCCGGGGGCGGTGCCGTGGTCGTGGTCGGTGATATAGACAAAGGGCCCGATCATGCAGTCTGCGCCCAGGCTGATCCGTTCGGAGGCATCGAACATCGTCTGGCGATTCACATAGCAGCGCGCGCCGATCGTCAGGCGGGGGCTGGACGCGCGCGCGCCACTGGTCAGAAGCACGACACCGTCGTCCAGGGCGACACCCTCCGCCAGCGCGATGTCCCAGGGGTTGCGCGGCACGCGGATGCGGTGCAGCCGGCAGTGGCCTTCGATCTGCATGCCCAGCCTGCGCCAGATCCAGACTCGCAGCCGCGAGGCCAGCCCCACAGGCCAGGTCAGCAGACGGTTGATCGTGGTGTCGGTCATGGTGTCACCCGTCCTGTCATGCGCCGCATGGCCCGCCCAAGCGTCAGTGCAGGCACCGCCAGCAGATAACGCCAACGCCCCGCCACCAGCGCCCAGGGCAGCGTCCGCAGATAAAGCCGCAGGGCTGCGGTATCGCCCTGTCTGACCCCGGCCAGCACCGCAGCGCGGACATGCCCCAGCAGGATCCGGCGGCGCTGCCCGCGCCGGGCGGTGCCACCGGGATAGCGGCCCGCGGCCTCTTGGGCGACCAGCCGCGCGATCCCGGCGGTATTGCGCGCGGCATCGCCCATTTCATTGCTGTCGTGCAGGCGGTGCAGCAGGGTCACCGGGGCTGTGACCTGCACGAACCCCCGCGCCGTGCCCAGACGCAGGGCCAGATCGTGATCCTCGGCGTTGATATGGGCGGTGGTGAAACCGCCTGCCGCGTCAAAGGCGTCGCGCCGGATCACCATCATGCCCGCCCCCGCAAAATGACCGGCCCCGGCGCTGGCCAGAAAATCGGTGTAGGCGACCCCTGCGGCGGGGGCACCCTGGTGCGGCGGCGGTGTGCCCGTGAAATCGGCAAAGCGCGCGAACAACAGGGCCGGGTGGTCGTGGGCCAAGATGAGGCTGGCAAAGGTCCGCAGGCTATCGGGCACCCACAGGTCATCACTGTCGAGAAACGCCAGATAGGTGCCCGTCGCCTGGGCGGCCCCTGCGTTGCGGGCTGCACCGGGGCCTGCGTTGGCCTGTGTCAGCACCTGCACGCCGGGTCTGTCCGCCAGGGCCGCCAGCGTGCCGTCGGTGGACCCGTCATCGACCACGATCACCTGCGCGGGCGGATGGGTCTGGGCCGCGACGCTGTCGAGACAGGCCATCAGATAGTCCCGCCGGTTATAGCTGGGGATCACCACCGAAAAACCGATGTCCGCGCGATCAGTCAAGGAAATCGACCCGGTCCGTTGTGGCATGCAGCGCCAGATGCGAGGTGTCGCGATAGAGGTCCGGCCCGTAGGCCTTGGTGGTCAGAAAATTCGCCCGGGGAAAGCTGTCCTGCACCAGCGCCACATGATCCAGCAGCGAAAACGGATAGAAAATCCCGTCGTAATCGGTGTCGTAATAGCCCTTGCCACGGGTGTGCAGCCGGCAGAACAGCGGCCACAGCCGCAGGCGGCGCAGCGTGTTCTTGATGCGCCGCGACCGGGTGCCGCCCCAGCCATAGGCGTTGTGGTCCGAGACAAAGACCCCCTTGCGTGCGACGCGGCAAATCTCGCGCAGGGCTATGTCGGGGGTCGCGATATGGTGCAGCACGCCAAAGGCGCAGACATAGTCGAAACTGTCGTCGGCAAAGGGCAGCGCGCAGGCGTCGCCCTGCTGCACCTGGTCGTCCCCCAGCCCCTTGTCACGGCAGACGGCGATCATCGCGGCCACAGGTTCGATGCCCCGCAGGGTCATGTCGGGATGGCGGTCGCGCAGATGCACCAGGGCCCGGCCCGTGCCGCAGCCCACGTCCAGCAGGCTGGTGACGGGGGTATTGTGCAAGATACCGTCCAGATAGCGCAGTGCGATGGTATGTTCGTCGCCGTCGATGATCTGCATCGCGTCGTAATGCGCCGCAGTGCGATCGTAATAGGCGGTCTGGGGACTGTCAGGCGTCGGTGTCATGGGCGGCGCGCTCTTTGGTTGGAGGATCGGTGACGCAGGGACCGCAGGGCGGTTTCGGTCCAGGTGACCGCAGGGGTCAGACGCCGATACAGATCCGCACGGCGGCGCAGGGCAGGACGGGCGGCCAGCCTGTCGCGAAACAACGCGCAGGCGACATCATAGAGCTGTTGGTCATAGCGGTTCAGGTCCTGCAGGACTGCGCGGTCCCGGTCGGTCAGGGTGATCCGGCGGGGATTGCCGGATTTCGACCGCGACAGCACGGGTAACACCCCCCAGTCAAAGGCCTCGGCCAGCGCCAGCACGCTGGCGTTGATATCCGCGTATACCCCAAAGGCGGGCATGGCGTGCAGGGTCGCGATGGCGGCCTCCAACGCGGCTTCATCGCAGGCGCCGGGCGCGAAATCATGTCCTGACAGCGCGCGCACCATGTAGTTGTCGACCTGGCGCGGGCGTTGCCGAATGTAGGTTTCCATATCGGACCAATCGCGCAGGCTGGTCAGCCATGGCGCGTCGGATGTCGGGTCATGGGCGGCTTCGGCGGCCATGTGGTTCAGGAATGACACGATCCGGGATGCAGGGTCGCGCAGGACCGTGAAATAGCGCACGGGGCGGGGGATGCCCCCATGAATGCCGTGGGTGATATGACCGCGCAGCAGCGTCAGCGCCTGTTGGCGGTCGGGGGGCAGGGCCGTCAGCGCACGGGTCCCGTCATCCAGGTGGTCGAACGGCACATGCAGGGTGTCGCTGTGGCCATAGGCGCGCGACAGCAACGTGTTGAACGACGTGCCTGCCGTCTTGGGGATATGCAGGAACACGTCCAGCGGCCGGTCGGGTCCGGTCTGTATCATGACAGCCTCCTGCGCCATGCGGCGACCCGTTCGGCGGTGGCAAAGCCGGTCAGCGCATAGCACAACCGGTAGGCTGCGGGTGCCGCAGCCCCGGCGGGCCGGAACCCGCGCCCTGCGATGGCGGCGTGATGCGCGCGCGCCTCGGTCCGGTCGTGGGGCCATGCGGCGCGGGCCATGTCGAACCGCGCCTGATCGATGGCCTGCTGGCGGTGCGCCGTCAGACCGCCGGTCTGGTCCAGCCAAGCCTCCAGCCGGTTGAGGATCAGCGCACGCTGGGTCCGCACGCGGGCCGGGTTTCGCGTCGACAGGGTCCCGCTGTCGAACCGGCGATAGATCGCACCGCGCGCCGCGGGATGGTGAACGAACCGTTTGCCCGCCATCAGCAGCCGCAGATAGAGTTCATGTTCCTGGCAGCAGGGCTGGTCCACCCGGAACCCGCCCACCGCGTCCAGGGCAGCCTTGCGCCACAGCGGTGCACCGGTCTGCGGCAGATGCCAGCCTGCCAGCAAGGCGGGCGGATCATGCGGTGTGGGGGTCGGCGTCCATGTGCGGTGCACGGCACCATGGCCATGCCATTCGACGGTTTCGGCCCCGTAAAGTACGTCCGTGTCATCATCCACCGCGTCCAGCTGGGCCGCGATCTTGCCTGTCTCAAGGCAGTCGTCGGCGTCCAGAAACTGCACCCAAGGGGCCTGTGCCAGCGCCAGCGCGCGATTGCGGGTGGCAGGGGCACCACGGTTCGGTCCGGTCTCCCAGCGGATGCGCCCGTCAAAGGCGCGGATCTGCGCCAGCGTATCGTCGGTGGACCCGTCGTCGATCACGATGACCTCGATATCCGGTCCTTGTGCCAGCGCGCTGTCGATCGCGGCGGCAACCCAGGGGCCCGCATTATGGGCCGGGATCAGGACAGAGGCGCGGGGCGTCACGCGGCACCCTCCGGCTGGCTGGCGCGGGCGCGCCGGGGCGGGAAATCGCGTGCGAATGTGGCGGGGTCCACACCGGCAAAGCGGGCGATGTCATCCAGCCGGTCCCAAATCTCATCAAAGCTGACACAAAGCACGTCACCCCGGTAGCGTCTGAAACGGGCCAGCTGCCGCGCCTGACCCCGCAGATAGAGCCGCTGGCCCAGCGGTGTTTCCCCCAGCGCCACGCAGGCGGGCAGCCCCAGCTTGGCCGCCTGATAGGGAAAGAACCCGCGCCGGATGATGCTGCGCAAGGCGACGTCGGGATCGCCGTGGATGAACAGAATGCGCGGCCGCCCGCGCAGGAACAGCGGCGGACGGGCGGGATGTTTCAGCCCGTCCTGATCGTGGGCGGTGTTGGTTTTGACGAACTGCTGCAAGTGTTTCATCACGAACGTGGTGCCCACCCCGCCGGGCGAGCAGACCAGCACGTCAAAGCGGCGCAGCGTGATCTGGGGCCAGAGCGCGCGGCGCAGCGCTTTGGCCAGCAGGCGGATGCGGGTTGGCGCTGCGGTCTGATCCTGCATCGTCATGAAAACCCCCATTGGGCAATATCGCACCCGTAATCGTCGCGCAGACGTATCATATCGGGGCGCAACCGGGTCGCAATATCGTCCCGCTGCGCCTGCGTCAGCCGAAAGGCCTGCACATCGGCCCGGGTGGCCCGAGTGTTCTGCGGGGCCAGCGGTGCAAAGGCAAAGCCGGGGTCGAGGTCCAGATGGGCGCAGACCGCGGCCAGCATGCCCGCCGGATCACGCCGGAGCTGGTCGAAGGACAAGAGCTTGACCGGGCAGTCCGGCAGAGCCGCGCGGTAGGCATCGAGCTGCATCGCGTAGGACGACACCGCCAGCGCGTGATCCAGCGCCGGCCAGTCCCCCGGTGCGGGCATGACCTGTTCGCGGGCCGCGAAATTATGCGCAAGGTGGCTCTCGATCCGGTCGATGGGGTTGCGCATGATATAGATCAGATGCTTGCGGCCCGGCAGGGCGGCCAGCCGTGCGGCCACATCGGGAAAGGCAGGCCGCTTGGTATAGCCGGTCGAGGCCTCGAGCGCGATCTGCCGCCCGTAGGGCCGTGGCAGCCATTGCCGCAGATAGGGGCGCAGGTCCTGCGGGGCGGTGGCGGTCGAAAAGAACTCCGGTTCTTTCTGGAACTGGTTCGGCGCGATCTGCGGATGCTGCACCAGATACCGATAGAGCGTGGTGGTCCCGCTCTTCATCGCGCCCAGCACGAAACAGAATTCCCGGATGCGCGGGGTATAGAGGCCCAGCCGCATGTTGGCGCGGGCCGCCTTGTGCACCACGGTCTGCACGGCGCTCATGTCCCGGCCTCCAGCACCTGTTCAAAGACCGCGCGATGCTGTGCCGCGACACGGTCCCAGCCGGTGGCGGGATCCGGGGTGCGGGGGCCGCGCGGCAGGGCCAGCGCCTGCAATATGGCCTGCCCCAGCGGGCCGGGCGTGGTGTCATCTGCAATGACCGCGTTGCGGGCCTCTGCCGTGCCGGGGGTGCGGGGCACGACCACCGGCACGCCGTAATCCTGCGCCAGCGTCACCGTGCCCGAGGTCAGGCTGGCGGCAAAGGGCAGCACCAGCACATCGGCAGCGGCCAAGAGCAGCGGCACCCGGTCGTCCGGCACCTTGCCCATGTCCAGCCGGACCTGCGGCAGGTGCTGCGCGCGGGCGCGGGTGGCGCTGGCATGGGCGGGATCAGGGGCCTCGCCCGCGATCATCAGCCGGGCGGTTCCGCGCTGCATCCCCAGCGCGTCCCATGCGTCGAGCAGGGGCAAAACGCCTTTGTAGGGTCTGATCATGCCGAAAAACAGCGCCAGCGGCGCATCGGGGTCCAGTCCCAGTGCCGCGCGGGCGGTGGCCCTGTCGGGTGCGGGGCCATAGACATCGCGAAACGTGCCATGCGGGATCACCGTGATCCGGGCGGGATCCGCGCCCAGCCGGTCCACGACCGCATCGCGCGCGCCGTCGCCATGGGTGATGATCCGGTCGGCCAACCGGGCCAGCCGCCGGGCAAAGACCAGATCCAGCCGCGGCGTCGCGGTGTCATGGGCGGTCAGGTTATGCGCGGTCCACACCAGTCGCGTGCCGCCACGTTTGACCAGGGCCAGATCGGTCAGCGTGCGCAGGACATAGGCTGCGCGCAGCAGCGGGGCGGTGCGGCGCAGATAGGCCTCTGGCCAGTGCAGATGCAGGATCTCGGGGCGGGGGGCGGTGCGCAGGTCGCGCCAGAGCGGCAACCCGCGCCGGTAGCCACGGGGAAAGGTCACATCGACACCCAAGGGCGACAGGGCCTGCGCCAGAAGCTGCTGATAGGGATTGCCCTGCCGCCAGTCGGGGGCCGCACGCACCTGCATGTCACCCCCGCCGGTCATGTCGCCAGCAGTGCCCCCTGCAGACGCCGCATGCCTTCGGTATACATCTGGTTGCGGACCGCACCGACATAATGGCGATAGGGTTTGTCGCCCACGTCCCCTTGCAGGAACACGCGGTAATCCTCGGGCAGCAGTTCGGCCCCGAAACGCGACCCTGACAGGGCGAACAGGGTCTGTTCGATGCGCCAGAAATGCCCCTCCATCATGCCGGGAATTCCCAGGAATTCCTCCATCCAGTCAAGGTTCAGGCTGTCGCGGTGCACCAGCCCGAAGCCCGAATTGATCTGCGGGACGATGTCAAAGCCATGGGCGCGGATCGTGTCGATATCCACCGCATAGGCGGTATCCACATCGGCGTTATAGGCGTTCACCCGGCGGCTGCGATCGTCCAGCCGGTCCAGAAAGGCGGTGGGCCGGTCAAAGAACAACAGGTCGCTGTCGAACAGGATCATCCGGTCGCTGTTCAGGAAATGCGCGAAATCGAAACTCTTGATCGACAGGGTGTTGGTTTCGCGCAGGCGGCGGCAGCGCGGATGGCCCGACAGGCTGTCGAGCACCGCATCGCGGGCGTCCGATTGTTCGATCACGCGGGCATCGGGGAAATGATGACGCAGGGCGGTGATCGCCTCGGCAGACAGGTCGGGGTCGCCATGGATCGCCAGCGCATAGGACCGGCCGGTCTGCGCATAGAAACTCTTGAGCGACCAGATCAGGTTCAGCCAATCCCCGGTCGAGGTCAGCACATGCAGTTCGGCGTCAGTATCGGTGGTGCCTGTCACCGGCGCAGTCTTCAGGATGCGGGGCCGGATGATATCGCGGGCGTGGATCAGCCGGGGCGACTGGCGGGCCAGATGGCGCGCCTTGTAAAAGAGTCTGCCGATCACGGGATATCCTTTGACAGGGGCGGGGACGCGACTGTCTTTTGATAGATGGCAAGGTAGGCGTCAATGAACCGGTCCGGATTGTGGTCACGGGCTGTGGCCAATGCGCCCGCCCGCAAGCGGTCCATCAGCGCGGGATCGCGGATCAGGCGGCGGGTGGCTGCGACAAGGGCTGCGGGATCATCGGGCGGGATCAGCAGGCCCGACACACCGTCGCGCACGATCTCGGGCACACCGCCCACGGCGGCCGCGATCACCGGTGTGCCACAGCCGAATGCCTCGAGGCTGACCATCGAACTGGTATCCGCGCGCGACGGATGCCAGACCACGTCGGCGGCGGTGTAGTAGCGGCGCAGGGTGGCGGTGTCCTCGATCATGCGCGGGGGCAGGCCGGGGATGTCGCGCAGCAGGGCGGCCATGTCACCGTCGGGCGGCACGATCCCCGTAGGCAGCAGGAACAGGCGGTCGGCATCGGGTCCCGTCAGGTGCATGTCCCGCGCGGCGGCGGCGGTGATGTCCAGCCCCTTGCGCAGGTCCAGCGCATTGCCCGACACCGATACCATGACGGCAAAGGCGCCGTCGGGGATGCCCAGTGCGGCGCGCGCCGCCGCGCGGTCTGTCGGATAATAGTCAGGCCGCCAGCTGGGGTTCTGCACCGTATGGCGGGGCTGGCCGCCCATGACGCTGTCCGCGATCCGGTCGGTGATCCACTGGCTGACCCCCACGGCCTGAAATCGCATCCGCCCGTAGGCCAGACGGCGGGCGGTCAGGATCTCGGCACTGGCGTCGCGGGCCTGATAGATCAGGGGCCACTGGCCGAACTGGGGGCAGGACCCGCAGCGCCGCATCCAGCGGTCGCAGCCGTAGGGATAGACACAGTTGCCCGTCAGCGGTGCCATGGAATGCACGGTCCAGACGATGGGTTTGTCCAGTCGGCGGACCAGATCCAGCAGGCTGACGGGCGGCACGTCGTGCAGGTGCACCACGTCGTAATCCGCCAGTCGCGCAGGATCAAAGGCCACCGGACCGTTGGGCGACAACAGGTTCAGCGCGCCGTAACCCAGCCGCTGCACCACGCGGCGCCGCACCCCGCGGCGCGGCGCGGGTGGGGCGTCGATGGTCTGGACGAAATCCGCATCCGACGTCTTGTCCGCCACCAGAAGGTCGGCGTGGAGGCCGCGATCCCGCAGCCCTTGCGTCAGGTAATGGGCGACCCGCGCAGCCCCCCCGCGCCAGTCCGTCGTCGAAAGCGCCAGCACCCGCATGTCAGCCACGTCCGATCAGGCGGCGCAGGGCCTGTTTGACGCGCGAGCCCGCGCGAAAGAAACGGGGGAAATCGGCCTTGTAGTTGCGGCGCAACCTGGTTTCCCAGACCTGTTTCTGCCAGGGAAAGGTATTGTCCTCGACATCCGGCGGCAGCACGGCGGTGAACACCTCGTCCCAGTTGGGACCGTAGCGGCGGCGCAGTTCTTTTGCGGCGAAATTGCGCGCGCGGCGCTGGTATTCATGGCGCGACAGCGGCACAACCTGACCGTAGGTGCTGCCACCCGGCGCATGATAGAGTGTCGCCACATCCGAATAGGCCAGAAACCAGCCCGCGCGGTAGACGTTATAGGCGAATTCGGTCCCGGCCCCCTGGGAATAGTGGAACCGCGGGCTGCAATAGCCGACCTCGCGGTAAGCCGTGCCGCGCATCAGCATCGCCAACCCGTGGATCGTCGAGGCCTTGTGCCACTGGCGTCCCGGTTTGGGAAAACAGCCCTGATAATCGTCGGCCTCCGGCTCTGCCGGGCCGATCGCGGCCATCGCGGGGTCGGTCTGCATGGCCTCCCACAACAGCCGCAGCGTGTCCTGACCGGGGGCAAAGACGATGTCGTTGCACACGAACCAGTAGTAATCCCAGGCGGGCCGGTCCGCATGGGCAAAGGCCAACCCCTGATTGAACGCGAAATAGCGCCCCCGGTAGGTCGGGTCATGGAAACTGTGGGTGGCATGGCGCGACCGGCCCTGCGGGCTGCTGCCGGCCTCGACCACGTATAGCCCCACATCCAGCCCGGCCCCCATGTCGCGGACCTGTTCCACGACGGCGTCGGTCAGATCAGGGCGGTCGCGGTTGATGACGATGATGGCGACACTATCCATGGGCGGGATCCTCGAACTGATCGGACAGATGCAGGCAGGGCCAATACAGCGGGTCCTCGATCCGCAGCGTGCCCACGAGCGGCGGGGCGGGGATGCTGTCCGGCGTGGGCAGACCCGCCAGACGGCGCAGCAGGGCCGCGGCATTGGCCCATCCGGCCGCGGGTGACAGCGCACCGCCCGGGATATGCAGCAGGCGGTCGCCCAGCCCGGCGGTATCCATCAAGGCGGCGGTCACAGCGGAATCGTCCACCAGCAGGTCATAGCCCGCCCCGTCCCACAGCGGGGCCAGCGCCCAGGGCGTCTTGGCCGCCAGCGACAGGGGCCGTGCGGCATGGGCCGGGGCCGCGGCAGACCACAGCGGGTCCGCGTCGTCGGGGGCGGTGGTCAGGCGGCGTGCCAGATCCTCGGCCGCCATGACACGGGGACCCACCAGCGCGCGCAGGGCAGGCAGGCGGTCCAGCAGCAGATCGACACGCATGCGCGCGCTGGCCGTGGCCAGACCCAGGACCGCGCCACGGGCCTGCACCCAGCCCAGCACCGACAGCATCGGCAGGTCCGGGCTGACCACGATGCGCGGCGCGGTCAGGGCCGGGTGGTGGTGGCGGGCCACGGCATCATAGCGCGGCCGCCCGCGCAGCAAGTGCAACCGCCCGCGCCATGACACCCGCATCCGGTCATAGCGCCAGCCCGGCACGATCGCAGGATCAGCATAGCCGCCCCGATCCCAAAGCGTGGGACAGGTCTGGCTGCCGTGCAGCAGCGTGTCGTCCAGATCCAGCGCGATGCGCAGGCCATCAGGCAGGCTGTGCCCTGCAAGGACCTGTCCGGCCCAGTGACCCACTGCATCCGGGTCCGCCAGCGGCACATCCAGCGCAGTGCGATCCAGCAGCGCGGGCGGCGGCGCGATCGCCCCCGCCGGGCGCAACGCGGCCAGCGCATGGGTGATATCGGGGGCGCTGGTCATTGCCACTGGACCCCTGTGCGCAGCACCCGGGCCGGCACACCGCCGACCAGGCTGCGCGGTGCTACATCACGGGTGACCACAGCGCCCGCCGCGACAACAGCCCCGTCACCGATGGTCACCCCCTTGAGGATCATCGCACGCTGTCCGATCCAGACGTCATCCCCGATCACCACAGGCGCCGTCGCAGGGCCGCGCCCCGCCAGAGCGTGATTGTCGGAATCGCGGATCACCACGTCAGGTCCGATGGCGACCCGGTCACCGATGCGGATATCCGCAAAACAATCGATGGTGCCGCGATAATTCATGTAGCCAGACCCCAGCGTCAGCCGCGCCCCCGGTGCCAGCGCGCAGACGAACCCCGTATGCAGCCGAAACCGCCCCTTCACCGTGATCGCAGCGCCTGAGTCAAGCTTGAGCACGCAAGGCAGGGCCGCGAAATGCGGCCAGCGCGCGCCCAGATGCAGCAGACCATCCGACAGGGTGATGCGGGCATTGGGGCGGCCGCGACGCACACATGGGCCACGACCACCAGCCGGCCGGGGCCGGTCACGCGCACCCGCCATCGCAACACAAGACTCCACATGACGCACACGAACCGCCCGTGCCATGTATGCGACTGCAACCATCATGCCCCCTCTTGCGGATCGGTGCTGAGCGGATAGCCCAGCAGCGTCAGTTCAGGGGCAGAGAGGGCCTCGAACAGCCTGATCTCGTCGGGGGTCATGCGGTCGCGCCAGCCACCGACCGCGCCGGTTTGCAAGGTATGGGCCTTGCGCGGGTCGTCGCTGGTGGCCCGCGCGCGTTGCCGGTCCAGATCGGTCAGCGCGATGATCCGGGCAATGCGGGCATCAGTGACGGATTTGCCCAGAAAGTCCGCCACGCGGCGGATCTGGGCCGCGGGATCGCGGCGCAGATCCTCGTAGCGCAGCATCAGGAACCGGTCGGGGTAGCGGCGCTGATAGGCCAGCGCCTGCCGGACATGGTCGTGCCACAGGCCAAAGGGCCGTCCGGCCCGGTCCGCGATATAGGTCAGCCGGTCGCCGGTATAGCCGATAGTTTTTGAGTCGTAGGCATGGTTCGACAGGGTCACGTCGCGCCCGTCGCGCACGTTGTAGATCACGCGCGGAAACAGATCAAAGGCGGGGGCGTGGTTTTTCAGCACCCGCGGGGTGGTCGGGCTGTGGTCCGCCTCGCGGCTGCGCGGCACCAGCCTGTCGATCACATCCAGATCCACGTCATCCAGCGCCGGGTCCAGCACAAAGGCCACGATCATCCGGGTCCATGTGTTGCCCGAACGTGGAAAGGAACACAGATAGACATCGCTGGCCCGGCTGTCGGTCTGGCCCAGCAGCCGCGCGCGCTGGCCCGGTCGCAGCACGCTGAGTGAAATGCCGTGACCAAAGAGCCATGATTTCAAACTGCGCGCCATCGCCGGTCTCAACTCCAGCTATGGTCGATGATCACCGGCCCGACCTGGGTGTTGCCGCTGAGGGTGCCGGTGCCCAGGTAATCGCCCTGTTCGACATCGAGTGCGGCGGCATTGGCCAGATGATGCAGCCGGTTGCCGTCCAGCCGCATGTTCAGGTTCAGCGTATAGCGCCCCGCCGCCAGCGGCAGACGGTCGAGGTGGATCCGGACCTCGCCGGTCGGGGTGCTGGCGTAGGTCTTGCCGAAATCCTCCGACGCCAGCTGTGTGAGCCGGTTGCCATAGGCATCCAGCACCCCGATCCGGAAACTGAGCGATTTCACCCGTTCGGGGTCGGTGCGGTAGCCCAGCACGATATCGCAAGGGGCACCGCAGACAGCGCCGCGCAGCTGATTGGCCGGGCTTTCGATGCGCAGGCTGGTAAAGGCAGCCCCGTCGCGCCCGCTGTCGGTGATCGCGCTGGAGTTGCTGTCATGGTCGCCCGCATAGCAGGTCAGCACCTCGTCGATGGTGCCGGTCATGGTCAGGCGGCCCTTTTGCAGCAGGATGCCGGTCTTGCACAGGTTGCGCAGCGATCCCTGGTTGTGGCTGACGATCAGCACCGTGCGTCCCTCTTGTGACACCTGTTCCATCTTGCCCAGGGATTTGCGCTGGAATGCGGCATCGCCTACGGCCAGCACCTCGTCCACCACCAGGATTTCGGGTTCCAGGTGGGCGGCCACCGAAAAGGCCAGCCGGACGGACATGCCGCTGGAATAGCGTTTGACGGGGGTATCAAGGAATTTTTCCACGCCGGAGAAATCCACGATCTCGTCCAGCTTGGCGCGGATCTCGGCCCGGCTCATGCCGAGGATCGCCCCGTTGAGAAAGATATTCTCGCGGCCTGTCAGTTCGGGGTGAAACCCGGTCCCGACCTCGAGCAGGCTGGCCATGCGCCCGGTGATGCGCGCCTGCCCCTCGGTCGGTTCGGTAATCCGTGACAAGACCTTGAGCAGGGTCGATTTGCCCGCCCCATTGGCGCCCACGACGCCGACGATATCGCCGCGTTTGACGTCGAATTCCAGATCACGCAGCGCCCAGAATTCCTCGACGCTGTCACCCGCCAGCAGCTGTTCGCCGCGCAGGGTGCGGCCCAGGTTGCGCTTCAGGGTGGCGGCCGTCTGGGCCAGCCCCTCGCGCAGGGTGGTCGCGCGCTGGGTGTCGTGGCCGATCAGGTAACGCTTGCCCAGGCCGCGCACGGAAATCATCGTGTCCGTCATCAGATATAATCCGCAAAGCTGCGTTCCGTGCGCCGAAAGGCGCGCAGGCCGAGGAACATCAGGACAGCCGTCACACCCAGCCCCAGCACGAAACCGGGCCAGTAGATCACAGCCTCGCCGCCCAGGATGCACCAGCGGAACCCGTCGATGACCGACACCGCCGGGTTCAGACTGTAAAGAAGGCGCCATTGATCCGGCACCACGTCGCTGGAAAAGCCCACGGGCGAGACATAAAGGCCAAGTTGCACGACAAAGGGCACGATGAACCGGAAGTCCCGGTAACGCACGTTGAGTGACGCCAGATAGAGCGCAGGCCCAAAGGCCACCGCCACCGCATAGACCACGAAAACCGGCAGGAACACGATGTGCCAGCTGGGCGGATACCAGAAGATCAGCATCAGGATCAGCAGCACGCAGAAGGAAATCAGAAAATCCACAAGCGACACGATCGAACTGGCCGCAGGGGTGATCAGGCGCGGATAGTAGATCTTGCTGATCATGTTGGCGCTGCCCACGAGACTCTGCGAGGCATCGCCCAGGATCGTGGACATCAAAAACCAGGGCAGCATGCCGGCATAGACCATGATCGGGTAGGGGGCGTCACCCACGCTGGGCAGGTTCGCGATCCGGCCAAAGATGAAGGTGAACACGATCATCGCCATGACCGGGCGCACCACGGCCCAGGCCGCCCCCAGCGCGCTTTGCTTGTAGCGCACGGCGATGTCGCGCCAGGCCAGCACAAAGAACAATTCGCGGTAGGACCAGATATCGCGCCAGTAATGGCTGTCCGTCCGCCCGTTTTCCAAGACGATCTGCCGCAAGGCCGGGGTCGGGGTCTCTGTCATGTCCAAATCGGTTCTTTCAGCGGGCGACCCCCTGCGGGGCCAGCCTGCGCGGGCGTAAATGCAATGTCGGACCTGGTCCGTGTCAACGGGTGCACAGCTATCCCGAAAAGACCCGGGTAGAAAAGAGCCGCCATTGCAATTCCACGGGCGAAGGGCACTCTTGCGGCGGACGTTGCCTGTCGGCAACCTGCATGCCGCATCAGCCGCCGTCGGGGCCCACCATGAAGATCGCCTATCTGCTGCCGGACAATGCGCTGAAATTCGTGCGGTATTTCCAGCCCTACCTGACGCCCTCGGGGCAGCCACGCTGGGGCGACGCCGAATTCGTGGTGAACCCCGATGGCGGGCATTTCGACGGGGTCGTGGTCCACCAGAGCGTCAGCGCGCTCAGCCGCAGCTATCGGCTGACCTGTCCACCCGGCCGGACGCTGATCTGCCTCAAGGAACCGCCCGACATCACCTTTCTGCCGCGTGGCTATCTGGCGCAATTCGCGTCCGTGATCTGCCATGACACACGGGTGCGCCACCCGGGGCGCAGGCTGGAGCCGGGTGCGCATCACTGGTTCGTCGAGGTGCCCCATGACGACATCGCACCCACGCGGTTCACCGACAAGCCCCGGCTGATTTCGGCCGTGGTGTCGGCCAAGACCGACACGCCCGGCCACCGGCAACGTCTGGCGCTGATGCACCGGCTCAAGGCGCATTTCGGCGACCGGCTGGACTGGTGGGGGCGCGGCATCAACGATCTGACCGCCCCCAAGATCACCGCCCTGCGCGATCACAAGTATCACATCTGTCTCGAAAACGGGGCCTGGCCCGGCTATTGGACCGAAAAGATCATCGACGCCTATGTGGCCAATTGCGTGCCGGTCTATTGGGGCGCACCCGATATCGGGCGCTCTTTTGACCCGGCCACGATCCTGGGCATCGACATTGCGGACCCCCAGAGCTGCATCGACCGGATCGAAACCGCCATCGCAAATGACATGTATGCCCGCGTCCAGGAGGGGCTGGCCCGCGCCCGGCGGCAGATCCTGACCACATACCACCCCTATCAGATCTACACCGACCGGCTGGCGGCACTGCCTGCCACGCCCGCGCGCGAGATCACGATCGCCCCGCAGACCGATTTCGCCTACGCCCCACAGGACCGGATCGCGCACCGGATCTGGCGCTGGCGCAACCACCGTCGCATCTGAACGCATCCTGCGCTGTGCAAGTCACACGCCTGTGATTATAGAGACGCCGACACCGATTATTTTGACGCAAAAGGATTTCCGCATGGCCCGCCTTTATGACAGCCGCAAACGCATTCTGGTCACCGGTGGGGCCGGTTTTGTCGGCTCGCACCTGATCGACCGCCTGCTGGAACAGGGCCACGAGATCATCTGCGTCGACAACCTGTTCACCGGCACCAAGCGCAACGTCGATCACCTGCACAACCATGCCCGGTTCGAGCTGATCCGCCATGACGTGACCCTGCCGCTCTATGTGGAGGTCGACGAGATCTACAACCTCGCCTGTCCGGCATCCCCCGTGCATTACCAGCACGATCCGGTGCAGACGACGAAAACATCCGTGCATGGTGCCATCAACATGCTGGGTCTGGCAAAACGCCTGAAATGCAAGATCTTTCAGGCCTCCACATCAGAGGTTTACGGCGACCCGTCGGTGCACCCGCAGCCAGAGGGCTATTGGGGCAACGTCAATCCCATCGGGATCCGGTCCTGCTATGACGAGGGCAAACGCTGCGCCGAGACGCTGTTTTTCGATTATCACCGCCAGCACGGTCTGGACATCAAGGTGGCGCGGATTTTCAACACCTACGGGCCGCGGATGCACCACGCCGACGGGCGGGTGGTGTCGAATTTCATCGTGCAGGCGCTCTTGGGCCAGCCGATCACGATCTATGGCGACGGTCAGCAGACGCGGTCGTTCTGCTATGTCGACGATCTGGTCGAAGGCTTCATCCGCCTGATGGCCACCGGGCCGGACGTGACCGGACCGATGAACCTCGGGAATCCGGGGGAATTCACCATGCTGGAACTGGCCGAACAGGTGCTTGCGCTGACCGGATCGAAGTCCAGACTGGAATTCATGGACCTGCCGCAAGACGACCCCAAGCAGCGCCGCCCCGACATCACGCTGGCCAAGACGACGCTGGACTGGGACCCGGAGGTCAAACTGACCGAAGGGCTGCGCCGCACGGTCGATTATTTCAAGACGCGCCTGCCCGAACTGCAGGTCGTCTGACCCGCGCAACATGGCGCGGATCCCCGGCAGAGCGGGGCCGCGTCCTTGCGGGCGTAAATGTTCTGTTAATGATGATTATGTCATATGCTGCGGCCACATGGGTCTGCAGCGGTGCTGTCATTGCGACAATGGGCCAGAGTGCGATTCGACAAAACCGCTGGCACGCGCCGTTTTGCGATCTTGCGGGACCGCACTCGGGCCGCGTGCATGCCGCAGCGCAGCACCGGGATGGCGCGCGAATCTGGTGCTGTAGGACCCTGCCCTGATTGCGCCTTGAACCGATCATACCTTGGGATGATGCAACTCATACCTTGGTCTGAGGCGGTTCTGACCTTGGGCGGGTGTCCCGCAACTCGCCCCATCGGACGATTTCGCAGCACGGCCGGGGCTGCCAGATCTCAGGGCGTCCCGGATCACTCCCGATCCATAATAACTCTGAAAGAGACTATCATGACCCTGGCACGTAACCTCCTCTCCAAGACCATCCGCACCTTCGTTCGTGACGAGGACGGCGCGACCGCCATCGAATACGGCCTGTTCGCCGCCCTGATCGGTGCCGTGATCGTCGGCACTGTTACCACGCTGGGCACCGAGACCAACCGAGGTTTCAGCACGATGAGCACTGCACTGACAAACGCGAATGATGCCGCCGAGGCAGCAGCTGCCGGACCCAGCAGCTGAAACAAAGAGACCGGTGCCGCCGGGCCAACCGGCGCACCGTCCCTGCCTCTTTTGTCCCTCTCTGTATCAGGATCACTGCGATGACCCGCCCCCCTTCCGACACCATGCCCCTTGCCGCCTACGTCTGCACCGACGAAGGGGCCGATGTCGCGCGCAGGGCGGTGGAACGGTCGGGCGGCGACGACAGCGCCCTGCGGGGTGGCGGTCTGAGCGGTGCGGCGCGTCTCTGCTCGGGCGCGCCCATCGCACAGACCCTGCTGACAGAGATGGGCAATATCCCCGTCGACATGGCCTGCGACTGCGTGACCGAGTTGCGCGCCACGGGGGCCGAGGTGATCGTGCTGGGCCGGGCCGATGATATCGGCACCTACCGCGCGTTGCGACAGGCCGGTGCGCTGGAATATTTCGCCTTTCCGGTGACCGCGGACGAGATCCTCGCGATCCAGCGCCGCCCGCCCGCCAATGATGTCACGCCCCCCGCCAGCCGCCGTCCCTGCATCGCGGTGACCGGCAGCAACGGCGGCGTCGGTGCCAGCCTGCTGGCCCGGAACCTGGCCGTGCATGCCGCCAATCCGCGCGGCGCCAACATGCGCACGGCCCTGATCGATGCCGACCTGCGGTTCGGTGCACAGGCGCTGGACCTCGACCACGATCACACGCCGGGGTTCATCGATGCGCTGCGCAGCCCCGACCGGGTCGACGGGACCTTTCTGTCGGCCACCATGGCCACCCTGGGGCCGCAGCTGTCGCTTTATAGTCATCACATCCGCCTGACCCAGGACGTCGCGATCCTCGAAGAAGGCCTGCCCGGCCTGATCTCTGTCCTGCAATCGGAATTCGCGACCACCGTGCTGGACATGCCCCGTGGCACGCTGCTGCGTGACGGCGCCCTGCTGCAGGCGCTGGATACGCTGGTCATGGTGGTGCCCGGTGGCTACGGCGGGGTGAACGCCGCCGCCCGCATGATCCAGACCCTGCGCGAGGATGCCCCCGACCTGCGCATCCTGCCGGTCCTGTCGGACCTGCGCCGCGATGCGGGGCTGACCGCGCGCGACATGGGCCGCAGCATCGGCCTGGATATCGCCGCCACCCTGCCCCGCTGCGACAAGGCCGTCCTGCAGGCGCATCGCGTCGCCGGCACGCTGATCGACGCAGCCCCGCGCAGCCCCTACGCCCGTGCCGTCCGTGACCTGTGGTCCATGATCGGCACGGCCCCAGCCCAGGATACCCCCGCACGCGCATCGCTGCTCAAGCGGATGTTCGGATGACACTCCACCTTGCCCAACCGTCGCTGCGCAATGCGGTGACGCAGGTCCTGGACCTGTGCCGCCGGATCGACGCCGAGGGGCTGGCGCATCAGGACCGGGTGAATGCCGCGATTTCGCATCTGGTCGACACCGCCGAAGCGCCCTGGCCGCTGGCGCTGCAACGCCAGATCCTGACCGAGGCGACCCGCATCCTGACCGAAGAGGCAGGCGAGGCCCCGACCCCGGCCCCCGCAGCCCAGCCCGTGGCGGACCCCGCGCCCGCGCCGCGCCAGACCCTGCGGGCCAACGCCCCCGCGGCGCAAAACCCGACTGCTGCGCAATCCGCAAAACCGGCACCCGCCGCCATAAGGACCACCCAGTCGGGCAACGACATGATGGCACTGTCCAACATGGTCATCGCCGACATGTCCAACACCGCCGATTTCGCGGATATGGCCAGCTTGCCCCGCGACGAACAGGACAAGATGATCCGCGAGGCGATCCGGCAGATGTCGGAACGGCGGAAACTTCATCTGAATGGTCAGGACATCACCGACCTGGTCGGCATCGTGCTGGCGGATATGCTGGGTCTGGGCCCGCTGGAGCCGCTCCTGGCCGATCCCGACATCAGCGATATCATGGTCAACGGGCCGCACCAGATCTTTGTCGAACGCCATGGCAAGCTGGAACTGACCGGCATCACCTTTCGTGACAACGCCCATGTGGTGGCCATCGCCACCCGCATCGTCGCTGCCGTCGGGCGCCGCATCGACGAGGCGCAGCCGATGGTGGATGCCCGCCTCAAGGACGGCAGCCGGGTCAACGTGACCGTGCCGCCGCTGGCGATCGACGGGGCCACCATCACGATCCGCAAGTTCCCCGCGGCCCCCGTGCAACTGTCCCGGCTGGTCAAGGGCGGCAGCCTGTCGCCGCAGATGGCGGGCTTTCTGGAACTGGCCGCATTCCTGCGTCTGAACATCCTGGTGTCCGGCGGCACCGGATCGGGCAAAACCACGCTGATGAACGCCATGTCGCAATTCATCCCCGAGGGCGAGCGCGTCGTCACCATCGAGGACGCGGCCGAACTGCGGTTCCAGCAGCCCCATGTCGTCCGGTTCGAGACCCGCCCCCCCAACGTCGAAGGCACGGGCGAGGTCACGATGCGCACGCTGGTGCGCAATGCCCTGCGGATGCGTCCTGACCGCATCATCATCGGCGAAATCCGTGGTGACGAGGTGCTGGACCTGATGCAGGCGATGAACACCGGCCACGACGGGTCGATGTCGACGCTGCACGCCAATTCCCCGCGCGAGGCGCTGACCCGGGTCGAGAGCATGGCCGCCCTTGCCGGTTTTGCCCCCGGTGGCGGCGTGGTGCGCCGCCAGCTGGTGGATGCGGTGAACCTGATCGTGCAGGTCAGCCGGATGCGTGACGGCAAACGCCGGATCACCTCGATTTCCGAAATCGCGGGGCTGGAGGGCGATTCCATCACCCTGCAGGAACTCTTTGCCTTTGTGCCCGATCCCGACAGCACCCGCACCGAAGTGAAGGGACGCTACGTTTATTCGGGATATCGCCCCAAATTCGCCACCCGCGCCGCCGATTACGGGGTGTCCGCAGAACTTGATGCGGTGCTTGGGGGCTGAACCATGCCGACACTCATCCTGACGTTTCTGGGCGGTTTCGTGGTCTATGCGGTGCTGGCGCTGGTCGCGGTCATCATGGCCGACCGGCTGCGCAGGCGCCATCTGGACCGGTTGCTGCGCGCGCGTCCCGACACGGGCGGCATGCAGGTCGAAGAAACCATGCGCGCGGCCAAGCGCAAGGCCGCATCCGACACGCCCCCCAGCGAGCTGAGCGCCAGACTGGCCCGCCAGATGGCCCGCGCGGGCCTGGAAATGACCGTGCGCCAGGCGATGATCCAGGGCAGTCTGGTCGCCGTGGCGGTCTACGGCCTGGGCGCATTGGTGCTGGGCCTGCATCCGCTGTCCGCCCTGATCCTGGCCGCCGCGATGCCGGTGCTGCTGGGCGGGCTGGTCCTGCGCGTGGCGCGGGCGCGCTACATCCAGTCCTTTACCAATGACCTGCCAGAGGCGCTGGACGTCTTTGCCCGCGGCCTGCGGGCCGGCCGGCCGGTTGCGGATTCGCTGACCATCGTGGTCGAATCCAGCACCGGCGGTCTGCCGATCCTGCGCGAATTCACCCGCGCGCGCGACGAGATGCGCATGGGCAACAGCCTGCCCGATACGCTGGACCGGCTGAACCGCCGCATCCCCACGGCCGAGGTCGCATTCTTTGCCGTGGCCACGGCCTTGCAGACCGAAACCGGCGGCAACCTGATCGAGACGATGGAAAACCTGGCCAAACAGCTGCGTGACCGCCGCCAGCTGCGCCGCAAGGCCCGTGCCCTGTCGTCAGAGGCCCGCGCCAGTGCGATGATCCTGGCCGCCCTGCCCTTTGCCGTGGCGCTGCTGATCGGGTTCCTGAACCCCACCTATCTGGGCGTGCTGTTCACCGATCCGCGCGGGCAGGTCATGGCCATCGTCGCGGTGTCCAGCATCGGTCTGGGGATCATGACCATGGTCCGCATGGGCAAGCTCAATGTCTGAGGCGATGACCCCCCTGTTCTGGATGGCCTTTGTCGGGCTCACGCTGATGATGGCGGCGCTGGGAATGCTGATCTACGTCCAGTCGCGCGACAGCGAAACCGCGGCCCGCATCCAGCGCGCGACCGGGTCCGGTCCTGCACGCGACCAGCGCCGCGGGCCACATGCCGCAGGCAGCCTGTCGCACAGCGGTGCCTACCTGCGCCGCATCGTCCTGCTGACCGGCGAGAGGCTGGCCGCGATGATGGGCGGCGAGGCGCGCGAAACCGTGGCCGAACTGGCCTCGGCGGGGTATCGCGGGCGCGACGCGCTGCTGATCTATGCCTTTTTGAAAACCGTGCTGCCTGCCTCGGCGGTGCTGGTCGGCGTGCTGTGGCTGTGGCTGGACGGGCCGCGCGGCGCGCGCATGATCCTGCCCGGCGGGTTGGTTGCGGGTATCGCCCTCGCCCTGTCCAAGGGGGTCGACATCTTTATCGACCAGCGCCGGCGCAAGCGTCTGGCCCGCATCCGCCAGGGCTTTCCCGATATGCTGGAACTGCTGGTGATCTCCTCCGAGGCGGGTCTGGGTCCGCAGCCCGCGCTGCACCGGGTCGCGCGCGAACTGGCGGTGGCCGAACCCGAACTCGCCCGCGACGTGCTGCAGATGGTGTCCGAAATGGGCATGACCAACAACCGACGCGGCGCCTATGACCGGTTCAACGCCCGCATTCCCCTGCCCGAGGTCGGCGTGTTCCTGCAGACGCTGGACCAGTCCGATACCTACGGCACCCCATTCGCCCGTGCGATGCGCACGCTGATCACCGAACAGCGCGCCAACCGGCTGATGGCAGTCGAGGAACAGGCCGCCCGCCTGCCGGTGCTGATGACGCTGCCGCTGATCTTTTGCATCATGCCGGCGGTGTTCGTCGTGCTGCTGGGGCCTGCCGTCCTGAATATCATCGACAACATCATGCGTGGGGGCTGACCCGTGTTTTCTGCATTCAACCAGAGCCTGAAACCTCGTGTAGGGTCTATTATACGCAACCGTGACGGGGCCGTCGCGATCGAATTCGTGCTGATCGCGCCGATCCTGTTCGCGCTGCTGTTCGGGATCATCACCGTGGGATATTTCCTCGGGATCAGCCATTCGGTGCACCAGCTGGCCACCAGTGCGGCCCGCGTGTCGGTGGCGGGGCTGAACGGCACCGAACGCGCCGCACTGGCACAGGATTACATCAACGAGGCCTCCAGCCACTATCCGCTGCTGACCCAAAGCGCGATCACACCCGCCATCACGGTTGTCGATACCGGTGTGCCCAGCATCACGGTCAATGTGACCTATGCGCTGGACGGATCGCTGCTGGAACTGGCCAACGGGTTCTTGCGACTGGGCCTGACGGATCTGACGGGGCGGGCCTATGTCGCCTATTGACCGGATCATGACCCGCTTTGCCCGCGACGAGGATGGCGCCGTAGCCGTCATCGTTGCATTGGTGCTGACCATGCTGCTGGGTTTCGTGGCCTTTGGCGTGGATATCGGCGCGCTTTATCGCGAACGGGCCAACCTGCAGGCAACCAGTGACCTGACCGCCATGTCCGCGATGGGTGATCCCAGTGCCGCCACGGCACGGGCAGAGGTCGCATTGGGGGCAAACGGGCGGGATGCGGCCACGCTGACCGACCTGCAACCGGGCCGGTTCCTGCGCAATCCCGCCATTGCGCCCGAACAACGGTTCACCCCCCTGCCCGCCGGCAGCCCCGGCATCAACGCCATCGCCGTCACGCTGACCGATGATGCGCCGCTGTATTTCGCGCAGATCTTTACCGATGAACAGCAGGTCAGCCTGACGGGTCGTGCGCTGGCCACCCGCACGGGGGCCGCCAGTTTCAGCCTGACAAGCCATATCGCCCGGCTGGACGGGCTGGACCTGAACCGCGGGATCATGCGCCGGTTCGGCACCGCGCAGGGCCTGACCCAAGGCAACATGAACGACCTGGCCGCAGCCGAGGTGCGGATCGGCGATCTGGTGCTGGGCATCGACAGCAGCAATACCAATCCGGCCGCGATCCTCGATGGCACCGCCACCGACGAAGCCGTCGTCAGCGCCCTGCGCGACCTGGTGCCCCGACCTGGCTGGGGTGCGCTGTCGCCGGTGGTCAACAGCGCCAGTGACGCGCCATTCGAGATGACCCAGCTGATCAGCAGCGCCGATACCGATCTGGGACTGACGCTGGTGGATTTCCTCAACCAGATCGAAATGCCGGCCCTGGACGTGCTGCGCGGCCTGGTGAGCACGGACCAGACCCGGATCGACCCCATCGTGACCAGCGATATCGACGTGCCGGGGCTGACCGCGATTTCCGCCCGCATCGTCGCGGGCGAACCGCCTGCGCAATCGGGCTGGATCGCCATCGGCGAGGCCGGCACCCAGCTGCACCGCGCGAGCGCACGGCTGACCACCGACATCAGCCTGAGCGCGGGCACGCTGGGGCTGATCGGCACCGGCGTCAGCGCAGGCGAGATCAATCTGCCGCTGATGGTGGAACTGGCCGGATCGACCGCAACGCTGGACGACATCAGCTGCACGGGCACGGACCCCGATACGGTGATCGCCCGGTTCCGCACCAGCCACACGCCGCTGCATCCGGGCAATGGCACATCCGTGGCCGCACTCTATCTGGGGACGCTGCCCGGCGGCACCTCGGACAGCACCACGATCAACCCCGCATCACTGGATTATGCCGACCTGCTGGACCTGACGATCAGGGTGTCCCTGCCGCTGCTGCCCGACCTCGTCGTGCCGGGCATCACCGTGCAGGCGCGCAGCCGCGTGACCGTGGGCCAGTCGCAGGTCGAAGAGATTGCCTTTACCCGCGCCGATCTGGCCGCAGGCCGGACCACCGCCACCTATGGGTCGGGCCAGCTGACGCGCACGGCCGTCGCGGAGTTGTTGTCAGCGGAAAATCTGGAACTGCGGGTAAAACCGGGCGACGCAGGGCTGGTGGGCGGGCTGGTCGCCCCCGTGCTGAACACCGTCATGGCCGCCCTGCCCGGCCAGATCCTGACCGCGCTGACCGATCCGCTGGACGGGATCGTGGACGGCATCATCGCCCCCACCGGCCTGCAACTGGGCGCCGGAGAGCTGGCCCTGACGGGCCATCATTGCGAATTGATCCGGCTGGTGCAGTGATCGCGCAGGTCAGCCCGCGGCGCGGTGGTTCAGGTCCTGTGCATCACGGGCGGGGGCCGCACGCCGCGCGCGGCCGACCAGCGGCAGCACCTTGCGGGTGTCGATCCGCGCAGGCGCGGCTGGGGCCTGTTCGGCCTCCTTGGCCATGGCGCAGACCTCGTCGGTGACAAAGGCCATCAGCTGGTAATGCGACCCCAGACCCGATTTGGTATAGATCGATCCCAGCTGCGATTTGACCGTCGACAGGGCCGATCCGCGCATGTCGGCGATTTCGCTGTTGGAAAACCCCTTGGCCACGAAAATCGCGACATCGGCCTCGGCCTGCGACAGCGCCCAGTCCTGCGCATAGCGCGCAATGACGGTTTCCTTAGCCACGGGTTCGCTGGCACCCGGCGCCATCCGGCGGCGGCGTTCAGAGTTCAGGTTCCGTTTCACCTGACCATAGGCCAGCACAGCCACACCCGTGGTCAGCATGAAAAACGCGACAAAGAGCGCGCCCAGCACCAGCGGTGTCGCCTGCGCGGGGCTCAGTGCGAAATGCATGACAAGACAGGTCTTGAGCGTGGCAATCGCGGCGATCAGCGCGGTGCCTGTGATCCATAAACGTGACATGAGGGTCATCCTGACTGAGAAACGATGTGTTTCCCCGAATGTCCCAGCGAAATAAGGCTGAACTACGCCATTTTCTGGCGCAGCCCCGGATTTATTCCAAAACAGGATCAGCATTTCCGCACAGAAAATCTGCATCAGGTGCGGGCGTAGACGTCCTCGTAGCGGATGATGTCGTCCTCGCCCAGATAGCTGCCGGTCTGCACCTCGATCAGGACCATCGGCACCTTGCCGGGGTTTTCCATGCGGTGCACGGCCCCCAGCGGGATATAGACCGACTGGTTCTCGCTGATCAGCCTGATCTCGTCGTCCACGGTCACCTTTGCCGTGCCCTGCACGACGATCCAGTGTTCGGACCGGTGGTGATGGCTTTGCAGGCTCAGCGCGGCACCGGGGTGGACCACGATGCGTTTGACCTGGAACCGGTCGCCCACCACCAGGCTCTCGAACCAGCCCCAGGGACGGTGATCCTTGGGAAAGGCTTCGGCCTGCGGGGCCTTTTTCTGTTTCAGTGCCGCGACCGCCTGTTTGACGTCCTGCGTGCGATCCTTGTGGGCGATCAGCACGGCGTCGGGCATGGCGATCGCCACGATATCGGTCAGGCCGATGCCCACGATGGCCTGCCCCTCCACCTCGGATCGCAGCAGGGTATTGTCGCAATCCAGCGCCGTGGCAGGCCCCGACAGGGACAGGCCACCGTCCTGGGTTTCGCGCCAGACCGCGGCCCAGTCGCCCAGGTCCGACCAGCGCCCGGCAAAGGGGACGACCGACAGGTTGTCCGCCTTTTCCATGACCGCGTAATCGATGGAAATGGCAGGTGCGGCCTCCCAATGGTCGGCCGCCAGCCGGGTGAAGCCCAGATCGGATTGCGCCCCATCCAGCGCGCCCTGCACCGCCGTCACCATCTCGGGGGCAAAGCTGCGGTAGGCCGCGACGATGGCGCGCACGGAAAACAGGAATATCCCCGCGTTCCACAGATAACGCCCCGCATCCAGCATGCCTTGCGCGGTTTCAGCATCGGGTTTCTCGACAAAGGCCTTCAGCGGCAGCGGCGTCAGATCGTCGGTCGGGGCCGCGGCCAGTTCCAGATAACCATAGCCCGTCTCGGGCCGGTCGGGGCTGATCCCGAATGTGACCAGCCGCCCGTCACGCACCGCAGGCAGCGCCGCCTGCACGGTGGCATTAAAGGCCGCCGTGTCGGGGATCACGTGGTCCGACGGGGCCACCAGCATCACGCCGTCCGGATCGCTGGCGAACAGATGCAAGGCGGCGGCCAGCACGGCGGGGGCTGTGTCGCGGCCCGCGGGTTCGATCAGCACGGCACCGGGGGCAATGCCCGCCTCGGCCAGCTGTTCGGTCACGATGAACCGGAACGCATCGGCGGTCACCACGACGGGTGCGGCGTATCCATCACCCGCCAGACGGCGCGCACTGGCCTGAAACAGGCTTTCGTCCCCGATCAGGGGCGAGAATTGCTTGGGATAGCTCTTGCGCGACAGCGGCCACAGCCGCGTGCCCGACCCACCGCACAACAAAACCGGAGTGATCATCGCGGGATACCTCATCATTATTCTTTGCGCCACCTTAGCGGCAAAACATGGCACCTTGATGCCTAAAATTCATCTTTTCGGCGCAGTGCACCCCGGCATCATCTTGCCCCAAATACTCCCGCCGGAGGCACCCGTCCGCGCTACTTGGCGCGCACGGCGGCCCCTGCATCCACCTGTTGCAGATACCAGTCGTAGGTCTGCGCGATCCCGTCAGCCAATGCGATATCCGCGGTCCAGCCCATCCGCGCCAGACGCGACACATCCATCAGCTTGCGCGGCGCACCGTCGGGGCGGCTGGGGTCGGTCAGGATGTCACCCGTATAGCCCACAGCGGCCGCCACCATCCGTGCCAACTCCAGGATCGTCACATCCACCCCGGTGCCCACGTTGATATGGCTCAGCATCGGTTCGGTTTCCGCCTCATAGGTCGCGCGGTCCAGATCCATCACAAAGAGCGACGCCGCCGCCATATCGTCCACATGCAGGAATTCGCGCATCGGCGTGCCGGACCCCCAGATCGTGACCGACGGATCGCCCGCGCGCTTTGCCGCATCGAACCGCAGGATCATCGCGGGCAGCACATGGCTGTTTTCGGGGTGAAAATTGTCACCGGGACCATAAAGGTTCGTGGGCATCACGGACCGATAGTCGCGGCCATACTGGCGGTTATAGCTCTCGCACAGCTTGATGCCTGCGATCTTGGCCACGGCATAGGGCTCGTTCGTGGGCTCCAGCGTGCCGGTCAGCAGCGCGTCCTCGGCCATGGGCTGCGGGGCTTCGCGCGGATAGATACAGGAGGACCCCAGTTGCAGCAGCCGCTGCACGCCTGCCGCATGGGCCTGGTGGATGACGTTGCATTCCATCATCAGGTTTTCATAGATGAACTGCGCAGGGTATGTGTTGTTGGCGATGATGCCGCCCACCTTGGCCGCCGCCAGAATGACCACGTCCGGTTTTTCCGCGGCCATGAAATCGCGCACCGCAGCCTGATCGGTCAGGTCCAGTTCCGCACTCGTGCGCGTGATCAGTTCATGCCCACCGCGCTGTTCCAGCTGGCGCAGGATCGCGCCCCCCACCATGCCGCGATGGCCTGCGATATAGATACGTTGCATGGGCTGCATCCTTGTCTGGAATTACGTCTCTGGCGCCAGCGCCAGATCGAGAAGTTGCGGGATCATCAGCCGCGACCCAAAGCTGCTGAGGTGATCGTCGTCGAAATACAGGAATTGCCCGTCCTGCGCGATCCGGCAATCGGGGGTGCAGAACACCGGGCCGGGATCGACATGGATCGCCCCGTATTTCTGCGCCATCTCGGTCAGGATCGCCTGCGCGCGGGCGTTGCGCTGGCGGTAATCCGCCAGATCGGGGGTGTCTGGCAGCGGCCGCCCCGCCATCAGCGCCCGCGTGGCAAAGGTCGGCACGTGATAACCGATTTCGGGAATGCCACCGATCAGCACGATCCGGTCGGCATGGGGCCGGATCGCCGCAAGCATGCGGTCCAGACCATAGCGCATCAGCTCCGCGTTATCGCCGTCTGCGGGTGCCGCCGCATCAACGGGGACCAGCGTCGCAAGCGGACCGTCCTCGCCCGGCGGTCGGGTGCCTTCGGCAAACATCGCCCATCTGGCGTGCAACACGATCATATCGACAGGACCCTGTTCCGCGATCCAATCCGTCAGTTCCAGTGTCTGGGGATGACAGGTCGCGTCGCTGGCACCGCTGATGCGCCGCACCCCCAGCACGGGCGGACAGCCCGCCTCATGAAACGCCAGACCGCGCAGATCGCGCGCCATCAGCCAGTCATCGAACCCCAGGGTGCCCCACTGAAGGTGTGAATCGCCGATCAGCAGCACATCCACAGGACCACCATCCAGCGCAGCACCCAGCGCAGGGCAGCGCGGTGCTGCAATGCGGCCGACATGGCATCGGTCCATCCGGTCCAGCCGGGTCGTGGCCTGCGTATAGGCCTGTTCCAGACCTGCGGGCAGGCGGGCCGGGAAACCGTCCTTGACCATCAGCAGGGCAAACAGGCCCAGCAGGACCGCACCCCCGGCCCCCGACAGCGCAAAGATCGCACGGCGACCGAACCTTGTGCCGCCCTCGTGTGCGCGAAACGGGCGTTCCACGAAACGCCAGCTGGCCCAGGCCAGCCCCAGCGACAAGACCAGACAGATCACGATGGTCACCGGGTCCAGATTGCCGCGCGCACTGGTCAGGATCCGTGCCGCCACCAGCACCGGCCAATGCACCAGATACAGCGAATAGGAGATCAGCCCGATCCCCACCATGCCACGGGTGGACAAGAGCCGCCCGGTCAGCGTGACCTGCGATTGCCCCGCCCAGATGATCGCCACGGCCCCCAGGCAGGGGGCCAGCGCGTTCAACCCCGGAAAGGGATCGGTCTTGTCCAGCGTGAACACCGCCCAGGCGATGGCGATCAGACCTGCGGCGGCCACCAGTTCGGCCAGCAACCGGTGGCGCAGCGCAGGAAACGCCCCCAGCGCCAGGAGCGCGCCCAGACCCAGCTCCCACACGCGGGTGGGCGTCAGGTAGAATGCAGCGACAGGGTGACGGGGCACCATCCAGACCACCAGCGCGAATGACGCCAGCGACAGACCCGCGACCAGCAGGGTCCGGCTGGTGCGCCGCCAGGCCGCGATCAGCCACAGCAGCACCGGAAACACGATGTAGAATTGTTCCTCGACCGCCAGCGACCAGGTGTGCAGCAAGGGCTGCACCGCGGCCCCGTTCCCGAAATAGGCGCTGTCGACGCGGAAAAAGTAGATGTTGGACGAAAACAGCAGCGAGGCGATCCCCGCCTTGCCCATCACCTCGTAGTGTTGCGGTAGCAGCAGGAACCAGAACACCACGATGCAGGCGGCCAGCACCACGAACAGCGCGGGCAGGATACGCCGCGCGCGACGTTCGTAGAAATCGATCAGCGAAAACCGCCCCTCATCCAGCTCGCGCACCAAGATCCCCGTGATCAGGAACCCCGAGATCACGAAAAACACGTCCACACCGACGAACCCGCCCGCGAACAGGCCCAGGCCCGCATGCCCCAGCACCACCGGCACGACGGCAAGCGTGCGCAGCCCGTCGATATCGCGCCGGTAGCCGGTAAAGTTCACGGGCCTAACCCTCGACGCTGACCGGCAGGTCCAGACCGTGGGTTTTCAGCAGCGCGTAGCGGCGCGCGGATTTCAGATCCTCGCGCACCATTTCGGCGCACATTTCCTGCGCCGTGATCTCGGGCGTCCAGCCAAGGTTCTTTTTCGCCTTGGCGGGATTGCCCAGCAGGGTTTCGACCTCGGCGGGGCGGAAATAGCGCGGGTCGATGCGCATGATGACATCGCCCACCGCGATATGCGGGGCCAGATCGCCGTCGACTCCCGTGACGGTCGCGATCTCGTCCACGCCGGTGCCGGTGAATGCCAGTGTCACGCCCATTTCAGCCGCCGACCAGGTGATGAATTCGCGCACCGAATACTGCACACCGGTGGCGATGACGTAATCCTCTGGCGCGTCCTGTTGCAGCATCATCCACTGCATGCGGACGTAATCCTTGGCATGGCCCCAGTCGCGCAAGCTGTCGATATTGCCCATGAACAGGCAATCCTCGAGGCCCATGGCGATGTTCGCGAGGCCCCGTGTGATCTTGCGCGTGACAAATGTCTCGCCCCGGCGCGGGCTCTCGTGGTTGAACAGGATACCGTTGCAGGCGAACATCCCGTAGGCCTCGCGGTAGTTCACGGCGATCCAATAGGCATACATCTTGGCCACCGCATAGGGGCTGCGCGGGTGGAACGGCGTGGTCTCGGTCTGCGGGGTTTCCTGCACCAGACCATAAAGTTCGGACGTCGATGCCTGATAGAATTTCGTCTTTTTCTCCAGCCCCAGAAACCGGATCGCCTCGAGCAGGCGCAGGGTGCCCATGGCATCCACGTCGGCGGTGTATTCAGGCGCCTCGAAACTGACGGCCACGTGGGATTGCGCGCCCAGGTTATAGACCTCGTCGGGCTGCACTTCGGATATGATGCGGGTCAGGTTGGAACTGTCGGTCAGATCGCCGTAATGCAGCTGGAACCGCTGGTTGTCGGTATGCGGGTCCTGATAGATGTGATCGACCCGGCCTGTGTTGAACAGCGACGCGCGGCGCTTGATGCCGTGCACCTCGTAGCCCTTGTCCAGCAGGAACTCCGCCAGATAGCTGCCGTCCTGCCCGGTCACACCGGTGATCAAAGCCCGTTTCGTCATGTATCTGGTCCCGTTCCAACGCCTGTCATCGGTCTTCTGTCGCAAAAGCCGCACCCTCACAACTGCGGGGGGCAAAGGGCCCGGCATTCGCCACGGACCGTTGCGGGTCTGCCCCATAGGGCGGGCGCTGCGGTCAGACCGCGTTCACCCTGGCGCAGGACATCATCGCGCGATCCCTGATGACCGGAGCCATGCCATGACCACATATACCCCCCGCCTCGATCTGCCGTTTATCGAGGGCGCGCAGGCGCAGAAACACGTCACGCACAACGCGGCCCTCGAACGGCTGGACCTGATCGTGCAGGGCGCGGTCGCGGGGTTCGATGCCACCGATCCGCCCGCCACATTGGTCGAAGGCACCTGCTGGCATCTGGGCGATGCCCCTACCGGAGACTGGGCCGGGCATGACGGCGATATCGCCTGTGTCGCGGGCGGCGGCTGGCTGTTCATCACGCCGGCGGTCGGCTGGCGGCTGTGGGACCGGGCGGCGGGCGTGCTGCGGGTGAATACCGGCACCGGCTGGGAGGCGGTGGGCGGCGCCCCCGATCTGGACAATTTGCCGGGCCTCGGCGTGAACACCGCATCGGATACCACCAACCGGCTGGCGGTGGCCGCGGATGCCACGCTGCTGACCCATGCAGGCGGCGGTCACCAGCTGAAGGTCAACAAGGCCACCACCACCGACACCGCCAGCCTGCTGTTCCAGTCTGGCTGGTCGGGGCGGGCGGAAATGGGGCTGGCGGGCAGCGATGATTTCGCCATCAAGGTCAGCGCCGACGGCAGCACCTTCACCGAGGCGCTGCGCATCGATGCCGCCACCGGTGCGGTCACCCTGCCCGCGACCCCTGCCACAGACGCATCCCAGGGGGCGCGGCAATTACTCAGCTACCGGTTCCGGCATTTTCTCTATGCCGACCAGCGCTGGTGCGCGCCCTCGTCGAACACCGGATCGGCCAATGCCTCGCAGAACCTTGGCACCGGGGCAGAACCCAGCATCGATTTCGACTGTGCCGCGCTGCTGATTTCGGCCGGGTCCCATATCGACCGGATCGTGCTGGCGGGCGACATCACCAGCAGCGACGTGGGCGACCTCGAGATCGGGATCTATTTCCAACATGGCCCCTGGAACGCGGGCTGGACCAACAACACATCCACCCTGCGCGACACCATCGTGGCCCCGACCGTGACCGGCCTGGGCCAGATCAACGGCATGGTGCGGGTCAGCTACGCGGTGGATTACACCGCCCCCGACGAAGGCTATGTCTTTGCCGCGATCCGTGCTGCGGCGGGCAGCACGCTGGGGGGCACGCGCTATTTCAACTGCTCTGGCCTGATCGGCATGACCGCCCCGAACTAACGGGCCAGCCGCCCCTTGAGCCAGCCCAGATAGGCCGCATCCGCCGACCGCAACGCGGGCCGGCCACTGGCGACCCAGAACGCGCGCCATTCGGATTCCAGCGCATAGACATCCCAGCCCGGCGCCAGCGCGCGCGCCGCATCCAGCGTCTGGGGTTTGAGCGTGACACCCGCCTGTTCGGCGGGCATGCCGCGCCGGGTGAACCGAATGAGATCGCCCGCCTCTTCTTCCATCGTGTAATCAGGCAGTCCGTCGGCGGTGATCATCCGGCGCAGCGCCGCACGGAACACGCGCAAGGGCGCGTCCGATCCCGCCTTTTCGTGCAGCGTGGCGACACTCGCGCGCCAGGTCCGCTGCTGGCCGCAGTGTTTGCGGGCCAGCTCGTAGATGCGGCGTTCCAGCGGTTTGCGCAAAGTGAAATAATCGCGGCTCAGCGTCAGGACCGATTTGGCCTGCACCGCCCGGAACAGCCAGTCCGACAGGGTCACGCGCACGCTGACCATCCGGCCACCGCGGGATTTGCGCACGATCTCCCAGCTTTCGATCAGGCCGAAACCGGTGGTGGTTTCCAGATCGCCCGTGACGATATTGGTGGTGATGCGGGTGCCGGCCAGCCGTTCGAACCCGTCGCGCAACCGGGTATAGCTGTCGCCGCCCGTATCGCGCTGGGTCGCCATCAGCAGGTCATGCGCCGTCAGCGTCAGGGTGCGGGCAATCGCACGGCCTGCGTTGAGGGCGGCCATCAGCTGGCTGATGCAATAGATAAGAATGTCCTTGTCGTGGATCGTGGCCCGCCCCCGCACCGAAGGCGTCACCGTCACCGTGGTATCGCCACGGGTATAATGGCGGATCGTCTTGTCAGGTCGCGTGGACAGTGAAAACATCGGATGTTCCATCGACCCCAGATCCCCCTTGGGGGCTGCGTCAAAGATATCGCATACGAAAAAATCGTCCGGTCGCGCGGTGCTCATGTCGGTCTGCCTGTCCTGCTTCCGGTCGTTGCCGGTCGATTCCCGCTTCGGGGTTTCAGTGACACCCTAAAGTTATCCACAGGTCTGTGTAAACGCCCGTGAACGGGGGATCAGAGTCACCGCATTGGTGTATCAGAGTCGCGCTATCGGGGGATCAGAGTCGCAGCGGTGTTTCGATGACGCAATAATCTGCGTTGAATCAAACTGTTACCGATACTGCCTGTTTCTGTAACGATCAACTAACGATCTCTAACATCATATTTTTTTTGGCAGCACGCCAAAGCCGTGGTAGCGCTGTGTCATTCCCCTTGATTTGCTTAGAAAAACGCACCCATGTGCAACCTTTTCTTTCATGTGCGTGGTTTTTGCGTATATTGACCCAAAGGCCGCACATAAGGCCGCCAGAGGGACCCAGAGATGAGCAGCACAGACCTTCCACCATATTTTCGGATCAACCCCGATCAGGCGCTGGCCGATCTGGATGATCCCGTCACCACCACCGGGTTTGCCAGTATCGCGGGGGCGGCCCGCGCGGGCCGTGACGACCTGGCGGGGCGTGGATTGGCCGAGGACGGTCAGCGCCATCTGCGCCTGTTCTCGACCTGGGAAATCACCCGTTACCTGATCCCCGTGGCCCAGGCCCATTTCCGCCGCGTGCTGAAACAAAACCCCGACCTGCCGCAAGGCCAGTCGGAAACCACGGGCGGCGCCAAGTGGTTCACCCTCGACGAGGTTCTGCGTCTGCGCGCCTTCTTTGGCCGCGAGGGGTCCAAGGCCAAGGAATATGTCCCCTACCGTCCCAAGGGGCTGCCTGCCAAAATGGTCGCCGTCGCCAACTTCAAGGGCGGGGTGGGCAAAACATCCACGGCGGCGCATCTGGCGATGTCGGCCGCTCTTGATGGTTACCGCGTGCTGGTCATCGATCTGGACAGTCAAGCCTCGATGACATCGGTGTTCGGCGGCCGCGTCGATGACGAATGGCAGACGGTCTTCCCGCTGCTGGCGCGGCATTATGCGAAACACCTGCAACTCGACAACCAGCGGCGGCTGGATCGCGGTGACGCCCCCCAACCACTGGACGACACCCTGACAGAAGCGCTGGGGATCACGGCGCAAAGCCTGGTGCAGAAAACCCATTGGCCCAACATCGACCTGATCGGCGCCCAGCTGAACCTCTATTGGGCGGAATTCCAGGTGCCGGTCTGGCGGATGCAGGGCCGCGGGTGGAAACTGTGGGATGCGCTGACCGATACGCTGGACGCGGATGGTATCCTTGACGACTACGACGTGATCTTTATCGATACCCCCCCTGCCCTGGGCTATCTGACCATCAACGGGCTGGCTGCCGCCGATATCCTGCTGGTTCCCGTCGGTGCCAGCTTTCTGGAGTTCGATTCCACGGGGCGGTTTTTCGACATGCTCCACACCACGTTCCAATCCATCGAGGAAGGCGAGAACCTCGCCGCGCGTGCGCTGGGACGTGAAGAGATGGCCTTCCAGTGGGATGCCGTCCGTGCGGTCGTGACCCGGTTCGACGGCAGCCAACAGACCGAAATGGCGGGTCTGATGCAGGCCTATCTGGGCAAGACCCTGTCGCCCCACCGTCAGGATTTCACCGCCCTGATCGGTCAGGCCGGCGAGCAGGTCCAGGGCATCTACGAGGCGGATTACCGCGATTTCAACCGCGAAACCTATGCCCGCGGTCGCGAGACATTTGACGCGACCTATGCCGCTTTCAAGAGCCTGCTCTTGGGGGCATGGCGCCGGGATGAACTGGCGCAGGCAAAGGCTGCGGAGTGATCGCTATATTACATAATATGTTTCGCATGCGAAACATCACGGAATCGACATATAATTTTTGCGCAGCGGGCGCAGGGCTCAGAACCTGTTTACCAGGCCCCCTGATTGTCGCATCCCGCAAGGAGACACCCGATGGCCAAGCGTAAGAGACTGACACCGGAACCGACCCGCCACGCACAGGTTGCGGCCCCCGAAACCAAGACCGCCATGCCGCGCGGATTGTCGGGCACGCGGATCCCGATTGCGGATGTCGCACAGGATGCATCGTCGTCAGCTGCCCTGGCCGAGGTCGCGCAAACCCTGACCGATGCCCGCAGCGAAGGACGCCTGATCCAGCGCCTGCCGCTGGATCTGATCGACGCCGATCATCTGGTGCGCGACCGCATGATCGCCGATGCCGAGGAAATGACGGTCCTCAAGGACAGCATCCGCGAACGTGGCCAGCAGACCGCGATCGAAGTGGTGGCACTGGAAGGTGGGCGCTTTGGTCTGATCTCGGGCTGGCGCCGACTGGGGGCGCTGCGCGATCTGGCGTTCGAGACGAAAGATGCCGCGTTCGAGACTGTTCTGGCTATCGTGCGCACCCCCTCCGATGCGGCGGATGCCTATGTCGCCATGGTCGAGGAAAACGAGATTCGCGTCGGCCTGTCGTTCTATGAACGCGCCCGGATCGTGGCACGTGCGGTGGACAAGGGCGTGTTCAGCAGCGACCGGGTCGCGCTGTCGCAATTGTTCGCGGCCGTGTCCCGATCCAAGCGGTCCAAGATCGGTAATTTCGTGTCTATCGTGCGTTTGTTAGACCCTGTTCTGGCCTACCCCACGGATCTGACGGAACGGTCGGGTCTGGCCCTGGTGCAGGCGCTGGAGGCGGACAGCACACTGGCCGACCGTCTGACCGCAGCCCTGTCGCGGACACCGCAGCGCACGGCTGCACAAGAGGCGCAGATCATCGCGGATACGATTGCCGCAACCCATGCCCCTGCCCCACCCTATGCCCCGCAGGACCGGCCCAAACTGCCGTCGCTGCGCGAAACGCTGTGTGATGGTCTGGAATATCGCGTGGACAAGGATGGTCAGATCAGGCTGACGGGGGCCGCCCTGCAGGATCAGGCGTTCGTATCGCGGATGCTGCAGGCGCTGCGTGATCTGGATCGTGGCTGAAAACAGGCTCTGACCCCGGGGTCAGAGCCTGTTTCGCAGCGCGACACTCATTCGTCCTCGGTGGTGCCCATGTTGATGTGGTGCTGGGCAATCGCCTCGTGGATATCGTCGTAATAGGTCAGCTGCCCATCTTCGAGGATCATCCCGGCGTCGCACAGCCGGGCGATCTGCGCCATGGAATGGGTCACGACGATGGCCCCCGCAGTTTTCATCCGGTTGAGAAAGGCAGCACCGCTCTTGCGCTTGAAGGCCGCGTCGCCCACGGATGTGACCTCGTCCACCAAGTAGGTGTCAAAGGGGATGCCGATGGAAATGCCAAAGGCCAGTCGCGACTTCATGCCGGACGAATAGCTATGCACCGGCGCGTGAAAATGCGGGCCGAGTTCGGCGAAATCCTGCACGAAATCCACCAGCTCGTCGGTATCGACGCCGTAGATGCGGGCCACGAATTTCGTGTTCTGCGCACCGGTCATCAGCCGGTTGAAGCTGCCGGCGAAACCCACTGTCCAGCTGACGGTGCCGGTCTTGTGGATGGTGCCGCTGTCGGGACGGATGGACCCGCCGATCATGCTCATCAACGTGGTCTTGCCTGCCCCGTTACGTCCCAGCAGACCCACCGACCGCCCCGTGGGAAAGGTGGCGGTCGCGTTGCGAAAGATCGTCTTGCGCCCGCCGGGGGTGCGAAAGGTTTTCGTGACGTTGTCGAACTGGATCATTTGCGATCGCGCAGGGCGTAGTAGATCAGGCTGGTGATGGCCCAGATCAGAAAGCTGAACAGCGCCACCAGTGACAGGATCAGCCAGCGTTGCGGATACTGGGATTTCTCGGCCAGCGTCGGCGTGATGTAGGGGGCGAGATAAAAGCTCTGGCGGTTGGCCTCGCCGCGGGCGACATCGAATGCGCTGAGGGCCAGCGCATAGGCGTTTTCGGCGTATTCGCGGTCCACGGTCAGGCGTTCGAATTCGGCGACGGTCTCGGCGTATTCCACGCCTTCGGGGTCGGCTGATCCGCCGCCCGATCCGAACTTGCGCCGTTCCTCTGCGATACGGGCCTCGATCACCTCGAGCCTGCGGCGGGCCTGTGCGACGCGCGGGTCACTGGCGCTGGCGGTTTCAGAGATCAGGTCGAATTCGATCAGGGCCGCGGCCTGTTGCGCCTGAAGCGTGTTCAGCAGGCCCATCTGGCCCTGAATGTCAGCCGTCAGGTCGACGATCTGGTTTTGCAGGCGGAATGTGGTCAGCGCCTCGCGGACGTATTTCAGGCGGTCCACGGCGATCAGCAGATCCTCTTGGGCGTAGCGGGTCGCGTCGTCGCGGGCGATCTGGGACAGCTGGTTGATCAGCGTGCTGCCCTGCTCAAAGATTTCTTCGGCGATGCGGGTGGCATCGGCAGGATCAAAGGCCAGCACCAGCAGTTCCATCAACCCGGTGCCGCTGTCGTAGGAAATCCGGACCATGCGCTGCCAGTAGGATGTCAGGTCCTCGATCGTGGCGCCTTCGGGGTCGAAACCCAACAGCGGATCGCTGTCGTGGTGACGGGCGTAGATCGTTTTCAGATCAAGGGCCGCATCGACCTGGCGGACCATTTCCTGGCTGCGGATGAATTCATACAGGATGTCTGTTTCGCGGCTGGCGGATCCGCCACCGGCCAGACCGCCGCCCAACCCGCTGAGCATGTCGGCGGGGGTTGCGACCTCTTCGGAGCGGACGGTGAACCCCAGGGTCGAGGCATATTGATCCGCAGCCCGCCCCCAGAGGTAAAAGGCACTGAGCAGGATCGGCAGCAGGGTGATGACCGCAAAGGACACCACCAGACCCAGATGCCGGTTGCGCACGCGCGCAGGCCCTGCGACGGGCTTGATCGGCTTGTGCGCGGGTTTTGCGGGGGCGGCGGGGGCCGCCGCGGTGGTCGGCTGCGGGGTCTGCGGGGTCTCGGTCATCTGGCGTGGCCTTTGTTGTTACGGCCTTGTTACGCGGCTTGGGCCGGTTTGTCAGCGGCCCTTGCAAGGGCGTGTGCGTGATCGTTGCGCCCGCGGCGGCGCAGCAGCCCGTCACGCAGGCCCATGCGCATCAGTTTGTAATAGGTGCGGCGTTCGGCACCTTGGGTATGGCGGCCACGGCGCCACCACATCAGCGTGTAATAGGCCAGCGCTGCGGGAAACACGATCGGTCCTGCGGCCTGGCGCGCGATGCTGACGCCGTTGCGGCAGTGGTAGTAGATCTTCCACAAGGGGCGATAGACGAAGCCTTCGCCCAGGGTGCCGCAGTCATGTTCGAATCGCACGGATGGCGCCAGCGCCATGGTGAACCCCGCGCGGCGCAGGCGCAGGGAATAGAGCACGTCATCGCCGTAGATGAACAAACCGCCCTCTGGCAGGCCGATGGCGGCCACCGCGTCACGGTGGACGAAATAACCGACAAAGGACGCCACATCGAGGGGCAGGGCAGGGGCGTCGGGGGCAAAGGCCGCGTCAGAGACGTGAAAGCCCGCGCGCGACCCGGTGAACAGGGTCCTGGCAAACAGCCCCGCGTGCCAGAACGGATTGCGCGACGGGCGGTTCATCTCGCACAGGGTGCCGTCGGGATAGAAGACGGCGGCGGCAACACAGCCAAGGCGGGGGAATTGCTGCATGAGCGCAGGTGTTTCGCGGCGAAACACCGCCAGCGCGCCGGGGGCAGGGCGGGCGTCGTCGTCCATCAGCACGACCCAGTCGGGGTCAAGCTGGTCGCGAACGTAGGCCATGCCGGCCTCAAACCCGCCAGCACCGCCGGTGTTGTCGTCCAGCCGGATGACATGTACCCGGTCGCTGGCCTGTGCGGGCAGCCAGTCGGGTGTGGCATCGGTGCTGGCATTGTCGACCACGACGATATGCTCGACATCCTCGGCCAGCAGGCGGGGCAGGGTGATCTGCAATTCCGCCAGACGGTTGAACGTGACGACGACGGCGCAGAGTGTCACAGCGGCGACTGCGAAAACAGCGGTGGTGGTGTGCCCTCGGCCTGTGCTGCCAGAAACGCATCGGCGGTATCCAGCGCCTCGCGGATGGTGACATCCATATCGAGGTAACGGTAGGTGCCCAGGCGGCCCATGAATGTCACGTTGGACGCGGTCTTGGCCCGTTCCACATATTCCACGAGCAGGGCTTTTTCCTCGACCAGGCGGATCGGGTAATAGGGCGTGTCATCCGGTTCGCAGGCGCGGGCGTATTCACGGTAAAGCACTGATTTCTCGTGGCTTTCCCAGGGTGCAAAGTGTTTGTGTTCGGTGATGCGCGTAAATGGCACATCCGGGTCTGGATGGTTCATCACCGCACAGCCCTGCCAGTCGCCATCCGCGCGGAATTCCTCGAAATCCAGCGTGCGATAGCCCAGCCGACCGATGTCATAGCCAAAGAACCCGTCCAGCGGCCCGGACCAGAACACGTGGTCCCAGTCACCGGCGGTGGCGGGGTCGAACACGGTGTTCAGCTGGACCGTGATCAGCGGATGATCGAGGATGTTTTCCACCAGTGCGGTATAGCCATCCACCGGCATGCCCTGATGCGGATGGGCAAAGTAATTGTCGTCGTAGTTGAACCGCAGCGGCAGGCGTTTCAGGATCGAGGCCGGCAGATTGGCCGGCGAGGTGCCCCATTGTTTTTCCGTGTAGCCCTTGAAGAAGGCGGCATAGAGGTCGGGCCCCACAAAGGCGAGCGCCTGTTCCTCAAAGCTTTCGGGTTCGGGGATATCGGCGGTCAGGGTGGCGACATGGGCGCGCATCTCGTCGGGGCGCAGGGCGGTGCCAAAGAACTGGTTCATCGTGTGCAGGTTGACGGGCAGGGTATAGACCGCACCCTTGTGCGTGGATTTCACCCGGTTCTTGTAGGGTGCGAATTCACCGAATTTCCGGACGTAGTCCCAGACCTCGTCATCACCGGTGTGAAAGATATGCGGGCCATAGGTATGGACCATGACGCCGGTATCGGCATCGCGGGCCGTGTGGCAATTGCCCGCCACGTGATCGCGTGCATCGACGACGGTGCAGGCATGACCTGCCTCGGCCAGCTTGCGTGCGACGACCGCGCCGGAAAAGCCCGCGCCAACCATGATAAACCGTTGTGTCATTGCACCCTCGCCAGTCATGTGATTGCGCCGCTTTTAGCTTTATTTGCCGCGTGGGGTAAAGGGCACGGCCCGCGCGAAATCCCCTGCACGGGGCAATGGGCGATTGACCCTTTGGGGTGGGCTTGTATTTTGCGCCCAACCGCCACCGAGACCTCTCCTGCCAGGGGGGCCAGTGCGGACCAGGGGAGACGGTCATGAATGTCATCATGCGCACGGCACTGCTGACGGTGCTTACGGCGGGCCTTGCGGCCTGTAACGCGCCGCGTGGGGCCGGTTTCCAGTCCGAGGTTCTGGCCGCCAGCAGCACGCAGGTGTCGGATGTGGATGGCACCCCGGTCTATGATTTTTCCGTGTTCAGCGTGACGCGCGACAGCCTGCCGGTGTTGCAGGCCTGGCCGTCCAACAACACAGAGCGGATGTCCTGGATTGCGAACCAGGCCCAACCCCAGAGCATGATCATCACCCCCGGTGACACGCTGGCGATCACCATCTGGGACGCCGAGGAAAATTCGCTGCTGACCGCCCCCGGCCAGCGCGTGGCCCAGTTGCAGAACGTCAAGGTGGGCCCCGACGGGCGAATCTTTTTGCCATTCGTGGGCAATATGCGTGTCAGCGGCATGGCCCCCGACACGGCGCGTGCGCGCATTCAGGACATGCTGGTGAATACCGTGCCATCCGCACAGGTGCAGCTGAGCGTCGATCCGGGCCGGGCCAATACCGCCAACCTGGTGTCGGGCGTGCGCGCACCCGGTGTCTATCCGCTGCCCGATCGCAATGTCAGCCTGCTGACGCTGCTGTCGCTGGGCGGCGGCGTGAACGAGGCGCTGCCCAACCCGCAGGTGCGCCTGTTCCGGGGCAACCGGTCCTATGGCATCGGTCTGAACCGTCTGTTCGACGACCCAACCCTGGATACGGTGATCCAGGGCGGCGACCGCGTGCTGATCGAGGCGGACGACCGCTATTTCCTGTCGCTGGGGGCGACCACCACGGAATCGCTGCATGTGTTCCCAAAGGATGAGGTCACGGCACTGGATGCGCTGGCGATCATCGGCGGTGTGAACGATGCCCGTGCCAATCCGCAGGCCATTCTGGTGCTGCGCGAATACGCCGCCGCCGATACGGTGGCAGGTCCCGTCAGTTCCGCCGGGCCGCCGCAGGAACGGGTGGTGTTCACCATCGACCTGACATCGGCGGACGGGTTGTTCAGCGCGGGCAAGTTCCAGATCCAGCCCGGTGATCTGGTCTATGCCACCGAAAGCCCGCTGGGGGCTGCGGCCTCGGTCGTGGGTCTGGCTGGGGCGACCATGGGGCTTGCGAACTGATCCTGTCCTGCGGCGATCATTGTCGCAGAACAGGCAACGCTGTGTTGCAACCCTGAGGTTGTTTAACCACAATTCCGACAGTATCGCGCCGCCTGCGCGGCACCTTTGCCCGGTTTCCTGAAGGGTGACGATTTCCGCTGCTGCTGCGGGAATCCCCCTGAAACCGAAGGCTGCCCCCGGTCGTGTCATTCAATCGTAACGAGCAATATCTGTTAGAGTTGATCAACCGCGCCCGCCTGGACCCGCAGGCCGAGGCGGCGCGCTACGGGATCGACCTGAATGCCGACCTCAAGGACGGCACCATCACCGACAGTGCCAAACAGGTGCTGGCGCCCAATGACCAGCTGCATGCGGCCGCCACCGGCCACAGTGCATGGATGCTGGAGAACGACAGTTTCAGCCACGGCGGGGCGAATGGGTCGAACGGCGGCACCCGGATGCGGGCCGAAGGATATGAATTCACCGGGGCCTGGTCCTGGCGTGAAAACCTTGCCTGGCGCGGGGTCTACGGCACCGGCAGCATCGACATGTCCACCGCGATCGCGGCCCATCACGAGGGCCTGTTCCGTAGCGAAACCCACCGCGTCAACACCTTTGCCCCCCAGCTCAAGGAGGTGGGGATCGGTCAGGTCGGTGGCACCTTTACCGAAGACGGGCGGGATTACGCGGCCTCGATGACAACGGTGAATTTCGCGGCGACGGGGACGGATGTCTTTGTCACCGGGGTGGCCTTTGACGATGCGGACGGCAACCTGTTTTATGGCATGGGCGAGGGGGTCAAGGGTGTCACCCTGCGCCACGGTAGCCGCCAGGTGCAGACCGCCGAGGCTGGCGGTTATGCGCTGGCAATGGCCCCCGAGGTGGCCAGTGACGTGACGGTGCTGGTCGGTGACGACGTGCTGGCGGAACTGAGCATCGACACCAGCGCGGGCAACGTGAAACTGGACGTGGTGACGGCCGCCGACGGCGACCGCGTGCTGTTGCTGTCGGGGTCCGCCACGGTCGATTTCGGCACCACCGAGGTGCGTCTGCTGGGTCGCGCCGATCTGGACCTGACCGGCAGCGCGGGGGGTGATTTCCTGACCGGCAACGCGGGCAGCAACCAGCTGTCCGGTGCCGATGGCCGCGACCGGCTGTCGGGCGAGGACGGTGCGGACGTGCTGACCGGGGACGAAGGCCGTGACCGCCTGTCGGGCGGTGCGGGTGACGATACGCTCTACGGGGGCGAGGGGATGGACGTGCTCTATGGCGGGACCGGCAACGATACCTTGTATGGTGGCACCCATGACGACCGGCTGGTGGGCAATGCGGGCGACGATCTGCTGTTCGGCGGGGCGGGCGACGATTACATGATGGGTGGCCTCGGCGCGGACCAGTTCCATTTCGACGCGGGCACCGACCGGATCGCGGATTTCGAGGTGGGCATCGACCGGCTGCTGATCGCGGCAGGTCTGGCCGACGATCCCCAGGATGTCATGGACCGCGCGCAGGTGGTGGACGGCGATACGGTCATCACGTTCGACAGTGGTGACACGCTGATCCTGGAAGGGCTGAGCGACGTGTCGGTGCTGGCGGAGGATATCGCTTTTCTGTAGGTCTTGCCCCCGTGTGCCGTGATGGCCACGCAGGAGGGCCCGGGCATGCGCGACACCATTCTGATCCTTGGCGGCACGGGCAAGCTGGGCCGCGCCCTGGCCCGTGTCTGGCCGGATGATCTGCCCGCCCTGTGGCAGCACCGCCCTGACAGCACTGCCCCCGCCGTCCCCGCGGTGGCCTGGGATATCCTCAACAGCCCCGCACCGCTGGCCGATCTGGAACGGGCGGGGATCGCGGGCATTCTGGCATTGGCGGGATACGCAGGCCCCGACCCCGATCTGCTGGCGCAGAACACGACGCTGGCGCAGGCCGCAGCCCGATTGGGCAAGACCCTGGGCTGTCGGGTGCTGGTGGCCTCCTCGCAGGCGGTTTACGGCCCGCGTCCTGGCTTGCTGCACGAAGGCTCTGCCTGTGCGCCGCAGGGCGGTTACGGTGCCGCGAAACTGGCGATGGAAAACACCCTTGCCGGGCAGGACCATGTGACCTGTCTGCGGATCGGGAATGTCGCAGGCTGCGATGCGCTGGCGGCAGGCATTGCAGCCGCCACGCCAGAGAGCCCCGTGACATTGGACCGGTTCGCGGACGGGCAGGGGCCGCGGCGTGCGATGATCGGTGCAGCCGACCTGATGGCGATGGTGCCTGCGCTGTTTGCCGCCCCCGCCCTGCCGCCTGTGCTGAACGTGGCGCGCGCCGGATCGGTGGATATGGCCGACGTGCTGGCGGCCCTCGGTCAGCCATTCGTCTGGCGCGCCGCAGGCCCTGACGCGCTGCCTGATTTGCGGCTGGATGTGACCCTGTTGCAGGGGATTTGCGCTGTGCCGGGCGCCGATGCCGCGGCCATGGCGCAGCAGGGGTGGCCCGCATGAGTGCGGGCAAACGCATCCTTGATCTGGTGCTGGCGGTGACGCTGGGGCTGTTGCTGTTGCCGCTGATGTGCGTGCTGATGGTGGTGCTGCTGATCACCGAAGGGCGGCCATTGTTCTATATCAGCGAACGGATGCGCGCGCCGGGCCGGGGGTTCGGGTTGATCAAGCTGCGCACCATGCCGGTGGGGTCTGACCGCGTCGGCGGTGTCACGGGCGGTGACAAGCAACGCCAGATGAGCCGGATGCACCGCCTGCTGCGCCGGTCCCGCGCCGACGAGATCCCGCAGCTGTGGAACGTGATCCGGGGGGATATGAGCCTTGTCGGGCCGCGTCCGCCGCTGCGCCGCTATGTCGAGGATTATCCCGACCTTTATGCAGCCGTGCTGGCCTGCCGTCCGGGGATCACCGGGCTGGCCAGTCTGGTCTATCACGCGCATGAGGAACGTCTGCTGGCGGCCTGCGATACCCCAGAGGCGACCGAGGCCACCTATCGCCGCCGCTGCATCCCGCAAAAGGCACGGTTGGACCTGATCTATGCGCGGCACCGGACGCTATGCTGGGATCTGGTGCTGATCGGACGCACGGCGATCAAACCGTTCAGATGAACACCAGCGTATCGGCCAGCGTGTCCAGCGTGGTGCCCGCGACCGTCAGTGCGGTATCATCGCCAAAGCTCAGTATTGCATCCGCGCCGTCCATGCGTCCGTAGAGGAACATCAGGTCATCCCGGCTGATGCCGCCGCCCCAGAGGTCGGTTTCGATCATGATGCGATCCATTAGCGGGTCGAAATCGGTCACGGTCGCGGCTCCTTGGGTAAAGACGAAACTGTCCGCTCCCGCCCCGCCGGTCAGGATGCCCAGGCCCGCGCCCGCGTCCAGCCAGTCATCGCCGTCGCCCCCCAGCAGCGTATCGTCGCCAGCCCCGCCGAACAGGCTGTCGGCGCCTGTCTCGCCCAAGAGGCTGTCGTCGCCGTCGCCCCCCAGCAGGATATCCGCGTCATCACCACCGAACAGGGTGTCATTGCCACTGCCGCCATCCAGCGTGTCCGTGCCTGCGTCACCAAAGAGGATGTCATCCCCTGCGTCACCCGACAGGGTATCCTGGCCTGTCCCACCGTAGAGCGTGTCTTCATCCTTCGCACCGCGCAGCATGTCGTCGCCCGCATCGCCCCAGAGGATATCCTGGCCCGTGCCGCCGGACAGGTCGTCGGCACCGTCACCCCCGGACAGGCGGTCGTCGCCGTCACCGCCAAAGAGCGTATCCGTGCCGGCGTCACCGGACAGGCTGTCGGCGCCTGCGTTGCCATGGACCGTGTCGTTGCCTGCGCCCCCGAATACCCGGTCGTCGCCAGCCCCTGCGTCGATCCGGTCGTCGCCGTCACCACCCTGCACCGCATCGTTGCCTGACCCGCCATAAAGCGCGTCATCACCCGACCCGCCGAACACCGTGTCGTCACCGCTGGACCCATAGATCAGGTCGCGCCCGCTTTCGCCGTAGATCAGGTCGTGACCGCTGTCGCCGCTGATGCGGTCGTCACCGCTGCCGCTGGCGATCCGGTCATTGCCCGACCCGCCCAGGATGCGGTCGTTGCCTGCTCCACTGTAGAGCCGGTCGCCGTCGGACCCGCCATAAAGCGTGTCGTTCCCGTCCCGGCCATACAAAATATCCTTGCCCGCAGTGCCGAACATCAGATCGTTGCCCGATCCACCGTCGAGGTAATCGTCGCCGCTGCCCGCGGACAGGCGGTCGTTGCCGGACCCGCCGAACAGCGCGTCGCCACTGCTGCCACCATAAAGCCAGTCGCCGCCCGATCCGCCATAGAGCCTGTCGCGCCCGCTGCCGCCCGAGAGCCAGTCGTTGCCTGCCTCGCCATAGAGCCTGTCAGCACCGCTGTCGCCGAACATCCGGTCGTTGCCCGACCAGCCGTAGGCGCGGTCGTTGCCATCTCCGGCATAGACCACATCATCGTTGCTGCCGCTGAACATCGCATCGTTGCCGGTCCCGCCATAAATTCTGTCGCGTCCCGATCCGCCGAACAATGCGTCGTTCCACGACCCGCCATAGATCCGGTCGTTGTTGGCCGATCCGTAGAGCCGGTCATTGCCGCTGTCGCCGTAGATGTAGTCGTGACCGGCCTGGCCCCAGATCGTGTCATGGCCGCGGTTGCCGTCCAGCTTGTCCGACCGGGCGGTGCCGGATTTCCGGTCGCCCGCCCCGCCGCCCGACCAGCGGATGCCGCTGATCGCATAGTTTGAGATACCGCCAAAGGAGATGCGGGGGATCGCCCCGGACCCGGCGATGAGCGGCCATGCGCCGGGGTCGGGCTGGTCTGCGGGATCGCTGCCCGGCACGTCCCAGACCGAAGGGACAGCGCCGGGGGGCCTGGGTTGCAGGCCGGAGGTATAGCCTTCGTAGACGGGCAGATCGACGGGATCCAAGGGTGGCGTGGTATAGCCCGGCGTGATGACGATCGGAATGCGAAAGGCCCCGATCAGGTCGGCCTCTGGCAGGGTGCGGTGGTCGACGGGCTGGCCACCCGCGCTGCGGACCTCCAGCACCTCGTCGCCATAGGTGATGCGAAACCCGGTCTGGGTGATCGCAAGGTCCAGCTGGCTGCGCGACCGCAGGAACGACCAGCCCGACAGGTCGATCCGGTCCAGGCCGGGCTGGAAATCCGCGATCGTGTCTGGGGTGCCATCCGCTGCCAGCACAAAGATATCCGCCCCCGCACCCCCGGTCAGCGTGTCGGTGCCCGCCCCGTCGCGCAGGATGTCGTCGCCTGCACCGCCGAACAACCGGTCAGCACCTGCGCCGCCGGTCAGCAGATCGCCACCGGCGCTGCCCGATAAGCTGCCGCCCGCGGGTCCGGCCGTGCGGGTCAGGCCCGCGGCCCCCGCATCATAGCGCAGCAACGTCAGCCCCGGTTCCGAAGCCGAGCCCACGTAGATGTCGATGGCGCTGCCGTTGCTGCGCGCGGTGATGGCCGACACATTGGCCAGCGTGGTGTCCACCGCATCGGCCAGCGTGGCGCGGTGCAGCAGGGTGCCGTCGGGCAACAGTTGCAGCAGGGTGATGCCATCATCGCCACCGCCCGCGATCACATAGGCCTGGCCCTGATGGCGGATGGTGGTCATGGCCGCGACCTCTCCGAAGCGGGTGTCGCGGGTGTCGAGCAGGTGATCGACTGGCGTCAGGGACCCATCCGCCCCGATGCGCAGGGTGGTCAGGCTGTCGGTGCCTGCGGCGGCCACCACCAGCCAGTCCGACCCGCCTGCGCTGATCTGGCCCACGGCGGTGGGCGCGCTGATCCAGAGGCTCTCTGCGTTGCCGGTGGCGTGGCGCGCGGTCAGTGTGCCGGTGGCCCCCACGGCCCATGTGGTCACACCGTTTTCCAGCGCGGACGCGGTGAACAGATAGGTCTGCCCGGACACCGTGGCGGTGACGGCGGATGACACGTCGGCGGCATAAATGCTGGGGGTGTCCGCGATGATGCGTTTGTCGATCAGCCTGCCTTGGTCCGAGAACGTCATCTGCGCCACGCCGGACGTGCCCGCCAGTCCGCCCCAGACCACGTGGTTGCCGTTTGACGCCGCGATGCTGGCGGTGTGTTGCAGGCTGCCCCAGAGGCCGGTGCTGCCTGCCACCGTGTCACCCGGCAGCAGGGCTCCGTTGCCGGAAACACCGCGCAGCACGAGTGCGCCACCCGCCCCGCCGCCGGTCATGATCACGGGGCCTGCGTCCAGATCCAGCGGGGTGATCCAGCCATGCCCGCCCGGGCGCAGCACGTCGCTGTGGGCCTGCGCGTTGCGTAGGGTCAGGTCGTCGTCCGACAGGGTCCAGCTGTAGATGCGCCCGTCGTAATTGGTGGTGGCGAACAGGCGGCCATCGATGATTTTCAGATCATCGGGGGCCGAGACACGGGCGGAATCCCAGGCCGTGACCTGTGTGATCCGTGTCAGCTCGCCCATTGATGATACCCGCCACAGCCTGCCATGCCCCCAGGATCAGGGCAGGGCCGTGCGCGGTGCGGGCGGAACCGGGGCAGCAGCGTGACGCTTTGTGCAGGTTTTCCGAGACTTTTATGCAAAACGGGCGGGCAGCGCAGGCCACATCCGGCGCATTTCGACCCGTGCCATGGGCTCTGCCCTTGAAACAGAGGCAAGGGGGGGCCTAAGACAGATTGTGGCCCGCTGTCGCGGCGGGACCTTGGATCGGGAACGGGTATCTATGTATCGATGGGTCAGCATTCTGCCGCGACGCGCCAAGCGCGGTGTGCTGCTGTGCGTCGATATCCTGCTGATCCCGGTGGCGCTGATCGTGGCGCTGACATTGCAGGGCAATGCGCTGGTGGATGCCGACACGCTGGCGCGGCACTGGCTGGCGCTGCCGGTGCTGATGGCCATCGGCGGGCTGCTGTCCAGCGTGCTGGGCCTGCCGCAGGTGCAGCTGAAATCCTACGAGAGCCACGCCATCGCCCTGACCGCAGGCCATGCGGTGCTGATGGGGGTCTCGGCGGCGGTGATCTATGACATGGCGGGGGTCGCGGCCCCGCTGGCCAGTTTCATCAACTTTGCGCTGGTCTATTTCCTGATTTCGGTCGCGGCACGGATCGCGATGCTGAACATCCTGCTGCATATCTACCGGCAGGGTCAGGACATCAGCCGGGTGCTGATCTACGGGGCCGGGCGCACGGGCCGCCAGCTGGCCGCCGCGTTGCGCGGGGATGAAACCGTGTTTCCCGTGGCCTTTATCGACGACAACGTCAGCGTGCAGAACACCATCATCCAGGGGATCATGGTGTCGCCGCCCGTGGCGCTGAACACGCTGGTGCGCGAACACAAGATCGACCGCGTGCTGCTGGCGATGCCGTCGGCACCGCGCGCGCGGGTGGCCCAGCTGTCGCGCCGGCTGGAGGACATGGGGCTGGAGGTGCAGACCCTGCCGTCCTTTGCCCAGCTGACCGGGCGCGAGGCGCTGATCGACCAGTTGCAGCCCGTGGTGCCGGGCCGGTTCCTGGGCCGCGAGGCGCTGGACGGGTCGCTGCCCAAATCGGGGGTCACCTACAAGGACCGCGTGGTGATGATCACCGGGGCGGGCGGGTCCATCGGGTCGGAGCTGTGCCGCCAACTGCTGACCCGCAAGCCGTCCAAGATGGTCCTGTTCGAGGTCAGCGAACTGGCGCTTTATGCGCTGGATATGGAATTGCGCGCCCTGCTGCGCGACCAGAGCATCGAGATCGTCCCGGTGCTGGGCACGATCACCGACGAGGCGCTGTTGTTGCGCGTCATGACCACCCACGGCGTGCAGGTCGTGTTGCACGCCGCCGCCTACAAACACGTGCCGCTGGTCGAGGCCAATCCGCTGGTGGGTATGTCCAACAACGTGCTGGGCACGCAGGCGCTGGCGCAGGCCGCCCAGACCGCCGGTGTGGACCGGTTCATCCTGATTTCATCCGACAAGGCGGTGCGCCCCACCAATATCATGGGGGCCAGCAAACGCCTGGCCGAGATGATCCTGCAGGACATGGCCAGCCGGTCCGGCAATGGCGGGACGATTTTCACCATGGTGCGGTTCGGCAATGTCATGGGGTCCTCTGGGTCGGTCATTCCGCTGTTTCAGGAACAGATCCAGAAGGGCGGACCTGTCACCCTGACCCACCGCGACGTGACCCGGTTCTTCATGACCATTCCAGAGGCCGCGGCGCTGGTGCTGGTGGCGGGCGGCTTTGCGCAGGGCGGCGATGTCTTCGTGCTGGATATGGGCGCGCCCATCCGCATCTATGATCTGGCGCGCCAGATGATCGAAAGCGCCGGCTACCGCGTGATCGACGATGACACCCCCGACGGCGATATCGAGATCAAGGTGACCGGGCTGCGGCCTGGCGAAAAGATCTATGAGGAACTTCTGATCGGTGAAGGCCAGCTGACCACGCCGCACCCCAAGATCATGCAGGCCCGCGAGGCGCATCCCTCTGAAATCGAGGTTGCCGCCGCCCTCAAGGCGCTGCGCCGCGCGCTGGATACCGCCGACGAGGACGCGCTGCGCGCGCTGGTCGCGCGCTGGGTCGAAGGCGGCGAACAGGTGCTGACCCCGCGCACGCAAGACGTCAAACAATAGGAACAGACCCGATATGCCCCCCAAATTCGGCACCTCTGGCCTGCGCGGCCTTGTCGTGGACCTGACGCCCGATCTGGTGGCCGATCACGTCCGCGCCTTTGTCGCGGCCTGCGAGACGGGGACGGGTCTGTTCGTGGGGCGCGACCTGCGGGACAGCTCTCCTGCGATTGCCGCGATGGTGATGGAGGCCGCCCGCGCCGAAGGACTGGCCGTGACCGATTGCGGTGCGGTGCCGACGCCCGCGCTGGCGCTGGCGTCCATGGGGGCAGGGGCCGCGGCCGTGATGATCACCGGCAGCCATATTCCCGCCGACCGCAACGGGCTGAAGTTCTATCTGCCGGGCGGCGAGATCGGCAAGGCTGACGAGGCGGCGATCTTGGCGCATCTGGGGCGTGCCTCTGCGGGCAAAGCCGGCACGCTGGCGGTCAACACGGCCGCAGGTGCCGATTACGTCGCCCGCTATGTCAGCGCCTATGGCGCGGCACTCGCGGGGCTGACCATCGGCGTCTACAGCCATTCAGCCGTGGGCCGCGACCTGCTGCTGGCAGTGGTGGCGGGTCTGGGGGCCACGCCGGTGGAACTGGGCCGGTCCGAAGTGTTCATTCCTGTCGATACCGAAGCGGTCGATCCGGGTGTGGCCGCGCAACTGCGGGACTGGGCCGCAAAACAGCACCTTGATGCGATCGTATCCACCGATGGCGACGGCGACCGGCCACTGCTGACCGATGGGGCGGGCCGGGTGATCCCCGGCGACATTCTGGGCCAGATCACGGGCACAGCACTGGGGGCTGACGTGGCGGTGACGCCGGTATCGTCGAATACCGGGGCCGAACAGGTGTTCGGTCGCGTGATCCGCACGCGGATCGGGTCGCCCCATGTGATCGCGGGCATGGAACAGGCGGGGGGCCGTGTCGTGGGATACGAGGCGAACGGAGGATTCCTGCTGGGGTTCGATGCAGAGGGCCCCACGGGCAAACTGTCCGCACTGGCCACGCGCGACGCGGTGCTGCCATGGGTTGCACCACTGGCTGCGGCCCGCGCGGCAGGCGGTCTGGCCGCATTGGTGGCAGACCAGCCCGCCCGGTTCACCGCCGCCGACCGCCTGCAAGGGGTGCCGACCGAAGCCTCATTGGCGCTGGTCGAAAAATTAGGCTCTGAACTGCAGGATAGAGCCGCATTTCTGGACGACCTTGACGGTGCCGAACAGGCGATCGACCGCACCGACGGGCTGCGCATGACGCTGATGGACGGGCGCATCGTGCATCTGCGTCCCTCTGGCAATGCGCCCGAACTGCGGCTTTATGTCGAAAGCGACAGCGCCGATGCCGCCGCCATGACGCTTGACCGGGGTCTTGCGCTCTTGCGCCGGACGCTGGGTTGATTGATGCAGACCCCATGACCGATACGCCATTGCCCAGCCCCAACCTCAAGCCGCCCCGGTTCCAGTCGGTGCGCGCCATCGTGGCGCTGATCCTGCGCGAGATGGCATCGACCTATGGGGCCTCTCCGGGGGGATATATCTGGGCGGTGTTGCAACCGGTGGGGATGCTGGCGCTGCTGACGCTGGCGTTCTCATTGATCGTGCGGGCGCCGTCGCTGGGCACCAATTTCGCGATGTTCTACGCCACGGGGTTCCTGCCGTTCACGCTGTATAGCGAGATCGAGGGCAAGACGAACCATGCGATCATCTATTCGCGCGCCCTGCTGGCCTATCCGCGCATGACCTGGGCGGACCCGGTGCTGGCACGGTTCATCCTGCACCTGCTGACGCAGATCACCGTGTTCTGCATCGTGATCGTCGGCATCATGCTGGTGTTCGAGCTGCACCTGACGATCACCGTCGGCCCGATCATGGTCGGGCTGGCCATGGCCGCCTTGCTGGGTCTGGGGGTTGGTCTGGTCAACGCGGTGCTGTTCGGCCTGTTCCCCATCTGGAAAACCATCTGGAAGATCATCACCCGGCCGCTGTTCCTGGCCTCGGGTATCTTCTTTATCCTCGAGGACATGCCGCAGGGGGTGCAGAACTTTCTGTGGTGGAACCCGCTGGTGCATGTGAGCGGGTTGGTGCGCACCGGGTTCTATTCCGTCTATCACCCGACCTACATTTCGCTGAGCTACGGGTTCGGCCTGGCGCTGGTGCTGATCCTGCTGGGACTGATCTTCATGCGGGCCAATTATACAAAGGTGCTGGAGGCGAGCTGATCCCCCGGCAGGGCCGCCGAGCCTTGTGCTGTTGGGGCAATTATGGTTTTGATGCGCCCGATGAGGCGGACGCCTGGAAAAAACCGGTCTGGGTGGCTCTGGTGATGCCTAACCAGCTTGTAATGCAAGGAAATTAAACATGGCGACCCAGAAATACGACGTTGGCATTTTGGGCTGGTGGTATGGCAAGAACTACGGCTCGATCCTGACCTACTACGGGTTGAACCGCGCCGTCGTCGGTCTGGGCTACAACGTGCTGATGGTGCACGAACCGCTGGGTTACAACGGATACCGGGTGAAATGGCCCGACGATATCCTGTCGATGGAATTCGCACGGCGCATCGGCTACAATTACACCACGCAGGAACATTTCGACAAACTGCCCGCGCTGAACGCGCAGGCCAAGACGTTCCTGGTGGGCAGCGACCAGTTGTGGAACCCGCGCATCGGCCGGGTCAACGATGACCTGTTCCTCGATTTCGTCAGCCCCGAAAACAAGCGTGTCGCCTACGGCACGTCGTTCGGAAACCGCGGCACCGGCAAGTTCACCCCCGAGTTCCTGGCCAAGCACCGCCCCAACCTGCAGAAATTCGCGGGCATTTCGGTGCGCGAGGATTACGCCATCGACACCGCGCGCGATGCATTCGGCGTCGATGCCGTGCAGGTGGTGGACCCGGTGTTCCTGCTGCCGCAATCCGAATACCTGGCGCTGGCCGAAAAGGCGACCTACCGCCCCGAGGGCGATTACCTGGCGGTGTTCTTTCTGGATGCCACGCCTGAAAAACGCGATGTCGCGGTGGCGCTGGCCGACCGGCTGGGTCTGAAAAAGATCGTCGTCATCCCCAACCCCGACGGGGGCCGCCCGTTGGCGCAAGAGCTGTTCGCCGACGACCGGTTCGACATCGTATCCGAGGACGCGCCGGAAAATTTCCTGCATGTCTACAGCAAGGCCGCCTATGTCACGACCGACAGTTTCCACGGCTCTGCCTTTTCGGTGATTTTCCAAAAGCCGTTCTCGTCGATCTACAACACCCACCGCGGCGCCGACCGGTTCAAGAGCCTGATGTCGCTGCTGGGCTTTGGCGAGACGCGACGCATCTACGAGACCGATACCCCCCAGACGCTGGCCGAAAACCCCAATGTCACCTTTGACATCGATTTCACGGGGGCCAATGCCTATATCGCCAACGAAGGCGCGCGCTCGCTCGCATGGCTCAAGGAGACACTGGCCAAGGACGTGCCGGTTCACGCAGGCACCAGACAGGCCGATACCGCCAGGACTGCGGCCCCGGTGCACCGGGTCGACAAGCCCGATTTCACCGCCAGCAACGACGCCTGGAGCGTGACCCGCGGCGGCACGGCAACCAAGCTGTCCGTTGCCCCCAGCGGTGCCATCCGCGGCAATACCGTCTGGTGCGATCTGCCCCACGAGCTGGAGGACGGCGCATCCTACCGTCTGACCATCAAGTGGAAGGTCCGCACCAGCGGCGACGCGGTGAACCTGCATATCCGCAATCCCGAAACGGGCAAGTTCACAGGCATCGGCCGCGTGGGCCTGGAAGGCGTGCGCATCGGCAACCGCACCATCAATGTCCCCGACATTCCCGTCGGTCAGCGCACCCTCAAGATCAAGGGCGTCTCGATCGGGCGCCGCATCGACACGGTTGATTTCAGTGTCAAACAGCCCGGTTTTACCCAGTTCATGCTGGGGGCCGTCCATTTTTCGGGGAACAACGGCGGGGCGGATGTGGAATACATCACCGTGCAGGAAATCCCCTCCAGCGCCGTGGTGCCCGCGAAAAAGGGCAAGACTTTCGCCGAAGTGTCCTATGACCTGTCGATCAAGGACAACCTGCGCTTTGCCGGGGCCCATACCAAGGCTGTCGCCGCGCGTGATATCGGCGCCTGGCGCGCACGCCTGATGTTTCACGCCCATGCGATCGAAAAGGGCCTGAGCCACATGCAGTTCCGTCCGGGGTTCGGCAAGATCTCGGTGCCGGCGCTGGCCAAGGAGATGAACGGCTGGCTGGTGGCGGGCAACGACCGTCAGGACCAGTTTTTCCGGACCGCGGCCTCGGTCATGAACGCCTATTTCGAACGCCATGCCACGCTGGACGTGGACGTGTCGGATTTCCGCAAGCAGTTCAAGCCAGAGGTGCAGGACATCATCGACGCGGCCACCGACAAGCAGGGCGGCGTGATGTCGGCCAGGTCGGAACGCGAGGCCATGGTCGAGGCGCTGGAGCCGCGCAATTTCCTGGATGTGGTCTACGGACGGCGCAGCGTGCGTGAATTCACCGATCAGCCGGTCGATGACGCCGATATCGCCCGCGCGGTCCAGATTGCCATGCAGGCCCCGTCGGTCTGCAACCGGCAATCGGCACGGGTTCACCAGATCAAGGACCCGCGCATGATCAATGATGCGCTGAAATTGCAGGGCGGTTTCGGTGGCTACAAGATGCCGCCGCAGGCCCTGTTGATCACCTCTGATCTGCGGTCGTTCCTGTTTGCGGCCGAACGCAACCAGCCCTTTGTCGATGGTGGTCTGTTCATGATGACCATGCTGCTGGCCCTGGAACAGGTCGGTCTGGGATCATGCAGCCTGAACACCGCCATGGGCACCGAACGCGAGGACAAGATCCGCAAGATCCTGGGCATCCCCGATCATGAGGTCTTCATCGCCTTTGTGGCCGTGGGCCATTACGACCCCGAGGTGCTGGTGCCCCAGTCCAAGCGGATCGCGGTGGATGACATTCTGATCCAACACGGAAAAGACTGATGACCCCTCAGCCCGACGCGCGCCGGATCACGGCTGCGCCCGATGGTCCCGTGCTGATCCAGCCGGCGATCTGGCCAGAGCATGACGTGTCCACGCTGGTGCTGCCCTATGTCACCCTGACGGGCGGCGCCATGTTGTCGCTGTCGCATGGCGGTGTGGATTTCCTGACCGGCGGCATGCTGCGGACGGATACCTATTTCAACCTGTTCAACCTGGGCAAATGGACCCGCGCCTGCGGCGAAACGTCGATCGGGCTGCAACTGCGGGGGCAGGGCCGGTTCCAGCTGACCGTGTTCAAGGCGACGCAGAACCAGTTCCTGACCCAGCAACGGATGCTGCTGGACCGCGAGCTGAAGGTCAAACAACGCCAGAAGGCAAAGCTGCCGCAGGCCCGGCTGGATGACGGTCTGGTCAGCCGCGGCGATTTCGCGGAACGTATTTTCAGCGAGACGGTGACGCTGGACGGTGTCTTTGACCTGCCGCTGCAGCCCGAGGCCCGTGATCCGCGCACGATCCTGTTCTTTGCGCTGACAGCCCTTGATGAAGGGCGGCTGGACGATTTCGCCTGGACCACCACCGCGGCCCCGCGTCAATTGCCTGAGCTGGTGCTGTCGGTCACCACCTTTCGGCGCGAAGCCGCGGTATCGGCGACCATCACGCGGTTCAGGGCGTTCCGTGCCACAGCGCCCATGCGCGACCATATCCGCATGCTGATCGTCGACAACGGCCAGTCGGTCGATGCCGCATCCGGCGACGGGGTCACGGTGATCCCCAATGCCAATCTGGGCGGGGCAGGCGGGTTCACCCGCGGTCTGCTGGAAACCCAGAAAACCGGTGGCAGCCATTGCCTGTTCATGGATGACGATGCCTCGATCCACATGGGGGCGATCACCCGCACATGGATGATCCTGGCCTATAGCCAGGACCCGCGGCTGGCGGTCGTGGGGGCGATGATGGACGCTGACCATCGCTGGAAGATCTGGGAAAACGGCGCCACCTTTGATCGGGGCTGCCATCCGCTGTATTTCGGCGCGGACATGCGCGATCCCGACGTGGTCTTCGGGATGGAATTCGACACCACCATCGGCAAGCCAAAGGGATTCTACGGCGGCTGGTGGTATTTTGCCTTTCCGGTCACGCAGCTGGAATACCTGCCGTTTCCGTTCTTTGTGCGCGGGGATGATGTCAGTTTCTCGCTGGCCAATGATTTCACCTTTGTGACCCTGCCCGGGGTGGCCTCGATCCAGGAAAGCTTTGTCAGCAAGGCCTCGCCCACCACATGGTATCTGGACCTGCGCAGCCACCTGGCCCACCATTTGAGCCTGCCTGCAAAGGATGTCGGCTGGCTGGGGCTGCGGCGGATGCTGCTGGGGTTCTATCTGCGCACCGTCCTGCGGTTCCATTACGACAGCCTGTCGGCGGTGAACCTTGCGATCGAGGATATCCTGCGCGGGCCGCAGTTCTTTGCGGATCACGCGGATATGGCGCAGCGGCGGGGCGATCTGAAGGCGATGACCACGACCGAGGTCTGGGAACCGCTGGACCGCACGAAACCCGAACGCATCGGCAGGCTGCCGCGCCCCCTGCGCGCCCTGCTGCTGCTGACCCTGAACGGTCACCTGCTGCCTTTTGCGAATCTACGTGGCAGCAAGCTGGTGATGCCCCCCGAAAGCCGCGAGGATTTCCGGCTGATGTATGGCGCGCGGCAGATCACGTTCCTGAACGCGGACCGCTCGGCGGCCTATACGCTGCGCCGTGACCGCAAACGCTTTGCCACCGAAACCTGGCGTTTCATCAAGAACGTCTACCGGCTGGCGCGCGACTATCGCCAGATCCGCGACACCTGGCAGGCGGGCTATCCGGAACTGACCAGCCGCGCGTTCTGGGACGACAAGCTGAAACCGGGGGAATAGGGCGCGGCCCCCCCTGCCAGGCCGCACAAGGAGCATCACCATGAAAATCGCCGTGATCGGTCTGGGGTATGTGGGCATGTCGAATGCGGTGCTGCTGGCGCAGCACAACACCGTCGTGGCCGTCGATCTGGACCCTGCGCGCGTGGATCTGGTGAACGCGCGCCGCAGCCCGATCGAGGATGCAGAGCTTGCGGATTATCTGACCAACCGCACATTGGACCTGCGTGCGACCACCGATCTGGCGGCGGCGGTGCAGGGGGCGGATTACGCCATCGTGGCCACGCCCACGAATTACGATCCGGTTGCGAACTTCTTTGATGTCAGCTCTGTCCGGGCGGTGGCGCAGGCCGTTCTGGCCGCATCACCTGATACCACGGTGGTCATCAAATCGACGATCCCTGTGGGCTGTGTGGCCGATCTGCGCGCCGATCTGGGGTCGGACAACATCCTCTTTTCCCCCGAATTCCTGCGCGAGGGGCGCGCGTTGCACGACAACCTGCACCCCAGCCGGATCATCGTGGGCGACCGGGGCGAGGCGGCCCGCCGCTTTGCCGATCTGCTGGTGCAGGGGGCCGTGAAAAAGGACGCGCCCGTGCTGTTCACCGACGCGGGCGAGGCGGAGGCGATCAAGCTCTTTGCCAATACCTACCTTGCGATGCGGGTGGCCTATTTCAACGAACTCGACAGCTATGCGCTGATGCGGGGCATGGACAGCCGCCAGATCATCGCGGGTGTGGGCCTCGATCCGCGCATCGGCGATCACTACAACAACCCCTCGTTCGGCTATGGCGGTTATTGCCTGCCCAAGGATACCAAGCAGCTGCTGGCGAATTACGCCGATGTGCCGCAGAACATGATGCAGGCCATCGTGGATGCCAATCGCACCCGCAAGGACGTGCTGGCCGACCGGATCGTGGCGATGAACCCGACCTGCGTGGGCATCCACCGGCTGGTGATGAAGGCGGGGTCCGACAACTGGCGGCAATCCTCGGTGCAGGGCATCATGAAGCGGATCAAGGCCAAGGGGATCACCGTCGTGGTCTATGAACCCGCGCTGGAGGAAGAGCGTTTCTTTGGCTCCGAGGTGATCCGCGACCTGGATGCCTTCAAGGCGCGCTGCGATCTGATCGTGGCGAACCGGCTGACCGATGACATCGCGGATGTCTCGGACCGGGTGTTCACGCGGGATCTGTTCGGCAACGACTGAGCAGACTTGCGCGGTATGGGGCGGGTTGTCCTGGCCTTTTGCCCCTATTGTCGTTGTGGGGACGGTCGCTGTTCGGTTTGCGCGACAACGCCGCGGACTGTTCTGTTCTGGGAACAACGGCCCGCGACGGGCTTTGTTTACATGCCCGGCCAGAAGGCCGCCGGATCGTCGGCACCGGTGACATCAACCTTCATCAGTTCACGCAGGGCTTCACGTTCCACGACGCCACCCACCAGCAGATCACCGGCCAGCGTTTCGATCGTGACGCGGTGCGTGTGGACGAGGTCGCAGGCCTGGGCGTAGGCGGCGTCGAGACGGCGGGCGGTGCGGTCACGCAGTCCGCGATGGCGGGCAAAGAGCGTGGCCGGGTCTGCGTCGGCGCTGCACCAGATCAGACCCGGCCCACGGCCAAAGCTGAGTTCGGCGGCGATCGCCAGACGGGTGGCGCGTGCCAGATCGGATGCCGCGTCGCCGCCGCTGCGACCGGACACGGAACAAAGGATCACCTCTTCGGCGGCACGTCCGGCCAGCAGGGCGATCATCTCGCGCTGAATGTCGGTCGGCCTGCGCGCATCCGGCAGCGGGGTCAGCGCGACCTGCGCCGTGACGTCCCGTGCCATGATCAGGCTGATCTGGTCGGGGCGGGCGTATCCGGTGATTTGCGAGACGACGGCCTTGGCGGCACCGGCGATGGCGACACGCGCGCGCAGCGCCTGTGGCACCGGCGGGCGGGTGTCCCTCAGCGCAGCCATCAGATCACTGACCGCCAGATCGCGACCCTTGGCACGGGCGGTCTGGCGCGCGCGTTGCACCAGCCCCTTGATATCCGCCATCGTGGCACCGGCGGCTGCGCGCGCGATGGTGATCAGGTCGGCGTCCGGCAGATCATTGCGCAGATAATAGCGCAGCACATCCGGCAGATCGGCGGTCGTGGGGTGCTGCATGTCGATGCGCAGCCCCAGCCGACCGTGGCGGACCATTGCCGTGTCGAGCAGTTCGGGATGGTTGGTGGCCCCGATGACGATCACGCCGTCGCGAGCAATGGCCCCGTCAAGCCGTCCCAGCAGCATGTTGGTGACATTCCGGTAATAGTTCGAATTGTGATCCTGGCGGCCTTCGCGTGAGGGGATGGCGTCAACCTCGTCGATGAACAGCACGGCCCCCTTGGCCGGGCCGGATGCGGCAGCGATGGCGGTCTCAAAGCTTTTGGCGAGGGCGCGCATCATCTCGTGTCCGCGACCGGTATCTGCCGTCTGCCAGTCACCCAATGAGGTGGCAATCAAAGGCACACCAGCGGCACGCGCGAGGGCTGCGGCAGCAAAGGTCTTGCCGGTGCCGGGTGCGCCCGTCAGCAGCACGCCATTGGCAACGTCCGACCACGGCAGGGTGCCCGCCCGGTAGGCGTTCAGATCGGTGGCGATCTGGCGGAGGGTTTGGCCTGCCTCACCAAGACTTGGCAGATCGTCGAGCGTCGGTCCGTCGTCTGCGACGATAGTCTTCGGCAATGCCAGCTCTGCCAGCTTATGCGCGACACGTAACGGGCTGTGTTGGCGCAAGGCGAGGTCGACCGTGCTCATCGGCAGCGTTGCGAGGGCGGCATCAGCGGGCAGGGCCGCGCGCACTGCATCCTCGGCAATCTGGCTGGTCGCACTGTGGGTCAGGTGCAGGGTCCAGATCAGCGTCTGGGTGCAGGGCCGGGCGATGTGAACGACGGGCAGCAGCGACAGCGCGCCGGGCAGGTCCTGACCCGGTGAGGTCAGAATGACCAGTGGTGCAGGCTCTGCCAGCTTGTCCTCGGCGCGGGCCAGCTCTGCCGCGATGGAGGTCGGTGTGCCGGTATCGACCAGGACGACATCGGGGCGGAGCGGGGTCTGCGACAGCGGCTGGCCGGGGGGCGTGGCTTTGGCGCGAAACCCTTTCATCAGCGCGTCCTTGAGGCGCCGCGCCTCGGCCGTGCTGTCGCAGATCAGCACGGTGGCGGCCCCATCGAACAGCAGTGCATTGGCTGCCGCCTGATCGCCAAAGGTCTTGGCCAGCTGCGCGAGGGCCAGCACAGCGCTGGCTGCGACCGGGTAGGGGGGGCGACAGTTCCGGGTGACGCTGTCGGTGGCCCATGGATCATCGCCCGCGGTCAGGGCTGCGGTGATCTCAGCGGAATTCATGGCATCGGCCGCAGGCGTTCCGCTGGGCATGGGCATGTCGTCTGCAAGATCGTCGGGGTCAAAGAGATCGGCCAGGCCTTCCTTGATCTCCCAGGCGCGCAGGGCATCTGCGGCGCTGGTGCCGGCGGCGGGTGGCGTGTCGGTGCTTGCGCGCGCAGCCTGCGGGGCAAGCGGATGATCGGGGTAGCACCGCAGCAGTGCGCTTTGGGCGAGTGGCTGCCAGGTGGGGGCCGGGTGTGAATCAACGGGTCGTGTCTGTCTGTCGGAATGCGTCATGGCGATATCCAGCCTGTCGGAATGAAAATGACCCCGATACCCAAAGGGGGATCGGTCAAAGGCAGGGATGAGGCGCGGCAGATCGGGGGGCGGGTCAGCGGTCCGTTGAAACGGTGCACCTGTTGCGGTGCGCATCGCCGGTCTGCCGCGCGCTGGTTATCTGCGGCGGCTGTGCGATCGACCTGGTCAGGGCGCGGTGGCCCGGCATGGGGGCGGCCCCGGTCAGCGTCAGGGCGGCGGTATTCTGCATGATGATCTCCGCCGGGCTGGTCATGGGACGGGCTGACGCAGGCTGAACCCCTGCGCCCGCTGGATCATAATTTGCCATATCGCAGAGTAAACATCCAAAATCGCAAGCCACCTGATCGGCATGATGGTCCGGACCTGGACCCGGATCACGGGCACGGTCTGTGCAAAAAGGCGTTTCTGGGTCGTTATGCGGCATTGCTACCCCAATGCATTGGACGCGTTGTCCCGGTCCAAGAGGATGCGATGCAGATTGGGCGGCGGATCCGAAAGGCGTCTCGCTGACAGACGATCCGCAGCGTGACTTTCATTTAAGGTTATGAAAACGTTACGTAAATCACGTTTATCTGGTTTGGGG
>NZ_LJAK01000015.1 GCF_001420005.1 Loktanella sp. 3ANDIMAR09 | reverse complement strand
CGAATTCGATGACCTGGCCGAGGGCGAAGAAGCCACGACCACGGTCACCTACACACCCCAGGACGATTCCGGCCTGCCGGGCGATCCCGTGACGGTCACCCTGACCGTGACCGGCACCAACGACGGTCCCGTGGCCAGTGACGATATCTTTGTGGTTGGGGCAGACGAGCTCGCTGGCGATGTCGACGGGAATGTCATTACCGGTGACAACGGCGCGGGTGTCGATACCGACCCAGAAGGCGATACGCTGACAGTCGTTGGCGTCAATGCTGCCCTGGGTGGCGTCGGCACGCCGATTGCCGGTGACAACGGTGGCCTGTTCATCATTGCTGCCGACGGTACGGTCGATTTCGATCCGAACGGTGATTTCGACAATGTCGGTCTGAACGATGTGGTCGAGACTTCAGTCACCTATACCATCAGCGACGGGAATGGCGGCACCGATACGGCAACCGTGACCTTCCGCGTGGGTGGTGACAACGACGGTACCATTCAGGGCACCGCAGGCAACGACATCATCAACCCCGACATTCCCTATGTGGATGCGGATGGCGATATCGTCGACGGCAACGATGCCAAACTGCCCGGCGATACCGGCAATGACGACCTGATCCTCGGGTTCGAGGGCGACGACAGCATCGACGCCGGTGACGGCAACGATGAGGTGTTCGGTGGTGCCGACGATGACACGATCGACGGTGGTGTCGGCGACGACACGCTGAGCGGTGACGCGGGCAACGACAGCATCTTTGGCAACGACGGGGATGATACCATCCTCGGCGGTGATGGAGACGACTCGATCCGTGGTGGCGACGGTGAGGACACCATCGAGGGCGGTATCGGCAACGACACCATCAACGGTGGTGACGACAACGACACCATCGACGGTGGTGCCGGTGACGACGTGCTGGACGGCAACCTGGGCGACGACGTTGTCGCGGGCGGTGACGGCAACGACACCATCCAGGGTGGTGCCGGCAATGATACGCTGGCCGGTGACGCAGGCGACGACAGCATCACGGGTGGGGTCGGCAGCGATTCTGTCACGGGTGGTGACGGCAACGACGTCATCAACACGGGCAATCACGCCAACCCGGCGACGGACTACGACTATCCGGGTGCCACGGTGCCGGGTCTGCCGATCGGTGACAACGATCCGTTCCCGAACGATGACCGCGACGTGGTCGACGGTGGTGCAGGTGATGACATCATCACAACCGGCGATGACGACGATATCGTGTTCGGTGGCACGGGCAACGACACGATCGACGCAGGCATCGACGATGACTTTGTCAGCGGCGGGGCAGGCAACGATACGATCATCGGCGGGCAGGGTGTTGATACCCTGCAGGGCGATGACGGTGACGATGTGATCTTTGGCGGGCTGGAAACAGACACCTTTGATCTGCCCGATGCCGTTGATCCGGCACCCGACGACAACCGCGACACCATCTTTGGCGGGGCTGGCAACGACACGATCTATGGGCGTGACGATGCGGATAGCATCTCTGGCGGGACGGGCGATGACCTGATCTTTGGCGGTATCGACGACGATACGATCGCCGGTAACCAGGGCAACGACACGCTGTATGGCGATCAGGGCAATGACGCCCTGACTGGCAGCCTGGACGACGACCTTGTCTTTGGTGGCACTGGCGATGACTTTATCCAGGGCGGAAGCGGTTTCGACACGCTGTTCGGCGATGAAGGAAACGACACGATCCAGGGCGGCAACGACGATGACCGGATATTTGGTGGCGTCGGTGACGACAGCATCCAGGGCGGTGGCGGCAACGACACCATTGACGGTGGCGAAGGGAACGATCTGATCGGTGCCTTTGACGGCGACGACAGCATCCTGGGTGGTGAGGGTGACGATGTCATCCGCAGCCAAGGTGGCGACGACTCGATCTTTGGCGGTGACGGCAATGATGAGATCTTTGCAGGGGCCGGAAACGACACGGTTGCGGGCAACATGGGTGACGACACCATCTTTGGTGGCGACGGCGATGACAGCCTGACCGGCAGCTTTGGTGACGACTCTGTCTTTGGTGGGGCCGGCAACGACTTTATCCAAGGCGGTGCGGATACTGATCTGCTGGATGGTGGTGACGGCGACGATCGCATCCAGGGTGACAACGGTGATGACCTGATCTTTGGTGGGGCTGGCGACGACAGCATCCAGGGTGGCGGCGGCAACGACGTCATCGACGGTGGCACCGGCGACGACATCATCGGCGGATTTACCGGCGACGACAGCATCCTGGGCGGCGATGGCAATGACGTCATCCGGTCCGGCGACGGGTCCGACACCATCAATGGTGGGGCTGGCAACGACCAGATCTTTACCGACGAGGGTAACAGCAACCTGCCGGACAAGGATTATCCGGGCGACGGTCTGGCCGCTGATCCTGATCCGTTCGACAACCGCGACACCGTGTTCGGTGGCGACGGTGACGACACGATCCGGACTGGTGACGATGCGGACACCATCTTTGGTGGTGACGGTTCGGACAACATCGATGCGGGCGTCGACGATGACGTCATCAGCAGCGGTGACGGCGCTGACGTGGTCAAGGGTGGTTTTGGCAACGATACCTTTACCGACGTGTCCTCTGGCGATGTCATCTTTGGCGGTGAAGACCCCGACGATGGTGATATCGACCGGTTCAACTTTGACCAGACGACCCTGGACAAGATCGACCGGATCGAAACCAACGGCGGTGCTGGCGACGCGGAAGAGCTGCGCGAAAGCGGAACCATCTTCTTCAAGGACGGCACCACCGCGACCTTTGAGGAGATTGAGGCACCCTGCTTTACGCCGGGCACCCTGATCGCCACGCCAAAAGGCGAGCGTCTGGTCGAGGACCTGCGCGTGGGTGACAAGATCATCACCCGCGACAACGGCATCCAGGAAATCGCCTGGTACGGTCAGAAGGAGTTCACCGGCAAGGAGCTGGCGGCGAAACCGCACATGAAGCCGATCCTGGTCAAGGCCGGATCACTGGGCCACGGTCTGCCAGAGCGCGACATGATGCTGTCTCCGAACCACCGCCTGCTGGTGTCCAGCGAGAAGACGCAGCTCTACTTTGAAGAGCGTGAGGTTCTTGCAGCGGCCAAGCACATGGTGGGTGCGCAGGGGATCCATACGGTGGATGTCATGCGGACGACCTACATCCACTTCATGTTCGAACAGCACGAAGTCGTGCTGTCGAACGGGGCATGGACCGAAAGCTTCCACCCGGGTGACTATTCATTGAATGGTCTGGGCAACAGCCAGCGGAACGAGATCTTTGAACTCTTCCCCGAGCTGAAGACCGAAGCCGGTCTGGAAGGTTACCAGTCTGCCCGCAAGGCACTGAAAAAGCACGAAGCCAAGCTTTTGATGAAGTAAACGACATGCAGCCAGTTCCCGTGTCATTGCGGCACGGGAATGCGAAACAGGGGCCCGCGCGGGCCCCTGTTTTCGTTTTAACAAAAGGTTGCTACCGGCTGGATCAGCGCGCCGCGCGCCAGGCTGCCCATGCCTCTGGCGTATCCAGATCCAGGCGGGCGCGATCGTCTGAAAAACGCACCAGAACCGTCTGATCGGAAAACGTTTTCATGATCTCACTGCCACCGGAATCACCGGTCAGATGGGCAAACCGAGGGGCCAGGCTTGCGTCGCACAGGATCGGGTGGCCGGGGCGACCATCTATCGTCGCACCACGCCAGATCAGGGCGTCCGGATGGCTGTTGCGGGCGTCGATCAGTGATTGCATGTCGGCACGGGTGATATCCGGCATGTCAGCAAGGACGATCATGAACGCCGGACAGCTAGGCAGTTGTCCGATTGCGTCGCGCATTGTGCCAGACAGGCCTTCGGCGGCGTGCGGTGTCTGGAGCACCGTCACCGCAAGCCCATCCAGCGTCGCGCGGCGCGCCTGCGCGTTGTGATGCAGGGCCACATGGACCGGGCCAAGGGATGCAGCGCGGCGCACCACGATACGCAAAAGCGGCTCACCGTCGATCAATGCGGTCAGCTTGTCTGCGCCGCGCATTCGCGACGCAGTCCCAGCCGCGAGGACAACAATCGGGATAGTTTCCATTTTATCCCGGTTTATCATATCGTTATGGAATGATCCTGGTGTATTTCGTGCCTTCGAGCGTGGCGCCGATCCGCAGGCCCGATTGGGCAAACAGGATCGCGATCACGGGGGCGAGCGATGTAATCGTCTCGGCACGCAGCACCTCGCCACGTTCAGGAACGGCATATTCCAGATCACCACCCGCAGCCCATCCGGCGCTGGCACGGAAATCCGCGAGCGCGTTTTGCGTCATGAAAAACAGGACGTGGCTGTATTGCTGTGCGCCGATCTGAAAACCGGCGGATGCACTGGCGGCGGAATAGTAATCCACCGTCGATCCATTGACCTGCAATGCGCCGCGTCCAAAGGATCCACCGATCCCCAGTCCGGCCTCTGTCACGACGGGCATGACCAGCCGGCCGGCGCAGCGTTCGCTCAGGTCGCGGGTGCCGGGGTAGGTGTCATGCATGAATGCCACAGTGCTGGCCACGCGCGCATCAATCGTCGCGGCGGCCCCGTTTCCAACGCCATTTCCGCAGCCCGCCAGCCCGGCTGTCGCTGCAGCCGCACCCGTCAACAGCACGCGCCGTCTGTTCAATATCGTCATCTGAATTGCCCTTTTACTGCCGATGAGACGTTTTCCGTCTTCTGTCGCACAAGTATAGGCGCATTGTGCAAATCTGTCACACCCTTAATGCAGGCTTAGGCCACATTACGCAGCATCCGGGCGGCGGCTGGGGCAAAATACGTGAGGATTCCGTCGCAACCTGCTCTTTTGAAGGACAAAAGGCTTTCCATCATGACCTTGTCACCATCCAGCCAACCGTTCTGCGCTGCTGCCTGCAACATCGCGTATTCGCCGGACACCTGATAGGCGAAGACCGGAACGCTGAACATCTCCTTGGCTGCGCGACAGATGTCGAGATAGGGCATTCCGGGTTTCACCATGATCATGTCCGCACCCTCTGACAGGTCACGTTCGACAAGGCGCATCGCCTCGTCCGCATTGCCGGGGTCCATCTGATAGGTGTTCTTGTCGCCGGTGAGTGCGGCAGAGGCGCCGACCGCATCGCGGAATGGCCCGTAAAAGGCACTGGCGTATTTCGCGGTATAGCTGAGGATCGCCACGTTGTGATGACCGTGGGATTCGAGTGCTGCGCGAATGGCCGCGATCCGCCCGTCCATCATGTCGGACGGCCCAAGGATATCGGCGCCGGCCTCGGCCTGTGCGATGGCCATTTTCACCAATGCTTCGACGGTCCGGTCATTCACGATCTGACCATCCTCGACGAAACCATCGTGGCCGTTGATGTTGTAGGGGTCCAGCGCGATGTCGGTCATGATCGCCATTTCGGGCACTGCGTCCTTGATCGCCCGGATCGTCTGGTTGCTGATGTTGTCGGGCGACCAGGCCAGTGCGCAATCCGCGGTGCGCGCATCCATGCTGGTGTAGGGAAAGATGCAGATGGCCGGAATCCCCAGGGCATGGGCCTCTTTGGCGGCGGCCACGGCGCGGTCCAGTGTCTTGCGCGTGACACCTGGCATGGAGGGGATCGCCTCTTCGGTGTCGGTGCCGTCCATGACGAAAATCGGCCAGATCAGATCATCCACGCTTAGCCTGTGTTGCCGCGACAACCGCCGCAGGGCATCGGTGCTGCGCAGGCGGCGCAGGCGCGTGGCGGGGAAGGGTGCAACGGTGGGTTTCATGGGCGGGCCTTTCTTGTCACACCTGATGGGTCGCACGGAAATGCGACGCTCACAAGTCTGGGCATTCCCAAGTGTGGGCCATAGTGTCCGTCCAACATGTGACTGCCAAGCAAGCGAGACCCCGTGAACTGGAATGCGACAATTCTGCAAGTGATCGATTTTCGATCGTTCAGTTCGATCTGGTATTGGGTCGTGCTGGCCCTGATGTGGTCCTCTCTCAGCTATTACGTGATCGGCGTGCCATATGATCTGGTGCAGCGCGCGCGGCGCAAGCCCGGCCAGGCGCGCGACGATCTGGTCGATGCAACGCGGATCAGCGTCACGCGGCTGTTGTCGCTGGCAGGTTCAGCGGGTGTCGCGATGACCGCAGTGATCTGTTTCTTTTTGTCATCGCTGGCGATCCTGGGGTTCTATTACTGGATCCAACTGGCGCAGGCATTGTTTTTCCTGTCCTTTCCACTGACGATCGTCGGGGCCGTCAGCCTGTCCACCGCGAACAAGATTTATGCGTTGGAACCGGAACATGACGCATTGATCAAGATCCTGATGCGCCACCGTCTGTGGGTGCAGATCGTCGGCATGATCTCGATTTTCATTACCGCGATGTTCGGGATGGCGCAGAACCTGATGGTCGTGCGCGCCTTGTGACCTTGACACCGGCGGGGTGCAGCGTAGTTCCGCAACCATGTCAGATACATCGCACATCACCGTCAGCGGCGCACCCGAAGGGTTTGACGCCAGACTGATCCTGTCAGAGCTGGAAAAGTCCGGCCGACCCGTCGTCCACGTCGCACGCGATGACAAGCGATTGGCCGCGATGCAGGCCGCCCTTGCGTTCTTTGCCCCCGATATGCCGGTTTTCACCTTTCCGGCGTGGGATTGCCTGCCCTATGACCGGGTGTCGCCCAACGCCGATATCTCGGCGCAACGAATGGCGACACTGGCCGGGCTGGTGCACGGGATGCCTGACCGGTTCGTGCTGCTTACCACGCTGAATGCGGCGACCCAGCGGGTGCCCGCCCGTGCGACCCTGCGCGAGGCGGCATTCACCGCGCGCGTGGGGGGCCGCGTTGACGAAGCTGCGTTGCGCCAGTTCCTGACACGCATGGGTTTCACCCAAAGCCCCACGGTGATGGAGGCGGGCGACTATGCCGTGCGCGGCGGCATCATCGACATCTATCCGCCGGGACAATCCGGCCCGATCCGGCTGGATCTGTTCGGTGACGTGCTGGACGGCGCACGACGGTTTGATCCGATCACGCAGCGCACCACCGAAAAGCTGTCCGAGATCGAACTGGCCCCGGTGTCAGAGGTCATTCTGGACGAGGCCGCGATCACGCGGTTCCGGCAGAACTATCGCATCGAATTCGGTGCAGCAGGCACGGACGACCCGCTGTACGAGGCGGTCAGCGCCGGGCGCAAACATCAGGGCGTGGAACACTGGCTTGCGTTTTTTCAGGACGATCTGGAAACGCTGTTCGATTATCTGCCGGGTGTGACGGTCACGCTGGACGATCAGACCAGCGCGCAGCGCATCGCGCGCTGGGACAGTATCGCGGACCAATACGACACCCGGATGCACGCGTTGAAACAAAAGGGCCGGATGGATTCCGTCTATAAACCCGCACCACCGCAGGGATTGTATCTAGACGATGCGGCATGGGATGCGGCGCTGGCCGCGCGGCGGGTGTTGCAGTTCAACCCCAACCCACAGGCCACCGGCATCGGCGTCATCAATGCGGGCGGCCGTCCGGGGCGCAATTTCGCGCCTGAGCGTCAGCAGGAAAACCTGAGCCTGTTCGGCGCCTTGGCCGGTCATGTAAAGGCAAAGGTGGCCGAGGGTCCGGTCGTCATCGCCAGCTATTCCGAAGGCGCGCGTGAACGCCTGACCGGCTTGATAGAGGATGAGGGCATCGGCGAGGTGATCCCGGTCAGCGATTTCACCCGTGTCGGCAAATCGGGCGTGCATCTTGCAGTCTGGGCGCTGGATGCGGGGTTCGAGGCACCGGGGATCACGGTGATTTCCGAACAGGATGTGCTGGGCGATCGCCTGATCCGTCAGACCAAGCGCAAGCGCCGTGCCGATAATTTCCTGACCGAGGCCAACGCGCTGGCCCCCGGTGATCTGGTGGTCCATGTCGATCATGGGGTCGGGCGGTTCATCGGGCTGGAGGTCGTCACCGCACTTGGCGCCGCGCACGAATGCCTGACACTGGAATATGCCGAAAATTCAAAACTGTATCTGCCGGTCGAGAATATCGAACTGCTGTCGAAATACGGCCATGACGAAGGTCTGCTGGACAAGCTGGGCGGGGGTGCATGGCAGGCGAAAAAGGCCCGGCTAAAGGAACGCATCCGACAGATCGCGGAACGATTGATCCGGGTCGCGGCCGAACGCGCGCTGCGCACGGCCCCTGTGCTGGAACCGACGGACGGGCTGTGGGACCAGTTCCTCGCACGGTTCCCCTATGCGGAAACCGATGACCAGCTTTCGGCGATTGACGATGTGCTGACGGACCTTGAGGCGGGCACGCCGATGGATCGTCTGATCTGCGGCGACGTCGGCTTTGGCAAGACCGAGGTCGCCATCCGCGCGGCCTTCGTTGCAGCGCTGTCGGGGGTGCAGGTGGCGATCATTGCGCCAACGACCTTGCTGGCACGCCAGCATTATCAAAGCTTTGCCGAGCGTTTCCGTGGTTTTCCGGTCAACGTGCGGCCCTTGTCGCGGTTCGTCAGCGCAGGCGACGCTGCCAAGACCCGTGCGGGCATCGCGGATGGATCGGTGGATATCGTCGTCGGCACCCATGCGCTGCTGGCCAAGTCTGTGAAATTCCGCAACCTTGGCCTGCTTGTCATTGATGAAGAACAGAAATTCGGTGTCCAGCACAAGGAACGCCTGAAATCATTGCGCACGGATGTGCATGTGCTGACGCTGACGGCCACGCCGATCCCGCGCACCCTGCAACTGTCGCTGTCTGGCGTGCGCGATCTGTCGATCATCGGCACACCACCGATCGACCGTCTTGCGATCCGCACCTATGTGTCAGAGTTCGACACGATCACCATCCGCGAGGCGCTCCTGCGGGAACATTACCGCGGCGGGCAGTCGTTCTTTGTGGTGCCGCGCATTTCGGACATGGACGAAATGGAGGACTGGCTGAAACGCGAGGTGCCAGAGGTCAGCTATATCACGGCGACGGGCCAGATGGCGGCGGGTGAACTCGATGACCGGATGAACGCGTTTTACGACGGCAAATACGATGTGCTGATGGCCACGACGATTGTGGAATCCGGTCTGGATATTCCCACGGCCAACACGATGATCGTCTGGCGGTCGGATATGTTCGGTCTGTCGCAGCTCTATCAGATCAGGGGGCGTGTGGGGCGGTCCAAGACCCGCGCCTATGCCTATCTGACGACAAAACCGCGTCAGAAACTGACCGATACCGCGCAGAAACGCCTGCGTGTGCTGGCCAGTCTCGACAGTCTGGGGGCCGGGTTCACGCTGGCCTCACAGGATCTGGACATTCGTGGCGCGGGCAACCTGCTGGGCGAAGAACAGTCAGGCCAGATGCGCGAGGTCGGCTATGAGCTGTATCAGCAGATGCTGGAGGACCAGATCAACGCCATCAAGTCGGGTCAGGCAGAAGGGTTGCAGGACGACGGCGAATGGTCTCCGCAGCTGAACCTGGGCCTGCCTGTGCTGATCCCAGAGGATTATGTGCCCGATCTGGATGTGCGTCTGGGGCTGTACCGTCGTCTGTCTGACCTGACGAGCAAGGTCGAACTCGAAGGGTTTGCCGCCGAATTGATCGACAGGTTCGGGCCGCTGCCCAAGGAGGTCAATACCCTGCTGTTGGTCGTGCGGATCAAGGGCATGTGCAAGAAGGCCGGGATCGCATCCATGGATGCAGGCCCCAAGGGTGCCACGATCCGGTTCCACAACGACAAGTTCGCCAATCCCGCAGGGCTGGTCGAATTCATCGGTGACTACAAGGGGCAGGCCAAGGTCAAGGACAACAAGATCGTGGTCATGCAGGACTGGTCCAAGGAAAAGGCCAAGGTGCAGGGTGCGTTCAATATCGCACGCGATCTGGCGGCCAAGCTGGCCAAGGTGGCGCAGGCCAAGTCCTGAAGCGGTGCGGATGCCGTCAGGCGTCCGCAGCGATCGCTTTTTGCAGGTCGGTGATGATCTGAACCCAGGTGTCAACCGGCAGAGCGCCGGGAACCGCGTGCTGGTTGGCCACGATGAACGTCGGCACGGCGCTGACCCCCATTTCGCGGCTGTGTGCGTCACGCTTGCGGATGTCGTCTGCGTCGGCGTCCGACGCCAAGAGCTTGCCCACCACGCTCGCGTCCATTTCAGCGGTATCGGCGATGTCGGTCAGCACCTCGTGGTCGCCAATATCGCGGCCATCCACGAAATAGGCCTTGAACAACAGGTCCACCACAAAGGTCTGGCGCTGTTCGATGCCCGCCCAATGGATCAGGCGGTGGGCATCCAGCGTGTTGGGCGTGCGGGTCATGGCGTCGAAATTGATCGTCAGACCGGCCTTTTGCGCGTGTTCGACGACGGGGGCATAGGCCTTGACCGCGCCCTCCTTGCCGCCGAATTTCGTTTCCAGATAGGTGCGGCGGTCCATGCCGGCTGTGGGCATGTCCGGGTTCAGCTGGAACGGATGCCATTCCAGCACAAACGGATGATCCGGAACCTGTGCCAGCGCTGCAAACAGATTTGCCTTGCCGATATAGCACCACGGGCAAATCGGATCTGACATGATATCAAGCTTGACCATGGCGGGTCTCCCAGTCTGGGCGCGGATGGCACCGTGAATTCTGTATGCGCGAACGCCTGCACGGTCTAGCAGGTCTGACGCAACATGAAAGACCGCAGGCCCCGGATCGGGACGGGCGGTTTTGGCGGATCGGGTGTTATCTGGGGGGCTGATTGATCCTGTGCCGGGATCAACTGCACAATGCGTCAGGGCCGGAACATGTCCGGCCCTGCATTGTCGATCAGGTGCGGCCGACGGGGGTCGCATTGGCGTTTTCAGCGCCGAATTTCGCATCGTCGGACAGCGTGTCTTCGCCTGCGGGGACGTTTTCCGCGCTGGACAGGATCTGCGCGTTGTCATTTTGCGCATCCATGGTGACATCGATCGGCTCTCCGCCCATCAGCCAGTCGGCCAGTTCCATCTGGGCTGCGACGCGGTCCTCGCCCTTGGATTTGGACAGATAGTCGATAAAGGCATCCTGGTCGCCGTCAAGGCTTTGGACCTCTGCCTCGTTCAGGCCGGGCCACTGCGTCAGAATGCGGGGGATGTATGCGGTCCAGTTATCGGAAACGTCTCTCCATTGCATGTGAAAACTCCTTGAATTGTGTCGTTACGGGACCAACCGTCGGCGGACGTTTCAGTTCCGTTCCGTTCGCGCAAAGCGTGGACAGAACGATCCGGTCACTGCGGTCCGGCGTGGTGCGTCACCAAAAGGATTATCACGTCGGCCGGGTGAAACCCGGCAAACGCGGCAGTCATGGGTGACAGCCGGTCCGTTGAGCTGGTCAATGAACGGCACGCATAGGCTGCATGGATCACAAGTGCAACCGCAACCCGTCAACCGCACGCAGCTGTGTCTCACTCGATCCTTGGCCCGGGGTCAGATCACGATGTCAGCGGCCCCAAGTGCAACTTGCCCTGCACCAATGGCGGTGTTGCCGACGATGCGTACCGGTGTGCATGCGCTGGCGGCCACGACCGCCAGCAACAACAGGATGCGCAGGTTCATTCCGCCGCGTTCCACCACCAGACGTCCGGCTGCCAGCCGGGCCAGTCGCCAAAGATCGGCAGTGTTTCGGGATAGCTCAGCTCCTTGGCATGGGCGATCCGGCTGATGTTCCACTGGTAGATCGGGATCACGTAGCGCCCACTGGTCAGGATGCGGTCCAGCGCCTTGACCGATGCGACAAAGTCATCCTGGGATTCAGAGGTGAGCAGGTTGCCGATCATGGTATCGACGGCGTCGGATTTGATCCCCATCAGGTTGCGTGTGCCCGGTTCGTCGGCTGTGGCCTGACCAAAATAGAAATATTGTTCGTTCCCGGGCGAAAGCGACAGGCCGACACGGTAGTATGTCATGTCGAAATCAAGCGCGTCGGTCCGTTCCTTGTACTGGGCGCCGTCCACCACGCTGATCGTCGGCGTGATCCCGATGCGTCCCAGCGACTGGGTGTACATGTCGATGATGGCCTGATTTTCGGAAGCACCGGTTTCCAGCAGGATTTCAAAGCTGAACGGATTGCCGTTCGCGTCCGACATCACACCGTTCTGGATGGTATAGCCTGCGGCCTCCATCTGGGCCAATGCGGCTGCGGTGCCGGCGCGGTTGCGTTCGGTTCCGTCCGACACGGGCAGGGTATAGCCGTCCAGCGCGCCGGGCAGCAGATCATCCGCAAAGGGTGCAAGAAGTTCCGCCACGCGACCGGTTGCCGGACCGTCAGCCATGCCCAGCGGTGAATTCGACCAATAGGAGGTGATGCGCGGCTGCGCACTGCCGGTCATGGTTTCATTGATGAATTCGAAATTGAACGCGTGCAGCAAGGCGTCGCGCACACGCCAGTCCGCAAACTGTGGCTGGCGGCTGTTCATGACGAAACCCGTCATGCCCGATGGACGTGCGTGCGGCAGGATGGATTTGACCACATCGCCTGCTTGTGCTGCCGGGAAATCATACTGGCTGTCCCAACGGGCGACGTTGAATTCGCGGTTGGAATTGACCTCTCCGGTCTTGAACGCCTCGAATGCTGCGGTTTCGTCACCAAAGAATTCCAGCCGGATTTCATCAAGATTGTGCAAGCCCGCCTCGGTCGGCAGCACATCGGCCCCCCAATAGTCGGGATTGCGCTTGAACGACACGAAGCGGCCAACCTCGAAATCGTCGATCACGTAGGGACCCGATGTGATCGGCACGATGTCGATACCGGATTCAGCGAAATCCACGCCGTCCCATTGTGCCTTTTTCAGGATGGGGCGCATGCCGGCCAGCAGGGCAAGTTCGCGGTCTTCGGTGTTGAATGTGAACCGGATCGTGCCGGGCGATACTTCTTCCAGGCTTGCGACCTTTCCCCAAAAACCACGGTAGCGACCGTGGCCTTGGGTGCCGAGGATTTCAAACGACCAAATCACGTCTTCGACCGTGACCGGGCTGCCGTCCGAAAATCTGGCGGCGGGGTTCAGGGTAAATTCGACCCATGACCGGTCGTCTGCGGTCTGTACGCCCGACGCAAGCTGACCGTAGAGGGTGAAGGGTTCGTCCAGACTGCGGACCATCAGGCTTTCGCCGATGAGATAGCGCAGTTGCCAGGGCACCGATCCCTTTTGGATATAGGGATTGAGGCTGTCAAAGGTGCCGACCTCTGCCGTGACGATCCGGCCACCCGTGGGGGCATCGGGATTTGCATAGGGGAAATGTTCGAAACCTGCGGGCAGGGCGGGTTCACCATACATCGCAATTCCGTGACTGTCGGCCATTGCCCCTGTCGCAGCCCAGGCGAGTGCCAGTGCTGTGGTTGCGGAAAATAGTCTGCTCATGCTGGTTGTCCCCGTTCGAAACCTATTGTTGCAGATATTGCTAAAGAGGGTTTCCAGCTAATTCAAACTTTTAGCTTCCACCCCGGCGCAGAATCTCCTATACAGGGGTCACTGCTCGATAGGTTTCTTGCCTGTATGAAACCTGCCTCAATAACTACACCCCGGCTTCGGCCGGGGTTTTTTTTGGTCTGAGGCAGCTGTTGCAACGGGTTTAGCGGGTGGCGAATCATCCGGCAACCCGCCGATTCGCCCTTTTTGCAAAAGTCTTTGAGGGTGAGGCGCAAAAGACTCACTTTGCGGTTCGGCATCGCGGACTTGGTTCTGTTGCATGGGCGCATTATCTTTGCTGCAACTGCAAAATGGATGAGGGAATCACCATGAATAGGCCATTGACCGGCAAGACCGCCGTCGTGACAGGATCGAATTCCGGGATCGGGTTGGGAGTCGCACGCAGCCTGGCCGAGGCAGGGGCATCGGTGGTGCTGAATTCCTACACCGATGACGCCGAGGATCACCAGCTGGCCGCCGACATGGCAGCCGAGTTCGACACAACCGTGCGCTACATCAGCGCCGACATGAGCAAGGCCGACGCCTGCCGTGACCTGATCGCGCAGGCCGGTGCCTGCGATATTCTGGTCAACAACGCGGGCATCCAGCACGTCGATCCAATCGAGGATTTTCCGACCGCGAAATGGGACGCAATCATCGCCATCAACATGTCCAGCGCGTTCCATACCACGGCAGCCGCGCTGCCGATGATGCGCAAGGCAGGGTGGGGACGGGTGGTGAATATCGCCAGTGCGCACGGCCTGACCGCATCGCCCTACAAATCCGCCTATGTCGCCGCCAAACACGGCGTCGTCGGTCTGACCAAGGTGACGGCCCTGGAAACCGCCAAGGAGGACATCACCGCCAATGCCATCTGTCCGGGCTACGTGCTGACCCCGCTGGTCGAGGCCCAGATACCCGACACCGCCAAGAAATATGACATGACCGAGGAGGAGGCCAAGGAGAAGGTGATCCTGGACCGTCAGCCGTCCAAGGAATTTGCCACCGTGGAACAGATCGGCGGCACCACGGTTTTCCTGTGTTCGGATCATGCCGCACAGATCACCGGCACCACCATCAGCGTGGATGGCGGCTGGACGGCGCTGTGAAGCGGATCAACCTCGCACTGCAGGGCGGTGGCGCGCATGGCGCGTTCACCTGGGGTGTGCTCGACCGCATCCTGGACGAAGACGACATCGAGGTGGCGGCCATTACCGGCACCTCGGCCGGGGCGCTGAATGGTGCTGCATTCAAGGCCGGCATGGTCCGGGGTGGGCGCGATGCGGCGCGGGCCAATCTGGATTGGTTCTGGGAACAGGTCGGCGCAGTCAATGCACCTGATGCGCAGGCCTGGTTGCAGGCATTGGGTCCGGCGGCCGGGGTGATTGCGGCCACGACGGCGGTGTCACCCGCCTATATGGCCTTTGATGCGGTGGCGCGCATGACCTCGCCTTACCTCTATGGTGATATCTTTGCCAATCCGCTGGCGCGGATCGTCCGCGACATGCGGTTCGACGATATTTGCAGCGACACCGGCCCTGCGCTGTTCGTGGGGGCGACCAATGTCCGCACCGGCAAGATCCGTGTCTTTAGCGCGGCAGAGCTGACACCAGAGGCGCTGATGGCCTCGGCCTGTCTGCCCACACTGTTCCAGGCGGTCGAGATCCCCGATCCGAAAACCGGCCGGGTCGAGGCCTATTGGGATGGTGGCTATACTGGCAATCCGGCGCTGTTTCCGCTGTATCAGCCCGCATTGCCCGATGACATCGTGATCGTGAACATCAATCCGCTGGTGCGGGCCGACGTGCCAAAGACCGCCGAGGCGATCAGCAACCGGATCAACGAAATCGGGTTCAACACGTCGTTGCTGGGGGAACTGCGGGCCGTGGCCTTTGTCCAGCGGCTCCTGGCGCAAGGCGCGTTGCAACGCGGCACGATGAAGGCCGCGAACATCCACATGATCGAGGATGACGCGCTGATGAACACCCTGAACGTGGCGACCAAGACGATCCCGCAACCGGTCATCCTCGCCCGGCTCAAGGCGGCGGGACGGGCGGCGGCGGATGCGTTTCTGGCGGATCACAAGGACGACCTGAACCAGCGCAGCACCGTCGATCTGGCAGCGATGTTCAACTGATCAGCTTGATCGCCAACGCCCACATCACGAGGCCGATCAACGCATCCAGAATACGCCAGGCACGCGCGGATTGCATCACGGGACGCAGGAATCGCGCCCCGTATCCAAGCGAAAAGAAAAACACATAAGAGGCCAGCACTGCCCCCGCGCCGAATGCTGCCTTGTCCACGGAGGCGGGGAAATTGGTGGAATAGGCCCCCACCAGCCCCAGCGTATCAAGATAGACGTGCGGATTGAGCCAGGTAAAGGCGGCGGCGGTCGCCAATGTGGGCCACAGGGCCAATGTCCGGCCTGACAGCACCATTTCGTAGTCGCCTCGCCATGCCGCGATGAACCGCGTCAGCCCGTAGACAAACAGAAATGCCGCCCCAGCCAGCGCCATGACGCGGGGCAACGCGGGCCATGCTTCGGTGATGGCGGCGAACCCCAGCACGCCCGCGCTGATCAGGATCGCGTCCGAGGTCGCGCACAGCAGGCACAGCCAGAACACATGCGCGCGCGCCAGACCCTGCCGCAACACGAAGGCATTTTGCGCACCGATGGCGAGGATCAGCGAAAACCCGGTGGCAAAGCCGGTCAGCCCGGCTGCAATCACGCCTCGGGGGCCTGTTTGACCGGCAGATCCTGCGGATAGACCAGACCCGCCGAAATCACGAGCTTGGCCGCGGCCTCGACGCTCATGTCCAGCACGATGATGTCGCGGCGCGGCAGGAACAGCAGGAAACCCGACGTGGGGTTCGGGGTGGTCGGCAAAAAGACGGTGATGATGTCCTCACCGGGCAGTTTTGCCTGCACCTCGCCCTTGGCGTCGGTCGAAACAAAGGCGACGGCCCAGATGCCCTTGCGCGGGTATTCGATCAGGCAGGCCTGATCGAAGGATGTGTCGCGCTGGGAAAACACGGTTTCCGCGATTTGCTTTGCACCGTTGTAAACGGACCTGATGACCGGCATCCGGTCGACCAGCCGTTCGGCGATGCGCAGCACGCTGCGGCCCAGAAACCCCTTGCCCAGCCAGCCGATGATGACAGTGAACACCAGAAAGATCACGACGCCGACGCCGCGCACGTCCATCGTGATGGGCGGCCCGTCCGGCGATCCGAACCAACGGTTCAGCAGCGCGTTGGGTTGATATTGGTCGGGTACGAACGGCCAGACCCAGCCGTCGATCAGACCCACAACGGAATATATCAGCCACAGCGTCAGCGCGATGGGGGCGATGATCACCAGACCTGCGATGAAATTGCTGCGCAGCCGACCAATGATCCCCGGTTTGCGGGGTGGCTGGATCAGTGGATCGGTGTCGAGGGGCATGGTCCGCCTTCCGCATGTGGGGATACGCTACACTTATGCCGCACCCTGTTGCGGCACAAGCGACACAGACCATCGCTGTGCGATTGCCCCGTCTTGTGAGCAATCGCGCAGCAGACTGCCCGCGGGCCTGGCAGTGATCAGACCAGATGGGCCGCGATGGCGGCGGCAAGACGCGCGTTGTTGCGCACCAGCGCGATATTCGCATCCAGTGACTTGCCGTCGGTCAGATCAAAGATGCGCCCCAGCAGAAAGGGCGTCACACCTTTGGCGGCGATCCCTTCGGCCTGGGCGTCGGCCAGCGCCTGCGCGATGATTGGTGCCAGCGTGTCTGCGGGAATTTCGGCCTCGGCCGGGATCGGGTTGCAGACCAACTGGCCGCCGGGCAGGCCCATGCGGTTGCGCACCACCTGTGCTGTGGCGATTTCGCGGGCGCTGTCCATGCGCAAAGGCGCCACCATGTCGGATGTGGCCGACCAAAAGGCGGGCAGGTGGTCCTGACCATAGGCGATGACCGGCACACCCAGCGTTTCCAGCACCTCGAACGTCGCGGGCAGATCGAGAATCGCCTTGGCCCCGGCGGCCACGACCGTGACGGGGGTCTGTGCCAGTTCCTGAAGGTCGGCGGAAATATCCAGCGAGGTTTCCCAGCCGCGATGCACGCCACCGATACCGCCTGTGGCGAACACCGCGATTCCCGCCAGATGCGCCGCGATCATGGTGGCGGCCACCGTCGTGGCCCCGGTGCCACCCAGTGCGATGCAGGCAGGCAGGTCAGCGCGGGACAGTTTGGCAACACCTTCGGCCTGACCCAGCTGGTCCAGTTCCGCATCCTCGAGCCCGATGTGCAACGTGCCGTCCAGCACCGCGATAGTCGCGGGTGTGGCACCTGCGTCGCGGACGTCCTGTTCGACCAGACGCGCGGTTTCGACGTTCTGCGGAAACGGCATCCCGTGCGTGATGATCGTGCTTTCAAGGGCGACCAGCGGTGTGCCGGCCTCCAGTGCAGCGGCGACCTCGGCGGAATAGGCCATGGGGATGGGGGATGTCATAGGGGGGTGTCTCCGGAAACGTAGGTTGCCGCGGCCTGAAGCGCGCGGGCAAGTGAGGCAGGACGATCAAGCCCCTGCCGTTCGGACGCAATATGCGCGGCCATGAAGGTGTCGCCAGCGCCTGTCACGCGGGTGACCAGAACAGGTGGCGGCGCTGCGGTGATGACGTCATCGCCCAGCGCCTCTGACGCGGCGTCGCCACCGTCGGTCACCAGCACACGGTGCGCGCCACGGGCAATCAGGGCGCGGGCGGCGGCGGCGCTGTCGTCGAATGCGGTCTGGCACAGCAGTCCTGCTTCTTCGAGGTTGACGTAGAGCGTGGCGGACGGGTGGCCGATCAGCGCCAGCAGGCGTTCCGCCTTGCCCGGCGAAGCAGGGGCCACGCGCAGGTCAGCGGCCGCAAACAGCGGTGACGTGGCGATGGTGCGCAACAATTCTTCGGTCAGGTTGCCGTCCAACGCGATGGACCCGGCAAAGGGCGCATCTGCACGGCCCAGCCTGCCGTCAGCGAGTGGGCGCAGGATCTTGTCCCCCGCAGCCTCGAGCGAATGGGCATCGGCGATGGCGGCGATCAGGCCGTTGGCGGCCTCGATCGCCATGTAGATGTCGGTGGGCAGGTCGTCCGACCGGTAGAGGTGATCGCAGATCAATCCCAGTGATTGCGCCTCGTCGATCAGGGCGTTGCCCTGTGCGTCGCGTCCCACAACCGACAGCAGGGCCGGTTGCAGGCCAAAGCGTTTCAGCGTCATCGCGATATTCATGGCGACGCCACCGGGGATGCGGCTGATGCGGCCGGGCACATCGGACCCGGCGCGCATGTGGCTGGCAGTGCGACCGATCACGTCCCACAGGACGGAACCGATGCACAGGATATCAGGTGTCTGTGTCATGTCCCGCTTGTGGCGCGGGTCGCAGACATGCGCAAGCCGTCAGGGCGCGGGAGTGCCCCATGTCATGTTTGCCCACAGCGTTTCCCACGCGGCGTTGTTTGCCTCGGCCAGTCGTTGGCTGGGTTCGCGGATCAGCACCGCATCGGCCATGTAGTCATGACCCGGCTGGACCGGAACACTGACCATTCCTTGCGCATCGGTGACGTAGAATGTCTGTGTCACGCGACCGTCGGGGGCGCGGTCGAACACCTCGAACCGGACGTTGGCGCGGGGCGCATCACGATACCACAACTGAAACCGCATCCCGTCCGACAGATCGTCTGTATAGGGGTTGGTCAGGGCCACGATCTCGGTTTCCAGCCCGGTGCGCTGGTCAGACCCTTGGGCATTGCCCACACCGATGAGTGATTTGGAATAGCGCGAATAGATTTCGGTAAACGGCTCTTGGGCAAAGCCGCGCGCGGCATGCGCCTCGAGAAAGCCCGTCAGGTCCTTGTGTTCCACAAAATCAAGGATGGTCTGCCAGTCATTGTAGGTCACCAGATTTTCGCGTGACTGATAGGCCAGAACGTTCAGCCCTTCGGCCGGGGGTTGGGACTGGACGGCAGGTTGGTCACCGATCCGGCCCGGCACGTTTGATGCGCCCTCTGGCGTAAAGTTCATGAATGCGGCAAACCGCTGCGGCAGATAGGGCAATGACTGCCCGACAAAGTCCGAGCCGTTGACAATCTCGACCGTCATCGTAGCTTCGGGCGCTATGGTGAAATCCTCTGGCTCAAGCCAGAGTTCGTGGGCCGATACCGGACCGGCGATAAGTGCAAGAGCGAGGACGATACTGCGCATGACGAGTTCCTTATTTACTGGCCCGAGGGTGTTGTTTCTGGGCTTGTTGTCAAGTCTGGCGCTGGTGTTCATCACGCTGGCGTCACCGCTGCGCGCCCACGAGGTGCTGCCTGCCATCGCCGACATGACGCGCGATGGTGACAGGCTGACGTTTTCCGTCGATGCCAACATCGAGGGTTTTCTGGCCGGGATCGACAAAAGCGCGGTGACGGATACCGACACCGCCCCGCAGGCCGCACGCTACGACGCGCTGCGCGCGCTGCCCCCACAAGAGATCGCGGCAGAATTCACGGCGTTTTTCCCCACCATGGCCGAAGGTATCATGGTGATGGCGAATGGGCAGGCGCTGCCGCTTGTGCTGGAATCGGTGACGACGGAACCGGTGGATGACCCGGAGGTGCCGCGCCTGTCGACCTTTGTGTTCGCGGCAGATCTGCCTGGCGGTGCGGACAGCGTCACCGTCGGCTGGGATCGCAGCTATGGTGGGCTGGTACTGCGTCAGCAGGGCGTGGATCAACCCTATGACGCGTTTCTGCAGGGTGGTGCCACGTCTGATGTGATCGCGCTGGGCGGCGGCAACGCCAAGGGGACGGTGGCTACGTTTTTCAGCTATATCCCGACCGGGTTCGATCACATCGTGCCGCTGGGTCTGGACCATATCCTGTTCGTGCTGGGGCTGTTTTTCCTGTCCACCCGGCTGGCACCGCTGCTGTGGCAGGTGTCGGCGTTCACGCTGGCGCATACGATCACGCTGGCGCTTGCCGCGCTGGGCTATGTCACCGCGCCGGCCAGCATCGTGGAACCGCTGATCGCGCTGTCCATTGCCTATGTCGCCATCGAGAACCTGTTTTCACGCGGGCTGTCGCCCTGGCGGCCGGTCATCATTTTTGGCTTTGGCCTGTTGCATGGTCTGGGCTTTGCATCGGTGTTGGCCGAATTCGGATTGCCCGAGGGCCAGTTCGTGCCTGCGCTGATCGGGTTCAACATCGGGGTCGAGATCGGTCAGTTGTCCGTGATCGCGCTGGCGTTTCTCTGCGTCTACAAGGCGCAGGACTACAGTGCGGCTGGCACGCGCAGCATTACGGCGGCGGCTGCCTATTTGTTGGCGGTTGTCGTGCTGCTGGCCATGCTGGTGCCGCTGGCGGCCTATGCGCCGGGCTGGACCGGTGACCTGCTGCCCGTGATGGCGACATTCGCGGTGCTGCTGGGCCTGTGTGCGGTGGCCGTGAACGTCGGGCGCTATGACAGCTATTCTGATATCGTTGCCCAGCCGGCGTCGGTCCTGATCGCGATCGTTGCGATTTACTGGGTGGTGGAACGCGTATTCCTTTGAGGGTTGCGGCCTGTGCCGGTTTAGCCTAAGGGACGCGCACGTATCCCGCAGGCGGGGGCGGGTCGGTTGGGGAGAAATCCCAAACGATCCACCGGTTGGACCATTCGGTCTGATACCCCCGCTGAGGCTAAACCGGAAAAGGATAAGACCATGGCTCTTCCCGAGTTCTCCATGCGTCAGCTGCTTGAAGCTGGCGTTCACTTCGGCCACCAGACCGCACGCTGGAACCCGCGCATGTCGCCCTTCATCTATGGCGCGCGCAACGGCATTCACATCATGGACCTGACGCAGACCGTCCCGATGCTGGACCAGGCGCTGCAAGTCGTGCGTGACACGGTTGCCAAGGGCGGCCGCGTGCTGTTCGTCGGCACCAAGCGTCAGGCACAGAACCCCATCAAGGACGCTGCAGAGAAATCCGCGCAGTTCTACATGAACCACCGCTGGCTGGGCGGCACGCTGACCAACTGGCAGACCGTCTCCCAGTCGATCAACCGCCTCAAGCAGATCGACGAAGCGTCCGAGAACGGCTTTGCCGGCCTGACCAAGAAAGAGCGTCTGGGCATGGAACGTGAGCAGGGCAAACTGCAAGCGTCGCTGGGCGGTATCCGCGAAATGGGCGGCGTGCCCGACCTGTTGTTCGTCATCGACGTCAACAAGGAAGACCTCGCTATTCTCGAAGCACAGAAGCTGGGTATCCCTGTGGTTGCTGTCGTCGACACCAACTGCTCGCCCAAGGGTGTCGACTATGTCATCCCCGGCAACGACGACGCAGCCCGCGCGATCCAGCTGTACTGTGATCTGGCTGCCCGTGCTGCCCTTGACGGCATGCAGGCCCAGCTGGGTGCAGCAGGCGTCGACATGGGTGCCATGGAAGAGCTGATGGCAGAAGAAGATGCCGCAGCTGCTGCCGCCGCCAGCGAAGAAGCTGCCGCAGAGGCCTGAGCCTTGCGTCACCCGGGCGTCATGCCCGGGTGAGACAACCTGCACCAGACCAAGGGCCCGGGCCGTGCTGTGCGCACGCCCTGGCCCGGTCCCGAATATATCAGGAGAATGATCATGGCTGTTACTGCAGCACAGGTAAAAGAGCTTCGCGACACGACTGGCGCGGGCATGATGGACGCCAAGAAGGCGCTGACCGAAACCAACGGCGACATGGAAGCCGCGGTTGACTGGCTGCGCACCAAGGGTCTGGCCAAGGCCGCCAAGAAATCCGGCCGCACCGCCGCCGAAGGTCTGGTTGCCGTGGCAACCGAAGGTGGCAAGGGCGTCGCCGTCGAAGTGAACTCGGAAACCGATTTCGTCGCGAAAAACGCTGATTTCCAGAAAATGGTCGGCAAGATCGCAACGGCAGCCGTGACCGTTGATGATGTCGACGCGCTCAAGGCGACCGAAGTCGACGGCAAGACCGTCGAGCAGACCGTGACCGACGCCGTCGCCGTGATCGGTGAAAACATGTCCGTGCGTCGCATGGCGACCGTCAACGGCAGCACTGTCGTGTCCTATGTCCATAACTCGGTTGCACCCGGCATGGGCAGCATCGGCGTTCTGGTGGCCATGGACGGCGACAACGAGGCGTTCGGCCGTCAGGTCGCGATGCACATCGCTGCGGCAAACCCCGCCGCCCTGAGCGAGGCTGATCTGGACCCGGCGATCGTCGAAAAGGAAAAGCAGGTCCAGATGGACATCGCGCGCGAATCCGGCAAGCCCGAGGCCGTCATCGAAAAGATGATCGTCGGCCGCATGGCAAAGTTCCTGGCTGAATCCACGCTGTTGGGTCAGGCATTCGTCGTGAACCCCGACCTGACCGTGGCCAAGGCCGCCGAAGAAGCCGGCGTGACCATCACCGCGTTCCAGCGTCTGGAAGTCGGCGAAGGCATCGAAATCGAGAAAGAAGACTTTGCCGCAGAAGTGGCAAAAATGAACAAGTGATCCCGTTCGGGATCTGACGAAAGGCCCCGCAATTTGCGGGGCCTTTTGCGTTTGGGGGGTAGGGACCTTGCCACTGCAATGCCACGGATTGTGGCAAATCACGCGGCGGGCCATCACCAATGAACGAAATTAATCATTAATGTTTTCCAAATCAGAACACATTTGGCACCTATCCCGGCTCTCGAGGATTTGATCGAGGAGCTGAAAATGCCAACCATTACCACTGAAACCCGCACCGACCCTGACAACCTGTCCAACTGGAACACCATCGTCATCACACGGACCGACGGCGTCGAAACCAGCCGCACGACGACCTATGACGTGTCGTCGAAACCGACGTCCGGTCTGGTCATCACCGATGACCGTGACGACATCGGTCTGACGCGCAGGCTGTCCGTCGATGCGCAGAACGTCAACAGCTGGTCCAGCATCGAGGTGATCTACGATACCTCGTCAGGCGCATCGCTGCCCGTGACCAAGACGACGATTTTCGATAACGGTCAGTCGGTTGTCGATAGCTACGACGCGTCGGGCACCGTTGTGTCGACCCTGCGCACCGACGCCGACCCCAGCCAGGCTGACTGGTCCACCATCTCTACGACGCTGGACACGGAAACCGGTCGCACCACGGTTCTGACGCAACTGGATGACGGATCGTCCGTGCAGGAAACGACAGCGGCGGACGGCACATTGATCCAGCGCGTCCGTACCGATGCCACCGGCGAGGACAATACCTCCAGCTACAGCACGATCACGACCGACTACGATAGTGAGGGCAACGTCCAGCAGATCACCTATGAATACGACAACGGACTGGAACGCGTTGAAACCTACGCGACCACGGACGGCACCACCTACATGACGGACGCCGTGCAGAACGATCTGGGTGATGTCTATTCCTGGCTCTCGATCACCGAGACGATGAATGCAGAAGGCAACGTCATCTCGCGCGCGCAGATCAATGACGACGGCAGCAGCCGGACCCAGACATTCGATGCGACAGGCGTCATGCTGTCCGACCAAAAGACCGACGTGGAGGGCGTGGTTCAACTGGATACCTATGTCGCGGGTGTGCTGACCTCGACCACGCTGACCGACGGTTCGACGGATGGCGCGGCCGAAGCATGGGCCAGCAAGACCGTGACATTCGTTGAGGGCGAAAAGACGGGCGATGCGATCGTCTATGACAATGGCACCAGCGTGACCAAGACCTATACCGAGGGTGTCCTGAGCCGCCATGAATTCACCGATGGTGAAGACGGCACGGCAGCCGATACACGGTCCTACGACAGCATCGTGACCACCTACGCCGCCGATGGCGACCGCATTTCGTCGGTCACGACGATGGACAACAGCGATACGATCAGCCGGACCTACAACGAGGATGGTTCCATCGCGCAATACGTCCGCGCCGATGTGTCCGACAGCAAATCCTTTGCCACGATCACCCGTGATTATGACGCGGATGGCGATCTGTCCGCCACCACATTGGTCAAGGACGACGGCGTGACCTCGGTCAACAGCTTTGACACGACCACCGGCCTGCGTACGTCTTCGGTCGTGACCGATGCCAGCGGCACGGACAGCACACAGTCCTGGTCCGAAGTGGCGAAAACCTATGATGCCGCGGGCAACCTGACGCAGCACCAGACCACCTACGACAACGGCAACGTCAAATCGACAAGCTACACCTATACCGACGGAGAGCTGACGGCGGTTTCGACAACGCAGGACGGTCCGGCCAGCGGCACGGGCGTCTACGTGGCCGAACTGTCCAAGACCTATGCCGAGGATTCGGGTGGTGAGCTGTATCTGTCCGAGGTGTCGAAAACGCTGAGCAACGACAAGCAGGTCGTCCAGACCTATGCCGAGGACGGTGACATCGCGAGCCGCATCACCACCGACATCAGCGCCGATGGCACCGGCTTCAAGTGGGACATGATCGAGATCCAGCATGATGACGCAGGTCGGGTCGATTCCAAACTGACGACATACGATACAGGCGATGAAATCCTGGTCCTGTTCGACGATGCAAACGCCAAGACAGCGCGGGTTCAGTTCGACGGCAACGAAAGCAACAGCTGGCAGTTCCGCGTGACCGAATACGACGCAGAGGGCAACGGCACCACGTCCTTTGCAACCGCAGCGGATCTGGACAACGCATATCGCGATTTCTTCGACCTCGAACCGATCGTGATCTGATCGGCGATCCTCAACCGGAGAAATTGGCCTCGCACGCAAGTGCGGGGCCATTTTCATGACCGGGGCAGGGTGCCTTAGCCCAGATAGATCTGGCCCGGTGCGAATTTGACCCGCGGTGCGCTGCGTGTCGCGAGGAAAAACCCAAGCGCCAGCGGTCCGACCCGCCCTGCGAACATCATCAGCATGATGAACGACAAACCGATGCCGTCCAATTCAGCCGTCGCACCGCGCGACAAGCCGACTGTGCCAAAGGCCGAAACGACCTCGAAGGCGAGGTCGAGAAATTCACCGTCATGCGAAATCGACACGAAAAACAGGCCGACAAACACAAGGATCATGCTGACGGTGGTCAGGGCCAGGACCTTCATCACTTCTTCCATCTTGAGTGATCGGCCAAAGATGTTCAGCCCGGAGGTTCTGCGGAAGAACGCAATCGTCGCAACGATCAGCACGATCAGCGTCGTGACCTTGATCCCGCCCGCGGTCGAGGTGCTGCCACCGCCGACGAACATCAGCAGCATGGTCAACATCGTGGTGCTGTCATGCATGGCGCCTGTGTCCAGCGTATTGAAACCGGCGGTACGCGGCGTGACGGCCTGAAACCACGATGCCCACAGCCGCTGACCGGACGAGGGCAGGGCGCCCAATGTCCCCGGATTGGTCCATTCCAGCAGCGCAAAGGTGACAAAACCAAACACGATCAGGCAGGCCGATCCTGACAGCATCAATTTCGAGTGCAGTGTCAGGCGTTGCCACGACCGTTTTTGATAAATGTCGCCCACCACGACGAATCCCAGACCACCCAGAATGAACAGCACCGGAATGACGATATTCACGATCGGATCGGCGACATAAGGCACAAGCCCGGTCGGCAGCAGCGAAAAACCTGCGTTGTTGAATGCTGAAATGGCGTGGAACAGCGCCAGCCACATGCCGTGGGCCACGCCGAATTCCGGTATGAAAACAAAGCTGAGGATGCATGTCGCCAGCAGTTCGCAGGTCAGTGCGACAACCAGAATGATCCGCACCAACACCGTCAGATTGTTCAACGTGGTCTGGCCCAGATCCTCGCGCAGGATCAGGCGTTGCGGCATACCGACCGGGATACCAAGCGCGGACAGGACCATAACGGCAAAGGTCATCAGCCCCAGACCGCCAAGCTGGATCAGGGCGGCAATCACGACCTCGCCGAACAAGCTGAAGGTTGCGCCGACGTCGACTGTCGACAGGCCTGTCACCGTGACTGCCGAGGTCGAAATGAACACCGCCGTCATCAGGCCAATGTCCACGTCTGGCGCGGTGGCAAAGGGCAGGGACAGCAGACCCGCCCCAACGATGATTGAAGACAGATAGATCAGACACAGGGTCGCCGGTGGCGGCATACGGAAACTGCGCAGGCCGAACCGTCCACGACGCTGAAGCGGCGATGACGGCATCACAGACTCTCGGCGAAGGCGCGCAAATCGGTCCGGGTACCCAAAAGCAACAGTAAATCATCGGGTTGCAGGGTCAGGCTGTTGCCGTCATGGCCTAGAAATTCGGTGCCGCGCATGACACCGACACAGCGCAGATTATGCTCCTTGGTGTGGCTCAGATCTTCGAGCTTGCGATCCTCGAGGCTCTCTGGGATGCGGAAATTCACCACATGATACCCATTGCCGAGGCTCACGTAGTCGCGCACCAGCGGATTGTGCATGACCTGTGCGATGTGCTGTCCGACCTCGTGTTCGGGATGGATGACCCGGTCGACGCCCAGTTTTGACAGGATGCGGTGATGGGTCTTGGTACGGGCCTTGGCCCAGACCGTCCGCACACCAATCAGTTTGAGATTCATCACCGCCAGGATCGATGCCTCCAGATCGCTGCCCATGGCGACCAGAACAACATCGCAATCGCCCATGCCGGCCTCGCGCAATGCCGTCTCGTCGCGGGCATCGACGATCATGGTTTGCGTCAAGGTGTCGACCATGTCGCTCACGGCTTGCGGGTTGGTGTCAATTCCGATGACGTGGTTGCCAAAGCGTGTCAGCTCGTTCGCGACAGCCCGTCCAAAGATACCAAGTCCAACGATTCCGAATGTGCGACGTCCGCGTGCCATAACCATTTCCTGCAACTACCAGAATGACACTAGTGTGCTTTGCACGGATGAGAAGCGGTGACGGTGCTTTGGTTGGCGGATTACAGCAACGGACCGGGATTTGATCCGCTCCTTTAATTACATAATACCAATTACAAGCAAACGATCATGTGCTTGCGGCCGACTGGCCTTTGCCGTGTCGGTGACTATACAGACCCCAATTGAAAAATGGAGGCTGGCATGAGCAAGTCAGAAATCGGCCTGTTGGGTCTGGGTACCATGGGTGCTGCCCTTGCGTTGAACATCGCTGACAAGGGTTTCGACATCGCGGTGTTCAATCGCACGACGCAGGTCACGCGTGATTTCGCCAAGGATGCCGGTGATCTGGCACAGCGGATCACCCCAACGGAAAATCTGAAGGATTTTGTTGCTGCCATCGCAACACCGCGCACCATCATTCTGATGGTGCCCGCCGGCGATCCTGTCGATCAGCAGATCGCTGCGCTGCGCCCGTTGCTGGACGACGATGATCTGATCATCGACGCTGGAAACGCGAATTTTCACGACACCAATCGCCGCGCGGCCGAGGCTGATGGCAAGCCCTTTCTGGGGATTGGCGTATCCGGTGGCGAAGATGGTGCGCGCCATGGCCCGTCCATCATGGGTGGTGGCCCGCGCGAGGCCTGGGACCGTGTGGCGCACATCCTGACCGCAATTGCCGCGCAACACGACGGGACAGCCTGTGCGACATGGATGGGTCAGGCGGGCGCAGGTCATTTCGTCAAGGCCGTGCACAACGGTATCGAATACGCCGATATGCAAATGATTGCAGAGGTTTACGGCGTGATGCGCGATGGCATTGGGCTGGATCATACCCAGATTTCCGATGTTTTCGCCACATGGAACAATGGCCCGCTGGCATCCTATCTGATCGAGATTTCACACAAGGTCGCGGCTGCCAGTGACAGTTTGACCGGTGCGCCGCTGCTCAGCGTGATCCGCGATGCGGCTGGGCAAAAAGGCACGGGCCGCTGGACTGCGATCGAGGCGCAGCACCTCGCAGCCCCCGTTCCGGCCATCGAAGCGGCCGTTGCCGCGCGCAACATCTCGGCCCGGACCGAGTTGCGCGCGCAGGGTCAGGACCTCTTTGGCGCAGCGCCCGTCAGCCTGAACGGCGCGCTGGAGATCGACCAGTTGGAACAGGCGCTGATCGCGGGCAAGATCCTGTGCTATGCGCAGGGTTTCGACATGATCACGCGTGCCTCTGACGATTTCGGCTGGGCACTGCCGCTGCCGGACATTGCCCGGGTCTGGCGCGCGGGCTGTATCATCCGGTCCGTGATGCTGGACGACATGGCAACGGCGCTGACAGAAAATCCTGATGAAAACCTGATGTTTTCCAAACGGTTCGCCGGTGATCTTGGGGAAAATCACATGGCGCTGCGACAGGTCGTGGCACAGGCGGCATTGCATGGGCTGCCGATGCCTGCGCTGTCATCGGGGCTTGCGTATTTCGATGCCATGCGCACGGCCCGTGGCACGGCCGACATGATCCAGGGGCAGCGCGATTATTTCGGGCGCCATGGTTTCACGCGGCTGGATCGCGACGGGACCGATTTCCATGGACCCTGGGCGGATTGAACCGCCCTACCCCAGTGCGTATCCCGCCCCGCGGACGGTGCGCACTGGGTCAGTCCCGCCTTCGGCGGTCAGCACCTTGCGCAGACGCCCCACGTGGACGTCCACGGTGCGGGTATCAACATAGATATCACGACCCCAGACCCGGTCCAGCAATTGATCGCGTGACCAGACACGACCGGGTTTTTCCATCAGCGTGGACAAGAGCCTGAATTCGGTCGGACCCAGTTTCAGGGCATTGCCGTCGCGCGTGGCGCGGTGCGTTTCCGCGTCCAGCAGAATATCCTCATACACCAGAACCTGCCCCACGGATGTGGGCCGGACGCGACGCAATTGCGACCGGACCCGCGCCATCATTTCCGACATGGAATAGGGTTTTGTCACATAATCATCCGCGCCGGTTTCCAGACCGCGCACGCGGTCCACCTCCTCGGTGCGGGCCGACAGCATGATGATCCCCACAGACCGGGTCGCGGGGTCCATCTTGATCCGGCGACAGACCTCGATCCCGGTCACACGCGGCAACATCCAGTCCAGAACCATGACGTCCGGCGGGTCCTCTGCGACGACCATCATCGCCTCTTCACCGTCGGCGGCCCCCGACACACGGAAACCCTCTGCCTCGAGGTTATAGGTCAGAACCTCGCGGATCGCGTGTTCATCTTCGACGACTAGGACATGCGGCTGGGTGGACATGGGTCATTCCGGTTCCGTGGTATAGGCCGTGCGGTCTGACTTTGGACGCGCCTCGTCCGGCATGTCACCGGTGACCAGATAGATCACCTGTTCTGCCATATTGGTCGTCAGATCGCCCATGCGCTCGATGTTCTTGGCCATGAAATGCAGATGCATGCAGGCGGTGATGTTGCGCGGGTCTTCCATCATGAAGGTCAGGAATTCGCGGAACAGCGCGTTGTACATCTGATCGACATCCTGGTCGTGCTGGCGCACGTCCTCGGCCAGTTCGGCATCGCCGCGGATGTAGGCATCCAGCGTGTCGTTCAACATGCCCTGCACCTCGCGGGCCATGCGTTTCAGCGCGACTTCGGACCCGCTGATGACCGGCATGTCGATCAGGACCGACGTGCGTTTGGCGATGTTCTTTGCATAATCGCCGATCCGTTCAAGCGAGGCCGCCAGCCGCAGCACCGTCAGGATGGACCGCAGGTCCTTGGAGACCGGCGCACGCAGGGCAATGGTGCGTGCCGCGGAATCGTTGATCTCGATTTCCAGCGCGTCGATGGCCTTGTCACCGTTGCGGACCTTTTCGGCCAGCTCCAGATCGCGGGTCGCCATCGCCTCGGCGGTCTGCAGGATCGCCGCCTCGACCATGCCACCCATTTTCATGATCAGTGTCGTGATCTCTTCTAGGTCGCGGTCGTAGGCCGATGAAATGTGTTGTTGATCGCTCATGGTCGCCGCTCCTTATCCGATCCGGCCCGAGATATAGCTCTCGGTGCGCGGGTCTTCGGGGTTGGTAAAGATTTTGTCCGTCTCGTCGTATTCAACCATGTTGCCGAGATGGAAAAACGCGGTTTTCTGACTGACCCGCGCAGCCTGCTGCATCGAGTGGGTCACGATCACCACCGAAAAGCTTTGGCGCAGTTCGTCGATCAGTTCCTCGACCTGGGCCGTGGCGATGGGGTCCAGCGCACTGCACGGCTCATCCATCAGCAGAACCTCTGGTTCCGTCGCGACAGCGCGTGCGATGCACAGGCGTTGCTGCTGGCCACCCGACAGGCCGGTGCCCGGTTCGTGCAGACGGTCCTTGACCTCTTCCCACAGGGCACCGCGACGCAGGGATTTTTCAACGATCTCGTCCAGCTCGGCCTTGTTGCGGGACAGGCCATGGATTTTCGGGCCATAGGCCACGTTGTCATAGATGGACTTTGGAAAGGGGTTCGGTTTCTGGAACACCATGCCGACCTTGGCGCGCAGCTGTACGGGATCAACGCGGGGATCATAGATATCCTCGCCGTCGATGGCGATGTGGCCTGTGACACGCGCGATATCAATCGTGTCGTTCATCCGGTTGATGCACCGCAGAAACGTTGACTTGCCGCAGCCCGAGGGTCCGATAAAGGCCGTGACGGTCTTGTCCTCGATCTGGACGGACACGTCCTTGATCGCGTGTTTTTCGCCGTAATAAACGTCGATATTGTTCGCCGAGATCTTGATGTTCTTGGTCATTGAGGTGTCTTTCATGGCTTACCAACGGCGTTCGAATTTGCGGCGCAGGATGATGGCGGCGGCGTTCATGATCAGCAGGAACACCAGCAGCACGATGATCGCACCCTGGGCCCGTTCGACAAAGGCCGGGTCGGATCGCTGCGTCCAGTTGTAGATTTGCACGGGCAGTGCGGTTGACGGGTCTCCGAACAGGCCGGCGCTGTCGGAAAAGGCCTGCGGATAATCCCGCACAAAGGCCACCATGCCGATCAGCAGCAGCGGTGCGGTTTCACCCAGCGCCTGCGCCAGACCGATGATCGTGCCCGTCAGGATGCCCGGTGCGGCCAGCGGCAGCACGTGGTGAAACACCGATTGCATTTTTGACGCGCCGACACCCAATGCCGCATCCCGGATCGACGGCGGCACCGATTTCAACGCGGCGCGTGTCGAGATGATGATCGTAGGCAAGGTCATCAAGGTCAGCACCAGCCCCCCAACCAGCGGCGAGGATTGGTTGAATTCCATGAAGTTGATGAAAATCGCAAGGCCAAGGATCCCGTAAACGATGGACGGAACAGCCGCGAGGTTCGCGATATTGACCTCGATGATATCGGTCCAGCGGTTTTTCGGGGCAAATTCCTCGAGGTAGATGGACGCCGCAACCGCAATGGGCAGCGCCAGCACCAGCACCACGATCATCATGTAAAGCGATCCCAGGATTGCCACACCCAGCCCTGCGGCCTCTGGTCTTTGGTCAGATGCATCGGGCAGCGACAGAAACGCCCAGTTGATGCGGGTCTCGATAATGCCCGCCTCGGCCATCTGTTCGGCCAGGACCAGTTGTTCGGGGCTGACGTTCTGGTCGCGCGATGCGGTTTCCATCGTCACGCGGCCTTTGAAAAACCCGTCGATCCGCCCGTCGGCCAGCAGGTTGAAATTGACCGTCTCGCCAATCAGGTCCGGATTCGCCAGCACGCGGTTGCGAACCGTGGCCGATGCCTCCTTGGAAATCATGTCGCCGATGTCGCGGTCGCTGACCTCGGTTTCGATCCCGGCGGCGGCCAGCGTGTCGATCAAACCGTCGCGCAGGACAGAGGCATAGCCGATGGTTGTCACGCCCGCCATTTCGGCAGGATCGCGGTTACCGTCCTTGTCCAGCCGGTCAGCAGGAAGGGTGATGTCGATGGTCACATAGGTCTGGCTGAATGCGCCGATCCCCTTGACGATCACGCTGGTCAGCAGGATCGCAAGCGCCATCATGGCAACTGCGATGGCCGCGACACCGTAAGATTTGAACCGGCGTTCTGCCGCGTTACGCGCCTTGGTCCGCTTGTCTTCGGTCAGCAGGGATTTCGAGGTCATTCGTATTGCTCCCGGTAGCGGCGCACGATGTAGAGGGCGAGGACATTCAGCGCGAGGGTGATGACAAACAAGGTCAGGCCCAGTGCGAATGCAACGAGTGTTTCGGGGGATGCGAAATCCGTGTCACCGGTCAGCTGGCTGACGATCTTGACGGTCACGGTTGTCATCGCCTCGAATGGGTTCAGGTCCAGCCGGGCCGCGGCCCCTGCCCCCAGCACCACGATCATTGTCTCGCCGATGGCGCGGGATGCGGCCAGCAGGATGGCGCCGACAATGCCGGGCAATGCGGCCGGCAGGACAACCTGACGGATAGTTTCCGAATGGGTCGAACCCAATCCCAAGCTACCGTCACGCAGGGATTGCGGCACGGCGTTGATGATGTCGTCGGACAGTGACGATACAAAGGGGATCAGCATGATGCCCATGACCAGACCGGCGGTCATCACCGACGACGCGCTGTCGCCAAAACCGGTCGGCTGGGCAAAGTAGTCGCGCAGGAACGGGCCCACGGTGACCAGCGCAAACAGACCGTAAACGATGGTCGGAATACCGGCGAGGATCTCGATCAGCGGTTTGAACACGCTGCGGGTCCGGCGGCTGGCATATTCGCTGAGGTAGACAGCGGCGAACAGACCGATCGGCACGGCAAAGATCAGGGCGATGACGCTGATGTACAATGTGCCCCAGAGCAGTGGCAGGATGCCCAGATCGGAATTGCCGCGAAAGTTGGGTGCCCAATTCGTCGAGAAAAAGAAATCCTGCCAGCGATACTGGCTGAAAAAGTTGATCGATTCGAACAGCATCGAAAACACGATGCCCACCGTGGTCAGAATAGCGATGACAGAGGCACCGATCAGCAGGCTGCGGATCCATCCCTCGGCGGCGGTGCGGGCCCGGAACGTGACCGATACGCGCATGATCGACAGGATGAAACCCAGTGTCGCAATCAACATGATGGCCAGCGGCACCCAGATCGGTGCAGCATCACGGTAGCTGAGCAGGCGCGCGGCAAAGAGCCAAGCCAGAATGGCGAACAGCGCAGGAATGGCGGTGGACAGGGCTGTGTTCAGCCCGTGCTGGCGCGGCAGGGACGCCAGTTTGCGAATATCACCGCCAGCGGCGCTTTGTGCACGACTGCGGGCGATAAAGAACCCCCCGACGCTGAGTGCGGCAATAAACAAAAGGGGCAACGTCAGCGACATGTGGCAGCTTTCACTTCGTTCAAATGACCGGGGGCAGCGGCCCTGCCCCCGGTCGTAACATGCGTTTGCGCAAACTTACATCGTGGTTTCGTCAGCGATCGCGGCCTGGGTGGTGGCCAGCTCGGGGTCGGACACCAGGCCGTATTCGGCCAGCGGGCCGTCGGGGCCTGCCATGTCGTCAGACACGAAGAACTCTGCGTATTCCTTCACACCGGGGATCACGCCGATATGCGCCTTCTTGACGTAGAAAAACAGCGGGCGGGACACGGGGTAATCACCAGCCGAGATGGTTTCCGTCGTGGGTTCGACACCGTTCATGGTGGCGACCTTCAGGACGCTGGTGTTGTTTTCGTAGAACGCCAGACCAAAGACGCCGACACCGTTGGGGTTCGCGTCGATGCGAGCCAGCGTTTCGGTGTAGTCGCCGTCGATGTCCACGGACATGCCGTCGGTGCGGATCGCCATGCATGCGGATTCGGCAGCATCTTCGTCACCGCCGTTGATTTCCATGATCGCAGCCATGGCACCGCTGTCTTCGCAGCCCTGCAGGATGACTTTTTCCTCGAACACTTCACGGGTGCCGTGCTTGGTGCCGGGGATGAATGTCATGATGTCGGCGTCGGGCAGTGCGGCGTCAACCTGCGACCAGTTGGTGTTCGGGTTGGCAACCATGGCACCGTCGACGGGCAGCTCGGCGGCCAGTGCGTTGTACCACTGTGTCGGGGTGAATTCGGTGAATGCCGGACCGTCGGTCTGGCTGGCGAACACGATGCCATCATAACCGATGCGGACTTCCATGATGTCGGTCACGCCGTTTGCAGCGCATTCCTCGATCTCTGCGGGGCGGATCGCGCGGGATGCGTTCGCGATGTCGACGGTGTTTTCGCCAACGCCTTCACAGAAACGCTTCAGACCAGCGGAAGATCCGCCGGATTCGACGACGGGTGTCGGAAAATCAAAGTTCTCGCCGAACAGTTCGGCTACGATCGTGGCATAGGGCAGCACGGTGGACGAGCCTGCAACCTGCACGTTGTCACGGGATTGGGCGGTGGCGGCGGATGCGGCAGCGATGGCAACGGCAGAGGTGGCCAGTTTGATGAACGACATATTTTTGCTCCTGTCAGTCATATGCGGATGGCGTTTCCTACGCCCCCGTCGCGGCCCTGCTAATCGGCCCGCACAACGCTTTTGTGACAGTTATGTAAAAGTAATATGACAGGGGCCGAAATCGCGGATTTAGTCCGCAAGCGGCAGAACCACGGTACAGGTTGTGCCTGATCCAACGGTACTGGCGATATGCAATCGCCCGCGGTGACGGTTCAGGATGTGTTTGACGATGGCCAATCCCAGTCCTGTGCCACCCTGCCCGCGCGCCCTGTGAGAATCGACGCGGTAGAATCGCTCGGTCAGGCGCGGCAGATGGTGGGCGGCGATACCGGGACCATGATCGCGCACATGAAACGCCAGCCCCAACCCGCGCAATTTGCGAAAGGCTGCCGGCGGATCGACGGTAATTTCGACCTTTTCGCCGTCGGCCCCGTATTTCAGCGCGTTTTGCACCAGGTTGGCGATGACCTGCCGCAACTGGTCGGAATCGCCCAGCACGTGCACGCCCGCGCTGTTGTCCTCCAGGGTCACCTTCATCCCCGAATCCGTGATGATCGGGCCCAGATCTTCAAGCGTGCCTGCGATCAATGCCCCCAGATTGACGGCCGTATTGGGGCGCAGGCGTTCCGCCTCCTCGACCCGCGACAGCGACAAAAGGTCGGTGACAAGCTGGGTCATCCGCGTGGTTTCACGTTCCATGATTCCCAAGAACCGTTCGCGGGCCTTTGGGTCGTCGCGGGCGGCACCGCGCAGCGTTTCGATGAACCCCTGAAGCGCTGTCAGCGGCGTGCGCAGCTCGTGACTGACATTGGCCACGAAATCCCGGCGCAATTGTCCGACGTCCTGTGCCGCGGTCCGATCCTCAAAGGTCAGGATCACGCTGCGTCCCTCGGGTACGATGGTCACATCCCAGGTCGTGTCCCGCGCACCATCGCGCCCAAGGTATTGCGATCTGCCCGGTGCGCCGGATTGCATCACGGTCTCGATCGCCTCCAGCAGGGTGGGTTGACGCAAGGCGGTGATGAAATGGCGCCCCACCAGTTTCGGCCCCAACAGGGCCGTCAAGGCAGGACTGACGGCACCCACCATCTGATCCGCGTCGATCAGCATCACCGGGATCGGCAGGGCATCGACGGGGATCAGACGGGTCATGGCCCCCTACCCTTGGGTTGCGGCCGCGACGGCGGCACCCAGTTCGGAAATCAGCAGGTCGGCATCCTCGACCCCGACCGACACGCGAAAGAATCCTTCGCTGATGCCCAGTGCGGCACGCCCCTCGGGCGTCAATCCGCGATGCGATGATGACGGCGGATGCGACAGCGTTGTGCCGATATCCCCCAGCGTCGGCGCAAATGCGATGTTGGGGGCGGCCCGGGTCAGCGCATTCGCCGCCTCACGCCCGCCGTCCAGCACAAAGGACAGCATATGCCCGCCCTGCCCGCCCAGCAGTGCCACGGCGCGGTTATGGTCGGGATGGTCAGCGCGCGTGGGATAAAGAACCTTGGTCACGCCGGGCATGCCTGCCAGCGCATCGGCCAGCCGGGTGGCATTGTCCTGTGTCGCGCGGTGGCGCAGGTGGAAAGAATGAAGCCCCCGTTCCGCCAGCCAGCAATCGAACGGGCTGGGCGTCATGCCCCAGGTCACATTGGCATCGTTGATCTGGCGCCGCAGGTCCGGATCATTGGTCCCGACATAGCCCAGGGTCGCATCCGAATGGCCCGCCAGCAGCTTGGTCACCGAATGAATCGTGATGTCGGCACCCGCCACCAGCGGCTGATAGGCGGCTGGCGTGGTAAAGGTATTGTCCACCATCAGCAGTATGCCGCGGTCACGGGCCAGTTTCACGATCCCTTCCATGTCGGCCACGCGGATCGTGGGGTTCGATACCACCTCGACCAGGATCATGCGGGTGTTGGGGCGCAATGCGGCCTCCATCGCGGCCAGGTCCGTGGGGTCCGCCAGCGAGGTTTCGATTCCCAGACGCGGCAGGTCTTGCGTCATCAGCCGCAAGGATCGACCATAAAGCTGGTCACCGCCCAGCACGTGATCGCCCGCCTTGAGCACGCCCAGAAATACAGCGCCGATCGCGGACATTCCCGACCCGGTGATGATCCCGCCGCCGGATGCGGGATCAACGGATTCCAGCATGTCGATCTTTTCGGCCAGAACCTGCGCGTTCGGGTGCCCCTCGCGGGCATAGGTATAGCCAGAGGCGTCGGCATATTGCGCATCCAGCGCATCGGGATCGGGTGACGAATAGACGACACTGGGTTGCAGCGGCGTCACGACGGGCCGCGAGACGGATGTGGGCCAGCTGGTGCGGCGCACGATAGAGGTAGGACGTGTCATTCGATTTCCTTCAGATCGCGGGCAAAACGGGCCGCGTTTTCGACGTAATGGCGGGCCGACAGGCGCAGGCCCGCGATGGCGGTGTCATCCAGCTGGCGCACCACCTTGCCGGGGGCCCCCATGACCAGACTGCCATCGGGGATGGTCTTGCCTTCGGTGATCAGTGCGCCCGCGCCGATCAGGCAATTCTTGCCGATCACGGCACCGTTCAGCACGGTCGCCCCCATCCCGATCATGGTGTTGTCGCCGATGGTGCAGCCGTGCAGCATCGCCTTGTGGCCGATGGTGCAACCCTGCCCAACGGTCAGCGGAAAACCGGGATCGTTGTGCAGGACGGCATTTTCCTGGATGTTGCTGTCGGCGCCGATGATGATGGGGTCGTTGTCGCCCCGGATCGTGACGTTGAACCAGATGTTCACGCGGTCCCCCAGATCGACCCGACCCATGACATGCGCGCCGGGGGCAATCCAGACCGCGTCCCCCAGCGTCGGGCGGACATCATTGAGTGCGTAAAGTGTCATAGCGGGCGTTCCTCGAATTCGGATTGCAGGCGGCGCACCACATCCAGCAGACCGGGCTGTTGCGCACGGCGCAGGCGTTCGGCGCTGATGATGGTTTTCAGACGGTCCTCGGTTTCGTCCAGATCGTCATTGACCAGCACGTAATCATAACCGTCCCAATGGCTGATTTCGTCCCAACTCTTGCGCATCCGTTTGGCGATCACCTCGGGCCCATCCTGCCCGCGGCTGACCAGACGGCGGTGCAATTCGGTGATCGACGGCGGCAGGATAAAGATCGACAGCACCGAATCCTGCAGGTCGGAATTGCTGATCTGCTGTGCGCCCTGCCAGTCGATGTCGAACAATACGTCGCGCCCCGTCTCGATGGCGGCCTGCACGGGCGCCTTGGGGCTGCCGTAGTAATTTTCGAAGACACGGGCGTGTTCGAGCATGCCACGATCATCCACAAGGCGGCGGAATTCGGCCTCTGACACGAAATGATAATCGGCGCCGTCCACCTCGCCCGCGCGGGGCTGGCGCGTGGTGGCCGACACCGAAAACCGCAGCGTGTCGTCCCATGTCATAAGCCGTTTGGCGAGGGTCGATTTACCCGCACCCGAGGGCGAGGACAGGATGATCAGCAGGCCACGACGCATCATCACTCACTCCACATTCTGAACTTGTTCGCGCATCTGTTCCAGCGCGGTCTTGATCGTGATGCCAATACCCGAGAGCGCGGCATTCTGGGATTTTGAACACAAGGTATTCGCCTCGCGCAGCATTTCCTGGATGATGAAATCCAGCTTGCGGCCGACGGGGCCGTCTTCGTCCATCAGGTCCCATGCCGCGACCAGATGCGTGTTCAGCCTGTCCAGCTCTTCGGTCACGTCCTGTTTCACCGCGATCAGCGCCAATTCCTGCGTCAGGCGGGCGCCGTCTGTGTCGGTTATTTCCCCCATCACCCGGGCATAGGCGTCGCGCAGGGCGCGGCGGGCGTCTTTTTCGCGTTCGGGCAGCAGGGCGCGGGCGGCCTCGATCTGGTCCTTGACGGTGTCAAGTTGCGCGCAGATCAGTTTCTGCAATGCCGTGCCTTCCTGGGCGCGCATCGCGGTCAGATCCGCCAACAGCGGGCCGATTGCCGTGGTGGCCGCAGCGATCAGGTCATCGGATGCGGCACCCGCTGAACCGGCCTCCAGCACGCCGGGTTGCAGCAACACGTCGGCGGCAGTGGGCTGCCCCAGCGTGACGCCCAAGGAAAACGCACGGTCCTGTACCTGATCCAGCGCGCGCAACACGGTGTCCAACCGGTCGGGATCAATGTCACGACCACCCTGGCCCTGATCCATCCGGCAGGTCAGCGTCACGGTGACCGTGCCACGATGCAATGCCTTGCGCAGGGCCGTCCGAAGGGTGGTTTCCAGGCGGTCGCAACCGTCCGGCAGGTACATCCGCAGGTCCAACGTGCGGCCGTTCACGGATCGCAGGGTCCATTCCCACCGCCCCGCATCGGAATGTCCGGTCCGGGTCGCAAAAGCAGTCATCGAATGGGTCATGGTCGTCCTGTCAGGTCGTTACCGGCCCATGTAACGTTTCCAGCGCCGGGGGGACAAGGGGCGGCGCGCGGGCGGGCGGCTGTTAACCGTCTGATCCTATTTTGGATGAAGCATCACGCCTTTCGGGGTTAAGCTTTCCTTAATTCTGCCACGTTTTTGTCACCGGATTGCCGCCATGCACCCTGTTCCACCCCCTGCCGGACCCTCGCCTGATCCCTTGGCGCACCTGTCACCGCAGGCCGCGCGGCTGTTATCCGTGCTCGAGGCGGATTGGCGCACCATCAGCCGCACCAGCCCCGTGCCGCGCCATGCGGATATCGACCCGCTGGCGCTGCATGCGGCATTGCCCCATGCCTTTGTCGCGCAGCAGACCGGCCTCGATGCCTTGCGCATCCGCGTGGCGGGTCAGGCATTGCATGATGGTATGGGATTCGATCCGCGCGGCATGTCGGTGGGGTGCTTTTTCACCGATGACGCTGGCGCGCGGGTGGTTGCGCTGATGCAGGACTGCCTGGCCGATCCTGCGATCCTTGGCGTGCCGCTGATCGGAGCCCGTCGGTTTAGCCGGCATCCGGTGCGTGGGTATGTGCTGGCGCTGCCCTTGGCGGATGCGACGGGTCAGGTGACCAAGATCATGGGTGCGATCGTCAGTCACGACACACGGACAAGGTCCGGTTTGCGGTGGGACGTGGCCGCAGCACCGGCGATCCGGCGTCAGGTGCTGGGCAGGCAGTTTGCCGACAGCCGCGCCAGCGATCCTGTGCAGCCGGGCTTGCGTCTGGTCGTGGACAATACCCGCTCATGAAAAAGGGGCACCGATCCGGTGCCCCCCTCGCAGTCATTGGTGCGCGCGATCAGCTGGCCTTGGCGTCGGCCAATGCGGTGCGACGATTGCTGAGCTGTTCGGCCACAAGGAACGCCAGTTCCAGCGACTGGCTGGCGTTCAGGCGCGGATCGCAGGCCGTGTGATAACGATCCGACAGATCCTCGTCGGTCACGGCACGCACGCCACCGGTGCATTCGGTCACGTCCTTGCCGGTCATCTCGAAATGGACACCGCCGGGGATCGTGCCTTCGGCGTTATGCACACCAAAGAATTCGGTGACCTCACGCAGCACGCTTTCGAACGGACGGGTCTTGTAGCCGGTCGAGGATTTGATCGTGTTGCCGTGCATCGGGTCACAGGTCCAGACGACGTTTGCGCCTTCTTCCTCGACGGCCTTGATCAGGCGCGGCAGGTGTTCACCAACCTGGCCCGCGCCAAAGCGTGCGATCAGCGTCAGGCGACCGGCCTCGTTGTTCGGGTTCAGCGAGGCCATCAGCGCCTTGAGGTGACCAGAGGTCATCGTCGGACCACATTTCAGGCCGATGGGGTTCATCACGCCCTTGCAGTATTCGACATGCGCGCCGTCGGGCTGACGCGTGCGGTCACCGATCCAGATCATGTGACCGGACCCTGCCAGCATGTTGCCGGATGTGCTGTCCACGCGGGTCAGCGCCTCTTCGTATTCCAGCAGCAACGCCTCGTGGCTGGTGTAGAATTCGACGGTCTGCAATTCGTGATTGCGGTCGGTCGTCAGACCGGCGGCATTCATGAAATCCAGCGTATCGCTGATACGGCTGGCCAGTTCGCGATATTTTTCGGCCTCCGGCGCATCGGTGAACCCCAGCGTCCATTGATGAACCTGATGCACGTCAGCATAGCCGCCCGTGGAAAAGGCACGCAGCAGGTTCAGCGATGCCGCCGCCTGCAGATAGGCCTGTTCCATCCGTGCAGGATCAGGGATCCGGCTGTCGGGCGTGAAATCGAACCCGTTGATGATGTCACCGCGGTAGCTGGGCAGTTCCACGCCGCTGACGGTTTCGGTGGGGGCGCTGCGCGGCTTGGCCATCTGGCCTGCCATGCGCCCGACCTTGACCACGGGCACCTTGGCTCCGTAGGTCAGGACCATCGCCATCTGCAACATCACCTTGAACGTGTCGCGGATCGTGTCGGCGCTGAATTCGGCAAAGCTTTCGGCGCAATCGCCGCCCTGCAAGAGAAACGCCTCGCCACGGCTGACCTTGGCCAGGTGACTGCGCAGACGGCGGGCCTCGCCGGCAAAGACCAGCGGGGGATAGCTGGCCAGCTTTGCCTCGACGGCCTGCAGTGCGGCGGCGTCGGTATAATCGGGCATCTGTACGCGTGGTTTGCTGCGCCAGTCAGATTTGGTCCAAGTGCTCATCGTTTCCCCTTCCCCGGCAATCCGGGTTCTTGCTGTCGGACGCGGCTTATAACGTGGGACCCCCAGAGGTCCAATGCAAATGTCGCTGCGGCACTTGTTTCCGGGCGATTAGTAGCGTTTGGTCCGCCCAAGGCGTTTTTCGGAGTATGGTCATGCCACCATCATCATCCCCCCGTGCAGTCGCAGCCGAACAGCGGCCCCGGCATTTCGTGTTTGTCCTGCTGGATCAGTTCACGATGCTCTGTTTTTCCGCCGCCATCGAAAGCCTGCGGATCGCCAACATGACCGCCGGACGACAACTCTATAGCTGGTCGTTGCTGGCCGAGGGCGGTGTCAGCGCGACCTGTTCCAACGGCTGCGTGTTCACGGTGAACGGTGATCTGTCTGAACTGGACCGTGACGACACGATCATGTTGTGTGGCGGGCTCGAGATTCAGGAAGCCACGACAAAGCGTGTGTTGAACTGGCTGCGCAAGGAGGCCCGGCGCGGCCTGCCCGTCGCGGGCCTGTGCACCGCAGGCTATACCATGGCGCGGGCGGGCCTGCTGGATGGCAAACGCGCAACGATCCACTGGGAAAACCAGGACAGCTTTATCGAGGAATTCGAGGAGGTCGACCTGACCCGGTCCGTATTCGTCATAGACGGCAACCGCATCACGACTGCGGGGGGCACCGCATCCATCGACCTGATGCTCAAGCTGATTGCGGATGACCACGGCGAGGAATTGGCCAACAATGTCGCCGATATCCTGATTTATTCGTCGATCCGGACCGATCAGGACACGCAGCGCCTGTCGATCCCCACCCGGATCGGCGTCAGGCACCCGAAACTGTCGCGCGTCATCAAGCTGATGGAACAGAATATCGAGGACCCGATCAGCCCCGCACAATTGGCCAAGGAGGTGGGGATGTCGACGCGCCAGCTGGAACGGCTGTTCCGGCGTTATCTGTCGCGCAGCCCCAAGCGGTATTACATGGAGTTGCGGCTGGCCAAGGCGCGCAATCTGCTGATGCAGACCGACATGACGGTAATCAATGTCGCATTGGCCTGCGGTTTTGCATCGCCGTCGCATTTCTCCAAATGCTACCGGGCCCATTACGACACGACGCCCTACCGCGAACGCGGATCGCATGCGGCGCGGACAGCGCCCTAGGGCGTGCGATTCTCTTGTCCGCGATGACGTAGCGGCAGTGGGCGCCTCGCAAATCAACTCAAGGTTGCGTCATGTCGCAAAGTCGCGATTTTGACCCGGCGCGACTGGTTTTGCAGGTCGAACGACCTGCCGGTTGGCGCTTTCTTTCTGCAACGCGCCTGCTAATCTGCGTCCACCAACAACAAAAACGTTAGGGAGTTACCAATGAAACATCTGATGATGGCCACCGCGGCCACCGCCCTGTTTGCCGGTCAGGCCTTTGCCGCCGCGCATACGGGCGACGTCAAGATCGGGATCGTGCTGGGCTTTACCGGCCCGCTGGAATCCATCACCCCCGCCATGGGCGCTGGCGCTGAACTGGCCATCGCCGAAGTCAACGCAGCCGGCACCCTGCTGGACGGCGCGACCGTGACAGGCATCCGCGCGGATTCCACCTGCATCGACGCCGGTGCAGCCACCGCCGCAGCCGAAGGTCTGGTCACCGGTGACGGCGTGAACGCCATCATGGGCGCCGATTGTTCCGGTGTGACGGGTGCGATCCTGCAAAACGTCGCACGCCCGAACGGTGTCGTGATGATTTCGCCCTCCGCCACTTCGCCCGGTCTGTCCACCGCAGAGGATGACGGTCTGTTCTTCCGTACCGCACCGTCGGATGCCCGTCAGGGTGTCGTGATGACCGAGATCCTGAACGATCGCGGCATCACCGAAGTCGCGCTGACCTATACCAACAACGACTACGGCAAGGGTCTGGCTGACGCGTTCCAGGCGGCATTCGAGGAATCCGGCGGCACCGTCACGATTTCGGCCGCACACGAGGACGGCAAAGGCGACTATTCGTCCGAGGTCGCAGCACTGGCAGCCGCCGGTGGCGAGGTTCTGGTCGTGGCCGGTTACACCGACCAGGGCGGCAAGGGCATCATCCAGAACTCGATCGACACGGGCGCATTCGACACCTTCGTCCTGCCCGACGGCATGGTCGGTCAGCAGCTGGTTGACGACATCGGTGACGCGCTGAACGGATCGTTCGGTCAGTTCCCCGGCACCGACAGCGCAGGCGCTGAAATGTTCCAGGCCCTGGCAGCCGAAGCTGATTTCGACGGCACGGGCGCATTCGCACCCGAAAGCTATGACGCAGCAGCGCTGATCATGCTCGCCATGGAAGCAGCGGGTTCCAACCAGTCCGCTGATTTCATGGGCGAAGTCATGAATGTCGCCAACGCCCCCGGCACCGAGATTTTCCCCGGTGAGCTGGCCAAGGCGATTGAACTGCTGAAGGCTGGCGAAGACATCGACTATGTCGGTGCCACGGCGGTGGAACTCATCGGTGCAGGCGAATCCGCAGGCAACTACCGCGAGATCGAGATCCAGGACGGCGAAATCGTCACCGTCAACTTCCGATAAAACCTGACCTGCCCCGGCGCCATCGCGCGCCGGGGCACCCAACGGATTGAAAATCAATGATCGTTGTCGAAAATCTCGTGAAGACCTTTGGTGGTTTTCACGCCGTGGACGGGGCAAGCCTGACGATCCGTGAAGGATCGATCACCGGGCTGATCGGTCCAAACGGTGCCGGAAAAACCACGCTATTCAATGTGATCGCGGGCGTTCTTGAACCAACGTCGGGGCGCGTGACCATGGCAGGCGAGGATATCACCGGCCTGCCGCCGCATGAATTGTTCCACAAGGGGCTGCTGCGCACGTTCCAGATCGCGCATGAGTTTTCGTCGATGACCTGCCGCGAGAACCTGATGATGGTGCCGGGCAATCAGGCGGGCGAGACGCTGTGGAACACGTGGTTCGGGCGTAAACGCATCGCTGACGAGGAACGCGCCCTGCGGGCCAAGGCCGACGAGGTGCTGGAATTTCTGACCATCACCCATCTAGCCGATCACAAGGCCGGACAAATCTCTGGCGGACAAAAGAAATTGCTGGAACTGGGGCGCACCATGATGGTCGACGCCCGGATCGTGTTTCTGGACGAGGTCGGCGCAGGCGTGAACCGCACGCTGCTCAATACCATCGGTGACGCGATCCAGCGTCTGAACCGCGAGCGCGGCTATACTTTTGTCGTGATCGAACACGACATGGATTTCATCGGCCGCCTCTGCGACCCCGTGATCTGCATGGCCGAGGGCAAGGTGCTGGCCGAGGGCACGCTGGACGAGATCAAGGCCAACGAACAGGTGATCGAAGCCTATCTGGGCACGGGTCTGAAAAATAAGGATCAGGTGGCCACAGCATGAGTGACAACGCGTACCAGGATGACCGCGGCAACAAGGACCGGTCGATCACCAAACCCGGCGGCAGCACGACGCAGACCGTCCGCAAGGGCGGCAAGGCTGTGCCGACAAACAGCAAGGCGTTCCTGATCGGCGAGGCCATGACAGGTGGCTACGGCAAGGGACCCGACATCCTGCACAGCTGCACCATTGCCGTTGATCCGGGCGAAATCGCCGTGATCGTCGGCCCCAACGGTGCCGGCAAATCCACCGCGATGAAGGCGATGTTCGGCATGCTTGACGTGCGCTCGGGCCACGTGATGCTGGACGGCGAGGATATCACCGCGCTGACCCCGCAGGACCGCGTGATCAAGGGCATGGGGTTCGTGCCGCAGACCCACAACATCTTTACCTCGATGACCGTCGAGGAAAACCTGGAAATGGGTGCGTTCATCCGGCGCGATGATTTCCGCGATACGATGACCAAGGTGTATGACCTGTTTCCCATCCTCAAGGAAAAGCGGAACCAGCCTGCGGGTGAATTGTCGGGTGGTCAGCGTCAGCAGGTCGCCGTGGGACGTGCATTGATGACACAGCCCAAGGTTCTGATGCTGGACGAACCGACCGCCGGCGTCAGTCCGATCGTCATGGATGAACTCTTTGACCGCATCATCGAGGTGGCCCGCACTGGCATCCCGATCCTGATGGTGGAACAGAACGCACGCCAAGCGCTTGAAATCGCTGACAAAGCCTACGTTTTGGTGCAGGGCGCGAACGCGCATACCGGCACTGGCAAGGAACTGTTGGCCGACGACGAAGTGCGCCGCAGCTTCTTGGGCGGGTGATGCCCGCATTGATCTTGACGACCACCGTGCCCGCGTATCGCGGCCGGACTGGGGGATATTGAATGGACTTTCTGAACGGTCTCGTCTTTTTGACGAACTTTGTGATCATACCGGCGGCGGCCTACGGCGCACAGCTTGCACTTGGGGCGCTGGGGATCACGCTGGTATATGCAATCTTGCGGTTTTCCAACTTTGCCCACGGCGACACGATGGCGCTGGGGACAGGCATCACGATCAAGCTGACGGCGGTGCTGGTGGCATTCGGCATCACGCTGGGACCACTGCCGACCGCCTTGCTCGCCCTGCCTGTCGGGATTGCGGCCACAGGTGTGATCCTGCTGGTAACCGATTGGCTGGTCTACAAATTCTACCGCGAACAAAAGGCAAAGCCCGTGATCCTCGTGATTGTGTCGCTGGGTGTGATGTTCGTCATGAACGGCCTGACGCGCGTGTTTTTCGGTGTCCGCGACATCCAGTTCGCAGATGGGGAACGTTTCCTGATCACGGTACGCCAGTTCCGCGACATGACAGGTCTGGACGAAGGTCTGGCCATCCGGACGACGCAGGCCATCACGCTGGTCACCGCCGTGATCGTCATGACCGCGCTGTTCTGGTTTCTGAACAAGACACGCACCGGCAAATCCATGCGCGCCTTTTCCGACAACGAGGATCTGGCCCTGCTGTCCGGCATCGACCCCGACCGCGTGGTGCGTGTGACCTGGCTGCTGGTCGGCGCACTGGCAACCACGGCGGGTGTGCTCTACGGCCTCGACAAATCGTTCAAGGCTTTCACCTATTTCCAGCTGCTACTGCCCATGTTCGCGGCCGCGATCGTCGGCGGGATCGGCAACCCAAAGGGTGCGATCGTCGGCGGTTTCCTGATCGCCTTTGCCGAGGTGACGGTGACCTATCCGCTGAAAAAGGTGCTGACCTACTGGCTGCCTGACAGCATGGCGCCAGAGGGCCTCGTGCAGCTGCTGAGCGGTGACTACAAGTTCGCCGTCAGCTTTATCATTCTGATCATCGTTTTGTTGTTCCGGCCGACCGGACTGTTCAAGGGGCAATCCATATGACCGATACATTGCGCACCGGCCTTTTCGCGGGCCTTGTCGTGGCCCTGATCGTGGGCACCGGCGTTCTGGACAACTGGAACCTCGCGTTGATCATCGTCAACTACGGGCTGATTTCGGCGATCATGGCGCTGGGGGTGAACCTGCAATGGGGCCTCGCCGGGCTGTTCAACGTCGGCGTCATGGGGTTCGTGGCACTGGGCGGTCTGGCCGCGGTGCTGATTTCGATGCCCCCCGTCCCCGAGGCATGGGCTGCCGGTGGCGGTCAGGTGCTGGGCGCGCTGGCCATTGGTGCCGCCGTGATCGCGGGTCTGATCGCTGTTTACAAACGCACCGCCGGGCGTGTCCGGGTGATTGCGATGGTCGTCCTTGGGATCGTCGGATTTTTCCTGTTCCGCAGTGTGTTTGACGCTGGCGTGCAGGCGATCGAGGCGGTGAACCCCGCCAGCACCGGTTTTCTGGGTGGTCTGAACTTTGGCGGTGATTCCGGTCGGGACTGGCCGATCATGGCCGTCATCGCCTGGCCTGTCGGCGGGATGCTGGCCGCGGGTGCGGCCTGGATCATCGGCAAGACGGCACTGGGTCTGCGGTCCGACTATCTGGCGATTGCCACGCTGGGCATTGCGGAAATCATCATCGCGATCCTGAAAAACGAAAACTGGATGAGCCGGGGCGTCATGAACGTCATCGGCCTGCCGCGCCCTGTCCCCTACGAGACAGATCTTCAGGCAGATCCGGATTTCGTGGCTACGGTCACCGATCTGGGGCTGGACCCGACGCTTGCCTCTACCCTCTGGGTCAAGCTGCTGTATTCCGGCCTGTTCGCGGCATTCCTGATCGTGTTGCTCATCCTTGCGCAGCGCGCACTGCACAGCCCCTGGGGCCGCATGATGCGTGCGATCCGCGACAACGAGGTGGCCGCCCGCGCCATGGGCAAGAACGTCACCGCGCGGCATCTGCAGGTGTTCATCATCGGTTCGGCCATCTGCGGGCTGGCGGGCGCAATGATGACAACGCTGGATGGTCAGCTGACACCGGCCGCATACCAGCCGCTGCGGTTCACGTTCCTTGTCTGGGTGATGGTCATCGTCGGCGGGTCCGGCAACAACTTTGGCTCTGTGCTGGGTGGTATGCTGATCTGGTGGCTGTGGGTGGCCGTGGGTGAATACGGACCCGACCTGATGATCTGGGCCACCGCCTGGATGAGCGATGACAGCGCGTTCAAGGCCAACCTGGTCAATTCCGCGCCGCAGATGCGTTTCCTGGTGATGGGCACCGTTTTGCTGCTGATCCTGCGGTTCAGCCCACGCGGGATCCTGCCCGAAAAGTGACCCCTTGCCACAGCCCGAAGGCCCCCCTATCTAAGGGGTGTCCTTCGGGACTATGGACATAAACGCGCTCGTAATAAGCGGATCGGACCCGGGGGCGGTACCCGGCGGCTCCACCAACATCTGGTCATTTGCCAGCGATGGGGCCGAAACAGGATCGACGAACGTCTAAAGGGGTTTGCTTTGTCTCGGTGAGTTACCACCGTTATCGGTACAAATTGTATAGTTGCAAATGACAACCATGCTCCGGTCGCAGTTGCCGCGTAAGCGGTACCTAACACCGAAACCTTAAGTCCCCTGGCCTAGCAGCCTTGGGCGGGGTCCGCAGGTACCTGGCAACAGAAACCTGCACCTTTCCCTTTTTGTTGCTTTGCCATGCGCGCTGCGCCACGCTGGCGTGATGTTGCGCGCGCTCTTATTCGCTCTGTTGCCCTTTCCGGTGCTGGCCTGTGACACGGCCCTGATGCTGACGATTGACGTCAGCAATTCGGTGGATGTGGCGGAATACCGTTTGCAAACGGACGGTCTGGCCGATGCGCTGACCGATCCCGATATCATTGACGCGCTGGTGCAGGGGCAATCCGCCATTTCGGTGGTGCAATGGTCGGGGATCGACCGCCAGTCGGTGGTCATTCCATGGACGCGTATCCGCACGGCAAATGACGCGGCAAAGTTGTCGGACCGTGCACGCACACAAGACCGCAGGTTCGTGTTGTCGGATACCGCACCGGCACAGGCAATCCTGTTTTCGCTGCGCAACTTTGACGCGGTGGCGGACTGCAAGCGCCGGGTCATCGATATTTCGGGCGACGGGACACCGAACGCCATCGGTGATATCGGCGCCGCCCGCAGACAGGCCGAACGCGATGGCATCACGATCAATGCGATTGCCATTGAATCCATGGGCCTGGCCATCACGAACTTTTACCGCGAACAGGTCATAACACGCGACGGATTCGTCATGACCGCCCGACGACACAGCGATTATCCGCGCGCAATCCGTGCCAAGATTATCCGCGAATTGGCGCAAATCATCGGTTAGGTCGGCCTTTTACTCGCCCACGAATACGATATGCTGACCCTAGGCAAATCGAAGGGCGGCCAGATGTCACAAAAGATCGACTACGGAAATCTGATGCACCGTGCGATGCGGACACTGATCCGCGACGTGTTGGCCGACGTTCAGAAAACCGGCAAATTGCCCGGCGATCATCGGTTCATCATCACCTTTGACACGCTGCACCCGGATGTGGAAATGGCCGACCACCTGTCGGACCGCTATCCCGGCGACATGACGATCATCATGCAGCACTGGTTCGACAACCTCGACGTCTCGGAAGAGGGTTTCGCCGTGACGCTGTCGTTCGGAAACGTGCCCGAACCGCTGTATATCCCCTACGACGCGATCACGACATTTGCCGATCCTTCGGTCGAATTCGGTCTGCGGTTCGAAACGCAGGCCTCTGACATCGATCACGACGATGACGATGACGACGAGGCACCGATGGATGAGCTGGTCGAACCAGACGCCGAGGACGCCCCCCGCCCGGCCGCAGAGGTCGTCAGCCTCGACAAGTTTCGCAAGTAAGATTGATGCGCGCGTAAGGTCACGCTACTGAAGGGCAACCATTTGACCGGGAGGCCCGACATGACCAAGACACGCACCGAAACCGACAGCTTTGGCCCGCTGGAGGTCGCCGCAGACCGCTATTGGGGCGCACAGACACAGCGTTCGTTGATGAATTTTCCCATCGGCTGGGAAAAACAGCCCGTCGCCATCGTGCGCGCGCTGGGTGTGATCAAGCAAGCCTGTGCGCAGGCCAACCTTGCCCGTGGCAAACTGGACAAGACGCTGGCCGACGCCATGATCGCGGCCGCATCAGAAGTCGTGGCAGGCAAACTGGACGACCATTTCCCGCTCGTCGTCTGGCAGACCGGGTCCGGCACCCAGTCGAACATGAATGCCAACGAAGTCATCAGCAACCGCGCGATCGAAATTCTGGGTGGTGAGATCGGGTCGAAAACACCCGTTCACCCCAACGATCATTGCAATATGGGCCAGTCGTCCAACGATACCTTTCCGACCGCGATGCATATCGCCGTGGCCCGCACCGCCCATGACGTGCTGCTGCCGGGTCTGGAACATCTGCACAAGGCGCTGGAGGCAAAGCAGGCGGAATTCAACGACATCATCAAGATCGGCCGCACCCATACGATGGATGCGACACCGCTGACACTGGGTCAGGAATTTTCCGGCTACGTGCATCAGGTCGCCATGGGTATCCGCCGCATCAAGGCCGCCCTGCCCGCGATCTATGAACTGGCACAGGGCGGCACTGCAGTCGGCACCGGTCTGAACACGCCAAAGGGTTGGGGCGAAACGGTCGCTGCCAATATCGCGGACATCACCGGCCTGCCTTTTGTCACGGCCCCCAACAAGTTCGAGGCGCTGGCCGCCCATGATGCACTGGTCGAAATGTCCGGCGCGCTGCGCGGCGTCGCGGCCAGCATCTATAAAATCGCCTGTGACATTCGCATGTTGGGGTCCGGCCCCCGCTGCGGTCTGGGAGAGCTGATGTTGCCCGAAAACGAACCGGGGTCGTCGATCATGCCGGGCAAGGTGAACCCCACGCAGGTCGAGGCGATCACACAGGTCTGCGCCCATGTCATGGGCAATGACGCGGCCGTCGGATTCGCCGGTTCGCAGGGCCATTTCGAGCTGAACGTGATGAAACCCATGATGGCCTACAACGTGTTGCAATCCATGCAACTGCTGGGCGACAGCGCCGTGGCGTTCACCGACAATTGCGTGGCAGGCATCCGGGCCGACCGGGACCGGATCGAAAAACTGATGCGCGAATCCCTGATGCTGGTGACTGCATTGGCCCCCGAAATCGGCTATGACAATGCCACCACGGTGGCCAAGACCGCGCACAAGAACGGCACGACCCTCAAGCAAGAGGCCATCGCACTCGGCTTTGTCGATGCCGAAACCTTTGACCGTGTGGTGCGCCCCGAGGACATGATCGGCCCGAAATAATCGCGTCGTCGTCAAGCAAACAATTCACCGCCGCGCAGGGAAATTTGCGCGGCGATCTCTTGTCCGGGCAGGCGCAACTTGGCACCGTGGGATCTCATCTGTCACAGGATTCCACGCATGACGCCCAAGGTTATCTCACTCAATCAGGTCCGCAAGAAACGCAGCCGTGCCGAGGAAAAGGCCGAGGCAGATCAGAACGCGGTCAAGTTCGGACGGACCAAGGCGCAGCGTTTGCTGGAAGCAGCACAAGCCGAACAGGCCAGACAGCGCCTGGACCAGTCACAGTTCGAAGATGAGTAACCCCCCCGCCGGACGACCGATCAAGCATTCACTGACATTGCGCGGCCACAGAACCAGCGTGTCATTGGAACGGGAATTCTGGGATGCGTTTCGTGCCTTGGCGCAGGAACGGGGTCTGGCGCTGAATGCACTGGCTGCCGAAATCGACGCCGTGAGGGGGGATGTGGGACTGGCCTCCGCCATCCGGGTGGCTGTCCTGACCGACCTGCAATCCAGAACGGGTTAGCGGCGCGGATACGTGTCGGGTTTGCGGCGTGCAGATTGCGGCACGGTCGGCACGTCTTGCGAAACGGGATTTGCAATACAGCGCAGCCAGGCCGCAAAACGCGACATGACGCCCGGCTTTTGACTGGTCTGATATGGCATTTTGCGTGTTCCGATCCTGCGTGGTCGCCCGTGCGACACTAGGATCTGTGGCAGCAAGATGTCACGATTTATGCAATTTCGTCCTATCGCTGGTCACGGATCGGTGGCAATGCGCCCCCTGCCCGCAGATTGTCGCCCGCCTGCGATCAATCACTGCGTTGCGTGATTCGCAGCCACATGCCTGAACGGGTCCTGACCGTCAGATGCGCGACCGGCACGGGCAGACGATCCGGGACAAGGTCAAAGCGATAGGCGCGCAGCAGTTGCGCCAGAATGACAACACCTTCGAGCATGGCAAAACCCGCACCCGTGCAGACACGGGGTCCTGCGGAAAACGGCATATAGGCCAGTCGCTGTTGCGCTTTGCCGTCCTTGGTCTGCCAGCGGGCCGGATCGAAATCATCGGGGCGGTCCCAGATCCGTGTCTGACGGTGCAGGTGCCACGGTGACAGGACCACCTGCGAACCGGGCCGCACGGGGCGGTCCCGAAACACCTCTGGCGTTGTTGTCTGGCGCACCATCATCGGCACTGGCGGGTAGAGGCGAAGCGCCTCTCGGAAAACGTCACGGGTATCGCGCAGGGACGATAGGGATGAAAAACTGCCATCCCAGGTCCGCGCCTCGGTGGCGACCCGGTCCTGCCAGTCGGGGTTCAACGCCAGCAGATACAGGGTCCAGGCCAGCGCCGCGGCCGACGTTTCATGTCCGGCCAGGAAAAAGATCGCGACCTGATCCACCATTTCATCCAGATCAAAGGTTTCGCCGGTTTCGGGGTCAGCGGTCGTCATGATCTTGGTCGCCAGATCATCAGGCGCATGGCCCGCGGCAATCGCACTCAGCCGGTCCTGCGTAAGCCCGGTAATCAACGCCCTGATCCGCTGCGCCGTGCGCCGCGTGTCCGACTTGAAGAACCGTGGCATCCAGAGTGGACCGGGAACAAAGGCCGCAAGGTTCAGGATCGGCTGGCTGCGTTGATAGCGGCGAAACTCGTCAAAGACTTCTGTCGCGACCTGGTCGTCGATCGGAATCGAAAACAACGTCCGAAAAATGACGTCAGCCGCCGCGTGGCTGGTTTCAGGTTCGATGTCCTGTGGCCGACCGTCGGCCAGCGGTGCCAGACGTGCGACGGCGGCCTGCCCCGCGGCATGCATCGCGGCAAAACTGTCGCGCAGGCGCCCGCCTTCGAATGCGGGATCAATGATCCGGCGTTGCCGTTTCCAGGTCGCTCCGTTGGTCAGGAACACCGAATTTCCCAACAGCGGCCGCAGACCTGCGCCGATCCGTTCTGATTTTGGAAAATCGTCAGGACGTTCCCTGAGGACCAGATCAATCAGCGCGGGATCGTTGATCATGTAGCTGCGGAAAAACGGCGTGCGAAATTCGGCCATCCAGGCGCGATACAATTTGGCAGGCTGGGCCGACAGGATATCGGCGCGGAACAGACGCATGTAGCGCCACAGCGATACCTTGTCCGGGCGGCTGGCAGGTTTGACCGGCTGGGTCATGCCGCGATTGACGTGTATTTCGACACGGATTGCGTCATCCGCGAGGCCGACGGATTGCGCCCCCGAAACCGGGCACCCAGCGTCTGCGGCCCGGCGGTGATGCGGAAATAATCATAGTCGCCAGGCCGGTCAAAGGCGCAGAGATATTGAAAATGCAGCCGAAAGAATTGCCAGCGCAGTTCGGCCCAGCGGGCCTCTGACAGGGTCTGGGTAAAGGCTGCGGAAATCACAAGCGGCCAGCGTTGCGCCGGCGTGGCGACCCCCGATACGGCCACAGGATCGCACAGCGCGAATGCGCAACCGTCCCCCGGCGCCGTCACATCGACCCAAGCGACGTCCTGCTCGCTCAGGAATTGCAGATCGGCCCGCAGCCGATGTGCATCGGGCAGAAAACTGACCATGGGGACCACCTGTCCCAGGGTCAGAAACGACAGGACCGGACCGCGTGCGGGCACGCGTCCGTCATGGATCAGATCGGCCAGGATCGACACGCCCAGATGTGCGCCCGACGAATGGCCGACGACAAGCACCTCGTCCACATCATCCGTCAGCGCCTGCGCGATAATGTCGGCAAATTTGGCCATCCGGGTTTCAAGCGGTGCGGGATTTGCGCCGCCCCAGCGGGCGGAATAGCTGTAGTCGTGCATCAGATAATAGGCAAAGAGCCTGCCGTCACGCGACTTGAACCAGCGCAGGATCAAGGCCGTCACCACCGTCAGCACGGCAAAGCCTGTCATGGTGTCCCAGCCGCGTCCCAAGGGCAGAACGAGGGCCGCAAGCCAGCCGGCCAGCGCACCAAGGCCAAGCGCGATAAGCAGTTGCAGCAGCAGCATCCCGACGGGATACAGGGCCGCAATCACCGGCCCCTTGCGCAGTTTCATCAATCGTCCCAATGCGCCGCTGGCAATATAGGTCCAGGCCGTGCGCACCAATTGCGCGTAGGTCGCGGGGATCGTGTTCGACATGCTGTCGCGCACGATGTCCGACCATACCAGCACGTCTACCTCGGCGCTGACGTCGGCGCCCTCGATCCGGGCGGCCACGCGCCAGCCATAGGTCTTGCCCTTGGGTTTGGGACTGAGCGTCAGATCATAGCCGCTGATGTCCGCCTGCGCGCGCCCTTCGGTGCGATACAGCTCGCGGTAGCGTCGGGCATGGATCGGGTCATAGCCGGGAATGTAGAAAACCCGGCGCGTCCGAACTTGTCGATCTGCCTGTGTCATGGACGATGCCCGTCGCTGTTTGCGCAAGTGTGACACGCAATGGCGGCGAAATTAAGAAAAATCACCCGATCGCGGCGAGCGCGGGGAAACGTTCCAGCAACCAGAAACTGAATGCCGTGAATTGCCCCGTCACCATCATCAACCCGACGGTCCACAATAGCAGACCCGATGTGCGTTCGATGCGGTCCATGTGACGCTTCATCCAGGCCATCGGCCCCTTGAGCCGAGGAAAGAACGCGGCCACCAGCAAAAACGGAATCCCAAGCCCTGCCGCATAGGCCGCCAGCAACACCGTGCCACGGCTGGTGCTCGCCTCTGATGCCGCAAGGCCAAGGATCGTACCCAGAATGGGGCCCAGACAGGGTGTCCAGCCAAAGGCAAAGGCCAGACCCAGAACATAGGCGCCAAGCGCGCTGCCGCCCTGACTGCCCGTGTCCATCCGCGCCTCGCGGTCCAGAAACCCGATGCGGAACACGCCGATGAAATGCGCGCCAAAGATCATCACCACGATCCCCGCGATCGGCACGAACCATCCCTGCCATTGCAGCAAGGCGCGCCCCAGCGTCGAAAACGCCATCCCGAGCAGCAAAAAGACCGTCGACAGGCCCAGCACGAACATTGCCGCAGCGATCATCACCTTGCGTCGCGCGGCCGCGGTTTCATCGAGGTCCGTGACGCTGACACCGCCCATATAGGCCAGATACGGTGGGACGATGGGCAGCACACAAGGACTGAGGAATGACAAAAGACCCGCAGTCACCGCAATCAGGATTGCAGGCAGCAGGCTCGCGTCTAGCAGGGTCAACGGTTCGATCATGGCATGGATGTAACCCGGAACAACGGCCGCGTCACGCCCTGCCCGCGTCACGAGACCGTTTACAACCTGCAACATCCGCAATACCCAATTGTCATGGAATATGATGCCGATCTTGATGCTGTGGGACTGCTTTGTCCCCTGCCCGTTCTCAAGGCGCGCAAGCGTCTGCAACCGCTGCAATCCGGACAGGTCCTGCGCGTCCGCGCCGATGATCCGGCGGCGGTGGTGGATGTCCCGCATTTCTGCGCCGAGGCAGGCCATCGCCTGATCGGGTCAGAGGATGACGGCCCCGTGCAGACCTACTACATCGCCAAGGGCTGACACGAAAAAGGCGGGCCATCTGGCCCGCCTCTTGTCTCGTGCATCGTGATCCGGCCCTAGCGGCCCAGTGACCACCAGCCCTTGCGACGGGGCTTTTTTTCTTCGCCTCTCTCGTCAGCCGTATCGGCCTCTGCCTCGGCCTGCACAGGTTCCGCCTGTGGTGTGGCCTCGGGTTCGGGTTCCGGCTCTGCCGTGGTTTCGGACACAGGCTGCACCACGGGCACATCTGTAACACTCTTGGTTTCGGGGGCTGCTTCGGCCGCCTCTGCCGATGCGTCAGGGGTTGCCGCATCGTCCGGCGCGGAGGCCTCTGACACGGGTGCCGACACCTCTGCTTCGGCCTCTGCTGCGACTGCATCCGCAGGTGCCACGACCGGATCGACCTTTTTGGCGCGGCTGCGACGCTTGGGCTTTGGCTTTTCAGCCGGGGCTTCGGCGTCATTGGTTGGGGCGGCTTCGGCTGGTGCCTCTGCTGCCGCAGCATCCGTTGCATCAGTAGCCTCGGTCACCTTTGCTGCGGGTTTGCGCCGGCTGCGCGTCCGCTTCTTGGGTGCCTCTTCCGCCTCGGGGGTGGTGGCCTCTGCGTCCGTTTGCGGTGCATCCGCTGCGACGGCATCGGCTGGTGCATCCGCGTCGTCGGCCTTGCGGCGGCGGCTGCGCGTCCGGGTACGCTTGGGCTTGTCGGCAGTGGCGTCTTCTGTTTCGGGCTGATCCGCAGCCTTGTCAGCGGCGTCACTGTCGCCCTCGTCAGCAGAGGTGCCGTTCTCGTCCTGATCCTGACGGTCATCACCTCCCTGAACGCCCTTGCGCCGACGGCGACGGCGACGCTTCTTGCGGGGCTGGCCTTCACCATCCTCGGGCGTTGCCTGTGTCGGCGTGGCCTCTGCCTCGTCCTCTTCGGGTGTTTCCTCGACGATATCCTCGTCTTCGTCCTCGATCATCGCGGATTCGGCCTGAATAAAGGTTCCGGCCTCGGGGACGACGCGCGTCGCACTCTTGAACTTGTCGATCGCGAATTCGGGCGACACCAGTTTCAGGTCACATTCGACCCGCACCGCCATGCCATAACGCCCCTCGATCGCGGCGATATGTTCGCGTTTGCCATTCATGAGGAAGTTGGCAATGGACACGGGTGCCCGCACCAGAACCTCTTTGCTGCGGCCGCGCACGCCCTCTTCTTCGAGCTGGCGAATGATGTTCAATGCGACGTTGTCGTCAGACCGCAACAGGCCCGTGCCGTGGCAATGGACACAAGGTTGGGTCGTGGCCTCCAGCATGCCGGGGCGCAGGCGCTGACGTGACATTTCCATCAGGCCAAAGCCCGAAATCCGGCCGACCTGAATACGCGCCCGGTCGTTTTTCAGACGGTCCTTGAACCGTTTTTCCACGGCCGCATTGTTGCGGCGTTCGTCCATGTCGATGAAATCGATCACGATCAGGCCCGCAAGGTCACGCAGTCGCAACTGGCGCGCCACCTCGTCCGCGGCCTCCAGGTTGGTTTTCAGCGCGGTCTGTTCGATCGACCCTTCCTTGGTCGCCCGGCCAGAGTTGACGTCGATCGCCACCAGCGCCTCGGTGATACCGATCACGATGTAACCACCCGACGGCAGCTGCACCGTGGGGCTGAACATGCCCGCAAGGTAGCTTTCGACCTGATAGCGCGCATAAAGCGGCATCTGTTCGGCGTAGAGTTTCACGTTTTTCGCATGGGACGGCATGATCATCTTCATGAAGTCCTTGGCCGTGCGATAGCCGTCGTTACCGGCCACGATGACCTCGTCGATCTCCTTGGAATAAAGATCGCGGATCGTGCGTTTGATCAGGTCGCCTTCTTCATAGATCTTGGCCGGTGCGGTGGATTTCAGCGTCAGCTCGCGAATCTGTTCCCACATGCGCTGCAGGTATTCGTAGTCGCGCTTGATCTCGGTGCGGGTGCGTTGGCTGCCGGCGGTGCGGATGATCAGGCCAGCGCCCTGCGGCACCTGCATTTCATTCGCGATTTCCTTCAGCTTCTTGCGGTCGGCTGCATTGGTGATCTTGCGCGAAATGCCACCACCGCGTGCGGTGTTGGGCATCAGCACGCAGTAACGCCCCGCCAGCGACAGGTAGGTGGTCAGTGCAGCACCCTTGTTGCCGCGCTCTTCCTTGACGACCTGTACCAGCAGGATCTGGCGGACCTTGATGACTTCCTGGATCTTGTAGCGCTTGGGACGCGGTTTGCGGACCGGACGCACATCCTCGTGGTCGTCATCCGCGATCTGTTCGATCTGGTCGTCCTTGTCGGCGGCATCAGGGCCATCGTCTTCGTCGTCATGGCCGTTCTCGTCGTCGATGTCCTCATCGGAGGCGGGCGTTTCCAGGGGCGTTTCGCGGCCACGTTCCATCGGGCTGGACCCCTCTTCGTCGTCCAGATCGATGGTTTCCATACCGGCGATTTCGACATCCTCGACCGCGACGGCATCATCGTTTGCCACGTCTTCGGCGGCGGACCGGCGCGACCGGCGGCGGCGCGGCTTGGGCGCTTCCTCTTCTTCTTCGGCGGCTTTCTGGCTTTCGGCGTAGGCACGCTCTTCTTCCATCAGGGCCTGACGGTCCGCGATGGGGATCTGATAATAATCCGCGTGGATTTCCGAGAACGCGAGGAATCCGTGGCGATTGCCACCGTAATCCACAAACGCAGCCTGCAAGGACGGTTCAACCCGTGTCACCTTGGCCAGATAGATGTTCCCAGCAAGCTGTCGCTTGAACTGGCTCTCGAAATCAAATTCCTCGACTTTGTTTCCATCCACCACGACGACGCGGGTTTCTTCCGCGTGCGTGGCGTCGATCAGCATTTTCTTTGGCATTGTATCCATTCGCATCACACCCGATGCCCGACCCCGGTGGGGCGGCTGTCAGGATGTCATGTCTGTAAAGGGCGTGCCGCGCAGTGCCGACCGCTGCACCCCAGAGGGTGTCATCAAGCGGTCTGTTTTCACTAGCGCGTTGCATCGCGGTTTTTCTCCGACCCCGGGGGGCCTGTTCAGGTCACCCGGTCAGGTCCGTGGGACCGACAACGGGCATTTTTCTGATCCGTTTGCGGGATCAAATCAGCTGCGGTGGCATCCTGCCGCCCACAGAGAATCTCACCGGGCCTTTGCGCAAAGCGTCATGGCAACAACCCGTATGCCATACATAAGGGTGCGGGCGGCCATAAGACAACGACAAAGTGTATGATCGTCAGTTGCAGCGCCGTTTCAGGGATTGGCCTGCCTCAGGGTGCGGTGGCAGCAAAACGGCCCATAACGGCCGTGTCAGCGTTTTCACCGGCAAAATCGGCCTGAATCGCGCTGGCTGTCACGGTTCCGTCAAACGGCCCGACCAGACCGTCAAACTCCACCGCGCCTTCCACGATGCCCCCGTTGATGGGGCTTGCGGCGCGCCCGATGACCAGCCGATTGTCAGAGGACCGGCCGCTGATTTGTCCGCTGTTCAGGTCCACGTCGATTACGACGGCGCCTTCTGCCTTGGTGAAAACCCAGCGCGTGGGGTCGGCGTTGTCGATATTCTCGATCTTGTCCGCAAAATAGGTGCCGGAATAGCTGGCTGATCCGGGCACACTCGTGTCGATGGGATCAAACGTGCCTGCCGGCGCGGAAAAGCTGCGCAGCTGACTCGCATCGGTGCCTTGCGGAAACTGGCGATTGGCCGGACGCGGGGTGCCGTTCACCAACACGATCCGTGTGGCATCGGTCTGCTGCACAAGCGGGGCTGCCTCATCCTCTGCATCATCTGCGGCAGCGGTCGCCGTCGTCTGGTCAATTGCAAAGCGGTCCGCAAATTCCGTGCTGTCGCCGCCACAACCCGCGAATGCGGTCAGGCAGAAAATCAAAGCGAGGCTGCGATGCATGGCGTGCTCCTGTCGTCGTTGGGTCCATTAAGCAAGGACGCCAACGCCGATCAAGACCCGGTTGCAACGCGCGTTCAGATATAATCCGACCGTTGCAATTGATACTTGGCCATTTTTTCGTTCAAGGTCCGGCGCGGCAGGCATAGCTCTTCCATGACCGCGACGATACTGCCCTTGTGGCGGCGCATGGTATTGTCGATCAGCATGCGTTCAAAGGCTTCGACGAATTCCTTGAGGGGCTTGCCTTCGGTCGTCATCGCCGGGCGGTTGCCGTCGTCGTCGTCCCCGTCGGTCATCAACAGCGATGCGATGGACCCCGACCCGCGACGATTTTGCAGCACGGCCCGTTCGGCCACATTGATCAACTGCCGCACGTTGCCCGGCCAGGGTGCCTGCAACAGCTGTGCGGCCTCCTGGGCGCTGACCTGCGGTGCCTCGCAGCCGTATTCTTCGGCGAATTGTTCGGACAGATGGGTGAACAGCGTCAGGATATCCTCGCCGCGCTGGCGCAGCGGCGGCACCACGATCCGCATTGCCGAAATCCGGTAATACAGGTCCGGGCGAAGCACGCTTTCGCAGGTCTTGTCCTGTTCCTGCAGGTTGCAGATGGCGACCAGACGGGTTTCCGCGGGCGTGCCCTGTTCGTTGATCGCCGTCAGCAGACGCGATTGCTGCGCATGGGTCAGTGCCTCGATATCCTCCAGCACCAGCGTGCCGCCGCGCGCCTCTTCCATGGCGGGGATCGGCTCGCCCTCGGCTGCGGGGCCAAACAGCCTTCGGTTCAGGCTGTCCTCGTCCAGTGCAGAGCAGGAAATCAGGACGAACTTGCGGGCGGACCGGGCACCGACCGCATGCAGCGCGTGGGCCACCAGCGTCTTGCCGGTGCCGGTTTCGCCCTCGATCAGGACATGCCCGTCGGCCTGACCCAGATCCAGAATGTCCTCCTTGAGACGTTCCATCGCGTCAGAGGACCCGACCAGCTTTTTCATCAAGGATGTGCCGTCGGACAATTCCTTGCGAAGGGCGCGGTTGTCCAGAGTCAGGCGGCGGACATTGCACGCCTTCTTGGCCAGTTCGGTCATCCGGTCGGGATTGAACGGTTTTTCCAGAAAATCGAATGCACCCACGCGCATCGCCTCGACCGCCATCGGCACATCACCGTGGCCGGTGATCATGATAACCGGCAGCGCGGAATCGACCCCGCGCAATTTCTTCAGGAACTGCATGCCGTCCATACCGGGCATTTTCACATCGCTGACGACGATCCCCGGAAAGTCGGATGTCAGCGCACTCAGCGCATCCTCTGCGCTGGCATAGGCTTCTGTCTCGAACCCGGACAGGGCCAGCCACTGGCTGATCGACTGACGCATGTCCTTTTCGTCGTCGACAATCGCGATTTTCATGGCCTTGTTCATCTTGCAGTCCTTATTCTGCGGCCTTGAGGGCCGACTTGAGCAGCGGCAACTGCACTTCGAAAACAGCGCCACCCTGTGCCCCGTTGCGCGCGATCATGCGCCCCCCGAGGTCGTTGACGATCCCCGAAGAAATCGCAAGTCCGAGGCCGACACCGTCGCCAGCCTGCTTGGTTGTGTAAAATGGTTCGAACAGTTCATCGAGATCCTCGATCCCCGTCCCGTTGTCCCGCACCGTCAGGGTCACCGTTTCACCCACGGCGAGGATCACGTCGATGCGCGGATTCTCGGCCGTCTTGGTGGCGTCGAGCGCGTTGCGCAACAGGTTGATGATGACCTGTTCCAGCCGCAACCGGTCCCCGTAGATCAGCGCGGGTGCACTGGGAAGCGTGCGGCTGATTTCCACGTCGCGCGTCTTGAGCTGGGGTTCCATCAGCGACAGGGCAGATGACACCGCGGCACGCGCATCGACCGCCTCGAACGCGTCGGACCCCTTGCGGGCATAGGACTTCAGCTGCCGCGTGATCGCGCCCATACGGTCAATCAAGTCGTCAATGCGCTGGAATGACGACAGCGTTTCCTCGGGGCGTTTGCGTTGCAACAACAGCCGCGCCCCTGCCAGATAGGTTTTCATGGCCGCCAGCGGCTGGTTCAATTCGTGGCTGACAGCCGCCGACATTTCGCCCAAGGCCGCCAGTTTCGAGGTCTGTTCGACCGTCTGTTCCGCCACCTGAAGACTGCGTTCCATCTGTTTGCGGGCCGCGATTTCACGCTGAAGTGCTGCGTTGAGGGCGCGCAATTCGTTGGATTCCTGTTCATAGACCGCCACCCGCGTCGCGGCCCTGCGCGAGGCATACCAGAACAACAGCGCCAGCAGGATCGCAAATCCCATCACCTCGAGCGCCAGAACACCGTTCACCCGTTCGCGCACGCTGGCATAGCTGGTGAAACTGACCATGCGCCAGCCCTGGAACGGCACGCGCGCCTCGCGGCGCAACACCGCCTCGCCCCTGAAATAGGCGTCAATCGGCAGTTCGGTCCATTCCTCGGTCGCACGCAAGGCACGCTCAATGGCACCCGATGCAGGTTCAATGGCAAGGGCGACCGATTCTTCCTGGCCGCGCCAGCGCGGTTCGGTCGACAGGATGATCCGCCCCTCGCTGTCGGCGACATAGACGGCATCCGACACACCGACCCAACCGCGTTCGATCTTGGCCAGATCAACAGCCACGAGGATCGCACCCAGATTGGACCCGTTGTTGTCCAGCCTGCGCGAATAGATGAAATTGAAACCGCCCTGTGCTGTCTCGCCCCGGGTGAACACGGTGGTATTGCTGCGCATCGCGTTGACGAACTGCGGGGCTGACCGGAAACTTTCGCCCAGACGGTTGCGATCGGTGGCCGCAACGACACGCCCGTCACGGTCCAGCAGCATCAGCGACGCCGCACCGATTTCATCGACAAAAGACAGCAGGCGCTGGGTTGAGAGCGAAAAGTCACCGTTTTCCAGCGCCGTGATCAGGGCGGGATCCCGCGCAAGCAGCTGTGGTACGATGGAATTGCGCTGTAGCTCGCTCATCAGGTTGGCAACAAACAGCGTCAGACGCACCTCGGCCCGGTTCCGCGTCGATTCCGTGAACCGTTCTGTCAGCAGGATGTTCGTGACATAGATCGTGCCAGCGCCCAGCAGGCACAGGGCGATGACCGCAAGACGCAGACGCCAGCGGTTCAGCGCCGTCCGGACGGCCGGAATGGTCACGTTTTCCATGACGCTTAAATATGTCGCGCGCCGCCATGCGGCAAGCGGACGCTCAGGCGTCGGCAAGTTGCCGCACAAGGCCCCTGAACAGCGCCATGCCCTGCGTGCTGCCGGTTGCGGCATCCACGGCCCGTTCGGGGTGGGGCATCATGCCCAGCACGCGCCGGTTTTCAGACAGGATCCCGGCGATGTCATTGCGGCTGCCGTTGAAATTGTCGGCGTAGGTGAATGCGATCCTGTCCTGATCCGCAAGCATCGCCAGCGTATCGGCATCGGCAAAATAATTGCCGTCGTGATGTGCGACGGGCAATGCGATGGTCTCGCCGGCGGCATATCCTTCGGTAAATGCGCTGTCGGTCGTGGCCACGCGCAGGGGCGTGGATTTGCACACGAACGTCAGGCCACCGTTGCGCATCAGCGCACCGGGCAACAGACCGGTTTCGGTCAGCACCTGAAATCCGTTGCAGACCCCCAAGGCATAGCCGCCGCGTTCCACATGGGCGCGCAGTGCCGCGCAGACCGGGGATTGTGCGGCAATCGCACCACAGCGCAGGTAGTCACCGAACGAAAATCCGCCCGGCACGGCAACCAGATCGACATCGCCGATATCGGCATCCTTGTGCCAGACCATGCGCACATCGGCCCCCGCGGCGCGCAGCGCCTCGGCCATGTCGCGGTCACAGTTGGACCCGGGAAAAACGAGAACGGCGGCCTTCATCTGGCGATCCTTTCAAGCGTGGTATGGACATCGGCCCAACCCGTCAGCCGGTGCGGCCAATCGGTCGTCTTGTTGTGCAGCGCGTCGAACAGGACACCCTGCCCTGCGAAATGCGTGAAATGACGGCTGTGATCGTCGATCAGCACGTCTGCGTTAATGATGCTCTTGTCACCGCACAGCACGATCCTGTCCTTGGCGATGAACGGGAAATGCCGGGCAAGCCAGGCGATCTTGTGCGCGCAGGATGCGGGGTAATCCATCGCAGCCGTGGCGATGAACACCTCGTGCCTGGCATAGAGGTCCGCCATCGCATCGACGGCACCCGCGATGACATCGAGGTTTGCGAAAAACGTGCCCTCGGACATCTGCAACTGGACCTGCTGCACAGCATCCGGCGAGGCCAGATCGCGCAGACGTTTGCCATGCAGATCGGCGTCGGTCGCGGTGAATCCCGCCTGCGCATAGGCCGCGCGTTGCGCCGCATGGGTGTCGGCGATCACCTCGTCCATGTCGACGGCGATGCGCATCAGGCGATTTCGATCCTGTAGGATTCGATCACGGTGTTGGCCAGCAGACGTTCGCACATGTCGGTGATCTGCGCCTCGGTGGTGCCATCTGCCAGATCCAGCTCGATGACCTTGCCCTGACGCACGCCGTTCACGCCGTCAAACCCAAGCGATCCCAGCGCGTGGCGGATGGCCTCGCCCTGCGGATCGAGAACACCATTTTTCAGCGTCACATAGACTTTGGCCAGCATGAGCGATTCCTTAGTTGATCAGTGTCGGCTTGGGGCGATGGGTCACGTTGCTGGGCAACACGCCCAGGCGGCGCGCCACCTCTGTGTAGGCATCAGAGAGCGACCCCAGGTCCTGACGGAACACGTCCTTGTCCAGTTTCTGGCCGGATTCGATATCCCACAGGCGGCAGCTGTCAGGGCTGATTTCATCCGCCACGACCAGACGCATGAAGTCATTGTCCCAGATGCGACCGATCTCGATCTTGAAATCCACCAGCTTGATGCCGACGCCATACATGACACCTGACAGATAGTCGTTTACCCGCAGGGCCATGCTGACGATGTCGTCCATGTCCTGCTGCGATGCCCAGCCAAAGGCGATGATGTATTCCTCGGGCACCAGCGGATCGCCCAGCTTGTCGTCCTTGTAGCTGAATTCCACGATCGGACGCGGCAGTGGAGCGCCTTCTTCCAGGCCCAGACGCTTGGCCATGGACCCGGCGGCAAAATTGCGCACGATCACTTCGAGCGGGATGATCTCGACCTGACGGATCAGCTGTTCGCGCATGTTCAGGCGGCGGATGAAATGGGTCGGAATGCCGATATTCGCCAAACCGGTCATAAAGAATTCGGACAGGCGGTTGTTCAACACGCCCTTGCCCTCGATCACGTCCTTTTTGGCACCGTTTCCGGCGGTGGCATCGTCCTTGAAATACTGCACGAATGTGCCCGGCTCGGGGCCTTCGTACAGAATTTTCGCCTTGCCTTCGTAGACCAGTTTACGACGTGCCATGAGTGCCCCGCAGTATAATGCGTGCCACAACGACGGCCCGCTTTGCCGCGTCTTACGACACCGCCCCCTTGCGGGCAAGCATGTCGGGCCGCATATCTATATCGATGCCAACACAAAACAGGGGTTTGACCGATGGCCAGCATGAAAGATCGCGAAAACGCGTTCGAGAACAAATTCGCCCATGACGCCGAAATGCAGTTCAAGGCCGAGGCGCGCCGCAACAAACTGCTGGGTTTGTGGGCCGCTGACCTGATGGGCAAATCCGGCGATGACGCCGAGGCCTATGCCAAGGAGGTCATCAAGGCCGATTTCGAAGAAGCCGGCGACGAGGATGTGTTCCGCAAGGTGCGCGCCGACCTGAGCGACGACACAAGCGATGCCGAAATCCGCGCGAAAATGGCCGAACTGACCGCCACCGCCAAGGCGCAGCTGCTGGACGAGCAAGGCTGATATTGCCGCCCCGGCGCGTGCCGGATACAACACCGCCAACGGGGCATCGGTCACACGCCGGTGCCCCTTTTGCATTGAAGGGAACGACCATGACCACCGCTTTTGCCGATCTGCTTGCGCAGCGTGACTGGATCCTCGCCGACGGGGCGACGGGCACCAATCTGTTCAACATGGGGCTGTCGTCCGGCGACGCGCCGGAAATGTGGAACGTGGAACATCCCGACCGCATCACGGCGCTGTATCAGGGGGCCGTGGACGCAGGGTCCGACCTGTTCCTGACCAACAGCTTTGGTGGCAACGCCAGCCGGTTGAAACTGCACGACGCGCAGGACCGTGTGCTGGAACTGAACCGCGCCGCCGCAGAGATCGGTCGCAACGTGGCCGATAAATCGGACCGCACGATCATCGTGGCCGGATCGGTTGGCCCGACCGGCGACATCATGGCGCCGATGGGTACGCTGACCCATGAACTGGCCGTCGAGATGTTTCACGAACAGGCCGAAGGCCTGAAGGCCGGTGGCGCCGATGTGCTGTGGGTGGAAACCATTTCCGCATTCGAGGAATACAAGGCCGCCGCCGAGGCGTTTCGCCTGGCCGGAATGCCCTGGTGCGGCACCATGAGTTTCGACACCGCAGGCCGCACGATGATGGGTGTGACCAGCCGCGACATGGTGAAATCCGTGGCCAAGCTGGATTACCAGCCGCAGGGATTCGGTGCCAACTGCGGCACGGGTGCCTCTGACCTCTTGCGCACGATCCTGGGCATGGCGGACGCGGACCCCGGCCAGCCGCTGATTTCCAAGGGCAACGCAGGCATCCCGAAATATCACGACGGCCATATCCACTATGACGGCACGCCGGAACTGATGGCCGACTACGCCGAACTGGCCCGCAACTGTGGTGCGCGCATCATCGGCGGGTGCTGTGGGACGACGCCCGAACATCTGCGCGCCATGCGCGAGGCACTGGAAACCCGGCCCAAGGGCGACCGCCCGTCGCTGGACGATATCACGACTGCACTGGGTGCGTTTTCATCCGAGAGTGACGGCACCGACGGCAACGGTCCGGTGCGCGCGGAACGTCGTGGCCGCCGCCGTCACTGATCCGGTTTTTGCGCAATCAATTCGACCAGGGCCGCGATACCATCGTGGCCCGGTCCTGACGCGACGGGTGCATCATGGTCGCGCAGGTGGTGCAGCGTCCAGCCGCCGAACTGCTGTTCCAGAAATTCGGTCGTGTACATGTTTTCGCGATCAGATGGGCCACCCGTGCCGTAATCGACCTGCCGCGGCGCGAACCCTTGCAGGATCACGTGGCCGCCGGGCCGGGTGGCCTGCCGCAGACGTTCAAACGTGGGCAAACGTGCCTCAGGTCCCTGGAACTGGATGAACATCGCCACCACGGCGCCATAGGGCTGCGTCCAGTCCCAATCATCCAGACTGGCCTGATGCCGCGCGACGGTGACACCCTTTGCCACGTCCAGACGACGTGCCTTTTGCAGCGCCGTCGGTGCGGGGTCAAAGGCTGTCACATCAAACCCGCGCTGTGCGAGGTAGGCCGAATGCCGCCCCTCGCCGTCCGCAACACACAGCGCATTTGTCGGCGGCACATGGTGGGTTGCCGTGACCAGAAATTCCGTGGGTTCCATCCCGAACAGATAGTCGGGCCGGTCGTAACGCTGTGTCCAGATCTCGCTCATGCCTGCAGCATAGCCGGGACCGTCAAAATAGCGATAGCTGATCGCCCGACTGTGGCGGCACCGCAAACAGGTCGCAGCGCAGTGGTGGCAGATGCCGCGCCAGCCCCAGACGACGCGCGGCCAGATCAAAACGTTGCCGGATCAAACGGGCCCATTCGCCCTGCCCGGTCATCCGCGTGCCGAACGCCGGGTCGTAATCCTGCCCGCCATGAAGCTCGCGCACGCGTGCCATGATCCGCGCCGCCCGGTCAGGATAGGTCTGTTCCACCCAGTCACGAAACAGGCCCGACACCTCGCGCGGCAGACGCAATACGATGGAATTGGCAGCAACCGCCCCGGCATCTGCCGCCGCCGCAAGGATACGTTCCATTTCGTGATCGGTCAGCGCGGGCACGATGGGCGATACCATGACGCGCACGTCAATCCCGGCGTCGGTCAACTGCCGGATCGCGCGCAACCGCGCCGCCGGCAGCGGCACGCGCGGTTCCATCGCGCGGCTGGTGGCATTGTCGAGTGTCGTGATCGAAATTCCGACCCGCGCCAGCCCCTTGGCCGCCATCGGGGCAAGAATGTCGATGTCGCGACTGATCAACGCCCCCTTGGTCACGATGCCCACGGGGTGATTGAAATCGGACAAGACCTGCAAGATCTGCCGCATGATTCCGCGATCGCGTTCAATGGGCTGATACGGGTCGGTGTTCGTCCCGATCGCGATGGTCTGCGGCACATAGGCCCGGGCCCGCAATTCCTTTGCCAGAAGGGCCGGCGCATCGGGGCGCGCAATCAGCCGTGTTTCGAAATCCAGTCCCGGTGACAGGCCCAGATAGGCGTGACTGGGTCGCGCAAAACAGTAAATGCAGCCGTGTTCGCAGCCCCGATACGGATTGATCGACCGGTCAAAGCTGATGTCCGGCGAGGTGTTGCGCGTGATGACGCTGCGCGGCACCTCGTCCGTGACGGATGTGCGCAGAACCGGCAGGTCGTCATCCATGTGCCAGCCGTCATCGACACCCTCTGCCGTGATCCGGTCAAAACGGTTGTCGGGATTGGACAGCGCCGCCCGTCCGGGTGTGCGCTGTCGTGGCGGTGATGACGGCAAATCCATTGCTCACGCATAGAACAAATACAGAACACGCGCAACTGCGTCGGCGCAAACCCCTGATATGTCGTAATTCACCCCGTGACAGTCCGGATGACGCGCCATAGATACAGGCAAAGACAGATCAACTGCCCATAGGGATTGCTTCCATGTCAGAAGACGACGACATCATCCTTGCCGAACTCAACGACGAAGACCTTGTCGCGCAGATGTTCGACGACCTCTATGACGGCATGAAAGAAGAGATCGAAGAAGGTGTAACGATCCTGCTGGATCGTGGCTGGCAACCCTACCAGATCCTGACCGAGGCACTGGTCGGCGGCATGACCATCGTCGGGGCCGATTTCCGTGATGGGATCCTGTTCGTGCCAGAGGTTCTTCTTGCCGCCAACGCGATGAAGGGCGGTATGGCCATCCTCAAACCGCTGCTGGCCGAAACCGGCGCACCGCGTGTGGGCAAGATGGTGATTGGCACCGTCAAGGGCGACATCCACGACATCGGCAAGAACCTTGTCGGCATGATGATGGAAGGTGCCGGGTTCGAGGTTGTCGACCTTGGGATCAACAACGCGGTTGAGGCATATATCGAAGCGTTGGAGGCCGAAGGTGCCGACATCCTGGGCATGTCCGCCCTTCTGACAACGACAATGCCCTACATGAAGGTCGTGATCGACACGATGGTCGAAAAAGGCATGCGCGACGATTACATCGTGCTGGTCGGCGGTGCCCCCCTGAACGAAGAGTTCGGCAAGGCCATCGGTGCCGACGCCTATTGTCGTGATGCAGCTGTCGCGGTCGAGACGGCCAAGACGTTCATGGCGCGTAAACACAATCAAGCGAGCCTGTCCTAAACTGCATTATCATATGTGCAACCTAGGCTAGACAGGTGTTGTTTTTGTCTTCACTGATGAAGCAACAGCTATCCGAGGATTGCCGTGCCCCTACAACGTTTCGCCATTCTGATCGTAGTCGTTATCGCCTTGGCGGGCCTGACAGTGTGGATCGCCAATTTTTCGACGGGTTGGGCCTTGTTGCCGGCCCTGTCTACGGTTGCGTTGATTCTGACAGTATTGACCCGCCGATCCGGGTGACACTGCGCGATACCGATCTGACCGTCGCGGGGCTTGCGCCGTCGGGCGCCGGTCGAGTGCTGTTGTTGGCCTGCGGCGCGCTGGCCCATGAAATCATCGCATTGCGGCGCATGAACGGCTGGGATCACCTGGATCTGCAATGCCTGCCTGCGATCTGGCATAATCACCCCGAACGGATCGTGCCTGCGGTGCAGGACATCGTCGCGGCGCGGCAGGCCGATTACGACCGGATTTTCGTGGTCTACGCCGATTGCGGCACGGGCGGACAATTGCAGGCCGCGTGCGATGCGCTGGGCGTGCGCATGATCGCAGGGCCCCATTGCTACAGCTTTTTCGAAGGAAACACGCGATTTGCGGAACATGCCGACGAAATCACGGCGTTTTACCTGACCGATTTCCTGACGCGGCAATTCGATGCCTTTGTCTGGAAACCGCTGGGCCTGGACCGAAATCCCGGCCTGCTGGACATGTATTTCGGCAATTACGAAACCCTGGTCTACCTTGCGCAGACCGATGACACCGAGCTGACCCGTCGTGCGGAACATATCGCCGCGCGGATGGGCCTGATGTTCGAGCGGCGGTTCACGGGCTACGGCGATCTGGCAACAGCCTTGGCGCAAGCCTAGCCGACGGGCGTTTCGCGAATCCGTTCCACCATCGCGCGCAACCCGTTGGACCGTTGCGCGGACAGGTGATCGTTCAACCCCAGACGGCCCAGTTCCGCCCGCGCATCAATGCTGTGCAGATCGTTCAGCGGGACACCGTCGTAAAGCGCACCCAACACGGCAATCAGCCCGCGCACGATCATCGCATCACTGTCACCGCGAAAATGAAATGTGCCACCCTCGGGTGCGGGCACAAGCCAGACCTGGCTTGCGCAGCCGTCCACCTTGGTTGCCGGTACCTTGAGCGCGTCTTCCAGCGGCGGCATGGCCTTGCCCATGTCGATCACGTGGCGATAGCGGTCTTCCCAATCGTCAAGAAAGGCAAAGGTATCAACGAGGTCTTCGAATTGTTCGGTGGCCATTGTCTTCTCCTTGTCCGTTGCTCCCCATCTAGGGAACGCGGCACCAAAGGTCTAGCGCGGCACTGTGACCACTTGCGCGCCATCGACTGCCAGCGCGACCTTGCCTTCGGTCAGCAGGATTGCATCACGACCGAAAACCTCTTTGCGCCAGCCCCTCAGCGCGGGCAGATCGCGTTGACCGGCCGCCAGCGCATCAAGGTCGGCTGCATTCGCAATCAGCTTTTGCGCGACGTCGGCCTGTTCGGACTTGGCCTTGAGCAGCACCCGCAGCATATCCGCAATCGCCGGGTTCACCTGCAACCGTTCGGTCCCGGCGGGCGGTTTCGGCAACCTGTCGTTGGACAGGGCCAACCCTGCCTTGACGGCTGCCAGGATACCCGCGGCGATGTCACCCTTGCGGGCCTCGCGTTGCAGAAGGCGGGACCGCGACAGGTCCTTTTCGTCGGTCGGTTTGGTGGATGCCAGTTCGACAAGCACATCGTCCTTGAACACCCTGTTGCGTGGGATGTCGCGGGTCTGGGCGTATTCCTCGCGGAACCGGGCCAGTTCGCGGACGATTGCCAAAAAACGGCCGGACGTCGTGCGCGTCTTGACCCGCTGCCAGGCATCATCGGGGTTTGTCTGGTAGGTGGCCGGATCGTTCAGAACCGCCATTTCCTCTTGGACCCACTTTTCCCGCCCGGTGCTGCGCAACCGGTCCGACAACACCTCGTAGATTTCGCGCAGGTAGGTCACGTCGCCCAAGGCATAGGTTTTTTGTGCATCCGTCAGCGGGCGGCGCGACCAGTCGGTAAACCGGCTGGATTTGTCCAGCTGTGCCTTGGAAATCTTGCGCACAAGCGTTTCATATCCGGCCTGATCGCCATAGCCGCAGACCATCGCCGCGACCTGCGTGTCGAACAGCGGCGCTGGAATCAGCTGCGCATCGACCCAAAAGATTTCCAGATCCTGACGTGCCGCATGGAACACCTTGACCACACCGGGATCACGAAACAGGTCGTACAGCGGTTCCAGCGAAAGCCCGTCGACCAGTGGATCGACCAGAACCGCATCCTCGCCCGCCGCATCACGGTAGGCCAGCTGCACAAGGCACAGTTTCGAATAATACGTGCGTTCGCGCAAAAATTCCGTATCGACGGTCACATAGGGGCGCTTGGCCGCCTCTGCACAAAAGGTGGCGAGTTCCGTCGTCGTCGTGATGGTCTGCATGGCGCCTCGTGGCTGTTCGGCCTTGCGGCGCAAAATACTGTTGCACCTGCCTAAGGGATCGCCAACGATTCGGAAAGCGGGGTCAATCCCGCGCGTCGATCGTCACCGGTGTGCTATCCCCCGCCAGGAACCGACGCAGCACCGCCGGATACAAACGATGTTCCAGCGGCAGGACCCGCTCGGCCAGGGTTGCGGGTGTATCGTCAGAACGCACGCTCAACACGGCCTGGCCCAGAACGGGACCATCATCCAGATCGCCCGTGACCATGTGGACGCTGGCACCATGTTCGGTGTCGCCGGCCTCGATCGCGCGCTTATGGGTGTGCAGGCCCTTGTATTTGGGCAGCAGCGAGGGGTGGATGTTCAGCATCTTGCCGGCCCAGCGATGGGTGAATTCCGGTGTCAGGATCCGCATGAAACCCGCCAGACAGATCAGGTCGATCCGGGCAGATTCCAGTTCTGCGTTGATTGCGGCCTCGAATGGCAGACGCCCGTCGTGATCGCGATGATCCACGACTGCCGTGGGAATGCGCAGTGCGCTCGCCTTGAGCAATCCACCCGCCTGCGGAACATTCGACAAAACCAGTTTCGCGCGCCCCGGATGATCGCCCGTCATGTCGCGCGCGAGGGCGACCATGTTTGATCCGCCGCCCGAAATCAGCAGGGCAACGCGTGTCACGCAAGCGTCCCGGTGTAGCGGACACCCGCGCCGGGGGTCACATGTCCCAGACGGTGCACACGTTCGCCCTGTTCGACCAGCAGCGATTCCAGCGCCTCGGCGCGGGCCGCGTCAACGACCAGCACCATGCCGATGCCCGCGTTGAATGTCTTGAGCATCTCGGACGTTTCGATGCCGCCGGTGCGCGCCAACCAGTCAAACACCGGTGGCAGCGTCCAGGATCCAAGGTCGATCTGTGCGCCCAGATCATCGGGCAGCACGCGCGGCAGGTTTTCGGTCAGGCCGCCCCCCGTGATATGCGCCAGCGCATGCACGCCACCCGCGCGGATCGCGGCCAAGGCCGGTTTCACATAGAGCCGGGTCGGTGCAAGCAATGCCGCCCCCAGATCGCCCTCTCCAAAGGGGGAATCGTCAGACCATGCCAGCCCTGCGTGTTCCACGATCCGGCGCACCAGCGAATAGCCATTGGAATGCACGCCGTCACTGCCCAGACCCAGCAGCACATCGCCATCGGTCACGCCTGCAGGCAGGTCGGCCCCGCGTTCCATGGCCCCGACGCTGAAACCCGCCAGATCGAAATCACCACCGTGATACATCCCCGGCATTTCCGCCGTCTCGCCGCCGATCAGCGCGCAACCCGACAGCTCGCACCCCTGCGCGATGCCGTTGATGATACGGGTGGCTGCGTCCAGATCCAGCTTGCCCGTGGCAAAATAATCCAGGAAAAACAGTGGTTCTGCCCCTTGGCAGACCAGATCGTTGACGCACATCGCCACCAGGTCGATGCCGATGGTGTCCAGATTGCCGGTGTCGATGGCAATCCGCAGTTTCGTGCCGACACCATCAGTGGCCGCAACCAGGATCGGATCGTCATAACCAGCACCCTTGAGATCGAACAAGGCACCGAAACCGCCAAGCCCGGCCATCGAACCGGACCGTTGCGTCCGCTTGGCCGCCGGTTTGATCCGTTCGACCAATGCGTTGCCTGCATCGATATCAACGCCAGCCTGTGCGTATGTCAGCCCGTTTTTGGTCATGGATCGCCCCCATCAAATTCTGCCTGCGAGGTAACCGAAGATGCCTGCCTGTGCAACGCAGCATGACGTGCCTGCCAATAAGCGGATTCCTGCCATGCATTAGGAAACCTTTTACCCGCGGCGGTGTTCTATCCCTGTCATGAATAAATTCTTTGCATCCATCGCTACGGCATTTGCCGTTTTCGCATCCCCCGCCGCGGCAGAGGTTGTTCCGCTTGTGGCCGCGCAGGATGTGGCTGACGGTCCCTATATCGACGTGGCACAGACCGTGTCCTACTCGGACGCGCCGACAACGTTGGATGACATTCACGCGCTCGCCGATCTGGATGGCGACCCAAGTGTGGTGACGGATCGGGAGCGCGAAATGATCGCGTTGCTGTCAATGATGCTGATCGGCACGCCTGTCCAGAACTGACGCTTGACCGCCTCGTCTGAATGATTATTCAGACTGCAGCGGGCCTGTAGCTCAATTGGTTAGAGCAGAGCGCTCATAACGCTTTGGTTGCGGGTTCAAGTCCTGCCGGGCCTACCAAAATCCATACCGCTGATCGCAGTTTTTCGCGCATCCCACTGATCAAGTGTGAGGGAAACAATGTGCGGATCAATGTTGGAAATGGCGGTCCGTAGAGGA
>NZ_LJAK01000014.1 GCF_001420005.1 Loktanella sp. 3ANDIMAR09 | reverse complement strand
TTCGACGTGTCGGTCCCACGCGGTCTGCAGTGGCTGATCGACCCGCACGACTCCCGCTATCTCAAGGCTGCTGCCTTGCACGACGAACTGCTGGCCCGTGGCTGGGACCGCGTCACTGCGGGTGCCGTGTTTCACGAAGCCCTGCGCGCCGACGGCGTCGGTCCATTCAAACGCCTCGCCATGCTGCTGGCTGTCATTTTATGGAAATGGTCATGAACGACGAAGAACGCGAAAAACTAGACGATCTGCATGATTTCTTTATCAAGCCGCGCGCACCAGGAAAACCCTCTCGCGCATCCCAGATCGATGATCTCCTCGAGGCCGTGCGAGCAGGCAAACTGACCGGCCGTGTGATCCTGTGGGTGGCGGGCGCCATCATCACCATGACAGCAGCCTGGAAGGGCTTGGGGGGCTTGAAATGAACCGCTTCCTTGATGTGCTATCCACGCTGATCGTTCTGGTATTCTTGGGCTGGCTGTTCATCCCGTCCAGCCTGTTCCTACGGGATATCTCGATGACCGTGACCGGTCGGACAGTGCAGTACGTTCGCGAGGTTCCTTATGGCTCTGTCACGGCGGAATGGAACGCAGAAATCACCCTGATCGACGGAGAGGAATTCGAGTGCTCGTCCGGCGCATGGCGGATCGCGCACTACCAGGTGGTGAGCGGAAACACGGTGACCTACGACCTGGGCGCTTGGGCCGACAAATGCCTGGAAGCTGGTCCGCCTTACTACCTGACCACCACCCGGAGGGTCCTGCTGTTCGGCAAAGTCCCTATGCGGCAGATGCGAACGATTACAGAGGTGCAGGGGACGCGCGCCCAAGCTGATATCAACACAGAACCAAGGGAGCAGTAGGATGTCTACACCGACCATATCCCAACGAAGGACGTGCGAAGATGCTGTGCATGAAGTCTTCAAAGCCCACTGTGCGGATCAACCGGCGCTGACCACGGCACTTGGGGCACTGTGCAGCGAGTTCGGAAATGATACCGTGATGATGGCCCTATCGGAATGTATGCGCATCGCCTACGTTCGACAGGGCTTTTCAAATTCCGGGCGCAAAGAGAAAGAAAACCTATGTTCACCTGCTCACTGACCTGCGGCCATTGCAATCAGATGGTCGATTTCGCGTTCCACAGCGTATTTGATTATCGCGGACGCACCCCCGAGGAAGTCGCCAAGCTACACGCACCAAAGGACCCGAACGATATTTGTCGCGGTCCAATGGGCTTAACGGTGAGCAGCTCAGACAAGGTGACCGCCAGTGCGCACACGCAATGTGGCAAATGTTTCAAACCGACCATCATTTTTTACGAGGCCCGACGTAGTGCTCACGAGGCCATTAAGTCGATCATCAAGGCGGGCGAAGGTGCGCTACTAGGCGGCGAAAGTACGATAACCGTTACGGCGTACTACCCCACCCCGGTCGCATCCGAGCAGGACCCGTCTTGGCCCGAAAAGCTGCGGTCCCATTTTGCAGACGCCCAGACGATGCAGCGCCAAGGCTTTGGGTCAGCAATCGCCCTGACCACGTGCGGCACCGTGCTCGAACTCGCCCTGCGTGAACTCGACCAGACAGATACAAAGCTGTCGCTTTATAAACGGATCGAGGCGCTGCATGCCGAGGGCGTCATCACGTCTGCGATCAAGGACTGGGCACACGACATTCGCCTCGATCGCAATGCCGCTGTTCATGATGGTGAAGGCAGCGTAACCGAAGCGGCCGAGTACATTGCGTTCCTAAAGATGTTCTTCAACATGGCGTTCTCGCTGCCCGCACGCATCGAAAAGCGCCGCGCTGATAAAGCCGCAGCCGTTAAAAACTGAATTTGATGTCTCAAAGCTGGTGTAAATCTGTCTCAAAGCTGGCGGCGCGCCACACGAACACAACACGCACTGCGACAGTTTAGTTGATATGAAATGGTGCCCAGGGGCGGAATCGAACCACCGACACGAGGATTTTCAATCCACTGCTCTACCCCTGAGCTACCCGGGCACCGGGACGGATATTTCCGTCGGGTAGCGGCGTTCTAGGCAAGGAATGGCGGGGTGTCCAGAGCCTTTTGACGCGAATTAGTGAGGTTTTTCAGAACCGTCCCAAACATCGTCGTCACCCTGCTCTTCGGGGGCGGCGGGGATCGCATAAGAACCGCTGAACCAGCGGGCCAGATCGATGTCCGCGCAGCGTTTTGAACAGAACGGACGCAGCTTGGGGTCGGTTTCGCGGTCACAGATCGGGCAGGCCATCACGACACCTCGAACGGCAGACGTTCACGTTTGCGCTGCAACTCGAACAGGCCCATCGTGGTCCATCCCACCAGCGATGTCTCGACGGCGTCCGCACGAAATGCCGCGCGCAGCGCCTGTTCGACCTGCCTGCGATGCGCCTTGGACATGGGGGCAAAATCGACGGCGATCTGCCCGCCGAAACCACGCAGGCGCAAGGCGCGCGGCAGCAGACGTGCCGCCGACAGGTTCGCCTTGAGCGCGGCAGCGGGCGAGGTATCGCCGCCGGTATTCACATCCACGGCGACCAAGGCGCGTGTCGCCTCGACATACATCGACCCGCCGTCCAGCGCGACGCGTGGCTGGCCAAGGCTGTCGATCTGATCCAGCACACCCAGCTCGGCAAAGCTGCCGTCACGGGTGACGACCTCGGCCGGGCGGGTCCATTCGCGCCAGGCCAGCGCATGTGGCCCGTCACCTTCGGTCAGTGCCTCGGGGCCTGCGCTCTCTGCGTCATCCATCACGGCCAGGGCCAGATCATGCATCGCCGCGATATCCTCGATGATATCAGAGGCTTCGGCACCTTCGCAGGACGACCGCAGGATCAATCCCATGTCGCTGTCGTAATTTTCCAACGCAACCAGTTTCAGCCTGTCGCGTTCATCATCATCAGCGATCTGGCGCGAGATGTTGACCCCCGGTTTTCCCGGCGTGACAATCGCGTAGCGGCTCTTGAACAGCACACGATCGGTCACGGGCACCGCCTTGCCGTCGGTGGCATAGCCGGTCACCTGCACCAGCATAGGCTGGCCCGGCTTCAGGCCGCGTCCCTGCCGCAGAAAGGCTGTCTCGCCATCGGGCAAGCGCAGCATCATGCCCCCCTGCCCCTTGAGCGGGCGGTCGCAGATCGCGCGGAAAATGGCACCCGGTCGCGGGGCGTCGACGGCGTCGACCAGCAGGTCGTCCAGCTGTCCGTCCACCATCAATGCGGCGGCTTCTGCGCCGTTGAAATGATCCAGAACGATCGTGCGGCCCTTCATCGGGGATCTCCATAAACAGGATAGCCTGCGGCCATCAGCAACGTGGCGGCTTCGGCCAGAGGCAGGCCGACAACGCCGGTGAAACTGCCGTTCAACCAAGGGATAAATGCGCCGGCGGGTCCCTGAATGGCATAACCACCAGCCTTGCCGCGCCAATCATCGGTCGCCAGATAGGCGTCCATCTCGGTCACAGACAGACGTTTCATGCGCACAGCCGTCTGCACATCCCGCGTCCAGACACGATCACCGCGTTTGACCGCCATCGCTGTGATGACGTTGTGGCGACGCCCCGACAACAAGGTCAGAAATGCCCGTGCCTCGTCGATATCGGCAGGCTTGCCCATGATCCGCCGCCCCGCGGCGACCGTCGTATCGGCACAGAGCACGATGGCATCGTCACCCGGCACGGCATCCACCTTGGCGCGGGCGATCCGCTTGACGTAGTCGCGCGGCAGCTCGCCCGCATGCACGGATTCGTCCACATCCGGCGGCAGCACCGCGTCAGGCACCACGCCGATCTGCGCCAAAAGCTCCAGCCGCCGGGGCGAGCCAGAGCCGAGGATCAGGCGGGGTTTTGAGGGGTTTGACATAATTTCACCCGTTCATGTGCCGGGTGACGGATGCAGATCGCCCTGCGATCCGCAGACCCGCACGGGCCGAAACCGTTGGTTTCGACCTATTTGAAACGATAATTGATCCGACCCTTGGTCAGATCGTAGGGGGTCATTTCGACCTGCACCTTGTCGCCCGCGAGGACACGGATGCGGTTCTTGCGCATCTTGCCAGCCGTATGTGCGATGATCTCATGGCCGTTTTCCAACTCGACCCGGAATGTCGCATTCGGCAGCAGTTCCTTCACGACGCCCGGAAATTCGAGAAGTTCATCCTTGGCCATGTGGTCTCCTGTGATTGCTTTGCCCCGGTATCCGGGGACCGCGCCTAGATGCGCCTGATTGAACGGGTTTTCAAGGGGAAATACGGGTCAGAGGCATGGGACGTCAGGACGCGCGGCCCTGTCCCCACAGAAACGGCAGGAACTGGCGCAGCTTGGACAGGTTCTTGACCGCGATCGTGCCCCAGCCCCCGATCCCGTTGCGCCGCAAGGCCAGACGATCCTCGCGCATTTTCAAAAGGATTCGGTCCAGCGACCGGTTGCTTTCGCCGCCCACCCGCATCTTGACCAGCACGCGTGGCAGATAGACCGGATGTGCCGTGGTCGTGCTGAAATAGCGCAGGATCAGGTCATAATCCGCCGCGATCCGCAGTGCAGGATCATAGCCACCGATCCGGTCAAAGACCGCCGCCCGCAGAAACAAGGTCGGATGCGGTGGCATCCAACCGCGCCGCAGTCGTGCTGGTCGATACGCACCGGCCTGCCAATGCCGCACGATCCGGCGCGTATCGGTTTTCTGAACATAATCCAGATCACCATAGACGGCCTCGACCGCGGGATCGGCAAAAATGGCTGCAATATCGGACAGGACATGGTCATCGGCCAGATAATCGTCCGCATGGACGACCCCGATCACATCCCCGGTCGCGCGGGCGATCCCCTTGTTGATCGCGTCATAGATACCGCGATCCGCCTCGGAGATCACGATGCGACCGCCCTGCCCCGCGCCTGCTATGACCGCCAGCGTGTCGTCCTGCGACAGACCGTCGACAATGATGTGTTCCACATCAACACCCGTCTGCGCATCAACGCTGGCAACAGCCTGCCCCACGGTGGCCGCCGCGTTATAGACCGCAGTGATGATCGAGATTTTCATGCAGGCGGGATCGGTCATTCCGCGCAGGGCGGGCCGAACCGCTCTTGCAGGTGGCGCACGATCTGGTCGCGCGTCTGACGATAAAGCGCGAGCTTTTCCTCGCGGTTGTCGCCCATGCCGGTCGGGTCCAGCAAAGGCCAGTATTCGACGTCCAAGTGATAGAACTGCGTCAGATCCAGCGCGCGCCGCTGACTGGCGGGCGACAAGGCCAGCACCAGATCGAACGACGACAGATCATCGCCCCAGTCTTCCATCTCGTCGAAGCTGCGCGACCGGTGGCGTTCCAGTTCGACCCCGATTTCGGCGCAGACGGTGATCGCGAAACCGTCGATTTCCATGTCGTTGTTGACACCGACAGACTGGATGTAGGCGCGTGTGCCATACATCTTTTTCATGATGCCCTCGGCCATGGGCGAACGCACGGCGTTGTGGTCGCAGCAAAACAGGACCGATTGCGGCAGGCTTGCCGCCGGAGGTTTGCCGTCAGCCGCCAAAATGCAACACGCAGATCAGCGTGAACAATCGACGCGCCGTGTCGATGTCGACCTCGGCCTTGCCGTCCAGACGTTCCTGCAACACGCGTGCACCCTCGTTGTGGATGCCGCGCCGCGCCATGTCGATGGTTTCAATCTGGCTGGGGGCTGCGGTTTTCACCGCATCGAAATAGCTCTCGCAGATCTGGAAATAGTCTTTGACGACCTGACGGAACGGTCCCAGCGACAGGTGAAACGCCCCCGCCTCGCCCAGATTGGCGTCCTTGACATCAAACACCAGCCGACGATCACGGATCGACAGCGCCAGATCGTATGGGCCCGGCGGGACCTTGCGGCCATCCTTGGCGGGCAGCACAAAGGTGTTGTCCTCCAGCAGATCGAAAATCGCGACCCGGCGTTCCTGCTCGATTTCGGCAGAGGGTGCCGGCAGCCCGCTGTCATCGAGGTTGATGGTGACGATCCGGCTCATGACTGGTTCAACCGATCCAGCCGGGCCTGCACGCTCAGGCCGTGCGCCTCCAGGCTTTCGGAGGTGGCCAATCGCACCGCAGAAGGACCGACAGCCGCCAGTGCCTGCGGCGTCATGCGGGCGATGGTGGTGCGTTTGACAAAATCCATCACGGACAATCCACTTGAAAACCGCGCTGACCGGGCGGTGGGCAGCACGTGGTTCGGACCCCCAATGTAGTCGCCGATCGCCTCTGGCGTCCAGCCACCGACAAAGATTGCACCCGCGTGCGTGATCCGCGCCGCCAGCGCCTCGGCGTCATTCACGCACAACTCCAGGTGTTCCGGCGCGATCCGGTCCGACAGGGCAACTGCCACGTCCAGATCGGGCACCGTGATGATCGCGCCAAAATCACGCCAGCTTGCCCCTGCGATCTTGCGCCGTTCCAGCGTTTGCAGTCGCGCCGTCACCGCATCCGCCACCGCCCGGCCAAAGGCCGCGTCGGTAGTGATCAGGATGGATTGGGCGCTTTCGTCATGTTCGGCCTGCGACAACAGGTCCAGCGCGATCCAGTCGGGGTCGTTATCCGCATCGGCAATCACCAGAATTTCGGACGGGCCCGCGATCATGTCGATGCCGACCTTGCCGAACACACGGCGTTTGGCCGCGGCAACGAATGCGTTGCCCGGTCCCGTGATCTTGTCCACCGGTGCGATGGTTTGCGTGCCATAGGCCAGTGCCGCAATCGCCTGCGCGCCGCCGATCCGGTAGATTTCATCGACGCCCGCGATGCGTGCCGCCATCAACACCAGCGGGTTCAGCACACCGTCGGGGCTGGGCACGACCATCGCCAGACGCCCCACGCCCGCCACCTTGGCCGGAACCGCATTCATCAAAACGGACGACGGATAGCTGGCCAGCCCCCCCGGCACATAGAGACCCGCGGCAGACACAGGCGTCCAGCGCCAGCCCAGCGTCGCACCGGCCTCGTCCTGCCACTGGGCATCCTCGGGCAGTTGGCGTGCGTGATAGGCCCTGATGCGGTCAGCGGCCAGTTCCAGTGCTGCCCGGTCGTCATCGCTGACCTGCGCACAGGCGGCATCGACCTCGGCGGTTGAAATCCGCAAGGTATCCGGCGTCAGCGTCAGACGGTCGTATTTTTCGGTCAGCGCAATCAGCGCCGCGTCACCCTGCGCCCGAACCTGGGCAATGATGGCGGCGACAGCATCGTCCACATCGGGCGAATCCTCGCGTTTGGCGGTCAGCAGCGCCACAAAGCGGGCTTCGAAATCGGCGTCATCATAGTTCAGAAAATCGGGCATCGGGTCCCTCATCAGGCACCCGTGGTGCCGTTGGGCAAATCAACAATCATGCGCGGCACAGCCGCCAGTCAAATCAGACGCAGTCAATCCGGATGATGCGGGACCTTGCCTGAAACCGCGACATAGGGCCGTGTCACATCTTTCAACACCACGCCCAGCGCCTCGACGCCGCAGGAAATCACACCGTCCCCCGCCAGCGTCAGCACGACCGCGCCCGTGCCGTCGGGGCCGGGTTCGAATGTGATATCCAGCAGCGACAGGATCGTGTCGGCATCACCCTTGGGCACACCCTGGCTCTTGACGCCTGTCACGTCCTCGATCAACAAGACCGACTGCACCCGCTCCGGCCGGTGACCGGGGGCCAGACTGCCCTTGTCCTCCCAGCGGAACCGGTTGAGCAACACGGCAAAACGGCGTTCGGCCGGGGTCCAGCGCATTTCGGAGGCCGGAAAAACCGAATCCTGCGCAAGCGAGGCCACGACCTGCAAATCGGCCGCATCCCATGCCATCAGGCGCAGCGGCTTTTCCGCGCCATCCTCGAATCTCGCATCCGTCATACGCCCGGCACCCTTGCGATCTGTGCGCCCACGGCGCTCAGCTTTTCCTCGACATGCTCATAGCCGCGATCCAGGTGGTAAACCCGGTTCACGGTTGTCTCGCCCTCGGCGGCCAGTCCGGCCAGGATCAGCGACACGCTGGCGCGCAAATCGGTGGCCATGACGGGTGCGCCCTTCAGACGGTCGACCCCGCGCACGGTCGCCTGACCGCCCTGCACCTCGATGTCGGCCCCCATCCGGATCAGCTCTGGCGCGTGCATGAACCGGTTCTCGAAAATCTTTTCTTCCAGCACGCTGGTGCCATCCGCGAGGCACAGCATCGCCATCATCTGCGCCTGCAAATCGGTCGGAAAACCGGGGAAAGGTTCCGTGATCACATCAACCGCCCGGGGACGGTCGCCGCGCAGCTTTACCTTCAGCCCTGCTTCGGTTTCGGCCACGTCGACACCCGCCAGATCCAGCTTTTCCGCAAATGCCGTCACCAGTTCCATGCGGCCGCCCAGGCATTCCACCTCGCCGCCGCAGAATACCGGGGCCAGCATGTAGGTCCCCAGTTCGATCCGGTCCGTCACCACGGGGTGCGTTGCAGCGCCCAGCTTGTCGACACCCTGGATTTCGATGGTTGACGTGCCCTCACCCGCGATCTGCGCGCCCATCGCCCGCAGACACCGCGCAAGGTCCACGATTTCCGGCTCGCGCGCGGCGTTCTCGATCACGGTCGTGCCCTTGGCCAGGGTCGCGGCCATCAGCACGTTTTCGGTGGCCCCGACGCTGGCGAACCGCAGCGGGACGCGCGCGCCCTTCAACCCGCCGCTGGCGGTCGCATGCAAATAACCGTCGCGCAGTTCGATCGTGGCACCCATCAGTTCGAGTGCGTCGATATGAATGTCCATCGGCCGCGCCCCGATTGCACAGCCACCGGGCAGAGACACCACCGCCTTGTGGTGCCGCGCCAGCAGCGGACCAAGCACGAGGTTGGACGCCCGCATCTTGCGCACGATTTCATAATCGGCCGTGGTCGAGGTCATGTCGTGGCTCGACAGGACCTGGACCTTGCCGCCCTGCATCGACGTCACCTCGACGCCCAGCGACTCAAGCAGGGCGGTCATCGTCTTGATGTCCGACAGGCGCGGCACATTGGTCAGCGTCAGCGGCTCTTCGGACAGCAGGGTCGCGGGCATCAGTGTCAGCGCCGCATTCTTGGCCCCCGCAATCGGAATCTGACCGTTCAGCGGCTTGCCGCCCGTGACGACGATGGAATCCATGTGATTGCCCTAACTTGGTCTATGTCTGCCGCGCGGTGTTACAGCGACAGTCGCCGCAGGTCCAGCGCGGCCAGGTCAGTCGTCGTCGCCCATGTCCTGCGCCGCCCGCGCCCGTGCCTGCGCCTTGCGCTTGGCCATGTTTGCCTTGAGCGCGGCCTTGAGCCGCTCCTCGCGCGTGGATGCCTTTTCGGGGCGCGCGGCGCGCGCCTGTGGTGCCTGTGATTTCTCTGTCATGCAGTTGTTCTAGCCTTCCCGCGAAAAAGCGTCCAGACGGGGCTTGCACCCCGCAAAGCTATTCGCTAATTCCCCGCCCACGGATGCTGTGGTAGCTCAGTGGCAGAGCACACCCTTGGTAAGGGTGAGGTCGAGAGTTCAATCCTCTCTCACAGCACCATCCCCCAATCTCAGTGAGGCGTCTGGCCAATCGTTCGAGGATTACGCGCATCTTTTTGCAGACTGTGCCGGGATAACGTCACACGGGAACGAAAAACCACTTTTGTGCAAAGAGCCGTTCAATCCGGCCGTTTCGATGGTTAGCAAGAGGTGGGTGCAGACTGGCAGATGGTGTATGATGCCGGATACCGCTGGTCGTGAACGGGGTGAGCCAATTGAAACAGCAAAACGGCAGGGCTGATGTGGCAACCGTCTGGGCACGTGCGATGTGCGGCGTGGCCATGGCGGCCATGCTTGCATCCGCCGCACAGGCGCAGCAGCTGTCGTATGGCACCAACCTGCGCGGCACGCCGGGCCTGATCGACATGCCCTCTGCACATTCGCCGGCCGATGCCGACATCGGACTGTCCTACACCCGGTTCACCAACACCACGCGCAGCGCGCTGACGTTTCAGCTGACGCCGCGTCTGTCCACCAGTTTTCGCTACAACCAGCTTTATGATATTCGCCCGGGCGGCAGCGCGTCCGACCGCGCGGTGTTCGATTTCGTCTTCGACCGCAGCTTTTCGTTGCACTACCGGATCATGGATGAGGGCCGCTTTCGTCCCGCCGTTGCCGTCGGTCTGAACGATTTCCTCGGGACCGGATTTTTCGAGAGCGAATACATCGTCGCCTCCAAGAGTCTGACTCCCGACCTGCGTGCCACGCTGGGACTGGGATGGGGCCGGTTCGGCACCCAGGGCGGGTTCGACAATCCGCTGGGGATACTCTCCGACAGCTTTGATGCGCGCGGTGCCCGCACCGCGTCCAGCACTGGCGGCGAGGTCGACAGCATCGAGTGGTTCCGGGGCGACGCGGCCCTGTTCGGCGGCCTGCAATACCGGATCAACGACCGAACGCTGGCGACCGTGGAATATTCATCCGACGCCTATCCGTTCGAGGACGGCACGGCCTTTGACGTCAAATCTCCGGTCAATGTCGCCGTCAGCTATGACCTGCATCCCGGTCTGCGCCTGACCGGTGCCTACCTCTATGGGTCAGAGGCCGCGATCAACCTTAGCTACAACATCAACCCAAAGGTCCGGCGCGACGGCAATATCAACAACACGGCCCCCCTGCCTGTGCGCGCACAAGGCACAGGCGCGGCCGCCAGTTGGGATGCAGCGACCGACCCACAGGCCCGCGGCCCGCAGACGGCAACCGCCGCGGCCCTGTCCGAACAGGATATCACGCTCTACGGTCTGACGCTGCGCGGTGATCTGGCCCGCGTGGCCATCGTCAACGACACCTACCGCACCGACAGTCAGGCTATCGGCCGCACGGCACGCACCCTGACCTACACCCTGCCCGACAGCATCACCCGCTACGAGATCGTGGTCATGCGGCGCAACCTGCCCGTGGTCAGCGCAACGCTGCGCCGGTCTGACCTGACCGATCTGGAATTCGACGCCGATGCGGCATTCGCAAGCTATGCGCGCGCCGGAATCGACACGAGCCCCGCCGCCGTGCCGCCGACGGCCGATCCGTTTCCGCGCCTCGACTTCGGGATTGCACCGTTCATCAGCACCTCGCTGTTCGATCCGGACTCGCCCGTCAGGCTTGCAGGCGGGCTGAGCCTGACGGCCGATCTGGACCTCACGCCCGGCCTGCGGCTGTCTGGTGACATCCGCAGCAAACTGCTGGGCAACCTTGATGATGCGACGCGGCCATCGAATTCGGTGCTACCGCGCGTGCGCAGCGAAAAGAACATCTATGACCGCGAACAGACGACGCTGAACCGTCTGACCGCGTCCTACCTGTTTCGCCCCGGCACGGATCTTTATGGCCGCGCCACGGCAGGCTATCTGGAATACGGCTTTGCCGGCGTCTCGACGGAGCTGCTGTGGGCCCCTGCCGGGCGACGTTACGCGCTGGGTGCCGAACTGAACCGGGTGCGCCAGCGTGACTTTGACCAGCGTCTGGGTCTGCGCGACTATACGGTCACAACGGGCCATCTGTCGGCCTATTATGATTTCGACGACGGGTATTTCACACAACTCGACCTTGGGCGCTATCTGGCCGGTGACGACGGTGGCACGCTGACCGTGGGGCGCCGGTTCGACAACGGCTGGAACGTCGAGGCATATGCCACCCTGACCGACGTCTCTTTTGATGATTTCGGCGAAGGTTCGTTCGACAAGGGGATCCGCGTCACCATCCCGTTCGATTTCCTGACGGGACAGGACATGCGCCGGTCCCGGCCCGTGCTGATCCAGCCCATCCTGCGTGACGGTGGCGCACGGCTGTCGGTGCAGGACCGCCTGTATCCGCTGATCGAGGACAGCCGCACCGACGACCTGCAACGGACCTGGGGACAATTCTGGCGATGACCAAGCTGATCCAAATCATTGCCCTTGCCGCCTGCGGTCTGACCGCCTGCGCGCCGGCCCCCTATATCGACCTGCGCGCGAAGGTGACGCCCGCGTTCATCGCGTCGGTGACAACACCGATGGTCCTGATCGAGCTGCCGCATGCCCCCTATGCCGCCACGGCGGTCCCGGTCGCGGCGAACGGTCCGGTGACGACCTGGGCCACACCGGATGCGATCACTCTGTCGATGATCAACGGCGTGGTGACGGCAACACGCGGCATGGGCACCGATCTGATGCACAGCGACATCGACGGCACGGTCGCAGCCCTGGTGGGTGGTCCGCGCGCCTATGACCGCAGGTTCAGCTATCAGAACGCCGAAAACCAGACCGTGCTGCGCGCGCAGCGTTGCACCATGTCCGGCCCCGCGGACCAGGCGCTGACGCTCTATGGCACGACCTACGCGGCGCAGATGTGGACCGAAACCTGCACAGGTAACGACCAGCAGACGCCCAATATCTACTGGACGGCGGGCGGCCGGGTCGTCCAATCGCAGCAATTCATTGGCGCAGCCGTCGGACCGATCATCACCGAAACGATCCGGAACTGACCATGAACCGGCACGCGCGGAACACGGGGTGACGACATGACCACCCGGCAGCCATTCAACATCATGATCGTCGGACAACGCGGTCGCCTGCAATACGAGGCGCTTTTGTTCGTGGCCTCCTTGCGCGCGCGCGCCCCGTCCTTTGCCGGACGCGTCATCGTGGCCGAACCGCAGCCCGGCCCCCTCTGGCCGGATGATCCGCGCATCGATCCCGACATCGCAGAGGCGCTGACCGAACTGGGGGCCGAAATCGCCCCGTTCCACAGCGTCCACTTTGGCGCGGCCTATCCTTATGGCAACAAGATCGAAGGACTGGCGACCCTCCCCCCCGGTGAGCCGTTCATCTTTTTTGACAGCGACACGCTGATCCTCGACGATATCGGCGGGATGCAGATCGATTTCACCCGGCCAACAGCCTCGATGCGGCGAGAAGGGACCTGGCCGCAGGAAGAGCTTTACTGGCCGGGCTACACCGCGATCTGGAAATCGCTCTACGACAAGTTCGGGCTGGATTTCGAAAGCAGCCTCGATACCGAGCAGCCGGATGAATACTGGCAGCGCTACCTGTATTTCAACGCGGGCTGGTTTCTGGGATCTGATCCGCAGGCGTTTCTGGCACGGTTTCTGGACATGTCGCTCGCCATCCGCGATGACCGGCCACCAGAACTGGTCATCCAGCCGCTGGACCCATGGCTTGATCAGGTGGCGCTGCCGCTGGTGATCCACAGCCTTGGCGGTGGCAGGCCAGGACCGGAATTGGACGGTCTGGACGGCGACATCACCTGCCATTGGCGGCTGATGCCGCTGATGTATGCCCGCGAGAGTGACAAGGCGATTGCCGTCGTTGAGGAGGTCAGCGCCCCCAACAAGATCAAGAAACACCTCAAGAAGCATGAAGCCTTCAAGCGGATGATCTATCAGTCCCGCGGCCAGAAGGTCCGCGAGATGTTCGACCGAAACGATCTGCCGCGCCGCGAACAACAGCTGCGTAACCGGATCAAATCCGCAGGTTACTGGATCCGGTAGCCGATTTTTCGCGAAAAATCGGACCGCGCCCGGCAGCAACCCGTGGGCCCCCTGATTTTTCGCAGAAAAATCAGCGCACTTCAGGTCGCGAATATTCCACTGCTAGCGGCGTAGCCCTTGATTTCGATGGGGTTTCCCGACGGATCGCGGAAAAACATCGTCCATTGTTCGCCCGGCTCACCCTTGAACCGCACGGATGGCGCAAGGATGAAATCGGTCTGTTCCTCTTCCAGCCGTCCGGCCAGCGCCGTCCATTCATCCAGCGGCAGCACGACACCGAAATGCGGCATGGGCACCATGTGATCGCCCACCTTTCCCGTTGGCGCATTCGCAAACGGCGCGCCCAGATGCAGGCTCAGCTGGTGACCGTAGAAATCAAAATCGACCCATGTCTCGGTCGAACGCCCTTCTGCAGCACCCAGCACCCCACCGTAGAACGCCCGCGCAGCATCCAGATCCGTGACGTGATAGGCGAAATGAAACGGAACGGGCATGGCGGGACCTTTTGGCATGGGACGTTGAATTGATGCTGGCGTGGCGCTAGCGTGCCGCCAACCATAAGCCCGGAGGAAACCCCATGTCCACAGACCCCAACGGCCCCAGCTACGGCTTTGACACGTTGCAAATCCATGCAGGTGCGCGCCCTGATCCCGCCACCGGCGCGCGTCAGGTGCCGATCTATCAGACGACCGCCTACGTGTTCCGCGACGCGGACCACGCAGCGGCGCTCTTTAACCTGCAAGAGGTCGGCTACATCTACTCGCGCCTGACCAATCCCACGGTTGCAGCACTTCAGGAACGGATTGCAACGCTCGAGGGCGGCATCGGCGGCGTGTGCTGCGCGTCAGGTCACGCAGCGCAACTGATGGCGCTGTTTCCGCTGATGGCACCGGGCAAGAACATCGTAGCCTCCACGCGCCTTTACGGCGGCACGGTCACGCAGTTCACCCAGACGATCAAACGGTTCGGCTGGTCCGCGACATTCGTCGATTTCGACGATCTGGACGCGGTCAAGGCGGCCATCGACGACAACACCCAGGCCATTTTCGGCGAGGCGATCGCCAACCCCGGCGGCTATATCATGGATGTGCGCGCCGTGGCCGACATCGCCGATGACGCGGGCATTCCCCTGATCATCGACAACACGACGGCGACCCCCTACCTGTGCCGCCCGATCGAACACGGTGCCACGCTGGTCGTCCATTCGACCACGAAATACCTGACCGGCAACGGCACCGTCACGGGCGGTTGCGTCGTGGATTCGGGCAAATTCGACTGGGCCGCATCGGGCAAATTCCCGTCCCTGTCCGAACCCGAACCCGCCTATCATGGCCTGAAATTCGCCGAAACCTTCGGCCCGATGGCGTTCACGTTCCACGGGATCGCCATCGGTCTACGCGATCTGGGCATGACGATGAACCCGCAGGCGGCGCATTACACGCTGATGGGGATCGAGACGCTGTCGCTACGCATGGACCGCCACGTCCAGAACGCCGAAAAGATCGCAAAATGGCTCGAGGACGACCCCCGCGTGGAATACGTCACCTATGCGGGCCTCAAGAGTTCAAAGTATTTCGACCGGGTCGCGCAGGTCTGCCCCAAGGGCGCGGGTGGCCTGTTCACATTCGCGGTCAAGGGCGGATACGAGGCCTGCATCAAGCTGATCGACAGCCTCGAGATCTTCAGCCACGTGGCCAACCTTGGTGATACGCGCAGCCTGATCATCCATCCTGCCAGCACCACGCACCGGCAGTTGCAGGAAAACCAGCAGCGTGCGGCCGGTGCCGCCCCCGAAATCGTGCGTGTCAGCATCGGGATCGAGGACGCGGACGACCTGATTGCTGATCTGGATCAGGCCCTGACCAAGGCCACGGCCTGACCACGGATGCAGGACGGCCCTAGCGGTCGTCCTGCATGCCCTCATCCCATGACATCGTGACGCTTGCACTGATCGTCACCTCGCCCTCGGCGATGGGGACGGACATGGCATCCTCCATGGCCATGCGCATCATGGGGGCCGGTCCCGCGCTGACACCACCCTCGCTCAGGCTGACCAGCCGCCCCAACGCGATCCCGGCCGCGTCTGCATATAACGCGGCCTTGCGCATGGCATCTGCCACCGCCGCGCGGCGGGCATCATCCAGCAACTGCTGACGGTCCGATACGTCAAAGGTCAGACCATTCATCTGGTTTGCCCCACTCTGGACCACCGCGTCCAGAACCTCGCCCAGCCGGTCAAGCGCCGTGACCGTCACGCTGACATCCGTGCTGGCGCGATAGCCGGTCACGCGCGAGATATTGTTGTCCCGGTCGTAATCCTGGATCACGTCCAGCCGCAATCCGCTGGTCTGCACATCCGCGCCGGTGATCCCCGCATCGGACAGGCTGGCCAGGACCGCCGTCATATCCGTCGACATCTGCGCCAGCGCCGCCGCTGCCGTGGGGGCCTGATGCGACACCCCCAGATTGACCCGCGCCAGATCGGGTGTGGCACTGACCTCGCCGGTGCCTTGCATGGTGATGCGCGCCGCCTGCGCGAATGCCGGTCCCGCCAGCATGCCCGCGGACAGAGCGGCACAGAACACCAGCCATCTTGGACCCGGCGATAACTTGCTATACCATGAGCGCGAATGACATTTGTCGTTTTCCGATGAATGACAGGCTGCTAGGACCATCTTATGACGCCTCGTTTTGCTTTGCTTCTTTCATCCGATGGTATCCGCCTGCTGCACCGCGTGCCAGAAGGCTGGAACCGCGTTGGCAATGTCCCGCTTGACACCGATGACCTGTCGGGTGCCTTGGCCAAGCTGCGGGCCGACGGCCTGACCCTCGAACCCGAGGGCCTGACCACAAAACTGGTGATCCCAGAGGATCAGATCAGATTCATGTCGCTCGAGGGCGCGCAGACCAGTGTCGCGGATGTCCGGCAGGCCCTTGACGGTGCGACGCCCTATTCGGTCGACGAATTGTCGATCGATTTCGACCGGTCCGGCGGCATGACCCATATCGCGGCCGTCGCCCGCGAAACACTGGCCGAAGCCGAAGCCTTTGCGCTGGAACATGATTTCAACCCGGTCTGCTTTGTGGCCGTCCCCCCGCCTGGCACCTTTGTGTCAGAGGTCTTTTTCGGCCCGACCCAATCGGCCAGCGGGACCTTGGCCGAACGATCCAGCCAACCGGTCGAGGAAACCGGCATCGCGGACCTGTCACCACAGCCCGCAGCACAAGAGGCGGCGACCGACGCGGTGTTGCCTGACCCACCGCAGAATCCCGTTGCAGACACGCCAGACGCGGCCGACACGACCGACGCGCCCGCAACGGACACCGCATCTGACGATCTGCCGCTGTTTACCGCGCGCAGCAGACCCGTGTCCGGTGCACTGGCAGCCGCTGCGATGCCGGGGGGGGCAGCCCCCCGCGACACCACACCCGCCACTACACCCGATCCCGCGCGCACCGCTGAACCCGGCCTGCCCATCAGCGCACCGCCGTCGGAACAAGCCGAAAAAAAGGGCCCGAAACAGGCCCTGACCGCAACCCGCGCCACCCCCGTCGCAGGCGCCCCCGAAGAACCATTGTTCACAAGGCGCAAGGAGCCGCCGCCCCCCATCGCTGGCAAGGGCAAGGCTGCATCGCCAACCGCCTTGCGGGCACAGGCCCCATCGGCACCTGACGCCGTCCCCGCCATGGTTGCCGCCCCCCGCGCGCCCCAGGCACCGCAACCGGCCGCCAAACCCGCGCGGGAAACCCCCGATGCATTGGCGGGTCTTGCGCCTGCGCGCAGCGGCAAGCCGCGTTTTCTGGGCCTCATCCTCACGGCGGTGCTGCTGGTCGTGCTTTTGATCATGGGGTTCTGGGCCTCGACCCTGCCCGACGAAGGAATCGCATGGCTTTGGGGCGAGGAAGAAGAGGTCGCGGCGGCCCCTGCAACCGCACAAGAAAAGCCTGACGAGACAGACATTGCAGCCGTTACGCCAGCGCTCCGGCCAGCCACACCCGCGGCAATCCCCGCACCGTCGGCCCTGACCGATGCCCCTGCACCCGAATTGCTGGCGACACCCGCACTGCCGGTTGTGCGGGCACCGACCACCGGCGTGTTGACCCCGGCAGAGGCAGACAGGATCTATGCCGCGACAGGCGTCTATCAACGCGCGCCGCGCCTGCCCGTCACGCCACGCACCACGATCGAAGAATCGCAGCGCCCGGTCCCGGTGGCGCTGGCCGGCTTGTCGTGGAACACGGCCCCCACATTGCCCGATCCCACACAGACCGCCCCCGACGCGGTGATCGCGGCACAGATAGATCCCCCGGCAGCCGATGCGTTCTTTGCCCGCGATGTGCGCGGGCGCATCCTTGCGACACCGACAGGCACAATCGTGCCCAGCGGGGCCATTGTCTTTTCGGGTGCGCCTGACATCCGTCCGCAGCTCCGCCCGGGCACGCCCACGCAGACCGCGACCGACACCTCCGTGACAAACGATCCGGATGCGCCGGAAACGGTGCGGCTGATTGCGGGGACGCCACCCGTCCAGCCGCGCGCGCGCCCGGCGGACCTGGCCCCCGCCCTGCCGCAGGACGCACAGGTCGCAGCGGTCCCTGACCTGCGGCCCGTATTGCGGCCGGGCGATATCGCCCCCGCACAGGCAGACGACGCCGACACCTCAGACCCCGCCTCGTCCGGGGTGACGGAAACCGACGCCGCAACGCCCACCGTCATCACGGGCGCACCGGACCTGCGTCCCACCTTGCGGCCCGCGAGTTTTGCCAGCCGGTCGCCGGTCGTTGCCGCCCCGATCGATCCGCGTGTCGCGGACGCGCGCCCCGCGCTGCGCCCCGAGGGGCTGGCCCCCGCAGCCCCCGCATCCGACCCCACGCCCGATATCAACGCGATTGCAGCGGCCATCGCCTCTGCCGCACCGCAGTCGGCATACAACAACCGCACGGCGCGGGCCGTGGGCATTGCCCCGCGTCCGGCGACACGCCCGCGCAACTTTGCCCAGGTTGTCGCCCGTGCCACGGCAGCGCCCGTGCAGCGCCAGACCGATGCGGTCGTGCAGCGCCCGGCAACCACACCGCAGGTGTCAGCCCCCGCTGTCGTAGCCCCGACGGGGCCCGTGCCGGGCGGCGTCGCCCGTGCCGCGACCCAGGAAAACGCGATCCGCCTGCGCGACATGAACCTGGTCGGTGTCTATGGACGCCCCAACGCGCGCCGTGCCCTGGTCCGTCTGGGCAACGGTCGCTATGTCAAGGTGGAGGTCGGCAGCGCCCTCGATGGCGGCCGGGTCACGGCCATCGGCGATTCCGCGCTGAATTTCGTCAAACGTGGCCGCACCTACGCATTGCAACTGCCCACGGGGTAGGCAGGGCCGCGCAATGCCGCAGTTGTTTGCCATGCATCCCGCCTGACCCATTGCCTTGTGCGCAGTGACGTTTAAGACAGCCGCATGGATACGTTTCTGCTACAGGCCACGATTTATCTGGGTGCCGCCGTGCTTGCGGTGCCTTTCGCCGCGCGACTGGGACTGGGGTCCGTTCTGGGATATCTGGCTGCCGGGATCATCATCGGCCCGTTGACCGGACTGGTCGGGACCGAGGCACAGGACATCCAGCATTTTGCCGAATTCGGCGTGGTGATGATGCTGTTCCTGATTGGACTGGAACTTGAACCGCGCGCCCTGTGGGACATGCGGGATCGGCTGATCGGTCTGGGCGGACTTCAGGTCGGGGTGACCACGTTGCTGATTGCGGGGGCCGCCATCGCGCTGGATTACGACGTGGTGACCGGCATCGCGATCGGCATGATCTTTGCGCTGTCCTCCACCGCCATCGTGCTGCAAACCCTGTCCGAAAAGGGGCTGATGCAGACGGGCGGCGGGCGATCGATCTTTTCGGTATTGCTGACGCAGGATATCGCCGTGATCCCGATGCTGGCCCTGCTGCCGCTGCTGGCATCGCCTGCCGCGCGCGTGGCGCTGGCCCCCGACGGGTCCATGCAGCGCGCCGGAACCACCGACGAGGCCCATCACGGCCTGTCACTGGTCGAGGGATTGCCCGGCTGGGGCGTGACGCTGGTGACCATCGGTGCCGTAGCCGCTGTCATCCTGACCGGGATCTACCTGACCCGCCCGGTTTTCCGCTATATCCATCAGGCCAAGCTGCGCGAGATGTATACCGCGCTTGCATTGCTGATGGTCGTGGCGATTGCCGTCCTGATGGAAACCGTCGGCCTGTCCCCCGCGCTGGGGACGTTCCTGGCCGGTGTGGTGCTGGCCAACTCGGAATTCCGCCACGAACTCGAAAGCGACCTTGCACCGTTCAAGGGCCTGCTGCTGGGGCTGTTTTTCATCACCGTCGGGGCCGGTATCAACTTTGAACTGCTTTTTGCGCAACCGACCCGCGTGGCGACCTATGTGCTGGGCATCATCGTGATCAAGGGTGCGGTCCTCTATGCGCTGTCGCTCCTGTTCAAGATGAAGGGCAAGGACCGCTGGCTGTTCACGCTGGGGCTGGCCCAGGCCGGTGAATTCGGGTTCGTGCTGATCTCGTTCTCGCGCAGTCAGGGCGTGTTGACGGGGCCGGTATCGGAACTGTTGCTGTTGGTGACGGCGCTGTCGATGCTGGTCACGCCGCTGATGTTCATCGGCTACCACTACCTGACCCGCCGCATGGAAGAAGAAGAGGACCACGAACACGACGAGGTTGACGAAACCGGGACCGTCATCATCGCGGGCATCGGACGCTTTGGCCAGATGGCGAACCGCCTCATCCAGTCGGCAGGGTTCTCGACGGTCGTGATCGACAATGATCTTGCCGCCGTCCAGACCATGCGCAAGTTCGGCTATCGCGGGTTCTTTGGCGATCCGACGCGCCCTGACTTGCTGGCCGCGGCCGGGATCGACGAGGCGCGCGTCATGATGGTCTGTCTTGATAATCGGGCCACTGCCTGCCAGCTGGTTGCCTATGTGCGCAAGGTCCGCCCCGATATCCACATCATCGCCCGGGCCTATGACCGCGTGCACAGCTATGAACTTTATGCGGCGGGTGCCAATGACATCGTGCGTGAAATGTTCGACAGCTCGCTGCGCGCCGGGCGCTATGCGCTCGAAAATCTGGGACTGACGGAATTCGAAGCCGCCGAGGCGGAAACCATGTTCTATCATTCCGACCGCGGCATGGTTCGTGAACTGGCAGAGCTGTGGAAACCGGGCGTCGCCATTGCGGACAACGCCGATTACGTGGCCCGTGCGCGCAAACTGGACAGTGATCTGGAAACGGCACTCGCCAGTCGGGTGCAGAACCGCGATGCCTCGGACGAGGCGCTACCGCCACGCCGCCCCGGTGACACCTCGCGTGGCAACCGCTAGGGCCCCGATTTTTCGCGAAAAATCGGACAGCACCCGGTATCATCTGGCGGGACAACGATTTTTCGCAGAAAAATCGGTGGATCAGGCCGATTTGCCTGCGACGGCGGCCTCCTCAAAGGTCGCCATGCCGCTGTGACAGGCAACAGCCGCCTGCACGATGCCGATCGCCACGGCGGCACCGGATGCCTCGCCCAGTCGCAGCCCCAGATCCAGCAGCGGGGTCTTGCCCAGCGCGTCCAGCATGCGGCCATGCGCCCCTTCGGCCGAAACATGGCCTGCAACGGCATGATCCAGCGCACCGGGCACCGCGCGATCAAGAACAAGCGCGGCCGCCGTGCAGATGAAACCATCCAACACCACCGGGATACCAGCAACGCGCGCCCGCGCGATTGCCCCGGTCATGCCCGCAAGTTCGCGCCCGCCAAGGCAGCGCAGCACCTGCAACGGATCGGCCAGCGCCTCTGCGTGACGGGCGAGGCCAGCCGCCACGACCTGCGCCTTGCGGACCACACCCGCATCGTCAACGCCACTGCCGCGTCCGACCCAGTCCGCAGGATCGCCACCCAGCAGGGCAGCCCCCAGCGCCGCCGCCACGGTCGTGTTGCCGATCCCCATTTCCCCCACCACCAACAGGTCCGTGTCGGGGGCGACCGCGTCCCATCCCGCGCGCAGGGCCGATACGACTTCGGCCTCTGACATGGCGGGGCCGGTGGTGAAATCCTGCGTCGGCGTTTCCAGGTCCAGCGGGACCACCGACATGGTTGCGCCAAATGTCCGGGCCAGTTGGTTGATCGCCGCACCGCCCGCGCTGAAATTGCCGACCATCTGGGCCGTCACCTCTGGCGGAAAGGCTGACACGCCCTGGGCGCAGATGCCGTGATTGCCGGCGAACACGATGATCTGCGGGGCCGCGATCACAGGCCGCACGTTGCCTTGCCAGCCTGCGACCCAGATCGCCAGATCCTCCAGGCGGCCCAATGCGCCCGGCGGCTTGGTCAATGTGCCGTTGCGCGCCGCAGCCCCGTCGCGGGCGGCCGTATCCGCGCCGCCGGCGGCCGCCAGCGCGGCGCGAAAGCTGTCAAGGCTCGTGAATGCTGCGGTCATGTTCCGTCCTCGTTGCGTATTCCCCTGCCCCTGTCTAACCATGCGACACGGAATGAAAAGAGGCCGCATCATGCAAAACAAGACCGGCCCCCAGCCGCGCTTTGCCCCGTCCGACATTGCCGCCGCTGTGGGGTTGATGACCCGCCTGCCAGTGCCCGTCGATACGGATCGCGCGACACTGCGGGGGGCGCGTGCGGCATGGGCCTGGCCGGTGGCGGGCCTTGTGGTTGGTGGGCTGGCGGCGCTCTCGGCCAGTCTTGCGCTTTGGCTGGGTCTGCCGCCAGCGCTTGCGGCAGTCCTGCTGATCGCAACCCAGATCACGCTGACCGGCGCGCTGCACGAGGATGGTCTGGCCGACAGCCTGGACGGTCTGTGGGGCGGCTGGACACGCGATCGGCGGCTCGAGATCATGAAGGACAGCCGGATCGGTGCCTATGGCGTCATCGGCCTGATCCTGACCCTTCTCTTGCGGTGGCAACTGTGGTCATTGATTATCGCGAACGACGCACTCTGGTCTGCTGCATTGATCATGGGGGCGGTCAGCCGCGCACCGATGGCCGCCCTGATGGCCTGGCTGCCCCCGGCCCGCGCCACGGGGCTTAGTCGGCACGTGGGGCGACCTGTGCATGTTACGGCAGTCGCCGCAGCTGTGCTGGCCGGGGTGATCACGCTGTTGCTGTGGCCGGGTGCATTGCCTGCATTGGGTCTGGTCGTGGCCGCCACGGCCTATGGATGGGGCCGCATCGCACATGCGCGGATCGGCGGGCAAACCGGCGACATCCTCGGGGCTGGCCAGCAAATGTGCGACATTTCGGGTCTGCTGGTGTTGGCGGTCCAGCTGACCTAGCGCGGGCAGGCCAGCGCCGCGGCGACGGCCCCCGGCCCGTTTGGGCCCAGATCACGTGCAACAGGCACGCCGCCGTCAAACCGCACACCGATCACACGGTCCCAGTCCCCCGACAGCAGCACCGCCGTGCGTCCATCACAGGCGACACCACCGGGGATCTCTGCATCCCCGATCCGGTGGTTCGTGACCCCCGGCAGAGCAGCAACCAGTTCCATCACGCCCTCCGCCGGTCGCCAGAACTGCAAGGTCCGTGCCAGATGGGGCCGGTCCACCAGGGCCACCTCGATCCGTCCGTCGCCGTCGAAATCAGCCGCACCCACGGGTGCCAGCCAGCGGCGGGTCTGACCGATATAAGGGGTCGCCGTGATCGCCTGCGGCACGCCATCCACAAGCCCGAACACCAGCAGACGCGCCCCGCGCGCGATGTCGGCCTGCACGACAACGACCTCTGGCAGACCGTCGCCCGTCACATCCCACAGACGCGGGACAAGGTCCTCGTAGACCTGATGTTCCGGCAAGGTGAAAAGGTAAGCCCCGTCGGTGGTGACGATCCGCAAATCGCCCCATTCCACGGCATCGCCCAGCACGCCGTGATCATAGCGCGTCGTGGGGGCATCAAACTGGGCAGCGGTGATCTGCTGTGCCGTCGCTGGTCCGGCCAGCATGCAGGCCACCGCCGCCCATTTCATCAGATCTGCTTTTCCGGCATCTGCACGCGCAGACCGTCCAGCGCGTCAGAGACCTTGATCTGGCAGGTCAGCCGCGACCGGACGGGATCGGGTTCATAGGCAAAATCGAGCATGTCTTCTTCCATGCCGTCCTTGGCGGGCAGCTTTTCCACCCAATCCTCGGCCACATAGACGTGGCAGGTCGAACAGGCGCAGGCACCGCCGCAGTCGGCCTCGATCCCCGGAATCCCGTTGTCGCGTGCGCCTTCCATGACGGTCATGCCATTGGCAACCTCGACGACGTGTTCCTTGCCACCGTGTTCGACATAAGTGATCTTGGCCATTGGTTTTCCTCAGAATGGATGCAGTGTCGGCGCGCACCTTAGGCCGTCACCGAGGCGCATGCCAGTCCCATCACGGGGCTATCGCCGCGACATTCTTGCGGTTATGTAGTGGCATGATCCGCCTCCTGCCCATTTTGCTCGTTCTTTCGGCCTGTGCGCCTGTCCCGCCGACAGACGCACCCGCCACAGTGCTAATCGCCAGCGGCGGGATTGAAACCGATACCGCCGGGCGCTGTTTTGCGCGTACCGCACCGCGCACCCGCGTGGACGTCGTGGACCGCGTGGAACAGGTTGCACCCGCCCGCCGGGATGCCGCAGGCACCATCATCGATCCGCCTGTTTTTCGCACCGTATCGGAACCCACCGCGCGCACCATTGGCGAAGGCACTAGGTTCGAGGCCGTCTGCCCGCCCGTCCTGACGAACGAGGCCTTTGTCCAGAGTTTACAACGCGCCCTGCTGATCCGCCGCGCCTATGACGGGCCGATCAGCGGCATCTATGATCCAGCGACCCGTGCCGCCGTCCAGCAGGTCCAACGAAACCGCGACCTCGACAGTCCGGTCCTATCTGTGGCCACCGCCCGCGATCTGGGGATATTCGCCCAAGCACGTCCCTGAAACGCAAAACGCCCCACAGAACTGCGGGGCGTTTCGGTTTGGCTTGGCGCAGGCTCAGTCGTCCAGCGACAGTGCGACGAACCGCGGATCACCACCGCGCCGCACGAGCAGCAGCAACGATGTGCGACCAGCCTCGGTCGCTGCATCAATCTGCGTTTGCAGGTCGTCGACGCTGGCGATGTCCTCTTGCCCGGCCTCGGTGATCACGTCACCGGCGATCAGCCCTTTGCTCGCGGCATCCGAATCCGGCGCGATGGCCGTGATGACCAGACCTGCCTCGACGTCCAGACCGTATTCTTCGGTCAGCGCGTCATCGACGGGTGCCAGTGTCAGACCCATCAGTTCGACTTCGGCATCCTCTTCGGCCTCTGCATCGGGCGTCATGTCAGGAAATGCGATCGATTCCTCGGTCTCTCGACGACCAAGGGTAACCGTGCGTTCGATCTCTTCGCCATTGCGCAGGACCAGCATCACGGCCTCCTTGCCGACTGGCGAATTGCCGACCATCCGCACCAGCTCACGCGTGTCAGGCACGTCGTTGCCGTCAAAGGTCAGGATTACATCACCGGATTCCAGCCCCGCATCAGCCGCAGGCCCCGGTGGCACGTCTGTCACCATCGCCCCGCGTGCCCGGTCCAGACCGTCGATGGCTGCCACCATATCGGGCGTCACGTCCTGAATTCGCACGCCCAGCCAACCGCGCCGCGTCTCGCCGAATTCGCGCAGCTGGTCGACCACATCGGTCACCACGGCCGCCGACATCGCAAAACCGATACCGATGGACCCGCCGTTGGGCGACAGGATCGCCGTATTCACGCCGATTACCTCGCCAGCCATGTTGAACAATGGCCCGCCAGAGTTGCCCCGGTTGATGGCCGCGTCGGTCTGGATGTAATCGTCATATGTGCCCTGCAACGACCGGTTGCGGGCGGACACGATGCCGGCGCTGACCGAAAATCCCTGCCCCAGCGGGTTGCCCATCGCCATGACCCAGTCACCGACGCGGGCACCCACGGCGTTGCTGTCACCGAATTCGACATAAGGCAGCGGGCTGTCGAATTCGACCTTCAGCACGGCGATATCGGTGTTGGGATCGGTCCCGACCAGTTCCGCGGGCAGAAACTCGGTCGGTTGACCGTCGCCCGGGAAAAACTCGATCTCGATCTCGTCGGCATCCTCGATCACATGGTTGTTGGTGACGATATAACCATCGGCACTGATCACGAAACCGGACCCCAATGCGGACGACCGGCGCGGTGCGCCCGGACCGTCTTGCATGTCGTTAAAGAAATCCTCGAAAGGCGATCCTTCCGGGACCAGCCCACGGGGGCCGGTGCGTTCGGCCACCATTGTCGAGGTGGTGATGTTCACCACCGACGGGCTGACCTGTTCGGCCAGGTCGGCAAAGGTCGCTGGCCGATCCATCGGCGTCATCAACTGCGCCTCGACCGCCTCGGTTGTCTGGGCAAATCCGGGCATCGACTGCGCGGCAAACAGCGCCGCAATCAGGGCAAGGCCGCTGATCATCCCCGTGCGGGGTGTCATGGCGGTCATGGGGCGGGTCCGTGCAATGGCCTGTGAAGTCAAGTCGTGCTCCCTCGTCGTGAGCGCCGCGCGCGACGCTGTGATCAACTCTGTGCCCATGAACATAGACCGCAGCGACACGGACGCAATGCACGTGATGTTTTGTCACGCGGGCGTGAAACGCAATAATTGAAAACCGACCCATTAAAATGAAAAGGGCCGGTCACATGACCGGCCCCCTGACGACGTTGACTGATGACGCTTACTGACCGGCAATTGCCGCGGCCGCGTCGTTTGCGGCACGACCCTGATCGGATTGCAGATAGTTGAAAAACTCTGAATCCGGGCTCAGCACCATCGACGACCGACCGGACGCGGCAAAGCGTTCGTAGGCTGTCATCGACCGGTAGAATTCAAAGAACTCCGGATCAGCGCCAAAGGCCTCTGCAAAGATCGCGTTGCGTTCGGCGTCGGCCTCACCGCGGGTGATCTCGGCCTGACGGTTGGCGTCGGACGTCAATTCCACCACGGTCCGGTCGGCACCGGCGCGGATCCGCTGTGCGGCCTCGTTACCACGGGCGATTTCGTCGGCAGCTTCGCGTTCACGCTCTGCCTTCATCCGCTCGTAGGTGGCGTTAAGGTTGGCGGGCGGCAGGTCGGTCCGCTTGAGCCGCACGTCGATCACCTCGAGCCCGAGGCTGCGCGCCTCTGCAATCGCGTTGTTGCGGATCCGCAGCATCAGCGCCGCACGGTCCGTAGACAGGATGTCGTTGGACGACACCGTACCCAGCACGTTCCGCGTGGTATCCCGCAAGATACCGTCCAGACGGCGCGACGCGACCTCCAGACCGCCGGCACCGACGGCCTGACGGAACCGTTCCACATCCGAGATCCGGTAACGCGCAAAGGCATCGACGACGAGACGACGATCATCAGACGGCGTGACCTCCAGCGGGTCCAGATCGCGGCTCAGGATACGGTCGTCGTAGTTCACAACCTCTTGGATAAAGGGCAGTTTGAACCCCAGACCCGGTTCTTCCTGAACCTTCACGATCTGACCGAATTGCAGAACCAACGCCTTTTGGCGTTCGTCCACGATGAACACAGAGCTCAGCGCGACGATCAGGATGACCACCAGCGCGGGCAGTAGGAATACAGACTTGCGCATCAGTTCGTCCCTCCGGTGGTGGTGCGCGGGGCGCGGTTGCCCAGCTCGTTCAGTGGCAGATACGGCACGACGCCGTTGCCGCCACCGCCTTGTTCGTCCAGCAGGATGATATCCATTCCACCCAATACATTTTCCATCGTTTCCAGATAGATACGCTTGCGCGTCACCTCGGGTGCCTTGCTGAATTCGTCCAGAACAGCGGTAAAGCGGGACGCCTCACCGGATGCCTCGTTCACCACACGGGCGCGGTATGCCTCGGCCTGTTCCAGTGTCTGCGCCGCCTCACCGCGCGCCTCTGCAACCACGCGGTTGGCATAGGCGTCGGCCACGTTCGTCAGCCTGTCGCGTTCCTGTTCGGCGTCCTGCACCGCACGGAAAGACGCAATCACCGGCTCTGGCGGATCGGCCTTGTCAAAGTTGACCCGGACGATGTTCACACCGGAATTATAGCTGTCCAGCGTGCTTTGGATTTCGCTACGCAGACGGTCTGCAATCGCGCCACGGTCCCGGTTCAGGATCGGTGCCAGATTGCTCTGTGCGATGATCTCGCGCATCACGGATTCCGCCACGGCCTCGATTGTCTGCGGCGGATCGGCCAGGTTGAACAGGTATTCCTGCGGGTCGATGATGTTCCAGACCACCTGGAAATCGATATCGACGATGTTCTCGTCGCCGGTCAGCATCAGGCCGGCATCCATGCCGGACTGGCTGGTGCCGATGTCGATGCTCCGCTCAGAGGTGACCTGCAACACTTCACGCGTCACGATCGGCCAGGGTGCAAAGTTCAGACCCGGGCCGTTGGTCGACATATAGTCACCCAGCATCAGCTCGACCGCCTGTTCTTCGGGGCGTACGGTGTAGAAAGATGCCATGCCCCACAGGATCACCGCACCAAGGACGCCCAGACCGATGGTGCCGCGTGTCAGCGCCGGCCCACCGCCGCCACCGGACCCACCAGACCCCGTGCCGCCACCTTTGCCGCCCATCAGGACGCGCAGCTGTTCACGGCCCTTGTTGACCAGTTGATCGATTTCGGGGATTTGCGGCCCCTCACCCGGCCTGCGTGGCGGGCGGGGTGGCTGGTTGCCACCGCCGTTTGCCCCGTTGCCACGGTTTCCGTTATCGCCGCCACCCCCCCAGGGGCCTCCGGTATTGCCTGCCATCGTGTGTAGGTCTTCCTCTGATTGATGCCCGCATCGGGCCCTTGTGACTAAGGTGGGCGTTCAGCCCGACCGGTTCAAGTTGTCCGCACCGGTTCGCGCATGGTCACCAGTTCCTCGGAAATGGTCGGATGCACGGCGCAAGTGCGGTCAAAGTCCTCTTTTGTGGCTCCCATCTTGACCGCGATGCCGACCATCTGGATCAATTCGCCCGCATCCGGTGCGACGATGTGACAGCCCAGAACCTTGCGCGTTTCAGCGCAGACGATCAGTTTCATCAGCACGCGGGACGTCCCGTCGATGAACGCCTGGTTCATCGGGCGGAAACTGGTCGAATAGACCTCGATCGGACCGTTGCGGGCGGCGTCATCCTCGGTCAGGCCCACGGTGCCCAGTTCGGGCTGGGTAAACACGGCAGAGGCGATCAGGTCGTGATCGACTGGTGTGGGCGTGCCCTTGAACACCGTATCCACAAACGCCATGCCCTCGCGGATCGCCACGGGTGTCAGCGCCACGCGGTCGGTCACATCACCGATGGCATAGATCGAGGGGATATTGGTCTGGCTGTATTCATCGACGGCAATCGCCCCGTTGCGTTCCAGCTTGACCCCGACATCATCCAGCCCCAGCCCATCTGTCGAAGGTGCGCGTCCCGTCGCAAAGATCACATGGTCGAACACCTGTTCCACCCCTGTCGTCGCCTTGGTCCAGATCGGGCCTGCGGCGCGCGGGTCGGTGATGCTCTTGTCGTTGGAGGCCAGCGAACGACGCTCTCCTGCGGGTTCGCCCATTGTGGCATCCGACCCGGTCGGACGCGGCCCTTTGGGGGCCTGATCGGCCGGGCACATTTCCTGCACGCTGGTGCCCATGTGAATGTCGATGCCGCATTGCTTCATGGATTCCGACAAAAGACCCCGCGCCTCGTCGTCGAACCCTTTCAGGATTTGCGCACCACGCGCGTAGATCGTGACCTCGACCCCGAAATTGCGCAGGATGCAGGCAAATTCGCAGGCGATATATCCGCCACCCACGATCAGAACGGATTTGGGCAGTTTTTCCAACAGGAACACATCGTTACTGACCAACCCCAGCTCCGCGTTTTCCAGCGGCGGGCGGACCGGATGGCCGCCAACCGCAATCAGGATGTGTTTGGCCGACACGGTTTGGTTGTTAGCAAGTTTTACCGTATGCGGGCCGTCCACCGTCGCGCGACTGTCATAGATCTTGACGCCCGAGCCATCCAGTAGCTTGCGATAGACCCCTTCGAGCCGGTCCAGTTCAGCCGTCAGCTTGGGGTGGAAACGGCCCCAGTCGAAATCGCCGATGGTCGCGTCCCAGCCGAATTTCTGCGCATCCGCCACCTGCGCCGCCCCTTTGGACGCAAAGACCATCAGCTTTTTCGGAACACAGCCACGGATCACGCATGTGCCGCCCAGACGCGATTCCTCGGCCAGGGCCACACGCGCGCCGGTCTGCGCCGCCATCCGCGCCGCCCGCACCCCGCCTGACCCGCCACCAATGACAAACAGGTCAAAATCGTAATCAGCCATGGTCGCGCACCCTCTCTTCAATTCGTCCGCAACCTAGGGCGAAGCCCGCCTGAGGACAACGCCACATCGGGCCATCCGCCCCAAGTGCCGCGACAGACCGGGTGCCTCAGTCGCCCAGATCGGCGAACAGGTTGTCGTCATCCAGAAAATCATAGCGGGTTTCGTCGTGTTCACCCTTGTTGATGTCCTGCACCTCGACCCGGCCATCGCCATAGCCCGTCACGACGATATCGCAGATGTCGATGAACAGGCCATTTTCGACGACCCCCGGGATCTGGTTCAGCACAAGGCTGAGCTGGCGCGCGTTGCCGATCCGGTTCAGATGCAGGTCCAGGATATGGTTCCCCTCGTCGGTGACATAGGGCGCATCCGCGTTCATCCGCAGGCTGGCGGTGGTGCCCAGCACATCCATGCCCACCAGCACCTCTTCGATCAGCGCCTTGCTTGTCTGCCAGCCAAAGGGGATCACCTCGACCGGCAAAGGAAAGTTCCCCAGCGATTCAACCCGCTTGGACCCGTCGGTGATGACGATCATCTGGTCGGATGCCGTGGCCACGATCTTTTCCTGCAACAGCGCACCGCCGCCGCCCTTGATCAGGTTCAGGTCGTGGTCGTATTCGTCCGCCCCGTCGATGGTCAGATCCAGCCATTTCGCCTCGTCCAGCGAAATCACCTCGATCCCGACCTGACGGGCCAGTTCCGCCGTCCGGCTGGAGGTCGGCACACCTTTGATCTTCAGCCCGTTGTCACGCACCATCTCGCCCAGACAGCGCACCAGCCATGCGGCGGTCGATCCGGTGCCCAGCCCCAGCTTCATGCCGTCCTGCACGTAATCGCAGGCGCGTTTCGCGGCGACGAATTTCGCTTTGTCGATGGGGGACATATTGGCGGACATGGGGCAGCTCCTGTGACGACTCGCCGACTTATAGGCCGGGCGGACGGCCTTTGGACAGCCAGATCACACGGCGACGCGGCGAATTGACCCGCAAACAGGCTGGACGCACGCAACAAGGCAGCGCAGACATGCGACATGACACACCAACCTCTGCGACTGCACTATGCGCCTGACAATGCCTCCTTGTGCATCCGGTTGGCCTGCGAACTGCTGGACATCCCCTATCAGACCGTTCTGGTGGACCGCGCCAGCCGTGCGCAGGACAGTGCCGCCTATCGCGCGCTGAACCCTGCTGGCCTGATCCCGGTGCTGGAAACCGACGACGGTCCGGTGTTCGAAACAGCCGCCATCCTGATCTGGCTCGCAAACCGGTATCCCGGTCAGCTGATGCCTGCCCCCGCCACAACCGGCGAGGCGTCCGCCCTGTCATGGCTGCTGTGGCTGGCCAACACATTTCATCCAACCCTGCGGATGACATTTTATCCCGCGCAATACATGCCCGATGCGCCAGACGATTTCAGGGCTGCCATGCAGAGGCGGCTGTCCAGTCACCTGCGCCTGCTGGACAGCCATGCCACGGCGCTGCATCCGGTCCATCACTGCTACCTCGCACCCATGTTGCGCTGGACGGCTCTATATGGCGACAACGCAGGCTGGTTCACACTGACCGACTACCCGCGCCTGCACAGCCTCGCGCGGCAATGCGAGGTCAGCGCCCCTGCGCGCCGCGCGGCCCAGGCCGAAGGTCTGGGGGACACACCGTTTTCCGCACCGCGTCTGGCCACCCCGCCCGAAGGGTCCGCCACCTGATATTGCGCAGGTCTGTTCCCGCGCCTAAGCTGCGACATGCCAAATGACCGCCCCTTTACCGGCATCCTGTTGATGCTCGGATTCTGCGTCCTCGCCCCATTGGGCGATGGCATGGCAAAACTCTTGGGCGGTGCCGTCGTGCTGGGCACGCTGGTGCTGGCCCGGTTCGCGATTCAGGCCGCGGTGCTTGTGCCGTTGGTTCTGGCACGCGGGCATGATCTGCGTCCGCCACACGGCACAGGTCATCTGGTCTGGCTGCGCAGCGCCCTGCACATCGCCGGCATGACGATGATGTTCGCATCACTGCGCTATCTGCCGTTGGCTGATGCGCTGGCCATCGCCTTTGTCATGCCGTTCATCCTGCTGTTGCTGGGGCGCGTGTTCATGGACGAACAGGTCGGCCCGCAGCGCATGATCGCCTGCGCCGTCGGTTTTGCCGGAACGCTGCTGGTGATTCAGCCGAATTTCGTCGATGTGGGCCTGCCTGCGCTCTTGCCGCTGGGGGTGGCCGTCACATTCGCGCTGTTCATGCTGGTCACGCGGTCGCTGTCAGGGCGCATCGATCCGGTAAGACTTCAGGCGATCGGCGGATTGCAGGCCACGATACTGGTGTCGGTCGGTCTGCTTGTGCTGCCCGGCCCGCAGGCCAGTTTCGCGCTGCCCGGCACCGGCGCGCTGTGGCTCGTGGTATTGATGGGCCTCGTGGGCACCGCCGCACATCTGCTGATGACCTGGAGCCTGCGCTGCGCCCCCGCATCCACCCTTGCCCCGATGCAATACCTCGAAATTCCATTTGGAACGGTCATCGGCTGGGCCATGTTCGGCGACCTGCCAAACGGCCTTGCGGCCTGCGGCATCGTCGTAACGGTCGCCTCCGGCCTCTATATCATCGTCCGAGAGCGTAATCTTGCGCGCCGGACAATTCCGACCGCTCCAGCGTGATCAGGACAGGCCCGGCCACATCCAGTGTCACATGCTCTGCCTGCGCCCGGTTCGAACTGCTGACCACCGCGTCAGGTGCGAGGCCAAGCGCGTCCATGTCCCAGACCAGGCCGGTCGAACTGACGGTGGCAGCCCCGAGGGGCATGACCGCGACACGTGTCTGGGGTGTCACCGCAATGCGACTGCGCCCTTGCCGCGCCAGCACGCAGACCTCGCTGTCGGACACCAGAACGACGTGATGCGCCTGCAGCCGCGCCAGTGTTGCGAGGGTTGCCAGCGTGTGATCCAGCCGCGCGCCCAGAAATCCCGCCGCCAGAACCACGGGTGCCGTGATCCGCGTGAGGCATTTTTCGAAATCGGTCGTATCCTGTTCCGACACCGCATGGATGACGTCCCTGTGCGTCGCACGCGCCTGCGCCGACAGGCTGTCCATGTCACCGATCACCGCCAGGGGTGGGATCCCCGTCACAACAAGGCGATCAGCGCCTCCATCGGCCGCAACGACACTTGGCGCAACCCTTAGGCACATGTTAAGGGTTTCGTCGGCAATGTCCGCCCCACCTATCAAGGTGATCGGTTCGGAACTGGCAACAATCGGTTTTTGCAGTGGGGATTGTTTCATATTTCGCGACATTCCTCAAAAGCGCCCCAAAATCAACCAGACAGCACCGCCAGCCTGTTCCGGTTTGCGAACCAATTCGTGGTAAACGAGGGTAATTGATTTTGAAAGAAAGCGAGGGACACCATGGTTGAATCAAGCAAGATTCTCACCGTCTCCTACGGCACCTTCTCATGCACCCTGGAAGGATTCGACGATTCCTTTTCCACGATGAAGGCAATCGCCGAATATTTCCGGGACCTTGCTGCGGGTGACCGTTATTTCGGGGCAGAACCGCCGACGCCGGATACGGAAATGCTGACCCGGATCGCCGAACGCGAGATTTCCCGCAGGGTCGAGGCCCGCACATCCGAGGCTGGCATCGTCTTGCGCGCATCGGACCCGGCACCACAGGCCCTCGCCGCAACCGACACGCGGCCCGCCATGCCACCGGCCCAGCAGCCCCCCGCAGAGGCACCTGTCGCACAGGCCCAGCCCAAGGCGGAACGTCACCCCGATTCCGAAAGCGTCGCTGACAAGCTCAAGCGGATTCGCTCGGTCGTGGGCAGCCGTGCCGACACCGCCTATGTCGAGGACCTCGAAGAACGCGAAACCGCCAGTGCGCCCGCGCCCGAACCCGCGCCGTCCGCAACCGATGACGCATCGCGTGCAAATGACGATGCGCCCGCTGCAGCCAAGCCGGACGCAGCCAGCGTCGTGCCCGATGACGCCGTAAAATCGGAGCAGACGGACACCGCAGCAGAGCCTGTCACCATCCCCGAAGCCTATGCCGCGGCGGATGACGACATCGACGACGAAACGGATGCGCAGATCAAAGAGGTGCTGCGCAACCTCGAACGCGCAGGCTTGCGTTCGCCAGAAACACCTGCCGTCGAGGATCAGGCAGCCGATGTGGAAACCGCGACCGCGCGGGTTGCCGCACAAATCGCACAGGACGCGCCGCAACAGGAAACGGCCACGCCCGCACCCAAGGCCGCACAACCGGCAGAGGCCAAGGCACCCGCATTGGCCCTCAAGGCAGAAGCGGCAGCGGCAGCGCAGTCAGCCACGCCCGAACCCAAGGTCGACACGAAACCGGTTGCGCCTGCGGCACCTGCAGCCAATCACGCCGAACAAGAGGCAGACGAGGCTGCGGCGATGATTCAGTCGCTGATCGCGCAAACCCGCGAGGCCAGCACCACAGAGCAGCCCCAGACCGCTCAGACCGCGCCTGATGCGGCCCCGGCCAAGTCGGACGATGCCTCTCAACCCGAGGCAGCCACCGAGGCCGCCGAGGCACCCACGGCCCCGCGCCGTGGCCGGATCCTGCGTGTCACCCGCCGTCCCCGCCCCGAGGCCGCAAGCGCCGCAGAGGCATCGCAGGCTGACGCCGCAGAACCCACCAAGACCGGCCCGGTGTCGACACCGGTGCAGGACGCGCGCGCGCGCCTTGCCGAAATGCGCCGCGACATGAATCCCGAACCGCGCGAAATCGCAGCGGATCAGGGTGCGGCGCGCGTCGATACACCCGTGGAATCATCACTTTCGCCAGAGGATGAGGCCGATCTGCAGCGTGATCTTGCGGCCGCAGAAGCAGCCGCCGAGGCTGAATTGAACCGCGTGACCCTCGATGACGACGGCGACAGCTTTGACGCCGACGACACCGCAGAAGCGGCAGAAACCGAGGCGGCCATGGATGATGACACGCCAGACGCCAGCCAGCCCGAGGTGACAGCGCAGGCAGCACCGCAGGCGACGCGCGACGCGCTGCCCTCCACGTCAGAGGCCGAGATGTCCCGCATCAACGCACAGGCCGAAGAAGAACTGGCAAACCCCGAAAACAGCCGCCGCCGCGACGCCATCGCACATCTCAAGGCCGCCGTGGCCGCGACCGAGGCCGCGCGCCAGCTGGGTGAGCCGCGCAAGACGCAGAACACCGAGGAAACCGATTTCCGCGAAGACCTGCAAAAGGCCGTCAAACCGCGCCGTCCGGTGGCCGATGCCCCGGTACGGACCGAACGTCCGCGGACCGCACCCCTGAAACTGGTTGCCAGCCAGCGCGTCGACACCCCCGCCGATGCCGCCGAAAAACCGGTGCAACCGCGCCGCGTGGCCGCACCTGCGGCGAAATCGTCGGATACCGGTGACTTTGCCGAATACGCCCAAAGCGTGGGTGCCAATTCGTTGCAGGACCTGCTCGAGGCTGCCGCGGCCTATGTCGCGATCGTCGAAGGTGCCGAAGACTTCTCGCGCCCGCAGATCATGCAAAAGGTGCAGGCAACCGCCAAAGAGGAATTCACTCGCGAAGACGGGCTGCGTTCGTTTGGCACGCTGCTGCGTCAGGGTCGCATCGAAAAGGCCCGCGCCGGTCGGTTCCAGATTTCGGACCGCACCCGGTTCCGGCCAGAACAGCAGGCCGCCAACGGCTGAAACCGGCCACACTGAAACGACAAAAGGCGAAGGGGCAACCCTTCGCCTTTTTCATTCCGATACCAACGCGCGGCACTTGCGCCCAAGAGAGCGACACCCGCAAACCGGACCGAGGCGATCACTCGTCCGGGTCAGCTTGTCCGATCCCGCGGAAAATCGCGCGGAACGGGAATGCCCACAGCACCCCCAGCCCCACGTAAATCGCCAGTTCCGTCAGGATCGACGGACGGTCGAGCGATGACACCACGCTGACGGCCACGATGATATAGGCGGGCAACCCCAGCACCAGGATCAGCAGCGCCAGACGCTTGCGCGTCTTGTAGCTGAGAGAGGCGAACCAATCGTTCATCGGGCCGCAAACGGGTCAGTGACAAGGATCGTGTCCTCACGCTCGGGCGAGGTGGACACAAGTGCGACCGGGCAATCGATCAGTTCCTCGATCCGGCGGACATATTTGATCGCCTGCGCGGGCAGATCGTTCCATGACCGCGCCCCTTCGGTCGATTCCGACCAGCCGGGCATTTCCTCATAGACCGGAACGCAGCGCGCCTGCTGGTCTGCTGCCGTGGGCAGATAATCCAGCGTCTTGCCGTCCAATGTGTAGCCTGTGCAAATCTTCAATGTCTCGAACCCGTCCAGCACGTCCAGTTTCGTCAGGGAAATCCCCGACACGCCAGACGTAGCACAGGTCTGCCGGACAAGCGCTGCGTCAAACCAGCCGCACCGCCGTTTGCGGCCCGTGGTCGTACCGAATTCATGGCCGCGCTCGCCCAGACGCTGACCGTCTTCATCGTGCAACTCGGTCGGGAACGGTCCCTCACCCACGCGGGTCGTATAGGCCTTGACGATCCCCAGCACGAAATCGATCGCGCCCGGCCCCACACCGGTGCCCGTCGCCGCCTGCCCTGCGATCACGTTGGACGAGGTGACATAAGGGTAGGTGCCGAAATCAATATCCAGCAGCGCGCCCTGCGCCCCCTCGAACAGAATGCGCTTGCCCTCTTTGCGCTTGTCGTTCAGCACCTTCCAGACGGGGGCTGCGTATTCCAGAATCCCCGGCGCAATCTCGCGCAGTTGCGCCAGCAGCGCGTCACGGTCGATGGGGTCCAGACCCAGACCACGGCGCAGCGCATCGTGATGGACCAGCGCGCGGTCCACGCGCAGTTCCAGTGTTGCATCATCGGCCAGGTCTGCCACGCGGATCACGCGACGCCCGACCTTGTCCTCATAGGCCGGGCCGATGCCACGTCCTGTCGTGCCAATCTTCGCGACGTTGGCCTGACCTTCACGCGCACGGTCCAATTCGCCGTGGAACGGCAGGATCAACGGCGTATTTTCCGCGATCATCAGCGTTTCGGGGGTGATTTCAACGCCTTGACCGCGCAGACCCTCGATCTCTTTCAGAAGGTGCCAGGGGTCCAGCACCACGCCGTTGCCGATCACGGACAGCTTGCCGCCGCGCACCACGCCGCTCGGCAGCGCGTGCAGTTTGTAGACCGCACCGTCGATGACCAGCGTATGGCCCGCGTTATGACCGCCCTGAAAGCGTGCGATGACATCGGCACGCTCGCTCAGCCAGTCGACGATCTTGCCTTTGCCTTCGTCACCCCACTGGGCACCTACAACGACCACATTTGCCATGACTTACGTCCTTAAACCCGGAAATTCCGCCGTCCGCTATATCCATGACGGCACCGGTCTGAAACCGAAAAACGTCGCCTGCCTTGCCAGAGTGCGAAACCAGCCGCATTGCGGCACGGCCAACTCCGCCAGTCAGGTCCCGCGATTGCCCTGTCCGTGGCAAACCTGCCATGACGCGCCCTGCCTGCGACGGCAGGTTTGGCACCCGCCCGGGTCAATGCCCCTTGCGGCAAGGGTCACAACGTCCTAGTTACCCCCGAACCAAATCAACCCGCAGGCCCGTCCACCATGGAAAACGTCGTTCTCGTCATCCACCTGATCCTTGCGCTGACGCTGATCGGCACTGTTCTGTTGCAACGGTCCGAAGGCGGGGGTCTGGGAATCGGCGGTGGCGGTGGTGGTGCAACCGGCAGCCGCCCGCCCGCGACCGCCATGGGCAAGGTGACATGGGGTCTGGCGCTGGCCTTTATCGCGACATCCATCGCGCTGACGATCATCGCTGCTGAAAACGCCGCCGGGTCCTCTGTTGTGGACCGTCTGATCGACGCACCGAACCCTGCGCCTGCCACGCCGACATTGCCTGCCGATGGCGACAGCCTGCTGCCGCCGACGCTGGGTGACGACGCGCTGGTGCCTTCGGGCAACTAAACGACTGACATCACAGCATCTTGGCGCGCCACGCGGCGCGTCACCATCATATTGCGTCACGGGTTGCAGGCATTGGCCGTTTCGGGCTATCCTTTAATCCCGTGGCAGGGCGTATTTTGCACGCCGTCCGACCTGAAACGCGACACACGGGGGCCCTCACTTGGCACGCTATATTTTCATCACCGGCGGTGTGGTCTCATCCTTGGGCAAGGGGCTGGCCTCTGCCGCACTGGGCGCGTTGCTGCAGGCGCGGGGCTACACGGTGCGCCTGCGCAAGCTGGACCCCTACCTGAACGTCGACCCCGGCACGATGTCGCCCTTTGAACACGGCGAGGTGTTCGTCACCGACGACGGCGCGGAAACCGATCTGGACCTGGGCCACTACGAACGATTCACGGGCGTGCCTGCGCGCATGACCGATTCCGTATCCTCGGGCCGGGTCTATTCCACCGTGTTGGAAAAGGAACGGCGCGGTGATTATCTGGGCAAGACGATTCAGGTCGTCCCCCACGTCACGAACGAGATCAAGGATTTCCTGAAAATCGGCGACGACGAGGTCGATTTCATGCTGTGCGAGATCGGCGGCACCGTCGGCGACATCGAAGGCCTGCCGTTTTTCGAGGCGATCCGCCAGTTTTCCCACGACAAACCACGCGGCGAATGCATTTTCATGCACCTGACCCTGCTGCCCTATCTGGCCGCAAGTGGTGAGCTGAAAACGAAACCCACTCAGCACAGCGTCAAGGAATTGCAATCCATCGGCATCGCCCCCGATGTGCTGGTCTGCCGGTCGGAACACCCGATCCCCGAACGCGAGCGCGAGAAAATCGCGCTGTTCTGCAACGTCCGCAAGGAATGCGTGGTTGCCGCCTACGATCTGAATTCGATCTACGAGGCACCCCTGTCCTATCACGCGCAGGGTCTGGATCAGGCGGTGCTGGACGCCTTTGGCATCAGCCCTGCCCCGCAGCCGAAACTGGATGTCTGGCACGATGTGCAGGACCGCATCCACAACCCCGAAGGCGAGGTCACAATCGCCATCGTCGGCAAATACGTCCAGCTCGAAGACGCCTACAAATCCATCAAGGAGGCGCTGACCCACGGCGGCATGGCCAACCGGGTCAAGGTCAACGTCGAATGGGTCGATGCCGAACTCTTTGACCGAGAGGACGCAGCCCCGCATCTGGAACAGTTCAACGCTATTCTCGTGCCCGGCGGGTTCGGTGAACGCGGCACAGAAGGCAAGATCAAGGCCGCCCAGTTCGCCCGCGAAAAGGGCGTGCCCTACCTCGGGATCTGTCTGGGCATGCAGATGGCCGTAATCGAGGCCGCGCGCAATGTTGCCGGCCTGACCACCGCCGGATCAGAGGAATTCGACCACGAATCCGGCAGCCGCCGGTTCGAGCCGGTGGTCTACCACCTCAAGGAATGGGTGCAGGGCAACCACACCGTCGCCCGCAAGGCCGACGACGACAAGGGCGGCACCATGCGTCTGGGTGCCTATGACGCCACCCTGTCCGAAGGCAGCCATGTCGCCCAGATCTACGGCACCACCGCGATCGAGGAACGCCACCGCCATCGCTATGAGGTGGATATCAAGTATCGCGCTCAGCTCGAGGAAAAGGGGCTTTGCTTTTCGGGCATGTCGCCGGACGGCAAACTGCCCGAGATCGTGGAATGGACCGATCACCCCTGGTTCATCGGGGTGCAATTCCATCCCGAACTGAAATCGAAACCCTTTGCACCGCATCCGCTGTTCAAGGATTTCGTGCGCGCCGCCGTCGAAAACTCTCGTCTGGTCTGAACAGGCCGCGCCATGGCCCCGCAGCAATCGCGGGGCCATGATGTGATTTACTGGGCCAGCCAGACATACCCTGCATAGGCAATCAGCAGGCAGCAGCCGACGCCCCGCCCGATCACGGGCCGCGTCAGCAACAGCATCGCCAGCACCACCGACGCGACAAGCATCATCGGCAGGTCAAAGCTTGCGAATCGCGTGGCCACCGGGATCGGTGTGATGATCGCCGTCACCCCCAGGATACCCAGCACGTTGAAAACGTTGGATCCTATGATGTTGCCGATCGCAATTTCGGACTGACGGCGCAGCGCCGCCGTGACCGAGGTCGCAAGTTCCGGCAGCGATGTGCCCACCGCCACGATCGTCAGGCCGATGAACGCCTCTGACACGCCAAATCCCCGTGCGATTGCCGTGGCCCCATCGACCAGAAACCGCGCCCCGAACATCAGCGCGACCAGACCGACCAGCACCCAGACCAGCGATACCAGCACCGCGGGCGACGGGCCTTCGTCATGATCCTCGGCAACGGCGTCTCCGGGCCGCAGGTAGGCCCAGACCAGATAGCCCACCAAGGCCAGCAGCAGCGCGACCCCAGACACGCGCCCGACGGCACCCGTCAGAAAAATCGGCAACAGAACGGCTGCCGCCAACACCATGACCGACAGGTCCCGACGCAACGTGGCACCCGACACGCGGATCGGCCAGACCAGCGCGGTCAGACCACCGATCAGCAGGATGTTGGCGATGTTTGACCCGATGACATTGCCCAGCGCGATATCGGGCACGCCGCCCAGTGCCGCCTGCACCGACACCAGCAATTCCGGGGTCGATGTCCCGAACCCCACAACCGTCAAACCGATCAACAAGGGCGATATCGCCATGCGCCGCGCGATGCCGACACTGCCGCGCACCAAAGCATCGCCGCCCAGAAACAGTCCGATCAGACCGGCGGCAATCAAGATGTAGTCCAATTGAAATTCCCCTCGGGCAGACAGCCTGCCCACAGCGCAAATGGGCATGCAAATGAACCGGCACACCCCCCGCCCTGAAATAATATTTGGGGCAAGGGCCAGTCCCGCCAATCCGGCCTATGGTGCGTCCGACAACACCCTTTTAGCCACCTGCGCCTTTTGTTCCATCAATGTGACTGACGGAATCGCAGGCTTGGCCCAGCTGTCCAGATCCCACGCATCCTGGCCCAGCGTATCGAAATCGGCCCAGCCTGAACCAAGGTCGCTGACCGATTGGTGTTTGACGTCGTAATAGCCCCGTCGGCCCACCACATAGACACCGCGCGCGCCCAGACGCGCAGACAGCAGATGACAATGAAACCGGCTGGACAGAACAAAATCGCCCAGCCTGACAGGTAACCCTTCGGCCAGTAGCGTGCTCTTGTCGTGGGAACGCACCGCGCACCGGGCGCTGATTTCATCGCAAAAGGTGCTGTCAGATGCGGCGTAGAACGACAGGTATCGCACATCGCGCGGCATCCCCGGCTGACGCAACAGATCCGTGATCCGGTCAACAAAGGCCGGCATGTCCCGATCACCCATCTGGTGGTATTGCAGGTTCAGAAAGATGGCCGGTGGGCGATCGTCCTGCGGTGCCTGACGAACCGGGTGCAGAAACGTGTCATCCACGCCCAGCATGCTGTTTCCCGCGATCCCGTGCCGCACAAGCAGGTCGTGGCTCTGCCGGTCACGACATTCCAGCAGATCAAAACGCGCAAGCAACGCTGCCATCGCGGGCGTGACCTTGGAAATCGGCAACAGGCCTAGACCGGTCCCGACAAGCGGCACGCCCAGTTCCTCGGCCAGGGTCGCAATTGTCGCCAGATACCCGAACACCGTGGGAAACAGCCCGTTGATGAAACCGCCGCCTGCGATATGGAATGTCCTGATCCGGCGCAGTGCCGCCCCCCAGCCGTGCGGTTGCGCCAGCAATGCCTGCGCCGCCCTGACCGGTCATGAGCCAGGGCGGCGGCGCGACAGCAATCAGAAACTGATGCGTCGCGTGACCACCAGACTCGCCGTCGTTGCCGTGTCGCTGCCCTGCACCACGATGGGGCTGTTTTCGGCATCGCCGGTATATTCGTCATAGCGGACCGTCGCCGTCACACCCCAATCGGGATTGAACGCATAGGCCGCCGATGCCTCGATCCCACGCGACAACAGACCGCCCTGCGCATCATAGGCCGTCAGGGTGCCACCCGCCGCCGCATTTGCCACAGCCTCTTGTGCGGTCACGCCGAAATAGCGGTTGGCATAATCGTCATCACCGAAAAACAGGCGCGGTCCGACCTTCAGCGTCAGCTGGTCGTTGGGGCGTGCGATCAGGTTACCACCCAGATCCGCCACCAGCGACGAATGGCCCACGACGCCGAAACGGACCTGGGCGAACACCTCGGCCATCTCGATGGCATAGCTCACGGACCCACCCAGTTCGATGACCTGATCCAGATCGTTGAGGCCAGCCAACTCGTCATAGTCTGCAGCGGTCCGTTCACCGATATAACGAAATGACCCGCCATAGCCGAATCCGTTCGCCGTGCCGCCCTCGCTGCCGCCCGACCGCAGCGGGCCAAAGTTCAGTTCCTGCACCGAAAAACTGCCCGTCGCACCGACCTCTGTTTCGTCGCTGCCGAAATAGGCAGGCGCGCTTTGCGGGCCGACGCCAAGTGTCACGGTGTTTTGCGCGGCGGCACCGCTGGCCAGACCGACCAGGGCGGCGGTGGCGAGAAATCGAATGGAATGGGACATGGGAATGACTTTCTTAGCGGGGATGATCGTTGCGGACACCCTAGCGTATGGCCCCGCCCTTGCAAGTGTACGCCCCCCCGCATAACCACCTGACAAAGCGGAGAAGCCGATGCTGTCCTATCAACATAGCTACCACGCCGGAAATATGGCCGATGTGCACAAACACGCGATGCTCGCGTGGATGCTGGACTACATGACCGCCAAGCCGAAACCCCTCAGTTATATGGAAACCCACGCGGGTCGCGCGCTTTATGACCTGTCCGGCCCCGAGGCGTTGAAAACCGGAGAGGCCGCGCGCGGCATCGCCCTCGCAGATCGGTGGTTTCCCGCCGATCATCCCTACATGCGCGCATTGCGGGCCACGCGCGACCGCCACGGGGCGCAGGCCTATCCCGGCAGCCCGCAGATCGCGATGGATCTGTTGCGGTTCGAGGACAGCATCGCCCTGTCCGAATTGCACCCCGCCGAGGTAGAGGCCCTGCGCGCCGCCTTGCCCGGTGTCACGGTGTCGCAGACCGACGGATACGCCAGCGCCCTGTCGCGCTGCCCCCCTGATCCGCGCCGTGGCCTGTTGTTGTGCGACCCGTCTTGGGAAATCAAATCGGACTACGAAACCGTGCCAGATTTCATGGCCAAGCTGCACCGCAAATGGGCCGTCGGCGTGCTGGTCCTGTGGTATCCCGTGCTCGAAGGCGCGCCGCACCGCCCGATGGTCCGCCAGCTGCACCGCCAGTTCCCCGATGCGATCTCGCATACGGTCGCCTTTCCGCCCGCGCGCCCCGGCCACGGGATGACCGGCTCGGGGTTGTTCGTGGTAAACCCGCCATACGGCTTTGTGGATCAGGCGAACTGGCTGTCGGACAGGTTTGCCACGCTGTGCGCGCAACCGTGACTTTTCCATTTCCACGACAGGCCCTATATCCCTCTCATGTTTGCTGATCTTCTTGCCCGCCTCACCGCCACCAACCCTGCCCCCGCAGCCGACGCCGACGCGCGTCTGGCCCTGGGCGCATTGCTGGTGCGCATCGCCCGCGCCGATGACGACTACTCCGCCGTGGAACGCGACCAGATCAAACAGGTGCTTCAGGCACGCTATGGTCTGGACGATGCCGCCGGCCTGCTGGCCGAATGCGAAACCCTTGAACAGCAGGCCCCCGACACGGTGCGCTTTACCCGCGCGATCAAGGACGCCGTCGCCTACGAGGACCGCCTTGGCGTGATCGAGGCGATGTGGCAGGTCGTGCTGGCCGACGGCAAACGTGACGAAGATGAAAACAGCCTGATGCGCATGGTCGCCCCGATGCTGGGTGTGGCCGATCAGGACAGCAACGCCGCCAGACGCCGCCTCGAACAACAGCGCTGACGGCACGCTGCGCGCGAAACGCAGCACCGCTTCTTGCAATCATGGCCCGGATGCGCCCTATATGGTCGCCATGAATACAGCGCCCCCACCCGTCATCCAGATTCGCAACCTGCACAAATCCTACGGCTCGCTCGAGGTTCTCAAGGGTGTGGACATCGCAGCCCCTGCCGGTCACGTCGTCTCGCTGATCGGATCATCCGGGTCCGGTAAGTCGACCTTGCTGCGCTGCGCCAACCTGCTCGAGGACAGCCAGCAGGGCGACATCCTGTTCAGCGGCGAACCGGTGAAATGGAAAGGCAGCGGACTGGCACGCCGCCCGGCCGATCACCAGCAGATGATCCGCATCCGCACGAATCTGTCGATGGTATTCCAGCAGTTCAATCTGTGGGCGCATATGACCATCCTGCAAAACGTGATGGAGGCACCGGTCACCGTCCTGAAACGCGACCGCGCCCAGGTCGAAGCCGCCGCACGCGGCTATCTGGACAAGGTGGGTATCGGCGACAAGGCCGACGCCTATCCGGCCCAGCTCTCGGGCGGGCAGCAGCAACGCGCCGCCATCGCCCGCGCGCTGTGCATGGAACCACGCGCGCTCCTGTTCGACGAACCCACCAGTGCGCTGGACCCTGAGCTGGAACAAGAAGTCGTCAAGGTGATCAAGGCCCTCGCCGAAGAAGGCCGCACCATGATCATCGTGACCCATGACATGCGCATGGCCCATGACGTCAGCGACCACGTCGTGTTCCTGCACCAGGGCCGGATCGAGGAACAGGGTGCCCCCGCTGACCTGTTCACCAATCCGCAGACGGACCGCCTGCGCGGTTTTCTCTCTGCGACAATGCCCGCCTGACGCAGCGCGCCTCTTGTCTTTGGGGGCAATATGCATACCGTAACCGCGTCACGCGACCGACAGAGTCGCCACCAACAGGAGTTATCAATGAAGTCACTGATCCTTGCCGCCGGCGCATTTGCCCTGTCCGGCACCATGGCCTTTGCCGCAGCCCACGCCGAAACCGTGCGTCTGGGTACCGAAGGCGCCTACCCTCCGTACAATTTTCTCAACGACGCCGGCGAAGTCGACGGGTTCGAGCGTGCGCTGGGCGACGAGCTGTGTGCCCGCGCCGAACTGACCTGCGAATGGGTCACAAACGATTGGGACAGCATCATCCCCAACCTGGTGTCCGGCAACTACGACGTCATCATCGCGGGCATGTCGATCACCGACGAACGTGACGAGGTCATCGACTTCTCCGACCCCTACACGCAGCCCGACCCTTCCGCATTCGTCGCAATGGCCGAGGGTGATCTGTCCTCCGGCGTGATCGCAGCCCAGTCCGGCACGATCCAGGCGTCCTATGTCGCGACTGAAATGCCGGGTGCCACCCTGCTTGAATTCGCAACCCCCGAGGAAACCGTCGCCGCCATGCGCAACGGCGAGGCCGACGCCGTGATCGCCGACAAGGCGTTCCTGGAACCCGTCGTCGCCGAAGGTGACGTCATGTTCGTGGGCGAGGATATCCTGATCGGTGGCGGCATCGGCCTTGGCATCCGCGAAAGCGACGGCGAGCTGAAGGCGAAATTCGACACCGCCATCCAGTCCATGAAGGACGACGGCACGCTGAATGCACTGATCGTCGAATGGCTGCCCGGTTCGGCGACGTTCTAAACCATCATCGCGCCCCGGCCCCGGTGTCGGGGCGCGACCCTTTCGCATCATCTTGCCCTAAATACTCATATCCCGCCGCCCGACAGGACCGCCATGTTCGCCTATTGCACCGACCCAGCCAGCCTTGACGGCCTTGCGTGGTTGTCGTGCTATCTGACCACGGGCAAGCACATGAACTTTTACTGGTCGTTCGGCACGGTCCTTCTGCTGCTGGCGATCACCGCGCCGACGGCCCTGCTGTTCGGCTATGCCGGGGCCAGTGCCGCGCGCAGCACCCTCGCCCCCCTGCGCTGGTTCGGCCAGATCTACATGGCAATCGTCCGTAGCGTGCCAGATATCGTGTTTTTCCTGTTTTTCGTGATCGCGCTGGATCAGGGCATCGAATACCTGCGCCATGTCACGCTGTGTCCCGACTGGGATCAGCCCGTGCGCCAGGGCAATGATTTCGTGGTCTGCACGGCGGCCAAGATGCCGCTGGGGAATGCACCGCAATGGATGCATGAAATCTACGGCGCGGGCCTTGCGGTGCTGACATTTGCGCTGGTCTTCGGGGCCTTTGCCGCCAACGTGCTGTTCGGTGCCATGCGTGCCGTGCCGCGCGCGCAGCTGGAAACGGCCGAGGCCTACGGCATGACCCGCAGGCAGGTCACCCGCCGCGTGCTGGTGCCGCAGATGTGGGTCTATGCCCTGCCGGGCCTGTCGAACCTGTGGATGGTGCTGATCAAGGCAACCCCGCTGCTGTTTTTGCTGGGGGTCGAGGATATCGTCTATTGGGCCCGCGAATTGGGGGGCACGAAATCGCCCCGCTTTACCGATTATCCGCATGGTGACTGGCGCGTGTATTACTTTGGCTTTCTGCTCTTGTTCTACCTGGCCTTTACCAAGGTGTCAGAGGTCGTGCTGTCACGTCTGATGGCCCGCCTGACGCTGGGACAGGCCACCGCCGGCGGCGAAGCACAGAGAAAAGCGGCATGAGCTGCGCACAGACCATCGCGGATTATGCATTCCGGTCGCTGGGCTATGGCGAACGGCTGTTGCCACGCAGCGATTTCACCCTGTGCCAGCAATTCACACTGATCGGGTCCGGCATGATCTGGAACGTCTATTTCGGCGTGCTGGCCCTGTTGGCCGGGTTCGCGCTGGCCACGGTGCTCGCATTGGGCAAGGCCTCGACCCGCGCGGTGCTGCGCAAACCGGCGGAATGGTTCGTCTTTGTCTTTCGCGGCTCGCCGTTGTTCATCCAGTTCTTTTTCGCCTATTTCCTGTTCCAGTCGCTGGCATCGGGATACCCGGTGCTGTCGGGCTTGACCTCGGCCTGGGCGGGGGCACTGGTGGTGCTGTTTTTCAACACCTCCGCCTATTCCGCCGAAATTTTCTACGGTGCTCTGCAATCCATCCCCAAGGGCGACACAGAGGCCGCCGATGCCTACGGCCTGTCGGGCTGGTCCCGGTTTCGGCGCGTGATCTGGCCCACGATGCTGCGGCTGGCCTGGCCTGCCTACACCAACGAGGCGATTTTTCTGTTCCACGCCACCACGCTGGTTTTCGTCAGTGGATTTCCCGCGATCCAGCAACGCGGGGATGCGCTGTATTACGCCAGCTATTTCGCGGACAAGACCTTCAACCCCTTTGTGCCCTATCCGATCCTGGCGGGCTATTTCATCGTGCTGACGCTGATCGTCATCACGCTGTTCAACGCCATCAACCGTCGTCTGAACAGACACCTGCCGTCGGATGCGCGCCGCCGTGTGAAATACCGGCCGCAACTGGTGCGATAACAGCGATTGCCGGGGTGCGGGACGCGGCGTAAAGCTATGTGAACACATATTGGAGCACCCGCCATGAGCTGGCTCGACAACCACCCCGAAGTCCGCAACGTGCGTTGCGGGGCGGCCGATCTGAATGGTCAGGCGCGCGGCAAACGCGTGCCGATCCGTTTCGCCAAGAAGCTGGAAGTCGAAGGCACGCGGTTCCCGCTGTCGGTGCTGAACCTCGACATCTGGGGCGAGGATGTCGAGGATTCGCCGCTGGTGTTCGAAACAGGGGATCCTGACGGCGTTTTGCTGCCGACCGAACGCGGCTACGTGCCGATGCCCTGGCTGAAAACGCCGTCCGCGCTGTTGCCCCTGTGGATGAGCTATGAGGACGGCACGCCGTTTCCGGGCGATCCACGTCATGCGCTGCGGGCGGTGCTGGACCGCTATACCGCGCGGGGGCTGACGCCGGTGGTTGCGACGGAAATGGAATTCTACCTGGTGGATGACAGTGGCGACGGTATCCGCCAGCCCAAATCGCCACGCTCGGGCAAGCGGCGACCGGGTGCAGAAATCCTGTCCTTGCGGGCGCTGGACGCCTTTGACAGCTTCTTCAACGATCTCTACGACGCCTGCGACGCGATGGACATTCCCGCCGAAGCCGCGATTTCCGAGGTCGGCATGGGCCAGTTCGAGGTCAATATCGAACATGTGCCCGATGCACTGATGGCTGCGGACAATGCCTGGCTGTTCAAGATGCTGGTGCGCGGTCTGGCCCGCAATCACGGCATGGCCGCCAGTTTCATGGCCCGCCCCTACGAAGAATATGCAGGAAACGGCCTGCATACCCATTTCAGCGTGATCGACCGTGACGGCAACAACCTGATGGCCAACGACACGTTCGAAGGCACGCGGATGCTGCACAATGCCATCGCGGGCTGTCTCTACGGCATCCCCGATCTGGCGCTGATCTTTGCCCCGCATGGCAACAGCTATGACCGGCTGGTGCCGGACAGCCATGCGCCCACCGGCGTCTGCTGGGCCTATGACAACCGCACAGCATCCATTCGTGTCCCCGGCGGCAGTCTCAAGGCGCGGCGGGTGGAACATCGCGTGGCGGGCGGTGACGTGAACCCCTATCTGTTTCTGGCCGCCGTGCTGGGATCTGCCTTGATCGGGATCGAGGACGACATGGACCCAGGTCCCCCCATTTCCGGCAACGCCTATGACCTGGACCTGCCGCAAATCCCCGACACCTGGGTTGCGGCCATCGACCGGTTCGACAATTCCCCCATCGCGCGGCGGATATTCTCGGATGTGCTGGTCGACAACCTGGTCATGACCAAACGCCAAGAGGCCCGGTATTTCGAGGAATTGACCGCCGAGGAACAGTTGGAACTGTATCTGGATACGGTTTGACGCGGCCTTATGGGGTGATATCCTTCACCCATCCCCAATAGGTGTTTTCTATGAAAATCGGTATTCTCCAAACCGGTCACGCCCCCGATGCGATGCGCCCAGAAACGGGCGACTATACTGACCTGTTCCAGCGCCTGCTGGGCGATCAGGGGTTCGATTTTGTCACCTATGACGTGGTGGATATGCAGTTTCCCCAGACGGTGCGCGACTGCGACGGCTGGCTGCTGACCGGATCGAAACACGGTGCCTACGAGGATCACCCCTTTATCCCCCCGCTCGAGGTTTTCATCCGCGATGTCTATGCCGCAGGCGTGCCGATGGTCGGTATCTGTTTCGGGCACCAGATCATCGCGCAGGCGCTGGGGGGCCGCGTCGAAAAATTCGCGGGTGGTTGGGCGGTTGGTCGCCAGACCTACGACTGGCAGGGGCGCACCGTCGCGCTGAATGCCTGGCATCAGGACCAGGTGACACGGCGGCCCGAGGGCGCGCAGGTGCTGGCCAGCAATGCATTTTGCGAAAACGCGGCGCTGGTCTATGACAACCGCATCATGACCGTGCAGGCGCATCCCGAATTCGAAACCGATTTCACCATGCGGCTGGCCGATGCGCGCGGCGAGGGCGTGGTGCCGGAGCCGCAATTGGCCGCGGCCCGTGCGGCGGCCAGTCAGCCCATCGACAACCACGCCATCGCCAACCAGATGGCCGATTTCCTGAAAGGGGCCACCGCATGAGCTGGATGGACCAGATCCCGGAGGCCGCGCGCCTCTACCTTGAAAGCAACCGGCTGGACGAGGTGGAATGCGTCATCGCGGACCTGCCCGGCATCGCCCGCGGCAAGGCGGTGCCCGCCACGAAATGGGAACGGCAACAGCATTTTCACCTGCCCAACAGCATCTTTTTCCAGACGATCACCGGCGAATGGGGCGAGGCGGCAGGCCCTGACGGTTTCCTTGAACCCGACATGATCCTGCGCCCCGACATGGGCACGGCGACAGCCGCCCCCTGGACCAAGGACGGGACGTTGCAGGTCATCCACGACGCCTATGACCAAAAGGGACGTCCCGTGCCCTGTGCCCCGCGCAACGTGCTGAAACGGGTCTGCGACCTCTATGCCGCAGAAGGCTGGACACCGGTGGTCGCGCCCGAGATGGAATTCTACCTGGTGGGGCGCAACATCGACCCGGCCAAGGCGATCGAGCCGATGATGGGCCGCACGGGCCGCCCCGCCGCCGGGCGGCAGGCCTATTCGATGACCGCCGTGGACGACTACGGCCCCGTGATCGACGACATCTACGAATACGCCGAGGTGCAGGGCATCGAGATCGACGGCATCACCCAAGAGGGCGGATCAGGGCAGCTGGAAATCAACCTGCGCCACGGCGACCCGGTCAAGCTGGCGGACGAGGTGTTTTTCTTCAAACGGCTGCTGCGCGAGGCCGCGCTGAAACACGATTGCTTTGCCACCTTTATGGCTAAACCGATCGAGGGCGAGCCGGGCAGCGCCATGCACGTCCACCATTCGGTGCTGGACGCCAAGGGGCGCAACATCTTTACCGGGCCCAAGGGCGGCGAGACGGATGAATTTTTCCACTTTATCGGCGGGTTGCAGGAACACCTGCCGTCGGTGATCGCGGTGATGGCACCTTATGTGAATTCCTACCGTCGCTACGTGCGGGACCACGCCGCACCGATCAATCTGGAATGGGGCCGTGACAACCGCACAACGGGTATCCGGGTGCCGATTTCACCGCCAGAGGCGCGGCGGGTTGAAAACCGGCTCGCGGGGATGGATTGCAACCCCTACCTGTGTATCGCGGCCTCTTTGGCCTGCGGCTATCTGGGGATGAAGCACGAAATCTGGCCGGACAAACGGTTTGCCGGGGATGCCTACAAGTCCGAGGATGAAATCCCGCAGGGCCTGTATGCGGCACTGGAATTGTTCGACAATGCACCGCAGGTGCAGGCCGTGCTGGGCGAGGAATTCGCCCGGGTCTATTCCATCGTGAAACACGCCGAATATTCGGAATTCCTGCAGGTCATCAGCCCGTGGGAACGCGAACACCTGCTGCTGAACGTATGAAACAGAACCTGCTGATGTTGCTGGGCATGGCGTTCTGCGTCTTTGCGCTGGGGATGGCACTGGCATCGACCTTTGGGCTGCTGCCGTGAACCCGCTGTATCGCAATGACCGGCCCGGTGTGTTTCCCGACAGCTGGTATGCCGCCAGCGCCGACATTCCGCCGCAACGTGCCGAACTGCGCGGCGAGGTGCGGGCCGATGTTGTCGTGGTGGGTGCGGGTTACACTGGTCTGACCGCGGCCCTGCGGCTGGCACAGGCGGGCCGCCGAGTCGTGGTGCTGGAGGCGCATCGCGCCGGTTTCGGCGCATCAGGGCGCAACGGTGGACAGGTCAGCAGCGGTTACAACTGGGGTCAAAAGGATCTGGCCGCCAAGCTGGGTGACGGCCCTGCCCGCGCGCTGTGGGATGCGTCGGAACAGGCCAAATCCGATCTGCGCGATGCGGTGGCGACCCATGCCCCCGATGCACGCTATACCCCCGGCGTGGCCTACGGCGTCTATTCCGATGGGGCGCGGGCCAAGGTCCACGCCGAGGCGGAATATCTGGACAAGACCTATGGCTACCGGACCGAACCGCTGGACCGGGACGCGTTCCAGGCCATCGTCCGGGCCAAACCCTATGCCGGCGGCGCGCTGGACATGGGGGCGGGCCACGTGCATCCGCTGCGCTATGTGCTGGGGCTTGCACGTGCGGCCGAGGCGGCCGGTGTCGTGATCCACGAGGGGTCGGAGGTGCATCATATCGCCCATGGCACACCGGCCAAGGTGCAGACCGGACGCGGTCACGTCATTGCGGATCATGTCGTGCTGGCGGGCAATGGCTATCTGCCGGGGATCGCCCCTGCCGTTGCAGCCAAGGTTATGCCGATCAATTCCTTTATCGGGGCGACGGCACCGCTGGGCGATCTGGCCGACCAGATCCTGACCCGCGATATCGCTGTCGCAGACGAGAAATTCGTCGTGAATTATTTCCGCCTGTCAGAGGACCGTCGCCTGCTGTTCGGTGGGCGCGAAAGCTATTCCATCGGGTTCCCGCGCGATATCCAGACCGCGTTGCGCGCGCGGATGCTGTCGCTGTTCCCGCAGCTGGGCGATGTGCCGCTGGACTATGTCTGGGGTGGCACGCTGGGCATCACGATGACACGCCTGCCCGCGCTGCAACGGGTCGCACCGAACGTGTTGTCGGGTGCGGGATTTTCCGGTCACGGTGTCGCGCTGTCAGGGTTTGCCGGGCGCGTGATGGCTGAGGCGATCATCGGCCAGACCGACCGTTTCGACGTAATGGCGCAACTGCCCGTGCCGTCGTTTCCGGGCGGTGCGGCCTTGCGTGCGCCGCTGCTGGCATTGGCGATGACCTGGTATTCCCTGCGCGACCGGTTGGGAATCTAGCCCATCGACCCTATGTTAAGCCCCTACCCAAAGGAGGTGACGACATGGCCGGTGGATGGACACGGGACGGCGCGGTCGGTGAACAGATCGAGGCGTCTATTCAGGACGAACTGGCGCGCCTGAAGGCGCGACAAGGCACGCGCGGCGAAAGCCTGACCCATTGCGCGGAATGCGAAGATCCGATTCCCGAACGGCGACGCGCGGCCATTCCGGGTGTCACCCTCTGCGTGTCCTGTCAGCAGGACCGCGACGGTCGCAACCGGATGCACAGCGGCGGGTTCAACCGACGCGGATCAAAGGACAGCCAGTTGAAATAGGCGTCACTTGCCCAGTTTTGACAGTTTTTCCTGCATCTCGGCCAGTTGCGCCTTGATCGTGTCAAGGTCGTCATTGGATGTGCTGGGTTTTTCGGCGGGCTTCTTGGCCTGCCCTGCCCCGGTCAGGCCACCGGACATCGCCTTGAAAAACGCCTCTTGCTGGGCACGCATGGCGTCGAAACCGGGCATGTTTGCCATCGGGTTCATGCTGGTCATGTTTTCCATGGCCTTGCTCTGTCCACTGCGCAACATCTCAAAGCTGGCGGCTAGGAAATCGGGCACGACTGATGCGGCCTGCGTGGTGTAGCCACGCACGAGATCGGTCAGCAGATCGACACCCAGAACGGGTTCACCATGGCTTTCGTGTTCGGCAATGATCTGAAGGAGGTATTGACGGGTCAGGTCATCACCGGTTTTCAGGTCAACGATCTGAACCTCGCGTCCATCCCGAATGAACGCGGCAATATCCTCGAGCGTGACGTAATCGCTGGTTTCAGTGTTGTACAAACGGCGGCTGGCGTAGCGTTTGATCAAAAGCGGTTTGTCGGTGGTGGCCACGGTCGAACCTCTTGGGTTTAGGGCAGTTCGACGATGCTATGCCGCATCTGCGAAAAAAGAAAGCACCTGCGGCATGGCCGAAACAAAAAGACGCGCCCCAGGAGGGACGCGTCCAATTGGTCGCGATGGTCACTGCTTATTTTGCAGCGGCGGTCGCTTTTTTCGTGGCTTTGGTCATCTCTTCGGATGCCTTTTTCGCAACGGCGGTCATGTCTTCGGACATGTCCTTGCCTGCGGCCATCATCAGTTCCAGCGTCTGGGTCTGCACCTTTTTCGCAATCTCTGCAAAGGCTGCCATGTGCTCGGCTGCGGATTCAGCGTTGGCGGATGCAAAGTCGGTCATCGACTTGGCGTAGTCGGCGGGCTCTGCCTTGGCTTTGGACAGGTCCTGCATTTTCTTCAGCGTGCTTTCAGCCCATTTGGCGGACAGCTGCGCGGATTCCTGTGCGGCAGACAGCGACACGGTCGACAGTTTCTCGGCCAGCGTGGTCTGCGACTTGTAGGCGTCTTCCATTGCCTTGGTGTCGACGGGAAATGCGCTCATCATGTCTTTGAACACGGCGGTGAAATCTTGAGTGTTAGCCATTGGTACGTCCTTTCGGTGTGGAGCCAGGGAGGTTTCCGTGGCATCTTTCTCTGCCACAAGACATACATGCTGCACTGCGGCATTTCAAGGTTTTTCTGCGTTGCAGCATGATAAAATGCCGCACATGCATAACCCCTTGTTCAGGATGGATTTCCTGCCCTTACGTCAACCTTGGCGGTCACATAAGTGCCCGGTGCCGGGCAGATCGGCGCGTATTTTTCCGAACCGGGGGTGCGGGCGGGCACCATGTCACCGGATTTCGGGTTGAGCCAGTCAAGCCAGAGATTCCACCAGCTGCCGTCGCGTTTTTCGGCACTGTCCAACCAATCCTCTGGGGACAGCGACAGGTCGGGGTTGCACCAATGGCCGTATTTGTTCTTGTGCGGTGGGTTCACGATCCCCGCGATGTGACCAGACCCGGACAGGATGAACGTCTTGTCGGTTGATCCCATTTTCTGCACGCCGCGATAGCTGCTTTTCCAAGCGGCGATATGGTCGGTTTCGCAGGCCACAGCACAGAGCGGCACGTCCACGTCGGAAATATGCGCCCTATGGCCGGCCACATCGAAACCATCGGTCGCGAACCGGTCGCCCTGGCACAGGCCGCGCAGGTATTCGGTCGCCATCGCACCCGGCAGGTTGGTGGAATCACCGTTCCAGTACAGCAGGTCAAAGGCGGGTGGCGCCTGGCCCATCATGTAGCTCTTGATCGCGGGACCATAGATCAGGTCGTTGGACCGCAGATAGGAAAACGTGCGCGACATGTAGTATGAATCGAGGATTCCACGGGCGGCGGCCTCTTTTTCGATGCCATCCACGAAATCATCCTCGAGGAACACGCCCACCTCGCCCCGGTCGGAAAAATCGGTGAGCGCGGTAAACAGCGTGGCACTGTTCACGTCATCGCGCCCGCGTTGTTTCAGGATCGAGAGCGTCAGCGACAGCGTCGTACCCGCGATACAATAGCCGATCGCATTGACCCGGGGCACCGAACAGATTTCCTGCACGGCCTGTATCGCCCGCAAGAACCCGTCGTTCACGTAATCCGCCATTTCGGTTTGCGCATAGGTGGCGTCGGGATTGACCCAGGACACGACAAAAACCGTGTGACCCTGATCGACCAGCCATTTGATGAAACTGTTTTCCGCCTTGAGGTCGAGGATATAGAATTTGTTGATCCAGGGAGGAAAGATCACGATGGGGGTTTCGAACACCTGATCCGTGCTGGGGGTGTACTGGATCAGTTCGAACATCGGATTGCGGAACACCACCTCGCCCGGCGTGGTGGCAAGGTTTTCACCCACTGAAAACGCGTCCTTGTCCGCCAGGGTCACGACCAGATCGCCGTCGTTCGCCTCGAGGTCGCGCACGAGGTTTTCCAGGCCGCGCACCAGGCTCTCGCCTTCGGTTTCGACGGCAAGCGACAGGGCCTCGGGGTTGGTGGCCAGAAAGTTGGTGGGCGAGAACAGATTGACGATCTGTTCGGAAAAAAAGCGCAGACGTTTCTTTTCCTGAGGATCAAGGTCGGTGATATCCTCGACCGCCTGCTGGATCGCCTGCGCGTTGTGCTGATACTGGCGTTTGACGAAATTGAAATAGGGATTGGTTTTCCACAGTGGGTGGCTGAACCGGCGGTCCTCCGGGCTATCGTCCTCGGGGGCCTGCAACATGCCTTCGGACAGTTTTTTCTGCGCCTCGACGAAATGGGTAACTGATTTGCTCCAGAAACTCATCTGGTGTTCGATCAGCTTGGCCGGGTCGTTGATCATTTCGGACCAGTAGGCACCCATCGCCTTGGCATAGAGTTCGGGGGTCGGTCCCTGCAGGGCCGGCGGCACCGCACGCCCCTTTTGCATCGCGGCCACCAACCGCTGGGTCAGCGCGTCCACATGCGACAGATTCTGTTGCAACTTGTCCAGGCTGCGATCCATCGTTTCGTCATCGCCAACATCTTTGGTTGTCATGACCGTGTTCCCGCCCTAGTTTGCAAGTGCAGCATTTCGTGCGCACTCAAGGAGTATCCACCATGAAGTATATGATGACCTACGACATGATGGAAAGCATGCGAAATACCAACCAGTGGATGGGTGCCACCGCGCGGGCTTTTGCCAGTTATCCGCTGATGGCCATGACCGCCAATCCTGCGATGGACTGGCTGCGCGCCTGGGGTGAGGTCACGGAACGCACGTTCGAACGGATGGTCGTCAAGCCGGACTGGAATATCCCCGCCCTGCCCAACACTGACGGTACCGATATGGTCGTCACCACCGAAGTGGTGATGAAACGCCCCTTTGGCGACCTGATCCGGTTTCGCGTGGGCAACCGTCCCGACCGCACGCGGCGCGTGCTGCTGGTCGCACCGATGTCCGGCCACTATGCCACGCTGGTGCGCAAGACCGTGGTCAGCCTGCTGCCCGATTGCGATGTTTTCGTCACCGACTGGCACAACGCACGCGACATTCCGGTCAGCGCCGGCAAATTCGATATCGAGGATTCGACGCTGTATCTTGTCGATTTCATGCGTGAGCTGGGGTCGGACATCCACGTGATCGCCGTCTGTCAGCCTGCGCCGCTGACACTGGCCGCTGTCGCCTACCTGGCCGAAGAGGACCCCAGCGCACAGCCCCGGTCCATGACCCTGATCGGCGGCCCGATCGACCCGGACGCCAATCCGACGGATGTGACCGACTTTGGCCATTCGGTCAGCATGGGACAGCTGGAGGAATTGATGATCCAGCGGGTCGGGTTCAAATACAAGGGCGTGGGCCGGCGGGTCTATCCCGGTCTGTTGCAGCTGACGTCGTTCATTTCCATGAACAGCGAATTGCACGGCAAGGCCTTTCGTGACCAGATCATCGCCACCGCCAAGGGCGAGGCGTCCGACCACGACAAACATAACGAATTCTACGACGAATACCTGGCCGTCATGGATATGCCTGCCGAATTTTACCTTTCGACGGTGGAACGCGTGTTCAAGAACCGCGACATCGCGCGCAATGATTTCACCGTCGCAGGCCGCAAGGTCGATATCGGCAAGATCACGACCGTCGCGGTCAAGATCGTCGAAGGTGAAAAGGACGACATCTCAGCGCCGGGCCAATGTCTGGCCGCGCTGGACCTGCTGACCGGCCTGCCCGACGACAAGAAATTCGCGCACCTCGAACCGGGTGCGGGGCATTACGGCATCTTTGCAGGTGGCAAGTGGCGCAAGAACATCCGCCCCTTGGTGCTGGAGTTCATCGACGCCAATGCGGGTTCGGCCCCGTCAAAGCCTGCAACAAAACCCAAGGCAGATCCGGCCAAGGTCGCCTGACAGCCGCGGCACCGCCAAACGGCAAATACCTGATCAGCGCAGCACGAGCGGCTGTTGCATCCAGTCGCGCAGCGCCTCTGTCACAGCCAGCGGGGCCTCAAGCGTCGGCAGGTGGCCCGCGCCCGCGATCACGCGATGCTGGGCGTAGGGGATCAGTTCAGCCATGAATTGCTGACGGCGCAGGGGATAGACCGTATCCTCGCCACCGCTCAGCACCAGTGTCGGCTGCCGCATCTTGCGCAGGGTTGGGGTCTGATCCGGGCGGCGCTGCATGGCGCGGGCCTGCATGACATAGGCCTCTGCCCCGACGTCGCGGGCCATGTCGCCCATCGCGTCCAGCGTATCCGACCGCGACGGTCCCTGCCCGATCGCGGTGGGCGGCAGTTCGTCATGCACCACATCGCAAAACCTGCCCGCGCGGGCCGCGACGATTCGCGGTTCACGCGCGGCGGCGACTTCCGGCAATTCCGACTGCGCGGTGGTATTGATGAGTGCCAGCCGCGTAACGCGCGCGGGCGCTTGCCGCACCACTTCGAGCGCGATGCAACCGCCCATCGACAAACCTGCCAGTGCAAATTTGGGCGGCGCCAGCGTCAGGATTTCACGCGCGATCTGTGCCATCGTGTCAGCCAGCCCGGTCGGCAAACAGATCACGGGGCTGGTCGCCGAAAACGCCATGATCTGATGCGCAAACGCCCGCGCGTCGCACAGCATGGGCGGAAGAAAGACAATCGGTTCGGGCATGTTCGGCCTGCTCTTTTCCCCTACCCTGTCGATCGGGGCACAGGCTGGCAAGCGCGGTCACCGATGAGAGGCGATATCGCGCACGCGCGGCCGGTAAAGCGTCCAAAGTGCAACAATTCCCAGCGCAAAGATCGCGGCAGGCACCAGTGTCAGCGCGATTTCCAGCGTGGCAAGCGCCTGCGGGGTCTGATCGACCACCCCGCTGTCAGAGGCGCGCCAGCCCGCGAATGACAGGATCAGGCCCAGCAGCAACGGGGCCAGCGCGTTGGCGACCTTTTGTCCGAACAGCCAGACGGCGCTGAACGCGCCTTCGATTGCGGTGCCGGATGTACGGCGGGTCACGTCCATCAGGTCAGGATACATGGCCCAGGGCACCTGTTGGTAGGCCCCGTTGGTCATGCCCGCCAGCAGGAACAGCCCGGCCAGCGGTCCCAGTGTCGGTGCAGGCAGAACCGCGCGGATGCCCAGCAGCACGGCGATATAGGCCAGCATCCCCAGCGCGAGCGCCGTGGTTTTGCCAAAGCGGCGCGAGGCCAGAACCCAGATCGGCTGTGAAATCACGGAACCCAGAATGAACATGGCAAACAGCGTCGAAAAGATGCCCAGCGCGCCCGCAAGGCCCGACAGCGCCCCCGTGCCGTCGTCGGTCACAAGGTACAGCGCCGACAGTTGCAGCCCTGCCGCGATCAGCGCCACCCCCAGCGTGAACACACCGTAAAGCAGCGTCAGAATGGCAAAGGGGCGGTTTTCCAGCACCAGCCGCAACACGCTGGCGAAGCCTTGGGTTGCGGGGGTCGGGATCGTCGGCGCGCGACGGGTGGCGAACAGCATGCCCCAGATGGTCAGCACGATCACGGGGGCCACCAGCAGGACGGCGCGGGCATAGCCTTCGCGCGTGTCACCGGCCAGTGCGGGCACCAGCGCGCCAGCGGTCAACAGGCCCAGAGACGCGAAGGTCATGCGAAATGCCATCATGGTAGACCGTTCGGTCGGGTCTTGGGTCATTTCACCGGCCATGGCACCATAGGGGATCGTGACAAAGGTGAACCCGATGGACGCGATGGCGAAAAACGCCGTGACCCACAGGGCGTTGGCCTGCCAGCCCATCCCCTGCGGCACGGCGAACATTGCGACGATCCCCGCCGCGAGGATCAACGCGCCCAGGGCAATCCAGGGCATCCGCCGCCCCCAGCGCGAGGTGCTGCGGTCGGACCAGTAGCCCACGATGGGATCGGTGATGACGTCGAACCCCAGCACCGCAAAGGTCACGACACCAGCCGCACCCGGTGGCACACCGAGAAAGGTCGTCAGATAGGTGAAAACCAGCAGCTGTTTGACCACGACAAAGACGTTCACGCCCATATCGGCCAGACCCCAGCCTGCCTTTTGTCCCATGCTCAACATGCTGCGCCCTCCCAAGCCCTGCGACACGCTAGGGCCAAAGAGACGTTTCGCCTAGCCGGACGTTGCGTTCAGCACGTCGGTGATCGCGGTGGTGATCAGGTCCAGACAGATCGGGTCGGAAAAACGGTGATCGGCGCCTTTGACCAACGTCAGGGTCATGTCGGGACCGGTCGCATGGTCCAGCAGGCGCAGGGCCACCGCTTGATCGACGTCGGCATCAGCGGTGCCTTGCAGGAACCGGGTCGGGAACGGCAGCGGCAGCGGGTCGCGCAACACGAGGTGGTTGCGGCCATCCTCGATCAGGCGGCGGGTGATGATGTAGGGATCGCCGTAGTCGCTGGGCAGCGCGATCTGGCCCTTGGTCGCCAGATCATCGCGCTGGGCGGGGGTGGCGTTGGCCCACATGGAATCTTCGGTAAAATCGGGGGCGGCGGCGATTGTGACCAGACCCGCGATCCGGTCGGGAATAGCGCGGGACAGCAACAGTGAAATCCAGCCCCCCATGGAGGAACCGACCAGAACCAGCGGCCCTTCGATCAGGCCCACGGCGGCCTGCGCGTCCGCAAACCAGTCACCGATTGCGCCATCGGTAAAGGCACCAGAGCTGTCGCCATGGCCGGAATAGTCGAACCGCAAAAAGGCGCGGTTTTGCGATTTGCACCAATCCTCGAGGTAGATCGCCTTGGTCCCGCCCATGTCGGATTTGAACCCTCCCAGAAACACGATCGTCGGACCCTGCCCCGCTGTCAGGTGATAGGCGATCTGGCGACCCTCGGGCGTGGTCAGGGTGTCATGCGTCATCTTGTACCTCGTTCAGGCCCAGCGACAGGGCACTTGCTATCCAACACATCACGGCGAACAGGGCGATGACAAGGGGCACCGACACCGAAGCGATACCAGCGAACGCCGCACCGGCGGCAAACAGAACGACGCCGACAACCGTGTTCGACAGGGCCGTATAGGGCGCGCGATCTGCCGCGTCGGCCATGTCGACCAGATGCGTGGACCGGCCCTGACGCACGCCGTTGTAGGCGATCATCAGGCCGAACAGCGCCACAGGGATGACACCCGGTGCGCCGATGCCGCCCAGCCAGCCCAGCAGGGCGACGACGGACAGCACACCCCCACCGGCAAGCCCTGCATAGAGCAGGACACGCCGCGAGGACCGGTCGGACAGCCGCCCCCAGACGTAGGATGACAAGAGCGAGGCCACAGCACTGGCCAGCACCAGCGCGCCCAGCTGGCCGAAGCCCGAGTCCGGGTTCAGCAGAACGAAGTACGGCGGGGCCAGCGCCGTGCCCACCAGCAGGCTGCGCACGACGATGAACCGCATCAGCTGCGGGTCGTCACGCAGCAGTCTGAACTGGTCCCAGCCGATGCTGCGCGCGGCATCGCCCGTGCTGGGCTGTTCGCGCAGGGTGGCGAAAATGGCAGCACCCCCGATCCAGAAACCGCCCGCCAGCAACAATGCAGCGATGACGATAGTATAGCGGTCGCCGATCCCGGTCAGCAGGATCAGGGCGAACACGATCACACCGACGCTGGCCGCCGTGCTGGCCGCCCCCGTGGCTGTGCCGCGCCGCGATTTGCCCACCGTCTTGCCCAGCACGTCCTTGTAACTGGCGGAACAGACCGACCGGGCCAGTGCCAGCACCGCCAGCAGGCCCACGATCACGGCACCCGCCGCATTGCCGTCCAGCGTCAGGGCGGCCACGGCGATCAGGATCGCGCAGATCCCCTGAACAAAGGCCCCCCCTGCCCAGAACCATTTTCGGATGGTCTGGCGGGTGATCACGGGCGTCGTGAACAGCTGTGGCAACAGTGCGCCGCTTTCACGGACAGGCACCAGCAGGCCGGTCCAGAACGCCCCTGCGCCCAGCGATGTCAAAAGCCACGACAGCACCAGTTTGGGGTCGATCAGACCGTCCGCGATCTTGGACCCCGACAGCGACAGCACGTGGCGCAGGAAACTGCCCGGCTCGGCCTCTGCCGCCGTGTCCGACAGCCCGCCTTGCGTGTCGGGATCATCCACGAGGTATTCGAACAGGTCGTCGGTCAGGTCCTGGGGCATGGCGTCCTCTGTCTTGGTTTGCGACAGACATAGTACGGCATCCCGCATTGACACCTTGTCCCGTGCAGGCCATTCATCCCACGACATATCCCGCAACCGGGCGCACCTGTAGGCGCCAAACAGACGAGGAGCCTGACATGGCCCAGATCACCCTGACACTTCCCGATGGCAATACACGAAGCTACCCCGCTGGCGTGACCGCAGGCGATGTGGCGGCCGATATTTCGACCAGCCTGCGCAAAAAGGCGATCAGCGCCACCGTGAACGGTCAACACTACGATCTGGCATGGCCGATCGATGCGGACGCGGATATCGCGATCAACACGATGAAAGACCGCGCACCCGCGCTGGAACTGGTGCGCCATGACCTTGCGCACATCATGGCGCGTGCGGTGCAGGAGATCTGGCCCGACACGCAGGTCACCATCGGGCCGGTGATCAAGGACGGCTGGTATTACGATTTCGACCGGGCCGAGCCGTTCACACCAGAGGATCTGGCGACGATCGAGGCCAAGATGAAACAGATCATCAACGCCCGTGACGAGGTCCGCACAGAGGTCTGGGACCGCGACCGCGCGATTCAGCATTACCGCGACAAGGGCGAGCCCTATAAGGTCGAGCTGATCGAGAGCATCCCCGGCGACGAGCCGCTGCGCATGTATTGGCACGGCGACTGGCAGGACCTGTGCCGTGGTCCGCACCTGCAGAATACCGGCCAGGTGCCGGGCGATTCTTGGCGTCTGATGTCCATTGCAGGGGCCTATTGGCGCGGCGACAGCGACCGCGCGATGCTGCAACGCATCTACGGCGTGGCCTTTACCAACAAAGAGGACCTCAAGGCGCATCTGACGATGCTGGAGGAAGCCGCCAAGCGTGACCACCGCCGTCTGGGCCGCGAGATGGACCTCTATCACATGCAGGAAGAGGCCCCCGGTCAGGTGTTCTGGCACCCCAACGGCTGGACGATCTATACCGAATTGCAGGATTACATGCGCCGCAAGCAGCGCGCCGACGATTATGTCGAGGTGAACACGCCGCAGGTGGTGAACCGCGTGCTGTGGGAAAAATCCGGCCACTGGGACAATTATCAGGACCACATGTTCATCGTCGAAGTGGACGAGGAGCACGCCCGCGAAAAGACGGTCAACGCGCTGAAGCCGATGAACTGCCCCTGCCACGTTCAGGTGTTCAACCAGGGTCTGAAATCCTATCGCGACCTGCCGCTGCGCATGGCGGAATTCGGCTCTTGCAACCGCTACGAGCCATCGGGCGCGCTGCACGGGATCATGCGTGTGCGCGGTTTCACGCAGGACGACGGGCATATTTTCTGCACCAACGACCAGATCGTGGCCGAGACGGAGAAATTCATCAAACTGCTGGCCTCGGTCTATGCCGATCTGGGGTTCGAGAACTGGACGATCAAGCTGTCCACCCGCCCCGAAAAGCGGATCGGGAGCGACGAAAGCTGGGACGCGGTGGAAAAGGCGCTGGGCGATGCCTGTCAGGCCGCGGGCTATGATTTCGAGCTGCTGCCGGGCGAAGGCGCGTTCTACGGCCCCAAGCTGGAATTCACGCTGACCGATGCCATCGGGCGTGAATGGCAGTGCGGCACCTTGCAGGTCGATCCCAACCTGCCCGAACGGCTGGATGCGAACTACATCGCGCAGGACGGTGACAAACATCGCCCCGTGATGCTGCACCGCGCCGTGCTGGGATCGTTCGAGCGTTTCATCGGTATCCTGATCGAGAGCCACGCAGGCAAGCTGCCGTTCTGGCTGGCCCCGCGTCAGGTGGTCGTGGCGACCATCGTGTCGGACGCCGACGACTATGCTACCGAGATCGTGGCTGCCCTGCGCAAGGCGGGTGTGCGCGCCGAGGCCGATACGCGCAACGAAAAGATCAACTACAAGGTCCGCGAACATTCCGTCGGCAAGGTGCCCGTCATCCTCGCGCTGGGCGCACGCGAAGTCGAGGAACGCACCGTCACCGTGCGCAGGCTGGGCGAAAAGCAGACGCAGGTCATGGATCTGCACGCGATCCTTGCGTCACTGAAGGACGACGCAACGCCGCCCGATCTGCGCTGAACACTGGCCAAGGGGGGCCGAATTTTCGCGAAAATTCGGTGGGGGCGCTGCCCCCAGACCCCCGGGATATTTTGAAAACAGCGAATGATGACGTTCAGGTCGTGATGATCAGCGCGGCAAGGCTAATCATAGGGCGCGAAATGCCCGTGTCTTGCGGGTCGTGATCCGGTGCTTGCGCACCTCACTTGCGCCCGACAGCGCGGCCGGCACCGTCAGGCATCGGCAATCCCGCGTGGGCCGCAGCGATGCGCGCCAGCGGTATGGCGACGGCCTCGCCCGGTGCGCAAGCCGACCGGGTCGTCAGGCTGACGTGGATCAACATGTGTTCCCCCGTTGCCAGCAACCTGTCCCCTGCCCACATGCGGTGAAAGAGGTGCATCTTTTTCCCCTGCCCTGAGAGCACCTGCGTGTCGATGCGGATACAGGTTCCCTCAACCACCTCGCCCAGGTGACGAATATGGGTTTCGGCGGTGAAAAAGCTGTGACCAGCCGCGACGTAACCGGGGGTGCATCCCACGAGGATCATCATGCGGTCCGTGGCCTCGCCAAAGGCATGCAGGTAACGCGCCTCGGTCATGTGGCCGTTGTAGTCGGTCCAGTCCAACGGAACAGCGCGGGCATAGGTGGTCACGGGCCGGGCCAGATCATCCACGTTTGCGATGGTGCGCGGCACCCTGTCCCGTGCCAGGTCCAGCGCGGTCAGGACGCCCCCGACACCGTGGTTGCAGGTCTTTAACCCGCGCAAGAGCGTTACCAACAGCCTGTCCCGGGCGTCGCCCTCCGGCATATTGTCCGCGACCATGCAAAGCGCCCGCTGGGTTTCAATCAGCGCCGTGTCGGGCGACGCAACTTGATCGACCGGCGCCATACCCAGTGATCCGAGCGTCTCGATTGCATCGGCAACCACCGATGCGGGATTGGCCGGGCTCTGTGTCACGGCGACCAAAGGCATGAGGTAAATGGGCGCGCAACCCACCGCGCCGATGACCTGGCCGGGCGCGGCTGTCGCGGATTGCAACGCCGCAATGTCATGATCCGCGCTGGCGATTGCGATGATGGCGGTTGGTGGGCATCGGACTGCGATCCGGGCAATCAGGTCCCGGGCGGCCGGCAGGTCACTTGGCGGGCACACCGTCACCCAGTCGGCCCCGGCCACGGTCGCGGCAAGGTCCTGCTGCGGGCTGCGATGCCCCGGACGGGGCTGTTCAACGTCACTCAGGCTGGACAGCGCGCGGCCGGCGCGCGCAAGCAGATCGCCCCATTGCGCAGAGGTCGGGCCCTCCTCGGCGAGTACCGCCACGTCCCATCCCATCAACTGGATACGCGCAGCCCAGCCAGACGCAGCGGATCCGGATCCGATGGTCGCAGCACGCGGCACGCTAGTTCGCCGTCGCCAGATCCTGCATTTCACGCACGGCGTTCATGTCGGTCTCGGCTGTCGGATCATCGATCACGGTGCGCGGAACGGGATTGCGTTTCACCGATGGGTCGCAGGCCGTCATCGGGCTGTTTGCATCGCGGATGATCAGCCCGCCAGCGGCGCGGCATTGTTCAAACGACATGGACGACCCGATGACCAAAAACTCGCGAAAGGCCGGTTCAGACCCGCCGGGCGCGCTGGTCATGGTGCCGGCCTCGCAACCGGCCAAGAGGACAATCGCCCCCAAAACTGTCGAACGCTGTATCATTGCGGCACCTCCATCAATCGGTTCAGGTCATAGCCGTTGAAGTCGAGGACCTCTTTTGCGGCAGTCAGACGGTCTGCGGGGATATCGGGTGTGCGGTTCAGGATCCAGCCCGACCGACCGTCGGGCGCACCCACCACGGCCGTGCGATACCCCTCGTCGACCCATAACACCCAGTAATCGGCCCGTACAAACGGGACGTTGTCGAAACTGACCTTTAGCCTGCCCGGCCCCACGATATCGGCCCGGCCCTGGATCGTGGACCTGACGGTGCCATCGGCATTGCGACAGGTGTTCAGGACCGACAGGCTTCCGTCAGGCAAGGCCGCGTAATCCGCCGTAACACCCGTACAGCCCGCCTCGAACGGAACCGGATAGCGGGCAACCTCGTACCAGCGCCCAACGTATCGGTCGGGCTGGAACAGCGCGGCAGAGGCAATCGGCTGGTCGCGGTCGCGATATACCTCGAACAATCCGCCGACCTGTTCGTCAGGGAGGGGCTTTGCGCAAGCTGCCAGCAGCAGCAGGATCGACAGGCGTTTCATGACGGTTCCCCTTTTGCGCGACCTTGCCGCAGCACCGGCGACCGGGGCAAGCGTCCAGACTTCTTCTGGTCAAAAATATCCGCCCCGCCGGCGAGGCGACCCGCAGTATCAAACCACGCGCAGCCCCGATATGGCGCGGCAAGAATGCAGTCCGCGGGGCCACGGCCCCGCGGTCCGTTCAATATGGCATCGGGTGCGCGCGGTGTGCTGCGTCGATGTCGTCCAGCACCTCTTGCCCCAACACCACATCGCGCCCTGCCAGGATCTGCGCCAGTTGGTCCGCTGTCGTCGCGCCAAAGATCGCCGACACCGGGAACGGACGGCTGAATTGCCAGGCCATCGCCAGATGCACCGGATCGATGCCGTGTTTGGCAGCAATATCCAGATAGGCCTGCGTGGTGGGTAGAACCCGGTCGGTCAGACGGCCCCCCATGTCGGTGTTCAGCGACATGCGGCTGCCGTCCGGCACCTGCCCGTCCTGATATTTGCCGGTCAGGAACCCGGCAGCCAGTGGCGAGAATGACAGCAGGGTCACGTCCTCGTTCACCATGGTTTCGGACAGGTCCGTGTCCATGTGCCGACACAGCAGCGAATATTCGTTCTGAATGGTGGCCATGCGCGGCAGGCCATGTTCCTCGGCCACATCGCACCATTTCGTGGTGCCCCATGCGGTCTCATTCGACAGGCCGACGGCGCGGATCTTGCCTGCCTTGATCGCCGTATCCAGCGCACCGAGAACCTCGTGCATGTGGTCCAGCGTCTGCGCCCGGTTCTGGCCGGACGGATCATAGGACCAATTGCTGCGAAATGCCCAGGTGCCGCGCACCGGCCAGTGCAGCTGGTACAGGTCGATGACATCGGTTTTCAGGCGCGTCAGGGATTCGTCGATGGCCTGTCCGATGTTCGCCCCGGAAAACCCTGCCCCATCGCGTTTGAAACCGGGGTTTGGCCCTGTCACCTTGGTTGCCAGCACCCACTCATCGCGGCGCCCCGTGCGGGCAAACCATTCACCAAGGTATTCCTCGGACCGGCCTGCAGTTTCCTTGGCCACGGGGTTCACGGGATACATTTCCGCACAGTCGATGAAATTCAGTCCCGCATCCAGCGCCATGTCCATCTGGCGGTGCGCGTCGTCCATCGGGGTCTGGTTGCCGAATGTCATCGTGCCGAGGCACCAGTCAGTCACCGAAATATCCGTGCGGCCTAGGGTCAGCGTTTTCATCTGTGTCATCCTGTGTTGATCTGGCGCGCACAGTAGCCAGCCGCGACCGAACCGCAAGAGACCCGGACACGCAGCTTTCGCTGACCACTGGCCTTGCGCGCGTCCGCCCGCTAGATAGCGGGTCACACCACGACAGGATACACCATGGCCCGCCACCTCATCACCTCTGCCATTCCCTATATCAACGGGATCAAGCATCTGGGGAACCTTGTCGGATCGCAGCTGCCTGCGGACCTCTATGCCCGCTACCTGCGTGCGCGTGGGCACGAGGTGCTGTTTCTGTGCGCCACCGATGAACACGGCACACCGGCGGAGCTGGCGGCGGCCAAGGCCGGCAAGCCTGTGGCTGACTATTGCGCGGAAATGCATGATGTGCAGGCGCGGATCGCGGATGGATTTGCCCTGTCGTTCGATCATTTCGGCCGGTCGTCCAGTGCGCAGAACCGTGCACTGACCCAAGCCTTTGCCGGGCGCCTCGCCGATCAGGGTCTGATCCGCGAAGTCACCGAGGAACAGGTCTATTCCGTCACCGACGGGCGGTTCCTGCCGGACCGCTATATCGAGGGGACCTGCCCCAATTGCGGGTTCGCGGATGCGCGCGGCGACCAATGCGACAATTGCACCAAACAGCTGGACCCCACGGATCTGATCAATCCGCGATCCACGATTTCGGGGGCGACCGACCTGGAGGTGCGCACGACCAAGCATCTGTACCTCGAACAATCCAAGCTGAAGGGCCAGCTGGCGGACTGGATCGCCAGCAAGGCAGACTGGCCCGTGCTGACGACATCCATTGCGAAAAAGTGGTTGAACGACGGCGATGGCCTGCAGGACCGTGGCATCACCCGTGATCTGGACTGGGGCATTCCGGTCAAGCGCGGGACCGAGGACTGGCCCGGCATGGAAGGCAAGGTGTTCTACGTCTGGTTCGACGCGCCCATCGAATACATCGCCTGCGCGCAGGAATGGGTGGACGCAGGCAAAGGGTCCGACTGGGAACGCTGGTGGCGCACCGACAAGGGTGCGGACGACGTGCGCTATACCCAGTTCATGGGCAAGGACAACGTGCCGTTCCATACGCTGTCGTTCCCCGCCACGATCATGGGGGCCGACGACAACTGGAAGCTGGTCGACTACATCAAATCGTTCAACTACCTCAACTATGACGGCGGCCAGTTCAGCACCTCGCGCGGGCGCGGTGTGTTCATGGACCAGGCGCTGGACATCCTGCCCGCCGATGTCTGGCGCTGGTGGCTGTTGTCCCATGCGCCTGAATCGTCAGACGCGGAATTCACCTGGGAGGCATTCCAGCAGGATGTGAACAAGGATCTGGCCGATGTGCTGGGCAATTTCGTCAGCCGCATCACCAAATTCTGCCGGTCCAAATTCGGCGAAACCGTCCCCGAGGGTGGCATAGCCGGCGACGCCGAGGCCGCATTGACGGCAGAGCTGGACAGCCGGCTGGCAGCCTACGCGCAGCACATGGACGCCATCGAGGTGCGCAAGGCCGCGGCAGAGCTGCGCGCGATCTGGGTCGCGGGTAATGAATACCTGCAATCGACAGCCCCCTGGACCACGTTCAAGACAGACCCCGAACAGGCGGCCTGTCAGGTCCGTCACGGCCTGAACCTGATCCGCCTATATGCCATCTTGTCGGCACCATTCATCCCCGACATGGCCCGCATCATGGCCGAGGCGATGAACGTCACCGATCTGGACTGGCCCGAGGATGCGGCAGCGGCGCTGACCGCCCTGCCCGCAGGCCATGCCTTTGTGGTGCCCGAGAATCTGTTCACCAAAATCACCGATGATCAACGCGCGGACTGGTCCGAACGCTTTGCCGGGATACGTGAGGGGTAACGATATTGGATAACACCGGCGCTGTGCTAGTGTTTCCATAACCTGAACAGACTGGACCACCAACATGCGCACCATAGCCCTTATTGCGGCTTTTGCCCTGACCTCGACTGCGGCAGCCGCCGCCACCTGCGGCAATGACGCCAGCGGTTTCAACAGCTGGAAACAGCAATTCGCCCAAGAAGCGACCGCCGCTGGCATCGGCCAGCGCGGGCTCGCGGCGCTGGCCAACACCAGCTATGCGCAGCGCACGATCAATGCGGACCGCAACCAGAAATCGTTCCGCTACAGCCTGGACGAATTCATGCGCATCCGTGGTGCGGACACCATCGTGGCGCAGGGTCGTCGCAAGATCGCGAACAACCCGACGTTCTATGCCAACCTCGAGGCGCGCTATGGCGTGCCGGCCGGCGTGATCGTCGCGATCCACGGCATGGAAACCGCATTCGGCAATTTCATGGGTGACAGCAATGTGCTGAGCGCGATCACGACCTTGGCCTATGACTGCCGCAGGTCGGATTTTTTCACACCGCACGCGTTGGCCGCCCTGCAATTGGTGGATCAAGGTTCGATTAGTGCAAATACGATCGGCGCAATGCACGGCGAATTGGGCCATACGCAGTTTCTGCCAGCCAACGTGATTCGCTACGGTGTGGACGGGGATGGCAACGGTGTGGTCGATCTGACCAACCAGACCGACGCGCTGTATTCCACCGCGAATTTCCTGCGCCAAAAAGGCTGGCAACCCGGTCAGGGCTATCAGGAAGGCGAGCGCAACTACGCCGTAATCCAGCAATGGAACGCGGCTGGCGTCTATCAAAAGGCCATTGCCATCATGGCCGCACGGATCGCGGGTTGACCTCGACCGTCCACGATATGGAAACAATTTTGCCTTGATTTGGTCAAGCGCGGTTGCGAGGGTCCGTCGAGGGGCCTCGCAACCGCGGGCCGAACAACAAGCGACAAGAGGCAAAAATGGCGAGTGACAACGCTCCGAAAACCGATGCAGAGGCAACCGCTCAAAAGCCGGGCACCCTGCCCAGCAAGTCGCGCTACAAGTCAGGCAACCCGTTCGAGATGCCGCAGCGGCATGATGCGAACCACCTGCTGAAGCTGTTCAAGAACCGGCGCGACACCATCCGCAAGGAAAAACTCGACCCCGAGACCGCGACCTTTGACGACGGGTTGGAGGATTATGTCTGCACCGATGCGGACAAACCCGGCAAGACGTTGCAGCGGTTCCGTGATTTCGCCCTGCCCTATACGGCGATCTATCAAGGTCAGGTGATGCAGGACCTGTGGTGCCTGTTTGAACTGGACGGCAAGCGCGAAGGTTATTTCGTTGATTTCGGTGCCACCAATGGCACGACGATGAGCAACTCGATGATCCTCGAACGGAATTTCGACTGGAAAGGCATCGTCGCCGAACCAAACCCGATCTTTCACGAAAATCTGGCGCGTGCGCGCGAATGTCATATCAGCCACAAATGCGTGCATTCCAGCACGGGCGACACGATGGAATTCCTGATGGCGGCGCGGCCGATGTTTTCACGCCTTGCCGATGCGTCCGACGGTCTGGAATTCGAAGAAGGCGGCGTCGAGGAACGGATCAAGGTCGAAACGATCACGCTGAACGACCTGCTGGACGAATATGACGCGCCCGACGTCATCGATTTCATTTCCATCGACACCGAAGGGTCGGAAATGGACATCATGGAAAAATTCGATTTCGGACCGCGTCACGTGCGTCTGTTCGCGATCGAGCATAACCACGAGGAACGGCGCGACCACATCCTCGAACTGATGACATCAAAGGGATACGTGCGGCGCCTGCCCGAACTGTCGAAATTCGACGACTGGTACATCCACGAAAGCGATATCCGCGACTGACCAGAGTGGGTGGCGGATCGTCTGGTCCGCCGCCTAGCTGCGCCGCAGGCGCAACACCACGTCCACGGCGACCACATGCGTGCCTTCGGGCGCGGCAGGCAGATTGCGGATATCCAGCGACTCGCGCGGGGCGTCGGTCAGTTCGGCGGAATCTTCCCAGAAAAAATGCGGATGGTCGCACAGATCGGTGTCAAAATAGCTCTTGGCACCGTCAACGACGATTTCGCGCAACAGGCCCGCATCGCAAAACGCGCGCAGCGTGTTGTAAACGGTCGCCAGCGATACCTTGCCGTCGGCGGCGCTTGCGGCCTCGAACAATGTTTCGGCGGTGACATGACGATCACGGCCGTCGCCCATCAACAGGGCAGCCAGTGTGACACGCTGACGTGTGGGGCGCACATTGGACTGCGACAGCCATTGTGTTGCACGTTCCGCGTGGACGGGGGTGATATCGGGAAAACCTGCCATAGGGACGTTATATGGGAACGCGGTGCCGCTATTCAATGACTTTTCCACCCTGCCGCGGCCCCGTTGACTTGCACGGTGCAAAGCCGGAGTGATAGGTCTGCTCACGTATCTGTAACACAAAGAAACATTGCAAAGGACGCCCATGGCCGATTTTCCCTCATCCTTCGACCGCGACGCTCTTTTGAAATGTGCGCGGGGCGAATTGTTCGGCCCCGGCAATGCCCAGCTGCCGGCACCGCCGATGCTGATGATGGACCGCATCACCGACATCTCCGGGGACGGCGGTGCCCACGGCAAGGGACACGTGGTCGCTGAATTCGACATCACACCCGACCTGTGGTTTTTCGACTGCCACTTTCCGGGCAATCCGATCATGCCCGGCTGTCTGGGTCTGGATGGTCTGTGGCAACTGACGGGTTTCAACCTGGGCTGGCGCGGCTGGCAGGGGCGCGGCTATGCGCTGGGTGTGGGCGAGGTCAAACTGACCGGCATGGTGCGTCCTGACCGCAAGATGCTGACCTACAAGATCGATTTCACCAAGGCGATCCAGACCCGTCGCCTGACCATGGGTGTGGCCGACGGCATCGTCGAAGCGGACGGCGAGGTCATCTACATGGTCAAGGACATGAAGGTCGCCCTGTCCGAAAGCTAAGATGTCGCAGGACCCTGCGGGCGTGTCTTGCGTTTAGGACATATGAACGCTGACACCCGCCGCCTGACACTTGCCCTGATGTTCGGTGCCGTTTGCCATGGCAGTTTTGCCATCGGCGTCGGCCTGATGATGTATCATCTGTTTTTCGGACTGTCGCACGGCTGGGGCGCGGTGCCCTGGCCCTATGCAGGCTTTGCCAACCTTGTGTTGTTGCTGCAATTCCCGGTCATCCATTCGTTGTTGTTGACCGGCAAGGGCCGCGAGATTCTGGCGTTACTCGGGCCGGACAAGCGGCTGTCGACTACGCTGTTCGCAATGATCGCGGCGATCCAGCTTGCGCTTCTCTTTGCGTTCTGGACGCCCAGCGGGATCATTCTGTGGCAGGCGACGGGCGTGGCGTTCTGGCTGATGTGCACGCTGTACGCCGCATCATGGGGGTTCCTGATGCTGGCGATCGTGCAAAGCGGTTTTCAGCTACAATCGGGGATGCTGGGCTGGTTTGCGATGGCGCGTGGGCGTGACCCGAAATTTCCCGATATGCCGACGCGCGGTCTGTACCGGATCATCCGCCAGCCGATCTATGCAGGCTTTGCCCTGACACTGTGGACCATGCCCACCTATACGCCCGACCAGCTGGTGCTGGCCGTGATCTGGACCGGCTATTGCGTGATCGGCCCCCTGCACAAGGAAAAGCGGTTCTCCAACATCTATGGCGACCGGTTCCGCAATTTCCAGAAACGCGTCCCCTATTGGCTGCCCTTTCCCAGAAAGTCCCGAGATGACAAAGCGTAACGACCAGACGATCTATGACAGCCACGCCGCCCAGTGGTGGTCCGACGAAATCCGCTGGGTGCGGACGCTGAAAAACATGGTGCCGGGGCGGCTGTCGTATTTCGACCGCTATGTGGACTGGCAGGGCAAGGCGGTGCTCGATTTGGGCTGTGCCGGTGGGTTTTTGGCCGAGGCGCTGGATGACCGCGGTGCCATCGTGACCGGGATCGATCCGGCCGAACAGGCGATTGGTGCCGCACGCGACCATGCAGCGGCCGGCGGGCGGCAGATCACCTATGACGTCGGTGTGGGCGAGGCCCTGCCCTATCCCGACGCAAGCTTTGACGCGGTGGCCTGTGTGGACGTGCTGGAACATGTCAGCGACCTGCAACAGGTGTTGTGCGAGGTGGCCCGCGTGCTGAAACCCGGCGGGGTGTTCTGCTATGATACGATCAACCGTAACCCGATTGCACATCTGGCCGTCGTGATCATGGCAGAGGACGTGCTGCGGTTGTTACCAAAAGGCACGCATGACCCCGCCATGTTCATCAAACCGGCGGAATTACATGCGGCGATGAAAACAGCAGGTCTGACGCGCAAGGCCGAGACGGGACTGGGTCCGCGCGGCGTCAACCGCAGGCTGGACCCGGTGTTCGGCACGCTGCCGCTGAAAACGATGATCTACATGGGTGTTGCCGACAAAGCATGATCGGCCCGCCTTTGTGGTTGCCCCTTCTCCCACCTGTCTCTTAAACAGGGGGCAATAACCGGAGGAGAGCACTCATGCGTCGTGTCGTCATCACAGGTCTGGGCATCGTGTCCCCGATCGGAAACAACGCCCAGGAAGTCATGCAAAGCCTCAAGGCAGGCAAATCCGGTATCGAGGCCAGCCCCGAGATGGCCGAACACGGATTTCGCAGCCAGATCGCGGGCACGCTGAAACTGAACGTGGCCGACCACGTGGACAAGCGCACGCTGCGTTTCATGGGGCCGGGTGCCGCCTATGCCCATATCGCGATGGGTCAGGCGATTGCGGATGCGGGCCTGTCGGACGATCAGGTGGTGAACCCGATGACCGGCGTGATCGCGGGATCGGGCGGGCCATCGACCAGTGCGATGCTGGCCGCGCATCAGACCGTGCTGAACACGGGTGCCACGAAACGGATCGGGCCATTCGCCGTGCCCAAGACCATGTCATCGACGGTCAGCGCCAACCTTGCGACGGCCTATCAGATCAAGGGCATGAATTTCTCCATCACCTCGGCCTGTTCGACGTCCCTGCATTGCATCGGGATGGCCGCACAGCAGGTCGCACTTGGCACGCAAGACATCATGTTTGCGGGCGGCGGCGAAGAGCTGGACTGGACGCTGTCATGCCTGTTCGATGCGATGGGGGCCATGTCGTCGAAATACAATGACACCCCGGAAAAGGCGTCGCGTGCCTTTGATGCCGACCGCGACGGTTTCGTGATCGCCGGTGGCGGTGCCATGGTCGTGCTGGAAACACTGGATTCTGCGCAGGCGCGCGGTGCGAAAATCTATGCCGAGGTCACGGGCTTTGCCGCGACATCGGACGGGGCGGACATGGTGGCCCCCAGCGGCGAGGGCGGCGAACGCGCCATGCGCGGTGCGCTGAAAACCCTGCCAGAGGGACGCAAGATCAGCTATATCAACGCGCATGGCACCAGTACGCCGGTCGGTGACGTGGGCGAGATCGAGGCGGTGCGCCGCGTTTTTGGCGAGGGCAGCACGCCGCCGGTCAGTTCGACCAAATCCATGACGGGCCACAGCCAGGGGGCGACCGGCGCCCAAGAGGCTGTCTATTGCCTGCTGATGTTGCAGGACGATTTCATCGCGCCCTCGATCAACGTCGAAAACCTTGATCCGGCGCTGAAGGCGTCTGAAATTGCGACGACCCGCGTGGACAATGCCGGGCTGGACACGGTGATGACGAACTCATTCGGGTTCGGCGGCACCAACGGGTCGATGCTGCTGTCGAAATTCAAGGGGTAAGCCGATGATCGGGATGCAGGGCAAACGCGGGCTTGTCATGGGGGTCGCCAATGAACGGTCGATCGCCTGGGGCATTGCCAAGGCAATGGCGGACGCAGGTGCGGAACTGGCGTTCACCTATCAGGGCGAGGCATTCGGCAAACGTCTGGAACCACTGGCGGCCAGTGTCGGATCGAACCTGATGGTCGATGTCGATGTCACGAACGAAGACAGCATGGATGCCGCGTTCCAGATGATCAAGGATCAGTGGGGCAGCCTCGATTTCGTGGTGCATGCCATCGCCTATTCCGACAAATCGGAACTGACGGGCCGGTTCATCAACACCAGCCGCGCGAATTTCAAGAATTCGCTGACGATCTCGTGCTATTCGTTCATCGACGTGGCGAAACGGGCGTCTGAACTGATGCCCGATGGCGGTTCACTGATGACGCTAACCTATCAGGGCAGCAACGCCGTGACCCCGAACTACAACGTGATGGGCGTGGCCAAGGCGGCGCTGGAATCGGCGGTCCGCTATCTGGCCAATGATCTGGGACCGGACGGCATTCGCGTCAATGCGATCAGTCCCGGTCCGATGAAAACGCTGGCCGGTGCCGCAATCGGCGGCGCGCGCAAGACCTACAAGCATACGGGTGAAAACGCGCCGCTGCGGTCGAATGCCACGCTCGAGGCCGTTGGCGGGACTGCCGTTTATCTGGCGTCGGATGCGGGCGCATTCACGACGGGCGAAATCATTCGCGTCGATGGCGGCTATCATGTCCTCGGGATGCCACAGGGCGAAAACCTGTAGGCGGTCAGGGCCGGGTCATCCCCGGCCCTGCTGCGTGATCAGGCAGGGACCACGTCGACCAGTTTCACGTCGAACGTCAAATCCTTGCCAGCCAGCGGGTGGTTGGCGTCCAGCGTGACGGTATCGTCGGTCAGACCCACGACAGTGACGGGCACAGCCTGCCCTGTGGGTGTCTGCATCTGCAGTTGCAGACCTTCTTCCAGCGGGATTTCAGCGGGGATATCCGCGCGCGGCACGTCCTGACGGGCCTCGGGGTTGACCGGGCCGTAGGCCTGATCGGATGGGATTTCGACCTTTTTCTCGTCGCCGACGCTCATGCCGGGCATTGCCACATCCAGACCAGGGATGATCTGGCCAGAGCCTACGGCGAATTCCAGCGGTTCGCGACCTTCGGAGCTGTCGAACACGGTGCCGTCCGACAGGGTGCCTGTGTAGTGGATCTTGACCGTGTCGCCTGATTTCACTTGCGTCATATCATACCTCATAAATTTAAAGTCCCGACGTGGGTAACGAAGGCGGCCATGGGATGCAAACGGGTTTCCCTTTGGCCAAACACCGTGCCAATGTCGCGCTCAGGACGCAGTAACGGGACCCTCGCCATGCCATTTTTCGTAGCCGCCGACGGCACGCAGATCTATTTCGAAGAGGCCGGCACAGGCACCCCGGTCATCGCCCTGCCCGGCCTGACGCGCAACACGACGGATTTCGATCATGTCGCCCCCCATCTGGATTGCCGCCTGATCCGGCTGGACTACCGGGGACGCGGGCAATCCGACTGGGCCGCACCCGAAACCTATACCGTCCCGGTCGAGGCATCGGACGTGCTTGCGCTGATGGACCACCTGTCACTGCCCAAGGCCGCGTTTCTGGGCACGTCGCGCGGGGGCATGATCGCCATGTTCCTTGCCGCAACCGCCAAGGATCGCGTCCTGGGGATCGCCTTGAACGACATCGGACCCGAGATCGCCAAAACCGGCCTGAGCGTGATCCGCGCCTATGTAGGTCAGCGGCCCACGCAAAAAACCTATGCAGAGGCGGCTGCCCTGCGCGCCACCCTGCCGGGGTTTGCAAATGTGCCGATGGACCGCTGGCTGGCCGAGGTGCGGCAGCAATATGTGCAGACCGATGACGGCCTCGAGCTGCGCTATGATCCGGCTCTTGCCGGCACGCTGGGCGACGGGTCCGAACCCGCGCCGAACCTGTGGCTATTGTTCGATGCGATGGTAGGGCTGCCGTTGGTGATGATCCGGGGGGCGAATTCGGACCTCTTGACCACCGAAACATTTGCCGAAATGCAACGCCGCAGGCCCGATGCCATCGTGGCGAGTGTGCCGGACCGGGCGCATATCCCGTTCCTGGACGAGGACGTATCGCTGGAGGCGCTGCACCGCTGGCTGGGAGCCATGACATGAACATCGACATGATTGATGCCGCGGCAGACCGCCTGAACGGTCACGCGCGGCGCACCCCCCTGCTGTCGTCCCCGTTTCTGGACGAACTGACCGGGCGGCGCATCCTGATCAAGGCGGAGTGTCTGCAACACACCGGCAGTTTCAAGTTTCGCGGTGCCTGGTCCGCGCTGTCGGCCCTGACCGATGCCCAGCGCAGGGCGGGTGTCATCGCCTTTTCGTCGGGCAATCACGCGCAGGGCGTGGCACTGGCGGCACGGATGCACGGCGCACCTGCCGTCATCGTCATGCCATCCAATGCGCCCGCGGTGAAAATCGCGAACACGCGTGCCCTGGGGGGCGAGGTGGTCCTGTATGACCGCGAAACCGAAAGCCGTGAGGACATCGGCGCGGCCCTGGCCCAGGAGCGTGGTCTGACGCTGGTCCGCCCCTATGACGACCCGCAGGTCATCGCCGGACAAGGCACGGTGGGTCTGGAAATCGCGGCACAGGCGGCAGAGCTGGGTGTCACCGACGCCGAGGTCCTGGTGTGTTGCGGCGGCGGCGGGCTGACCGCGGGCGTGGCCCTTGCACTGGAGGCCCGTGCACCGGGAATGCGGGTCCATCCTTGCGAACCGCGAGGGTTCGACGACGTGGCGCGCAGCCTGTCCGCAGGTGCGATACAGCGCAATGCCAGCCAGACGGGATCAATCTGTGATGCCATCGTGACACCTGCGCCGGGGGATCTGACCTTTCCCATCATGCAGCGATTGTGCGGGCCGGGCTATGTCGTCAGCGACGACGATTGCCTGCAGGCGATGGCACAAGCCTTTCAACGGCTGCGGATCGTGGTTGAACCGGGCGGTGCGGCGGCCATCGCCGCGGCGCTGATCCGGTCAAAGGCCGACACGGTGATCGCCGTTGCCACGGGCGGAAACGTCGATCAGGCCATGTTCACACGCGCATTGGAGACGCTGACATGATGATTGAAAACAATGGTGTGCGCCTGAATGTGCAGGTCGACGGGGCGCAGGGCGCTGATGCTCCCACAGTGGTTTTCGCCAACTCGTTGGGCACGAACCTGCATCTGTGGGACCCGATCATGGACCTGCTGCCCGCCGGACCGCGCTACATTCGTTGGGACAAACGCGGGCACGGCGCGTCAGATGTGCCGCCCGCCCCCTACAGCATGGGCGCGCTGATCGCGGATGCAGAGGCGGTTTGCGACGCACTCGTCGTGCGCGATTGCGTCTTTGTCGGGTTGTCCGTGGGCGGCATGATCGCCCAGGGCCTTGCCGTGAAACGCATGGACATCGTGCGTGCGATGGTGCTGTCGAACACGGGGGCCAAGCTGGGCACGCCCAAGCTGTGGAATGACCGGATCGCGGCGGTGCGGTCGCAGGGCATGGCGGCGCTGGCTGACGGCATCATGGAACGCTGGTTCGGCCCGGCCTTTCGCAAATCGCCGGCCGTCGCGCCGTGGAAGGACATGCTGCTGGCCACCGACCCAGAAGGCTATGCCGGGGTCTGCAGCGCCATTGCGGGGACGGATTTCATCACGCCGACATCCGGCCTGCGCCTGCCGACCATGGGGATCGCAGGGTCTGATGACGGATCAACCCCGCCTGATCTGGTGCGCGAAACCGTGGGTCTGATCCCGGGGTCGGATTTTCACATCATCCGCCGAGCAGGCCACCTGCCCTGTGTCGAACAACCGCAGGAATACGTCGACCTGCTGACCGGGTTTCTGACCCGCACCGGCACGATCTAGGTGCGCCTGCCCGTTATCTTCATCCTTGTCACCGTCGTGATCGACGCGATGGGGATCGGGCTGATCCTGCCCGTCATGCCCGACCTGATCCAGTCGATCGAAGGGGCCGGTGTTGCGCGTGCAGCCTTGTGGGGCGGGATGCTGGCGTCGATCTTTGCAGTCATGCAGTTCCTGTTCGGCCCGCTCTTGGGCGCGCTGTCGGACCGTTGGGGCCGCAGGCCGGTGTTGCTGGTCGCACTGGCGGTGATGGCGCTGGACTATGTTCTGATGGCGGTGGCACATACAATGGCGCTGCTCGTCCTCGGGCGCATCATCGGCGGCATCACCGCGGCCACGCAATCCACCGCCGGGGCCTATATGGCCGACATCAGCAAGCCAGAGGAAAAGGCCGCCAATTTCGGTCTGATCGGTGCAGCCTTTGGCGTGGGGTTCGTGCTGGGGCCACTGATCGGCGGACTCCTTGCCGAATTCGGCACGCGCGCTCCATTCTATGCCGCGGCGGCGCTGGCGGCGCTGAATTTCGTCTTTGGCTATTTTGTCCTGCCGGAAACCGTCACCGACCGGATCCGGCGCCCGTTCAGCTGGCGCAGGGCCAATCCCGTGGGGGCATTCCGGCACATCGGTGCATTGCCCGGCGTCGGGCGGCTGTTGGTGGTGATTTTTGTCTATGGCGTCGCCTTTTATGTCTATCCGGCCGTCTGGGCCTATTTCGGCACCGAGCGCTTTGGCTGGGGGCCGGGTATGGTTGGCCTGTCGCTGGGCCTGTTCGGCATCGGCATTGCTGTCGTTCAGGGTTTCCTTGTCGGGCCAGCAATCCGGCGGTTCGGGGAACGTGGCACCGTGCTGCTGGGCCTAGGCGTCGACATCGCGGCCTTTGTGGCCCTGGGGTTCGTCAGCAACGGCTGGATCGCATTGGCATTGACGCCGTTGACGGCGATCGGGTCCATCGCCGGCCCGGCATTGCAAGGGATCATGTCGCGCAGGGCCGCCGATAACCAACAAGGCGAATTGCAGGGCGTGTTGACCAGCACCCATGCGGTCGCCACGATCATCGGACCGCTGGCGATGACCCAGACGTTCTATGCCTTCACCGTGCCGGGGGCCGCGATCTACCTGCCCGGCGCACCCTTTCTGCTCGCCGCCGGCCTCACGCTGATCTGCGTTGCCATCGTCCTTGCCACGCCGCGCGCCCGCACCAAATGAGCCTTCCAAAGGAGCCGCCCATGACCCCGATCAAAGCTGCTGTCAGCCACGCCCACAACACACCGCTTTCGGTGGAAACGGTGCACATCCGCCCGCCGGGACCGGGCGAAGTGGAGGTCACGCTCAAGGCCTGCGCGATCTGTCATTCCGACATTCACTATGCCGAAGGCGCCTGGGGTGGCACCCTGCCCGCGATCTACGGTCACGAAGCAGCGGGTCAGATCACGGCTGTCGGTGACGGGGTGCGCGGGCTGACCCTGGGTGACAGCGTCGTCGTGACATTGATCCGCGCTTGTGGATTCTGTGCCACCTGCGGGTCGGGCATGCCGGTGCTCTGCGGCACACCGCCAGCCTATCAGACCCCACTGACCACGCTGGATGGTGCGCCGATCGTGCAGGCGATGAACGCCGGGGCCTTTGCCGAACGTGTGGTCGTGGACCCCAGCCAGGTGGTCAGGATTTCCCCGGATATCGACCCCGTTGCTGCATCCCTGCTGGCCTGCGGCGTCATCACAGGCGTCGGTGCCGTGGTCAATGCAGCCAATCTGCGGGCGGGTCAGGACGTGGTGGTCATCGGCGCAGGCGGCGTCGGCCTGAACGCGATCCAGGGCGCGCGGATCGCTGGCGCACGCCGCATCGTCGCCGTCGACATGACGCCGGAGAAGCTGGCCGTTGCAAAGGAATTCGGCGCGACGGACGGTGTGCTGGCGACCGACGAAAAACCCTGGCGCGCCGCCAAAAAGGCGATGGGCAAAGGGGCCGATGCGGTCATCATCACCGTGGGTGCGATCCCGGCATTCGACACGGCGGCGCAATACCTCGGCATGGGCGGCAAGGTCATCATGGTCGGCATGCCCCATTCGGGTGCAACATCCACCTATGAACCCGTGATGTTTGCAGCCACCGGCCAAGGCATGATCGGCTCTAAAATGGGCGACGTCGTCATTGCGCGCGACATCCCCTGGATGGTTGATCTCTACGAACAAGGACGACTGAAGCTGGATGAACTCGTCAGTCAGACCTGGCCGCTGGACCAGATCAACGCGGCCATCGCCGACACCAAAACCGGATCGGCCAAGCGCAACGTGATCGTCTTTGACTGACGCTTTGCATCATCTTGCCAAAAATACTCAAGAAGGGACGCATGATGAAACTCGCTGACCTCGACATTCTCGTCACAGCACCCCCGGCCCCCGGCTGGGGGGGGCGCTACTGGATCCTGGTCAAGGTCACGACGGATACGGGCATCACCGGCTGGGGCGAATGCTATGCCAGCAGCGTCGGACCAGAGGCCATGCGCGCCGTCATCACCGATGTCTTCGCCCGGCATATGGCCGGGGAAAATCCCGAAAATATCGACCTGATGTACAGGCGGGTCTATTCCGCGGGCTTTACCCAAAGGCCTGATCTGACGGTGCTGGGCGCATGGTCGGGGCTGGAAATTGCCTGCTGGGACATCCTGGGCAAGCACCGCGACCGCCCCGTGCATGCGTTGATCGGCGGGCGCACGAACGACCGCATCCGCGCCTATACCTACCTCTATCCGCAGGCGGGGCACGCCCTGCCCGATTTCTGGTCCAGCCCGGATATGGCCGCCCAGTCCGCCACCGCCATGATCGCGGCAGGCTATACGGCGGTGAAATTTGACCCCGCCGGTCCCTATACGATCCGGGGCGGGCATATGCCGTCGATGCACGATATCTCGCTGTCGGTGGCATTCTGCCGCGCTATCCGCGAGGCCGTGGGCGACCGCGCCGACCTGCTGTTCGGCACACACGGGCAGTTTTCCACCGGGGGCGCGATCCGGCTGGGTCAGGCCATCGCCCCCTATCAGCCGCTGTGGTTCGAGGAACCGATCCCGCCCGACAACACGCACGAGATGTCCAAGGTCGCAGCCAAGGTCAGCATCCCCATTGCCACCGGCGAACGCCTGACGACCCGGTCCGAATTCGCGCCCGTGCTGCGGTCGGGGGCCGCCACGATCCTGCAACCCGCCTTGGGACGCTGCGGCGGCATCTGGGAGGCACGCAAGATCGCCGTGCTGGCAGAGGCCTATAACGCGCAGATCGCGCCGCACCTTTATGCCGGTCCGATCGAATGGGCCGCGAACATTCAACTTGCGGCTGCCATCCCGAATATCCTGATGGCCGAGACAATCGAAACGCCGTTCCATTTCGACCTGATCAAACACAGCCTGCGGGTCGAAGACGGCTATATCCCCGTGCCCACCGCCCCCGGTCTGGGGATCGAGGTGGACGAGGAGCTGGCGCGGGCCCACCCCTACACCGGCACCGCATTGCATCTGGAAATGCAACAGACCCCCGTCGGCTATCACGCAGTCAATCGGTTTGCTGGTGGTGCCCCCGGCGATTAAGGCAGACGGGTTTCCTCCGGCAGCGCGGTGGCGTATCCCTGAACCACGTTCACCCAAGGATGCCACATGGCCACGAAAACCGAACAACGCCGCGCGGACCTGCGCGACCGACTGATTGCCAGCGCGGAACGCACCATCACGACCGACGGTCTGCACGCGCTCAAGGCGCGCGCGCTGGCGCAGGATGTCGGCTGCGCCGTGGGTGCCATCTATACGGTGTTTGACGATCTGGATCAGCTGGTGCTGACGGTGAACGCGCGGACCTTTCGCCGGCTGGGGCAATTCGTACAGGACCGCACCGCGCTGGACGGCACGCCACAGGACCGGCTGGTGTCGATGGGGACCGCCTACCTGCATTTTGCCGCTGCGAATCAACCGGGCTGGCGCGCGTTGTTCGATTTGTCGATGACGGCCGACAGCCCGGTGCCAGACTGGTATCTTGCAGAACTCGGCGCCCTGTTCGCAAAAATCGCGGCCCCCCTGCGTGACCTGTTTCCCGATTGGTCGGACGCAAGGATCGATCTGATGACACGCGCCTTGTTTTCCTCGGTGCACGGCATGGTCTTGCTGGGACTGGAACGGCGCATCTCGGCCGTGCCGATGGACCATATCGAACGGATGATCGCGGTCCTGCTGCGCAATGTGACATCAGAAAAAATTTGAACGATGTTCATTTTTATTCTTGAACGACGTTCAAACTTCGCCTAACTCTATCTATGAACAACGTTCAATAATGGAGAGATCGCATGTTCAGGACTTTGACGACCCTGCTGTCCGCAAGCAACGCGCACGCAGAAACCCGGTTGCGCGATACGTTTGCGATTGAATTGATCGACCAGAACATCCGCACAGCCGAGGCCAGACTGAAGGCTGCCAAGGCGACCCTGGCCAGTCTGATCCAGCGCCAACGCATGGCCGATGCGGCACTGACACAGCTCAATGGACGCATCAGCGATCTGACCCGGCGCGCGCGGCAGGCACTGGCGGCAGGCCAGGACGCCATGGCGCAAGAGGCCGCATCTGCCATCGCGCAGATGGAAAACGAGGCGGCGCACCGGGCCCAGACCTGTGCAACGCTGGATCAGCGCGTTCTGCGGCTGCGAACCAGTGTCGAAACAGGCCACCGCCGATTGATCGACCTGCGTCAGGGTGCAGCCCAGGCCCGAGCGATCAAGAAAGAACAGGATATCCAGATGCGGCTGCACCAGCAGACCGGCGACACCGGGGCCGATGCCGCCGAGGCGCTGATCGCCCGGGTTCTGGAACAGTCAGACCCGTTCGAGAAACACGAGATCCTGCAAGAGCTGAACGCAGAACTGTCCCATGACGGGCTGACCGACCGCATGGCGGATGCGGGGTTTGGCCCGGCAGACCGCGTGACACCCGCCGCCGTGCTGGCACGCCTGACATCCAACCAAGACTAATCACCAATCAGAGGACTATCCAAAATGAACAATCGTTCCGACAACGCGCTTATCATGTTTTTCAACGGCATCGCCGTGATTGTGGCCTACGGGATGCTTGGCCTGTCGCTGTGGCTGTCACCCGATGTCCCGCTGGCGACCAAGGGATATTGGGGCATCGGCATTCTGCTGCTGACACTCGCGCTGGTGAATTTCGTCAAATACCGCTTTGACGACCGCCTGTCCGAGGATCGCATTCAGCGGCTGGAAGAGGCACGCAATGAACGCCTGCTGTCCGAATACGTCAGCGACAAGGACATCTAGGCCCGCACATCCGGGTCACACTCTGCCGTGCTGGTAGGGTGTGACCCCTTTTCAAGCTGTCTGTCACCCGCCAAGGTTCCCCGATGAAATCGCTCATGTCATTTGCCCGCGCCTTTGCCGCGAACATCGCAGGCCATGCGCTGCGCCTGTTTGCGCTGTTCGTCACCGCTGCACGTGCCGATTGGCGCGGTGTCGGCCCCGAACCGGTCCAGCGCGTCTATTACGCCAATCACACCAGCAACGGCGATCTGCCGATGATCTGGGCCGTGCTGCCCGCAGCCCTGCGCCGCCAGACACGCCCGGTCGCGGCGGCGGATTACTGGCTGAAAAACCGCCTGCGCGCCTTTTGCGGGCGCGACGTCTTTCGCGGCGTGCTGATCGACCGCCGCCCCGAGGTGAACGACAATCCGATGGACAAGATCCTGGCCGCACTCGACGAGGGATCGTCACTGATCATCTTTCCCGAAGGCAAGCGCAACATGACCGACGACCCGCTGCTGCCGTTCAAATCGGGGCTGTACAACATTGCCAAGGCCCGGCCCGATGTGGATCTGGTGCCGACCTGGGTCGCCAATCTGAACACCATCATGCCCAAGGGCGAGGTCATCCCCCTGCCCCTGATCTGCACCGTCACATTCGGCGCGCCCGTCCACGTGGCCGAGGACGAAACCCGCGAGGCATTTCTGGCACGCGCGGGACAGGCACTGGCTGACCTGCGCCCGGAGGACCCGGCATGACCCAGACCACCATGAACTTGGCCCTGTTGTCATTGGGCGTCTGCGGCATCCTGGTCGCGCTGTCGATCCTGGGCGAGGTGCTGCGCGCACGGCTACCTGCGGGTCAGGCCAACCCGGTGCTCGATACCTACCAGACCCGCGTGCAAAGCTGGTGGACCATCGTCGCACTGGTCGCCATCGCCCTGATGGCCGGGCAATTCGGGGCGGTGCTGCTGTCGTTCTTTGCGTCCTTTGCAGCCCTGCGCGAGTTTCTGACCCTGACGACCAAGGCGCGGGCAGATCACCTGTCGCTGGCGCTGGCGTTTTTTGCGGTGCTGCCGTTGCAATATCTGTTCGTCTGGATGGGCTGGCACAGCATGTTCACCGTGTTCATCCCGGTCTATGCCTTTCTGGTGCTGCCGGTGGTATCCGCCCTGCGCGGTCAACCCGCACGGTTTCTGATCCGTGTGGCCGAAACCCAATGGGCGCTGATGATCTGCGTGTTTTGCCTGTCGCACGTGCCCGCCTTGCTGTCTCTTGATATCCCGCAGATGGGCGACAGCAACGTGCTGCTGATCGCGTTCCTGATCCTTGTCGTGCAATTCGGTGACCTGCTGGAATACTGGTTCGGGCGGCGGATCGGCAAACATCGCATCGCGCCCGAACTGTCGCCCAAAACCCGCGAAGGCATGATCGCAGGCCTGCTGAGCGCTGCCGCAATCGGTGCGGCTCTGCACTGGATCACGCCCTTTGGCGTTCTGGGTGCCGCGGGGATGGCAGCCGCCGCATCGCTGTTCGGCATGATGGGGCATCTGGTCTTTGCCGCGATCAAACGCGACCGCGGCGTGCGGGACTGGTCGCATCTGATCCCCGGTCAGGGCGGTGTTCTGAACCAGCTGGATTCGGTGCTGTTTGCCGCACCGGTGTTCTATCACCTGACCCGGTATATCTGGGCGACCTAACCGTCGTATTCGGCGTCGGTCACATGATCCAGCCAATCGGCGGCTGATCCATCGACCTCTTCTTGGAGCGCGAGATGGGTCATGGAGACATCGGGGGCTGCTCCGTGCCAATGTTCCTCGCCGGCGGCGAAACGCACGATGTCGCCGGCGACCACCGTGATCACCGCACCACCCCGAACCTGCACGCGCCCGGCACCTTCGGTCACGATCAGGGTCTGGCCGACAGGATGGGTGTGCCAAGCGGTCCGCGCCTTGGGTTGAAATGTCACCTGAAGCCCTGACAGACGGCTGTCCCCCTCGGCCTGGAACATGCGACGGATGGCGACACCGCCTGTAAAATAATCCGGATTGGCGGGTGCCACATCCAGCGTTGCAACGGCATTGATCTGCATCGGAAATCCTCGGGTCATGGGCGTTCCGTCATACCCTAGCCGCAGATGTGCCACGGCCCAACAGGCATCACGCCCGCTGCCGGACGGGCCAGACCTCGCACAGACCGGCCAAGAGCACGAGCGCACCACCCGCCAGTTCCAGCGGGGCAAGCGACTCACCGGCCAAGAGGGCGGCCGAGCCCGCGCCGATCAGAACCTCTGCCATCAACAGGATACCGACGCGGGCCGGGTCCAGACGGACCGTGGCCCACATCAGACAGGCGGTGGACAACCCCCACCACAACGCCCCCGTGCCCAGCGCCAGGATGATCGTGACACCCGGAATCGGGACCGCAGGCCAAGGGGACAAAAATGGTGCCATGAGGACGGAGGCAACGGCCGCCCCCAGCGCAAAGACAAAGGCTGCTGGCGCGGGCGCAATCTGCGATGTGGTGCGCATTCCCGTCGTCGCCAGCGACCACAATACCCCCGCAGCCAGCGCCATCCATTCACCGATACCGCGCGGCATAGGCCATTGCCCGTCGGCGCTGAGCATTATGCACAACCCGCCAAGCCCCAGGCCGATGGCCACAATGCGCAGCATCGGTGTATGCCAACCCAGCACGAAACGCGTGATCAGGACGCTCCAGACCGGGGTCAGAAAGAACAGCAAGATGATGATCGCCACGCGACCATAGTTGAAACCGATCGAATACAGCGCAAAGGCCACGCCACCCAGGCCGATCGAGACCAGCGCCAGCGGCGAGGCCCGGCGCAGGTCAGATCGCGCCCGCCAGGCCGCCGGTGTCAGCACCAGCAACGCAGAAACCGTGATCGCCAGCGTCCCCCAGGCCCCACCCAGCCCGGCATCCGACAACATCCTGACCGGCAACCAGTAAAACCCCCAGATCGCACCTGACAGAACGACGATGGCGGTAGCCCGCGCAATGTGACCAGACATGAACATTCCGGCCGGATATGCCTCACGCAGCATCAATGCAATCCATCGTGCCTTCTGCAGCCAGTGGGAGAAGTCGGTCAGGTTCGCAGTGCAAACCTAGTGATCACCTCGCCAAGCCCCGCGCAACTTGGCGATCCCGGGAGGACC
>NZ_LJAK01000013.1 GCF_001420005.1 Loktanella sp. 3ANDIMAR09 | reverse complement strand
AACGCTACTGCCGTGGAAGAGTAAGCGTTGCGGGCAAGGCTGTGAACCGCGCCGGGTATGCCGGAGGCTGATTTGTCCTAGTTACGCAGCCATGTCTGATCTTTCTAGAGCTGCGTAGAAGTTTGCCTCGGCCTCTGCCGGTGGGATGTTCCCGATCGGCTCCAGCAGGCGGCGGTTGTTGAACCAATCCACCCATTCGAGATTGGCGTATTCAACGGCCTCAACCCCCTCAAGGCCCAAATCCTTCATCAACCGTGCGACAGTGCAGCGCGCGATATCAAGTCCTTCCCGGCGCATCTGATGCCACACCTTGCGAACACCATAGACGCTGAGGCTTTCCTCAAAGACACGCTCGATCTCAAGCTTGAGGTCTTCGTCACGCTTGGCGCGATCCGAAAGGCGTGGCGGGGCAGCGCGCTTGGCCAGATGGTCATAAAACGTGGCTGGGGCAATCGGCAGGACGGGGCAGATTGGCTCGACCCCATGATCCGCGCGGTGATCTTCTATGAACCGGATCATCGTTTGAATGGGCGGTCGAGCCCCGCCTGGGCAAAATATGCGGACGCCTTGCAAAGGATCTCGTTGGCCTGCTTCAGTTCGCGCGCTTCGCGTTCCAGAGCCTTCATCTTCTCGGCCTGTTCCGTGGTGATACCGCCGCGCAGGCCCGTATCAACCTCAACCTTCTTGACCCATTCATTCAGCGTTTGCGGCGCGCAACCTATCTGCGATGAGATCAACACAACCGCCGCCCAACGGCTTCCATGCTGCCCGGTGCCATCCATTACCATCCGCACGGCGCGCTCGCGCACTTCTGGTGAATACTTGTTCGTTGTCTTTGTCATCATGCTCCATCCTACTCATGACTTGGAGCCGCCGGCAAACCCGGCGCAGTTCAATGGGAGCTGAAGATGAATGGCTACTGATGAGATATCATCTTCCCTAGTCGCAACTGGATCAGTCAATTGTCGCGAAGCCGACGATAAGTTGGTTTAGGCCGATCGCCGCTCCGGCAAATATCGCGACAAATGCCACCGGGGCGCTGAATGCGAGAAGCGAAAAAGCAGAAATGCCCTGACCAATACTACATCCAACCGCAAGCACGGCACCGGGACCCATCAGGGCCGCACCAAAAATCTGGCGGCGTAATTCGCGGGGGTCTTCGCAAGCTTCCCAGCGAAAATGGCCCTTTGAAAAGCTGCCAAGGCATGCGCCGAGCAACACGCCAGCGACGGACCCGACGCTGAATGAAAGCGCTGTCCCCGAAGCGGTCATGCCCCATAGCAGGGTTTCCCCGATAGGTGCGGCAAAAGTATGGGTCTGCAGCGAGGTCGCTGCAAATCCTGTCCGCGCGATCCAGGCGGTGCCGAGCCAGCCGGATACGATGGCCAGCCCAACGACAATACCCCAGATGATCTGCGACGGAGATCGCAGCATTGCGCGGCTCAAGAGTGAAAGGACGAGGATCGCGGCCCCGATCAGAACGCCGGATGTCGCCAGCCCGATCCCCGTGGGTTCCAGTAATTGACTAATGCCTTGTGGTGCTGTGCCCGCCGGGTTGATCGGAAACATCCACAGGCGTGCGGTTGCGAGGGGGCCGGACATCACGAAATAGGCGGACAGCCCCATCACGACCACGATGACAAACGAGCGCATGTCACCACCACCAAGCCGGGCCAATGCGCCATAGCCGCAGTTACCACTCAGCGCCATGCCGTAGCCGAACATCAGACCGCCCAGGATCGTGGCGATCGGATTCCAGGCCTGCCCAAGGTAAGCCGTGTCCGTCCCGATCAGGCTGCCATTTGCCATGGCCAGATGCGCGCCGATGATGGCGGTCCCGATGGCCAGGCCCCACATGCGCAATCGACGGTCGTCAGATGAATACAGATAGTCTTCGATGGCTCCCAACGTGCAGAAACGCCCGATGCGTGCCGCCAGGCCAAGGACCAGTCCGCCCAGCAAACCCACAACCGCAGCCGCGTTCGCTTCTCCCAGTGTGTCGATCATTGTGTCCTCCCGATCCTCCCCGATCAGGGGCGATCAGTCATCATTACAAAACAGATCGTATACAACTTCCATGATTTTTTTGGGTCGGTCGTCGGTCAGACTATAGTAAATTGTCTTGCCATCGCGCCGCGGCTGCACGAGACCTTCCATCCGGAGCCGACCCAACTGTTGTGATACCGCAGCCTGGCGTGCGGACAGCAGATCCTCGAGCTCGGTGACCGACTTTTCGCCTGTCGCAAGGTGGCACAGGATCATCATCCGCCCCTCGTGGGCGATTGATTTCAGAAAATTGCAGGCCCGCTCGGCGTTGCGGACCATGCGGTCCATGTCTTCGGTGGTGGTTGTCTCATCAAAGACCGGGAGAGTCGTCTGGGTCATCGCGTATCGTCCTCGGCCTTGAGAGGTATGTCAGCCCTGTTCAGCATCATACCTAATATGCCCCAAAAAAAATCCTCACCCGGATAGCCTTCAAGGCGATCGATTTCCATCCCGTCCTTTACCAGAACAAAGGTTGGGGTGAACACGACGCGTGACGCAAGCTCAATGGGCGCAACGTCGCGCTGGATATCATATCGCAGAAGCGGCGCTGTACGGCCTTCTGGCGTCTTTGGGTAAATGTCGGCGATTTCCGCATTCCAGCGGGCGCAGTAAATGCAGCCGCGTTCTTCGGCCATGATCAAACGCACCTCTGCCCACGAGAAAGCGGGGAGCAGGCACAAGGCTGCGGCTACGAACGACAAGCGCATGGATAACTCCGATTGACGCAACGATGAGTGTAAACATAATCTTATTATTGAATGTGACAAGGAAAGTGGAGCGAAGCGTGTTTGACGTGACCTTTATAGGCGCTCTGCTGGCTGGACTGCTATCGTTCCTGTCGCCTTGTATCCTGCCGATCGTGCCCTTTTACCTTAGCTATCTGGCCGGCGTCGGGATGAACCAGATCAGCGCCGATGCGCAGATCACGCCAGCCGTGCGGCAGCGGGCCGTGATATCGGCCTGTTTCTTCGCACTTGGGGTCATCACCGTTTTCATGGGGCTCGGGGCGAGCGCGACGCTCTTTGGCCAGTTGGTCAGGGACTGGTTCGATGTGCTGCGCTGGGTAGCCGCAGCCCTTATCATCGCCATGGGCCTGCACTTTCTGGGCGTGATCAGAATACCGATCCTTTATCGTCAACTGCGCGCCGATGTGGGGCAGACGCAGGCCGCAACATTTGCGGGAGCCTACGTCATCGGGCTGGCGTTTGCCTTTGGTTGGACGCCTTGCGTGGGACCCGTTCTGACAGCCATTCTTTTTACCGCAGCCGGTCAGGATACGGTGTGGAACGGTGTCTGGCTCTTGTTTGTCTATGGCGCGGGCATGACCCTGCCGTTCATCGTCGCTGCCTTTTTCATCGGTCCATTCATGCGGTTCGTGTCCCGTTTTCGCAGGCATCTGGGTGTCATGGAAAAGGTCATGGGCCTGCTCTTGATCGTGTTTGGCCTGCTGATCGCCACCAATTCCGTCAATGCCATTGCCCAATGGATGCTGGAGCACGTGCCGTGGTTCCAGACGGTGGGTTAACCAAAGGAGACGACCATGTTTCGTGTTTTGATGCCCTTTCTTTCGATAATTGCCATGGCCATGCCCGTCCTTGCCGAGGTCGGTGACGACGGACTGCATGACGCGCCTTTTCTGCGGACAACTTTCAAGGATCTGACCGAGGATTTCGAAGAGGCGCGCGGGGACGGTCGCAACCTGATCGTGCTGATCGAGCAGCGCGGCTGCATCTACTGCAAGCGGATGCACGAGGAGGTTTTCACCGACCCAGAGGTGAATGCGATTCTCATGGATGACTATTTTGCGGTTCAGATCGACATGTTTGGGGGCACCGAAGTCACCGATTTTGACGGCGTGACGCGGACCGAAGCTGATATGGTTAAGGAATGGGGTTATCGATTTACGCCCACGATCATGGTTTTTGCAGCTGCAGAAACGCCTGATGTGACCGCGCCGCAAGCAGCACTGACCGTCATTCCAGGCGCGCTGGATGTTGATGATACGTTGAGCCTGCTGCTTTGGGCGCAGAGCGATGCTGCCGCTGAAGGTCTGAGCCTCAGCGACTTTGGGGCTGCCCGTTTGGGCAACTGAAATGCTGCACTGCAACATAATCAAAAATATGAATACGTTGTTGCGAGGTGCGACAATTGTGCGCTACGGTATGCATAAGGGAGCAAGCGGCGTTGGGAGGTGCCATGAGCTATTCAAAGATATTTGCGGCTGTGACCGCGGGGTGTCTGGCGACGGCAGTCTGCGCCGAAACGATTGTGCCGACCGCTGTGGCCTATGGTGAATACGGTGAGGTGGCGACATCCTTGACCGGTGCACCCGGCGATCAGGCAAACGGCGTGATGGTGATGACCAACCGCGGCAAGGGGAACTGCATTGCCTGTCATCAGGTGACTGCGCTCGAGGAATTCCCGTTCCACGGTGAAGTCGGCCCATCCCTTGACGGGGTGGCTGATCGTTGGACCGAAGATGACCTGCGCGGGATCGTCGCGAACGCCAAGATGGCTTTCCCGGGCACGATGATGCCGGCATTCTACAAGACCGAAGGCTACATCCGCCCGGGTGACGACTACACCGGCAAGGCGGGATCGGAACCGCTGGCACCGATCCTGACGGCGCAAGAAGTCGAAGATGTCGTCGCCTATCTCATGACTTTGAACGAATCCAACTAAGCGCGGCCTTAGCCAGTCCGCGAGGGAGAGAAATATGAAACTGACGAGACGAGACACCATTTTGGCCGCCATGGGCACCGCATTTGTTGCGATGCTACCCATGCGTGCCGCCGCTACGACGGAAGACGCGATTGCGGAATTCACGGGCGGGACCACGCCGGGTGGCGAGGGCATTACGCTGACCGCACCGGAAATCGCGGAAAACGGCAACACCGTTCCAATCGAAGTGTCCGCGCCAGGTGCCACCGAGATCCGCGTATACGCGGCAGGAAACCCGACGCCTGATGTTGCGACCTTTATGTTCGGACCGCTTGCCGCGGCTCAGATGGCATCTACGCGTATTCGCCTGGCTGGCACACAGGATGTCGTCGCAGTGGCGAAATTGGCTGACGGCAGCTTTGTCGAGGCCCGTCAGGAAGTAAAAGTCACCATCGGCGGCTGCGGCGGCTGAGGCAGGGATAGAGGAACATAACATGGCAGAAAACGTAACACCCCGCGTCCGCGTCCCCAGCTCGGCAACCGCCGGCGAGGAAATCACCATCAAGACGCTGATCAGTCACGTGATGGAAAGCGGCCAGCGCAAGGATTCCGACGGCAACGTCATCCCGCGTTCGATCATCAATCGCTTTGTCGTCGATTTTAACGGCGAGAACGTCATTGACGTCGCACTGGCCCCTGCGATTTCGACAAATCCGTTTTTCGAATTCCGGGCGACTGTACCCGAAAGCGGCACGTTCAACTTCACTTGGTACGACGACGACGGTTCCGTCTACGAAGACGCCAAGGAAGTCACCGTCGCCTGACCCAAATGGTTCAGCGACATGGGAGGTCAAGGGAGGGACATCCGCATGAAAACCTACGCACTTGCAGCTTTGATCGGGGCGGTTTCGGTGACATCGGCGCTCGCAGATGAAGATGCCGATCTGGTTGTGAACGGCGATCTGGAAATTGCCGTTCGGGCCCCAGCGCCTGACCATGTCAACTTGCCCGAAGTTTTGTCTGGCTGGTTGTTCCGGTCAGATGAAACCCAGGCACTTCAAACGGATGATTTCGACAATCCCGGTATGATCTTTGTCGATGACGCCCGTGAAACATGGGCGTCCGTGGAAGGTGCTGCAGGTGAATCCTGTCAGTCCTGCCATAACGATCCCGAAAGCATGGCGGGGGTCCGTCCGGTCTATCCAAAGTGGAACGAAGAGGCGGGCGAGGTCCGCACGCTGGCCATGCAGGTCAATGACTGCCGCGAGACGCGGATGCAGGCAGAGCCATGGGGCTACACCTCTGGCAAGATGGCCAACATGGAAGCTTTGTTGGCGTCGGTGTCGCGCGGATTGCCTGTCAACGTCGCCATCGACGGCCCGGTTGCCGACACATGGGCAATGGGTGAAGAGATCTATTACACCCGTTATGGTCAGTTGGAGCTGTCTTGCGCCAATTGCCACGAAGATAACTACGGCAACAACATCCGTGCGGACCATCTGTCCCAAGGCCAGACAAACGGCTTTCCAACCTACCGGCTGAAGAATGCGAAGCTGAACACGGTCCAGGACCGGTTCAAGGGCTGCGTGCGGGATACCCGCGCCGAGACTTTCAGCCCCGGTAGCGCTGAATTCGTCGCACTGGAACTTTATGTTGCGTCGCGCGGAAACGGACTTGGCGTCGAAGGCCCGTCTGTCCGAAATTGACCTGAAAGGCCCGTCTTGCAGCATGCACGGCGGGCCTTTTTGTCGAAAATGATATGCAATTTCTTGAATGTAAGAGGCTCGGATGATCTCCAAACGCCATTTTTTGCAGGCCAGCCTGTCCGCCGCTGCCCTGGTGGGTGCAAGTGGATTTGGCAATTGGGGACGTCTGGCCGCACAGCAACGGCTGAGCCAGTCAGACCTGTTGGACCAGCCCACCACCGGCAACGTCACGCTGATCCACATCACCGACATTCATGCGCAAACGCAGCCGATCTGGTTCCGCGAGCCGGAAATCAACCTTGGTGTGGGTGACGCCCGAGGCAAGCCGCCGCACGTCACCGGCGCTGCGTTTCGCGATATGTTCGGGATCACGCAGGGCAGTCCGCTGGATTATGCGCTCACCTACGATGATTTCGTGGCGCTGGGCCAGACCTATGGCAAAATGGGCGGCCTTGACCGCATCGCAACAGTGGTAAAGCACATCAAGGGCGACCGCGATGATGCCATCGTGTTGGACGGTGGCGACACATGGCAGGGATCATTGCCTGCGCTGCGCACGAACGGCGCAGACATGGTGCGTCTGTTCAACGCGCTGGGAACCGATGCGATGACGTCGCACTGGGAATTCACGCTGGGAATTGACCGCGTAACGGACATTATCGAGAACGAACTGAACGGCGCCTTTCTTGGGGCGAACATCTTTGACGCGATGTGGGACGAACCGGCCTACGAGAGCACAAAGATGTTTGAACGCGGCGGAACCAAAGTTGCGGTCATCGGTCAGGCGTTTCCCTACCTGCCCATTGCGAACCCCAGTTACATGTTTCCCGATCTGTCCTTTGGTGTGCGCCAAGAGCGTATCCAGCAGGTGGTGGACGAGGCACGCGCAGCGGGTGCGGAATGCGTTGTCCTGTTGTCGCACAATGGTTTCGATGTGGACCGCAAGGTCGCACAGAATGTCACGGGGATCGACGTGATCCTGACGGGCCACACGCACGACGCCATTCCCGAACCGGTGCAGGTCAACGACACGTTCCTGATTGCCAGTGGATCACACGGCAAATTCGTCAGCCGCGTCGATCTGGATATCCGCGACGGAGGGATGCAAGGGATAGAACACCGCCTGATCCCGATCTTTTCCGACGTGATCGCGCCTGATCCTGAAATGGCAGCTTTGGTCGAGGAAACCCGCGCACCGTTCAAGGACGAAATGGCAGAGGTTCTGGGCCAGACCGAAGACCTCTTGTATCGCCGTGGCAACTTCAACGGGACTTGGGATGACCTGATCTGCGAGGCGCTTATTTCAGAGCGCGAGGCGGATATCGCCCTGTCGCCGGGTTTCCGCTGGGGGGCCAGTGTCATGCCGGGTCAGGACATCACCCGCGAGGATGTCTTTAACGCCACCGCCATGAGCTATCCGAACGCCTATCGCTCTGAGATGACAGGCGAGACGCTGCATCTGATCCTCGAGGACGTCGCCGACAACCTGTTCAATCCGGACCCCTATTACCAGCAGGGCGGTGACATGGTCCGCGTGGGTGGCCTGGGCTACCGCATCGATATCAACCAGCCACAGGGCAGCCGGATCACCGAGATGACGCTGCTGAAAACCGGAGAGCTGATCGCGGCAGACAAGTCCTACACGGTCGCAGGCTGGGCCAGTGTCAACGAAGGCACCGAAGGCCCCCCCATCTGGGATGTCGTAGAGGCGCACATTCGCAATCAGGGCACCGTTACAGCCCCTGAAAATACAACAATCGCCGTCGTTGCTGAATAGGAGGGCAGAATGGTCATTCAAGTCAAAGGCACCAAGCCAAACCGCCGAAATTTTCTAAAAGCCGCCGCTGCCGCACCATTGGCCGCCGCCGCCGGAAGCCGCGCTTTCGCGCAGGACGCCGATCCGGCGATCGTCAACAAACAGCCGTGGAACCAGTATCTGGGCGACGGTGTGGACGCGCGCCCCTATGGGATGCCGTCAAAGTTCGAAGCCGACGTCGTGCGTCGCGACGTGCCGTGGCTGACGGCTGATCCTGTGTCTTCGGTGAACTTTACCCCTCTGCACGAACTGGACGGGATCATCACGCCCAATGGATTGTGCTTTGAACGTCACCACGCAGGTATCGCAGAGGTCGATCCAGCCGAACATCGCCTGATGATCAACGGTCTGGTCGACAACCCGATTGTCTTCACCATGGAAGACCTGATGCGGTTTCCCCGTGAAAACCACGTCTACTTTCTCGAATGTGCCGCGAACTCAGGGATGGAATGGGCGGGCGCACAGCTGAACGGCTGCCAGTATACCCACGGCATGATCCACAATGTCATGTATACGGGCGTGCCGCTGCGCCTGATCCTCGAAGAGGCCGGGGTCAAGACGGCGGGGACATGGATCTTGCCAGAAGGCGCTGATGCGTCGGGCATGACCCGGTCGATCCCGATGGAAAAAGCGATGGATGATTGCCTTGTCGCGTTCAAGATGAACGGCGAAGCACTGCGTCCCGAACAGGGCTATCCGGTGCGACTGGTTGTGCCCGGTTGGGAAGGCAACATGTGGGTCAAATGGCTCCGCCGGATCGAGGTCGGCGATCAGCCTTGGCATCACCGCGAAGAGACCAGCAAATACACCGACTTGTTGGAAAACGGTCAGGCCCGCCGGTTTACCTGGGAGATGGACGCAAAATCGGTCATCACCAACCCCAGCCCGCAGGCCCCGATCACGCACGGCCCCGGACCAACTGTCCTGACTGGTGTGGCCTGGTCCGGTCGCGGCACGATCCCACGCGTGGACGTGACTATTGATGGCGGCATGACCTGGCATCAGGCCCGCATGTCTGGCCCGTCGATGGATAAATCCATGCACCGTTTCTACTATGAATTCGATTGGGACGGCTCACCGCTGCTGTTGCAAAGCCGCGCGCACGACAGCACCGGCTACGTGCAGCCGACCAAGGACATGCTGCGCGAAGTGCGCGGCGAAAATTCAATCTACCACAATAATGGCATCCAGACCTGGTATGTCGCCGAAGACGGGAGCGCCGAAAATGTCGAAGTATCTTAAAATATTGGCACCCGCGCTGGGCGGGACCGCCGGGATGCTGACAATGGCCTATGTGTTGGCCGACCAGTTGGTCATCGATATGCCGGCCCCGGTCCGTGACACCTTTGCGATCGGCACGGCGCAGGCGCAGACAACGACCGAAGCCCCCGCTGATGAGGCAACGGCGCAGGCCCCTGCCACGAATGACGCATCCGTTCAGATGGCGAGTGCCGAGGAAATGGCTGCATCCACGCCCGCAGCGGGAACGAGATTTGGTCTGGGCCGCCCGGCACTCGAGGCGGAAGTAGCGGCGTGGGACATCGACATCCGTCCCGATGGGCAGGGGCTGCCCGTCGGGTCCGGCGATGTCTGGACTGGCGAAGAAGTCTATGTCGAAAACTGCGCGATGTGCCACGGTGATTTCGGTGAAGCCGTTGGCCGTTGGCCGGTGCTGGCAGGCGGCTGGAACACCCTCGAGCGCGAGGACCCCGTCAAAACGATCGGGTCATATTGGCCTTATCTGTCGACGGTCTACGACTACATCAACCGCGCCATGCCGTTTGGCAACGCGCAGTCACTTGAACCCGACGAAATCTACGCGATCACGGCCTACCTTCTGTATCTCAACAACATCGTCGAAGATGACTTTGAACTCTCGAACGAAACGTTTCTCGATGTCGAGATGCCAAATGCCGGTGGGTTCATGCCCGATGATCGGCCCGAAACGGAACTGGCGGTCTTTTCCGGCGACGTCTGCATGGAAAACTGCAAGGACAGCGTCGAAATCGTGATGCGTGCCGCGGTGCTGGATGTCACCCCGGACAGCGATGAAGCAGAGCCGACCGAAGCGGTCGCTGAAGCGGCGGCGGAGATCGCGCTGTCCGATGGCGACGTGACAGAGGCCGGGATGGCCGACGGGACTGCAGGGGCAAATGATGACATGCCAGCGCAGGTCGCCGATGCCGGCATGGCCCAAGAGACCGCCGTAGAGGACGCGGCTGTCGTGGCCGCCGCCGATCCCGAACTGATCGCGGCGGGTGAGGGTGTTTTCCGCGCCTGCAAGGCCTGTCATGCCGTCGGCGACGGGGCCGCAAACAAGTCCGGGCCGCAGCTCAACAACATCCTCGACCGGCCGATCGGCAGCGTCGAAGGCTTCCGCTATTCGCGCATCTTTGACGAGGCGCATACGGCAGGAGAGGTCTGGACGATGGAGGCCCTGACGGCGTTCCTTGCCAACCCGCGCGAGGCGATGCCCGGTACCAAGATGAGCTATCGCGGCATTCAGGATCCCGCGGATATCGATGCTGTCATTGCGTATTTGGAGGATGCGAGTGCCGAATAAGGCGATCCCACTTACGGTTCTGGCTGGTTCATTGCTGGCCGAACCCGTCCTGGCCCAGGAATCGGATGGCGAGGGGCTGTATCAGCAATGCATTGCCTGCCACCAGTTGGGACCCGACGCGGACAATCTCGTGGGCCCACATCTGAACGATTTGATCGGGCGGCAGGCGGCGGGGCTGGATGGCTACCTCTATTCGCCTGCGATGGACGCTGCGGGCGCGGACGGGTTGGTCTGGACCACGGAAACGCTCGATGCGTTTTTGACCGATCCGTCCGGCACAGTCCCGCGCACATCCATGGGATATGGCGGGATGGCGGATCCGCAGGAACGGGCGACGTTGATCGCTTTTCTGACAAGCCAGTCCGCAAATGTCGGGTTTGCCGTCGACGCCGAAATACTCGCGCTAAAGGGTGATCCGGCCTACGGCGAATATCTGTCGGGTGATTGCACCGCGTGCCACGCGCGTGACGCGGGGGAGGGCATACCTGCGATCACGGGACGTTCGCGTGACGCCTTTGTCACCGTCATGCAGGCCTACAAGCAAGGGGCCATTACCCATCCCGTCATGACCATGATGGCCAGTCGCCTCTCGAACGAAGAGATCGCTGCCTTGGCCGCCTATTTCGAGAATGCTGAGTAACCAATGCATACCAAAGGGAGAGAGAGATGACACTTAACAGACGCCTGTTTCTGGGCTCATCCATCGCGGCGGCAGGGGCCCTGGCAGCCCCCATGGTGCGCGCACAAGGCAAACCGCGGGTCGTCGTGGTCGGCGGCGGCGCAGGCGGTGCAACCGCCGCGCGCTATATCGCCAAGGACAGTGATGGCGCCATTGACGTCACGCTGATCGAACCTTCGCGGACCTACTACACGTGCTTTTTCTCGAACCTCTACATCGGCGGGCTCCGCGATCTGCAAAGCATCGCACACAGCTACGGCACGCTGGCCTCTGCATTCGGTATCAATGTCGTCCATGATTGGGTGATCGGTGTGGACCGCGATGCCAAGACGGTGGCGCTCGCGTCAGGTGGATCGTTGCCCTACGACCGTTTGATCCTGTCGCCCGGCATCGACTTTATCGACGACGCCGTTCCTGGCTGGTCGGTCGCGTCCCAGAATGCCATGCCGCACGCCTACAAGGGCGGCAGCCAGACCGAATTGCTCAAGGCCCAGGTCGAAGCGATGCCGCAGGGCGGGACGTTTGCCATGATCGCCCCGCCGAACCCGTATCGCTGTCCGCCGGGCCCGTATGAACGGGTGTCGATGGTGGCGCACAAGCTGAAAGCGGAAAACCCGACAGCCAAGATCCTGATCCTTGATCCCAAGGAAGGGTTTTCCAAGCAGGCGCTGTTTGTCGAAGGTTGGCAAAAGCATTACCCCGGCATGATCGAACGGATCGGGCCTGATTTCGGTGGCGGCAACGTCAGCGTCAACCCCGATGAAATGACGGTCGATATCGACGGCGATGTGCAAAAAGTCGATGTCTGCAACGTCATCCCCGCCCAAAAAGCAGGTCTGATCGCAGAAGCTGCGGGCCTGACAGAGGGGAACTGGGCACCGGTCAACCCGACGGATCTGTCGTCGACCATGGACGAAAACATTCACGTTCTGGGCGACGCGGCCGCACAGGGTGCCATGCCGAAATCGGGCTTTGCCGCCAACAGCCAGGCCAAGGTCTGTGCCAATGCGGTGCGCGGTGCCCTGACGGGGTCGACCGTGTTCCCGGCGCGCTTCTCGAACACCTGTTGGTCGCTGATCGATACCGACGATGGCGTCAAGGTCGGCGCGACCTACGAGGCAGGTGAGACGGAAATCGTCGCACTCGACACCTTTGTCAGTCAGACGAATGAGACGGCAGAGGTGCGCGAAGAAACCTATGACGAATCCGTTGGCTGGTATCAGGCCATCACCGAAGACATGTTCGGCCAAGCCTGACTGATCTGCCTCGGCCCAATCATGGGCCGGGGCATCCGCTTAAAACGGAAGATACATCATGCGTATCCTGAAAATATTATCGGTCGCGGCGGCTTTGCCGTTGGCGAGCGTCGCAACAGCGCAAGAGGTCGTGACGACGCCTTTCGACGGCAGTTTCGACGACGCCACATTTGCCGTTGAAAATGCCATCGTGAACAAGGGTCTTGTAATCGACTACGTCAGTCATGTGGGTGAGATGCTGAACCGCACCGGTGGTGACGTTGGCAGCGACACGATGATCTTTGACGCGGCCGAGATCTTTGTCTTTTGCTCTGCCGTGGTCAGTCGTCAGGTGATGGAAGCGGACCCGATGAATATCGTCCATTGTCCCTACGGCATCTTTGTCGCGGATCAGGGCGGTGACGTGACCATCGGGCACCGCAGCTATCCCGAGGGTCCGATGCAGGCGGTGCAGACCCTTTTGTCCGAGATCGTGACCGAGGCGACGGCTTTCTGATGGATTACGACGGCTACTTTCGATCCGAACTCGACCGTCTGCGCGATCAGGGCAACTATCGCACGTTTGCCGAACTGGAACGTCAGCGGGGCAATTTCCCGCAAGCACGCTGTCATACCGGCCCGGAGCAGGTGACCATCTGGTGTTCCAATGACTACCTTGGCATGGGGCAGCACCCCAAGGTGCTTGCCGCCATGCATGACACCCTTGATAGCACCGGCGCAGGGGCAGGGGGCACGCGCAATATTTCGGGCACCACCCACGCCCATGTGGCGCTGGAGGCCGAGCTTGCCGATCTGCACGGCAAGGCGGACGCGTTGCTGTTCACGTCTGGTTATGTGTCAAATTGGGCGGCCCTTGGCACCCTTGCCGCGCGCATTCCCGGCTGCGTGGTGCTATCGGATGCGCTGAACCATGCGTCGATGATCGAGGGCATTCGTCATTCCGGCGCGGCCAAGATGATCTGGAAGCACAATGATGTCGCTGATCTGGAACAGAAACTCGCAGCACTTCCGGCGGACACGCCAAAGCTGATTGCCTTTGAATCCGTCTATTCGATGGACGGCGACATCGCACCCATCGCCGACATCTGTGACCTTGCCGACCGCTATGGTGCCATGACCTATCTGGATGAGGTGCATGGCGTCGGGCTTTATGGTCCACGCGGCGGCGGTGTGGCCGAACGTGAAGGTCTGATGGACCGGATCACGGTGATCGAAGGCACCTTGGGCAAGGCATTCGGCGTGATGGGCGGCTATATCGCCGCCAGTGCAGAACTATGTGATTTCGTCCGGTCCTTTGCCAGCGGCTTTATCTTTACGACAGCCCTGCCACCTGCCGTCGCGGCGGGCGCCACGGCGTCCATCAAACACCTCAAGGTCAGTGGTGTGGAACGTGCCCGGCATCAGGCCAATGTCGCCGAGGTGCGGGCACGGTTGGACGCGATTGGTCTGCCGCATATCGACAACCCCAGCCATATCATCCCGGTCATGGTCGGTGATGCGAACAAGTGCAAATACATCAGCGATCTGCTGATGCACGACCACGGAATCTATATCCAGCCGATCAATTACCCGACCGTGCCAAAAGGCACAGAGCGTCTGCGGATCACACCGTCACCGGTTCACACGCCGGGCGATATTGACCGCCTTGTGGACGCGCTGGAGGATTTGTGGACACAGTGCAATCTGGCGCGGGTCAGCGTCGCCGCGCAATAACCTATGGTCGGTATGCAGCTGTCTGCTGCCAGCCATCAAACCCTGTCTGCGACACCAGCACGTTATCTGCCCCAAGGCCCGCAGCCCAAAAGCCGCCTGTGCTGACAGCGCACCGGTATTGCAGAACAGCACGACTTTTTCATTCGTCGCCAGTCGGGCCGCCTGTCCGAAAATGTCGCGCCATTCAATGTGGGTTGCGCTGGGGATCGTGGCGGTCGCGAAATCCTCGGCCCGGCGCACGTCGATGAAATGAACGTCCGCCCAGACGTCTTTGGTCAACTGCTATGGCAAGATGATACCGGCGTCATACGGGGCAAATTCCGAATAGTCCTGCAGTGCCTCTTGCAGCGCGTCTGCAGCGACCGAGACGGGACAGGCGCAAGCCAGCAACGCCGCGATGCGCCTCAAAATTCAAACTCCATCTGTTCGTAAACCCGACCAGCGTTCTTGGTTGCCAATTCCTCGAACGTATCCAGTCCAACGTAAGGCGACTGATCGACATAGTATGCACCCGCCAGATCACCGCCCGCGTCGATATGTTCCGCGATACGGGCGCGCAGATAGACAAGGTAGTCATGCGTATATCGCCGGACCTGATCCATGTTTGTGGGATGCCCGTGGCCCGGGATGACATAGGTTGCCCCCAACGGCTCGAACGCGGTTTCCCAGGTTTCGACCCAGTCGCGCGTATTCGTATCGGCAAAGATCGGCAGCATGCGTTCGTGGAAAGCAATGTCCCCAGCAATGACAAGGCCCTGATCCGGTAGCCAAACCTGCGTATCACCTGGACCGTGCGCTGGACCAAGGTGCAGGACCTCGATCGTCATATCGCCCATCTCGATGGTGCGGTTGTTGTCAAAGGTCTCTGTCGGTGGCGTCAGGACGGTTCCGTCTGCACGCTCTTTCAGCACCGTCTGATGCTGCTGAAGTGTTTGTGCGCCGTCGCGTTCAAAATGGGCGGCCGCGTCAACATGGGCGAGAATCGGCACGTCTTGCGTCGCCCAATAGGCATTGCCCAGCATGGCATGGCCCTGACCGTTCTCGTTGATCACCAGCTTGACAGGCTGGTCTGTGACCACGCGGATTTCGGCGTGCAACGCCTCTGCCAATTGATAAGACGCGCCGCCATTCACCACGATCACGCCATCGCCGGTCACAACAAAGCTGAGGTTATTGTTGTGGCCAGCGTTGTCGTAGGTGGGCGGTGCGGTGGCCCCGATTGCCGACCAGACGTTCGGGATGACCTCGACCGGTTTGGAATACAGCGGCGATGCGGGATATTGGTCTGCGATATCCTCGCTGGCAAACGCCGGCGACGCGATCAGCGCGAGTGCGAAAAACCGTTTCATGTCGGATCCTGCACGAATTCGTAACCGTCGCCTATGACATCGACCCGGCCCATGCCGCCATTTGGCAGATGAAATCCTGCGATGGCCAGATCGTCTGTCATAATCCGGTCAAACAGCCGCTGGCGGGTCGCGATCGCCAGTTTTGCATCCTGGTCCGATCCGCTGGGCCACATCGGCCTGCGAAATGCGACATGATGATTGCCGATGGCATCGCCGGTCACGAGGACGGCCTGCGTGCCCTGACGGATCTCGAAACTCATGTGTCCCGGTGTATGACCGGGACTCGAGACAGCCTGAATACCCGGCAAGATTTCTTGACCATCCTCAAAGAACTCAAACCGATCCTGCAAGACGGACATCCGGTTTTTCGCACCAACGGCAAAGGTCTGGCGCGCTGTCCCGATGGTATCCACGGTTTGCGGGTCCCACCAATAATCCCATTCCGCCCGACCCATCATGTGTGAGGCATTGGCAAAGAGTGGGTCGCCAAAATCATCCAATGTCCCCCAGATATGGTCAGGGTGTGCATGGGTGAAAACCAGATGCGTGATATCCTCTGGCGCGATCCCCATTGCTGACAGGCTATTTTGGATCGTTCCTGCGGTCGGCATGAAATCGGGCCCGGAGCCCGCATCGAACAGGACCGTTCTGGTGCCGTCTTGATAGAGGGTCAGATTGCACTCAGGTTCCAGCTGCTCGGCACCAAGGCTGAAATCCGAAAGCACCTCTGCCAGATTTTCCTGTGGCATCGCGTCAAAGACAAAACCTCTCGGGAGGATCAGATGTCCGTCACTTGCCGTCGTTAAAGTTGCCTGACCGATTTGAATCTGTGCGATCGCTGAATTCGGCCAAGCTAAGGCCGAGATCGGCATGCAGGCGGCGGCCTTTAAGATGCTGCGTCGTGTGATATTCATGATGTCCTCCCCTTCACATCAAGCTATTTGAATTTGTTCTGTCGGACAATGATCCTGTGCCAGTATGGAGCGAGGGTGAAGGAATGAGGCCATCCACGAAATTGAGAGACGTTCTCAGACAGATTTCTGAAGCCGCCTCAACAAAAACACCTACCGATATCGCCAATCAAGCTCGTGTTTGTTGATCGCCCCAGCATAATTGCCGAGTGAGGTGCCCCTGGATTTGTAGACGTTTTGCTTGGTAATTTCGGAACCAAGGAGAGACGGATATGAGTAAGGAAATACGGTTTACGGACGAGTTCAAACAGGACGCTGTCACGGCAGAGATCGGCCGTTCGACGCCTTGTAGGCCGGATCAGCGGCGACGGTGCATCAGGCTCATCAGCCGCGCCTGGCGGTCGAATGGCCCCTCCTGAACGGGCGCGCCGGTATCACCATTCATCATGCGCCGCACCATCACGGCGGCGACGCCGGCAAAGATCACGCCGCCCGCCGCTTGCCCGATCAGCACCCCAGCCGCACCGAACATCGCGCCGCCCGCCAGAACGAACGGCACGGTTCCCAGCGTATGCCGCCCCCAATTGATCCAGGTAGACCTGAAAGGATGGCCCATGTTGTTGAAGGCCGCGTTGGCGACGAAAATCACGCCGTTGAAGAAGAACGCCAGCGCCAGTGGACCGCAGAACAGCACGATCAGGTCGCGCGTCACCCCCTCGGCCCCGAACAACGCGATGATGGGCCCCCGCAGGACAAAGAGGATCGCGGTCATTGCCACGGTGAACAGCCCGCAGAAGATCAGGCCGTCGCGGTATGCTTGCCGGACCCGGTCCATGCGCCCCGCGCCGAAGTTCTGGCCGATGACCGGTCCGATGGCCCCCGAAAGGGCGAAGATGACGCCGAAGGCCACCGGTGTCATCCGGCTGACAATGGCCATGCCCGCAACCGCCGCCTCGCCGAAACCGGCCATGGCGCGGGTCACGACGGCCTGTCCCAACGGTGTGGCCAGTTGGGTCAGGATCGCGGGCCCGGCGATGGTCAGGATGGGCACGAAGGCGACCCGCATTTCTGACACTCCTGGCCGCACCAGCCCGCCGTGGTGGCGGAAAATCGGGATCAGCGCCGTGCCCGCGATCACCAGCCGCGCCGCCACGCTGGCCAGTGCCGCACCCGTGAGGTCGAGTCCCAGTCCGAAGATCAGGATCGGGTCGAGGATTGCGTTGACCAGCGCGCCCCAGACCGTCGCCATCATTGCGCGGCGTGCGTCGCCGTGCGCGCGCAGGATTGCGCCACCCACCATCCCGACGATCAGGAAGGGCAGGCTGGGCACGATGATCTGCAGGTAGCGCACTGCAAGGTCCAAAGTCTCGCCCGTGGCCCCCATGAGCGCCGCAAGCGGCACAAGGTTGAACCAGACGGCAGCCGCGAAGATGCTGCCAAAGACGACACCCCAGACAAGCGCTGCTGCGGCCTGTGCGCGGGCCAGGTCCCCGTCGCCCTGTCCCAGCGCCCGGGCCACCAGTGCGCCCGCCGCAATCGCCATGCCGATACCGAAAGATGTGGTAAAAAACAGGATCGCGCCCGCATAGCCGACCGCCGCGGCCAGTTCCGCATTCCCCAGCATCGCGATGAAGACCATGTCGATGAAGTCGACCGCGAAGACCGCCATCAGTCCCACTGACGAGGTCAGCGCCATCACCGTGATGTGGCGAAAGAGGTTGCCCTCGAGGAAAACGGCGCGGGCTTCGGTCATGGGGTCTCCGGTCATTTTTCGTGCGATCTGGTCCGGTAAGTTGCGAACGGCGGACCTCGCGGGTGATACGGTCAGACCCGCCGATGCTGCGCTGAATGGTGCAAGCGTTGCAGTCAGATGACAAGGAAAGCAAAGGGCAAGACCCCGAAAAGCCCGTAGAGCCCTATCTGCGCGCTTGGCGAGTAGGATTTACCGCGCGTGAAAAGAAAGACGCAAAGGACACCGAGGGCAGCCTCGAATGTCAGTGCCGCGGCCAGGTTCAGGTGGTACCAGTCCGTCCCGATCGGATGACTGTCGGGGCCGAACACGAAATGACCGTAGCCCGCCACGAGGTCGCCCAGCCAGTGGCCCAATGACAAAGCCATGGCGATCAGCGCGAACAGGCGCCGCCCCGAAACCACGAAGGCGATTGCCCCCGCCAGCAGCGTCCAGCCGATCTGGGGGACAAGATCGTGGCTGAACGTCATGTCGACGATGGCGTTTGACAGGCTCGGTCTTCCGCCCGTCGGCTCCATCGTTTCGATGCCGAGCCCGACGAAAGTGAACATTGCGATGTCGATCAGGAAGGCACTGACCAAGAGAAGCCACCAAGGCATGTCGGGTGCCGCGCGCTTTGCGACCAGCGTCGTCGCCGCATGCCCGAGGATCATGCCGCGTCCTGTGTGCCAAGTTGCGCCATTACCTCCGCCGTTGTCAGGATGGCGTGGGCATAGGTCGGGCCGTTGATCTCGTGGGCGGCGTGCATCGCCTCAGCCGACATGGCCGCCGTCGCATCGCGGACCAGTGTCACGTGATAGCCAAGTTCGGCGGCCTGACGCGCCGACGTTTCCACACAGGTATTGGCGATCAGTCCGATGAAGATCACATGCGTGATCCCGCGCTGGCGCAGTTGCACGTCAAGGTCGGTATTGGCAAAGCTGGACGCCCCCCAGTGTTCCTTGACGATGATGTCGCCTTCATCCGGGCCGAAGCCGTCATACCATTCGCCGCCCCAACTGCCTTCGGCAAACAACTGGTATTCATGTGCGGCGGCCTGCGAAGGTGTCAGGTGCGCCCATCCCGCGAAATCCGTGGCCTCGTGCCGGTGGTGCGGCAGGATGAAGATCGGCAGGCCCGCCCCGCGCGCTGTCGCCCTTATCCTGGCGAGGTTGTCATGAAGGCCGACCGATGTGGCGACCTCGCTCAAAGCCGACCACATCTTGCCGCCTTCGGCGAGAAAGTCATTGTAGGGGTCGATGCACAAAAGCGCGGTTGCGCCCTGGGGGTAGGTGGTCGCGGTCATTGGTCCGTCCTTTCAGGTGGGTTGAGGAAAGAAGGCTGCGCCAGATCGGAAGACGGCGCATGGTCCGGGGTGGCACCTGCGGTCGTCATGGTTCCGGGCACGGCATGCCTGCCGCCGTCCAGATCGCCATATCCTCCAGATGTGCCTGCATGTTGCCGGGTGCCGGATCGCGGCCTGCGCCGGGATCGAAGCTCCATGTGATGAAACCGATCAACTCCGCATCGTGCAGGATGTGGTCGATCAGTCCGGCCGCGTCGCGGCCGCCGTTGCGGTCGGGGTCGCGCAGTTGGGCGCAGATTTCGGCGCTCGTGCGGTCCGTCCACTGGAATGCGACCGGGGCAAGCCGCCAATCCATGCCGGTGTGCGGCGGTGCGTGCGGCACCGTATTGGGCCGCGTCGAGGTCTGGTGACAAGCATTGCAGGACAGGCCTTCGGCACCGATCCGGCTGGCGCCGGCATTGATCGCCATGCCGTGAATGCGGTCGGGGGCCGCGACCGTGCCCCACAGCGGCACGTTGTCGTCGCCCACATGGCAATTCAGGCAGCGCGGGTGGGACAGGACGGCATGGATGCTGTCCCAGGCCGCCAGTCCTTCTGCGGGCGCGATACTGCCAGCCTCCGGCAGGGCGGACAGATCAAGGGCATGCTCACCTTCGGCAAAGGTTAATGACGCGAGACCGAAACAGGCCGCAGCGATGACGGCGATGCGAATGCTGCTTGTCATGCGAATGCGACCTTCTTGCCAAGGGGAAGCTCTCGCAGGCGTTGCCCGGTCAGGGCGAAGACTGCGTTCGCGAGTGCCGGCGCGGCGGCCGGTGTGCCCGGCTCGCCGATGCCGCGGATGTGCCGCTGGTTTTCGAGGATGCGGGTGTGAATCCGCGGGGACTGATACATCCGCAACACCGGGTAGTCGTGGAAGTTGGACTGGTCCACCGCAGCACCCGTCAGGGTGATCTCCTCACCGATGGCGGCGCTGAGGCCATAGTTCACGCCCGAGATAAGCTGCGCATCGAGGTTGCGCGGGTCGAGCGCCACGCCGACATCGGCGGCGACCCAGACATCGCGCACCATGATGCCGCCGTCGGTCTGTTCGATTTCGACGATCTGGGCCGTCGGCACGCCGAAGGCCAGCGCAAAGGCCACGCCCCGCGCCCGCCCGGCTGCGGGCGCAGCCCCCCAGCCTGCCATCTCGGCCACCGCCTCGAGCACGGCGCGGCTTGGCGCGTCGGTCATGATCGCAAGGCGCATCTCGACCGGGTCGCGGTCTGCGGCAAGGGCCAGTTCGTCCATCATGCATTCGTGGAAAAAGCTGTTCTGCGACGCACCGACAGAGCGCCAGAAGCCGACCGGCAGCAGCGGCGTGGTCTTGTATCCGCTCACACGGTAGTTTTCGATCCCGTAGGGCTGATCCCATAACGCCTGGTTCAGCGTGAAATCCGACACGAAACCGGGGATTGGCGCGGGAGAGCCGCCCCGTGCGTCGATGCCGGCCATGATTGAGGGCGAAGCGGTTTCGATGTCGACGGCGACCGGCACGCCGTCGGCGACCGTTGCACGGAACCGGCCGATCGCGGCGGGGCGATAGGGGCCGCGCGACATGTCTTCTTCGCGCGAATAGGTCAGCAGGACCGGCGTGCCCTGCATCTGGACCGCGACCCGCGCCGCGATCTGGACAAAGTCCATTTCGCCGCGCCGCCCGAACGCGCCGCCCAGAAGGGTGGTGGTGATCGTCACCGCGTCCTGTGCGATGCCCGCCGCGAGGGCGGCTTCGCGCCGGGCCACGGTCGGGCCTTGCGTGCCTGCCCAGACTTGCAGTTTGCCATCCTGCATCAGCGCGGCGGCGCTCATCGGTTCCATCGTGGCATGTGCGAGGTATGGGGCGCGGTATTCCCCACTGATGACTGTGCCACCTGATAGCGCCGTTTCCACGTCGCCGTCATCGCGCTGGCGGCTGTCGCGCTGATCCGGGTTGAACGCGGCAGCGATGGCGTCAAAGTGTCCGGCGGTGTCCACGGGATAGGCGGGCGGTGCCCAGTCGCAGGTCACGGCATCAAGCGCGCGCATCGCCGTCCAAGTGTCCCGTGCCACGGCCACGACGCCGGTCCCGACATCAATCACCGCATCGACGCCCGGCATGGCAAGGGCATCGCTTGCATCGAAGCCCGCAAGCGTGCCACCCGGATGGGGGCTGCGCCGCAGCGCGCCAAAGCGCATACCGGGAAGCCTGATGTCGCTGGCATAGACCGCGCGGCCCGTCGATTTGTCGACGACGTCAAGCCGGTCCTGCGACTTGCCCAGGATGCGCCATGCGCTGCGGGGCCGCAGCGCGGGGGCATCGGCAAGGTCGGTGGCAGCGGCCTCTGCCGCCAGATCGGTATAGGGAATGTGGGTGCCGTCCGGCAGCACGACCGCACCCGCTTGCGTCGCCAACTGCGTGGCCGGGATACCTGTCCGGGCGGCAGCGGCAGCTTTGAGGGTTTCGCGGGCCACGGCCCCCGCGCGGCGCATCTTGTCGTAGGCGTCATGGGTCGACGTCGATCCGCCCGTGATCTGGTAGCTCAGGAACACCGCCGGAATGTCGCGTTGCGCGCGGGCAAACTCTGCGATGGCCCCGTTGTCGGTGGCGGGGAAGGGATAGCCTTCCTCGACCACGCCGCCGTTGAAATAGGCCGACGATGGCGGCCCGTGTTCGATCCCGATCTGGTCCAGATCCACGTCCAGCTCCTCCGCCACCAGCGCTGCCAGCGTCGTGTGGATGCCCTGACCCATCTCGGCGCGCGGGGTTATGATCGTGATGCCGTCGCCGTTGATCTTGACGTAAGGCGTCAGCGCTGCCTCACCGGGGGCAAGCCCTGCGGTCAGGGGATTTTCCAGCCTTGCGTTGTAGGCGCGGACCCCGAAAACCACGCCGCCCGCCACCGCAGCCGAAGCGACGAGGAAGCCGCGTCGCGTGTATGTTCCCAAACGGCTCATCTTACGCCTCCTTCATCGCGCTGGCGGCAGCGTGGACGGCGGCACGAATGCGGGGATAGGTCCCGCAGCGGCACAGGTTGCCTGACATCGCGGCATCGACGTCCGCATCCGTAGGCTCCGGGTTGCGGGCCAGAAGGTCGGCCGCCTGCATGATCTGGCCGGACTGGCAGTAGCCGCATTGCGCCACCTGGTGTTCGATCCAGGCCGTTTGCACTGCGTGCAGGGCGTCGGGCGCGCCCAGCCCCTCGATCGTCGTGATCTCGCCCCAGACATCCGCCAGCGCCACCTGACAGGACCGCACCGCCACGCCGTCGATATGCACGGTGCAGGCCCCGCATTGCGCGATGCCGCAGCCGTATTTGACGCCGGTGATGTTCAGGCCGTCCCGCAGCACCCACAGCAGGGGCATGTCGTCTGGCAGGTTCACGGTGTGGCTGGTGCCGTTTATCGTAAGGTTCATGACTTTCTCCGGGTGGGCTGGTGGGCAGGGCCTTTGGCTGCCGATGTTACTAGGTTAGGCGCACCAAGATGGTGCAGCGATATGCATATCCGGTCAGATGGATGCAGATCGGGTCAGCGGGTATCCCAAGGCTGGTCCGGCCAAACCGCGCGTGGCAGAGAGGCAGTGTCACCAAAGGATGCAAGCGTGGACAGATCACAGACATATTCCCTGTTCATGGCGACCGACGTGGCGTGCCGTATCCTTGGCGTCGATTCGCAACTGATGCTCAAGACCGCGGGTCTTGGCACGCTGGCTCAGGGGCAAACCGACTTGCGCGGGACGGCCCAGCAGTATTTCGACTGCTGGAACACGATGGAGGTGTTGTCGCCGCGCCCCGACTACGTGCCTCACCTTGGTGTCGCGATCTCGCGCGGGCCGGTCATTCCGGTCTTTTTCACGCTGTCCTGCGCGCCCGACATGGAAACCGGGCTGATGCGTCTGGCGCAGTTCAAATCGCTGCTTGGCCCGACGGTGATGCGGGTGTTCCGGGACGACGGATTGTTGCGATTGGAATACGACAGCGTCGATCCCCGCGTTCCCATGCCACCCAGCCTTGGTGCCCTGCAACTTGTGGTCGCGGTCGAGAACATGCGCGGTGCCACCGCCCATCCGGTCTGCGCCGTAGCCGCCGGTTTCGACGGATCCCAGGAAGACCGGCGCATGGTCGCGGGACATCTTGGCGTCATGCCGGAGCGGTCGCATGCGGCCTATGTGACCTTCTCGCCCGAGGATGCCAGGCGCCCGTTCATTTCCGAAAACCCGGCGCTGTGGGCCGATATCGAGGCCGACCTGAAGCTTCAGCTGGTCGCGCAAAATGATCGATGGCCCGTGGTGGACCGGGTGCGGGGCGCGTTGGTCGATCTGATGCCCGCAGGGCGCACGGGTGCCGAGGATGTGGCCCTCGCGCTCGACATCAGCCGCAGCACCTTGCAACGACGTTTGCGCGCCGAAGGCACGTCGTATCAGGACGTGCTGGATGCCACGCGGCGCGACATCGCGATCCGGTATCTGACCAAGACGACCCTGCGCGCCGATGCGATCGCCAAGGTCCTCGGCTACCGTGACGCCAACAGCTTTTCGCGCAGCTTCCGGCGGTGGACGGGACAAGCGCCCCTCGTCTTTCGAGAGGCATTGATGCGACAGAGGGGAAAGGCCGGCTAGATGTCGGGGGAAGTGTGGCGCAGGGTCTCCAACTGGGGTTTGCCCCGGGGTATGGTAGCCAGAGGCACGCCTGCCTGAAAAGTTGCAGCGGCATCTCATCAGGGCGCCCCCATCACAATTCCGACCGCAAGCGCCGGAATAGCAGCAAAGCTCGGAACCCAGACCAAGGTGCGCATAACCGGTATGCCAAAATAGAAGACAGGCACATAGACCAACCGGGACAGAATTGTGACAAGTGCCGCGCCCCACGTCCAACTGTTCGAAATATCAAGGCTGACAGCCAAAAGCGCGAGCGGCAAATACATGACCGCCCCCTCCTTGAGATTGCCCAAGGCCTTGTCGATCCGTGCGCCAGCAGGGCCAAGGCCCGGCTGCGTGGTTTCACGATTGGAGAACCCGAAGGCCAAACCTGCCGTGAGCGCGGCATAGCTTGCTTGCACCGCAACGGCACCAAAGATCAGAATGGCATAAATGACGATACTCAGGGCTTCGAGTGTCATCGGTGTAGTCCTCCGCAGTTTGTTTCTGTTTCGTCGATGAAGGTTCGTTTACGTTCCAAGAGTGATGCGATTTCGAGAGTGACGTCAGTCATGGGTGCATTCTCAAGACTTGGGGGCAACAAAGGGATAGGTGCCATGCAGCGTTGCGTCCTGCACCGCGCCCACTGTGAAGGCACCGAGATCGGCAAAGGTGATGGCGGCGAAGCTGGGCGTCCGGCTGGCGACCAGCGGGGTGCCGCGCGGCTTGTCCACGATCTTGCCGGGGCGGGTGACGATGGTGTCGAATGAAACATCGCGATGTGCTGCGATGAATGTTGTGACAGCCGTGTTATCCCGCAACATTTCGGTCGCACCCGTAAAATAGGCAGCCACGGGCGCAAGCAGCTTGAGGATCAGGGGATTGGACCCGTCGGGTTCAGGCGCAAAGAAAACCGATTGGAACAGGAAGGTTCTGACTGATGCCTCTGCATTGAGGATAGGCCAAAGCCGCGCGATGAAGCGCGTCATCATGCCCTTGTCGTAGCCTTTGCCGTAGGTTCCGCCCGCGCAGCAGATCACATGGGTGGCGCCGCTGACCGTTTCCTGCAGGGCCGCGACATTGTCGAAATCGCCTGCGATAACCGTCAGCCCTTCTGCCGCGATGCGCAGCTTGCTAGGGTCGCGCACCAAGGCCCGAACTGCATGACCTTGCGCAAGGGCATGGTTCAGGACATGCCGTCCGGTCTGGCCGGTCGCGCCGAACACTGCGATTGTTACGTCTGCTTGCGGTTCAGTGGTCATGAGAAAATCTTTCGGGCAGAGGGTATCGGTTAGACGCGTGACAGGGGCGCATGGGTATCAGCCCCGCCCCGTGAATGCGGCGATGACGTCGCGGCGGAACAACAGCCCCAGTGCCGCGATCTGGGCCGTCATGAACAGGCCGATCCCCAGATAGACCGTGGTGGCCGAGGCCATTTCGGCCGGCATCGGGCTGATCACCTGGGTGATCAGGCCTTGCGAATAATCGAAGGCCCCGACGGCGTTATAGGCGACAAGCACGCCCCAGATCGCCGCACTACGCCGGGTCCAGAACAGATAAAGCATCACGGGCAGGGCAAAGCCGATGATCGTGTCGCTCAGCCAGGGGCCAAACCAGCCATCGGGTGCGGGGCCGCCGAACATTTCCAGCTGCGGCAGGAATAGGATCGTTTGGGCGCGAAAGATCGTGACCCCCATCAGCACGGCGATGGCCCATCGGATGCGCGGTGTCATAAGAACTCCTGTGGCATCGGTCATGGCCTATTGAACCGGCGTGAAATCTGCGGACGCGCCGAAGACGACGAAGACCTGGCAGACCTCTGGCCCCAGACAATCCTCCGCATGGGGCACGCCGCCGGGCTGGAACCAGTAGGCGCCTGGCAGCAGATCTGGCCCCCGGTCCGGCTCGGACAGTTGCCAATGCTGCATCCGGCCCTTGACGACCATCGCCCAATAGCCGTGCGTGTGGGTATGCGGCAGCACGGCGTAGGTGGCCGGGTCAAGCAGCGATGTCATCGCCGTGGGCTCCCCGGTCCCGACGCCGCCAAAAAGTGCAACACTGCGAACGCCAGGGGCCGGGAATGGGGCGAAAGCGACCTGATCGGCCGGAACACGGACCTGTGCGTCGGGTTCCTGCGCCTGTTGTGCCAGGGCTGGCAGGCCAAACGTCGACATCAGAACGACGGCGGTAACTGCAAGCGACAGAAGGTGGGTTTTATCGTGTTGCATCGTTGGCAGCCTTTTTCAGGTTGGGGCAAATCAGTTTGAATGGGCGGGTCCGACGGCCATGGCGCGCAGCGCATAGACGGGAATGGCAAAGGTGATCAGAACCCGCGGGATGTGACCCAGCAGCCAGACCGCGCGGATCGTTGCCGCGTTTTCCTCTGTCACCGGGCCGACCACAGCGATGGCTTTGTAGAAATCCAGCGCATCGCCGACAGGCGACCCGACCGCCGCCGCCAGCCGCACGTTAAGCGGCATGTGGAACAGGACCGTGATCAGCGACAGGACAAGATACAGCCATAGCGCAATCCGCCAGTTGCGCCGTGCCTCCGGCATATCGCGGTCCAGTCGCGCCGAAAGGAACAAGCCCACCAGCATGGCCAGGAACAGCGGCATGATCGTGTAGAGAAAAGTGCTGAACTGCGGAAAGAACTGAGCGACGAAATCGGTCGCAGGCAAGCCCAGCCAGAAAGCCCCCATCGACAGCCCGATGAATGCATTGGCCCCGAAGAACGCAGCAGAGGTGACGACGGCCAGCGCGTTGACACGGTCGCGATAAGGATCGGATGGCATTGCGCTGGCTCCTCCATGTGCAGAACATGCCGCAACCGGACCCGAGGACCCCGGCATGTGGCGTGTCTTGCAGAAAGGTTAAGCCCGGTCGCGGCCCGGATTCCACAAGATAGGACTTGCCGATTGTTCCATCGACTTGCAGATCGGCTCAGCCTCATTGCGGCGAATGCAGAAAAAAGGTCTGGTGCGAGGCAAGGCAAAGCTCTCTGGAAAGGCCGCCGTCATGCAGACGTCACCGCATAACCCGATCTACACCTCTGCGGTCCTGTCGGGTCCGATCTGCAGGATGCTTGGCGTCGATTGGAGCGAGGCTTTGATCCGCGCGGGGATCGTCGCAACCGAACGCAATGACCACGCATTTCTGGTTTCGGCCGACGAATACCTGCGCCTCTGGTCGGCGCTGATTGACCTGTCCGGCGCGCAGGATGTCTCGAAACTGCTGGGGCTTCGGATGGCGGGCGGTCCCGCGATTCCGGTTCTTTTTGCACTTTCCACAGCCCCTGACTTTGAGACGGGCGTCACGCGCATGGCCGCGTTCAAGAGCCTGTTCGGGCCGATGCAGTTCATCCTGTCGCGCAGTGCGACCGCGTTCACCGTCCGCGTCGCGCCGGATGTTGCTACCGCACCGCTGCCTGCATCGTTCAGCAGCCCCCAGATCATCTATCTGCACGCACAGGCCAATGCGCTGGCGCGCCATGCGATCCGCCCGCTGCGGGTATGCCTGCCGCTGCCGCAGGACGAACGCGCGCGTCTGGAAGACACCTTCGGCCTGATCCCTGAACATGGTGACGCTGCGCTCACTTATTCCCGCGCCGATGCGGACACACCTTTCATTTCGGACAACCCCGAGCTTTGGCGGGCCACCGAGGCGGACCTTCAGGCCCAGGCGATGATCCAGTCCAAGGGTCTGCCCCTGTCGGACCGGGTCCGGGCGACCATGCTCGAGGCGTTTTCAATCACCGAACCGACCATCGCCCATGTCTGCGGGCGCCTGAAACTCAGCCGAAGCACACTTCTGCGCCGTCTGGGTGACGAAGGCGTCACGTTCCAGTCCCTGCTGGACGAGACGCGAAAGGACCTGGCGATCCGCTATCTGGTCAAGAGCAACCTCAACAACCAGCAGATCGCGCACCTGGTCGGATATCGCGATCCGACTGCCTTCCAGCGCGCTTTCCGGAAATGGACAGGCGTGACTCCTCAGGCGCTGCGCGAAAATCAAACTTGAGGAAGCTGGAAGCGTCTCAAAAGATCGCCGGTCTATCAAGGTGTCCAGGCGGTCTGACTTCGCGTAGCGCGAAGGTCTGCTTCGCTGAAGCCGCGCCGCAGCGATGAACCGGGCGGCGAACGGCGGCATTGGGCCGATGGTGGCGAGCACTTTCATCGTCGGATCGTAGCGTGAGCAATATCTTGTAAACAGTGTCCAAATCGCCCTCCCGAAACCAAAATAATACAGAAATATCTGAACGTTAGCAGCTGCCTCGGGATGGCAAATTGCGTGCGGGCTGTAGGTTCTATTGTGACCTCCGACCAACGCGCCAATACCCCGCAGCCAAAACAGCACGCACGGCTAAAAGGGGCCAAGACATGACGGCCCCCACAATATCCACCGTCGCAGCGGGTCATCATTGGACCTGTGTTCTGTGCGGCCATCGCCCGGTTGCGAACCGGGCCCAATGGCCGAAAGACGCATCGCGCGGTGGCCCCGTCTTATCCGTAAACGAGACCACCATCGACGATCAGGTTCTGACCCGTCACCGCGCGCGACCATGGACTTGCGAAAAACAAAACCGCATCCGCAACCTCTGCCGGTGTCGTCACCGACCCCAATGCCGTGCTTTGCGCAATCAGGTCGAAAACCGCTTCCGGTGTGGCAGAACTCGCATCTGTCTGACGCAGCAATCCACCCGAAACCATGTTCGCGGTGATGCCGAATTCCCCCAATTCGCGGCCAAAACTGCGCGTCAGACCCAACAACGAACCCTTTGACATGATATAGGCGTGATAAGGCACCACCGGGTTTTGAAGAAGGTTTGAACCGATCGTGATGATCCGACCAAAACTCGCTGTCTTCATGGCTGGTATCGTTGCCTGAACCACATGCAGCGCACCCCGTACGGCGGTGTCGTGCTGTGCCGTGATGTGCGCCGGAGCAAGGGTGGTCAGATCCTCCCGCGCATCGCCGTTAAAGCTGAAATCAGCCAGCGCGTTGTGCACGACCGTCGTGATCGGGCCAAACCGGGCGGTGGCAATATCGACCATCCGGGCGACTGCATCAGCGTCTGTCACATCGGCCTGCAATGCGACGGCGCGCTCGCCCAGCCTGTCTGCCAATGCCTCGGCCGCCGTGCGGCTGTTGCGATAGTTGATGATGACCTGTGCGCCCTCGCGGGCAAAGGCCGTGGCGATCGCGGCCCCCAGGCCGCGTCCTGCGCCCGTCACGAGAACGGTTTGTGCGTTGATGGCTGTGGTCATGTCAGTCTCTCCAGAGGGCGTGAAAATGATGCACGGGGCCGTGGCCGTGGCCGACAGACAGGGTGTCCGCCGCCGCAATGGCCCCGGTGACATAGCGTTTCGCAGAAATTGCCGCGTCATGGGGGGAGGCACCCCGTGCCAAATGTGCGGCCAGCGCGGACGACAGGGTGCATCCGGTGCCATGCGTGTTGCGACCGGGCGTCCGAATGGCCTCCAGCCAGTGAACATCACCCATGCTGTGCAGCACGTCCGGACTGTCCGATCCATCCAGATGGCCACCCTTGACCAATGCGGCACGCGGGCCGAGCTCGACCAGGGCGGCGGCCTGTCTTGCCATGCCGCTGCGATCGGTTGCCTGCGGCTGGTCCAGTAATCTGGCAGCCTCGGCCAGGTTCGGCGTCACGACGGCCGCGAGCGGCAGCAGGGCGGATCTGACGGCGGCAATGGCATCCTCGGCCAGCAGGGTGGCACCGCCCTTGGCAACCATGACCGGGTCCAGGACGATGGGCACGCCGGGGTGGCGCGACAAAACCTCTGCCACGGCGATCGCGATATCGGCGGTCGCGATCATCCCGATCTTGACCGCATCGACCCGGATGTCGTCGAAAACGGCGGCAATCTGCGCCTGCACAAATGCGGGCGAAACCGTCTCGACGCCGCTGACGCCGCGGGTGTTCTGCGCGGTGAGCGCGGTCAGAACGGCCATGCCATAGGTGCCGTTCGCCGCAAAGGTTTTCAGATCGGCCTGTATTCCCGCACCACCTGACGGGTCGGACCCTGCAATGCTCAGGACGTTGTGGATCATGTGTTTTCTCCTGCGGTGGGGGTCATGGCTTGTCTGAGTATGCGGGCTGCGGTTTCCGGGTCAGGCTGGCCGCAAATGGCCGAAACGACGGCAATGCCGTCGCAGCCTGCGGCCAGCACCGCCCCGGCATGCGCGTGTTTCAGGCCGCCGATCGCCACGCAGGGCAGGTCGGTCAGACCTGCCAGCCTGGCTAGTCCGTCCAGACCGATACTGGGTTTGTGGTCGTCCTTGGTTGCCGTGGGAAACACCGTACCAAGGCCGAGGTAATCGACGGTTGCGATATCGGCGGCACGCACATCCTGCGGGGTTTCGCATGACAGCCCGATGATCGCCTCTGGGCCCAGACGGGCCCGCGCCGTGGCGACCTGCACGTCATCCTGACCCAGATGCACACCGTCAACCCCGGCGGCGACAGCCGCATCCAAGTCATCGTTGATGAGCAGCGGCACACCCGAACCTGCAAGCGCGGATTTCACCGCGCGGGCTGCGTCGATGCGCGCGTGGGTGGTGGCCGACTTGTCGCGCAGCTGCACACAGGTGACGCCCCCCCGCACGGCTGCCGTGACGGTTTCGATCAGCCCCATCCGCGCACACAGCAGCGGATCGGTCACGAGATAGAGGCGCAATTGCGCGCGGATCAGAGCCATGTCAGCCGCGCCGCGTCCAGATCGGCCGGTTGCAGGGCATGCAACTGGTCCAGAAACCGGACTTGGAAATGACCCGGCCCGGGGCAGTCCGCGCCTGCACGCGCCCCTGCCACGGCAAAATGCGACAGGGCGGCGACCGTCGCGTCAAAGGCGGGTGCAACCGCTGCATAGGCCCCGATGACGGCCGTCAGGGAACACCCCATCGCGGTCACCTTGGGCATCAGGTCGGACCCGCCATGCACCATCAGGTGGCGCGTGCCATCGGTGACGAAATCCACCGGGCCAGTGACGGCCACGACGCAGCTGCGCTGGCTTGCCATGCGGATGGCAATATCCTGCGCCTGCGCCACCTCATCGCCGCTGTCCGCACCCTTGCCCGACGCGGCCTGGCCTGACAGCGCAATGACCTCTGACGCATTGCCACGTATGATGTCCGGTTGCTGCGCCAGCAGATCATTGGTCGCATTGGCCCGGTAGGGGGTGATGAAATGTGCGACCGGGTCCAGAACCCAGGGCACGCCGTGCGATTTCGCAGCCGCGGCGGCCGCAAGCATGCCCGTGACCCAATGTGGCGACAAGGTGCCAATATTGATGGTCAATGCCCCTGCGAGGGGCGTGAAATCGGCCACCTCTTCGGGGGTGTGCAGCATGGCCGGGGACGCACCTGCAGCCAGCGTCACATTCGCGGCGATGTTCATTGCGACGTAGTTGGTGATGCAATGCACCAGTGGCACGCGGTCCCGCATCGCCTGACAGGCTACACTTGGTTTCATTCGGTCTCTCCGTCTGCGGACGGACAAAGAGACGGGCCGAACCCCGTGGTTCGGTCACGACCTCCCTCCGCCAGCATTATCTGGTTCAGGTTCAAAGGGTGCATCTCAGCCTTGCGGCGCCCCTGGCGTGGTCGGACGTTTGCGCAGTTCGATCGGCATGTCAACGCGGTGCCGCCCCGCATCACGCAGGCGCGTCAGAATATCGCTGATGGCTGTTGTGGGGGCTGTCAGCCGGTCAGAACCATTGCCCCGGTTCCATCAGCCCCAGTTCAAGCAACTGCTGGGAATGCCATTTGAACGGGGCAGAGTTGTGCCAGCGAAAGGTCTGGATATGCGGGGCGGATCCCGGATTGCGGACCAATGCCTTGGCCGTGCGGAACGACACCACCGTCGCGGTCAGGCTGTTGTGCCAGGGGCAGGCATAGGTGTTGTATTCGGGGTCGTTCGTGGTGTGATCGTCCCGCAGCGCCAGACCTCTTTTCGCCATGAACAGCGATGTGCGGTCGATCCGGCGACGCGGCTTGGGCACATGTTCCTCGAACCTCCAGCGCAGGCCGCCGTAAAAATCGTATTGGCGGTCGATGTCGTTGTTCCACGCATCCTGTCGCGCCAGCGCATAATAGCCGGACCGATCCAGATGGGCATTTTCCATGCTGACGGCATCGGGGTGCGCGGTCAGATCGTCGGCGTAGATATCCACGACAAAGGTCAGGATCGTGTGGCGGCGTTCCTCCAGCGAAAAGGCGATCATCTCGCCGACGCTGCGTGTCTCGCAGAACGGGAAAAACAGGTATTCCGCATTGTAGCAGTAGAAAATCCATGCCCCGTCCGCGATGCCGATCACCGCGTTGACGATGGTTTCAAGGGCCCCTTTGGCAAGCACGTCCATGTGCACGCGCGTTACCTTGTCGGCCACATCTTCGGCCACCACGATATCGGGCATGCCGAATGCCACGACCTTGCGGAACCCGCATTCCAGATGGTGGCGCAGGGTGCTGTCGACCTCTGTGTCGTCCTCCAGCAGGATCAGCGCGATCGGTCCCTTGCCGAGGCCGCCCTTGCTGGCGGTCAGAAAGGCGGACAGGCTGTCATAAATCATGGCTGGCATCACGGTCTTTTGGGACTGGGCGCAGACTCGGTGAATTTGCACCGCATTGCAAGACACAGCAGCAGGCGTTAGGGATCGTGCGCCCCGACCCCTGCAAGCGAGTGAACCCGATGTCCGCACCCCGCAAGCTTTTTGTGAAAACCTACGGCTGTCAGATGAACGTCTATGACAGCGAACGCATGGCCGAACAGCTGGGCGGGCAGGGCTATGTCACGACCGACACCCCCGAAGATGCGGACATGATCCTGCTGAACACCTGCCACATTCGCGAAAAGGCGGCGGAAAAGGTGTATTCCGAACTGGGCCGCCTGCGGCCTCTCAAGGATGCGAACCCGGATCTGAAAATCGGGGTGGCAGGCTGCGTGGCACAGGCCGAGGGCGAAGAGATCATGCGCCGCGCACCGGTCGTAGATCTGGTCGTCGGGCCGCAAAGCTATCACCGCCTGCCTGCGATGGACGACGCGGTCCGCAGTGGTCAGCGCGCGCTGGACACCGATTTTCCCGATGACGACAAATTCGACACGCTGAAATCGCGCAGCAAGGCAAAGCGCGCCCCGTCCGCGTTCCTGACCGTACAAGAAGGCTGCGACAAATTCTGCGCCTTCTGCGTGGTGCCCTATACCCGCGGCGCAGAGGTCAGCCGCCCCGCGTCCCGCGTCATCCAGGAGGCACGCGAACTGGTCGATTCCGGTGTGGCCGAACTGACGTTGCTGGGTCAGAACGTGAATGCCTATCACGGCCATGACGGCGGTCTGGCGGGGTTGATCTGGGATCTGGCCGAAATCGACGGGCTGGAACGCATCAGGTTCACCACCAGCCATCCCAATGACATGGACGACGCCCTGATCGCCGCCCACGGGGAATGCGCCAAGCTGATGCCCTATCTGCACCTGCCGGTGCAGTCCGGGTCGGACCGGATCCTCAAGGCGATGAACCGCAAGCACACGGCCCAGGGCTATATCCGCCTGATCGAGCGCATCCGTGCCGCGCGCCCCGACATCCTGTTGTCGGGTGATTTCATCGTCGGTTTCCCCGGCGAGACCGAAGACGATTTCGAGGCGACGATGGACCTGATCCGGACCGTGAACTACGGGCAGGCCTATTCGTTCAAATATTCCACCCGTCCGGGCACGCCGGCGGCCGAAAAACCGCAACTGCCAGAGGACGTGATGAACGACCGCCTGCAACGGCTTCAGGCGCTGCTGACCGAACAGCAACGCGCGATCCAAAACACCATGGTTGGCCGCGAGGTGGGGGTTCTGTTCGAAAAGAAAGGCCGCATCGACGGTCAGCTGATCGGCAAATCCGACTATCTGCATGCGGTCTATGCGGATGCGCCAGAGACGGCCATCGGTCAGGTTCGCCGAGTCAGGATCGAAACGGCTGGTCCGAATTCCTTGGGGGGCGTGCTGGTGGACTGACACCACACGTCCCGCCTGAACTATCTCAAATCTGCACAAAACTCCACCATTGTTGCCGTTTGCGACACAATATGTGGAAAAAATGCTTGGCGAACTCACCATACTTGCTAGAATCGTGGCGATTATGTGTTAATGCTGCCTTGTCCTACATTTGGTTGTGGGTGGCGATTTTTGAGGGGATTCCGACGTGGCATTCAAATTTAACGAAATTCTGAAGGTCGGGATGGCTGCCGCATTGGCGGCGACCATGATCGGCAGCAGTGCTGCCGCCCAGCAGCGCGGCGAGATTTATCAGCCCACGATCTGGATCGACCCCGACGGGTGCGAACACTGGGCCATGGATGACGGCGCAGAAGGTTACATGTCACCGCATCGCACGCGTGACGGACGTCCGGTCTGTCACCGGTCTGAAATCTGCGGCGTGATCCCGACGGACACGCTGTTCGCAACCGACCGCTGGCACATCACGGCACATGCCCGTGCCCAGCTCGAGGAATTCTTTCGCACGGCCAATGCATTCGGTTTCATGATCTACGGTCACACCGACAGCCGCGCGTCAGATGAATACAACATCCGCCTGTCCAACAACCGCGCCGGCGCGGTTGCTTCCGTGGCGCAGGGCCTGGGTGCACGCGTCGTCGACGTCAAGGGTTTCGGCGAACGTCAGCCGCGCGCCACGAACGACACCCACGCTGGCATGCAGCAAAACCGCCGCGTCGAAATTTACTGCATCCGCTAAAGGGGAATGGACATGAAGAGCATGAAACTGATTGGCCTGATCCTCGCTGGTGCGGCGCTGACGGCCTGCGCCGACCTCGATCTGGCGGCAACACCCGGTGACAAGAGCGTCGACCGTGGCATCGACTCCAAACACCTGTCGACACTGGTTGCCGGCATCTGGGTCGATCCGAACGGCTGCGACCACTGGATCATCGATGACGGCGTCGAAGGGTATTTGTCGGAACGTATGACCCCCGACGGACGCCCGGTCTGTTCCGGTGTTGCCCCGCCATCTACGGCGGTGGGACCGTTCAAGTCCGGTGGCGCAATCCCGGATCCGGTTCGCGCAAGCAACTTTCGCTAATGACCAAAAAGGTCGCAGATCCCATCTGCGGCCTTTTTTCTTTGCGTCAATTGCGCTCGTTTGCATCTCGTGACTTGAACTTGTCACACGCGGCGGCCACCATCATAGGACACGCTTGAACACCGGAGGCTTGATTGCCCGATAGCACCCTGACCGCAGCACCAGACGCACCGCTGGAATTCCCCGACAACTTTCTGCTGATCGACCTGTGCGGCGAATACGACAGCAACCTCGCCGCAATCGAAAGCACGCTGGGCGTGCAGATCCTGCGCCGTGGCAACCAGCTCGAGGTGATGGGCGACGAGGATGCGCGTCAGAACGCCCGCAAGGTGCTGATCGGCCTTTATGAACGGCTCGAGTCCGGTCGCAGTCTGGAACCGGGGGATGTGACCAGCGCGATGCGGCTGGGCATTGATCCCGGCCCGCCCGAACCCGGTGACCAAAAGGAAATGTTCAAAGGGACGCCAGCGGACCGCGTGGAAATCAAGACGCGCAAGAAACTGGTCGAACCCCGCACCGAGGCGCAAAAGGCCTATGTGCGGTCGCTGTTCGAAAACGAACTGTCGTTCGGCATCGGCCCTGCGGGCACGGGCAAGACCTATCTGGCCGTGGCTGTCGCGGTGAACCATTTCATCAGCGGCAACGTGGACAAGATCATCCTGTCACGCCCCGCCGTCGAAGCGGGCGAAAAACTGGGCTATCTGCCCGGCGACATGAAGGACAAGGTCGATCCCTACATGCAGCCCCTCTATGATGCGCTGAACGACTTTTTCCCGGCCAAGCAAGTCGCCAAACTGATCGAAGAAAAGCGGATCGAGATCGCGCCGCTGGCCTTTATGCGGGGGCGCACGCTGGCCCGTGCAGCCGTCGTTCTGGACGAGGCGCAGAACGCCACGTCGATGCAGATGAAAATGTTTCTGACCCGTCTGGGCGAGGGGTCGCGCATGACCATCACCGGTGACCGCACCCAGATCGACCTGCCGCGCGGCGTCAGTTCGGGTCTGTGGGACGCAGAACGCCTGCTGAAAAACATCCCCAAGATCAGCTTTAACTATTTTACGTCCAAGGACGTGGTGCGTCACCCGCTGGTCGCCGCCATCATCGAGGCCTACGAGGCCGAGGACGCTGCAAAAGGGTGATGCCGTGACGGTCGACCTCAATACAGAGGACCCACGCTGGGATGCGCTGGACCTTGCGGCACTGGCCGAGGCCGCAACGGCGGCAGCCCTGGCCGAGCTGGGGCTGGACCCCGCGCAATGGGACATCAGCCTGCTGGGGTGCGATGACGCCCGCATCGCGGCCCTGAACGCCGATTTCCGGGGCAAGCCTGCGCCGACCAACGTGCTGTCCTGGCCATCGGATGAACGCGCTGCGGGGATCGACGGCGAAATGCCGCTGCCGCCCGATCCGGTGGACCCCGAGCTGGGTGACATCGCCATCGCCTATGATACCTGCGCCCGCGAGGCTGCGGCGGCAGGTAAAACCATCACTGCACATGCCACCCATCTGCTGGTCCATGCCACGCTGCATCTGCTGGGGTTCGACCACGAACGCGACGCGGATGCGGACTTGATGCAAGGACTCGAGTCGCAGATACTTGTATCCATGGGGCATGCAGACCCATATAGCGATGACGCCACGGGGCGGGATCAGGCAGAGGGCCAATGAACGACAACGATGACAGGTCTGGCAGTCATGCCGACCGCGATGACCAGAGCGACGACGCCAGTCGCGGATTTTTTGCACGCCTGTTCGAGGCTCTCAGCCCGAACGATGACACCAGCGACCTGACCCCGGAAAACCTGCGGGCCACCGGGGCCGCAGCACCGATGCTGGGGATGCTCAACTTGCGCAGGCTCAAGGTCGAGGACGTCGCCGTGCCCAAGGCCGACATCAAGGCCACGCCCGTCACCACGTCCAAGGATGAACTGGTCGAGGTGTTCCGCCAAAGCGGTCTGACGCGCCTGCCTGTGTTCGACGGCACGCTGGATACACCGATGGGGTTTGTGAACCTCAAGGATTTTGCCCTGCAATATGGTTTCAATGGTGAAGCGTCCGCATTCGATCTGCGCGCCTTGCTGCGTCCGCTTCTCTATGTGCCGCCGTCGATGCATCTGGGCATCCTGCTTGCGAAAATGCAGACCGAACGCATCCATATGGCGCTGGTGATCGACGAATACGGCGGCACGGATGGTCTGGTGACGATCGAGGATCTGATCGAACAGGTCGTCGGTGCGATCGAGGACGAACACGACGTCGACGAGGCCGAAAGCTGGACCGAAGAGGCACCGGGTGTCTACCTCGTGCAGGCGAAAACCGGGCTCGAGGAATTCGAAGCCGAAATCGGCATGAACCTGACCGAACACGAAGAGATCGACGAAGAGGAAATCGACAGCCTTGGCGGTCTGGTCTTCATGCTGACCGGTCATGTCCCCGTGCGCGGCGAGGTCATCCAGCATCCTGACGGTCCCGAATTCGAGGTGGTCGACGCCGATCCGCGCCGCATCAAGCGCCTGCGTGTGCGGATGCCCAAGGACTGATCCGCCATGACCGGCGCACGCCTTTGGTCCGTCCACGGGCTTTTGCGGTTCGGGGCGCTGGCGGGGCTGGGTGTTTTCACCGCGCTGACCCATGCGCCGTTCGATCTGTGGCCTGCCGCGGTGATCGGCTGGGCTGCGATCCTCTGGGTGCTGTCGTGCGCCCCGACACTGCGACTTGCACTGACGGCCGTGCTGGCCGTGGGGCTGGGCTATTTCGGGTTCACGCTGCGCTGGTTGATCGAACCGTTTCTGGTGGACGCGGCCACATGGGGCTGGGCCGCACCCTTTGGCGTCAGCCTCATGGCCCTGCGCGAGACGCTTTTCTGGGTCGCAGGCGTCGCGGTCGCACGCTGGATCGGGGCCGGGCGGTTGCCTGCGCTGGTGCTTTGCCTGACCCTGACTGAGGCGTTGCGCGGCTATCTGTTCACCGGTTTTCCCTGGGGCCTGATCGGTCACGCGCTGATCCCGACGCCGATGGCACAGCTTGCCGCGCTGGGCGGGCCGCATTTGCTGACCTTGGTCATCCTGACCGTGGCGGCGGGCCTTGTTTGCCTGAGCCAGCGCCGCTGGTGGGGAGGCGTGCCGTTCATCGTTGCCGCCTGCGCATGGCCACTGCTGGCACCGGGCCCCGCACCTGCAACGGATGGTCCGCTGGTGCGCATCGTCCAGCCCAATGCGCCACAGGACGAAAAATGGGACCCCGCACGCAACGCCGTGTTCTTTGACCGGATGATGGCTGCGACCCGTGTTGACCCGGTGCCGGACCTGATCGTCTGGCCGGAAACCGCGATCCCCGTCCGGCTGGATTTCGCCTGGCCCGAGCTGGAAATCATGTCAGAGGCCGCACGCGGCGCGCCTTTGATCACCGGTATCAACCGGGTGCAGGACGATCAGTATTACAACAGCCTGATCGTGCTGGGGCGCGGTGCGCAGGTCATGGATATTTACGATAAATCCCATCTCGTGCCCTTTGGTGAATATGTCCCCTTTGGCGATCTGCTCAAATCCATGGGGGTGCGCGGGCTGGCCCCGTCCGACGGTGGCGGCTTTGCCAAGGGGGTGCCGCGCCAATCCCTGATCGACCTGCCCGGCATTGGCGCGGCGCGCGCCCTGATCTGCTACGAGGGCATATTTGCCGAAGAGGTGGCGGTTCCCGGTGCGCGGCCCCGCCTGCTGGTGATGATTACCAACGACGCCTGGTTTGGCCGTGCGGCGGGACCGCAACAGCATCTGGCGCAGGCCCGCCTGCGGGCGATCGAACAGGGCCTGCCGATGGTGCGGTCGGCCAACACGGGTATCAGCGCGATGATCGACGCGCAGGGCAGGGTGCTTGCATCGCTGCCGCTGGGCGAGGCGGGACATATCGACGCCCCCCTGCCGCCAGCAGATCCCGTCACGGTCTATGCCCGCGCCGGAGACTGGCCTGTGCTGCTGTTGGTCCTGCTCGGTCTTGCGGTCACACTCATCACAACAAAGCGCCGCCATAATCTTGACGCTTGACCCCCTTAGGGCCAGCGCATAGGCCGCATCCATTCACCATTCCAACGGCTTCCTGACGGGGTGGGATCAACATACCGGAGCACTTTCATGGCACGTCAAGACTACATTTTCACCTCGGAGTCCGTCTCTGAGGGTCACCCTGACAAGGTCTGCGACCGCATTTCCGATGCCGTCCTCGACGCCTTTCTCGCCGAAGAACCAGAGGCGCGCGTTGCCTGTGAAACCTTTGCCACGACCAACCGCGTCGTCATCGGCGGCGAGGTTGGCCTGTCCGACAAATCGCGTCTCGCGACATTCAAGGACAGCGTGCCCGAGATCGCCCGCGCCTGCATCAAGGACATCGGCTACGAGCAGGACAAGTTCCACCATGAAACGGTGGAAATCACGAACCTGCTGCACAACCAGTCCGCGCATATCGCCCAAGGTGTCGACAGCGCCGAAGGCAAGGACGAGGGTGCCGGCGATCAGGGCATCATGTTCGGCTACGCCTGCACGGAAACGCCCGATCTGATGCCCGCACCGATCCAGTATGCCCATGCGATCCTGCGCCGTCTGGCCGAGGTGCGCAAATCCGGTGCTGAACCGCTGCTGCGTCCCGACGCCAAGAGCCAGATCAGCCTGCGTTACGCAAACGGGAAACCCGTCGAGGTCACCCAGATCGTGCTGTCCACCCAGCACGAGAGCGAGGCGCAAAGCCAGGCCGACATTCGCGCCATCGTGGAACCCTATATCCGCGAAACGCTGCCCGAGGGTTTCATCACCGATGCGACCGAATGGTGGGTGAACCCCACCGGCACATTCGTCATCGGCGGACCCGACGGCGATGCGGGCCTGACGGGCCGCAAGATCATCGTGGACACCTACGGCGGTGCGGCCCCCCACGGCGGCGGCGCGTTTTCCGGCAAGGACCCGACCAAGGTTGACCGTTCAGCCGCCTATGCAGCGCGCTATCTGGCGAAAAACATCGTGGCGGCCGGCATGGCGTCGCGCTGCACCCTGCAATTGTCCTATGCCATCGGTATCGCGAAACCGCTGTCGATCTACGTCGATCTGCACGGCACGGGCGAGGTCGACGAGGCTGCGATCGAACGGATCATTCCGCAGGTGATGGACCTGACCCCGCAGGGGATCCGCACGCATCTGGGCCTGAACCGCGCGATCTATGCCCGCACGGCGGCCTACGGCCATTTCGGTCGTGCGCCCCAGGACGATGGCGGTTTCAGCTGGGAACGCACTGATCTGGCCGAGGCGCTGAAGCGCGCGGTCTGATCTGCCTCGATCATGGTGAAAAGGGCGGACAATTGTCCGCCCTTTTTGCTGTCTGGCCGCTGGCACCTCAGGTTCCATGGGACTGGAAACCGGGCCGGGCCGAACCCTGGCCCAGATCAGTACTTAGCTGGGCGAATACGGCAGGGATGAGTGGTGCAGCACGATCTTTGGCTCGCCGTTTTCCATCAGCTCGTAGCCGAAGGTGTATTCAACCTTCACTTCTGATCCGTCGGTCGTGGTAAAGAAATAATTGCCCATCGCCATGGCGGTATCGCCGCTGATGATCGTGCCTTCGTTTTCCCAGCGGACATTGGTGTAGGGCGCAATCGCGAATCCACCGTCCTCGGCGATGTCACCGCCGACAAAATAGGACAGCGCCTCGTCGAATGAACCGCGGAACTGGTCCTCGGCGGCAAGTGTCGGTTTGAACAGCACCTCACCTTCTTCGTAGGCGTAGAAGGTATTGATGTGATCCGTCGCCGCCGCACGGTAGTCGCCGCCGTCGGTGTGGATCTGGCCGATGTTCACGATGCCCTCGCCCCATGCCGTCTGGGCGGCGGTGATCTGTTCAAGCGTCAAACCGGACTGGTCGGCCGCAAAAACGGTGCCGCTGGAGGCGGCAAACGCAATGACCGTAGCTGCTGCAAGCGTTCTGGGATGTGTCATGTCAGTCTTCCTTTGCGTGGTTGGTTGGGGTGGTGACCGAGATATGGGCAGCTATTTTCATACTACCAATTGAATGTTTTCCGGCTTTCAATAGCTACAGGGAATGGATGCGAGGGGATGTCATGCGACCGACGTTGAGGCAGATCGAATATTTCGTGGCCGTCGCCGATCACGGCGCATTCGGCACCGCCGCAGAGGCGCTGGCCGTCAGTCAGCCCAGCCTGTCCAAACAGCTTAGCACCATGGAAGAAGAGCTGGGGGTCCGTCTTTTTGAACGCACCTCGCGGCGCGTGGCGCTGACACCGACCGGCCGGGCCGTTCTGGCGCGGGCCAGACTGATCCTGCATGAGGTGCGTGATTTCAAGGCCGTTGCGCGCGGCGCCATGGGCCTGTTTGCAGGACGACTATCGATTGGCGTGCTTCCGTCGGTGGGGGCCTATTTCATGCCCATCGCGAACCGAAGGCTGCACGATCTCTTTCCCGAACTTCGCCTGTTTGTTCAGGAAGGCACGACGCGCCAGCTGCTTGACCTGCTCAAGGTCGGCACGGTCGATGCGGTCATCGGGTCACCAACGAACGAACCCGACTTTGACAGTGCATTCCTGTTTGAAGAGGCACTTTGGGTTTGCGCGGCCAGCGATGATCCGATCTCTCGGGGGGATGGTCCCGTTACCCTCGCGGATCTGGCGAACAGTCCGCTGTTGTCGCTCAGCGCGGGGTTCAGCATGCATGATATCGTCGAACGCCTGGCGCGCGCGGCAGGCACATACCTCAGTCGCGACTATCAGGGCGGCAGCCTGGATGCCGTGCGGCAGATGGCGGTCATGGGCGCGGGGGTGGCCATCCTGCCCTCGCTCTATGCCTTGGGAGAAGCGGTCCGCGATCCCGGTTTCAAGGTGCGCAAGCTGGTCCACCCGGAGGCCGTTCATCCGATCGCGTTGCACTGGCGCCGGTCGTCACCCACCGCCGCCGAATTTCGCCGCCTCGCCGCCGAATTGATCGTCGTCAAGGAAGAGATACGCGCCACGCGCGATGCGCGTTTCCGGTAGTGGACACCGTGGATCGGCGGGGTCACGGCCTGCCGCCGCAACAGGCAGTCACGGTCACACCGACGGGTGTTGCGCGCGGCCCATCCCTGCGCTGGTGGGGACCATCCCCGATCGTGGCGCACAGACAGAAACGTGGCCGACGTCCTGTCCTGTGCGCTGCGGCAACTTGCCGCGAAATCATGCATCCTTTCGTCAGGCGACTTTACCCTGCGTCGCCCTACATCCCTCACATCAGACCACCGCAGGGAGACAACCATGAAAACCATCGCAATGACCGCTGCCGCCGCCATGATCGCCAGTGCCGCACAGGCCGAAATCGTGGGCGAATATCACAGCTATGACATCGACGGCGTCACCTTCGAAGGCTACGTCGCGACCAACACCGATCTGGACACGCCGCGCGGCACCGTGCTGATCGTGCACGACTGGGACGGCATGACCGACTACGAGGAACGCCGCGCCGACATGCTGGCGGCACAGGGCTATACCGCTTTTGCCATCGACGTTTACGGGGCCGATACCGACCCGCAGGGGTTCGAGGAATACCGCGCCCTGTCCGGTGCCATGTATGCCGACCGCGACACGTTCCGCGCGCGCCTGCTGGGGGCTATCGCCGAGGTGCCGAACATCACCGGCGGGACCGAAAACATCGTGATGATGGGCTACTGCTTTGGCGGTGCCGCGGCACTGGAGGCTGCGCGCGCCGGTGCCGAGATTGACGGCTTTGTCAGCTTTCACGGCGGGTTGGGCCTGCCCGAGGGGCAGGATTACAGCAATGTGCAGGCACCCGTGATGCTGTTTCACGGATCGGCCGACCCGGTGTCCGGCATGGATGAACTGGCAGCCCTGCTGACCGACCTGAACGCGGCCGGCGTCACACATGGCGCGCAGGTCTTTGGCGGTGCGCTGCACAGCTTTACCGTGTTCGGATCGGACGACTATGATCTGACGGCGGATCAGGGATCATGGGAAGGGCTGCGCGCCTTTTTGTCCGAACAGCTGTAAACTTGCGCCGGGGGGTGTCATCGGTCTAAAGGACCGGCATGAGCCAAGATCGACACCCCTCCGGCGCCCCGTGGCGCAATTTTTACGGCCGCTTCAAGGGCAAGACCATCCGCGCGAGCCAGAAGGACTATCTGGAAAACGATCTGGATGATCTATCGCCCGGACCTATCGGCTGGGACGTGAACCCCGACCGCAACCCGCTGGATCCGCAGGCCATTTTCGATGGCAGACCGCTGTGGCTGGAAATCGGGTTCGGTGGCGGCGAACATCTGATCGGCATGGCACAGGCCAACCCGCAGATCGGGATCATCGGCTGCGAGCCGTTCATCAACGGGGTGGCGATGCTGCTGGGCAAGGTGCGTCAGGCGGATGTGGATAATCTGGCCGTCCATCCCGGCGACGTGCGCGATCTGTTCGACGTGTTGCCCGATGCCTGCGTGTCCAAGGCGTTTTTGAACTATCCCGACCCCTGGCCCAAAGCGCGGCATCACCGCAGGCGGTTTGTCACGCCCGAACACCTGCTGCCGCTGGCGCGGGTGATGAAGCCGGGGGCCGAGTTCCGCGTGGCGACAGATATCGAAAGCTATGTGCGCCAGACGCTGGAAGAGGTCCCAAAGGCCGGGTTTACCTGGACGGCAGAACGCCCGGCAGACTGGCGACAGCCGTGGGATGACTGGATCAGTACCCGCTATGAACAAAAGGCGATCCGCGAGGATCGCACCCCGCATTATCTGACGTTCCGGCGGGACGGGGACGCCGCTCCCGCGGGCTGACGCCGCGGATCGCCCCGCCCACCGACCCGTGTGGGCTTTTCCCCTGCCGCGCAGTGGGGTAGGGATCTGGCGCGCAGCAAAGGAAGACCGCTATGTCCGGCCACGGCACCCCGATCCCGATGACATCCCGCCCCTGTGGCCCCCTGACAGGGTCCGCGCATGTTCCGGGCGACAAATCGATTTCGCACCGTTCCCTGATCCTGGGTGCGCTGAGCGTGGGTACCACCCGCGTGACCGGCCTGCTCGAAGGTGACGACGTGCTGGACACCGCGCGGGCGATGCGCGCCTTTGGCGCGACGGTCACCGATCACGGCGAGGGCAACTGGTCGGTGCAGGGCGTCGGCGTCGGCGGTTTTGCAGAACCGGAAAACGTCATCGACTGCGGCAATTCCGGCACCGGCGTGCGGCTGATCATGGGGGCCATGGCCACCAGCCCGATCACCGCGACATTCACCGGGGATGCCTCTCTGAACGGTCGTCCCATGGGACGCGTCACCGACCCGCTGGCCCTGTTCGGCGCGCGTGCCACCGGCCGCGCGGGGGGGCGCCTGCCCATGACGATCGCAGGCGCGCGTGACCCGCTGCCTGTCCGCTACACCGTCCCCGTGCCATCCGCGCAGGTCAAATCCGCCGTCCTGCTGGCCGCGCTGAATGCGCCGGGCGAAACCGTCGTGATTGAGCAGGAAGCGACCCGCGATCACACCGAACGGATGCTTGCGGGCTTTGGTGCAGACATCGAGGTCGAGGACACCGACGAAGGCCGGGTCATCACCCTGCAGGGCCAGCCGGAGCTGACAGCACAGGATATCGTCGTGCCGCGCGATCCCAGCTCTGCCGCCTTTCCGGTCTGTGCGGCGCTGATCGTGCCGGGGTCCGACGTGCTGGTGCCGGGGATCGGGCTGAACCCGACCCGCGCGGGCCTGTTCACGACGCTGCGCGAAATGGGGGCCGATCTGACCTACGAAAACGAACGGATCGAGGGCGGCGAGCCCGTGGCCGACCTGCGCGCCCGCTATTCGCCGGACATGCATGGCATCGCCGTGCCACCCGCCCGTGCGGCCAGCATGATCGACGAATACCCGGTGCTGTCGGTCGTCGCGGCCTTTGCCACCGGTGTCACCGACATGCAGGGGGTCAAGGAGTTGCGGGTCAAGGAAAGCGACCGCATCGACGCCATGGCCCAAGGGCTGCGCGCCTGTGGTGTTGACGTGGCCGAGGGTGACGACTGGTGGCAGGTTATAGGTCTGGGCGCTGGCAATGTGCCCGGCGGCGCCACCGTGGCAAGCCGTCTGGACCACCGGATCGCAATGGCCTTCATCGTGATGGGCATGGCGGCGCAAAAGCCGGTCAGCGTTGACGATGGCCGTCCAATCACAACGTCATTTCCGATATTCGAGCCGCTGATGGCCGAACTGGGTGCGCAGATCGTGCGGTCGAACGCATGAAAATGACGGTCGCCGTCGACGGTCCGGCCGCCGCAGGCAAGGGCACGCTGTCCAAGGCGCTTGCGGCGCATTTCGGCTTTGCGCACCTTGATACCGGGCTGCTCTACCGTGCCGTCGGGGCGGGGGTGCTGGCCGGGGGCGATCCGATCACTGTCGCCCAAACGCTGGAACCTGCGGCGCTGGACAACCCGGCCCTGCGCACGCAGGCCGTGGCAGAGGCCGCAAGCCAGATCGCCGTCATCGCCGAGGTGCGGCAGGCGCTGGTCGATTTCCAGCGGGATTTCGCCGCGCGCGACGGCGGTGCCGTGCTGGACGGGCGCGATATCGGCACGGTGATCTGCCCGGATGCGACGGTGAAACTCTTCGTCACCGCCAGCGCCGAAACCCGCGCCGAACGCCGCTATCTGGAACTGGTGAATGCAGGGCAAGCCGCCGACCGTGCGGCCATTCTGTCAGAGGTGCGCGCCCGCGACGACCGCGATGCAAATCGCGCCACCGCCCCGCTGCGCCCGGCCGATGATGCGGTTTTGCTGGATACATCCGACCTGACGGCCGATCAGGCCCGCGCCCGCGCCATCGCCATCATCAGCGAAAGAATGCCGCAGGGCTGAAACTGGTCTGACCGCCCGTGCGTGTTACTTAACACATGCACAGCCACCGGATCAGACTCATGCGATACCTCCTTGCCCTGTTGTTGACCCTGACCGCCACGATCGCGCAGGCCGCCGATCCGCGCATGACCTTTGCGTCGATCGACGGGGGCGATCTGGCGCTGGACGATTTTGCAGGACAACCGGTTCTGGTGGTCAACACCGCCTCGCTGTGTGGTTTTGCAGGTCAATTGACCGAAATGCAGACGCTGCACGAAACCTACCTTGATGCGGGGCTGGTGGTCGTGGCGGTGCCGTCGGATGATTTCAACCAGGAACTGGACACCGCCCAGGAGGCCCGGGAATACTGCGAAATGACCTATGGCCTGAACCTGCCGATGACCACGATCACCCGCGTGCGGGGCGCGCAGGCGCATCCGTTCTACAAATGGGTGGAAACCGAAACCGGGTTCGTCCCGAACTGGAATTTCAACAAGGTGCTTCTGGACGGGCAGGGGCAGATCGCCGGGACATGGCGTGCGCAGACACGCCCCACATCGCGGCAACTGACCGCGCGGATCGAGACGCTGCTGAACTGATCCGCGCAGGACCGCACAATCGCTTGTGCAATTTGCACGGTTTTGCGCTGCTGCGTTTTGACTATCTCTTGGCGGAACATCCCGCGGCGGGATGCCTCCCGATTGAAAGTGATAGACCATGCTGAACGATCTGCTGAACTGGCGCTACGCCACCAAGAAGATGGACCCGACCAAATCCGTCCCCGAAGAAAAAGTCACCGCGATCCTCGACGCGCTGCGGCTTGCGCCGACCTCCAGCGGGACGCAGCCGTTCGAGGTGATGGTCGTCACCAACAAGGACATCCGCGCCAAACTGTCAGAGGCCGCATTCGGCCAGCAGCAGCTGGTGGACGGCAGCCATGTGCTCGTGTTTGCGGCCTGGGATGACTATACCGACGAACGCATTGACATGGTACGCGACGAAACCGGAAACGCCCGTGGCGGTGTGACGGACCAGGTCCGCGACTATTATGAAAACCTCAAGGGGATGCTGGTCGGTCGCGACGCTGATGTGAATTTCCAGCACGCCGCGAAACAGGCCTATATCGCGCTGGGCGTCGCCATGCTGGCCGCAGCCGAACAAGAGGTCGACGCCACCCCGATGGAAGGATTCGATCCCGCCAAGTTCGACGAGATCCTCGGCCTGCGTGAAAAAGGTCTGAAAACCTGTGTTATCCTGCCGCTGGGCTACCGTGACGCGGAAAACGACTGGCTGGTGAATGCGCCAAAGGTGCGCCGCGACCGCGACATCCTGTTTACACGCATCGACTGACCCCTCGGGGCTTGCGATAAATCGGTCCGCGCTGTATGACACGCGGGCCGAAGCATCGAGACAGGTGCGGGCATGAGACTCGAGCAGGGTCGGTATTGTACCGGCCCTGTTGTTTTATGTTCGTATCGGTGTCCGGCCAACTGCAACCCAAAGACCGGCGGAGACAACCGCACGGCCCGTATAAAACGTCAGATTAGGAAACAAACGCCACATGGCAAGCAACACAAGCATGGAAGAATTCGAAGCCCTGTTGAACGAGAGCTTCGAGATCGACACCCCCTCCGAGGGTTCGGTCGTCAAAGGCAAGGTCATCGCAATCGAAGCAGGCCAGGCCATCATCGACGTCGGCTACAAGATGGAAGGCCGCATCGATCTCAAGGAATTTGCAGAACCCGGTGAAGAGCCCAACCTGTCCGTCGGTGACGAGGTTGAAGTGTTCCTGCGTCAGGTCGAAAACGCGCGTGGCGAAGCCGTCATCAGCCGCGAAATGGCCCGCCGCGAAGAAGCCTGGGACCGTCTGGAAAAGGCATATGCCGACGAACTGCGCGTCGATGGTGCCATCTTTGGCCGCGTCAAAGGCGGTTTCACCGTCGATCTGGGTGGCGCTGTTGCGTTCCTGCCCGGTAGCCAGGTTGACGTGCGCCCCGTGCGCGACGCCGGCCCGCTGATGGGTCTGAAGCAGCCGTTCCAGATCCTGAAAATGGACCGTCGCCGTGGCAACATCGTTGTGTCCCGTCGTGCCATCCTCGAAGAATCCCGTGCCGAGCAGCGCGCCGAAGTCATCGGCAACCTGCACGAAGGCCAGGAAGTCGACGGCGTCGTCAAGAACATCACCGAATACGGTGCGTTCGTTGACCTGGGCGGTGTTGACGGCCTGCTGCACGTGACCGACATGGCGTGGCGCCGTGTGAACCACCCGTCCGAGATCCTGACGATCGGCGAGACGATCAAGGTGCAGGTCATCAAGATCAACAAGGAAACCCACCGCATCAGCCTCGGCATGAAGCAGCTTCAGGACGATCCTTGGGATGCGGTCGAGGCGAAATACTCGCTGGAATCCGTCCACACCGGCCGCGTGACCAACATCACCGACTACGGTGCATTCGTTGAACTCGAGCCCGGCGTCGAAGGTCTGGTCCACGTCTCCGAGATGTCCTGGACCAAGAAGAACGTGCACCCCGGCAAGATCGTTTCGACCTCTCAGGAAGTCGAAGTCATGGTGCTGGAAATCGACAGCGCCAAGCGTCGCGTGTCCCTGGGTCTGAAGCAGACGCAGCGCAACCCGTGGGAAGTGTTTGCTGAAACGCACCCCGAGGGCACCGAAGTCGAAGGCGAAGTCAAGAACATCACCGAATTCGGTCTGTTCGTTGGCCTCGAGGGCGACATCGACGGCATGGTCCACCTGTCTGACCTGACATGGGATGGCCGTGGCGAAGACGTCATCGGCGATTTCCGCAAGGGCGACATGGTCAAGGCCAAGGTTGCAGAAGTCGACGTCGAGAAAGAGCGCATTTCGCTCTCGATCAAGGCGATGGAAGGCGATCCCTTTGCTGAAACCATCGGCGGCACCAAGCGCGGTTCGATCATCACCGTCGAGGTGACCAAGATCGAAGACGGCGGCATCGAGGTCGACTATGAAGGCATGAAATCCTTCATCCGTCGTTCCGACCTGTCGCGTGACCGTGCCGAACAGCGCCCCGAGCGTTTCGGCGTCGGTGACAAGGTTGACGTGCGCGTGACCAACATCGACTCCAAGACCCGCAAGCTGGGTCTGTCCATCAAGGCCCGCGAGATCGCAGAAGAAAAAGAAGCCGTCGAACAGTATGGTTCTTCCGACTCTGGCGCATCGCTGGGCGACATCCTGGGTGCGGCGCTCAAGGGCGACGATTGATCCAGATTTGATCGACTGACACGCGGCCCCGCCAGAAACATCTGGCGGGGCCGTTTTCGTTTCAGCGGCGAATCGCTTTGCCGGTTTGCGCCAATTTTCGCCCAAACCCCTCTGTTTGTTTCATATTCCGAGACAACTCACCCCCGAACTGTGCCCAAACCGTGCACAGCGGCGATTTTCGGCACCTGAATGCGTGTGAACTGTTCCCTTGAGACAGACGAAAGTAATAGGGTTGCGCCAACCGCGGCGTCAGTCTGCTCTGGCGTTCATAATATGTTGTGGAGGACATGATGATCCGTTCGGAGCTGATTCAGAAAATTGCCGATGAAAACCCTCATCTCTATCAGCGCGACGTCGAACGAATTGTCACCACCATCTTTGATCAGATCACCGATGCCCTCGTGCGGGGCGAACGGGTGGAACTGCGCGGTTTCGGCGCGTTCTCGGTGAAAAAGCGTGATGGTCGTATTGGACGGAACCCACGCACCGGAGAAGCGGTTGAAGTCTCAGAGAAGCATGTGCCATTCTTCAAGACAGGCAAACTGCTGCGTGACCGCCTGAACGGGGCCTGACCCTCGGGCGAAAATCAAAGGGACCGACACGATGAAAACACTGAAATACGTCTTTTGGGCGATCGTTGCCGTCGTGCTGATCCTCGTTGGTCTGGCCAATCGTGATGCCACGACGCTTCAGGCCATGCCGACGCCCTTTGCCGACCTGCTGGGCATTTCCCCCAACATCACGCTGCCCCTGTTCGTCGTGATCTTTCTGGCCGCCGGGATCGGCCTGCTGGTCGGACTGATCTGGGAATGGATCCGCGAATATCCCGAACGCCTTGACGCCCGCGCCAAGGAAAAGGAACTGACACGCCTGCGCAAGGAAGTGGCCGACCTGCGCATGACAACCGGTCATCCCGAACAGGGCGATGACGTCATCGCGCTGCTGGATGCACCCCGCAAAAAAGCAGGCTGATGGCGACCAGAATCAAGATATGCGGCCTGCGCACCGCGCAGGACGTCGCTGCCGCCGTGGCCTGCGGTGCTGATGATATCGGACTGGTGTTTTTCCCGAAATCGCCCCGCAATCTTGACTTGGACGCGGCCGCCGAACTGGCCCTGACAGTGCCCTTGGGCGTGCGCAAGGTCGGGCTGGTGGTCAACATGGATGACGCAGCCCTTGATGATCTGCTGGCCCGGGTGCCGCTGGACATGCTGCAACTGCATGGATCGGAAACACCTGAACGCGTGGCCGACATCCGCGCCCGCAGCGGCCTGCCCGTGATGAAGGCCATCGGCGTGGCCACGGCGGATGACCTTGCCGGGCTCGATGAATACATGGCTGTCTGCGAACAGATCCTCGTGGACGCCAAGGCCCCCAAGGATGCGGACCTGCCCGGCGGCAACGGCCACACCTTCGACTGGTCGGTGTTGGGCTGCGTCAACTGGACGGTGCCCTGGATGCTGGCGGGCGGTTTGCGCCCGTCCAACGTGGCTGACGCGATCCGCCAGACCGGCGCGCCGATGGTGGATGTGTCATCGGGCGTCGAACGTGCACCCGGGGTCAAGAACCCCGACGCCATACGCGACTTTTGCGCGGCGGTGCGTGGCATTTGACGCGACACTGCGACCGCTTGCCCATGGGGCGCGGGGGCGATACTGCTGACAGGCAATTTTACGCAAGGATGGGCCCATGCCGGACGATCTTTTCAACAGCTTCATGAACGGCCCTGACGAAAAGGGCCGCTTTGGCGAATTTGGAGGGCGTTTCGTGTCTGAAACGCTGATGCCGCTGATCCTCGAACTCGAGGAACAGTATGAAAACGCCAAGACTGACGACAGTTTCTGGGCCGAAATGCACGATCTGTGGACGCATTACGTGGGCCGCCCCAGCCCGCTGTATTTTGCAGAACGTCTGACGGACCATCTGGGCGGCGCCAAGATCTATCTCAAGCGTGACGAGCTGAACCACACCGGCGCGCACAAGATCAACAACGTGTTGGGTCAGATCATCCTCGCACGTCGCATGGGCAAATCGCGCATCATCGCCGAAACCGGCGCGGGCCAGCACGGGGTCGCCACGGCGACGGTCTGTGCGAAATTCGGACTGAAATGCGTTGTCTACATGGGCGCGCATGACGTGGAACGTCAGGCCCCCAATGTGTTCCGGATGCGCCTTTTGGGCGCAGAGGTCGTGCCCGTCACCTCTGGCCGTGGCACGCTCAAGGACGCGATGAACGACGCGCTGCGCGATTGGGTGACCAACGTGCGCGACACATTCTATTGCATCGGCACCGTGGCCGGGCCGCACCCCTATCCTGCGATGGTCCGCGATTTCCAGTCGATCATCGGCAAGGAAACCCGCGAACAGATGCAGGCGGCCGAGGGGCGCCTGCCCGACACGCTGATCGCGGCCATCGGCGGCGGGTCCAACGCCATGGGCCTGTTCTACCCGTTCCTTGACGATAAGGACGTCAACATCATCGGGGTCGAGGCCGGCGGCAAGGGTGTCGATCAGAAAATGGAACACTGCGCCTCGCTGACCGGCGGGCGTCCCGGCGTGCTGCATGGCAACCGCACCTACCTGTTGCAGGACGACGACGGCCAGATCCTCGAAGGGTTCAGCATCTCGGCGGGTCTCGATTATCCCGGCATTGGCCCCGAACACGCCTGGCTGCACGATATCGGTCGCGCGCAATATGTGTCGATCACGGACAAAGAGGCGCTTGAGGCGTTCCAGCTGTCCTGCGCGCTGGAGGGAATCATTCCCGCGCTCGAACCCTCCCACGCGCTGGCCCATGTGATGAAAATCGCGCCTACGCTGCCAAAGGACCACCTGCTGGTGATGAATATGTGCGGTCGCGGCGACAAGGATATCTTTACCGTGGCCAAACACCTTGGTTTCGAGATGAAGGTCCCGGGCTGACCCCAACACCCTGAAAAGACGCGCAAACGCCGCCCCCAACCGGGCGGCGTTTGTCGTTTCAGACCGCCTAAACCAAAGTTTAGTGTCCTCGACTGATGGTTTATGGCACGGCTCCTAAACCCCGTGCGAATAGCAGGGGGTGGCCGATGTGGGTCTTTGTCGTCACCAGACACGTCACCATGACGGGACGTGCAGACTGGTGAAAGGAACAAGACATGAAACATTTTTGGATGACGGCGGTTCTGGCGTTGGGAACGACAACGGTCGGATCGACGGCCATGGCGCAATCCATTTCCGATCAGGTGATCTCGTCGCTGCGCGATCAGGGCTACAGCCGGATCGAGGTCAAGAACGGCATCAGCCAGGTCAAGGTCGAAGCCATCCGCGGCAACCGAGAGCTGGAAGTGGTCTATGACAAGCGCACGGGCGCCATCCTCAAGCAAGAGGTCAACGTCGCGGACAGCCGCGACCGGAACGCTACGGGCATCGAAGTGCGCGACGAACGCCGTGATTTCGTGTCGGCCCGCAACAACGACGATGATGATCGTGGTCTGGGCGGCAATGGGCGCCGGATGTCCGACGATGACGACGATGATGACCGCGGGCGCGGTCGCGGCCGTGGCGGTCGTGATGGGGCCCATGACGATGACGATGATGATGACCGGGGCCGTGGCCGTGGTCGTGGCGGGCGTGATGACGATGACGACGATGATGATCGCAAGAAACGCGACCGCGACGACGACCGCCGTGACCGCGACGACGACCGCCGCGACCGCGACGACGACGACGATGATGACGACTGATTTTCCTTCACAGGATCAGCCGGAACGATAGAGTTGAAAGCGCCCCCGTCCCGTTGCGGGGGCGCATGATGATTGGAAATGCCGCAATGAAACGACTGCTGCTCATACTGGCCCTGATCTGCGCCCCCGCATGGGTGTCGGCGCAATCGGTCGAGGATCAGATCGTCACGCAGCTTCGGGCACAGGGGTTCACCCAGATCGAGATGAACAGGACCCTGCTGGGCCGCGTCCAGTTGCGGGCGCTGTCGCCGACGCTGGACCGTGAAATGATCTTTAACCCCGCGACGGGTGAAATCCTGCGTGACAGCTGGACCCGCCGGTCAAGCGGGACCACCGTGCCGCGCGTCGCACAGCCCTTTTCCAACCGGGACCGCGACGATGACGATGATGACCGGGATCGCGACGACGACCGTGATGATGATCGCAAACGATCTGACGACCGCGACGACGACCGCAAACGATCTGCCGACCGTGACGATGACGATGACGATGACGACAAGGGACGGGGACGCGGTCGGGGACGGGGCCGTGGTGGCGATGACGACGATGATGACGACGATGATGACGACTGAAACCGGACCCGCATGAGCCGATGAAAAAGCGCAGCATCCTGATTTTCGCAGTGGTGGTCTTTCAGGCCATCAGCGCTGTGCTTTTCGTCATCAACATCATCTCGACGGTGACGGGTTTGTTCGCGTTCACATGGATGGTGCACGAACTGATCGAACTGGGTGCGGCCGTGGGCTTGCTCTTGGGGGTTGTTCTGGGGGCCGTCGTGTTCGTGCGGGTCATGCAGCGCACCCACCGGATCGAGGATCAGTTGCGCATCGCATCGGGGGCCTTCATGGAATTGCTCGAGGATCGTTTTGCCGATTGGGGACTGACCCCGGCGGAACGCGACGTGGCGCTGTTCGCGATCAAGGGCATGTCCACCAATGAAATCGCTACCCTGCGCCAGACCAGCGAGGGCACGGTGAAGGCACAGACCAACGCGATCTATCGCAAGGCCGGGGTCAGCGGGCGGCCCCAGCTGCTGAGCCTGTTTATCGACGACCTGATGTCCGGGCCGCTGGGCACCGCCGCGCCGTCACCGCCGCAAGGAGAGCACGTCGAACTCGGACTCGAGCGCGGGTAATGGCATCAGGATGCGCGCGCGGTCGGGCGCGGGTTGTTCCACACGCCCCACGATGGGCCACAGGGTGCCGTCGGTTTCGAAATCATCCGCCAGATCGGCATAGGGAACCGGTGCGACCTCTGCGACATGGCCTGTCGCGGTCAGCACCATGCCCTCGGGTGCCAGTGTGATGCGCCCCGTCAGGCGTTGCGATCCCGTGGTCTTGGTCAGGATGAAACCGTCGCCGTCAGCCGTGATCGTGCAATCGAATGGCGCATAGACGACCAATGCGGCATCACCGCCCAGTTTCAGCGTGCGGCACTGCCAGTCACCGGGCAATGTGGTCTGGATCGGGGCCAGTGGCGCACCTTCCATCACCTCTTGCAGCAGGTCCACGTCGCCGCGCCCGCCGCCCGCCAGTGCCGTCAGCAGTGCTGATCCTGCGGCCGCATCCAGCGCGTCCAGCCGCACCTGATCGGCAGGGCGTACCATGTCCTGTGCCGCAAGGGGCGAGGCCAGCAGCGCAAGGCAGACCGCATTCCGCAGCATCATGCGTCCTTGTCGTACAAACGCAGCACGTCCACCGGAACGATTTCGGTCGCCCGGACGTGGGTTGCGGCCAGATCGACCTGTGGCGCGCAGCCTTCGGCGTGGGCCTGCATGAACCGTCCCGCACAAAGACACCAGCTGTCGCCGGGTTTCAGCCCCGGAAACCCGTATTCCGGGCGCGGCGTGGACAGATCGTTGCCGACATATTTCGAATAGGCCAGAAATTCCGCCGTCAGCACAGCACAGACGGTGTGGCTGCCCTGATCCTGCGCACAGGTATCGCAGGACCCGGTGCGGAAAAATCCGGTCATGGGGTCGGTTGAACAGGGCGCAAGTGGGCCACCAAGGACGTTGAATGAGGGATCTTTTTGCATGGGATTAAAGTAGCACAGGCACCGGTGCCGTCCAGTCGATCCAGCGCCCGTGAAAATCGACGCGGCCCAGCGGAATGGTCAGCTCACCGGGCCACAGCCGCAATGTCAGCGCGGCACCGCCTGCGTTGGTGTCGGCCTCCATCGCGACCCAGGCCAGCGGGTTGTGTTGCGTCGCCAGCGCGCCAGCGGCCTCGATCAGGGACCGGCCACGATCCTGCACGGGCGTGGGAAAATACTGCCAGGCAATCGTGTGATAGATCAGATGCGTCTGTCCCGGCACATGGGCCAGTCGTGGGGCCAGCCAGTCGATTGCATCCCCCTGCGCCGGGGCGGGGCCCGCTGCGACAATCGCAGCCTGCGTCAGCGTCAACCGGTCGGGCTGGTCCGCCCAGAGGTAGGCCTGCAACCGCGCTGATCCCGCGCTTGTGTGCGGATCAACGGGGCGCAGATCGACGCCGCCGCGCGCCACCACCTGCGGCGCATCCAGCGGCGGCAAGGCCCCTGACCAATCCGGGGTCAGCGTCAGCGCGGGCGCCGGTGGTCCAAGGGTCGCCCCGGGCAAGGCCAGCGCAAAGCGGTCGAACATCAGGTTCAACCCGCCGCTGGCCCCCAGTTCCGACACCCGCAGGGGGAGGGGGTGCAACGCACCGACGTAATGGGCGGCGGCAATGATCGCAGCCGCGCGGCGCACCTCGTTTGTCTGTGGCGGGCTGTCGATGAAATCGTCAATAAACGTCGCCTGACCCACCAGACTGGCGCAGACCGCATCCCATAATGCGTCATCGCTGACCTGATGCGGCGGGTAGGCGGGTGTCAGCACCGGATCGCCGGTCAGTTTCAGCGCATGCAACGCCCCGGCCAATCGCAATGGTACGGAACTCCCGCCGCTCGACGGATCGCCCGGCCAATCGAAAATGCGATCCCGGATGTCACCCTCGGGCCAGTCGCGCACCGCCAGCAGCCCGCACAACCGTTCCATGAAAGGTGACCCAAGTGCTGCGCAATGGGCGGCCTGTGTGACAAAGGCCTCCCTGATGCGCGCAGGCATCACTTGAAACGGTCCATCAGCTTTTGCATCGCGCTGCGGGTGTCCTCGGCGTTATCCGGTGGTGTCGGGGCGGGTTTCGGTTTGGGTGCCGTGGTCGAGGATCGCGGCGGGGCCACCCGCTGTGCGATCGCGTTCAGGAACCGGTCGCCGTGGCCTGCAACCAGCTCTGCGATACCGTCGGAAATGCCGCGCAGCACGTCGTCCAGCCAGTCCTGATCGGCCTTGGCGAAATCATGCAGCACGTATCCGGCCACCCGGTCCTTGTGGCCGGGATGGCCGATCCCCAACCGCACGCGGTCGTATTCGGGCGACAGATGCGCGTGGATCGACCGCAACCCGTTGTGCCCTGCGTGACCGCCACCGGTTTTCAGCCGCACCTTGCCGGGGGCCAGGTCCAGTTCGTCGTGGAACACGATCACATCGGCCACGTCGATCTTGTGGAACGCGCTTGCGGCCTGCACGGACCGGCCTGAATCGTTCATGAAGGTCTGCGGTTTCAGCAGCACGACCTTGTCGGGTCCGAACCGTCCTTCGGACACCAGCCCGTTGAATTTCGACCGCCAGGGCGAAAACCCGTGATCGTCAGCAATACGGTCCAGCGCCATAAAGCCGATGTTGTGTCGATGGCCCGCGTATTGCGCGCCAGGATTGCCAAGGCCGGTGATCAGTTTCATGGGGTCACCATAGGTGTCGTGTGCAGAAACGAAAAGAGGCGTCAAATGCAAAACGGGGCCCGCAATGGGCCCCGTTTCAGACTGCTTCAGCAGGCTTGCTTATTCAGCGTCGCCCATTTCGGTCGCGGGGACCTCGTCCGCTGCGACATCGTCGTCGCCGTCATCGGCGGCCAGCGCGCGCGGTGCGCTGATGGTTGCGATGACGAAATCGCGGTCGCTGATGACCGGGTTTGCGCCCTCGGGGACGGTCAGATCGCTAAAGTGGATGGTGTCACCGATCTGTGCGTCAGCCAGATCGACCGTCAGCTCGTCGGGGATATCACCGGCCAGCACGTTCATCTCGACTTCGTTGCGGACCACGCCCAGCACACCGCCAGCCTTCAGGCCGCGGCTGGTGTCTTCGTTCAGGAAGGTGACCGGAATAAAGATGTTGACGCGGCTGGTGCGCTTGAGGCGCATCAGGTCGATGTGGATCGGCAGATCCTTGACCACATGGCGCTGGACACCGCGGCAGATGACGCGGACGTCGTCGTGGCCTTCAACCTTGAGGTTGAACAGCGTGGACATGAAACGGCCCTTGCGCAGGCGCGTCAGCAGCTTGTTGAAATCGAGGTTGATCGACAACGGGTCAGCGCCGCCACCATAAACGATTCCGGGAACTTGTCCGTCGCGACGAGCTTGGCGGGCGGCCCCCTTGCCTGTCCCCGCGCGAACCTCGGCGTGCAGATCAGGGATCTTGTCAGCCATGTGGTATCTCCAAATAATAAAGGGGCGCCATCCTCCAAGGGTGCATGGCGCCGGGTGAGCCGCCCCTATAGGATGTCGCGTCCCGCTTGAAAAGGTGGATTCTGCACAGCCAGCGTGGGTTTCAGACCGGTCGCAGCCACATCGACTGATAGGGGGCCAGCGTGATTTGCCCGTGGGTCGGCGTCAGCGGTGTTCCGGTCAGCAAATCGGCATGGGGCAGGTCACGCAGCATCGCATCCTCGGCCCAGAGGTTTTGCGTGTCACCGGTGAAATTGACGATGCATGTCACCTCGCGGTCATCGCCCAGGCGCTGATAGACGAACAGGGCGCGATGTCCGGTATCCAGCACCCGTGTCGGCACCGTGCCTGCGAATTGCGGCGTGGCCTTGCGGGTCTGGATGATGTGGCGCAGATCCGCCCTGATCCGGGCGGATGGCCCATCGGTTTGCGCCGCGGCGTCCCAATCCATCATGGGGCGCTGCATCCAGCGGCCGTCGTCAGCGCGGGCGGGATCGTCCAGATAGGAATGATCGTTCAGCATCCCGATTTCATCGCCCATGTAGATCAGGGGAATCCCGCCATAGCTGGCAATCAGCGCATGGCCCAGTTTGATGCGGGCGATCGCCGTGTCGACCTCGGCCGGGGTCGACGCGGCCTCCAGCCCCGCGAGGCTGGCAAAGGTGCCGTTGGTGCGCCGGTCGCCGGTTTCCGCGTTCACCTGGAAATCGGCCCCGCGCGCGAAACTGCCGGGGTGACTGCCGTTGTAGAAATCGGACAGGAAATTGCGGTGCGCCTTGGCGTCCATATGGGGGATATGCACCGTGTCCTCTGGCGTGATCGCCCAGCCGATGTCGTCATGGCAGCGGATATAGGGGGCGAATGACGCACGTCGAAAACTTTCGGGGAAATGCGTTTTCAACACGTATGTTATCAGCCGGCTGTCGCCGCTGGCCAATGTGGACCAGAATTGCACCATCAGATTGTTGTGATAGGCAAGCTGGCTCTCGCGGCCCGCGTGACTGCCGGTGCCCAGATAGGGCACCAGATCCTGCGGTCCGACGATGGCCTCGGCCTTGTGGATGACGGCTGGTGCGCAGACGCGCGTGGCCTGCGTCAGCGCCTGCAGGATGTCGTGCACCTGGGGCAGGTTCTGGCAGGACGTGCCCATCTGTTTCCACATGAACGCCACCGCATCCAGCCGGAACACCTCGACCCCGCGGTTGGCGAGAAACAGGATCGTGTCGAGGACAGCCAGAAACACCTCCGGGTTTTCCCAGTTCAGGTCCCACTGGTATTCGTTGAAGGTCGTCCAGACCCATTTGCCCATATCGTCGTAATAGGTGAAATTTCCGGGGGCCTGATCGGGAAAGATTTCGACCAGTGTTTCCTCGTATTGTTTCGGCAGGGTGTCATCATCGAACATCCGGTAGAACGCCTGATAGAACGGATCACCCGCCCGCGCCCGGGCGGCCCATGCGTGTTCCTTGGCGGTGTGGTTCAGCACCATGTCGATGACGGGACTGATGCCCGCGGCGCGCAGTTGCAGGTTCGACTGCTGGAAATCCGCCATCGTGCCGAGGTCTGGATTGATCGCGGTGTAATCCATGACCGCATAGCCGCCGTCATTGGCACCGGGGCGCGGCATCAGGCATGGCATCATATGGGCATAGGTGACACCCATGTCCTGCAGGTAGGGAATCCGCGACGGCAGGTGTTTCAGATCACCCGCAAACCGGTCGATGTAGAACACATAGGCGACCATGTCCTCGGACAGGAACCAGTCGGGGTTCAGATCGCGCACCAGATCCAGACGGCGCAGATCGCCGGGCCGGGCGCGCCAGTGTTTTTTCAGCAGATCCCGCAGGCGGTCCATCAACGCCAGCGTATCGCCACCGTAAAGCCGGTGCAGCGGCCCGATCAGGTCTCGCTGACCACGGTCCCAGCGCAGCGCAAAGATTTCGTCATTCGTGACGCCGCGACGCGGTGTGGCTGACATGGGGACGCTCCGTTCGGGGTGGTGTGATGTTGGCCGGTGACGGATGCCTCCGGCGGGAGTATTTCTGGCAAGATGATGCTAGGCCCACTCGCCCTCGAAATCCTTGGGGATCAGCAGGATATCGCGATCGACCGTGTTGATGTCGCGCTTGCCGCACAGCGCCATGGTCAGGTCGAGTTCGCGCATGATGACCTCGAGGGATTTGGTCACACCGGCCTGACCCATGGCACCCAGACCATAGATGTAGGCCCGCCCGATCATCACGCCATGCGCCCCCATCGCCCGCGCCTTGAGCACGTCCTGACCGGACCGGATGCCGCTGTCGAGCCAGACCTCGACCCGGTCGCCGACGGCCGCCAGGATGCTGGGCAACATGCGGATCGACGACAGGGCCCCGTCCAGCTGGCGACCGCCGTGGTTGCTGACAACGATGGCGTCACAGCCCAGATCGGCGGCCCGCACGGCGTCGTCGGGGTCCAGAATACCCTTGAGGATCAGTTTGCCGCCCCATTTTTCCTTGAGCCGGGCAATGGTGTCCCAGTCAAGCTTGGGGTCGAATTGTTCCGCCGTCCAGGACGACAGCGACCCCATGTTTTCGACGTTTTTCGCATGGCCCACGATATTGCCGAAACTGTGCCGTCTGGTTTGCAGCATCTCGAACCCCCAGCGCCATTTCGTCGCCAGATTGGCGATCGTGGAAGGCGTCAGTTTCGGCGGCGCGGACAAACCGTTTTTCAGGTCCTTGTGCCGTTGGCCCAGCACCTGCAGGTCCAGCGTCAGCACCAGCGCGGATACGCCCGCATTTTTCGCCCGCGCGATGATGTTGTCGACGAATTCCTCGTCGCGCATGACATAGAGCTGGAACCAGAACGGTTCGCTGGTGTGGGCTGCAACATCCTCGATCGAACAGATCGACATGGTGGACAGGGTATAGGGCACGCCAAAGGCTTCTGCCGCGCGGGCGGCCTTGATTTCACCGTCGGCCGATTGCATGCCGGTAAACCCGACGGGGGCCAGGGCCACCGGCATCGCCACCTCCTGGCCTGCCATGGTGCTGGACAGCCTGCGGTCCGACATGTCCACGGCAATGCGCTGACGCAGGCGGATCAGGTCGAAATCCGACGTGTTGTCGCGGAACGTCTGTTCGGTCCAGCTGCCGCTTTCGGTGTAGTCGTAGAACATGCGCGGCACACGACGTTTGTAGATCGCCTTGAGGTCGTCGATTGTCGTGATTGTCGTCATGTGGCCCCCCAGATATTCCGTTGCAGTCTAAGGGCGTGTCCGGGCGGTTTGCAATCCGCGTCAGAGATCGATCCACAGCGTGACGGGACCGTCGTTGGTCAGGCTGACCGCCATGTCCGCGCCGAATGTGCCGGTCGCGGTGGGAATGCCCAGGGCCTGCACGGCATCGATGAAACGCAGATAGGCAGCCCGGCCCGCATCGGGGCGCGCCGCGGTTGAAAATCCGGGCCTGTTGCCACGGCTGGTGTCGCCGGCAAGCGTGAACTGGCTGACGATCAGGGCAGACCCGCCGGTGTCCAGCAAGGACCGGTTCATCTTGCCCGTGTCATCCTTGAAGATGCGCAGTTTCGCGATCTTGGCCGCCATCCGGTCCGGCGCGTCGGGCGTGTCGCCTTCCATCGCGCAGATCAGGATCAGCAGGCCCGGACCTGTGGCCCCGATCACGTCACCGTCAACGCGGACCGCCGCCTCGCTTACCCGTTGGATCAGTGCGCGCATGGATCAAAGTTCGTGTGACCAGGGCGGGTTCGCACCCGCGCGGCTGACCGTGATCGCCGCCGCCTGTGCCCCCAGCGTGGCTGCGGCCCGCAGGTCATCGGCGCTGGCCTGGCGCACGCCGTCCTTGGACAGCAGCCCGGCCCGGTCGAGGCCAGCCAGGAACCCGGCGTTGAACGTGTCACCCGCCCCCACGGTGTCGACCACCTCGGCGCGCTGGGCTGCAACGTCAAAGGCCCCGTAGCGCGTGTAGATCGTCACCCCGTCGGCCCCCCGCGTCAACAAGACGACCTGCGGGCCGCCGTCTGTCAGCAGGGCGGCAGGATCGGTCTTGCCCTGCAACCACGCCAGATCCTCGTCCGAGATCTTGATGATGTCGGACATGCCCAGCATATCGGCCAACCGCGCACGATAGGCGGCCTCATCGGTGATGAAACCGGGGCGGATGTTGGGGTCGATCATGATCAGCTTTTGATCCGCGTTGCGCTGCATCAGGGTGCGATAGGCATCGCCGCAGGGTTCGACCACCAGCGAGATTCCGCCAAAAAACAGCGCATCCGCCGTCACCTGCGGCAGCACATCCGCCGTCAGCATCCGACCGGCGGTGTTTTCGTCGTAGAACGCATAGGTCGCATGGCCGTCCACCAGCCGGACAAAGGCCAGCGTCGTGGGCCGGTCGCTGATGTGGCAGGGTGCCGTATCAACGCGGGACTCGTGCAGCACATTCACCAATTGCTGGCCGAACAGGTCCGATGACAGGCCCGAAAAGAACTGCACCTGCGATCCCAGCCGTCCCAGCGCAATCGCGGTATTGAACACCGCACCGCCTGCATAGGGCGCGAATGCGGCCTCGCCGCCAGTGGTGTCTCGGGGCAGCATGTCGATCAGGGCTTCGCCACAACAGAGGATCATCGGTCGGTCCTTTTTACGCGTTCATCGCGTATAGGTAGCCGACTGTTAGCGCCACCACCAGCCCGACGATCACGGCAAAGGCGATCTTCCACGCGGAATAGGGCCGTTCGCCCTGCACCCGTCCGGTCCTGCCGTTCACGACAAACCGGTAGGACTGGCCGTTGTATTTGTAGGCCGCAACCCAGACCGGCAGCAGGATATGCTTGAACGTGACGTCCGAAATCCGGGTCTGCACGTCCGAGACCTGCTGACGGTCGCCGCCGATGTCGAATTTCACGTCCCGCAGGATCATCGCATCCATGTAGCTGCGCGCCTGCGCAAAGCCGTCCTGCAATTCCACCTGATAGGCCTCGGCGCGAAATCCGGCGAGATAATCAGGCTGATAGGGTTCCAGCCCCGACAGATCCCAGGGTTCCAGCGCATCGGTGTGGGTCTTGGGCAATGACGTCGAGGCCAGCACCAGCACATCATCGAAAAACCGTGCGACCCGGCCCGTGGCCCGCCGCCAGCGCGTTTTGCGTACCTGAACGGTCTGCATCTTGCCGTCGCGCATCACGCGTTTGCTGACAAAGTAATCGTCGCCGCGCTGCCCGACATAGTCGGACTGGGTCTGCGCATCAAAGGTCCAGTAGGGGACATAGATGCCGTCCATGCGCCGGCCCTTGCGGGCGTAGTCCTTGAGCCCGTTGGGGGCGAACCACAGCCCGCCCAGCCAGTCCATCATCGCCTGATGCACCTGGCTGTCATCCACGGAAAACGGCAGCAGGCCGCGGGGTTTGATGTGGCGATGGGTGCCTGTGCCCGTGACCACGGGGGTGGCGCAGAACGGGCATTCGGTGGCGTGGATATCGGGGTCGAATTCGACCTGTGCCCCGCAATTGGGGCATTGCGACACGCGGGTTTCCTCGATTTCGGCCTCGGGCAATTGCGCGTTGAGGGCGGCTGCGAAATCCAGTTCGCGGACCTGCACAAAGGGGCTGGCGCTGCTGCCGATGGCCTGCACGTTGCCGCAATGATCGCAGACCAGATCGCCGCTGGCGGGGTCGAACCTCAGGTCGGACCCGCAGGCATCACAGGGAAAACGGTGGGCGGTGATTGGCGCGGTTTCGGGGGGCATGCTGGCTCCGGTCATCTGGGGGCCAAGATGGCATGAATTCCCGGCGTTGCCAGTGCGAATTCACAGATAACGGTGCCAGCGTTTCGGGGCCATGATGCGCAGCGCGTTGTCGCGCAGCTTGACATGGCGCCAGATGTGGAACCCCGCATGCCCGACCGCGATGACCGCCAGCAGATAGTATTCGTAGATATGGATCTTGCCGATGATCTCGTTCGCGGCCTTCATGTCGAGTGGCGGCGCAAAGGGCAGAAAACCACCGGCCTTGAGCAACCTGTCAGAGGTCAGGCCCAGCAGAAACCCGGTCAGCGCCACGCCAAACAGGCCCCAGATCAGCGTCTTGTGCAGCCATTGGTGGATGACCTTGGCGCGTGGCGACAGTTTGGGGCCGGGTCGTCCGACCAACCCGCGCCGCAGATAATCCGCATACCAGACCAGCGTCAGGGTCACGAACACCAGCGCCAGCGTCGAATGGGCCTGAAATGCCGCCGGACCAAAGGGCACCACCACGGCCGGGGTGACGAACAGGAACCAGACGAACATCGGGATCATCGCCAGATGCGTCCATTTCACCAAGGTACGCCGCACCGGCATGGCCGCGCGGATGCGGGCAGGCCAGTCGGGCCGGGCCGGGCTAGGATCAGGTGCAACACTCATGCCTCAGCCACGGTGCCCGTCGCGCAAAAGTTTCGTCCTCACGCCCCCGGTGGGGGCGGCGGCATCACGGTGAACAATTGCGCCAGTTCCGTATCCTCGGCGGTCATCCAGCCGTCCTGGCCCTGAGTCCAGACCATGGTTTCCCGCGTCAGCGCGCCTTCGGTCACCTTGCGTCCCATCGCGGCCTTCGAAAACGGGCCGCTGGTCTGGCCTGCCTGCGCGATGTGCCAGACGTGTTCGACGGGCGGCGGGGGCGGGGGTGGCGGCGCAGCGGCGGCGGGCTGGGGCGCTGCACCCCATGGGCCCGTCTGCATCATGTTGCCCATCTGCATCCCCAGACCGGCCCCCATGCCCATACCCATCGCTTGGCCCGCGGCCGATCCGGGCTGTGACATGGCCTCTGCGGCCTTCCATTTCATGTGGTCGTCCAGGTTGCCCGCGATCCCGCGGCTGGTGCGTTCGTCCAGCGCCTTTTCCACCGCGGGCGGCAGGCTGATGTTCTCGATGTACAGCTCTGGGATGGTCAGGCCGTATTGCGCCACAGTGCCGTCGATCGCCTTGGCGACCAGATCGCCCAGATCCTTGGTGTTCGCCGCCATGTCGAGGGCGGGGATACCGCTGGCGGCCAGCGCGCGGCTGACCTCCTGCACGATGATGTTGCGGATCTGGAACGTCACCTCATCGGCGGTGAAATCGCCGTCGGTACCCACGATCTCGCGCAGGAACAGCGCAGGGTCCGCCACCTTGATCGTATAGGTGCCGAATGCGCGCAGCCGGATCGGCCCGAACTCCGGGTCGCGCAGCATGATCGGGTTTTTCGTGCCCCACTTGAGGTCGGTAAACCGCGTTGTGTTGACGAAGTAGATCTCGGACTTGAACGGCGACCGGAACCCGTGGTCCCAGTGCTGGAGCGTCGTCATGATCGGCATGTTGTTGGTTTCAAGCATGTAGAGACCGGGCGTAAACACATCCGCCAGCTGCCCCTCGTGCACGAACACCGCCGCCTGTCCTTCGCGGACCGTCAGCTTGGCCCCGTATTTGATCTCGTGACCCTGCCGTTCGAACCGGGACACCATCGTGTCACGGGTGTCGTCGGTCCAGTGAATGACATCAATGAACTGACCCGAGAGAAAATCAAAAATGGACATCTGCGGTCTCCTTAGCTGCCACCGCTGCCAGTCAATTCGGTGGCGATCTGGCGGGCGATGGGGGCGGCTTCCATGATGGACATGCCGGTGGTGAAACGGGGGTCATACAGCATTTTCAGCAGCAACTCGTCATGGGTCGTCAGCAACCCGAATTCCTCGTCGTCGTTGAAAATCGACGGGCGCGCCTGCGGGCTGTCGTTGGCCAGCCCCAGACCCTGCGCCACCTCTTCGTGCACGCAAGACGTGCGCAACAGTTCGGGGTGTTCGGCGCGGATCACGGCAACCGCCTTGGCATAGCTGCTGGACCCGCCTTCGGAAAACGCGATGACGATGCACAGCTGATCACGCGGCAGGTTCATGATCGCACGCAGGCTGCCGGGCCCGATCCCCGGCACGATCTGGCGCAGACGATCCGCATAGCCGGCACGGTCGTCCTCTGACAAAAACAGCACGTGAAAATTCGGGTCGGTTTCGGTCATCCGGATCGGCACGCCACTGACCCGCGACAGCCGCGCCGCATAGGCCGCCACCCCGGTGCGGTCGCGCGCGCGCTGACCGTCGGGGACGGATGGTCCGAATTCCACGCTCATGCGGATCGGCTGATCCCAGCGCCGCAGGCGCGATTGCGTGGCCTGCGCGCGCAGCACCTCGCCGTCGGTGACATATTCATCGTACAGCGCAATCCGGATGAAATTGCGCGCCAGCATCGTATCGGTGAACGGCGTATCCGCCCCGCCACCGTCGCCCCGCAACAACCCCTGCGCCAGCAGATCGTTCTGCAAACGCCGGTAGTAGGTCGCCAGCGCCATGCTCTCGGGGCTGACTGCGGGGGCAGGCGGTGCGGGTTCCGGCACGACCGGCGGCACACGTTCGACCGGGCGCGCAACCTGATCGGGGGCGGCCGTCTCGACCGGTGCCGCACAGGCGCCAAGCCCACCCAGCACCACCGCCGCTGCCAGATTGCGCAGTGGGATCATTCAGGCCTCCGCAGCGCCGGTTGCGCGGGGCCGCATGGCACTGGCCGAGGCGAGCGTGTTTTTCAGATCGCCTTCCATCTTTTGCAGGTCGGCTTCGGCGGTGGCGCGACGAGCCTTGCCTTCGTCCGCGATCTGCAGGCTTTCCTCGATGGTGGCGATCAGGTCGGTGTTGGCCTGTTTGACGGCCTCGATATCGAACACGCCGCGTTCCATCTCGGTGCGGATCACCTTGTTGGCGTCGCGCAGGTTCTTGGCATTGGCGGTCAGCAATTCATTGGTCAGGTCGTTTGCCTCGCGCACGGCCTGTGCCGCTTGCGACGACCGCTGGATCGTCACCGCCTGCGCCAGCTGCGTTTCCCACAGCGGCACCGTGTTCACGAGCGTCGAATTGATCTTGGTCACGAGGCTTTTGTCGTTTTCCTGCACCAGACGGATTGACGGCAGCGATTGCATCGTCACCTGCCGCGTCAGTTTCAGGTCATGCACCCGGCGTTCCAGATCGTCACGCGCGGCGCGCAGATCGCGCAATTCCTGTGCGGCCATGACACCCTGTTCGTCGGGGGCGCCCTTGACGTCTGCCTCCTTGGCGGGAATTTCGTCACTGTCGATCTGTGCCAGACGGGCCTCGCCTGCGGTGATGTACAGGCCCAGCTCGTCATAAAAGGCGAGCGTTTTCTCATAGAGCTGATCGAGCGATTCGATATCCTTGAGCAGCGTCGTCTCGTGACGCAGCAGGTCCTCGGTGACGCGGTCGATCTGGGTCTGCACATCCTCGAACCGGGCCACGAATTTCGCCATCGGCGTCGCGCGGCCCAGCAACCGGTCCCACCATGATTGCTTGCGGCCCACATCCAGTTCGCTGACCGAAAAACCGCGGATCGTGCTGACGATTTCACGTAAGGAATCACCTGCCGGACCCACGTCCTTGTTGCGCACCCCGGCCAGCATCGACTGGCTGATCGCCTGCAGTTCGGCCTGTGCGGCCGATCCGAACGACACGATCGACCCGGTATCGTTCAGGTCGATTTCATCCATGCGCGACCGGATCGCGTCAGAGGTCACGGGGTCCGCCTGTTCCAGCGGCACCAGCGCGCCTGCGGGTTCCGGCAGGACGACGGCCGTGACTTTTTCGATGTCCGAGGTGCGGGCGGTCGCCGCCGTGCGGGTGTTGTCTGACATGGTCTTTTCCTATCTTTCGCGCGACAGCCGGTCGCGCAGCACCTTGATCTCGATATCCATAGCATTGCGATCGTCGGCTAACAATTTCTCGGTGCGGCTGGTGAAATTCTGTTCCAGATCATCCAGCAGCGCGGTGTAATCCGCCTGCGCCGCAGGTTGCGGGCCGCGCGCGGCAAGGTCCGCGAACTGCGCCGTCGCATCACGTGCGCCCAGCAGATAGACACCCAGATACTTGCGCGCCGCCGTCAGGTCGCGCGGGTCCTGTTCGACGGCCCGGATCATGCGCCGCGCGCTGGTCTGGAACGCCGCCACCCGCGCTGTCAGTGCGCGGTCACGCAGACGCGCGATCTGGTCGGTCATGTCGGTCAGATAGGCCTCGGCCTCGTCTACCACGCGGGCGACACGGTCCTGCTGGAACGTATCGACGCCCGACAGGCGTTTGTCGCGCAGCGGATCAATGCCAAAGGCCGCCAGGTGCAGGCCGGTCGCGGCAATGCCGTAGACGACGGACCCGGCCACGCCCGTGTCGCCGGTCACGGCCGCAAGGCCCAGACCAACCCCCGCCAGGATGGCCGCGATGATCTTGCGCGGCAGGGCGGGGCGGCGGGCCACCTCGCGCGCATCATAGGCGGCCTGCGCCCGCAGACCGTCGCGCAGCAGCCAGGCCCCCGCCGTCATCAGCCCCGCCGCGATCAATGCGGTCACCATTACGAATGGCCCGTTGTTGAGCGAGGCAAACACCAGTGCGATGGGGGGCGCGAACATCAGGTTCGCGCGCGCCCCCACCGGATGCACCGCCACCCGGTCCACCGGGGCTGCGGTCCCGCCACCGGGGCTGAATTTTCCGCCGAACCGCTGGGCCATCAGGCAGCCCCCAGCCAGCCGGTGCTGACGCCCAGCAGCAGCAGAAACAGCAGAACAAAAGAAATCAGGCGAAAGGGTTTCGGCATCGGGGACTCCGACGTGAGGGGATCACTGGTCATGGCGCGCACTGCCGACGCCACGGTCCCCACGGCAAAGGCCGCGCCCGCAATCAGCAGCAAAATGAGGACAATACGCAGCATCAGCGACCGGTCCGGTTAGGGTCATAGGACACTTAGGTAGTGGTGGGCCGGCCGATTTGCGAGGATTTTTGCACCCTATCTGCGCTTTGGGGTGCCGCGCTGCGGTCTGGGACCATCACTGCCGGGTTTGCGTGGCCGCTGCACCGGTTTGCGCGCGCGGGTCGCGGGTTCGGGGGCGGCCATGCCCAGCTGGTCGCGCAGCACGCGCCCCTTGACTTCTTCGACAGCTCCGGCGGCCAGATTGCCCAGTTGGAACGGGCCATAGCTGACACGGATCAGTCGGTTCACGATGGTGCCCACGGCCTCCATCGCGCGGCGAATCTCGCGGTTCTTGCCTTCGCGGATGCTGATCGTCAGCCAGGCGTTTGCACCCTGCTGGCGGTCGAAGGTCACGATCATCGGTTGATAGCTGACGCCTTCGACGGTGATGCCCGCGCGCAATTCGTCCAGTTTCGCCTCTGACACCGATCCCTTGATGCGCACGCGGTAGCGGCGCAGCCAGCCGGTGCTGGGCAGTTCCAGCCGGCGCTTGATGCCGCCGTCGTTGGTCAGCAGCAGCAGACCTTCGGAATTGATGTCCAGACGGCCCACGCTCATGACGCGCGGCAGATCCTCTGGCAGTTTGTCGAACACCGTTTCCCGACCCTGATCGTCGCTCGCCGTGGTCACAAGGCCTGCGGGCTTGTGATACAGCCACAGCCGCGGGGCCTCTGGCTTGCCCACGGGCTTGCCGTCGACCACGATGCGGTCGCGGTCGGTCACGTTCAGCGCGGGGCTGGTGATCGTCTTGCCGTTGACGCTGACGCGCCCGGCCTCGATCATGCGCTCGGCCTCGCGGCGCGACGCCACGCCGCTGCGCGAAAGGACCTTGGCGATGCGGTCGCCGTCTGGAGTATTCTCTGTCATCCATCCGCGATACCTCGAATCCGTGGGGCTTGCCAGAGTGTCCCACCTGCGGGCATGACAGGGCATGACATTTCGCAGCTACATGGACCTGGCATTGACCGAGGCCCGCGCCGCGGCCGACCGGGACGAGGTGCCGGTGGGGGCCGTGATCGCGGGGCCGCAGGGCGTGCTGGCGCAGGCCGGAAACCGCACGCGGGAACTGAACGACCCCACCGCCCACGCCGAGGTGCTGGCGATCCGCGCGGCCTGTGCGGCCCTGGGGCAGGAACGGCTGGCGGGATACGATCTATATGTGACGCTGGAACCTTGCCCGATGTGCGCCGCCGCCATCAGCAACGCGCGGCTGGCGCGGCTCTATTACGGGGCGTCTGATCCGAAATCGGGGGGTGTGGCCCAGGGGCCGCGGGTGTTCAGCCACCCGCAATGCCATCACGCGCCACAGGTCTATGACGGCATCGCGGCGCAGCAATCCGAAGACCTGCTGCGCCGCTTTTTCGCGTCGAAACGCTAGGTCATTCCTGCGGGATGCGCAGGTTCTGACCGGGGTAGATCTTGTCGGGGTGGGACAGCATCGGCTTGTTCGCCTCGAAAATGGCGTGGTATTTGCTGGCTTTGCCCATGGTCGCCTGGGCGATGGCCGACAGGGTGTCGCCCTTTTTGACGGTGTAGAAAACCGGCTCTGCGGCCGCGTCCGCAACTTCGATTTCTTCTTCGACTTCGGCCACGCCATCGACGTTGCCTGCCGCCAGGATGATCTTTTCGCGCTGTTCCTGCGTCGGGGCCTTGCCCTTGATCATGACCTTGTCGCCAGCGACCGTGACCTGCACGTCGGATGCGTCCAGACCCAGATCCTTCAGTTCGGCGTTCAGTGCCTCTTGCGTGGATTCAGGGGCGTCGTCCTTGCCGAACAGTTTCTTGCCGGCATCTTTGACAAAGCTGAAAAGTCCCATGTGTGATCTCCCTTTTGCTGATCGCGCGCAGGGTAATCACGATTGTGTCACCGTGTCACGACATCCCGCAAAAGATGCGTCGCGCGGGCTGAAAATTCACCAATAAGAAACCCCACCGCCCGCAGATCGAACCATCTGACCCGGGGCGCTTTTCACCCCGATTGCCAATTGGCAATCGGGGTGGGGCAGGGCTAGAGCGTGGTGGTTTCCATGACGGCAGGGGTCAGAACATCGACGCCGGGCAGGGCGTCGCGCATCACCTGCGCATCCTGGGCCAGTGCATCGAATGTGCCATAGTGGCAGGGGATCACGGTTGAAAAATTGAAATACCGTTTCGCGGCGTAGGCGGCGCGGCCCATGTCCATCGTGTAAAATCCACCCGCGCAGAGGATGCCGATGTCGGGTTTGTGCAAGTCGCCCATCCAGTCCATGTCGGCCATGATATCCGTGTCGCCGCTGAAATAGATCGTTTTGCCTTCGCCTGCGATCATGAAGCCGCATTCGGTGCCCGCGACCCGCGTGCCGTCCGGCCCGTCAAAGGACGATGAATGCACCGCGTTGACCATCGTGACATGCGCGCCGTTCAGATCGACGGTGCCGCCCTTGTTGAAACCCACCGTTTCGATGCCGTTGTCCGCGATGGCGCCCATCAGTTCCACGATGCCGTAAACCGGTGCGCCCGTGTCCCGTGCGATCTGTTGGACCTCGCTTGCGTGGTCGCCGTGTCCGTGGGTCAGCAGAATATGTGTCGTTCCTGCGATGGCGGCGTCGCGCTGGTCATCGGGAAACGACGGGTTGCCGTTCAGCCAGGGGTCGATCAGGAGCACCGCCCCCGCGATTTCGATGCGAAAACTGGCGTGGCCCAGCCATGTGATATTCATCTTGGTCAATCCTTCTTGTGCGATGCCCTCATGGTAGCCTGCGCACCCCGCCTGGCAATGTAGCCACGCTTGCAGCGCATCGCCGGGGCGGGTAAACGCAGGCTGAACCGTAAAAACGAGGCCCCGATGTCCATCGATACCGACACCGCCCGCCGCGTGGCCAAACTGGCGCGCATCAAGGTCGAAGACGACGCATTGCCCGCGCTTGCGCAGGAATTCAGCGCGATCCTGGGCTTTATCGAGCAGCTCAACGAGGTTGATGTGGACGGGGTGGAACCGATGACATCCGTCACGCCGCAGCGCCTGTATCGCCGCGATGACGTGGTGACCGATGGCGGTCAGCAGGACCGTGTCCTGGCCAATGCGCCCGACGCCCGCGAAGGTTTCTTTGCCGTACCCAAGGTGGTGGAATAATGTCCGATCTGACCAAACTGACCATCGCCGCCGCCCGTGACGCCCTGCGCAAGGGCGAGGTGACCAGTGTCGAACTGACCAGCGCCTGCCTGACGGCGATCGACGCGGCCGACACGCTGAACGCCTTTGTCCACAAAACGCCGGAAGTTGCAGAAAGCCAAGCCAAGAGCGCGGATCAGCGCATCCAGGCGGGTGAGGCGCCAGATTTGTGCGGTATCCCGCTGGGGATCAAGGACCTGTTTTGCACCAAGGGCGTGGCCTCTCAGGCGGCCAGTCGCATCCTCGAAGGGTTCAAGCCGGAATACGAATCCACCGTCACGACCCAGCTGTTCGACGCAGGCGCGGTGATGCTGGGCAAGCTGAACATGGACGAATTCGCCATGGGCAGCAGCAACGAAACATCCGTCTACGGCGATGCCGTCAACCCGTGGAAGGTCGACGACCGTCAGTTGACGCCGGGCGGGTCATCCGGCGGGTCTGCTGCTGCTGTTGCCGCCGATCTGTGCCTCGGGGCCACCGGCACCGATACCGGCGGGTCGATCCGCCAGCCTGCCGCCTTTACCGGCATCACGGGGATCAAGCCGACCTACGGACGCGTCAGCCGCTGGGGCGTCGTGGCCTTTGCCTCGTCGCTGGATCAGGCGGGTCCGATGACCAAGGACGTGCGCGACAGCGCCATCATGCTGCAGGCCATGTCGGGTTTCGACGCCAAGGACAGCACGTCGGCCAATATTCCCGTGCCCGATTTCGAGGCCGCGCTGACCGGTGATATCCGCGGCAAGGTCATCGGTATTCCAAAGGAATACCGGATGGACGGCATGCCCGCCGAGATCCAAAAGCTGTGGGAAGACGGCACCGCTATGCTGCGTGATGCGGGCGCAGAGGTGCGTGACATCAGCCTGCCGCATACGAAATACGCGCTGCCCGCCTATTATGTGATCGCCCCCGCCGAGGCGTCATCGAATCTGGCCCGCTACGACGGTGTGCGGTTCGGCCACCGGGCCAAGCTGGACGCGGGCGACGGCATCACCGAGATGTACGAAAAGACCCGCGCCGAAGGCTTCGGGGCAGAGGTGCAGCGCCGTGTCATGGTCGGCACCTATGTGCTGTCCGCGGGTTTCTACGATGCCTATTACAACCGTGCGCGCCGGGTTCGCGCGCTGATCAAGCGTGACTTTGATCAGGTGTTTGCGGATGGTGTCGATGCGATCCTGACGCCTGCGACGCCGTCTGCCGCGTTTGGTCTGGGCGAGATGAAGAACGCCGACCCTATTCAGATGTACCTCAACGACGTGTTCACCGTGACGGTCAACCTTGCGGGTCTGCCGGGCATCAGCGTGCCGGCCGGGCTGGACGCCAAGGGTCTGCCGCTGGGTCTGCAACTGATCGGTCGTCCGTGGGAAGAGGGCGATCTGCTGAATGTCGCCTATGCGCTGGAACGCAGCGCAGGTTTCAACGCCAAGCCCGCCAAGTGGTGGTAGGCTGGGTCATTCGTTCAAGGAGGCGTGACGTGATCCGTTCTGTTCTGTGTCTGACGGCCCTGGTTGCTACTGCCGCCTGTGCGCCGCGTGTGCCCGACAGCGGTGCTGCTGCCGTGATGGCAAGCCAGCGTGCCGCTCAGCAGGCTGCTGCGGCGCAGGCTCCTGTCAGCTTTGGTGCACCGGCCCCGGTGGCCGCTGCCCCCTTGGGCGCTGACAATCAGGTGGTGGCATCCTCTGAACTTGCGGCGCTGGGCATCGGCGGGGCAGGGACGGCGGACCCTGTCGGCCCGCCATTGTCGGCGATCGCCGCGGCCCCCGTGGCCACCAGCAACCCCGGCATTTCGGATGAAAACAACTTTGACGCCGTCGCCTCGCGCGAGACGATCGAATCCGACGCGCAGCGCCGGGCGCAGCTGGCCGCACAGCGCCAGATCGTGATGCCGACCGCAGTGCCGCAGCGGCCAGCCGATACCGGGCCGAATATCGTCGAATACGCCCTGTCTGCGCCCAATCGCAAAGGTCAGGAATGGTATTCGCGGTCGATCTTTGCCAGCCAGCGCACCTTTGAACGCAATTGCGCCGAATATAACTCGCCCGATGCGGCGCAGCGTGATTTTCTGGCGCGTGGCGGGCCTGAGCGCAATGCGCGCGGGCTTGATCCCGACGGCGACGGTTTTGCCTGTGGCTGGGACCCGGCACCGTTCCGCCTTGTGGCGACCGGCAACTGACCCCGATCCGGCATCCGTCCCCCAACTGCGGGCCGCGGCGTGATGGGGCTGTGCCCGATATCATCGTGCTGCATTACACCGCGATGGCAGACCACGCCGCCGCCGCCCGCGTCCTGTGCGACCCCGCACGAGAGGTGTCGGCCCATTACCTGATCGGCACCGACGGCGAGGTTCTTGCCCTCGTGCCAGAGGACCAGCGTGCCTGGCACGCGGGTGCCGGGCGCTGGGGCTGTGTGACGGATGTGAACAGCCGGTCCATCGGGATCGAGCTGTCCAACATCGGCACCTGTCCCTTTGCCGCGGCGCAGATGGATGCGCTGTGTGATCTGGTGGCCAGCATCATGGCCCGCTGGCATATCCCCGCACACCGCGTCATCGGCCATTCGGACATGGCCCCGGGGCGCAAGATCGACCCCGGCGCGCGGTTCGACTGGCGCAGACTGGCGCGCGAGGGGGTGTCGGTCTGGCCCGCGCTGGCCACGCCGGGGGATTTCCGCGCGGACCTCTCGCGGTTCGGCTATACGGCGGATGTGGACGACGACACGCTGCTGGCGGCGTTCCGCCTGCGGTTCAGACCGCGCCACACCGGGCCGCTGGACGACACCGACCGCGCGCTTGCCGCCGATCTGGCGGCGCGGTTTGGCGTTGACGCAAGGGGTTCGCCCCAGTAACGCAAACCCGACACGGATGGCCGGGTGATCGCGGCCGCGCAAGCGGTCGAGGAAAGTCCGGACTCCACAAGGCACGGTGCCGGGTAACGCCCGGCGGGGGCAACCCCAGGGAAAGCGCCACAGAGAACAGACGGCCACGCATGCGTGGTCACGGTGAAACGGTGGGGTAAGAGCCCACCGCGCGACTGGCAACAGAAGCGGCACGGCAAGCCCCACCGGGAGCAATGCCAAATAGGGGCCTCGTGCCGGAGCGATCCGGCAGGGACGCCTGACCCGAGAGGCCCGGGTTGGCAGCCAGAGGGTCGTCGGTAACGACGGCTTTAGACGAATGATCATCCAACCGCAGTAATGCGGGGGACAAAATCCGGCTTATAGGCCATCCGTGTCATTGCGCGCCATGCGCCCACCCTAAACCAAAGCAGAATTGACCGATGGTCAGGGTGCAGGTAATTTAAGGGTCAAACTTGTCTTTGGGGGGCTAAGTATGACGCGTCTCGGCCAAACGACTCGGACAGGGTGCACCGCTGACGCAATCGACCGCGATGATGCGGCCTTGACCGGTGTCATGCCGCAAAATCAGTCCCTGACACTGTCACTGCTTGCCAGTTCACCCGACTGCGTGAAATTGCTGAACCTGGACGGCAACCTCATATTCATGAGCTACGCCGGACAGGGTGCGATGGAAATCGACGACGTCGATGTGATTCTGGGACAGGACTGGTGGGCCCTCTGGCCCGAGGCCGAAACCGACCGACTGCGGGACGCAGTGCAGGCGGCGGCAGGCGGTGAGACGTCGGAATTCGTATCGTTCTGCCCCACGGCCAAGGGCACGCCGCGCTGGTGGGCGGTGACGGTGTCACCGGTTCTCGAGGCGGATGGCACGGTCGGCAGGGTGCTGGCGGTGTCGCGGGATGTGACGACCCTTGTGGATCGTCAGACCGCGTTGGAGGCGGCCCTTGCCGAAAGCGAGATGTTGCGCCGCGAGGTCGATCATCGCGTCAAGAACAGCCTGAGCCTGGTGTCGAGCATGCTGAACATGCGGGCCCGCGCGTCCGACGATGAAAATGTGCGTGAAGCACTGGCTGACGCCGCCATGCGGGTGCGCACTATCGCGTCGGTGCATGACAAGCTGCACCGCGCCATGTCGGACGAGGTGGGGCTGGACGAATATCTGTCATCGCTCTGTGCGGATATCCAGCAGAGCATCGGCGGAACCGTCAGGCTGGACTATGCGGGGCTGGGCCCGGACCTGCGGGTAAAGTCCGAGGTCAGCCTTGCCCTGGGATTGATCGTGGCGGAACTGACCGGCAATGCCTTGCGCCATGCCGAACTGGGGCTTGACGGTCTGATCGGTGTCGATCTGCTACAGCCGTCCGACAACAGCCTTGCGCTGTGCGTGCGCGACAACGGCTGCGGTCTGGCGGCGGATTTCACGCCGGACGGCGCGGGCATGGGCATGATGGTGGTGCAATCCATGGCGGCCAAGATCGGCGGCGCACTGGACTGGGTCGCCATTCCCGAGGGGGGAACCATGTTCCGTGTCGGGTTTGATCTGTAATCCGCAGCTTTTGCGGTTGACTCGGCCCCCGCGCCAGTTAGAAGGCGGACTTCAAGAGATATGATCCGCGCGCGCGAAGCGTCTGCGCCGCGAACAGGAGAGACACCATGGCGAAGCCAACCACGATCAAGATCCGCCTGAACTCCACCGCGGGCACAGGCCATTTCTACGTCACCAAGAAAAACGCCCGTACGATGACCGAAAAGATGGTCATCAAGAAGTACGACCCCGTTGTGCGCAAGCACGTGGAATACAAGGAAGGCAAGATCAAGTAATTGATCCGCCTCTGACGGTTACGCTGGGCCTCGCAATTGCGGGGCCTTTTGCGTTTCAGGCACCCTTGCCCCGCCACATGATGAACAGACCCGCCAGCACGATCAGACCGGACCCGATCCATGTGGCTGCATCCGGGCGTTCCCCGAACAGGACAACGCCAAGTGCGATCCCGAACAGCAGGCGGCTGTAGCGGAATGGCGTCACCGCCGACACGTCACCCGTGCGCATCGCGCGCATCAGGCAGCTATAGGCGACAACTCCGGCTGCGATGGTGCCCGCCAGCCACAGGGCTGTTGGTGCCGTCACCGCACGCAACGCAAAGCCATCCCAGACCGTGTAAAGCGCGCCCGCGATGACCAGGGCAGAGAACCCGTAGAACCCCAGCAGCGTGGTGCTGACCGTCAGCGGGGCGGCACGGCTTGCCAGATCGCGCCCGGCAAACCCGGCCATGCCGATGACCGCCAGCAGCGACAGGGCGCTGAACCCGTCCGTGCCGGGCCGGATGATGATGACGACGCCGATCAGGCCGATGAAAATCGCGGTCCAGCGCCGCCAGCCGACGGTTTCGCCAAACAACAGCGCAGCCCCCGCGACGACGACCAGCGGGGTGGCTTGCAATATGACCGTGGCGGCAGACAGCGGGATCAGCGCGATCGCCAACCCGTAGAACAACCGGCCCGTGATTTCGAACAGGACGCGGATACGCATGGGTCGCGACAGCACGTCCGGCACGAACAGCGGTTGGCCCATCCGTCGCGCCCGCAGGGCAAAGACGGCGGCACCGCCCACCCCAAAGATGATGAGGATCTGACCCAGCGGCAGGGTGGTGGCCGCAGCCTTGATGAACGCATCCTCGACCGCAAAGAACGCCATCGCGCAGACCATGTAGGCGCTGCCGATCAGGTCGGCACGGCGGGCGGTGGCAATGGCTGTCATGGGGCGATCCTGATGCGGGGCAGGATCAGCCTAGCCTGCGACCGGGCAACAAAAAAGGCCGGTCACGCGGACCGGCCTTTGGTCATGGATCTGTCGTGCTGTTTATTCGCGGTTGCCGAACAACTGCAGCAGGAACATGAACATGTTGATGAAATCGAGATACAGGTTCAGCGCACCCATGATCGCCGATTTCGCCAGCCACTCGCTGTCGCCATGCTGTGCGTGTGCGATGTAGTCGTTCTTGATCTTTTGCGTGTCATAGGCGGTGAGGCCCGCAAAGATCAGGACACCCAGAACGGAAATCGCCAGCTGGACAACGCCAGACCCGAGGAAGATGTTCACGATGCTGGCGATGATCAGGCCCACAACACCCATGATGAGGAAGCTGCCCCAGGCCGAGATGTCACGCTTGGTCGTGTAGCCATACATCGACAGCGACGCGAATGCGATCGCGGTGATCAGGAACACCTGAATGATCGACACGCCGGTGTAGACCGCAAAGATCCACGACAGCGAAATACCCATCAGCGCGGCAAAGGCGTAAAAGAACGTCTGCGCGCCGGCGGCCGACAGTTTGTTGATCATCGCGCCAAAGGCGAACACCATGACGAGGGGGGCAAACATCACGACCCATTTCAGCGGGCTGGCCCACAGCGTCGCGCCGAATTCGGTCAGATAGGTGCTGGACCCGATCTGGTAGGCTGTCGGTTCGGTCGAAATCGCCAGACCCGAAATGGCCCAGGCGGCAAGTGCGGTGATCAGCATGCCGACGGACATGATGCCGTAGACCTTGTTCATGTGGGCGCGCAGCCCTTCGTCGATCATAGCCGTGCGGGAGGTGCCCGCGCGGGGGATCGTCTGGTATTGTGCCATTGAGACCTCCTGCAAAAACGTTGCGCCGGATTTTTCGACGCTCGTGCCCGATATTGGCAGGTTGCCCCCTTATTTCAAGTGGTATGGACCTGAAATCGGAGTGATCGGCAAGCCCGAAACCCTCAGGTGCGCCAGTGACGCGGAGAGTCCCAGACGGGGCGTGCAGTGTCGGCTGCGATCTGGGCGCGGGTCAATCCGATGTCGCGCAACTGCGCGTCGGTCAGCCGGTGCATCGCGCGGCGCTGGCGAAATGCCCGGTCGGCGGCAATCAGGCGCGCAAACAGGCCAGGTCGCGGCGTTTCGGCGTGCAGATGCCGTTGGGTCAGGGTCGTCATGATATCATCCTGTGTGAAGTGAATTGGTCAATCTATCTGGATGCTTGATATCTGGGCGCGGTTTATCCATAGTTCAAACGAATATGTCTGAACTGTTGTATCAAGGATTGTGATATGCCCCGAAACATCGACATGACGGCCTTGCGATCCTTTGTCGCGGTGGCGGATTGCGGTGGCGTCACCCGCGCGGCGGGCATCCTGAACCTGACGCAATCGGCGGTGTCGATGCAGTTGCGCCGGCTGGAGGATTCGCTGGGTCTGACCCTGATGGACCGGTCGGGGCGGACCATCGGATTGACGGCGGCGGGCGAACAACTGCTGGGATACGGGCACCGGATGCTGGCGCTGAACGACGAGGTGTTCGCCCGGCTGACCGCGCAGGAATTTTCCGGCGAAATCCGTCTGGGCGTGCCGCATGACATCGTTGATCCCTATGTGCCGCGGGTCTTGCGGGCGTTTTCGACTGAATTTCCGCGGGTGCGGGTGCAGTTGATATCGGCCCCCACCTTGCAGTTGCGCGACATGTTCGACCGGGGCGCATGTGACGTGATCATCACAACCGAGGCCACCCCCGGTCCCGAGGCCGAAACCCTGACCGAGATCCCCTTGGCCTGGGTCGGGGCGATCGGGGGTACGGCCTGGCGCACGCGGCCCCTGCGGTTGGCCTATTGCAGCAATTGCGTCTTTCGGCCCGGGGTGATCCGGGCGCTGGAACAGGCCGAAATCGCATGGGAACTGGTCGTCGAATCGGACGGTGACAGCGCGGTCAACGCCGCTGTCAGTGCCGATCTGGCGGTGCAGGCGGTCATCAGGACCGACATTTCCCGCCAGCACGAGGAAATCGCCCACGGCGGGGCCTTGCCCGATCTGGGCCGGACCAAGATCGCGATGTATGCCCAAGGGGGTGACGCGCCGGTGCTGACGCGCCTGTCGGAACTGGTGCGCGCGGCCTACGGCCAGCGCGAACTGGCTATGGCGTGATCACGACCTTGCCGGTGGCCTGACGGCTGGCCAGCAGGTCCAGGCCCTCGCCCGCGCGGTCCAGCGGCAATGTATGGCTGATGTGCGGACGCAGTTTGCCCTGCGCATAGAGGTCCATCAGGTCCGACAGGCTGTCAGTCAGCGCGTCGGGCGCAAATTTCAGATAGCCGCCCCAGTAGAATCCGATGACGGTGATGTTTTTCACCAGCAGGATGTTCGCGGGGATCTGCGGCACGTCACCGCTGGCAAAGCCGATGGCGATGACCCGCGCCTCGCGGTTGCAGGCCGACAGGGCCGCCTTGAAGGCGTCGCCGCCCACGGGGTCATAGACCACATCGACACCGCCCAGCGCCCTGATCTGCGATTTCAGGTCGCCGTCGGTGCTGTCGATCAGGTGATCGGCGCCGGCCTCGCGGGCGACCGCCAGCTTGTCCGCGCCGCGTGCGACGGCGATGACCCGCGCGCCCAGCGCCTTGCCGATTTCCACCGCCGTCAGGCCCACACCGCCTGCGGCACCCAGCACCAGCAGGGTTTCCCCCGGTTGCAGGCGCGCGCGGCGCGTCAGCGCCAGATGCGACGTGCCATAGGCCACCTGAAACCCGGCGGCGACAGTATCTGGCATCGCGTCCGGCACCGGGCGGCACAGGGCGGCCGGAAAGGTCGCAACGTCAGCAAGGCCGCCCTGACCGCCGAACACGGCCACGCGGGTGCCGATGGCGGGGCCGTCCACGCCCGGACCATGGGCGATCACGGTGCCGCAAACCTCCATCCCGAGGATAAAGGGCGGTTCCGGCGTGTCCTGATAGGTGCCCTTGGCCATCAGCATATCCGCGAAATTCAGACCGCAGGCGGCAATCTTGACTGCGACCTCACCCGCGGCGGGAGAGGGGGTTTCGACCTCTGCCAGGGCTGGCGGGGCGTCAAAGGTCTGGATCTGGAATGCGCGCACAAGGTCACCTTTTGGTCTGCTGTTGCGGCCAGCGGACCGCCTATTCGGTTTGGTGTCAATATGCGGGCACCTATCCGTTTGGATGGGTGACATGACCTTTTAGCCAACTTGCCCCATGGTTGTGCGCGGGTAATCTGTCGTCGCTGGCTGCAACCATGACTTGTTTGGTGTGGCCAGGGGTTTGTGTGCCAGGCCCGGGCTTTGCGGATGGTCCAGCGCGAATTGGCCGGGTCATTTTATTGACGATTGAGGGAAGAGAATGAAACACGAAGTTGATGTGCATGTGGGAAAACGTATTCGCCACCGGCGCTGGATGCTGGGCACGACGCAGCAGCAGCTGGCCGAGGCTGTTGGGATCAAGTTCCAGCAGATCCAGAAATACGAGACCGGCATGAACCGTGTCAGCGCCTCGCGCCTGTGGGATATCTCCAAGGTGCTCGAGGTGCCGGTTGCATTCTTTTTCGAGGGGATCGACCTGGAGGAGCAGGACAACCAGAAAGGGACGCCCGGCGACCTGTTGTCCGACAAGGAAGCGCTGGACCTGCTGCGGTCCTATTACGCGATCCCCGAAAACCAGCGCCGCCGCCTGTTCGACCTTGCGCGTGTCCTGAGCGACGCAGCCTGAGCCGGGTTTGAGACCTTTTGCGGTTCGCGATGGCAAGTCAGCGGCAAGCGAAGTAGGTCCACAGCCAAGAATTATGCTGTCGAGGCTTCATGATACTGCTGACTGACGAACTGAAATCCGACCTGCAAAAGGTTGCCCTTGCGGCCGCCGATGCCGCGCGTGACGTGACACTGTCCTATTTCCGGTCCCCGACGCTTGAGGCTGAAAACAAGGACGCCGACGGGTTCGATCCCGTGACCCGCGCGGACCGCGAGGCCGAACTGGCGATGCGTGCCGTGATTCAGCAGGCGCGCCCGGACGACGGCATACTGGGAGAGGAATTGCCGACCGTCACGGGGCGTAGCGGGTTGATCTGGGTGCTGGACCCGATCGACGGCACGCGCGGGTTCATCAGCGGCACCCCGACCTGGGGGACGCTGATTTCGGTGGCCACCATCGGCGGACCGGTTTTCGGTATCATCGACCAACCGTTCATCAAGGAACGGTTCATCGGCGGCTTCGGCGTGGCCGAGGTGCGCGGACCGCATGGCACCCATCCCCTGCGCACCCGGTCGAGCCGCGCGCTCGAAGCAGCGACGCTGCTCAGCACCTTTCCCGAGGTCGGGACCAAGACGGAATATCGCGCGTTTCGTGCCCTGTCCGAACGGGTGCGGCTGACGCGCTACGGGATGGATTGCTATGGTTATGCGCTGCTGGCGGCAGGGCAGGTAGATCTGGTCGTCGAGGCCGGGTTGAATGCCTATGACATTCAGGCCCCGATCAGCGTGATCCAGGCCGCCGGCGGCATCGTGTCCAACTGGCAGGGTGGTGCGGCCTACAGCGGTGGTCAGGTCATTGCGGCGGCCAATGCCGATGTGCATGCGGTCGCGCTTTCGATCCTGCAGGATGCGCTGCATGACTGAACGTCTGTTGCGCGGCGCGCAATGCGTCGTGACGATGGATGACAAGGGCAGTGAACACGCGGCATGTGACATACTGATCCGTGACGGCGTGATTGCCGGGATCGGGCGGGGCCTGACGACCCGTGGTGACGTGGTGGACGTGACGGGATGCGTGGTCACGCCGGGGCTGATCAACACGCACCATCACCTGTATCAATCGCTGACGCGTGCCGTGCCGGGGGGACAGGATGCGCTGTTGTTCGGCTGGTTGCAGACGCTCTATCCCATCTGGGCGCGGTTCGGGCCCGAGGACATGTTCGTCTCCACCCAGACCGGGCTGATCGAGCTGGCATTGTCGGGCTGCACCACGACGGCGGATCACCTGTATCTGTTTCCCAACGGGGCGCGGCTGGATGACACCATTGCCGCCGCCGCAGAGGTCGGTTTGCGGTTTCATCCCACGCGCGGCGCCATGAGCATTGGTGTCAGTGATGGCGGGTTGCCGCCCGATGTGCTGGTGGAACGCGAGGCTGCGATCCTGGAGGATTGCATCCGCGTCATCGACGCCTTTCACGACCCCAGGCCGGGGGCCATGGTGCGGGTGGGCGTGGCACCTTGTTCGCCGTTTTCGGTCAGTCGTGACCTGATGCGGGATGCGGCGCTGCTGGCGCGGGACAAGGGCGTGATGCTGCACACGCATCTGGCCGAAAACGACGAAGATGTGGCCTATTCGCTGGCAAAGTTCGGGTGTCGCCCCGGGGAATACGCGCAGGATCTGGGCTGGACCGGTCCCGATGTCTGGCACGCACATTGCGTAAAGCTGGACGCAACCGAGATTGACTTGTTCGCCCGTACCGGGACCGGCGTTGCACATTGTCCCTGTTCCAACTGCCGCCTGGGGTCCGGGATCGCGCCGGTGCGCGCGATGCTGGATGCGGGCGTGAACGTGGGGCTGGGTGTGGACGGATCGGCCAGCAACGACGCGGCCAATCTGATCGGCGAGGCGCGACAGGCGATGCTGTTGCAGCGCGTCAGCCGCGGTGCCGATGCAATGAGCGCACGCACAGCCCTGCGGCTGGCGACCCGTGGCGGCGCAGCGGTATTGGGCCGCGATGACGTGGGCCAGATCGTGCCCGGCATGCGGGCCGACCTTGCGGTCTGGGATGTTTCCGGGATCGCGGCCGCTGGCAGTTGGGATGCGGCGGCGCTGGTCCTCGCGGGACCAACACGCGTGCGGGATCTGTTTGTCGAGGGCCGCGCCTTGGTGCGCGACGGACGTGTCACGACGGTCGATAGCGCGGCCGTGATCGCGCGGCAGAACGCGCTCGCGGCAAGGTTGGCCGAAAGGGCTTGATCGGCGCAAACCTGTCCGCGGCTGGCAAAAATCAGCGCAAGATCGCGGCAGGGCTATGCGGAACGCCTGCTTCGTGGCAATTGAACCGCCATGAAAATATTCGCCCTGCTCCTGGCCCTTGCGGTGTCCGCCTGCGTGCCCGTTCCGGTGCCTGTCATCACCGTGTCGGACGGTGCGCCACGGCAGGCATTGGCTGGCAACCCACCCGCCTTTGCCGGATTTGACCGTCAGCTGAACGCGGCACGCACGCAGGCCGGGCGTGCGCCGTTGGTGTCCAATGCGGCACTGGACCGGGTGGCGGCGGATTTTGCCGGTGAGCTGGCGGCGCGTCGGGCGCTCACGCACCGCGACAGGAACGGCGGCAACGCCATGGCCCGCGCGCGTCGTGCCGGGGTTGCGGCCTGCGGTGTCGGCGAAAATATCGCACAGGGCTACGGCACCTCCGATCAGGCCTTTGCGGGTTGGATGGCCTCACCTGCGCATCGCCGCAACATGCTGAACGCGACCTATACTAACTACGGGATCGGCACCGCCGACGGCTATTGGGTCATGGTAATGCTGCTGCCCTGCTAGAGTGTGGCTGTTTCGGTTGGCGGTAAGAGCTGATCGGCGTAGTCGGACGAGGCGATCTGTTCAGTTCCTACCCTGCGGCAACCCGCCGCCCGGCCACCCAGACGTCGCGGATGGCGCGGTCGTCACCCATCATGATCGTGGGAAAGAGCGCCTCCCAGATGTCGTCGGCGCAGGCGTGGCGCTGGGCGATGGCGGGGGTCGAGGCGAGGTCGATCACGCAGAGGTCGGCCATGGCCCCGGCACCCAGGTGACCGATCTGGCCGCCCATGTGCAGCGCCCGCGCGGCCCCTTCGGTCGCCAGCCACATCAGTTGGGCCGGGTGCAATGGCGTGCCGCGCAACTGGCCGATCTCATAGGTGGCGGCCATGACGCGCAGCATGGAAAAACTGGACCCGCCGCCGGTGTCCGTGGCCAGCCCGATGCGTAGGCCCGCCCTTGCCAGCCCCATCATGTCGAACAGCCCGGACCCGATAAACGTGTTGGAGGTCGGGCAATGGATGACGGCGGCGCCGACCTCTGCCAGGCGGTCAACCTCGCGTGGTTCAAGATGGATTGCGTGGCCGTATAGGCCGCGCGCGCCGAGCAGGCCGTGCGCCTCGTAGGTATCAAGGTAGTCGCGGGCGTCGGGGTAGAGGTCGCGGACCCATGCGATCTCGTCCACTTGTTCGGACAGGTGGGTCTGCATCAGGCAATCGGGGTGTTCGGCCCAGAGCGCGCCAAGCGCCGACATTTGATCCGGCGTCGAGGTGGGTGAAAACCGTGGCGTAATGGCATAGGTGGCGCGGCCCTGTCCGTGCCAGCGATCCAGCAGAACCTTGCTGTCGTCATAGGCCGTTTGCGCGGTGTCGCGCAGGTTGTCGGGCGCATTGCGGTCCATGCAGGTCTTGCCGCCGACGACGGCCATGCCGCGGGCCGCTGCCGCCTGAAACCACGCGTTCACCGAGGCGGGGTGGATCGTGCAGAAACTGGTCAGCGTGGTTGTGCCATGCGCAAGGGCGAGGTCCAGCGTCCGGCCTGCGATCATGTCGGCATAGGTGGGATCGCTGAACTTGGCTTCCTCTGGGAAGGTATAGGTGTTCAGCCAGTCGATCAGGCGTTTGCCCCAGCTCGCGATCATGGCGGTCTGCGGGTAGTGCATGTGCGCATCAACGAACCCCGCGCAGATCAGCGCGTCGCCGTAGTCGGTGACGGTGGCATCTGGGTGGACGGCGCGCAGAGATTCGGCGGGGCCCACATCCCGAATACGCCCGTCGCGGATCAGGACCGCCCCTGCGCTGTGGTGCCGGGTGGCCGCCTGCCAGTCGGCCAGCGCGTCACCGGTGAATTGCAGGGTTTGCCCCAGAAGAAGATGTTCTGTCATGTCCGCACCCTATGTGGCGGCCCAGGCAGGCACAATCACCCCGATGCGCTGTTGTCGCCACGTCCGCGCAAGCTATGCTGAGGGCAAGCCAGCCAAGGGGACCGCCATGTCAGACGCGCAGATCGAACCGGAGGTCCCGGAGGACGACAACGAAGAAGCCTTCGGCATCACCGACCGGGTGGTGTCCGATGTGATTGCGGCGATCGACGCCCGCAACGCCGAGGATATCGCGGCGCTGCTGGAACCGCTGCACCCCGCCGACATCGCCCATCTGATCGAGGTGATCGACGCACGTCCCCGGCGCGAGCTGATGGAGCTGTGGAAGGGCATCGACGGCGAGGTGCTGTCGGAACTCGACGAGAACCTGCGCGAGGAAATCATCGACCTGATGCAGCCGGCAGAGCTGGTCGAGGCGATGCGCGATCTGGACAGCGACGACGTCGTCGATCTGGTCGAATATCTGGATCCCGAACAGCAGGATCTGGTGCTGGATGCCCTGTCGCCCACGGACCGCGTGGTGGTCGAGAAATCACTGACCTACCCCGAGGAATCCGCCGGTCGCCACATGCAGGTCGAACTGGTACGCGCGCCGGAACACTGGACCGTTGGCGATACGATCGATTTCCTGCGGTCGGACGTGACGCTGCCGGACCAGTTCTATCACATCATTCTGGTTGATCCGCGGCTCAAGGCGGTTGGCTATGTGACTCTTGGGCGGGTGCTGTCGCATCCGCGCGCGACGCCTTTGCGCGATCTGGTCGAGGACACGTTCCGAACGTTCAACGTGTCGCAGGACGTCGAGGAGGTCGCGCAGGCGATCAACCACTATCACATGATCACGGCCCCCGTGGTGGATGACGACGGCCGGATCGTGGGGGTCATCACCATCGACGACGCCATGGCGTTCCTCGAAGAAGAAGCCGAAGAAGACCTGCTGCGTCTGGCTGGTGTGGGCGAGGGCAGCCTGTCGGACCGGGTCATCGAAACGACGAAACAGCGCGCGCCCTGGCTTGCGGTGAATCTGGCGACGGCGATCCTGGCGTCACTGGTGATTTCACTGTTCGAGGGCACGATTTCGTCGCTGGTGGCACTCGCCGTGTTGATGCCGATTGTTGCGTCGATGGGCGGAAACGCCGGCACGCAGTCACTGACCGTGGCGGTGCGTGCGCTTGCGACGCGCGATCTGACCGGGTCCAACGTCTGGCGGGTCATCCGGCGCGAGGTGCTGGTGGGCCTGATCAACGGGTTGTTGTTCGCCGTGGTGATGGGGGTTGTCGGGCTTGTGTGGTTTGGCTCACCCATGCTGGGTGTCGTGATCGCGGTGGCGATGGTGATCAACCTCGTGGTGGCGGGGCTGGCGGGCACGGGGGTGCCGATCATCCTGGACCGGTTGAACATCGACCCCGCGCTGGCGTCGGGTGCATTTGTGACGACGGTGACGGATATCGTCGGTTTCTTTGCCTTTCTGGGGCTGGCGGCACTGTGGCTGCTGTGACCAAGGCGCAGGCGCGGGCCGATGCCTTTGCCCGGCGGGCGGCGGCGCATGCGATGACCAAGGCCCCGGCGGGCAAACTGTCGGAATTCCTGGCAGGCCACCGTGGCGTGCCACTGGCGGGCTATGCCGCGATGCGCAGCGAAATCGACCCGCTGCCCGCAATTGCGGAGGCAGCCGCGCACGGACCGGTTGCCATGCCGGTGGTGATGGCCAAGGATCAACCGCTGCAATTCCGCGCCTGGACGCCGGGTTGTGCGATGGTGCCGGGTGACTTTGGCGCGCTGGTGCCGGCGGCGGGCGATTGGATCATCCCGCAGATCGTCATCGTGCCGCTGGTCGCATTCGACAGGTGCGGCGGGCGGCTGGGCTATGGCGGTGGGTTTTACGACCGCACGCTGGAACAGCTGCGCGCCCATGGACCGGTGCTGGCCGTGGGCTTTGCCTATGGGGCGCAAGAGGCAGAGGATCTGCCGCTGGAACCGACGGATCAGCCGCTGGACCTGATCGTGACGGAACGCGCGATCCTGGAGGTCCGGGGCGGGTAAGTTCACGACACGACGTCCGGTTCCCCTTGCGGCAGGTCGGGCAGGGGCCTAACACCGAGCCTATGAAAATCATGTTCTTGGGCGACGTCATGGGACGCGCCGGCCGTCGCGCCATCACTGACCACCTGCCGCGTCTGCGCCGCGACTGGAAATTGGATTTCGTCGTCGTCAACGGCGAGAACGCGACGAATGGTGCGGGACTGTCACCCGACCATGCGCGGCTGATCCTGGATGCAGGGGCCGATGTCGTCACGCTGGGCGATCACGCCTTTGACCAGCGCGACATGATGGCGTTCATCGAAAAGGAGCCGCGCGTCCTGCGGCCCATCAACTTTGCCAAGTCGGCCCCCGGCGTGGGTGCGCGTGTGTTCACCGATGCGCGTGGTCGCAAGGTGCTGGTGGCGCAGGTGCTGGGGCAGGTGTTCATGAAACGCCCGTTCGACGATCCGTTTTCGGCGCTTGATGCTGTGTTGAAACAATACCCGATGGGCGGGCAGCTGGCCGCGTCGCTGGTGGATATTCACTGCGAGGCGACATCCGAGAAGATGGCCGTGGGCCATTATTGCGACGGGCGTGCCAGTATCGTGGTCGGCACCCATACCCATGTGCCGACGGCGGATGCGATGATCCTGCCGGGGGGCACGGCCTATCTGTCGGATGCGGGCATGTGCGGCGACTATAACTCCGTGATCGGCATGCAAAAGGACGAACCCCTGCGCCGGTTCATTACGGGGATGCCCAAGGGCCGGTTCCAGCCTGCTGAAGAAGACGCCACGCTGTCGGGGCTCTATGTCGAAACCGACGACCGCACAGGCCGCGCCACGCAGACCCATATGGTGCGCCAGGGCGGGCGGTTGCAACAATCGGGGCCCGTCTGACCCGTCGTGCCACCCATTGCAGAGCACTGACGGCCGGGCGATGATGCTGAGGCAACTTTTAAGGCGATGACCATGATTCCCGCGGAATTTCTGAATGACCATCAGGCGGCGGTGACGCTGGGCGTTCTGGGCGTCATGTTCGTGCTGTTCCTGCGCGAGATTTACCCGACCGAGGTGGTCGCGATGGCCGGGGCAGGGGTGCTGCTGTTCACGGGCATCCTGCCCTATGAGGATGCGGTTGCCGTTTTGTCAAACGCGGCACCCTGGACCATTGCGATGATGTTCATCGTCATGGGCGCGCTGGTGCGGACCGGGGCACTGAACTATGTCACGCAGGCCGCCGAACGCGCGGCGCGGCGTAACCCGCGGCAGGCCATGGGCGGCGTGATGGGGTTCGTGATCTCGGCCTCTGCCTTCGTGAACAACACGCCGGTCGTGGTCGTCATGCTGCCGGTGTTCATCCAGATGGCCCGCACCATGAAAATCGCAGCGTCCAAGCTGCTGATCCCGCTGTCCTACGGGTCCATCGTCGGCGGCACGCTGACGCTGATCGGCACCTCGACCAACCTGGTTGTGGACGGTGTCGCGCGCCAGTCGGGGATGGAGCCTTTTGGGATTTTCGAGGTCACGCCGATCGGGCTGGTAATTGCCGTCTGGGCGATGCTGTATCTGGTGATATTCGGCAACCGGCTGCTGCCGGACCGGACCAGCATGGCCGCCATGTTATCGGACCGGTCCAAGATGCGGTTTTTCACCGAGGCCGTGATCCCCCCCGAGAGCAACCTGATCGGGCGCGAGGTCTCGGGCGTGCAGTTGTTCAAGCGCGACGGCGTGCGCCTGATCGACGTGGTGCGCGGCGATGCGTCCCTGCGTCACGATCTGGAGACCGTCGAATTGCAGGTCGGTGACCGCGTGGTGTTGCGCACCGCCATGTCGGAAATCCTGTCGTTGCAGGCAAACAAGGAGCTGCGCCGCGTTGACCAGTTGTCGGCGGTGGAAACCACCACGGTCGAGGTGCTGATTTCCCCCGATTGCAAGATGGTGGGTCGGTCGCTGGGGGCGATGCGTTTGCGGCGGCGTTACGGTGTCTATGTCCTCGCCGTGCACCGGCGGGACAAGAACATTCGCCAGTTGCAGGACGTGGTGGTCAAGGTCGGTGACACCCTGCTGCTGGAAGGCGCGCCAGAGGATATTCAGCGACTGGCACTGGAAATGAAGCTGGCGGATGTGTCCAAACCGTCCGAACGCGCCTACCGCCGCAGTCACGCGCCCATCGCCATTGCGACCATGCTGGGGATCGTCGTGCTGGCCGCACTGGGTGTGGCGCCCATCCTGCATCTGGCGTTTCTGGGTGTCGTCATCGTGCTGATGACGGGCTGTATCGACGCGGACGAGGCCTTTGCCAGCGTGGACGGGCCGCTGTTGGCGCTGATTTTCGGGATGCTGGCGGTCGGGGCCGCACTGGAATCCTCGGGCGCGGTGGAAATCATTGCCAATGCCATCGCGCCGACCTTGCAGACCATGCCGCCGTTCGTCGTGATTTTCTGTGTCTACGCGCTGTCAATGGTGTTGACGGAACTGGTGTCGAACAACGCCGTGGCCGTCGTCATTACGCCGATTGCAATCGGTCTGGCAAGCGCGCTGGGGCTTGATCCGCGACCACTGGTGATTGCGGTGATGATGGCGGCCTCGGCCAGTTTTTCCACGCCCATCGGCTATCAGACCAACACGCTGGTTTACGGTCCCGGCGGGTACAAGTTTACCGACTTTTTGCGGGTCGGTGTGCCGCTGAACCTGAGCCTTGCGGTCATCTGTTCCATCGCGATCCCGATGATCTACCCGCTGTGATGCTTGCGGGGCAGGGGCGGGCTGCGCTATAGCCCGCTGACACAAATTTCTGCAAAAGGATTCCCGCCATGGCCGGACATTCCAAATGGGCGAACATCCAGCATCGCAAGGGTCGTCAGGACAAGATCCGGGCCAAGCTGTTTTCCAAGCTGAGCAAGGAAATCACCGTCGCCGCCAAGATGGGCGACCCTGATCCCGACAAGAATCCGCGCCTGCGTCTGGCCGTCAAGGAGGCGAAATCGTCATCCGTGCCAAAGGACGTGATCGAGCGCGCGATCAACAAGGCCGTGGGCGGCGATGCCGAAAACTATGACGAGATCCGCTACGAAGGCTACGGCCCCGGCGGTGTGGCCGTCATCGTCGAGGCGATGACCGACAACCGCAACCGCACCGCGTCGTCGGTCCGTTCGACATTTGCCAAGAGCGGCGGAAACCTGGGCGAAACCGGCAGCGTCGGCTACATGTTCGACCGCAAGGGTCAGATCGTCTATCCCGCGTCTGTCGGTGACGAGGACACGGTCATGATGGCCGCACTCGAAGCGGGTGCAGAGGACGTGCAGTCGGACGACGAAAACCACGTCATCCTGTGCGAAGGGACCGATCTGAACGACGTGTCCACGGCATTGGAGGCCGCATTGGGCGATGCGGAATCCACCAAGCTGATCTGGAAGCCGAACATGCAGACCGAGTTGGACCTGGAAGGCCTGACCAAGCTGATGCGCCTGGTCGAGACACTGGAAGACGACGACGACGTGCAGAATGTCACCACCAACGTCGACGCCAGCGACGAGGTCATGGCCGCCTACGCCAACAGCTAACGCGGCCTGATCGGGTGATGCGCAAAGGGCCTCCTGCGGGGGCCCTTTTTGTATGGTGCATCGGTGGTGCGAAGCTGTATGGCGGCGAAAAGCCGTGCTTGCGGATTGCCGTCCAGCCGCGTCACCGCGGTCCGTCTTGGCGGTCGCTTCGGGATGAAAACCCCGGCAGAACACCTGGAAACCCAGCGCCGCGATAACGGCGCTGTTGCGGATCGTGCAATCAAAGACGGCGCCGACCATGACCTTGGCCAGACAGCCATCGGCAAGCAGGTCTCCGAAGGGGCCGAAACGCTCTGCCCCGCCGCCATCCACGACGAAGATATCCCCGGCTGCGGCGTGATGGACCGCGCGGCGGATCGCGCCATTCTGGCCCGGTGTGATCCGCGCGGTGCAGGCCCGGCCCGCGATGCGATTGCCGGGGATCAACGGCCTGATCGCGGACGCAATGGCGCGCACGCGCGGATCGGCATTGCACAGATTGCCCGTCGGAAAGGCTGCAAAATCAGTTGGGGTCATGGGCGGGGATCATGCCTTTCAAGGAAATCCGCCATCGCAGTCCAAAGCGCGGGCGGGTTGGACTACATCGGGAAATGCCCTGAATGCAGGATCGCGATCACGTTGACACCTGTCGCAGGCAGATCCCCGAGCTACGAAAGATGGCGGTTTTGTGCGCCATGGATGAAGGCGCGCGGACAGGACAAACCCGTGAACATCTTCATCAGTGGTGCATCGCCGGACAGGCCCAACATGGAGGTAAAGATCGGTTGATACGACATGTCGCGCACTTTGGCGGGCAAGGCCGCCGCATAAAGGCCAAAGCCATATTCCGCGCGATGGCGCACCCGGTCGATGAACGCTTTGACAAAACCTGCGGGCGTGTCGGCCGGGTGCGCGATGATCTGGCGCGACAGAAAACAATCTTCTGGCGCGATATTCCTCTCGATATTAATGGACCTCAGGATCCGATCCGGCTGTTCATGCGTCAGCAAAAGCGCGGTGAGGCCCCCCCATCGCATGCCCGGACAAGTGGAAACGTGCGATGCCAGAGGTATCGCAGGCAGTCAGCGCAACCTTGACCAGAAACGGGATCGACAGCGCCTGAGGCGAGCTGACCCGAGACGCACCGCACCCCGGCGCATTCCAAAAGATCAGGCTGCGGTCCCGAAATTCGGGCGCATCGACAGATCGGCGTAGTCTTCCTTGGTCGAGCCGAAGCCGTGCAGGCATACCAATGGCGGCCGGGTTCCTGCGCGATGCCGATAGGCCAAATGGACCGTGCCCTCTGCAAAGTTCAGATCAAGCGTCCCCGAGTCCATTTTTTGGTCCCCTGACAGGCTTTTCGTATCCAATTGATCTAAATCGCAGATGCTTCGTTAGTGTCATGACAATATTTCCGCATGATCGACGCAAGAGATAAACAAATACTGTCGCTTCTTCTGCACGATGCCGCGATTTCCAAGGCAGATATCGCCCGACAGGTCGGTCTGGCCCCCTCGGCGATTTCAGAACGCGTGCGCAGGCTGGAAGCTGACGGCGTCATCCGGGGTTACGAAGTGCGGCTGAACGCCCATGCGCTTGGGAAACCACTGCTGGCGTTTGTCTTGGTCACGGACGCCAAGCCAAGCCTCGGTTTTGACGCTGCCGCTGCCCTGTCCGGCGTGACTGGGTTGGAGGAGCTGCACAAGATCGCGGGAGACGATTGCTACCTGCTCAAGATCCCTGCGTCGGGGATTGATGAGCTGAACCACATCATCGAAACCCAGATCAATCCGGTCCAGCCGGTCACGCGTGTGGGCACGACGATCGTCCTGAGCGCTGTTGCCGGGCGCCCGTGCATGGCGGGTCATTCAATTTGATGACGTGACAGCGTCCGTGGGAATGACGGCCCTCGGCCTTGGCAAACCGGACATTGGGTGCACCGCGTCACAGAAGCAGCTGCGTGCATGAAACCGCCCTCGGAACCGGCGCAGCGCTTGGTGAAATATGCTTTTGTTAAAGTTGAGTTGTCGTTGGGGGCGTGGGTGGTTGACCGGAGGCACGCGCATGGAAACCCATTCGATGTGCCGGACCAATGTGACGCAGGTTCACAAATAGATTGTCACCCTGCGTGCTGTTCAGCCTCAGCACAGGCGAAAAAGTATCGCAGAGCGCAGGTCAAATCGGCGATTTTTCGGTTATTGCCCGCAAGATCAGCCGCTGGCGGCGCTTTGGCATATGTCCATATTGATTACAAATTGCCAAATATTTGACCAATTCCGAAACTACGAGGCCTCAGCGTGGGTGTCAGCCCATGGTGATCAGCCCG
>NZ_LJAK01000012.1 GCF_001420005.1 Loktanella sp. 3ANDIMAR09 | reverse complement strand
GGGTGTCGCCGGGATCGGCGTTCCGTCCAGCCGCGTGAAGCTGTCCGTCAGCGCCGCATCCAGCAGCGTCACGTTGCCTGTGTTCGTGGCCGTGATCTCGAACACCACGGTCTCGCCCACGGCACTGGCAGGCTGACTGATCACCTTGATCACCTCCAGCGCCGGCGTCGGTGCTATCACAAAGAGCGTGGGATCATCGCCGTCACCCGCGCCGTTGTCAGACACCTCGGTTACCGGGTTGCCAAGCGGATCATCCGCGGTGGCGGTCACACTATTGGCCACACCGCCTGCGTCGATATCGTCCTGTGTCAGGGTATAGCTGACCGCGTAGGTACGGACCTCACCAACCTCGAACAGACCGGGGGTGCCGGTATCGCCGCCCGTCAGCGCCACCGCAGGTTCACCCGCCAGCGCGTCGGTATTGATACGGCGCACCGTGTCGGTCAGGACGGGGTCGCCCAGCGTGACATTACCTGTATTGGTCAGCGTGATCTGGTAGGTGATCTGGCTGCCCGGAACAGGGGGCACCGGCGAGCTGGGGATCGTCTTGATCGCCTCCATCGCGGGGCGCTGCGGGTCCAGATCGACGCGCGCACGCGTCAGAGGGGCGGGGCCCGCATCGCCACCGGGCAGAGTCGATGTCACGCGCACCGTATTGCGCACGGCATTGCCGCTGTCGATGTCGTCCTGCGTGACCGTATAGGTCGCGGTCAGCGTCGCCTCTTCGCCCGGGGCAAGCGTGGCGATCACACCACCGTCACTGATCGGCAGATCCACCACACCCGCCGCACTGGTGTGAAAATCGGTCAGCGTGATGTCGGTCAACGTCACATTGCCGGGGTTCTGCACGCGGTAGCTATAGGTCACCTCGGTCCCGGCCGTGGCGTTCTGGGTGATCGAGGGGGTTTTCGTGATCGCAAGATCGGGTGCGACGGTCGCCGTGATGGTTTCCTGCGCCTGTGCGGTCAGCGGCGCACCGCCATAGTCGTTTGCGACGGTGACATCCGCGATATTGGTGACGAAGCCCGCGTCGACATCATTTTGATCAACCGTATCGCTGCCACGGCAGATCAGCACCTCACCGGGCAACAGGCCAGCGGCAGGCAGCGGATCGCAGGTCACGCTGTCGATCCGGTCATCGGTGATCGCAGGCAATTGGTTCAGCGTGACGTTGCCGAGGTTCACGACCTCATAGACATAGGTCAGGCTCTGGTTCGGCAGGTTGAATGTGGGCGACCCGTCAGAGGCCGTCACCTCGCCCGATCCGGTTTTCGACAGGCCGACGCCCGGCTCGGCTGCAGGGCCCGTGATGTCGGACTGGCCGGTCTCGATCAGTTCGGGCGCACCGGGGTTGGCAGGCTGTGCCTGCGCGGTCGCGATATTGGTGATGGTGCCGCGGTCGATATCCGCCTGTTGCACGGTATAGACAAACACGCAGGACGTATCACTGGCACCGGGTGCCAGAGTCGGGACCGTACAGGTCCCCGGCACCAGATCGTCAGTGACGGCCACGTCATTCAAGGTGATGTTGCCGGTGTTCGTGACCGTCACGCGGAACGTCAGATCCTCGCCCACGGTGTTGTAATCGTTCTGCCCGCTGCCGGGTTCAAGCGCCTTGGCCACCTGCATCGCAGGCAAAGGAGCCGCGACCGGATAAGTGGTGGTGTCGGTGCCGCTGACAGCCTCGCCCTGCGTCGTGGTGGCGGCCGCATCTGCGGTATTGGAAATCGGACCACCTGCGTCCACATCAGCCTGGGTCACGGTATAGCTGCCCGTGCAGGTCAGCGCCGCACCGGGCGCCAGCGTGACGGGGGACGCGATATCGCAGCTCAAGGCCCCAAGGAACGGGTCGGTCACCCGCACATCGGTCAGGGTCTGCGGCCCGTCGTTCTGTGACACGATGGTGAATGCCACAACGTCACCGGCCGCGGCATCCTGACCGGGATTGGTCTGGTTCTCGGCGGTTTTCACGACACCCAGCAGCGGCACGGAATCGGCAGTGATGATGACCTGATCGACGGGCGATTCGACAAGCTCGCCTGCAAATTCCGACCGGGCAAAGGCATTGTTGATGACGAAACCGCGGGTGAATCCCGGACGCACCGCATCCAGATCGGCCTGCTGAACGGTGTAGGACCCGGTACAGGTGATGCTCTCACCCGGATCGAGGGGGTTGGCACCATCCACAACGGGGCAGACGATCGGGGTCGTGATCTTGTCGTCGATCACCGTGACGGGTTGCACAAAGGCGGGCGGGATCGGCCCGCTGGAGGTATTGGTGACCAGGAATTCATAGGCGATCACATCGCCTGCCTGCGCAAAGACACCACCCGGCGCGGTCTTGACGATGGACAGGGTCGGTTCTGCACCGACGGGGATGGTCAGCGACTGCGGGTCGGACGTGGTAACACCGTTGCTGGCACTGGCGCTGTTGGTCACGCTGCCTGCGTTCACGTCGTTCACGGTCACGGTATAGGTCGCCAGACAGGCGGTGCTGTCACCCGGTGCCAGATCACCCGGCCCGCAGTCGATGGGGCCCGCGATCTTGTTGTCGGTGACGGTCACGGGACCGGTGATCGTGGTGTTGCCGGTATTGGTCACATAGAACCGGTAGGTCGCGATTTCGCCTGGCGAAAAGATCGCAAGGTCTTCCAGCGTCTTGACGATGGTCAGGGCGGGACGTTGCACGGCATTGACGGTTTCGGTGCCGGGGGCAGGCGTCTGGACGGGTGCCCCGTTGAACCGGGTCGCGGCATCAGCACTGTTGGCAAAGAACCCGCGGTCCACATCCTCTTGGGTGGGGGCATAGGGCAATTCGCAGGTGACGGTTCCGCCGGGGGCCAGGGGATCGGTGGTGCAGACCAGCGGTGTTGCAGAGATCAGCGGATCGGTGACCGTGATCGGGTCGGTCGTCGTCACGTTGCCGGTGTTCTCGACGATGAATTCATAGACCAGGTTGTTGGGGTTGCCCGGATCGGACAGATCGCCCGGTGCATCGAAACTGGTGGCCGTGCCCGGCTTAACCCGTTTCGTGATCGCCAGTGCCGGTTGCTGGTCGGCAGTGACGGTGACGGTTTCGGTGTTTGACGACACCTCGGCCACACCGCCCGGATAGGTGGCAGAGGGGCTGACCGGCTGGCGCACATTGGCCGTCGCGGTGTTCACGATCTCGCCCGCGTCCAGATCCGCCTGATCGACCGTATCGGTGGCCGTGCAGACGATGTCGGCGCCGGGCGCCAGACCTGCGGCAGGCAGGGCCGGACAGCTGACCGTGACCCGGTCATCCGTCACCGTGATCGGTGCCGTCAGCGTGATGTTGCCATCGTTCGTGACGGTATAGTCATAGCTGACCGTATCACCCAGGGCCGAGAAGCCCGCCCCGGCGGTTGCGGTTTTCACCATGCTGATGACGGGCAATTGCGCCGGACCTTGCAGCGTCACGGTATCAGAGGCCTCGACCGGCACCCCTGCCCCGCGTGTGGTCCGGCCCGTCGCGGTCGCGGTGTTTTCCAGCGCGCCCGCGTCAATGTCCGTTTGCAGGACCGTGTAACTGTCGGTCAGTGGCGCGCCATCTGCACACAGGCTTGTCGCGGCACCGGCCGCCAGATCGGGCAGCGCACAGGAAAACCCGGTCAGATCATCCACCAGCGACAGATCGGTCAGCGTCACGTTGCCGGTGTTCGTCACGACAAAGCTGTAGCTTTCCGTGGCGGGCAGGTTGTCGAATGTGCCGGTGCCGTCATCCTCGACCTTGGTCACGGTCAATGCCGGTGCCTCGGCGGGGCCGGTCACGATGACCGTGTCATCCCCGGAAATCGGTGCGCCATCCAGACCCACCCCGGTAAAGCTGGCATCGTTCTGAATCTGGCCTGCATCCACATCGGCAGGCTGCACCTCGTAACTGCCAAAGCAGCTGTTGTCCGTGACACCGGGCGCAATACTGGTGATCTCGCACGCGTAGGCCACACCCAGCAACGGATCGACGATGGTGATATCGGTGAGCGTGACCGTGCCGGTGTTGGTGAACGCAAAGACGAAATCCACCACCTCGCCCGCCACGGCAAAGCTGGCAGGTGCCGACTTCACGAAATCAAAGCTGGCGATACGGCCCTGCGCCGTGGCCGTCGCGCTGGCGGGTGCATCATCGGCCCCGGCAGCCCGTGCCACGGCGTCGTTCTGATAGGACCCGGCATCGAAATCGGCCTGCGTCAACACGCGCGAGGCGGAACAGGTGGCGGTATCCGTCGCACCGGGCGCCAACGTCGGTATCTGACAGGTGTAGCCCAGATCGGCATCTACCACGGCGATATTGTCCAGCGTCAGGTTGCCAGTGTTTTCCACGACAAAGCTGTAGTCGGCCGTTTGTCCCGGTGCGGTGAATGTCGCATCCCCGGTTTCGCGCACGGTCACGATCTTGGTCAGGGACAGCGCGCGGGTCGCGGCGGCGGGGTCGATCGGCGTGATCTCTTGTGCGGTCTGCGTCACCGATCCGGCGGCCTGTGTCTGCGCCAGCGCGGACACGGTGTTCACGACCTGCTCTGCATCCAGATCGGCCTGCGTCACCTCATAGCTGCCGGTGCACAGCGCGCTGGCACCGGGGGCGATGGTGCCCGTCTCATTCGCGGTGGCGGACCCCACGCAACTGATCGACCCGATCTTGGGGTCGGTCAGCACCACATTGGTCAGCGTCAGGACCGAGGTATTCGTGACCTCGAAATCGTAATTGATGGTGTCGCCAACCGCGCCGTAATCATTGGTCGCCGTCTTGGTCAGGGTAAAGCTGGGGACCACATTGGCATTCAGTGGAACAGTGTCAGAGGCGGGCGGAACAACCTGCGTTTCCTCGTTCACCTGCCCCTGATTGTAGATCATCGTCAGGAATGCGGTGTTGGTATAGCTGCCCGCATCGACATCCGCCTGGGTGATGATGCGGGTGACGGTGCATGTGAATTGCGTCGGTGTCTGTGCCCCGCCCTGGGGAAAGAGCGGGTTCGGGATGATGCAACTGTCCAGACCCGACACACCGGGGTCGGTCAGTTCATACCGGTCAAGCGCGCTGCTATCGGTTTCGGGAAAGAGTGTGAAATCACCGGTGTTGGTAAAGGTCAGCGTGAAATCGACCGGATCACCGACCGCCGCAAAATCCGTCGTCACGGCCTGTTTTTCCAGCTGGATATCCAGACGGCCAGCCGGCGCGATGACAGCGTCATCCGTGTTCGACACCGTCCCGTCGCCACCCGTGGCAAAGGCGGTGTTGCGGACGGACTGTCGCGCCACGTCCGTCGGCGTGACCTGATAGGTGGCCGTACACTGCACGCTGTCACCCACCGCAATCGCGGCCCCGGTGCAGGTGAACGTCTGTGGCGACAGTTTGTCATCGGTCACGGTGATCGGGCCGGGGATCGTGACGTTGCCGCTGTTCGTCACGTCATAGGTATAGGTCACCACCGGCAGCGCAGAGAATTGCAACGCGGTCAGGGTCGGTGCGGTTTTGACAATATTCAGCGCAGGGCGGCGTTCGGCGGTCACCGTCAGGCTTTGCGGGCCGGACAGGACCTGACCGCCACCCGCGCCCGGTGGTGCCGTGGCTGCGGCGGTTGCGGTGTTGGACACGGCACCTGCATCCAGATCCGCCTGCGTCACCGCGTAATCCGCGCTACAGGTCAGCGTGCCGCCCGGCGCGATGGGACCGGCGGGACAGGTAACAGGCACGGGCGTCACAGTCGGTGCCGTGGTCGCGTCATCCACCACGGGGTTTGTCAGCGTCACGGTCCCGGTATTGGTCAGGACGAAATTATAGGTCAGCACCACGCCCGGCGCGTCAAAGGTATTGGGCGATCCGGCTTGCAACGCCTTGGACAGGGTCAGACCCGTCGTCACGACGGCGGTGACTGTCACATCATCCGTCGCCTGTGCGGTCTGGCCCGCCACGGTGATGGCGGCCGTCGCCTCGTTCGGGCGCACGCCCGCGTCGAGGTCGGCTTGCAAAATGGTATAGCTGGCCTCGCAGACCACCGTGCCGCCCGGTGCGACGGGGCCGGCAGGACAGCTGGCACCGCCCGTCAGCGTATCGGTCAGGGTCGGCGGGCCGGGCCATGTGACGGTCCCGGTGTTGTTGATCGTAAACCGGTAGTCGATCACGTCGCCCACGGCGTCATAAGTCGATTGCAGCGCGGATTTCACCAGCGTCAGGCTGACCACCGCAGGCTGACCCGGCAGCGCATCCGATGCCGTGGCGGTAATCGCGGGCCCGTTGGGCGGCGTGGCGCGAACGGTCGCGGTGTTGTCCAGTGTCGTCCCGTTCAGGGCGAATGCATCCACATCCGCCTGTGTCACCGTATAGGTGACGGTGCAGCTGGCGGTATTGGTGGCATTGTCCGCCGACAGCGGCAGCAACGTCGGGAACGTGCAGGTCTGGCCCGGCGTGCGCGGATCGGTGATCAGCACATCGCGCAAGGTGCTGGTGCCAGTGTTGGTCGCGGTCAGCGTATAGGTCACCTGCGACCCGACCGGACCAAAGGGATCGGGCGCGCCGACCTTGTCCAGCGTGATCGTGTTGACCAGCGCGGGGCCGGTGGTGGTGGCGGTATCCGTCACCTCACCCAGCTCACCGAATTCGGGGGTGCCGTTGGCGGATGCGATGTTGGTGACCTGCCCTGCGTCGATATCGGCCTGCGTGATACGGTAGGTGCCCGTACAGGTCAGCTCGTTTGCGGTGGGATCGCCGCCGCGTGTCCGCCGCAGTGAATTCTGCGGCGGTGCGGGACAAACCACGTTCGGGATGCGATCATCCTCGACCGTGATGTCGTCGATATCCACCGACCCGATGTTTCGCACGACATAGCTGTAGTCGATGATGTCACCGACCTGCGCATAGGTCAGGTCTGCGCTGTCGATGATCTTTTCGAACTCGTAGCCCGGCGCGATCGTCCGAATGTCATCCTGGGGCAATGAATTGCCACGGGTGAAGTCCCAAAAGTTATCGTTGGGGTCGCGATCGAAAACCTGCGTCACCGTCTGGTTGGCTTGCAGGATATTTCCCAACAGAGCCGCGTTCGTGCTGGAAAACCAGCCCGTGTCAAATGTGTTGTTGCCGAAACCCTGCTGCGTGCTGAAGCTGGTCGTGCCGGCCTCGTTCGTGGCTTGGGTCGTCACATCGGACCAGTTGCCTACGTTGACGCCGTTCAGGATCAGAAAGATGTCGTTGCGGTCAAACCCGCCGACTTGCGTGTCACCGTCCAACGCAGAAAACCGGATATCCACCCGCGCAATTGCGCCACCGAAATAATCGGTACAGCTGCGGAAACCGCAATCCAGCGGAATGGGGTCGTTGATCGTGAACGGGTTGCCGCGGAACCGCGTCGGTGTCCCGGTATTCTGAAACCCGACAAAGGCACCATCAGGATTCGAGAACTGATAGTAGATGTTGCCGTTGACGCCCGTCATGACGATCGCGACACCGCCGGCCTGAGGGTATTCGGCGGGCAGCTGCACACCGGTGCCCGGTACGGTCATGGTAAATGGCGTCGCACCAGCGACCGTTGCGACGCAGATCTGCAACAGAAAAGCCAGGAACGCAGCAGCCCGACTGGCACGCGCGGACAAGGTCCACCTGAATTTTTCCAACCTGACCACTCAACCGCTACCTAAAAACATCGACGGTCCGTACCGCCCGATTTCCACCAATGCCGTGCTTTTTGATGCACTTCTTCCGGACATACACCGAAAAGGCGGATCGCCACTAACGAAAACCACGCAACGCTGGGTTTATTGTGGCCGCGATGCAACGGGATTGGCCCATGTGGTAACACCAGCGTGATCGCAACCACGTGTTGCAAGCCACAGGTCAGCGACAATGGCCGATCCGCCTGTCAGACTTGTGCCCCCGCCATCGGGCATTCCACAACCAAAGGGTGCCGACATTGACTGCGGGACCGCTGGTTATCATCTGCCACTGGAAAGCGGTGTTTCGATATGCTCAAAACACGCGAACCGAATTCAAAGGACGCCACCCGTGCCAAAGATCGCCCCAACGGACCTTCGCTCTGCGCAATGGTTCAACAACCCTGACAACCCCGAGATGACCGCGCTCTATCTGGAACGCTATCTCAACTACGGCATGACACGGGCGGAATTGCAGGGCGGCAAGCCGATCATCGGGATCGCCCAGACCGGCAGCGACCTGTCGCCGTGCAACCGCCACCATATCGAACTGGCTAAGCGGGTGCGCGACGGCATCATCGCCGCCGGTGGCGTGCCTATCGAAATTCCGGTGCATCCGATTCAGGAAACCGGCAAACGACCCACCGCCAGTCTGGATCGCAACCTGGCCTACCTCGGTCTGGTCGAGGCGCTTTATGGGTATCCCATCGACGGCGTGGTGCTGACCATCGGCTGTGACAAGACGACCCCTGCCCTGCTGATGGCCGCTGCCACCGTCAACATCCCCGCCATCGCACTGTCGGTCGGCCCGATGCTGAACGGCTGGCACGAGGGCGAACGCGCAGGCTCTGGCACCGTCATCTGGAAGGCCCGCGAAATGCTGGCCGCCGGCGAAATCAACGACGACGAGTTCATGGACATGGCCGCCGCCTCTGCCCCTTCGGTCGGCTACTGCAACACGATGGGCACTGCGACCACGATGAATTCACTGGCCGAGGCTTTGGGGATGCAATTGCCCGGCGCCGCAGCGATCCCCGCCCCCTACCGCGAACGTGGGCAGATCAGCTATGAAACCGGCCTGCGCATCGTCGATATGGTCTGGGACGACCTGCGCCCCACCGATGTCATGACGCGCGCGGCATTCGAAAACGCGATTGTCGTGAATTCCGCCATCGGCGGATCGACCAATGCGCCGATCCACCTGAATGCGATTGCAAAACATCTGGGCATCACCCTGACCAACGACGACTGGCAACAGGTCGGCCACCGCGTGCCGCTGCTGGTGAACCTGCAACCCTCGGGCAAATACCTGGGCGAAGATTATCACCGCGCAGGCGGCGTGCCTGCCGTGATCGGCGAATTGATCGCCGCCGACATGCTGCCGCATCCGGACGCGCTGACGGTCAACGGCCGGACGATGCAGGACAACTGCGGTCTGCGCCGGACCGTGAACGACGACGTGATCCATCCCGCCAGCCTGCCCCTGATGGCCAGTGCCGGGTTCATCAACCTGTCGGGCAACCTGTTTGACAGCGCGATCATGAAAACATCCGTGATCGGTGCCGCATTCCGTGCCGCTTATCTGGAAAACCCGGATGACCCCAATGCGTTCGAGGGCCGCGCCGTGGTGTTCGACGGACCAGAGGATTTTCACCACCGTGTCGATGATCCGGCAGAGAACATCGACCGCGACTGCATCCTGGTGATGCGCGGTGCCGGGCCAAAGGGCTATCCCGGTGCAGCCGAGGTCGTGAACATGCGCCCACCAAATTACCTGATAAAACAGGGCATCCACGCCCTGCCCTGCATCGGTGACGGACGCCAGTCGGGCACATCCGGCAGCCCCTCGATCCTGAATGCCTCGCCCGAGGCGGCGGACAACGGTGGCCTGGCGCTGCTGCAAACCGGTGACCGCATCCGCATCGACCTGAACACCTTTTCGGCCAATATCCTGGTGCCAGAGGATGAACTGACCGCCCGGCGCGACGCACTGATCGCAAAGGGCGGCTATCCGATCCCGGCCAGCCAGTCGCCGTGGCAGGACATTTTCCGCGATCTGGTCGAACCGCTGTCAGAGGGCATGACCCTGCGCGGCACGACCGATCACCGCGACATCTCGCGCAAGGGGTTGCCGCGCGACAGCCACTGACCCGGCCAAGGAGGGGGGCGCGACAGACCTGCCGCGCCCCCTGCCCTGTCAGTCCTCTTGCACCAGCGCCTGCCGCTGTTTGCCCAGTCCAGCAATCCCCAGTTCCATCACGTCACCGGCCTGCAAATAGACGGGATGCGGTTTCATCCCCATCCCCACGCCCGGCGGTGTGCCAGTGGAAATCACGTCACCGGGGTGCAGGGTCATCAGACCCGACAGATGTTCGATGATCTGTGCCACGGTGAAAATCATCGTGGCGGTCGATCCGGTCTGCCGCCTGACACCGTTCACATCCAGCCACATGTCCAGCGCCTGCGGGTCGGGCACCGCGTCGCGCGTGACCAGCCACGGCCCCGTCGGGCCAAAGGTGTCGCAGCTCTTGCCCTTGGTCCACTGCCCCGTCAGCCCGGTCTGGTAATGCCGTTCCGACACATCGTTGACGATGCAATAGCCCGCGACATGATCCAGCGCCTGTGCGGCACTGACGTGTTTCGCCCGTGTGCCGATGACCACGCCCAGTTCCACCTCCCAATCGGTGTTCGTGGACCCGCGCGGGATCATCACGTCGTCATCGGGCCCCACGATGGCGGATGTCGCCTTCATGAACAAAATCGGGTGTTCGGGAATCGCCATGCCGGATTCGGCGGCGTGATCGGAATAGTTCAACCCGATGCACAGCATCTTGCCGATGGACCCCACACACGGCCCCAGACGCGGGTTGCCCGCCACCACCGGCAGATCAGCAGGGTCAAGCGCCCGCAACCGGGCCAGGCCTGCGTCCGACAGCACGTCCCCCGCGATGTCATCCACGACAGCGGACAGATCATGCAGCGTATCGCCCACGATCATGCCGGGTTTCTCTGCGCCTGCCGCGCCGTATCTTACCAGTTTCATGCCTGTCCTCCCTTGCGATCAATCCGACCAGCCGCCGTCGATGACATGCGGTTGCCCGGTGGTGAACGCACTTTCGTCGCTCGCAAGATAGACCACAAGGGCCGCGATTTCGGCCGCCGTCGCCACCCGGCCCATCGGCTGACGCTGAACGAAACGGTCCAGCGCCGCGTCACGACTGCCCAGTTCCGCCCCCAGCGCCGTGACGCGGTCCTGCCAGCTGGGGCTGTCGACGGTGCCCGGACAGATGCAGTTGCAGCGGATTCCGCGGGTGATGAAATCGACCGCGACCGATTTCGTAAGCCCGATCACGGCGGCCTTGGTCGTGCCGTAGATGAACCGATCAGGTGCGCCGATGATCGACGAACAGGCCGATGACATGTTCACGATGCTGCCCGCACCCTGGTCCAGCATCCCCGGCAGCGCCGCGCGGATCGTGCGAAACATCGACGTCACGTTCAGATCAAAGGTCGCGGCCCAGTCGTCATCGGTCGCCGTCAGCACCGACCCGTGCGGGACGATGCCCGCGCAGTTGAACAACACGTCAGGCCGAGCCTGCGCCACGCCCGCCCTGACGGATGCATCATCGCGCACATCCAGCGCCAGGGCCGTGATCCCGTCCAGATCCGCCAACAAGTCAGGGTTCACGTCACTGGCGAAAACGGTGGCCCCTTCGGCCGCCATCGCAATGGCAGAGGCCCGCCCGATCCCCTGCCCCGCCGCCGTGACCAGCACGCGTTTGCCGTCCAATCGTCCCATGATCGTCCCTCCATCCCGGTGCAGACTGTCCGACGCATCGTCACCTGTCCAGCACCCGTGACGCGGCACGCCAATCACGCTAGATCCTGCGGCACCCATGAAAGGATCGCCCATGCCATCTGTCGATTTCAACGTCCCCCACGCATTGCCCAAGGAAGACGCAGCCGCCCGCCTGCTAGCCGGTATCCCCAAGCTGGAAAAGGCCATTCCCGGCGGCGGCGACGTGCAGGCCGAACGCGTGGGCGATGACGGCATGATCCTGTCGATCAAGGCGATGGGCCAGACCATCACCGTGGATTCGGTCCTGTCCGACAGCGCCGTCAGCGGTCAGGTCAAGGTGCCACTGATGCTGGCGATGATGCAGACCCAGATCCGCGACATGGTGCAGGACAGCGTCACCCGGATGCTGGCAAAACCCGCCTAGGCCACCGCACCGTCACGGGTCAGCACCACCACGGTCTGTTGATTGACGACGATATCGCCCGACACCTGCGCAGGTGCGATGTCGTCGTTGCTGTCCAGCTGTTTGGTCCAGGCGCCCTCTGGCAGGGCAAAGGTCACGTCCTCGCCTGCGTTGAGGATGATGAAAACGTCACCATGATCCAGCCCCATGATCCGCTTGGCAAAGGCGCGCAGCCCGCCGTCGGACCAGTCGTCCTCTGCCATCTCGCGGCCTTCGGGGTGATACCACAGCGTCCGCTTGCCGCTGCTGGGATCGGATGTGCCGAACTTTGGGTCAACGAAACCGTCCAGCGCCCGCCGCCAGGCAAAGGCGCGTGCGGTCGCGGCAATCAGCGTTGCATCGGCATTTTCCCAGTCGATCCAGGTCAGTGCGTTATCCTGACAATAGGCGTTGTTGTTGCCCTGTTGGGTCTGGCCCATCTCGTCCCCGGCCAGGATCATCGGCACGCCCTGCGACACCGCCAGCGTGGTCAGCATGGCGCGCACGCGGCGTCTGCGTGCCGCCAGGATCGCGGGATCGTCGGTCGGACCCTCTGCCCCCATGTTGTCGGAAATATTGTGGTCATGGCCGTCGCGGCCATCCTCGCCATTCGCCGCATTATGCTTGTCGTTGTAGCTGACCGTGTCCCACAGGGTGAACCCGTCGTGCGCCGCGACAAAGTTGATCGAGGATGTCGCAGGCCGCATGTCATGGTCGAACTGCACGGGCGATCCTGACAGCCGCTCGCTGATCCGGGGCACCAGACTGTCGTCACCACGCCAATAGGCCCGGATGTCGTCGCGGGCCTTGTCGTTCCATTCGCGAAACGGCCAGGGAAACCCGCCGACCTGATAACCGCCGTCACCGATATCCCAGGGTTCGGCAATCAGTTTGACCCGGCTCAGCACCGGGTCCTGCCGGATCGCGGCGAAAAACGCGCCTTCGCGTTCAAATCCGGTGATTTCGCGGCCCAAGGTGCTGGCCAGGTCGAACCGGAACCCGTCCACATGCATCACTTCGACCCAATAACGCAATGAATCCAATACCATACGCAAAACCATCGGATGCGCCACGTTCACCGTGTTGCCGGTGCCGGTCGTGTCAAAGGCATAGCGCGGATCATCGGCGCCCAGATAATAACTGGCATTGTCGATACCGCGGAACGACAGCGTCGGCCCCAGTTCGCTGCCTTCGGCGGTGTGGTTGTACACCACGTCCAGGATCACCTCGATGCCCGCCTGATGGAACCGGTCGATGGCGCGTTTCACCTCTGCGATGTCATAGCCCTTGAGGTAGGCCTGATGCGGGGCAAAGAACGACAGCGTGTTGTAGCCCCAGTAATTCGACAGCCCCTTTTCCAGCAGGTGCCGATCCTGGGCAAAGGCATGGATCGGCAGCAGTTCGATCGCGGTGACGCCGATGTGCGTCAGATGCTCGAGGATCGGATCGGCTGACAGCGCGACAAAGGTGCCCCGGTCCGCCTGTGCGATGCCGGGATGGCGCATGGTCAAACCCTTGACGTGCGCCTCATAGATCACGGTGTCCTTGAACCTGTGGTTCAGCGTTTCCTTGGCCGACCATTCGAACTGGTTTTCGACCACGACCCCCTTGGGCATAAAGGCGGCTGAGTCACGTGGATCGAAACTCAGGTCATCCTCGCCGATGGTGTAGCCGAACAGCGCATCGTCCCAGATGATGTGACCCATCAGCGCCTTGGCGTAGGGGTCCAGCAACAGCTTGTTCGGGTTGAAACGGTGGCCCTCGTGCGGGGCATAGGGGCCATGCACGCGGTAGCCGTAGCGCTGCCCTGCCCCGATGCCCGGCAGGAACCCGTAGTAGATGCCGCCTTCCATTTCGGGCAGTTCCAGCCGGGCGGTTTCATGCTGGCCGCTTTCGTCGAACAGGCACAGCTCGACGGCTGTCGCATTCCCCGAATACAGCGCGAAATTCGTCCCGCCGCTGTGCGGGTCCGCCCCCAGCGCATCGGGACGCGCAAGGGACCTGTCGAACGCCGCAATGGCGCTGTTGTGCTGTGTCATCGGTTTTGTCCAATAGCGGGCCGTTCAGGCCCTGTGATCGCGCGTGGCTGTGTCGCCTAGATAGTGGCCCAGGGGCCAGCGACAATCCAACGGCAACCGGTTGTTTCAGATCAATCTGGTGAAAAATCGACGCGCAGACCGGGCAATGCCTCTTTCATCAGCGTTCCTGCCCCCAGATCGGCCCCGCTGGGATCGCAGGTGACCGTCACGCGGCCCCCTGCCCCGACCCGTGTCAGCACGAACCCCGCACCGGTCGCGGCAAACTGCACGGCGGCCCCATCCCAGAACGCCGGATCATCGCGCCGGGCGCGCAGCAGGGCATGGGTTAGCCGCGCCTTTTGTCCGGCGAACCCCGGTGCCGCGGTCAGCGTCATCAGCGCGTCCAGATCGACAGGCAGACGGTTATCGGGATCGGTCAGCGCAAAATGCGGCCCCTCGCAGCCACGGTAGATGTCAGGCACACCGGGCATGGTCAGTTTCAAGGCCGTCTGGATCAGTGACAGCACCTCGCCCCGGGCGATCAGCCGCATCAGTGCCGCAGGCCGTGCCCCCGCCCAATCGGCCGTCAGTATCGGGATCAGCGACAGGACCCGGTCCTCGGCCGCAGTGTCGGGATAGATCCAGTTCGTGATGGTCTTGCCCTCGCGCAGCGCCTTGACCACATGGTCGTGCAGCCGCTGGTCCAGATCATCCTCGCCCCAGATCGCAAGGGCCACTTGCGTCAGATACCAGCGGTCGTTCGCGCAGGCGGCCCCGGCCCCATCCAGCCCCGCGACCCTGTCCACGAGGGCCGCAAAGTCATCGGGCAGATGACTGATCGCCACCAGCCGCATCCGCGCATCCTCCGACCGTTTGGTGTCGTGGCTCGAGGTCAGGGTCAATGCGCTGCCCTGCCGAGCGTCCAGCCAGTCCTGCATCCCATCCGCCGTGATCGTGGCGGCATCAGGATCGGCACCGACCTCGTTCGCGGCCAGATAGGCGTTCCAGCGGAACCCGGCGGTGTCCTCATGCGACTTGGCCAGCAATGCCCCCGTGACCTGCTGGAACCGCACCTGAAACGCGCGGGCAGCGTCGGTGCCGGGGGCCGTGATGAACCCCGCCAACTGCTGCACGACAGCCCCGTTCCGCAGGTCTGCCGCAGCCGCGGTCGTGACCTTGTCCATCAACGCGAGGTCCTCTGGACGCTGAATGCTGGGGCAAAAATAGGGTCTATACCGGGGAAATGCGATCAAAAGCGCGATCACCGCCTCGCGCAGCGCCTCGCCGCCCTGTTCACGCGCATCCGCCTGCGTGGCGCGATGCCCCAGATCGATCAGGTCCAGCATTTCCGCGGCCAGTTCCTGCCGCAGCACCTCGTGCTTGGCGGTCTGGATCGCGTCGTGAAACGACTCCGCCTCGCCTGTTGCGGCGCGCCAGTCGCTGACGATCCTTGCGTGGCCCTGTGGGTCCGTCAGCACCTGCGCCATCTTGCGCGCCGCCTCATAGCCCGTGGTGCCCGCCAGCCCCCAGTCCGGCAACGCCTCGTCGCCGGTCAGGATCTTTTCTACCCAGATCGGACAATCCCCGACCCGCGCCTGCAACCGCCGCAGATAACCGCCCGGGTCAGCCAGCCCGTCGATGTGATCCAGACGCAGCCCCTGCACCAGTCCGCGGTCGATCAGATCGAACGTCTTTGCGTGCATGTCGCCGAACACCTGTTCGTCCTCGACCCGCATCCCGATCAGGCCGGTGACATTGAAAAACCGACGATGCGTGATGCTATCGCGTTCGCGTTCCCAGCGGGTCAGGCGCCAGGCCTGTGCGGCGTGCAGTGCACCCAGATCAGCCGAGGCCGTGCCCGGCGCAATCGGAATGGCCAGACCATCGCCCACCGTCATCACCGGCCCGTCCTCGGCCTGGCCAATGCCGACCCGCCCCCCCGACAGCGCATCGGCAAAGGATTCCGTCAGAAACGGCAGGACCAGCTTGTCCGACCAGTTGATGTCGAAGTGACGGGCATAGGTGCTGTCCTGACCGTGACGTAGCACGTCCCGCAGCCAGGGTGTCTGCAACGAAAACGCCATGTGATTGGGCACGATATCAATGATGATGCCGATGCCATGCGACGCGGCGGCTGCCGCCAACCTCTCGAACCCGGCCTCGCCACCCAGAACAGGGTCGATCACATTGGCATCGATCACGTCATACCCATGAGTCGACCCCGCCTGCGCGGCAAAGATCGGTGACAGATACAGGTGACTGATCCCCAGCGTTGCCAGATGCGGCAGGAATGCGATGGCCGCGTCAAATGTCACATCTTCGCGCAATTGCAGGCGGTAGGTCGCGGTGACTGGGATCATGCGGGTGTCGTCCATGTGCAAAAGCCAAAGGGTCTGTCCGGCGCACCCAACGTCAGCCGCATATCGGTGTCAGGCCACAGATGCGGCGTGTCCGGCATGCGGTCGAAATGAAATGCCACGTAAAGATGTCCCCCATTGTAGCCCCAACTCGCGACTGCGGAACGGGTTCCTGTTGTCCTGACGCGGGCGGGCTGCGCGCCGTCACTGCGCACCAGCGGCATCACCTGCGTCGCGCGCCAGCCCAGCAGACGCGCCGTCAGGCGCGACCATTCCCCCGCATCATCGGGCGGGTCGTCATAGGGGCGGGCCATGTCGCGGGTAGCGGCGGCCAAGGGGTCCGGCAGATCGCCCTTGAACCCGTCGAAATCGGCGAACTCGGCCTTGCGACCTTTGCGCACGGCATCCGCCAGATCACCACTGAAATCGCAAAAGAACGGGAACGGCTTGCGCGACCCGATTTCTTCGCCCTGAAACAGCATCGGCACATAGGGCGCTGTCAGCAGCAGGGCATGCGCAATACGCATCGCATCGGCACCCGCCAGGGTGATAAGCCGGTCGCCAAGGGCGCGGTTTCCGATCTGGTCGTGGGTCTGGTTGGCGTTCACAAAGGCGCTGGCCGGCAGATGCCTTGACGGCGCGCCACGTGAGGCGCCGACACGAGGCTGGCCCTGTTCGACCTGACCTTCGGCAAGGGCGCGTGTCAGATCGGCCATCGGGTCGGCGGCATAGTTGCGGTAATAACCCTCGCTCTCGCCGGTCAGCAGGCAGTGGACCGCGTGGTGAAAATCGTCGTTCCACTGGGCGTCGATGCGACCGGCGTCGCGGTCAGTGGTCAGGTTGCGTTCATCCTCGGCAATCAGATGCAGGGGCCGTCCCGCATCCATCGCGCGCAGACCTGCGGTCAGGGCGTGAAAGAACGGCACGGGGCTGGGGTCGACCAACTGGTGCACCGCGTCGAACCGGAACCCGTCGACGCCGAAATCGTTCACCCACATCGCCGCGTTCTGGAAAAAGAATGCCCGCACCGGGTCTTGGGTAAAATCCACCGCCGGGCCCCAGGGCGTGCTGCGCCCGTGGTCGAAAAACGCAGGCGTCAGCCCGTGGATATAGGCACCGTCAGGGCCAAAGTGGTTATAGACCACGTCCAGAATGACGCTGATCCCCAGATCATGGGCGACAGCGACAAAGTTGGCGAAATCCTGAGGCGTGCCATAGGCCGGATGCACCGCGTTGGGCAGCACCCCGTCATAACCCCAGCCGTGGTTCCCGCCGAACTGGGCAATGGGCATGACTTCGACCGTGTTGATTCCGACGGCTGCAAGGTCGCCCAGCTTTTCTGCTGCGGCCTGAAACGTCCCCGGTTCGGTGAACGTGCCGATGTGGATTTCGCAGATCACCGCCTCGGCCCAGTCACGCCCGATCCAGGGCGATGGGGCCTGTGGCGGTCGTGTGAGCATCGACAGATCATGCACGCCGCCGGCCTGCCTGCGCGACGCGGGATCCGGGACCGGCTGGCCATCCAGCATGTAGCCATAGCTGTCACCGGCGCGGGCGGGCAGTCGGGCGCGAAACACACCGCCCGCGTCCCGCGTCATGGGGTGGGTGACCCCGTTCAGCATCAGGTCAAGGCTGTCGCGGTCCGGGGACCAGATCGCGAAATCCCAATCCGTATCGGTTGCGGGTCGTGCACCCCAGAGGTGCGCAAGGTCGGTCAATTGATCACGTTGCTTCATTCGGACAACCGTGACCCAAGCCGCAAGGCTTGTCCATTCAGCATGATACGCATGAGGACGTTTCATCAGGGCAGGGGGCGCGGCAGGCGGCGATTGCCAATTGGCAATCGTCCTTATTTTTGCGTGCAATCAATGGCTTATAGCGGATTTGCCTCGGCAAACTTGCGAAAGAATGCAAGGTAAGCGCGATCGGGGTCATCGGCGGGCGCCTTGCCCCGCGACCAGTCGCGCCAAGCGGATTCGATATAATAGATGTCATAACCCGGAAACCGCATCCGGGCCGTTTCATAGGTCTGGGTCTGCAAGGCCGCACCCTTGGAATCCAGCTGGCCGGGGCGCGGGCGCAGGTCGGGATCATCGGTGGCGCGTTGACGCCGCCCGGTGCTGGCAAAGCTGAGGGCCCGTTCCGCCTTGCCGGTCGCGTCACCATCCTTGCGCCACCAGCGCAGTTCGACATGGGTGACACTGCGGCCCGTCTTGATCGGGTTGATTTCGACCATGTAGTCGGACAGCGCGCAGACCTCTTCCACGGCGGGTTCGATCGCACGCAACCGCAGGTTCGACCAGGATGTCAGCTTGCCCTTGGGCACGCCCAGCACACCGCGAATGGCATCCAGGGTAAATTTCTCGGACGATTTCCAGCGCAGGTTGCCGCGTTTCTGCACCATCTCATAGAGGGTCAGCGCATATTTGGAGGTCAGCGCAAACATGACCTCGCGCTGTAGGCGCGCAAAAACGGTGGAATTGCGGATCACCTTGCGCAGGCGGGCAGGGATCTCGTATTCGAACAATCCGTCGCCACGCGCCATTTCGACGTTGCCCCCCAACAGTTGCACACGCTCGATCGCAGGCTTGCCGTCCCAGGTCACCTCCATCTTGACGATGGACGACATCAGCCGTTCGATGGACTCACCGATCCGGTCGTTGGAATTGTGACTGCCGCGCAGGTCCGCCTTAGCGATGACATGGGTCACGGGTTTGTCGATCGCATCCCAGGCGTTTTCCAACAGCTGGTTGTAGATACGCCGGTCGGCCAGCGTCAGCGGCGTCACCTCGACCAGGTCGACCAGTTCGCCGGGTTTGATCAGCGTATCGGCACTGGGCCGCGCGTCGAGTGTACGGTAGGATGTCTGCGTCGGTTTTGCCATCTGCGCACTTTCTGTTACGTGCTTGCGCTTACTTTTGTATGATAAGCTGTGTAAGTCAAGCGCGCGGGGCAGCACCCGATCTGTAAGGTTTCGACCACCACCCACGGCCCGCCGCGAATCGCAAAGGGCATGAAAACAGGGGATCGCGACTCGTGCCGATTCGGCGAGATCGACCCACCCGAAACGTAAGGTTTCACCCACCCCAGAGGTAAGGACAGACCACCCCAGACGTATCGCCATCCCACCCAAGACGTAGCGCAAACCATCCCAAGCCGTAAGGGATAGGGCTGCGGGGACCTTGTGCGGCAGGGGGATCAGGCCCGTGAACAGATGAATCCGAATATCTGAACAGATCGGGTTTTTCTGGATTTTGATTTTTCAGGGGGGCCAATTGCACAGCAGGCACGCTAGACTGCTATCAGCGCCCGGATCAGGTGGCATATTGCAGCGCGCACCTGCGCAACTTCCAATGCTGTGGGGTAACTGCACCAAAGTGCGATTTTTGAATGGCGTGCCGCTGAATATCGCACTTGTCTGCAAAGGCCGCACAGGGCATTCTGTTGCAAAACAATATGGCGGACAGGTCATGGAAGAGCAGAGCTACCCCATCGAGTTGGCAGAGATTGACGCCCTTGCATCACGTGCGGGGCGTGTCATCGAAAAATTGCGGGCACGGGTGTTTTCACCGGGCACGGCCAAGACGCTGGATGTGCGTTATAACGTGCGCACCGCCGCCGAAATGTGTGGCCGCACCGAAAAGGCGATCCGCGACGCCGAGGATGATGGTCGGCTACCCACACCTGACAAGGACCCCGATACCAACCGGCGCACAGGCTATTCACTGGCCGACGTGAACCGCATGCGCGAGGTGTTCGGGACATTGCCGCACCGTGCGCCTGACGATCCTGCGATGGTGCTGGCGATCCAGAACTTCAAGGGTGGCGTCGGCAAATCAACGGTCGTGGCGCATCTGGCGCAATACCTGGCACAAAAGGGCTACCGTGTCTGCGTCGTCGATTGTGACAGCCAGGCGTCGACCACCAGTGTGTTCGGGCTGAACCCCGATGTGGACGTCGACGAAGAAGAGGACACGCTTTATCCGTTCTTTCGCCACGGTGGCCCGTCGACGCTGCACTACGCGTTGCGTGCGACCTATTGGCCGGGCATCGCGTTGATCCCCGCGAACCTGGGGCTGTATGACGCGGAATACGAATTTGCGGCGCGGATGGTGCGCGAACAGGATTTCGTCCTTGATAGACTACGCACGGGGTTAGAGACGATTTCTGACCAGTTCGACGTGATCCTGCTGGACCCGCCGCCGGCGCTTGGGATGATCTCGCTCTCGGTTCTGAGGGCCGCGAATGCGATCGTCGTGCCGGCACCGCCCAACAACATCGACTTTGGCTCGACCGCGCATTTTCTGAAAATGATGAGCAGCACGCTGGGCGAGCTTGCGCAACATGGCGGCACGCGGGGGTATGATTTTGTTAAGATCCTCGCCACCAAGATGAACGACCAGAAAAGCGCGCACCAGGCGATCAAGCGGATGATGGACGCGGTGTTCCCGCAAGACATGCTGAACGCCGTGTTGAAGGACAGTGCCGAAATCGACAACGCCGCCGCCAACCTGATGACGGTTTACGAGTTGACGGGGGCTGCGACACGGTCGGAAACACACAAGCGCTGCCGCGTCTATCTGGACGCCGTGGGCCGCGAGATCGAAACCGAAATCCGCAAGACATGGCCCAGTCACACCGCGCGCCTGCGCAAGGAGGGGATCCTATGAGCAAGAAGCACGACGCCATCTTTGACGACATCCTGAATGATCTGGGTGCAGATGAAACGCCGGAACCGCGCGGGTCTGCCCGGTTTCTGAAACGGTCCAACGCGATGGCCGATCAGGTCGGCGGGCAGCGTCAGGAAAAGGTGTTGCGGCTGGTTGATCCGGCGACCTGCGTGATGTGGAAAGGGCATAACCGTGCCTATGACCTGCTGACTGCCGAAAACTGTGCTGACCTGATCGAAGGGTTGCGGGCCCAGGGCCAGCAGGAATTCCCCGCGATCGTGCGCAAGCTGGACGGCTCGGGCGCAGAATACGAGGTGATCTGCGGCGCAAGGCGGCATTTCGCGGTGTCATGGCTGCGGGCGAACAATTACCCCCAGTTCCGCTATTTGATCGAAGAGCGCGACCTGACCGACGAAGAGGCGTTTCGCCTTGCCGATATCGAAAACCGCGACCGCGAGGATATCAGCGACTATGAACGCGCGCAGGACTACGCCCGCGCGGTAGAGACCTATTACGGTGGCCAGCAAAAGGTCATGGCCGATCGTTTGCAGGTGTCGCCCGCGTTCCTGTCGCGGTTTCTGCAACTGGCAAAGCTGGACCCGCGGATTGTCGCGGCCTTTCCGTCGATCCGCGAAGTGCGCGAATTGCACGCGCGCCAGCTGCGCGCCGTGATGGTCAAGGAAGATGCGGCAGAACGTGTGCTGGAAGAGGCGGATCGCATCGCAGGGCAGGGGCTGACGGCAGCCGAGGTGATGACCCGGCTCAAGGCGGCAGGCAAGGCACCACGCAAGCGCCGCGCCAACGACAACGTCTATACGCATCCGCTGGGAAATGTGGCGGTGCACCGGCAAGGCACGACGACGGCGCTGAAATTTTCCAGCACCCTGCCGGATGCGGCGATCCGGGCGGCGGTCGAATCCTTCCTCAAGGATCGTGCAAAGGGCTGATTGCCAATTGGCAATCGCCTGTATTCTGTTTTGAAATCAGATGGATACCTGATTTTTGGGTGCGCAATTTCGCGCACCCAAAATGTAAGATCAGGATTCGGTATTCTTGGCGTCTGTCGCCCAGATCTTGTCCTGCGGCGGTGGCGGCACGTCGGTATGTTTGCGGCGGCCATGCAGATGCGTCTTTGAGATGAAATTTCCGGTGATCGGGGCAGTCACAAAGAGGAAGGCCATGATCAGCACCTCGTTCAGCGACCCGTCGCCATAGGCAAAGGCATAGAGCATCGACGCCACCAACAGAGACCCGATGCCAAGGGTCGACGCCTTGGTCGGGGCGTGCAGGCGCGACATGCAATTATCAAGCTTCAGCAGGCCAAAGGAGCCCACCAGAATGAACAGGGCGCCAATGGCGAGCGATGCGACGATCAGGATGTCGAGGATGGTTGCGATCATTCGATGATGTCCCCCCGCAGCACAAAGCGGCAAAGCGCGACTGATGACACAAAGCCCAGCATGGCGATGATCAGTGCGCTTTCGTAATAGACGGCGGTGCCCCAGTGGATGCCCAGCAGAACGATCATGGCGATGGCGTTGATGACCATCGTGTCAAGCGCCAGGATACGGTCACCGACCATGGGTCCACGCACAAGGCGGACCATGGCGAGGATCTGGGCAAGGCCGACCACGGCCATGGCGATGATAACGGCTGTTCCAATCATTCCTCAAATATCCTTTTCAGGCGGGATTCGTAGCGGGCCTTGATTTCGTCACGCACGGCGTCCGGATCGGCGGCGTCCAGCGCATGCACCAGCAGGGCGGTGCCATCGGCCGACAGGTCCGCGCTGACGGTGCCGGGGGTCAGGGTGATGGTGCCGGCCAGCATGGTGATGGCCTCTGGCGTGCGCAGATCCAGCGGGATCACGATCCACTTGGGCTGCATGGCGGCGTTCGATTTGAACAGCACGATGCGGGCGACCTCGATGTTGGCGACGACCACATCCCACATCACCAGTGCCAGGTAGTTCACCAGCCGCCAGGGTTTTGGCAGGGGGGGACGGTTCGGCCAATAGGCCGCCGTCGTGATCGGGATGATAAAGCCCAGGATCAGGCCCATCACCACGGTGCCCAGCGTGATGGTGTTTTGCAGCAGACACCAGACAACGACCAGGATCAGCGTCAGGATCGGGTGCGGAAAGATCCGGTAAAACAGGCGCAGGGGCATATCAGTAACCTTCCTCGGCCGTGGCGGCATCGCCGCCGGTGTCATCGCCGTAATCGCCGCTGTCGATCACCTTGCCCTCGGTTGTCAGCACAACCTCGATATAGGGTGCGGGGTTGAACAGCTGCGCTGCGGTCGCATCCATGGTCCGCATCACGGGACCGGCGAACAGGGTCAGTGCCACCAGCATTGTCAGCATGCCACCGATGGCCACGACAGGCAGCACCGGCGGGGTCTGTTCGGGGGTGTTTGATCCCTCGGCCGCGCTGTCAGGGCCGGTGGTTTCAGTTGCGACCTGATGCGATTTCCAGAAAACCTGACTGCCCGCACGACCAAAGCCCACGACCGCTATCAGCGATCCGATCAGGATGGCGGCCCAGATCCATGCCTCGAGCGGGTGATCGAGGGCTGCGGTCATGACCAGCAGTTTCCCGATGAACCCTGACAGGGGAGGCAGGCCGGTCATGGCGATGGCCGCGACAAAGAACATGCCGGCGACCAGCGCCCCGCCCGCGATGGGGGCCGCGTCGCGCAGGTGGACGCCCACGTCGCCGCGCCGGTCGCGCATCACGTCCACCAGCAAGAACAGCGCAGCGGCGGCAAATGTCGAATGCACCGCATAGTACAGCGCTGCGGCGATGCCTTGGGGTGTGAATACCGATACCGCCGCCAGCAACAGGCCCATGGAGCCGATGACCGAAAAGGCCACCAGACGATCAACGCGGTTCGATCCCAGCACGCCGATCATGCCCATCATCAGCGTCAGCAGCGCGGCAGGCATCATCCAGGTGTCGAACAGCCCTTGCGTCAGCGACAGGTCGGTCGGAAACACCAGCGTATAGACGCGGATGATGCAATAGGCACCGACCTTGGTCATGATTGCGAACAGGGCCGCAACGGGGGCGGGGGCCTCGGCATAGCTGGCAGGCAACCAGAAGTGCAGCGGGAGAAGGGCCGCCTTGATCGCGAAAACCAGCAGCAGCAGGACGGCGGCGACCCGGATGCCGGCGGTATCGGCCGGATCAAGTGCTGCAACACGCACGGCAAGGTCGGCCATGTTCAGCGTGCCGGTCTGCGCATAAAGCGTGCCGAGCGCAAAGAGAAACAGCGTCGATCCCAGCAGGTTGAACAGCACGTATTGCGTGCCCGCGCGCAGCCTGTCGGCCCCGCCCCCGTGGATCATCAGACCGTAGCTGGCGATCAGCAGGATTTCAAAGAACACGAACAGGTTGAACATGTCGCCTGTCAGAAACGCGCCCATGATTCCCATGATCTGGAACTGGAACAGCGGATGGAAATGCCGCCCCCGTTCATCCCAACCCGACCCAATGGCATAAAGCAGGACCAGCGGCGCCAGAATCGCGGTGATCAGCACCATCAGCGTCGACAGCCGATCTGCGACCAGCACGATCCCGAACGGGGCCTGCCAGTTGCCCAGCTGATAGATGTCGATGGTGCCGTCGGATGCGCGCCAGAACAGCCCGATGGCCAGCGCCAGCGTCAGGACCGATCCGGCCAGCGAAAAGGTGCGTTGCAGGACCCGGTGATAGCGCGTGACCATCACCAGGATTGCCGCCAGCATGCCCGGCAGCAGAATGGGCAGGATCAACCAATGGGTCATGATTGTGCCCCCCCGCGCGGTTGGTCATCGGCTGCGTCTGGTCCGGCACCTGCGGTGGGGGTGTCCACCATGTCGTCGTCATTGGCGAGCCATGACCCCAGCGCCACGATCACCACAACGGCGGTCATGCCGAATGAAATCACGATGGCGGTCAGCACCAGTGCCTGCGGCAGCGGGTCGGAATAGATGTCCACCCCGTCGGTCAGCACGGCCGGTGCGTTGGGCAACAGGCGGCCCGATCCGAACAGGAACACGTTCACGGCATAGGTCAGCAGTGAAATCCCGATAATCACCGGAAAGGTCCGCAGCCGCAGCACCATGTAGATCCCCGATGCCGTGAGCATGCCCACGGCGGTTGCGACAAGAAGTTCCATGTTCAGCCCTCCTGCTGCGCTGTGTTGCGAAGGCTGCCCAGGGGCGGCACCTCTCGGGAGGGATCGATGTCCATCGCGTGTTCGTTGGTTTCATCCCCCTGGCGCCGTGCAAGGCGCGAGTAGGATTCAAGGCTGAGCATCACCGCACCGACCACGGCGAGGAACACGCCAAGATCAAAGGCCATCGCCGTCGCCAGTTCGAATTCGTTCATCGGCGGAATGCGGAAATAACCGAACGCAGAGCTGAGGAACGGCGCGCCTGCAAACCAGCTGCCGATCCCCGTCAGACCTGCCACCAGCACGCCCGCGCCGATGATCCCGTGATAGGGATAGCGCTGGCGCCGTTCGGCCCAGGCAAAACCCGACGCCATATACTGCATCACAACCGCGATCGCGACGACAAGGCCGGAAATGAACCCGCCGCCCGGTTCGTTATGGCCGCGCAAGAAGATGTAGAAACCCACCATCAGCACCACGGGCATCATCACGCGGGTCAGCACGACCATCATCAGCGGATGCGCGTCGCCTGCCTGTTCCTCTTCGTAGCCGCGGTTCAGCAGACGCGCGCGGACCGACGACGACAGCAGCGATTCCGTCAGCGCATAGATGACAAGCGCCGCAATCCCCAGCACGATGATTTCGCCAAAGGTATCGAACCCACGGAAATCCACGAGGATGACGTTGACCACGTTGTCGCCGCCGCCGCCCTTGTAGGAATTGGCCAGGAAATATTCGCTGATCGAGGCTGTCGGGAAATCCGACATCAGGATGGAATACATCAGCATGGTGGTCGCCACACCGCCCAGCACCGCGATCACGCCGTCACGGGTCCGGCGGGCCGGGCTGGATTCGACCGGTGTGCTGTTGGGCAGGAAGTTCAGCGCCAGCAGCAGCAGGATGATTGTCACTACCTCGACCGAAATCTGTGTCAGTGCGAGGTCGGGGGCGGAGAAATAGTTGAACCCGACGGACACGATCAGACCCACAATCCCCATCAGGATCAGCGTGGCCAGACGGTTGCGATGCACCAGCACCATGAACACGGTCGCGGCGACCAGCATTGCCCACCCGGCAAAGGCCGGTGGCGTGATCGGCAGCATCTCGCGGCCCTGGGCCAGTGATTTGCCGGTGATCCATGCAAAGGCACCGACCGCTGTCGTCGTCACGATCATGATCGCGGCGTAGCGGGTGAAACTGCCGTTGTGCAGACCTTCGGCAAAGCGGTTGGCGGCGGTGCCGCACCCGTTCACCAGCGCCTCGAATATCGTCTTGGCCTCGGGGCGGGGGGTGTTGTCCCACGCCTTGATCAGCGGTTTGTAGGCCAGCAGCATCAGGATGCCGCCGATCACGGCGATCACCGACATCAGCAGCGGCAGGTTGAACCCGTGCCACAGCGCCAGATATTTGTCCGGAACCAGTGACGCGTCACCCAGCACCGCTGCGGTCACGGTCTTCACAAAAGGTTCGGCAAGGAAGGGTGCCACACCCAGCACGACCACGGGGATCGTCAGCAGGGCAGGGGACAGCCACAGCCCCACACCGGGATCATGCGGCGTGGCGGGGTAATCGTCACGCTTGGGCCCAAAGAAGGTGTGACCGAGGAACCGGAACGAATAGGCCGCAGAGAACAGCGCACCCACAGTCGCCACGATCGTCACCAGCCAAGGCGAGCCATAAAGGGTGGTGACGGTCGCCTCTTCGAGCATCATTTCCTTGGAAATAAAGCCGTTGAGCAGGGGGATACCGGCCATCGACAGTGATGCGAGCGTGGCGATCATGAAGGTGATCGGCATCAGGTGCCGCAACCCACCCAGCCGGGTCATGTCGCGGGTGTGGGCCTCGTGATCGACGATGCCGGCGGTCATGAACAGCGCCGCCTTGAACGTGGCGTGGTTCAGGATGTGGAACACGGCGGCCATGACACCGAACGGCGTGCCGGTGCCCAAAAGGAACGTGATCAGACCCAGATGCGAGATGGTCGAAAACGCCAGCAGCGCCTTGAGGTCATGTTTGAAGAACGCGATGAAGGCCGCGATCACCATGGTCAAAAGGCCCGCGGTGCAGACGATATAGGTCCAGGCCTCGGTCCCGGCCAGAACGGGCCAGAGGCGCGCCATCAGGAACAAGCCTGCCTTAACCATGGTGGCAGAGTGCAGATAGGCCGACACGGGCGTGGGCGCGGCCATCGCATGCGGCAACCAGTAGTGGAACGGGAACTGTGCGGATTTCGTGAAACAGCCCAGCAGGATCAGCAGCAGCGCCGGGATATACAGCGGGGATGCCTGCACCATCTCGCGGTTTTGCAGCAGCGTTGTCAGGTCATAGCTGCCGCCAGCCTGTCCCAGCAGGATCATGCCACCGATCAGGGCCAGACCGCCCATGCCCGTCGTGGTCAGCGCCATGCGCGCACCCTGACGGCCCGCGGGCAGATGTTTCCAGAACCCGATCAGCAGGAAGGACGACAGCGACGTGAGTTCCCAAAAGACCACCAGCATCAGGATGTTGTCGGACAGCACGATGCCGACCATCGCGCCCTGAAACAGCAGCAGGTAGCTGTAGAATTCGCCCATGTTGTCCTGACGCGACAGGTAGTAGCGCGCATAGACGATCACCAGCAGGCCGATGATCAGGATCAACCCGGCAAAGAAGAAGCCCAGCGGATCAAGGAACAGATTGACGTTCAGCCCCAGCGACGGAATCCAGTTCAGCTGCGCCTGAATGACCTCTCCGCCCAGAACGGCGGGGGCATGGACCAGCAGGCCGACGGTGGTCAGGCCGGTGACAAGGAACGTCGCCATGAAACAGGCCTGGCGGCCCGCGTGGATCATCAGACCCGGCAACAAGGCGCCCAAAAAGGGCAAAAGAGCGATCAGGAATAGGGACACGGGTCTGGGATCACCTCTGGCTAGCGCGGTCGGGGTGGCGGACGCCTACACCAGTGCGTTGTGATTGACGAGGAAAACCGGACAGGATGGGCGCGCGCCGTGGCGCACACCAAAGATCGAGCGGGGTCACGATAGGGGCCTCACTGCCTGCAATATCCTTTGTCACGTTTCCTTGATGCCATTTAAGTCGCCTTTGCCGCAGTCCAAGACCCCGGCATGTCGGTTTTCGTCACAAACCGCCAAAATTCCGGATCTGGGCGATCACCGCGTCCACACCGTCACCGGATTTCAGGGATGCGAACACAAAGGGGCGGTCGCCCCTTGCGGTGGCGGCATCGGCCCGCATCCGGTCGAGGTTGGCGCCGACATAGGGTGCTAGGTCTGTCTTGTTCACCACCAGCACGTCGGACCGGGTCAGGGCGGGTCCGCCCTTGCGGGGGATGTCCTCTCCGGCGGCGGTGTCGATGACATAGATGGTGATGTCGGCCAGTTCGGGACTGAATGTGGCGGACAGGTTGTCGCCGCCGCTTTCGATCAGGACGATCTGCAGGTCGGGATGGCGTTTGTTCATCCGGTCGATGGCGGCCAGGTTGATGCTGGCGTCCTCGCGGATCGCGGTGTGCGGGCAACCGCCGGTTTCCACACCCATGACGCGGTCGGCGGGCAGGATCTGCATCCGCATCAAGGCCTCTGCGTCCTCTTGAGTGTAAATGTCGTTGGTGATGACCGCGATGGAAAATTCGGATTTCAGCCGTTCGGCCAGTCGCGCGGTCAGTGTGGTTTTGCCTGCGCCGACGGGGCCGCCGATGCCGATGCGCAGCGGGCCATTGAGTTTGGTCATGATTGAAACAGCCTGACAGTTTGGGTTTCGTGTTGCATCGCCATGATGTCGGACATCAGCGCGGTGGACTGAATGTCGTCGATGGTCGCGCCGCGCGTATCGCTGGCGACCGCGACGCAGACCGGGTGAAGTGCCGCATTGATCGCCTGCGCGCGGGTCTGTCCCAGTGGCAACAGACGCTGCGCGCCGGCAACGAGGTTCCCGGCAAAGGATGACAGAAACAGCGGCACGACAGTGTCGATGTCCATGCCGATCTGGCGGGCGGCATGGCCCACCGCAGGGGCCAGCGTCACGTCGGCCATGTCGATGCCCCAAACCTGACGCGCGAGGTTGCAGAACGCGGCCCCCTGGCGGTCAGCCTCTGCCAGCCGTTCGCGGGCGGGCGCATAGGCGCGGCAGTGCGCGTCCAGCGTGTTCAGATTGTCGGTGTCCGCCGCTAGCCGCAGCCAGATTGCATCGCTGCGCCCTGTGCCGTGGCGCAGGATGTCCGTCAGCCAGTCGGTCAGGCTGTCTGCGTCGTGGATCAGGCCCGCCGCAACCGCCGCCTCGATCCCGTGGGAATAGGAAAAACTGCCCAGCGGGAACGCAGGCGACAGCCATTGCATCAGGGTCAGCAACCGCGCGTCAGTCATGGGCGGTGTGGCCATGTGCGTGGGCATGGGTGCGCCCGTGCCCATAGGCACCGCCCTCGGGCGTGAATGGCACACAATCGGGCGTCACCTTGGCCCCGATGGTGTCCAGCATGTGACGGATCACGTCATCGGCCTTGATCAGCAGATGGTCGCCCGCGATCTGGCAGGGGGTGTGCCGGTTGCCGATATGCCAGGCAATCCGTGCCAGGTTCGGCCCCGTGATCCGCAACACATCCTCGGCCGCGGCCTGCACGCGAATGCGCGGACCGTCATTCAGCACCAGTGCGTCGCCCGCATTCAGCGATGTGGTGTGTGGCAGATCCACGAGGAACCGCACCCCGGTGTCGGTGGTCAACACGCGGCGGCGCAGGAACCGCGATTCGTAGTCCAGCGTCACGGTATCCACAGCGGACCCGCCGAACGGTTCGACGTGCTGGGCGGTCGGCATATCGGTCATGCTGCCACCGCCGTCAGGTTTACTTGGGAAACATATCGCCGAAAACGTGGTTCGGAATCTCGGCGCGGGTCAGGCCCTGTTGTGCCAGTTCCGCATCGGTCATCGCGTTCAGTGCGATCAATCGCGTGGTGCGTTCCTGCCGGATCCTTCCCGCGTTGAACCCCTGACCCAATGTGGCGAAATAGTCGTCCACCTGCGTCTGCAGGTCGGTCGGTAATGTCGTGTCGAGTGGCATGATAAACCTCTTGGTGCATGTGGTGGGGCAACGGCCCCATACACCAGAGGTGGCCTTGACCACGGGGATGCGTCAGGGGGGCAGCTGCAAGTCCGTCATGCGCTGTGCGGGACTGCCCCCCGAACCTGATCGTCAGTAAACGTTCATCAGGTCGGCAAAGACGTGGCGCGCGATGTCCTGACGACGCAGTCCCATTTCGGCCAGTTCCGCATCGGTTTTCGCGTTCAACCGTTCCATTTGATCGATGCGCGACTTGCGGTGGGCATATGCCTCCATGCCCCGCGACAACCCGCGACCGAATGCGGCCAGGTTCTCGCGCAGCGTTGCAAAAACCCCGTAAAGATCGTGATGTGCTGTGTTCTGATAAGCCATTGGAAACCCTTTGCTCGTGTTCATTTGGTTTCCTCCCTTGCCATTGAAGGTAGGCGGGCTTGGTCTGCATAACTACAGCCGTCTTTGCAATGCCGCACTGCAGCAGGTGGGATGCTGAACCTGTCATCAGAACATGAAATACCGTTGCGCCATCGGCAGAACCTCTGCCGGCTGACAGGTCAACAACTCGCCGTCGGCACGGACCTCGTAGGTTTCGGGATCGACCTCGACGGTGGGCGTGGCGTCGTTCAGTTTCAGATCGCGTTTGCCGATGTTGCGGGTGTTTTCCACCGCCAGCGTCTGTTTCGCCAGGCCAAGGCGGTCGCGGATGCCGTCGTCCTGTGCGGCACCAGATACAAAAGTCACGGCGGAATGTTCGACGCTACGCCCGTAGGCCCCCCACATGGGCCGCGAATAGACCGGCTGCGGTGTGGGGATGGACGCATTGGGATCACCCATCTGTGCCATGACGATGGTGCCGCCCATCAGGACCATTTCCGGCTTTACCCCGAAAAACGCGGGATTCCACAACACCAGATCGGCGCGCTTGCCTTGCTCGATGCTGCCGATATGGGCGCTGATGCCGTGGGCAATGGCAGGGTTGATCGTGTATTTCGCGATATAGCGGCGCACGCGGACATTGTCGTTGTCGCCCGTTTCCTCTGGCAGGCGGCCGCGCTGCTTGCGCATCTTGTCGGCGGTTTGCCAGGTGCGGATCAGGACCTCGCCCACGCGGCCCATCGCCTGGCTGTCGCTCGCGATGATCGAAAATGCGCCCATGTCGTGCAGGATATCCTCGGCCGCGATGGTTTCGCGCCGGATGCGGCTTTCGGCGAATGCGATATCTTCGGGGATGGATTTGTCCAGATGATGGCAGACCATCAGCATGTCCAGATGTTCCTCGACCGTGTTCACGGTAAAGGGCCGCGTCGGGTTGGTGGAGGACGGCAGGACGTTCTGTTCGCCACAGATCTTGATGATGTCCGGCGCATGGCCGCCCCCCGCACCCTCGGTGTGAAAGGCGTGGATCGTGCGGCCCTTGATGGCATTCAGCGTGTGTTCGACGAACCCGGATTCGTTCAGCGTATCGGTGTGGATCATGACCTGCACGTCCATCGCGTCGGCGACGCTCAGGCAGCAGTCGATGGCGGCGGGGGTCGTGCCCCAGTCCTCGTGCAGTTTCAGCGCGCAGGCCCCGCCCAGCACCTGTTCCTCGAGCGCGGCGGGCAGGCTGGCGTTGCCCTTGCCCGCAAAGGCGAGGTTCATCGCAAAGGCATCCGCCGATTGCAGCATCCGCGCCATGTGCCAGGGTCCCGGCGTGCAGGTCGTGGCCAGCGAGCCATGCGCGGGCCCGGTGCCGCCGCCCAGCATGGTCGTCACGCCTGAATGCAGCGCATCGTCGATCTGTTGCGGGCAGATGAAATGGATGTGGCTGTCAAACCCGCCGGCGGTCAGGATGCGCCCCTCACCGGCGATGATCTCTGTCCCCGGCCCGATGATGATATCGACGCCGGGCTGGGTGTCGGGATTGCCTGCCTTGCCGATCTTGTTGATGCGGCCGTCGCGCAGGCCCACGTCGGCCTTGTAGATGCCGGTCCAATCCACGATCAGCGCGTTGGTGATGACCGTATCGACGGCCCCGGCAGCGCGGGTGGCCTGTGACTGGCCCATGCCGTCGCGGATGACCTTGCCGCCGCCGAACTTGACCTCTTCACCATAGTGCAGCGCGTTGCCGCCGTCGCCGCGTGTGGCGGTCAGGTCGCGTTCGACCTCGATGATCAGGTCGGTGTCGGCCAGCCGCACCCGGTCGCCCACGGTGGGGCCATACATCGCGGCATAGGACGCGCGAGAGATACGGGTTGCCATGTCAGAGCTCCCCCATGACGGTCTGGTTGAATCCGTAAACGACGCGGCCACCGGCAAAGGGGATCAGGTTCACCTCGCGCCGCTGGCCGGGTTCGAACCGCACGGCGGTGCCTGCGGCAATATCCAGCCGACAGCCACGCGCCGCAGCGCGGTCAAAATCCAGCGCCGGATTGGTTTCGGCAAAATGATAATGGCTGCCGACCTGCACGGGTCGGTCGCCGGTATTGGCCACCATCAGCGTCACGGCCTCGCGGTCGGCATTCAGGGTGATCTCACCCCCTGCCGTCAGTATCTCACCGGGGATCATCGCGGGTCTCCTGCATCATCTTGCCAAAAATACTCAAATTCAACGGATCGGATCATGGACCGTCACCAGTTTTGTGCCGTCGGGAAAGGTCGCCTCGACCTGCACGTCGTGGATCATCTCGGGCACGCCTTCCATGCATTGATCGCGGGTGACGACCTCGGCACCGGCTTGCATCATTTCCGACACCGACCGGCCGTCGCGGGCACCCTCGACCACGGTGTCGGTGATCAGCGCGATGGCCTCGGGATGGTTGAGCTTTACACCGCGCGCGAGGCGTTTGCGCGCGACCTCGGCGGCCATGGCGATCAGCAGTTTGTCCTTTTCGCGGGGCGTCAGGTTCATTCACAATCTCCAGCTTGGGGGCAGGTCGGTCCCGGCCAACAGGGTCAGGGCACGCGTCAGCGTGCGGCGCAGGTCAAAGCTGTCGGCGGCCAGCAGGCGGGCGCAGATCACGCCGTCGCGCGGGCTGCTGGCGGCACCGCCACTGCCGATGGCCCTGCGCAGGGCGTCCAGCCTGTTGCCTGCGTCGGGGGCCGCATAGATCAGCGTGGCCATGGCACCGGCGCCACCTGCGGTGGCTGCGCGGGCCAGTTGCGCCTGCGCGTCGCCGCTGATGTGGATCGCATCCGATACCAAGGGTGCGCCGTCGCGGGTGACATGGATGCGGTCGGTGTAGGTAATGTCGCGCAGCGCCTCGCCCGACAGTGTCCGGCCAAAGACGACCGGTTCCACCAACAGGGCGGTGGCGGTCGGGGCAACCTCGCAGTGCAGGCTGCGGTTCAGGCCGGAGGCGTCGAACAGGATCGTGTCCTGCGGCAGCCACATCACCGTGCTGCGGTCCTGCGCGGTGATGGTGTTCACCACGCGGGCGCTGCCCTGCGCTGCCTTGTAGATCCGTTCCGCGGCCTGCGTGGTCAGGGCCAGGTGCGCGCCGGGGCGGGCGTCCAGCGTGACCCCCAGATCATCGCCGCCGGTCAATCCGCCAGAGGTATTCAGCAGCACGGCCGTCAGCGGGGCGCGTCCCGTGGGAAACAGCAGTTTGAGACAGCCAGAGGTGCGCAACCGCGCGATGCCGGTGCCGTCATCGCGCGCCTGCACGCACAGGTCGACCCGGCCATGGGACCGGACGGCAGGCACGGGTGTCGCGGGCGACAGGCTGGGGGACAGGATGGTGATGGCGGGCTCCCTTGATCTGCGAAACCTTGGTGACTGCATCCGGGATAAGTCAACCGACCCCGCGCCGCGGGCTGTGGCGGGGTCGTCGTGATTTCACGTGCTGCCTGTTTCTTGGGCAGAGGGCCGCGTTTTCGGACAGTTCTTGCAGACCGGTCTGCGGTTTTCGTGGACAGAAGGTTGTTGGAACCTGTAACTGTTATGGAACTAAACAATTCGATCCCCGAAAGGCGCGTCATGTCAGACCCCGAGACAGACCCGGAAATCCTGCTGCGTGATTTCCTCGGGTATCATCTGAAACGGGCCTATGTGACCGTGCATGCCGATTTTCGGGACATCATGGGTGATGCGGGCCTGTCGACGCGGGTGTTTTCCGCGCTGGCGATGGTCGTGGGTCAGCAGGGCATCACGCAAAGCGAATTGGCCCGTGCGCTGGGTGTGGAACGGTCCGGCATGGTCGCGCTGATCGACGAACTGGAAGGCGCGGATCTGATCCGCCGTGAACCCGTGCCGGGTGACAGGCGGGTGCAGGCGCTGCAACCGACAGACCGCGGGGTCGCCCGGTTCGACGAGCTTGTCGCTTTGGTACGGGCCCATGAGGCGCGGTGTTTTGCCGGGCTGGACGATACGGAAAAGGACATGCTGCTGCATCTGCTGCACAAGGTCCGCATGGGGGGTGTCACCACATGACAGACCGGTTCTGGACGCCGCATTTCGCCTATGACCGCCGCGCTGACGGCACGATCCTGATGCGGCAGACCGACCCCCTGCCCGATCATCCGCAGGTCATGGCGGCCTATCTCGATCACTGGGCGCAGACTGCCCCCGACAGGACATGGATCGCGCGGCGTGGGCCGGATGATGACTGGATCACCGTGACCTATGCGCAGGCGCTGGATGCAGCGCGCAGGCTGGGTGCGGGGTTGCTGGACCTCGGTGTGACGGCGGATAGACCGTTGTTGATCCTGTCGGAAAACAGTCTCGAACATGCGCTTTTGGGACTGGCTGCGGCCTACGTCGGCGTGCCCTTTGCACCCGTGGCGGTGCCCTATTCCTTGGTCAGTCAGGACCACGGCAAGCTGCGCGACATTGCAGCAACCTTGAACCCCGGTGCGGTTTTTGCCGATGACGCCGCGACCTTTGCCGCTGCACTGGACGCCATTTCGGCAGACGGTCGCGCGGTCATCACGTGCCGGAATGCGCGACCCGGCGACGTCAGCTATGACGATCTGATGACCTGTGACCCCGCCCCGGCGGACGCCGCGCGGGCAGGGGTGACGGCGGACACGGTGCTGAAATACCTGTTCACGTCCGGGTCCACCGGCACGCCAAAAGCGGTAATCAACACCAACGGCATGGTCTGCGCCAGTCAGGCGATGGTGCGTGACTGCTATCGCTATATCTCGGATGATCCGCCCGTCACGCTGGATTGGGCCCCGTGGAACCACACGGCGGCAGGCAACAAGGTGTTCTACATGATCCTGACCAACGGCGGCACCTATTACATCGACGATGGCCGTCCCGCGCCGGGCAAGATCGACGCCACCCTGCGCAACCTGTCAGAGATATCCTGCACCTGGTATTTCAACGTTCCCGTCGGCTACGATCAGCTGGTCGCCGCGCTGGAACAGGACGACGCATTGGCGCAGCGGTTTTTCGCGAAACTCGGCATGTTGTTCTATGCGGGTGCCGGGATGGCGCAGCAGACCTGGGACCGGTTGTCGGCGGTGGGCCTGCGGATCACGGGGCAACGGGTGTTGCTGGCGACGGGTCTGGGGGCCACGGAAACCGCACCATTTACGCTGGCCTGCACCGACATTCAGGACCAATCCGGCAACGTGGGCGTGCCCGCGCGCGGCGTCACGCTGAAACTGGTGCCCGTCGGTGACAAGCTGGAGGCCCGGATCAAAGGGCCGAACGTGACGCCGGGCTATCTGGGCGATCCCGTTCGCACGGCAGAGGCATTCGACGACGAAGGGTTCTACCCTCTGGGCGATGCGCTGCGGCCTGCGGACCCCGATGATCTGTCCAAGGGCTTCTATTTCGACGGGCGGCTGGCCGAGAATTTCAAGCTGACGACCGGCACATGGGTGGCCGTCGGCGCGGTGCGCGCGCGGCTGGTCGATGCCATGGGCGGGCTGATCCGCGACGCGGTCATCGTGGGCGAGGATCAGGCAGAACTGGGCGCGCTGCTGTGGCTGACACCCGGCGCGGACATGGACGCAGTGCGGACGGCACTGGCGCAGGCGGCAAGGTCTGCCACAGGGTCGGCCAGCCGCGTGAAACGCGCGATTCCGCTGGATCGTGACCCTTCACTGGATGCAGGTGAAATCACCGAAAAAGGATCGCTGAACCAGCGGCAGTTACGGGCGAACAAGGCAGAGCTGATTGCCACCCTTTATGCTGGGGGTGAGGGCGCGATGATCGTCTAAATCGAATATTTAGGGGGAAGGCGCTGGTGGCCGGAGTGCGGACTTTGTTGACGTTCACCGCAAGCTTAACAGCACAACACGACCGTATCGATATCAACTGAAGCGGTTTTAAGCCAAAATTCGCCGCGCATGATATGAGTGGCAAAGATGCTCTGCCGTATCCAGCTTATCTGTAAGTATTGACGAAGCGATACGCCGACGAGTTTTTGTGTATAAAAGGAAACAGCGTTATCCGCTATATTTCATATGAAGAGATCCTCGACTTGAAGTCTTCAATTTTTTCATTTAGCGCGCTGAGGTGTTCATTCAGATTTTCGTCATAATGTGATAACAATATTGGGTTATATTTTGATCCAGTAATAGATGCCGCTACTTCGTCAAATGACCTTCTAAAGTGATCGGATCCTACAATATCTGCAAATTGCTTTTGCCTTAGAGAGAAGGATGCATAAAGCCTCTCCCCAACTTGCTTTATAAGGGGGGCGGGAATGAAATTTCTTGACCCATCATATTGTAAAAAAAGTAGCCGATCCATAGGAAGGCCGTTGAAAAATAATGTGACGTAGTAAGATGTTGCACTTTTGTCAGGGCGATATAGCGCGTTCATCCAAGGCTCAAAATAATCGTTTCTGTGAACTGGATCAGAATAACCAACTTCAATTGTGAATCCTGAATAAATTTTATGGCGATATGTTTCGTTTCCGTCGGTTTGAGAGGGAACGTGCATCCATCGCTTTGGATTTTTGAGGGCCAAACTTTGGATAACTCCTGGGGCAAAAAACGTGATGAACGTAAGTCCGACGCCCGCAAAGCTGAGAACTATTCCTGTGAATGTGATTAAGGCGTTTAATGCTTCTGACACTATTTAATCCTCTCTGGCTGAGCTTTGATAAGTTTATCCCTCAGCCGCAATGCTCACATCATCTTATAGTTTTGAGGGCAAAGAAGCGATGGATCATATTTGTTTTTCGTAGCTAACCCTACTGCACGATTCTAATGTCAGTTCAAGGGCGCACCGATTGAGTTCATTTTCATATATAGCAGAAAAATATCCCTTCGTCCCGGAGGGCTACCCCAGACTGCTCGGTAGTTATGGGCTCAAACCCTCCGTTCGTCGCAGAATGCACCGAACTCCGTATTGCGGTCCATCCGCTGCAAGGCACCCAAAGGTCTGCCATGTCGCAAGCGTTGAAACGTTCGCAGATCGTGATCGGTGCCGCCTAGCCGCGAAACTTCGGCGCACGTTTTTCCAGGAACGCGGCCAGTCCCTCGCGGGCGGCGTCGGTGGTCTGGGCCATGGCGGCAGAGAGGCTCTCGGTGAACAGGCCGTCGCTGCGGGACATATCCTCGATCCGCGACAGCGCCTGGATCATCAAATAGTTTGAAAACGGCGCGTTATCCGCGATTTTCCGGGCAAGGTCGCGGGCCATGGGCAGCGCCTCGCCCTCGGCCACGGCATAGTGGCACAGGCCCAGCCGCAGGCCGTCCTCGGCCCCGTAGCTGCGCCCGGTCAGCATCATCTCCCGCATCCGGTCCGCGCCGAGGATGCGACCAACGCGCACGGTGGCCCCGCCACCGACAAAGATGCCGCGCCGTCCCTCTGGCAGTTGAAACCGCACGCTGGGTTCCGCGATGCGCACATGGGTGGCGGTGGCGATTTCCAGCCCGCCGCCGATCACGGCACCGGTCAGGGCGCTGACCACGGGCAGGCCGCCGAATTCGATGGCATCCGCGACCCGGTGCCAGTTGCGCGAATGGCGCATCGTGTCCTCTGGACTGCGCTGTTTGTGTTCGGACAGGTCGAGGCCGGAACAGAAATGGCCACCCTCGCCATGCAGGATCGCCACGCGCACGCCCTCTGGCGGGTTGGAAAAGAAGGCATCAAGGTCCGCCACCAGCGCGTCGTTCATCGCATTACGCTTGTCAGGGCGCGCAAATGTCAGCGTGGCGATATAGCCGTCGATCGACAGGCGGGTGACAGGATCGGTCATGATAGGCCCTCTGATTTAGGTGAAAGTGTTATATAAGATAACTGTTAACATACAAAACAATTATGCTATCATGATGCCAGCCAGATCGGGGAGGGTCGTCATGGTCGATTTCAGCGCAGTCCGCGCCATTGATTTCCACACGCACGCAGAGGAACCCTGCTGCGCCCCGCGCGACGATGGATACACCGAATTTCAGGCCGGCATGGCCGCCTATTTCAAAAACCCCGCCGGTGTCGACGGCATGCTGCCGACCGTGCAGGACACCGCCGCCTACTACCGCGCACGCAATATCGCTGCCGTGATTTTCCCCGTGGATGCAGAGCGTGAGACCGGTTTCAGGCGCTATTCCAACGAAGAGGTCGCGACCATCTGCGCCGAAAATGACGACATCCTGATCCCCTTTGCGTCGGTCGATCCGCACAAGGGCCGCGCTGGCGCGCGCGAGGTGCGGCGGCTGGTGCGTGATTTCGGTGTGCGCGGGTTCAAGTTTCATCCCACGATGCAGGGGTTTTTCCCCAACGACCGAGAGGCCTGCTATGCCGTGCTGGAGGCCTGCGCAGAGGAAGGCGTGATCACGCTGTTTCACACCGGCCAGACCGGCGTTGGGTCGGGGATGCGCGGCGGCATGGGGATGCGGCTGAAATATTCCAACCCGATGCATCTGGACGATGTGGCCGTCGATTTCCCGGACATGAAAATCGTGCTGGCGCACCCCAGTTTTCCATGGACCGAAGAAGGGCTGGCCGTGGCCCAGCACAAACCGAACGTCTATTACGACATGTCCGGCTGGTCGCCAAAGTATTTCCCCGAGATATTCGTAAAATACGCCAATTCGATCCTCAAGAAAAAGATGCTGTTCGGGTCCGATTGGCCTGCGATCACGCCCGACCGCTGGCTGGCGGATTTCGAGGCAGCCCCGTTCAAGGACGAGGTGCGCCCGCTGATTCTGAAGGAAAATGCCCTGCGCCTGCTGGGAGTTTCCGATGCCTGACCTTGCCCCGCTGGATGAGGCGATCACGCTGGACCAATTAGACCGCGATCCGTTCCCGATCTACCGCCGCCTGCGGGCCGAGGCCCCGGTGCTGCGCGTCAAGTCGGTGGGGCGGACCCTACTGACCAAGGCCGCCGATACCAAATACGTCAAGGACAACCCCGATCTGTTCAGTTCCGACGATCCCAATACGCCGATGAAACGCGCGTTCCAGGCGCATACGCTGATGCGCAAGGACGGGGCCGACCATCTGCGCGAACGCACGGCCATGGCGCCTGCGTTCAACCCCAAGGTCATCATGGGCGAATGGATGCCGCAATATAACCAGATCGCGCAGGACTACGTCGCCCGACTGCCGCGTGGCGAGGTTGTCGATCTGTTCAATGTGCTGTCCGGTGCCTTTGCCGCGCGGGGCCTCGCGATCTTGCTGGGGATGCCAGAGGCATCGGACGAGGACATGATGGAATGGTCGCAGGCCCTGATCGAGGGGGCGGGCAATTTCGGCTGGCGCGATGCGCCGTTCGAACGGTCCGACCGCGCGAATGCGGGCATCAACGCCGTGCTGGACGCCGCCCGCGCCCGTCACCTGGCGGACCCCAATCCATCGGCCTATTCCGTGATGCTGAATGCGGATGATCCGATCCCCGACAGCCAGATCTATGCCAACATCAAGATTGCCATCGGCGGCGGCATCAACGAACCGCGCGATGCGCTGAACACGACCCTGTACGGTTTGCTGACCAACCCCGACCAATGCGCGCAGGTCGTCGCAAACGGTGACTGGGACCGCGCGTTCGAGGAAGGCGTGCGTTGGGTTGCACCGATCTCGGCCTCGTCCCGGCTGGTGACAGAGGACACGGAAATTCGCGGTCACCTGATCCCCAAGGGCGATACGGTGATGACGATTCAGGCCAGCGCTAACCGCGACGAAGATGTGCTGGAAAACGGCGAGGTGTTCGACGTCTACCGCGACAAGGCCCCGCACCAGTCGTTCGGCAATGGACCACACTTTTGCCAGGGCACCCATGTCGCCCGCCGCGCGGTGGGGCAGGTGATGCTGCCGATCCTGTTCGACCGTTTCCCGAATATGTCGATCCCCGACACCGACGCCGTGATCTGGCGCGGTTTTGGTTTTCGCGGACCAATCCAGATTCCCGTCCTGTTGGAGTAGCGCAGATGACCGACCGATATGATGCAGGCATGGCGACCCGCCGCGCGGTGCTGGGCGATGCCCATGTGGACCGGGCCGAGGCGGCCAAGACGCCCTTTGACGCGCCGTTCCAGCGGATGATCACCGAAGGTGCCTGGGGCACCGTCTGGGCGGATGACACGATCACCCGACGAGAGAGGTCGATGCTGACGCTGGCGTTGCTGGCCGCGACCGGCAATTTCGAGGAAATCCCGATGCATGTGCGCGCTACCGCCAGCACGGGGGCCAGCCCCGACGACATCATGCAGGCGTTTTTGCACGTGGGCGTTTATGCCGGCGTGCCCAAGGCGAACCACGCGATCAAACTGGCGAAACAGACACTACAGGAAATGGGGGTTCTATGACGCAGAAAGGGTATTTCGCGCGTGACACGCAGTGGCATCCCCCCGCGCTGACGCCGGGCTATAAAACGAGCGTCGCACGCAGTCCGACCCGCGCCAAACTGTCGTTTCCGACGTCGCTGTCAGAGGAAACCGGCCCGGTGTTTGGCCACAACATCCTCGGCCCCCTGGACAATGACCTGATCCACAACTTTGCCGCCGCCGATCAAAGCGCGATTGGCCCGCGCATCGTCGTTTACGGCCGCGTGCTGGACGAGACCGGCCGCCCCGTGCCCGGTGCGCTGGTCGAGGTCTGGCAGGCCAACGCCGGTGGGCGGTATCGGCACAAGAAGGAATCCTACCTTGCCCCGCTTGACCCGAACTTTGGCGGCTGCGGGCGGGTGATCACGGACGAGAACGGCTGCTATGAATTCCGCACGATCCAGCCGGGGCCGTATCCCTGGCCCAACGGCCCGAATGACTGGCGGCCCGCGCATATCCATTTCAGCGTGTTTGGTCAGGGCTTTGCCCAACGGCTGATCACCCAGATGTATTTCGAGGGTGATCCGATGATCTGGATGTGTCCCATCGTCGGCACGATCGACGATCCCAAGGCGGTGGAATCGCTGGTTGCCGCACTCGACATGTCGCGCACGATTCCTATGGACGCGCGCGCCTACAAATTCGACATCGTGCTGCGCGGGCGGCGCCAGACGTTCTTTGAAAACCGTGCGGAGGGACTGTGATGGTGCAATCGTTGAACCTGCTCAAGGAAAGCCCGTCGCAGACAGCCGGACCTTATGTCCACATCGGCTGCACACCGAATTTTTCCGGCATCGACATCTACGGCGGCGACCTGGGGACGACCATGAAAACCGGTCCCGTGCAGGGGACGGAAATCACGGTGCGCGGGGCCGTGTTCGACGGCACCGGCACGCCACTGCGCGACGCAATGGTGGAAATCTGGCAGGCGGATGCAAACGGCATCTACCCCGGCAATGACCCGCGCGGTGCGGCTGATCCGCATTTCACCGGCTGGGGCCGGTCGCCGGGCGATATGGAAACAGGCGAATTTACGTTCCAGACGGTCAAACCGGGACAGGTCCCATGGCGCAATGGCCAGTTGCAGGCACCGCATATCACCTTTTGGATCGTCGCACGCGGTATCAATCTGGGTCTGCAAACACGGATGTATTTCGCTGACGAGGTGGCGGCCAATGCCGACGACCCGATCCTGAGCCGGATCGAACATCAAAACCGCGTGCCGACCTTGCTGGCGCAGCCCGACGGTGCGGGTGGCTACCGGTTCGACATTCGGTTGCAAGGCGACGCCGAAACCATCTTTTTCGATATTTGAGGGACGACCATGACCACACCCTGCATCATCTGCGTGGCGATCACCGGGTCGCTGCCGCGCAAGGCGGACAACCCGGCCGTGCCGGTCACCGTCACCGAACAGGTGGAATCAACCCAGGCCGCGTTCGAGGCAGGGGCCACGATCTGCCACGCTCATGTGCGCAACGACGATGAAACCCCCAGCAGCGACCCCGACAAGTTCGCAGCGCTGAAGGAAGGTCTGGAAAAACATTGCCCCGGCATGATCATCCAGATGTCCACCGGTGGGCGGTCGGGTGCAGGCAAGACGCGCGGGGGCATGCTGCCGCTGCGCCCCGACATGGCGTCGCTGTCGGTGGGGTCGAACAATTTTCCCACGCGGGTCTATGAGAACCCGCCGGACCTCGTGGATTGGCTGGCATCCGAGATGCTGGCCCATGACGTAAAGCCCGAGATCGAGGCGTTCGACCTGAGCCATATCCTGCGCGCCAAGGCGATGTATGACGCAGGCCAGATCAAGGACCTGCCCTATGTGCAGTTCGTCATGGGGGTCAAAAACGCGATGCCCGCCGACCGCGAGGTGTTCGATTTCTACATCAAGACGGTCAAGCGCCTGTTCGGAGAGGACGCACCGTGGTGTGCCGCAGGGATCGGCGCGCAGCAGGCCGTGCTGAACGATTGGGCGATTTCCAGCGGTGGCCATGCGCGCACCGGGCTGGAGGACAACATCAGGCTGGACCGCAACACGCTTGCGCCGTCGAATGCGGCGCTGGTGGCACGCACTGTCGCGATCTGCGAAAAATACGAACGCCCCGTCGCCACATGGCAACAGGCGCGGCAGATGTTGGGATTGCGCCCCGCCTGACGATCCCGCTTTGACGGCGCGCGGGATCGCGGGCATGCTGCACCTGAGGACAGTCGCAACACCGGGAGGGGACACGCCATGGATATGAACGACAGCAAGGACATTGCAGCCCCGCCTGCCGCCGTCTGGGCCGCATTGCTGGATGCGGATGTGTTGCGCCAGTGCGTGCCGGGGTGTTCGGAAATGGCGGGCAACCCGCAGGACGGGTTCACCGCGACGGTCACGCAAAAGGTCGGTCCGGTCAAAGCGACCTTCAAGGGTGAGGTCGCATTGTCGGACATGCAGCCGCCCCACAGCCTGACAATCACCGGATCGGGCAAGGGCGGTGCGGCGGGTCATGCCTCTGGCGGGGCGGATGTGACGCTGACCGAAATCCCCGAAGGCACGCGCCTGGAATACAAGGTCAACGCAAAGGTGGGTGGCAAGCTGGCGCAATTGGGCAGCCGGATCGTGGACGGTTTCGCGCGCAAGATGGCGGACCAGTTCTTTGAGAACTTTCGCGCGGTGGTCGAAGGCGTGGACGGTGATGATGCCCCCGCCCCCGATGCCCCCGAAGAGGTCAAGAAGGGCTGGGTCAAACGCCTGATCGGCAAGTGATTTTCACCGCCGGATGATGCCCGGTGGCGCGGCTGCGGTGGTTCAGGCCGCCTTTGGCGGCTGCATTTGCTGGGCCACGGCGATCGGTTTTTGCGGTTGTTTGCGGCCAGCGAGGGCGTCGGCCAGCCGCGCTGCCGCATAGCTGATCAGCACACCAACCACCGGCAAAAGCCACGGCAGCCAGACCACATCGGCCTCGACCCGCAGCAGGATCTGGCCCGCCAGCGACAGAACCGTCCCCAGCCCGAACACCAATAGCCCGTGCCGCCCCAGCAGGCGCAGGGGATCCGCGACGGGGTGCGCGCACAACCGGGTGACGACAGGCAGGCAGGACAACACATACGCCAAGGCCAGAATGTGCAGCAAACGCGGTGCCGCCAGCATCGGTTTGTTATGAGAGGTAAAGTTGGCGGGCGCCCCCAGGTCGCGCAGCTGCGCCATCTTGTGGTTCATAAAGGCGCCAAGGTCGGGAATGTGTCGCCATGCAAAAGCAAACAGCACAAAGGCCAGCGTCACCGCGAACAAGCCGCGCGACACCGGGACCAGGCGTTTGCCTTGCCGGTGCCGGATGCCGATCAGCAGCCCGATGATAAAGATCAGCTGCCAGGTCAGCGGTCCCAGAAACCAGACGCCATTGCCGGGATAATTGGGGAGGTTCCATCCGTTCGCCCCGGCAAAGCCCCACAACAAGACCGCCGCCGTCAGCGTCCACCAGGGTTTTCGCAACCCGGCCATCAGGATGAAGGGGGCCGCGATCATCAGCACGATATAGGTGGGCAGGATGTTCACGTAGCCGATCTGATAGGTCATGATCGGCAGCCCGATCAGGGCCGCGCCGGTATTTTCGTAGATGGCAGCAAGGTTGTGCATCTCGCGGAATTCCCCGCGAAAAAACACCCCGGCCGCCCAACTGAACATCCCGATGGCCGCAAGGGTCAGCACGATCTGCACGCAATACAATGTCCAGGCCCTGCGCCACATCGGGGCCATCCCGTCCCACAGTCGCGCCTCGCCGTGCAGCCAGCGGTCAACGGCGGGGGAATAGGCGATGCCGGCGGCAACGCCCGACATCACGAAAAACGCCTCGGCTGCGTCGGAAAACCCGATATTGCGGACGGTGACGGCCTCCCACGGGTTGCCGGGCATGTGGTCGATCAGGATCATCACCAGCGCCAGACCACGAAACGCGTCGATCCGGGGATCGCGCGACACGGGGGGGGCGACAAAACCGGCAGGACGCGACGCGGGCTGGCGATCAGGCCGCGCGGACGATTGCGCCATCGGCTGTTCCTTTTGGATCGGTGCCCCGCGCCAGATTCCGGCGGTAATCCGCAACGACAGGCGGCAGGGATGTTTCTTGGGGCACGCCGAATGCGCCAACCAGCACAGGCCATGACGTCACGGTGATCAAAAATGGCGCAAAGACCATCGGCAGGGTGACCGGCAGCAGCCAGACCACCAGATCGGGGGCCGCGCGCAGCACAAAGATTGATACGGCCACGCCGAACAGCGTGATCCAGCGCCCCGCGCGCCAACCCTCGATCCAGCCCAGGCGACCTTCGCCGCGGGCGGTGGCGGGCCAGCCGCCATCGCGACCCGACAGCACCTCTGCTGCGGCGCGGGACTGATACATCAGCATCAGGGGGGCAATCAGGGCTGTCAGCAGGGTTTCGGCCAGAACCGACCCCAGCGCGCGCAGCGTGCCGCCGAACTGCTGTGCCCGGCCCGTCACAACGGATTCGGCATAAATCGCCAGCTTTGGCAGCAGCAAGAGCCCGCCGACCCCGCAGGCCAGTGCCACGATCTGGAACGTGCGATCATCGGGAAAAACCGGGAACAGCTGGTAGGCATCGGGGAAATAGTTCGGTGCCCCGGCCGTCGCTGCGGCCAACAGGGACACGATCAGAAACGCACCCCAGGCCAGCGACACGAGGTAGGACACGATCCCCTGGAAAAAGACGAACCTGCTCCACTTGCGCAGGCCGGGGGCGTTCAGCAGTCGGATATGTTGCAAATTGCCCTGACACCAGCGTCTGTCACGCCGCGCAAAGGCCAGCAGGTTTTCCGGCCCCTCTTCAAAGGAGCCGTCGATACGGGGGTCCATCTCGACCTGCCAGCCGCCGCGCACCAGCAATGCGGCCTCGACATAGTCATGGCTGAGGATGGTGCCGCCAAAGGGGGGCGGTCCGGTCAGTTCGGGCAGGCCGCAGCATTGTGCCAGCGCGCGGACGCGCGCGATGGCGTTATGGCCCCAGAACGGCCCCGCCGGGCCCTGCATCCGCGCCAGCCCGCGCGCAAAGACGGGCGAATGAAAGCTGGCTGAAAACTGCATCGCACGCCCGAACGCCGTCGCGGCACCGACGATCCGCGGCAGCGTCTGAAGCAACCCCAGACCGGGGTTTGCCTCCATCCGGGCGACCAGATGGCGGATTGCCTCGCCTTCCATCAGGCTGTCGGCGTCCAGCAGCACGACATAGGTATAGTTACCGCCAGACCTGCGGATGAAATCCTCGACGTTGCCTGCCTTGCGGCCACGGCGATCCTCGCGGACGCGGTAATAGACGGTATTCAGACCGTCTGTCGGGTCAAACAGCGATGCCAATGCGGCGCGTTCTGCTCGCAGCGCGTCGGGATCCGACGTGTCGGACAGGATGGCGAAATCCGCAGGGACGCCAGCCCGCGCCAGTGACTGTCGCATGGCCTGAACACGCGCGCAGACCTCGACCGGGTTTTCGTTGCAGATCGGCACGAGGATCGCCGTGGCCGGAAAATGGCCGCTCATCAAGGTCGTGCGCGGGGCAGGGGCCAGGGCCGGCAGCCCGATAAACGCCTGCGCCGCCCCCCAGGCCAGCCAGCCCGTGGTGATCGCGATCAACAGCACGCTTGCGCCGTCCCAGACGTCGAACCCTGTGTTCAACCCTGCCTGCGCAAGCGTTGCCGCCGCTGCGACCATGCACAGCAGCGCAAAGCTGATACCAACGATACGGCTGGTCCGCACGCTGGACGGTCTCAGGTGCCTTTGCAAATCACACGTTCCGCAGGAACAGGCGTGAGACCATCTCGAATGGTGACGGGCGGGCTGCGTGTTCCAGCACCTGACGCGGCATGTCCAGCGGCGCGGCGCGCGGTGCCAGTGGCGTCAGGTCATGGGTCGGTGCAAAATTGCTATCTATCGTCACGGTCAGTTTTTCATCCATTGATACACCCACGTCTCTGTCAGCAGCCGGTCGCCTTCGGCCAGATTGGCACGCATTTCGACGATTGCACCGGGATCGGCTGCGACTTCGAGGACAAGCCGCCAAGTCGCATCCTGACCATCCACGCGTTGCAACACCTCTTGCACGAGGGTGCCGCCGTAAATGCTTGTTCGTGCCTTAACCAACAACTCTGCGATCGGTTCCGCCAACAGGCCCCCCTGAAAGTCGATCACGAACTTTCGCGTGTCCGCACTGGGTTCAACGCCCGAAACACCACCGGCACCCGCCAGTGTGTGCGTGATCTGTGCCAGGTCGGATTGCGCGCCTGGCGGGGTCATGCCCCAATGCAGCCTGTAGGACACCTTTGCACTGCTGCCTGCGCCATAGGGATTTTGCGGAATCCAGAAGGCGACGATATTGTCGTTCGTTTCCAGATCCGTCGGAATCTCGATCAGGCGCACGGTTCCTTCGCCCCAGTCACCCACGGGTTCGACGATCAGGCTGGGCCGCCGTTCGTAATAGGCTTCGGCATCCAGATAGCCTTCAAAGTCCCTGTTGCGCTGCACCAGACCAAAGGACCGGGGCGATTGTGCACTGAAATAGGAATTGGCCAGCTGTTGCGGGTTGTTCAGCACACGGTAGAGCGTTTCACCGCCCGCAGTGTTGATGACCAGCGCTTCGCTGTCATGCACCCGTGTGCGGTAGTCGTCAAACGGGCCCTGATCGTTCAGTCCGAACAGGAACATCGACGTCAGCGGTGCGATGCCCAGCTGTTCGATATCGCTGCGAAAGAACAGCTCGGATGTGACGTCGATGGTCGTCGTCTCTCCCGGTGTCACCGTGAACTGATAGGCCCCGGCCACGGATTCGCTTTCCAGCAGGGCATAGAAGGTGACGGCCGTGTCGCCCGGTGCCGGGCGCGTCAGCCAAAAGGCGCTGAAGCGCGGAAATTCCTCTGCCTCGGAGGTAGCGGTGTTGACCGCAAGCCCGCGCGCACTCAGCCCGTAGCGGTTGTCCTTGCCAAGCGCGCGGAAATAGCTGGCCCCCAAAAAGGTCACGACCTCGTCGAACCGGTCGGGCGCGTTCAACGGCATGTTCAGCCGGAACCCCGCCACGCCCGGAAAGACCTCGCCATCGTTCAAGGGCTGTTCGACATCGCCGCCATACCTGAAATCACGCGCCGAAAAGTCCATCGGAACAGCCATGCCGTCGATGATTTCGAACAGATCGACGGTGCTGTCGAACAACCAGCCAGGATGATAGGCGTGCAGCACGGCGAATGCCTCTGGTCCGGCCCAGCGGGCGCGGGCCTCGTTGAACTGGATCGTGCGATAGGCGTCGTAATCCAGGTCGGTGAATGCCGCACTCAGCACCTCTGGCGGCACATAGGCCTGTGCGGCGGTCTGCCGCGCCCGGTCCACCAGCGCCGCAAACGAAAACGGCGTGGCCGGTGCGGACGCGACCGTCTGTGCGGTTGCGGTTTGTGCCAGCGTCCCCAGCAGGGACAGTGCGGCGAGGGCTGATCCGCCTTGTTTCAGGACAGATCGGCGTGAAAGGGGCTGTGACGTGCGGGAGGGTCTCATGAATCAGGTTCCAATTCGTGCTGCAGCGCGGAATACATTCGTTTTCAGCGAAACTTCAATACAGGACCTAGGGTTGCAGCGAAAAGCTGCAAAGATCGGATTTCTGCGGTGCAGCGAGCGCCCACGACCCAAACCGACAGTTTTTCGCGCGCCAATGATCTTGAATCGGCAACAGGTCGCCTGCGCAGGGGCGGGGCATTGCCCACAGGGATTGACGGGCTATCGTTCAAGAGAGTCCGTGGCAGTCCTGCGGATCCCGCAGACAGGCAAAGATGACTGACAGACGCCATCCGATGACATGCGTGACGTGGAACCTGCACCGCACCGTGGGGCGTGATGGGCGCGCTGATCCGGGTCGTATCACCGGTGCGATTGCATCTGATATCGCGGCGCTTCAGCCGCAGATCCTTGCGCTGCAAGAGGCGGATTCGGATGATGTTCCGCCGCGGGCCTTGCTTGATCTGGATGCAGTGTGCCGCGCAACCGGACTGCGCAGCCAGCATGCCGACCCGGACATGCGCTGTGGCGGGACGGCGCATGGGTGCCGCGGGAATATCCTGCTTCTTGACCCCGAAATGGCCCCCACGTCGCAGTTTGTCCTGCGGTTGCCGGGTCGCTATCACCGCGCCGCTGTCGTGACCGAAGTGCTGTATCGCGGTGCCCCCATGCGGATCATTGCCTGCCATCTGGCGCTGTTGCAGGTGCTGCGTGTGGCACAGATGCGTGCGATTGCGCGTGCCCTCGTGCCGCGCCCTGCGATGCCGACGGTCCTGCTTGGTGATCTGAATGAATGGCGACCCTGGGGCGGGCTGGCCTTGCACCCTCGGGCCACGTCGCTGCCGCTGACCGGCCCCCGTGCGCGGACCTTTCCGGTGCAGGCCCCACTTGTTGCGCTGGATCGCGTGCTGACCTGCCCCGCGTTGCGCGTCGACCGGGCTGTGGCGCTCGATTCGCCCAAGATCCGGGCGGCGTCCGACCACCGTCCGCTGATGGCGCAGATCACGCGGCTTGCCGCATGAAACACAGCGTATCTGCCGTGGCTTGGTCTGGATTGTCGGCCCCTGCACATCGACTGGCCTGCTGGGGGCTGGGTCTGTTTCCGGTGCTGCTGTGGCTGGCGTGGCAAGTCTTTGCCGCCGGCCTGCCCGTGACATCCGTCGTCTATCTGGCCGGTTTGGCGTTCGTAGTGGTGCGCATGGCGCAGCATTACCCGCATCGCGCGGTCGGGGCCTGCAACGTCGTGACGACTGTCCGGTTCATGCTGGTGGCCGTGCTGTGTGCCGGGATTGGTGCCAGTGCCCCTCTCGCCCCCGAGGTGTCGTGGGCCGTCTTTGCGATCGCGGCTGTGGCACTGTCGCTGGATGGTGTCGACGGCTGGCTGGCGCGCAGGCAGGCGCTTGTGTCCGCCTTTGGCGCGCGCTTTGACATGGAGGTCGACGCGCTGCTGGCGGCTGTGCTTGCGCTGCTGCTGTTTCTGGACGGGCGCGCGGGGCCAGAACTGCTGATACTGGGCGGCGCGCGCTATGTCTTTGTGTTGGCAAGCTATGTCTGGCCGTGGCTGGATGCGCCATTGCCGGCAAGTTTCAGGCGCAAGCTGGTCTGCGTGATCCAGATTGGTGCGCTTGCGGCGCTGGCGCTGCCGGTGCTGCCCGAAGTTGCCGGTCGTGTCATCGCACTGACCGCATCCGTTCTGCTGGTCTGGTCATTTGCCGTGGATATCCGCTGGTTGGCACGCCGACGATGCACCTGACGCTGCGCCTGGTCTGTGTTGCGGCACTGTGTGTGCTGCTGGTCGCCGTGGTTGATACGGACGCCTTGTGGGACCGCCTGCGCAATGTGGCCCCCGGTTGGATCGTCGCTGCCACCCTTTGCCTGATTGCGCAGACGATGCTGATGGCGCAGCGCTGGCGGCTGGTGGCGACCTGTCTGGGCGTGACCTTTTCCTATCCTTGGGCGTTGCGTGAATACTTGCTTTCGCAGACGCTGAACCAGGGCCTGCCGGGTGGCGTGTTGGGGGACGGTGCGCGCGCACTGCGGTCCGCGCCGGGAACCGGGAACCGAATGCCTGCCGCACAGGCTGTCATTCTGGAAAGGGCCGCAGGCCAGTTGGGGTTGCTGGCGGTGGCGATGATCGGGCTGACCTTCGCCCTGTTCGCGCCGGGCGCGCTGGCGGGGGCGCAGGGTGTTGTCGTCCGGATTGCGCTGGCGGCTGTCGCGCTATGCATGCTGGGGGCCGTGATCGCCGTGGTGATGCGTGGATCACGCCCCGTCACGCTGGTGCGGCGATGTCTGCCCACATGGCGGATCGGCCTTGTGCAGGCGGGTCTGTCGGTGGCGGCAGCCTTGTTGAATATCGCGGCCTTTGCCGCCTGCGCCCAAGCGACCGGCACCGCGCTTGATCTGCCCTCGGCGCTGGTCCTCGTGCCGTTGATCCTGTCGGCCATGTTGATCCCGCTGTCCGTGGGAGGCTGGGGGTGGCGCGAAGGGGCGGCGGCGGTCGTCTTTCCGCTGATCGGCGCGTCAGCAGAGGCCGGGATTGCCGCCGGGGTGCTGTTCGGCGCGGTCATGATCCTGTCGTTGCTGCCTGCGCTGCCGTTGCTGATCTGGCGCGGTGGCGGCCGCCCTGTCGCGGCATCGTCACAATGATGCGGCGGGGGCCTGCACGCCGTGATCTGGCATGGCTCTTTGTGGGGGTCGTGATGCTGCATCTGGTGCTGGTCTTGCCGTCGCACCCGGCTGGGCTGACCGGGGCGCGGTGGTTCCGTCCCACGCCAGAGCTGCCGCTGATCTTGCTGTGCGTTGCGATCTTGCCGCGTGTCTGGGTTCTGGCACCCGTTGTCGTTGTGGCACTGGGTCTTGCCGTGCTCAAGATTGCGGACATCGGCACATACCTTGCGTTCAGCCGGGCGTTCAATCCGCTGCTGGACTTGCATCTGTTGGTGTCGGGTTGGGCGCTGCTGGCGTCCAGCATCGGTCACGGGCAGGCGCTGTTTGGCATAAGCGCAACCTTGCTGGTCGTCATTGCGGTCGGCGCGGTGATGTGGCGGGGCCTGTGGGTGCTGTCCCGTCTGGGCTGGCGCCTGCGCAGCCTGACCGTTGCCGTCCCGGCGGGACTGGCCGTTCTGGCGATGGTGCTGCCGGGGTGGCAGGTGTTGCAGGTCACGCCACTGGTTCAGGCACAGTTCGACAGGATGGGCCGGGGCATCGCAGACTTGCGGGAATTTACCGCAGATTTGCCCGATCCGGTCGGACCGGTCCCCACATTCGCGGCCTTGCAGGGGCGGGATGTGATCCTTGCATTCGTGGAATCCTATGGCCGGTCATTTCTGGATGACCCGGAATTTGCGGCCACCTCTGTGCCACGGCTGGCATCGGTCGAAACGGCACTGGACGCCGCCGGCTGGCATGTGCGCAGTGGCTGGGTCGCGGCACCGACCCGTGGCGGGCAAAGCTGGCTGAGCCATGGCACGCTGCTGTCGGGCCTGTGGGTCGACAGCCAGGTGCGCTATGATCGGCTGATGACATCCGACCGCACATCGCTGAACCGGTTGTTCGGGGCTGCCGGGTGGCACACGGGTGCCGCGATGCCTGCCATCACCCTCGATTGGCCCGAGGCCGGCTGGTACGGCTACGATACCACGCTGGATGCCGCGGGTCTGGACTATCGCGGCCAACCCTTTGAGTGGGTGACGATGCCGGACCAATACACCTGGACGGCGCTGGATGAAAAACTGCGCAAGGCCGTCACGGCCCCCGCGATGATCGAGGTGGCGCTGATCACATCACACGCGCCCTGGACGCCGCTGCCCGATATCGTGCCGTGGGACGCCGTGGGCGATGGGTCGGTCTTTGACAGGACGCGGCGACAGGGGGACAGCCCCCGTGTCGTCTGGTCGGACCCTGCCACGATCCGCGCGCAATACGCCAAATCCCTCGACTATGCGCTGGAAGTGGCGGGGCAATACATTCTGCGCCACGGCGACGGCGCGTTTTTCGTCGTGCTGGGCGATCACCAGCCTGCCCCGTTGCTGGCCGGTCAGGATGCGCCGCCGGATGTGCCGGTCCATTTCATTTCGGATGATCCACGCCTGCTGGACCGGTTGCCCGCCGATGTTTTCGCACGCGGCATTGTCCCCGCAACGGATGCGCCCGTTCTGCCCATGCAGGACCTTCGGGTCCTCTTGACCACCCTGTTTGAAACGCCACTTTGACCAACCATTGGAGAGTATCATGAATAAAACCCTGTTCCTTGCGGCCGCCGCATCTGCGCTGCCTGTCATGGGCACGGCCCAGGACCTTGTGACGCGGACACGCGTGGGTCTGGCCGATGCGCCGAACACACTGACATTTCGCCTGACGGCCTATGATCTGTATTCGTCTGATCCGGCAACCAAGGCGGCGTTCGAGGCGCTGTTCACCGATTTCATCACGGCGCGCCCCGACTGGAAGATCGAGACCCAGTTGCAGACCGGAAACATCGGGCAGGAACAGGCCCGCCTGCTGCAACAGACACAGGCCGGCCGCGGACCCGATTGCGCCATGATCGATTCCAGCCAGCTTGCGCTGTTCAAGGACAACGGCGTTCTCAAACCGATGAACGATGTATTCAGCGACGCCGAGGTGGCGGACCTGTTTCCCTTTGTGCGCGATGCCGTGACCGATGCGGATGGCAACGTGCTGGCCTGGTGGTGGTTCACGGATCTGCGCGTGCTGTACCGCGATACCAGCGTCGTGCCTGACGCCCCGCAAACATGGGAAGACCTGAAATCGGCCGCGCTGTCTGCCGTGGAACAGGGCCGCGAAGGTATCCTGTTCAACGGTGGCCGCTGGGAAGGCACCGCCTTTGACTGGTTGGCGAATGTCTGGGCGCAGGATGCGACACTGGTGGATGACAACGGCGCGCCCGTTTTCGCCAGTGGTGAAAACCGTGAAAAGGTGCTGACCGCCATCGCCTATTATCAGGATCTGGTCGACAGCGGTGCGGCCCCCGCGCGGGTCACGTCGATCACGGATTACGATTCGTTCAATGCGGCGGCCGCGGCTGGGTCTGCCGCGATGTTCATCGGCGGCAACTGGCAATACGGTCAGCTGCGCAACACCCTGCCGCCAGAGACATTCGCCAACTGGGAGGTGTCGGAAATCCCCGGACCCACGGCGGACCAGCGTGCGACCGGCACCGGCGGCTGGACCATCGCGGCCCTGACGGATGACCCGGCAAAGGCATCCCTGTGCGGCGAAATCGCCAAGGACATCTATGCGGGTCCCGGCAATGCCGCACAGGGGCTGCTGCCGACCTCTGCTGCGATCTATGACCAGTATGACACCTATGACGGCCCCGAATACGACTTGTTCAGCGCGGCATTGCAGAACGGTGTCGCGCGTCCGGGGGCCGCGATCTATCCGGAATTGTCCAACCAGATCCAGATCATGCTGGGCGATGTCCTGTCCGGCACGGCGACGCCAGAGGCGGCGCTGGATACCGCAGATGCAGCCGTTCAGGCCGCGTTTGATCGTCAGTGACGATCACGAACCGGACCACGGATCGGGGACCGGCACCGGGCGACGGACATCCGCTGCCCTGGCTGGTTCCCGCCATTGCGATCCTGGCGGCGTTCTATGCCGTTCCGGTGCTGGATGTCCTGCGGCTGGCGTTCAGTGACGCCAGCCTGCTGGCACCCGCCAGCCGCTATTCGACCGATGCGATCGGCGGTGTGCTGGCGGATCCCGCCTTGCCGGTGGTTCTGGGAACTACGCTGGTGTTCACCCTGGCCAATGTCGCGGCCCTGCAACTGGCGGGTCTGTGCATCGCGCTGGTGATCGCACGCGGCGAACGCCGCGGCTTGCGCGGCATGGCGGCGTTCCGCACGCTGGTCCTTGCGGCCTGGGTAGTGCCGGGCATTGCCAACGGCCTTGTCTGGCAGATGCTGTTCGACGAGGCCCCCTATGGCACGCTCAACAGTCTGCTGGGGTATGTGGGGCTTGGCCCCGTGGCCTGGCTGTCTGACCCGCAGATGGCCATGGCCTCTGCCGTCATTGCGAACCTGTGGCAGGGGACGGCCTTTTCGATGATCGTCTTTTATGCAGCGCGGCGTGCCATCGACCCGACCCTGTACGAGGTCGCGGAACTGGACGCCGCGACCCCCTGGCAGATGTTCCGCTACATCACCCTGCCGCTGATGCGGCGGCTGATTGCGGTGAACACGGTGCTGGTGACAGTACAGACGCTGAACACATTCGATTCCATCCTTGCACTGACCGGCGGCGGTCCCGGTCGCGCGACCGAGGTGCTGGCACTGTTCACCTTCAACACCGTTTTCTACAATCTGGATCTGGCGGGGGGCAGCGTGCTGGCCGTGCTCTTGTTTGCCATCGGAATGGGCTGCGCGCTGCTGGTCCATTACGTCATTGGCCGCGAAAGGCCTGCCGCATGACATTGGCACGCTGGGGTGATGTGGCGACCTATGTGGTGCTGGCCGTGTTGGGTGCGTTTTTCGCGCTGCCGTTTTTGTGGCTGATCAGTCTTGCGGTCCGCACGCCCGCAGAGGTTTACCTGGGCGCATCGCGGTTCATTCCGCAGGCACCGACACTGGACAATTTCCGGCTGATCCTGTCAGACCCCGCGTTTTTGATCTACCTCTGGAACGGGCTGAAACTGTCGGCATCGGGTGGCCTCGTGGCTGTCGCGCTGGCGATTCCGGCGGCCTATGCCGCGTCACGGCTGAATTTCCGGGGCAAGCAGGCGATCCTTGTGGGCATCCTCGCGGTGCAGATGATTTCGCCACTGGTGATCCTGTTGCCGCTGTATCGCTGGATGGTCGCACTGGGTCTGCTGAACAGTGATCTGGCGGTCATCGCCGTTTACGGCGCACTGGGAATGCCGCTGGCCGTCTGGCTGTTGAAGGTGACGTTTGACGGCGTGCCCATTGAGTTGGAAGAGGCGGCGGCCATCGACGGGGCATCACGATTCACGACGCTGTGGCGGATCACGCTGCCGCTGGCACGTCCGGGCATCGCGTCGGCCTTTATCCTTGCGATGGTGATGAACTGGTCGCAGTTCCTGATCCCGTTCATTCTGCTGGAACGCGACGGTGATTGGCCGATTTCAGTCGCGATCTTCAACTTTGCAGGTGCGACCAACGCATCGACGACACAAGTGCTTGCGGCGGCCTGCATCATCGCTGTGCTGCCGGCGGTCATGGTCTTTGTCGCCTTGCAGCGGATGATCGTCTCGGCCCTGATGGCGGGCGCGGTCAAGGGTTAGTCGGCCGCGCGCATCGCCTCTGTTTCGATAATCAATGTCACCGTGTCACCCACAAGGCCGTTGTCCACGCCGTAAACCATGCCCCACTGGCTGCGTTGCAACGACCCGCGGGCCGAAATGCCCAGCGTGAACCGCCCGTGACCGAAGGGATAGTCGGCGGCCTTGTTTAATGTGACGTCCAGCGTCAGCGGATGCGTCTGACCCAACAGGGTCAGATCGCCCGTGACGGTTCCGCTGGTGGCGTTGGACGGCACGCCGCCATCGGCTGTGAACACCATGTCCGGATGGTCGGCCACGGCCAGAAAATCGCCCGATCGCACGTGTTCGTCGCGGGCATCGTTCAATGTTTCGACGCTTTGCGTGCGGACTGTCACCTCAAGATCGCTCAACTCCTGCGTTTCGGTATCGTAGGTGAAACCGCCGCTGACCTCGGCGAACAGGCCCAGGGTCGCGGCATAGCCCACATGATCCACCAGAAAGGCAATCGTGGTGTGTGCGGGGTCCAGTTCGAACCGCGCAGGTTCGGCAGATACCGTGTTCGCAAAGGCCAAAGCCCCGACGAGGGTCGCGATTGGCGTTTTCATGTCATCCTCCATCCCTATGAGGCAATAATGGTAGGCCAGTCGTGGCCATCGTAAAGACAGGCAAGGCAGCGTAGATGTCGCAGACAGGGCGGACGGGGTCTGGTCCTAGTGTCTGGCCGGGGACGGTCGCGCAGGCGCACAAAACGGTTTGCGGGTCGGACGAATCGCCTTAGCATTCACAAATCCATTACAAAGGCCGCTGTCATGCCCGTTATACATTACATCGCCGAAACCGACGACCGAAATGCGATTGCCGCGGTCTGGGTGCACCGCAAGGGGGGGCGCGGTCCGCGCGTATTCCACGCAGGCAGGGATCGTTTCGATCCGGCGGAACCCGCAGCCTTTGCCGGTGCCTGCGAACTGGCGATCAAGCGTTACCTGACAGACCAGACCATCAGCTGACCCTGACGCCCCGCGACCACACCCCCCGCAAGACGGGGGTGTCGTCAAACATCCTGACCCGCACCACATCGCCGCGCAATCCCGTTTCCAGCCTGCCACGGTCGGTCAGACCTGCCGCGCGCGCGGGATTGGCCGACACGGTGGCGATGGCGCGCGGCAGGTCATCCCACATCTGCGCCAGTTGAAACGCGGCCCCCAGCAGGGCGGCGGGCACATAGTCTGATGACACGATGTCCAGCAGGTCATGGCGCGCCAGTTCCGCTGCTGCGACATTGCCCGAATGCGATCCGCCCCGGATCAGGTTGGGCGCCCCCATCATCACCGCGATACCATGCGCCCGGCAGGCCTGCGCTGCGTCCAGTGTCGTGGGAAATTCGGCGAACCCCACGCCGTGGCGCCCGGATGTCGCCACATGTTCCGCCGTGGTGTCGTCGTGGCTGGCCAGGACCGCGCCAAGGCGTCTGGCTTCGGTCACGGCACCGTTTTCGTGTTTGTCACCCAGTCGCGCCCGCAGCGCCAGCAGGGCGGCCACATGCTGGGCGAATTCTTCGTCGTTCATGCCCCGCTTTTTCGCCACATAAGCCTTGAGCGCGCTGAGGTCGCGGAACTGGCGCTGACCGGGGGTGTGATCCATCAGGCTGACGATGCCGACACGATCGACGGGGTCAAAGGCTGCAAATTCCTCCAGCAGGGTTTCGGAACAGATTTCCGCCCGCAGGTGCAGGAAATGGCTGATCTTGAACATGCCGCGGTCGCGGGCTGTCAGCATTTCGTCCGCCAGGGTGCGGGCATAATCGACATAGCGGCCCTTGCCGGAATGGATGGACCCCACGCGCATCGCATCGAACACGGTCGTGATCCCGCAGGCGGCCAGTTCGGCGTCATGTGCCAAGAGTGCGGGCAGATGCGGCCAATCCACATCCGGGCGCGGTTCCATGTGGCGTTCGACGTTATCGGTGTGCAACTCGACAAAGCCGGGCAGCACCAGGTCACCGCCGCAGTCGATGGCCCCATCGGGGACGTTGCTGCCGTCGGTGATCCCGGTGATCTGACCATCTGCGATGGTGACGGACCCCTGCACGACACGGTCGGCCAGCACCAGCTGCGCATTGGCCAGGCACAGGTCGTTTGACATCGTCGTGTCACATGGTTTGGTCAAGGATGCCGGCAACATAGGGGAATTCATGTCATACGCTCGCTTTGCGATCTATTATATCCCGCCGGACGGGCCGCTGGCCGATTTTGGCGCGGCATGGCTGGGATGGGACGTGCTGAAAGGCTGCACCGTGCCGCAGTGCGATCTGCCCGGTTTGCATGACATCACCATGACACCGCGCAAATACGGGTTTCACGGCACGCTCAAGCCGCCGTTCAGGTTGCGGGACGGCCTGACCCAAGTCGATCTGGGCCAGGCGGTGGCCGCATTGGCCACGCAGGTTGCGCCCGCGATTTGCGACGGGCTGGAACTGTCGCGCATCGGCCGGTTTCTGGCGTTGACGCCCACAGGCCCGGTGGACGGCCTTGCCCGTGTGGCGGGGGACTGCGTGCATGCGCTGGACCGGTTCCGGGCCCCGGCCACTACAGCCGAACTGGACCGCCGCAGGCAGGCAGGGCTGACCCCGCGCCAAGAGGCCAATCTGATGACCTGGGGCTATCCCTACGTGATGGATGATTTCCGGTTTCACATGACCCTGACCGGCCAGTTGACGCCCGAGGCCCTGCCGCAGTGGGAATCCACCTTGCGTGACCGGTTGCCCGCCTTGCCCGCGCCCTTTGTGCTGAACGAGATCGCGCTGTGCGGCGCGGGGGATGACGGGCGGTTTGCGCTGATCCATCGCTACGCCCTGACCGGTTCGAGCAGCGCAAGCGCGCGTGCGATGGTCTGATCCAGCGGGCCATCGTTCGACAGGTGCAGGACGTCCAGCCCTGCTGGCAGCGGTTTGTCCGCCTGTGCCAGACGGTTCGCGATTTCTGACCGCGTTTCACGCCCGCGCGCGGCCAGCCGCGCGGCGATGGTGTCGGGGGTCGCCGTCACGTGCAGCACCAGCATGCCGGGAAAGGCATCGGCCCCGGCGGCCAGCGCCTTGCGCGAGAAATTGGCGATGCAATGGGTTCCCTTGGCCAGCTGATACCGCACCGTTTGCGGGATGCCGTAATGCAGCCCGTGTGCGCACCAATGCACGACAAAGGCACCGTTTTCCGCCATGTCGCCGAATGCAGCAGGGGTGACGGCGTCGTAATCCTCGCCGCCCAGATCGGGCGCGCGGGTGATGACGCGGCGCACCAGATGCAGATCGGGCATGACCGCGCAGAGGCCGCGCATCACGCTGTCCTTGCCCACTCCCGAGGGGCCGACGACGGCGATCAGGCGGCCTGCGGTTGCGGCCCCCGCCGTCATACCACGGCCTGCGGGGTAAAGGCACCAACGTCGATTTCGCGGTCGCAGACCCGCTCGCGTGCCTCGGCGTCATGAAAGATGCCGATAATCGCGGCACCGCGCGCCTTGGCGTCCGCAATCAGGGACAACACGATTTCGCGGTTGTGGGGATCAAGGCTGGCGGTGGGCTCGTCCAGCAGCAGCGCAGGATAGGGATGGGCAAAGCCGCGGGCGATGTTGACCCGTTGCTGTTCGCCCCCCGAAAAGGTGGTGGGCGACAGCCCCCACAGCCGCTGCGGGATATTGAGCTGGGTCAGCAAGGCGCGGGCGCGGTCCTGTGCGTCTGGCGCAGGCATGCCAAGGGCGCGCAGGGGTTCTGCGACCACGTCCAGCGTCGGCACGCGCGGCACCACCCGCAAAAACTGGCTGACGTAGCCCAGTTTCACCCGGCGCAGGGCGATCACGTCGCGCGGCTGGGCCTGCACCAGATCGACATCACCGATACGGATGGACCCCGATTGCGTCAGGTAATTGCCGTAGATCATCCGCATCAGGGTCGATTTTCCCGCACCCGACGCCCCGGTCAGCGCCACGCATTCGCCCGGTGCCACGGTCAGGTTCGCCTTGTCGATCACCGCGATCACGGCGCTGCCCTGATTGTGCAGGGTAAAGGTTTTCGAGACGTCTTTTAATGTGATCATGCGCGTGCCTCCCTTGGCCAGTCAAATTGGCGTAGCAACTGACCCTGCTGGCCACCTGTTCTTGAAAACGGGGTCGCGGATGGCTCTTCCGGAAAATCTGTTGTTGCCCAGATTTCGAGCGGTGCTTTGCCGAGTTGTCCTGCCTTCTTGATGAATGCCGCAACCAGCTCTGTCCCGATGCCGTTCCCCCGACAGGCGGGATCGACCAAAAGCTCATCCAGCATTGCTGTATCGCCTTGGGCGATCGCGTTGGGAAAACACCATCCAAGCGCCAGCCCCACGACAGTATCGTCCTGACGGGCGATCAAAAGGATGGCCCCACGATGGGAAAGGACGCGTTGAATTTGTCCGCGGTCTGGCAATTCTGGTTGCCGCCAACTCTCGGGTAAGGCGGTGGTCAAGAACGTGGCGACCTCTTGGCAATCCTTTTCCGTAGCCTGAGTGATTCGAACTGACATCGGTCAAACCTGCAAGACGGAGGACACAAGGAGCTGGCTATAGGCGTGCTGCGGGTCGTCCAGCACCTGATCGGTCAGGCCGGATTCCACCACGCGGCCCGATTTCATCACCATGATGCGGTCGGCCAGCAGGCGCACCACGGCCAGATCGTGGGTCACGATGATCGCTGACAGCCCCATGTCGCGCACCAGCCCGCGCAACAGGTCCAGCAGACGCGCCTGCACCGATACATCCAGCCCGCCCGTCGGTTCGTCCATGAACACCAACCGCGGCCCGGTGACCAGATTGCGGGCGATTTGCAACCGTTGCTGCATCCCGCCCGAAAAGGTGGTGGGCCTGTCGTCGATGCGTCCTGCGTCGATTTCCACCCGGCCCAGCCAGTCGGTGGCCTGATCCCGGATTGATGCGTAATGACGTGCGCCCACGGCCATCAGCCGTTCGCCCACGTTGCCACCCGCCGACACCCCCATGCGCAGCCCGTCGCGGGCGTGCTGGTGAACGAACGCCCAATCGGTGCGCGACAGCATCCGGCGTTCGGGTTCGGACATGGTGACGGTATCGCGCGGCCCGTAAGTGTCGTGCCCTGCCGCGTCGTCCCCTGACGGCTTGCGGGTGTCGAACATGACCCGTCCTGCATCCGGTGCCAGATGCCCCGCCATGCAGTTCAACAAGGTGGATTTGCCGGACCCGCTCTCGCCCACGATCCCCATGACCTCGCCGGGGTAGAGGTCAAAGGAAACGTCGGCGCAGCCGATATGGGTGCCATAGTGTTTGGTGATGCCCTGCACCGACAGCAGCGGGGTCATGCCGCGTCCTTTCCCTTGTGGCCGGCGGCCTGACGCGCCGTGCAGTAATCGGTGTCGGAACAGACGAACATGCGCCCGCCCTGATCGTCGGTAATCACCTCGTCCAGATAGCTGTCGGTCGCGGCGCACAGGCCGCAGGGGTGATCTGCCTTGGACGGGGTGAACGGGTGATCGTCGAAGTCTAGGCTGACCGCCTGCGTATAGGGCGGCAGCGCATAGATCCGCTGTTCACGGCCCGCGCCGAACAGCTGGATCGCGGGCGTGCCCGACAGCTTGGGATTGTCGAATTTCGGGATCGGCGAGGGGTCCATGACATAGCGTCCCTCGACCTTGACCGGGTAGGCATAAGAGGTGGCGATATGGCCGTGGCGGCTGATATCCTCGTAGAGCTTGACGTGCATCAGCCCGTATTCCTCGAGGCTGTGCATCTTGCGCGTCTCGCTTTCGCGCGGTTCGAGAAACCGCAGCGGTTCCGGAATCGGCACCTGATAAACGAGGATCTGACCTTCGGTCAGCGGTTCCTCGGGGATGCGGTGCCGGGTCTGGATCACGGTGGCGTCGCGGGTCGCGGTTGTCGTGGCAACGCCCGCGGTCCGTTCAAAGAAGCTGCGGATCGACACCGCGTTGGTGGTGTCGTCCGCACCCTGGTCGATCACCTTGAGCGTGTCGTCAGGGGTCAGCACGGCCGCCGATACCTGCACCCCGCCGGTGCCCCAGCCATAGGGCATGGGCATTTCGCGGCTGGCAAAGGGCACCTGATAGCCGGGGATCGCCACACCCTTGAGGATGGCGCGGCGGATCATCCGTTTGGTCTGTTCGTCCAGATAGGCGAAATTATAGGCCTGATCGGTCACAAGAGCCCCCTGTGTTGCAGTTGCGCCCGCAGGTCATCCGGTCCCTTGAAATGGATCGCATCCATGCCGGCGGCCCGTGCGCCGATGCAGTTGTGCAGGCCATCGTCGATGAACACGCAGCGCGCGGGCGCGATGTCGGCGCGGTGGCACAACAGCGTGTAGATTTCGGTCGAGGGTTTGATCACGCCCACCTCGCCCGACACGACGATGGTGTCGAACGCCGTGGACAGTTCGGGGTGCGCCTCGCAGCCCCTGGGCCAGGTTTCGGCGGACCAGTTGGTGATGGCGTGGACCGGCACATTTGCCTGTTTCAGCGCATTCAGGATGTCCCATGTCCCGGTGATCTTGGATGGCACCGTGCGGGTGTAGCGCGCGACATATTGGGTCAGACGTTCCGCATCCTGAGGGTCTGCGATCTGTGCCGCGGCCTGGGCAAAGGTCGCACCCGCGTCGCAGGCCAGGTTCAGCTTGTCGAACTGGATGCGGTCCAGGAATGCGCGGGCGCCGTCCTCGCCCAGGTCATCCGCCCAGGCCAGATGGGGTTGCCAGTCCACCAGCACGCCGCCGATGTCGAATACGACCGAGTCCACGTTCATTCCGCGGCCTCCTGTGCCTGCGCCTGTGCGGCGGTTGCTGTCCGGCGCAGTTTGCGCACCAGCTCCAGTTCCGACTGGAAATCGACGTAATGGGGCAGCTTGATATGCTCGAGGAACCCCGTCGCCTGAATGTTGTCAGCGTGATACAGGACGAATTCGGCGTCCTGTGCGGGTGCGCCCACGTCGTCCTCGCCCAGTTCCTGCCAGCGCAGGGCCCGATCCACGAGCGCCATGGCGATGGCCTTGCGTTCGGATTGGCCGAACACCAGACCGTAGCCGCGCGTGAATTGCGGCGGTTCGGTTTTCGATCCCTTGAACTGGTTGACCGTCTCGCATTCGGTCAGCGTGACCTCGCCGATCTCGACCGCAAAGCCCAGTTCGGGAATGTCCATTTCCACGGCCACCGTCCCGATCCGCAATTCACCCACAAAGGCGTGGTTGCGGGCGTAGCCGCGCTGCGTCGAATAGGCGAGGCCGAGGGTGAAGCCTTCGTCAGCGCGGGTCAGCGCCTGAAGCCGTAGCGCCCGGTCGGCGGGCATTTCCAGCGGTTCGCGGGTCAGGTCAGGGGGTGTTGTGTCGTCGTGCGGGGCCTCTTCAATCAGGCCTTCGCGGTTGAGGAACCCGGTGACATGGGGCACGGGGCCTGTCGCGGCGTCCTGCTGCGGGGCATCCGGCACCACGCCATCGGCGGCCAGTTTGAAATCCAGCAGCCGGTGCGTGTAATCAAAGGTCGGCCCCAGGATCTGCCCGCCGGGCAGGTCCTTGAACGTGGCCGAGATGCGCCTGTCACAGGCCATGGCGGACGTATCGACGGGGCGCGATGCGCCGAACCGGGGCAGGGTCGTGCGATAGGCGCGGATCAGAAAAATCGCTTCGATCAGGTCGCCACGCGCCTGTTTGATCGCCAGCGCGGCCAGGTCGGGATCATACAGTGACCCTTCGGCCATGACGCGATCAACGGCCAGTTTCAGCTGCTCGCGGATCTGTGCGGTGCCCAGTTCGGGCACATCCCGGTCGCCGCGGCGTTCCTCGGCCAGCCAGGCATGGGCGTTCTGGATGGCGCGTTCGCCACCTTTGACTGCGACATACATCACGACACCTCGGCGGTTGCGCTGACACGGGTCGAGCGGGGCAGGGCCGCCAGCCGGGCCCCACTGGTCAGGATGAAATCCAGACCGCGCGGAAACATGGCCCGGTTGGCGCGAAAGGCCGCGATGTCGGGCAGTGGCAGGCTGGCCTTTGTCTGGATGCCCGGTCCGGTCAGGGTAGCGCCGGGCCCGGTCAGGTCGGCATGGTCCACGATCAGGGTCGCCGAACGGTCGGGATATTGGGCTGTGCCGGTCGGATAGCTGTCCAGCGGCATCAGCGCGGCCCAGATGCCGACCGCGAACGCGCAGTCAGAGGGGCCTGTCAGCGGTGCGCCGGTGTGAAATGCCAGCCAGTCGCGCACGGCGGTGGTGTCTGCGTCACCGGCCAGATGCACGGGGGTGTCGCCATCGCACAGGGTCAGCAGGACCGCGCCCGCTGCGGGCGACAGGGGCGCGGGTGGCCGCGCGCCCGCGATGTCCTGCCGCGTGCCGGGGCGGGCCATCGCTTCAAGGATGCTGCGATAGGCCTGGGCGGACTGGATCGCGGGATGATCGAACCCGCCGGACAGGGTGTCGGGCTGCATCAGTCCTCTCCTCTTGTCATGGTAAAGAATTCGACCTTGGTCGCGGCGGCACGGGTTGCGCGTGCTGCGCGCTTGTCGGCCTGTTCGGCGGCCAGCGGGTCCAGCACGGCGGTGCGGACCGTGTCGGCATCCGCCCCTTGCATCAGCGCATCGACCAGTGCCGCGGCGGTAGCGCAGGCGGTGCGGCGGCCCTGCACATAGGCGTGTCCGACGGTCCCGTCGTCCAGCGCCAAGGCGCAGCGGGTCACTGTCACCTCGCCCATGTTGAACGCGGCCCCCGTTCCTCCGGCGCGTCCGCGCACCATCGCCGTGCCGATTTCGGGGGCCCGCAGCCAGCGATAGGCCGGGCGCGTCATGGCCGCATCCAGCAGTGCTGCGACGCGGCCCTCGGGCGCCTTGGCCATCAGGCCCATCCAGGCCTTGCGCGGATTGTCGTGGTCGGCGGAATCTTTCATCTCGACAACTTTTGCAAATACTATACAACTATACATATTCTAGCCGAACCCCCGCCAAAAGACAGAAGAGATTTGTGAAGTTTGCGTGACAGATCCCCCAAGACCCCGGTGTGGCAGGCGATCGCCGATGCCCTGCGCACCGACCTGAGCGAGGGACGCCACGCCCCCGGCGATCGCTTGCCGACCGAGGCTGCCTTGGCCGAACGCTTCGGGGTCAACCGCCATACGGTGCGGCACGGTGTATCCGCGCTGGTCGCCGAGGGGCTGGTGCGCAGGCGGCGCGGGGCAGGGGCCTTTGTCACTGCGACGCCGACCGATTACCCCATCGGGCGCAGGGTGCGGTTCCACGACAACCTGATCGCCGCCGGGCGCAGGCCGGAAAAACGGCTGCTGTATCTGGATACGCGCAGCGCCAGCGCGGGCGAGGCGCGGGCGCTGGCCCTGGCCGAAGGCGATGCGGTCTGCGCTTATCACGGGCTGTCGCTGTCCGACGGCCAGCCCATCGCCCTGTTCGAGAGCCTGTTTCCCCTGGCGCGCCTGCCGGGTATCGCGCAGGCGCTGGAACAGACGCGCAGCGTGACGGCCGCGCTGGCGGCAGCGGGGGCCACCGATTACACGCGGGCCACGACCCGGCTGACGGCCGTCCGGGCGACGGCCACACAGGCGTTGCATCTGCACCTGACCGAAGGCGACCCCTTGTTGCGGTCCTCGGCGGTCAATGTGGGCGAAGACGGCAGCCCGGTCGAATACGGCCGCACCTGGTTCGCGGGCGACCGCGTGACGCTGACCATCGACGCCTGAGCGCGTCACGCGCGATAGCGGTCCTCGAATTCGAAACCATAGGCCTGCGGTGCGATCTGCCGGGGCGACAGCGCATAGGTTTCGGTCCTGAGAAAATCCATCATGCCCTGCGCATCATCGGCATAGCGCGCAATCCGCGCAGGCGCGATGGGCGCACCGATGGCGATGCGCACGGGTTTGTTGGTCTGCCTGCGAAATTCCTTGAGCAAGAGCGCGACCCGCAGGTTGGGGTGGATATGACTGGCGAGCTGGAACAGGCGTGAATTCTGGCCGTCGAAATAGACGGGCACGACGGTGGCGTTGGATTTGACGATCATGCGGGCGGTAAACCGGCGCCAGCCGGGGTCCAGCGGCCGCATGAATGGTCTGGCCGCCGTCGAGACAGTCCCACCGGGAAACACGCCGATTGCACCGCCTGCCCGCAGGCAACCGATGGCCGCCGCGCGGGTGTCGAGGTTCTGTTTCACCGCGTTGCGCGTCTGCGCGAAATTGACTGGCAGCACCACCCGTTCCAGATCCGGCGCGTCCTGAAACACGCTGTTGGCCAGGATACGGAAATCGGGCCGCCGGACCGACAACAGATATCCCATGATCAGCCCGTCAAGGATGCCAAAGGGATGATTGGCCACCACGACCAGCGGCCCGGTGGCAGGAATGTCGGTGATCGCGCCCGACATCACGTCAAGGCTGAGCCCGTAGCGGTCGACCATGACCTCCCAGAAACTGCGGCCCTGCCGGATTTCCTGGTCATAGTCGCGGGCGCGCTGGATCAGGTGCAGGCGGCCGGTCGCGTTCTCGATCAGCTTGATCATGGCGCGACCCGCGCGCGACTGCGCCGCGGTGGCGTAGCTGACGTGGGAACGGGCGGGGCTGTCCATGTGCTGCACCATGTTGCTTGGGCTGCATTTGATTACGACCGTCAGGCAACAGTCGTGTGACAGGTGGATCAGGTCGCGTCCTCGTAACGGTCCAGAAAGGCCGCGGCGGACAGGCTGCGAAAATCGGGCAGTACCGCGCGCAGGCGGTCATGGGGCCAGTCCCACCACGCCAGTGCGATCAGCCGGTCCGCGATGTCGCGCGGCTGGCGCAGGCGCAGGGGGCGCGCGGGCGTGCCTGCCACGATGGTATAGGGGTCCACGTCACGGGTCACCACGGCCCCGGCTGCCACCACCGCCCCGTGGCCCAGCGTCACCTCCGGTTTGATCATGGCACCCGCCCCGATCCAGGTGTCATGCCCGACATGGGCCAGCCGGCTTGCGCGATGGGCAAAGAATGCGGGGTCGCGGTCGGCATCATCCCAATAGTCGTCCGAGCGATAGAGAAAATGGTGACAGGCCGCCGTGTCCAGCGGATGATCCGTCGCCCCGATCCGGGTAAAGGCCGCGATATTGGCGAATTTGCCGATCCGGGCATTGGCAATATCGGCGTAGCGGTCGCAATAGCTGTAGTCGCCGAATGTCGTGTTGCCGATGCGGCTGCCACGGCCGATTTCGACATAGGCGCCAAAGTGGCTGTCGGTGATATCGCAGTCGGGATGCACGAGGGCTGTATCGGCGGACAGGCGTGGCATGGTCAGAACGGCCTTTCTTTGCCGGTGAAATGCAGAAATTTTCCGGTGTCGGCCAGTGTCACACGGTTGATGAGCGCGATGATGCCCGCGGCGACCGTGGCGGGGTCCTGATCGGCCTCGGGGCCGCCCATGTCGGTGCGCACCCAGCCCGGATCAATCACGACGACCGGAATGCGGTCCGGTTCCAATGTGGACGCCAACCCCTGCATGACCTTGTTCAATGCGGCCTTTGACGCGCGATAGGCAATGCGGTCGGGCTTGCGATAGCCCATCCATGCCATCTGCGACGACAGCGTCAGCACCAGGGGCGTGGCACTGTCACGCAGCCGCGGCAAAAGCGCCTGCACCACGGCAAGCGGCGCCAGTGTGTTCACGGCCAGCGTCTGTGCGAACCCTATGAAATCCATGTCCAGCGGCGACTGGCGGTCGGGACCGATCACGCCCGCGTTGTTGATCACGATATCCACCGCCCCGATCTGCGCAAGCTGAGCCGCGATCGTGTCAGGCCTGTCCAGCGTCAATGCGGTGAACCCGTCACCGCCATGGCGCGTGGTGCCGATGGGGCTGTGACCCGCGTCGCGCGCGGCGATCATCAGGGCCGCACCTATGCCGCGATTTGCCCCGGTGATCAGGACGCGCGGCATCAGTCCTTGCGTCCGATCAGCTTGCCGCGCAGCCAGCCCGAAAACCAGTCCATGAACATGACCATGGCGATGATCAGGACGATGTAATAGGCGACCTCTTCCCAGTCCTTTTGGGTCTGGATCGCCTGCGTCAGCATCAGGCCGATGCCGCCGCCGGTGATCGCGCCGATGATCGTGGCGGACCGGGTGTTGGATTCCAGAAAATACAGGATCTGCGCCAGCAGCACCGGCACCACCTGCGGGATCACGCCGAAACGGTAGCGCTGGATCGGCTTGGCACCGGTGGATGCGACGCCTTCGATCTGGCGTTGATCGACGTTTTCCAGCGCCTCGGAGAAGATTTTGCCAAAGGTGCCGGTGTCGGTGATCAGGATCGCAAGCGCGCCGGTCAGCGGGCCGGGGCCAAAGGCACGCGCCAGAACCACCGTCCAGATCAGTGCATCGACGCCGCGCACGAAATCGAACAGCCGCCGGGTCGCCGCCCGCACCAGCATGATGGGCGAAAACCGCTTGGCCGCGAGAAAGCCCAGCGGCAGGGCGATCATTGCCGCACCCATCGTCCCCAGAAAGGCCATCAGGATCGTCTCGCCGATGGCCCATGCCACATCCTTGTGGCGCCACATGGCGTTGTTCCACCAGTCCGAAACGGCCCCCGCGATATTGGAGCGTGCGGGGTCGATGCGGTCACCGAACAGGATCGCCGTCAGGCCCTGCCCGTAATAGGGGCTGTCCAGCGTGAACCAGAACAATTCCCAGCCGGGGAAATAGTTGAACACCTCGCTGCGCGAGCCGGTCAGGGTGATCCGGCCTTCGGGGGTGGTGATCCCGATGCGGCGGGTGGTGGCGGAAATCCAGTCGGGCAGGTCGTCCGGCAGATTGCTGGTCAGACTGCGGCCTTCGGCCTGCACGGTGATGCGCTGGAATCCCGGCACGTCGATTTCGGTCACGCGGTCGGGCAGGTAGCGCACGATATGGCCCGCGCCCAGGTCGATGGTCAGCGCGTCTTCGGTGCCGCTGACCCAATCGGGGCGCATGCCGTCGGGATAGGTGCCCTTGCGTTCGCCCTCGATCGCATAGGTGATCTCGCCGGACCGGTTGTCGCGGTTGACATGCACCTTGTGCGACCAGCTGTCAGCGGCCAGCGTGATCGCGTTTTCAAGGCTGGCACGCTGCGCGAGGCCCGGCAGGTCAAAGGCAAAGAAGATATAGATCAGGTAGGCTCCGATCACCGACGGCACCCCCAGCGCGAACATCCGTTTGCGGCGGAACAGACCTTCGGCACGGTGTTTGGCTGCGGAAAGGTCGGTGTTGATGTCGGTCGCGGTCATTGACCCTGCCCCTCTGTCAGGCGGTTGCGATAGCGGCTGGACACCTGGTCAAAGAACACGATGGTGCCGAACAACAGGATAAAGATGGCCGCGGCCTCGTCGAACCGGCCCGGCCCCCAGGCCATTGAATTGCGCAGCTCGTAGCCCAGACCGCCCGCGCCCACGAAACCCAGGATCGCCGAGGCGCGGATGTTGATTTCGAACCGCAGCAGCGTGTAGCTGACATAATTCGGTGCGACCTGCGGCAGCACGCCCAGCAGCATCCGCTGGAACCATGTGGCGCCGGTCGATGCCAGACCCTCGACCGGTTTGAGGTCGGCGTTTTCGGCCACTTCGGAAAACATCTTGCCAAGTGCGCCCGCGGTATGGATCGCGATGGCGATCATCGCGGGCACCGGACCGCCGCCCAGCACAAAGATCAGCACCAGCGCGATGACGATTTCGGGCACCGCGCGCATGATGTCTGAAATACGGCGAAACAGCGGGATCAGACGCGGCCATTTCGCAAGGCCGCGCGTCCCGAGCAGCGACAGGAACAGCCCGCCGACAGCGCCGATCAGGGTTGATACGGCTGCAATGTTGATGGTTTCCACGAGGGCCGGAAAATACTTGGCGATCAGACCGGGCAGATCGGCGCGTTTTTCCCAGGCCTCTGACAGCACGTCGGCGGGATAATCGCCGATCTGGTGCAGGCCTTGCCAGAACCCGCCCGCGTTGCGGTCATCGGCGATGTTGAAACCGGACACCATCAGCACGACGAACAGCAATAGCGTCAATCCGCCATAGAGTCTGCGTCGCTGGACCTGCGCCATGTAGCTGGACTGTATGCTGTCCACGCGCACCGCACCGCCGCTGAGTGATATGTCTGACATCCTGCCCCCCGGACATAGAAAGACCGGCAGCCCGCGGGGGGCTGCCGGATCATTGGTTCAATCGGTTCAGTTGCCGATCACGGCCTGACGGGCGGCGACGATGCTGGTGTACATGTCATGGGTGACGGGCTGGAAACCCAGCGTGTCACCGGCGGCCACGCCATAGGCGCAATCAGGGTCGTTTTCATACAGGTTTGCGACCAGTTCGGTCATCGTCGCGCGCACATCGTCCGGCAGGGCCTTGCGCAGGACGACCGGGCCCTCGGGGATGACGGCGGATTTCCAGATTTCGACCAGGTCGTTCATGTCGACCAGACCGGCATCCACGGCCTTGCGCAGCGCGCCGGAGTTGTAGCCGTCTTCCCAGTTGCCCTGACCGTCGGCCCAGGTCACGCCGCCGTCGATATCGCCGTTTGCAACCGCGACGATGGTCTGTTCGTGACCGCCGGTAAAGGAGACCTCGCCAAAGTATTCACCCGATTCCATCGTGATGCCGTCTTTGTACTGCGGGATCTCGATCGAGGGGATCAGGTAGCCGGAGGTGGAGTTCGGATCACCAAAGCCGAAGACCTTGCCTTCCATGTCGTCCAGCGACGTGATGCCGCTGTCGGCGCGGGCAAACCCGATGGAATGATAGCCGACAGAACCGTCAAGGTTCACCTTGATCAGCACGGGATCGACGGCTTCGGGGTCCTGAAGATAGATCGAGGCATAGGCGGATGCGCCCAGCCACGCCATGTCGATGCTGCCGCCCAGCAGGCCCTGGATCACGCCGTTGTAGTCGGCCGGGGCGAACAGGCGGGTTTCGACGCCAAGCGCCTCGGTCGTGTAGTCGGCCAGGCACTGGTAGCTGTTCATGCGGTCCTGTGCGTTTTCGCCGCCCAGGATGCCGATGCGGAATTCCGTGATCTCTTGGGCGAATGCGCCGGATGACAGTGTCGTGGTGGCGGCAAGCGCCAGGGCGAGGGTCTTTTTCATCATGTTCTCCATTGGGTTTGATGAAGGTGGCCCGCGAAATCTGCGGGGTGGTGCTGGTTCAGGCGTATGCCGCGGCCAAACGGACCTCGGACCTGTCCAGTGTTTCGATTTCGGTGGATGTGGCGGCCTCGGAAAAATCCGCGCCGGCGCCGTAGATGTCGCGCGCGGTGTCGGTGGTCAGTTCCTCGGGGGTGCCGTCAAACACGATGCGCCCGTCGCGCATCCCGATCACGCGGTCGCAGTAGCGACGCGCGGTATCCAGCGTGTGCAGGTTGGCGATGACCATGCGGCCATCCTCTTCGTGGATGGCACGCAGCGCCTGCATCACCACCTGCGCATTCATCGGATCAAGCGATGCGATGGGTTCGTCGGCCAGAATGATCTTGGGGTCCTGCATCAGGGCGCGGGCGATGGCCACGCGCTGTTGCTGACCACCCGACAGGGCCTCGGCACGTTTGGGGGCCTGTTCCGCGATGCCCAGACGGTCGAGAATTTCGATCGCATGGTGAATGTCGGACTGGGGATACAGGTTGAACAGCGTCGCAAGCGTTGACCGTTTGTTCAGCGTGCCGTGCAGTACGTTGGACACCACATCCATGCGCGGCACGAGGTTGAATTGTTGAAAGATCATCGCGCAACGCGATTGCCAGTCGCGCCGGGCCGCACCGCGCAGCGCGGTGATGTCTTCATCCCCGAACATGATGGTGCCGCTGGTTGCGTCGCTCAGGCGGTTGATCATGCGCAGCAGGGTCGATTTACCGGCGCCCGACCGGCCGATGATCCCGATCATGGCGGGTTTGGTGACAACGATATTGGCCGTGTCCACGGCTGTCTTGTCCCCGAACCGTTTCGTCAGTGCGTCTATCCTGAGCATGTCACCCCCTTGGTTTGGAGGCGAGATAAGGGCGTCAGACGACAGAACCGTGACGGTTTTGTTTCAGGTTCTTTACGGTTTTGAAACGGTTCTGTGACGGGCAGGGTGCTGTGTTTACCAGCCTTACGGGGCAGGAATCACTTGCGCGAAAAATAATAATTCCGTAATTCATGAATTATGGAATCAATGATCGCACACCGTCTGTCCATCCTGGGTCATCCGCAACGCCTTGCGCTGTTTCGGCTGCTGATGCGCCGCTATCCCGACCATGTGCCCGCCAGCGAACTGGCGCGGGCGCTGGGGCTGAAACCCAATACGCTGTCCGTTTACATCGGCGCGCTGATGCAGGCCGGGCTGGTCGATCAGGAACGCGCCGGGACATCCCTGCGCTATGCCATCCGTCTGGACAGCACGCGCGAAACATTCGACTACCTGCTGCACGATTGCTGCCGGGGGCGGCCCGACATCTGCACGCCGCTGTCGATGGATGGGCCCACTGCCGATACGGCGGGCCGCAAGTTCAAGGTGCTGTTCCTGTGCACCGGCAATTCCGCCCGGTCGATCATGGCCGAAACCATCCTGCGGGCGCAGGCGGGCGACCGGTTCGACGTGTGGTCCGCAGGCACCCGGCCCCGGTCCGCGATAAACCCCGATGCCTTCGCATTGCTGCGCCAAAAGGGGCACGACACGGCATCGCTGGAGGCCAAGAGCATGACCGTGTTCCAGACCCCCGATGCGCCCGACTTCGATTTCGTGTTCACCGTCTGCGATCAGGCCGCGAACGAGGATTGCCCCGCCTGGCAGGGGCAACCGATCAGCGGCCACTGGGGTCTGCCCGATCCCGCCGCAGTCACGGGCACCGACGCGGAACGCGCGCTGGCGTTCCATCAGACCTATGGCGCGTTGCTGCACCGGATCAGGGCCTTTGCGGCGCTGCCGGTCGCATCGCTGGACCGGATCGCCCTGCAACGGGCGGTCGATGACATTGCCGCACAAAAAGGATTTGTCGCATGACCACCTATGCCCTCAACGGCCTTGGCCGCATCGGGAAACTGGCCCTGAAACCGCTGCTGGCACGCGGCGCAAAGATCGCGTGGATCAACGACGCGGTGGGCGATCCCGCGATGCAGGCGCATCTGCTGGAATTCGATTCGGTGCACGGTCGCTGGGATGCGGATTTCAGCCACGACGCCGACAGCGTGACCATCGACGGCGTGCGGCTGCCCTTTGTGGGCACGCGCAACATCGCGGATCTGCCGCTGGACGGGGTGGATGTGGTGATCGACTGCACCGGCGTTTTCAAATCCGACGCAGCCCTTGCCCCCTATTTTGCCGCCGGCGTGCAAAAGGTCGTGGTCTCGGCCCCGGTCAAGGACGGTGACGCGGCCAATATCGTTTTTGGCGTGAACCATGACACCTATGATGCCGCCCGCCACCGGATCGTCACGGCGGCCAGCTGCACGACCAACTGCCTCGCCCCGGTGGTCAAGGTTGTGCACGAAAACCTCGGCATCAAACACGGGTCCATCACCACGATCCATGACGTGACCAACACCCAGACCATCGTGGATCGCCCGGCCAAGGATCTGCGCCGCGCAAGGTCCGCGCTGAATTCGCTTATTCCCACGACGACGGGCAGTGCGACGGCGATCACGCTGATCTACCCTGAACTGACGGGCCGTCTGAACGGTCACGCGGTGCGCGTGCCGCTGCTGAACGCATCGCTGACCGATTGCGTGTTCGAGGTGGACCGCCCGACCACCGCCGCAGAGGTCAACGCCCTGTTCAAGGCCGCCGCCGAAGGGTCATTGCAGGGCATACTGGGATATGAGGAACGCCCGCTGGTGTCGTCGGATTACACCAACGACACCCGGTCGGGGATCGTGGACGCCCCATCGACCATGGTGATCAACGGCACGCAGGTCAAAATCTACGCCTGGTATGATAACGAAATGGGCTACGCGCACCGGTTGGTTGACGTGGCCCTGATGGTCGGGAATTCGCTGTGACCGCGACACATCCACGCCCCGAGGGGCTGTCCGCCTATATTGCCGTCACGGCGGCCTACTGGGCGTTCATGCTGACCGATGGCGCGCTGCGGATGCTGGTGCTGCTGCATTTCCACAGGCTGGGGTTCAGCCCGGTGCAGCTGGCCTATCTGTTCGTGCTGTATGAAATCGCGGGCATGGTAACGAACCTCTGCGCGGGCTGGATCGCGGCGCGGTTCGGCCTGACCGCCACCCTCTATGCGGGTCTGGGCATTCAGGTGCTGGCATTGCTGGCGCTGACACAGCTGGACCCTGCCTGGACGGTGGGCCTGTCGGTCGCCTATGTCATGGTGGTGCAGGGGGCCAGCGGCGTGGCCAAGGACCTGGCCAAGATGTCGTCGAAATCCGCGGTCAAGCTGTTGGCCCCCGCGCAGGACGGCGGCTTGTTCCGCTGGGTCGCCCTGCTGACCGGGTCCAAGAACGCGGTCAAAGGGCTGGGATTTCTCGCAGGGGCAGGCATGTTGGCCACGATCGGTTTCACCGGTGCGGTGCTGGGGATGGCCGCGGTGCTGGCGGTGATCCTGATCGCGGTGCTGATCGCTATGCCGCCGGGCCTGCCGCGCGGACGGCGCGGTGCAAAATTCAGCGAGGTGTTTTCCAAATCCGCCAACGTCAACTGGCTGTCGGCGGCGCGGGTATTCCTGTTCGGCGCGCGCGACGTCTGGTTCGTCGTGGGCATCCCGATCTATTTCTACGCGGTCCTGTCGGATGGCACGAACGAAGGCAACCGGGCCGCGTTTTTCATGATCGGCAGTTTCATGGCGGTCTGGGTGATCCTCTATGGCATGGTGCAGGCCGCATCGCCGCGCCTGCTGCGCGCCACACAGCGCAGCGAAGGCGATCTGACCCGCGCGGCACGGGGCTGGGGCTGGACATTGGCCGCGGTGCCTGCGGTCCTGACGGCCGCCGCAATGGTGGCAGACGGTCCCCAGACCTGGTTGACCGTCACGCTTGTGGCGGGGCTTTTGGCCTTTGGCGGGGTGTTCGCCGTCAATTCGGCGCTGCATTCCTATCTGATCCTCGCCTTTACCAAGGCCGAGCGTGTGACCATGGACGTGGGGTTTTACTACATGGCGAATGCGGCGGGCCGGCTGCTGGGCACGGTGCTGTCGGGACTGACCTATCAGCTGGGCGGTCTGCCGTTGATGCTGGGTGTGGCCACGGTCATGGTGGGGCTGTCAGCGTTGATCACGGGGCGTCTGCGTCCCGCCTGACGGGGCAGCGCTGCCGATCACATGCGTGACAGCCGGTCCTCGTCATCCACAACGACCAGGGACCCGGCGTCGCCCGCCCATGCCCACAACACGAGGTTCATGTCCGATGCCGCAGCACCCCTGGCAAAGCTGCGCACAAGCAGACCCGCAAAACCGTCCGCCGATAATCTGCGCGCAAGGTCCTGTGTCGGCACCGTCTGTTGGTCCAGCATCCTGCTGCGCCATGCCACATCCGCAAGCAGCGCTGGCGTGGCATCGTAGCGTCGCAGTGCCAGTGGATCGCCTGTGTCGAAAACCGGGCCAAGGTCAGCGGTGTAAGACACCAGGATCGTGGGCTGCAAACTGCCGACCTGATTGGCCTCGCGCAGTGCGGTCGCAGGATCAAGCGCGGTATAGAGCGCCGGTGTCCCCTTGGGGTTGAAGCGCCCGCCGTGCAGCGCCGCACCATGCCCGGACAGGGGCGTGCGTGCATAGACCGGGTTCAGGGCCCGAAAGAGTGGCCCGCGATAGCGTCCCTGCCTGAGCGGCATCAGGCAAAGACACCTGCATCAACCGCGTCGATATATTCCAGAACCTGCTGCGCCTTGCCTTCCTGGACCAGTTGCATGGCGGTCCTGCCGTCAAAGCCGGGCAGGGGTTCGGACCGATACCACGCATAGGCAATCAGTTCCGATCCAAAGCGTGGCGAAACCTTGTTCAGCACCTCGACCAGTTCGCGCAGGCGGCGCTGTGTCTTGTCCGAACCGATCCGGGTGCGCCGCTGCAAGGCATCCTTGCCCAGACCGACCGTCAGGGCGATTTCCTCGGCCGAGGTGCGCAGGACAGCCGCGATCTTGCGCGGTTCAAATTGTCCGGCTTCTGCAAAATGCGTGATATGCATGATTGGTTCCAACAGTTATTACGACGCAATATAGCGTCACTATTGCCGAATTTCAAGTTGTTTGGACCCGACCGGCAGGCAAGACACCGATCCACAAGGCGCGGCCAGCCCCCCCGACATGGCTGACTGCGATCAAACGGCGGCAGCACCCTCATCAGCGGTGGTCTGGGCGAAAAATTCAACGGCGCGTCTTGTTGCCTTGGAACAATCGTCAGGTTTCCACAGGCAGCCCAGCGATGCCAGCGGTTGGGTCAGCTCTGTGTCCAGCGCAACCAGCGCACCGGTGCGCAGCCATGGCAGCACGACCGAACGTGGCATCAGCGCAAGCCGCGTCCCATCCGCAAGCAGATCGTGGGTCAGTTCGGGGATATGCGTGTTGATCCGGCACAGGTTCAGCGATGGCCAGTCAAAACGCCTGGCCGCGTCTTCCAGGCGGTCGCGGGCGATGGACCCCACCCTGTGCGACAGCCAGGTGGCCTGCCCCAGATCAGCCGGTGAAACCGACGGCTTGCCCGCCAGCGGATGCGACGAGTGGCCCACCACCGTCAGCCCATCCGCCATGCAGGCCGTGAACTGCCAGCCTTCGGACACGACATGCGGTTTGCGGGTGCAGATGATGTCAAAACCCTGGCCCGTCAGGCTGGATGCGCTGGTCTCGAAATCATGCGTGAGGATCTGAAGATGCGTATCGGGAAACCGTACGGCAAAATGGGCCAGCCTGCCATGCAGCAGCGCGCCGCTGGCGGCGGGGCTGGTCGCCAGCCGGACCACACCCGCCCCGGTCTGCATGCGGCTGGTCATGCGTTCTGCCGCATCGCCCAAGGTCGCAAGCACCGATTGCGCCGCCGGTAGCAGTTCCTTGCCCGCGTCGTTGAGCGTGACACCACGGGCGTGCCGCTGAAACAGATCCGCCTCGACCAGACGTTCAAGCTCGGCCACCATTTGCGAAATGGCCGGTTGCGTCATGTTCAGAGCCGTTGCCGCACGCCGCATGCTTCCCAGTTCGGCCAGCGTGACCAGAACCTGCATGTGGCGGAACTTGGCGCGCAGAGTGAAACGGTTGCGCAGGCCCGTGGCGGTCAGGGACAAGGTATATCGCTTTCTTATCGACTATTTTAATAAGTTATCACGCCTGACGCGGTCTGCAATGGTTGCCGTGCCGGATTGCCCATAAGGGGAGCAGGACCCGAAATCCGCGCAGCGTTGCGGCGCGATCAGACGAGGACAATCCGACATGTGGACATCCAGACTATCAGCCGCTTTTCTGTTGTGTGGCGCTGTCTTTCCGGCGGCGGCGCAGGACATGACGGCGGCCGAAACCCATGCCCGCACCGGTCTGGCCGCGGCCGCGGATTTCCCCGGCTATGCATCGCTATGCGATCTGGATGCCCGTATCCGGAACGTGAATGCGCCGCGCGACAGGCAGCCCAGACCCGAAGGCCAGCCGCGAAACGCGGCGCGACCGGGCCCGGAACCCATCCTGCCCACCCGGATATTCGACAATCTCTGGGTGCTTGGCACAGCATCCGTCACGGCGTTTCTATACGGCACGCCAAAGGGTTACGTGCTGATCGACGGGCTGAACGACGATGCAGAGGCCGAAACCTACGTCCTGGACGGCATGCGCCGCGCGGGCCTTGACCCGGCAGCGATCAAGGCGGTGCTGGTTACCCACGGTCACGGCGATCACTACGGCGGTGCCGATTTCGTGGCGGAACAGCTGGGCGTTGAGGTCCTGATGACGCAGGCCGATTGGGATCTGGTGGCGGGGCTGGGCATACATCCCCGGTTCGGACCGCCCCCCGCACCCGGTGGCGTTGTCACCGATGGTCAAGAGTTGGATTTTGGCGGGTCAACGCTCAGGGTTTTTGTCACGCCGGGCCATACGCCGGGGACCATTTCGCCGATCCTTGATCTGCGCGATGGCGACAGGGTCCACCGCGCGATGATCTGGGGTGGGACCGGATTCAATTTCGGGCGTTTCCCCGCGATCTATCGCCAATATGCAGAATCGGCGCGGGCGGCGCGGGCAGTCTCCGACGCCGAAGACATCGACGTGTTCCTCTCTGCGCATCCGCGCCGCGATGGTGCGCTGGACAAGCTTGCGGCGCTAGAGGTCAGACAGCCTGATGCGCCGCACCCCTTTGTCGCCGGCGCATCGGGGCGCGAACTGTTCACCGTGCTCGAGGAATGCGCGCTCGCCCAGGCCGCACGAATCGAGGCAGAGGCAAATAGCGATAAGTAAACTGCATGTCTTATCGCTGTAATTTATAGACCACACCTGCACCATCGCTTGATACCGGTTGAATTTCCGCCGTAGTCAGCACCGAACCCGTCAAGGCACCGCCAGCACCGCGCGACACCCAGACATCTCAACTTCGCACCAAGGAGTCCGTGATGCACGTCGCTACCGCATCCCTTTATACAACGCTTGCCGGGCTGGTCCTCGCAGGCCTGCCCCAAAACGCAACCGCACAGGACACAGAGGCCTATGACCTCGGCACGCTGATCCTGTCCGCAGCCGGTGTCGCAGTGGACCCGCTGACCGCGCCGGCCAGTGTGACGGTCGTGACCGGTGAACAGCTGGAACGCGCTGGCCTGACGGACCTGACCGATGCCCTGCGCGGGGTGCCGGGGGTTGCGGTCAGCGGTGGCGACGATGCCCAGGACATCTATGTCCGCGGCATGCCCGCCGATTACACGCTGTTGCTGGTGGACGGGCAACGGATCAACACGCGCCAATCGCGCACCAACGGCAACGGTGGTGGCGTGGACCAGTATTTCATTCCACCAGCCTCGGCGATTGACCGGATCGAGGTCGTGCGCGGGCCGATGTCATCGCTGTATGGATCGGACGCGATCGGCGGCGTCATCAACGTGATCACCAAGCCGGTGGCACCCGCATGGACCGGGTCCGCGACATTTGAAACCACAGTGCCCGAAAATGACGACGACAGCGCGCAGCAACAATTGTCCTACTACCTCAGCGGGCCGGTTGCGGGTGAAACGCTCGGGCTTCAGCTGTGGGGGCGCAGGCTTGACCGTGACGGTTCGACCAAACGTGAGGACGGCGCGATCGTCGGGCCTGATGATCGCACCGTCACCGACCATACGGCACGGCTGACGTGGCTTCCGGTCACGGGACACGAGGTTTTCCTGCAGTTCGGCGTGAACGACATTAGCCGCGAAAACGACAGCGGCGATGGCGAGGTTTCGGCATTCGACGACACCCGCCGGACCACCGCACTGGGTTACGAAAGCACGATCGGCGCCTGGGACATCGAGGCATTGCTGGCGCGTGAAGATGCCAAGCGCGAAACCTCGGCCTCTCGGACAGGGCGCAAGCCGGAAATCACCACAACGACATTCGACATCAAGGGATCGCGTGACCTGGACTGGTATGGCACACATGCACTGACCATCGGGGCGCAGGTGCTGGAGGCCGAACTTGGCGATCAGAACCTGGGGCTGCGCGAAACCGAAAACACCCGGTTCGACAACACGCAATGGGCCGTTTTCGCCGAAGACGTCTGGAGCGTGACAGATCGTGTCACCCTGACATTTGGCGCGCGCTACACGCGGGACGAACGCTTTGGCGGCAAGGTCACGCCGCGCGCCTATGCAACCTGGGCGCTGACGGACAGCCTTGTTCTGGCCGGTGGCGTATCGACCGGATACAAGACGCCGGGCCTGCGTGAATCCGCGCCTGACTATTTTTCCTGCACCGGCGGCAGTTGCAGTCAGGCCGTGATCCCCGGCAACCCCGACCTACAGCCAGAGGAAAGCACCAGCTATGAACTGGGCCTGCGGTTCGACAACGGCACCACCACAGCCGGTGTCGTCATCTACAAGACCGATTTCACCAACCGCATCGACAGCCGTGACACCGGTCTGCAATACGCTGGCCGCACCGACCTGTATGAATGGTACAATATCGGCAATGCCCGGTCAGAAGGCGTCGAGCTGAACGCAAGCCAGGCCATCGGGGACCGTTTCAAGGTGGCGGCGAGCTATACCTATACCGACACCCGGCATCTTGATGGCAGCCTGAAGGGGGAACCCTTTGCCCGGACACCCCGGCATCAGGCCAGCCTGCGCGCGGACTGGCAAACCGGTCTGGACGGTGTCGATGTCTGGGCGGCCGCCACCCATTTCGGCGAGAGCAGTTCCGCCCGGATGGCACGCGGTGCCAAGCGCGTAACCGAATATGACAGCTACAACACGGTGGATGTCGGCCTGAACTATGCATTCAACGACACGCTGACGTTCCGCGGCGCCATCTACAATGTGACCGACACCAGCATCACCGACGCCGAACACGGAACGGCGCAGAATGGTCGGACAGCCCATTTCGGCATCACCACGCAATTCTGACGACGGTCATGCACTGACCGGGCCATCACGCTCTTGCCCGGTCAGTGCTCGTTACGTTTTTGCCAGTTGGCATCTTTTCCGATTTCATCTTCTTGGCTAAAAGGGCGCATGCTGACCGGGTTCGTTCGATTTCTGACTGTCGCCTTTGCTGCCGCCTTTCTGGCGGCGCAAAGCGTGGTGTCGGCCCATGACATGGCCCCCGAACGCGCGTCCATCCAGCAAATGCAAACAGCATTGGCGCTTGGTGCGACCCTCGAAGACTTTTGCGGCACCACAGGGCCAGACCATTCCGATTGTCCGTTCTGTCACAAGTTGCCGGAACCTCCGGTGCCTGTGGCCCCGCAGGTCATGCGCACCCTTGCCTTTGCCCTGGCAGATGGACGCGGGCGCGATCTGGTCACCGGGCCGCTGCACATCCGTTCCCATGCCGCACCACGCGCACCGCCCCTGACTGTCTGATCCCAAGCCGTAATGCCGGTCCGGATACCTGGACTGTGCCTTTTGCAGGTCGCCCCATTTTCAGCGACGACCTGAACCTATCTTGATGGAAACAGACATGATTATCAAAACCAACCTGACCGCTCTGGCGGCCGTGATCGCACTGACGGGCGGCGCCAATGCCCATGCAACGCTGGAACAGGACACCGCCCTGATCGGTGCAACAACCAAGATCACCCTGCGTGTCCCGCATGGCTGCAACGGCGAGGCCACCAACGCCGTCCGCATTGAAATCCCCGATGGATTTTACGCCGTCAAACCCATGCCAAAGGCAGGATGGACGCTGACGACGCAAACCGGCCCCTACGCCGAACCCTATGACAACCACGGCCGCGAAATGACCGAAGGCGTGCGCGCCGTCATCTGGTCGGGCGGCGACCTGGCCGACGACCACTATGACGAATTCACAATCCGCGGATCGGTCGGGCCAAAAATGTCGGCCGGACAGGCGATGTTCTTTCCTGCGGTTCAGACCTGCGCCAACGGCACGGCGGATTGGACCGATACCAGCGGGTCGCGTGACGTGCCAAACCCCGCCCCGTCGCTGGAACTGATCGCAGGTGCTGCGGATCTTGGTCACGGCCACGCCTCTACGGACATGACGGCGACAACCTTGGGTGATTTGGAAATTGCCGCACCCTTCGCACGCGCGACCTTGCCCAATCAGCCCGTGGCCGGTGGTTTCATGACGATCACGAACACCGGGCAGGCCGATGATGTGCTGATTGGCGCCGCATCTTCCGTGGCCGGTCGCATGGAAATTCACGAAATGGCAATGGATGGCGACGTCATGCGGATGCGCGCGCTGGATGACGGGCTGCGGATCCCATCGGGGGAAACCGTGACGCTTCAACCGGGGGGGTTCCACATCATGTTCATGGATCTTGCGGGACCGCTTGTCGCGGGTGACAGCATCTCGGTCACGCTGACATTTGAAAACGCGGGCGAAGTGACGCTGACGATGCCGGTCGCCGATCTGCAAGGCGGCGGCGCGGATCATTCAGGCCACGGTGGGCACTGATGAAACCGATCCGCAAGATCGCCCTTGCCGCATGGGGAGGAGTCGTCGTCTCGGCGCTCCTTTTCATCGGGTGGAATTTCGTTCTGGAACCACGGCTGATTCCGACAGTGGCCGATACATTCGGTCAGGGTGACTATGATCTGGTCATGACCGATGGTGGCCGCTTTACCCAGGCGACGCTCAGAGGGGCACCTTCGGCGGTGTTCTTTGGCTTCACGCATTGCCCAGAGGTCTGCCCGACGACGCTGGGCGATATCGCAGGCTGGCAGGACACCTTGGCCGCGGACGGCCACCCGCCGCTGCGCACCTACTTTGTGACGGTCGACCCCGAACGGGACACGCCCGCACTGCTGGACGACTATGCAGGCTGGGTTCCCGGCGTGACAGGCGTCACCGGAACGCCCGACGAGATCGAAGAAGCCATCAGAGCCTTTCGCGTCTACGCCAGAAAGGTGCCCCTGGACGGTGGCGGCTATACCATGGACCATTCTGCCATGGTCCTGTTGTTCGATGACAAGGGCCGGCTGTTTGAACCGATCGGCTATCAAGAGGACACCGAACGGGCCATCGCCAAGATCCGCCGCCTCTTGGCCGGCTGATAAGGGATCGCAGATTGCAATGTCGGACTGGCGTGGCTGTCAGTCCGGCAGCGCACGCATGCAGACTGCCCTGAACCAATCGATATATGACATAATGTTGTTTATACGGCGCGCCGTATCACCGGGACGCCTTCTGCAGCAGACCGATCAGCTCGTCGAATTTGGCGCGCTGTTCGGTGGGGTTGCCGCTTTGGATCGCGGTTTCGACGCAATGGGCGGCGTGATTTTCCAGCACCAGCCGTTCGACACCCAGCAGGGCTGACCTGATCGCGGCGGTCTGCGCCAGCACATCCATGCAATAGCGGTCCTCTTCGACCATGCGGGCCACGCCGCGCACCTGACCTTCGACGCGGGACAGCCGGTCGAGGGTTTTTTGTTTGTTGGCTTTCATCCGGGCACTCCTGTTCCGCCGGGTTCGCTGACCCTCTGGTCATATACCCCTATAGGGTATATAGGTCACCTGAAAACGTGATGTCGCGACATGCGACATGACCACCCTGTCAGGAGGCAGACGATGTCGACCCAAACCCGCAACGTGTCCGACGTGCCGACAGACCCCGCCACCGCGGCCACTGGGAAAACGGCTGTTCTGTATCGCATGGCCCTGCCCGACCACCTGTGTCCGTCCGGTCAAAAGGCGCGCTGGCTGTTGCAGTCCAAGGGGTATGACATCGACGACCGCCTGTTTCGCACCCGCCCCGAGGTCGATGCGTTCAAGGAAACGTTCGACGTGCCGACGACCCCGCAGGTCTGGATCGACGGCACGCGCATCGGGGGCTACAGCGATCTGCGCGTGGCCTTGACCGACTACGACCCAAAGGCCACGACCTATCGCCCGGTGATCTATCTGTTCGCGGTGGCTGCCGCGACGGCGCTGGCCTTGTCGATCGGTTTTCTGGGCGGGATCACCTGGCAGACGCTGGGCTGGTTCATCTCGGTTTCGATGATCTTGCTGGGCATGCAAAAGCTGCGCGACATCGAAAGCTTTTCCACCATGTTCCTGAACTATGATCTGCTGGCGCGCAAATGGGTGCCCTATGCCTATGTCTATCCTTGGGTGGAAACCGGCGCGGGCGTATTGATGACGGGGATGCTGCTGACCCCGCTTGCAGCACCAGCGGCACTGTTCATTTCAACCGTCGGCGCCATCAGCGTGTTCAAGGCGGTCTATATCGACAAGCGCGCGCTGAAATGCGCCTGTGTGGGCGGCAATTCCAACGTGCCGCTGGGGTTCGTCAGCCTGACTGAAAACCTGATGATGATGGGCATGGCCATTGTCATGATCATGCTGACCTTTAGCTAGGGTCATCCTTTTCGCGGTAATTGTCCGGGTCAAAGACCACGAAAAATTCGTAGGTACACCAGCCCGCCGCGGCGCAGGCGATCATTGTCCACAGCGGCGTGCCCAACAGCAGTTCGAACAGCGCCCAGCCCCAGAGCACCACACAGACCACCAGCCTGCGGGACCGCGGCGCAAAGAACGGCGCCCGCACGTTGATCAGGTCACTCAGGGGCATCGGCGGTTGTCCATTTCTGTCAGGGCGGCGTCCAGCCGGTCGCCGGACCAGCTTTCGGTCAGGGCGCGACGCAGGATGTCGGCCTGCGACACCGGCGCGTTGCCGTCCAGCGGCGGGTCCGTGTCGAGGTTCGTCGGAAAGGCATAGCCTTCGGCGCTGGCCGCGATCACCGCCGCGACCTGCGCCGCCGTCATCGCGGACTCCGACAACACAGGATAGAGCGCACGGACCATCGCCGCGCGGTCAACGCTTTCCATGGCGCGGCCAAAGGCAGAGGACACCTGCAACAACATCACCATCCGCGCGATGTCGGCACTGCGATTTTCGCCCGCCGCATGAAACAGCGCGGGATTGAAAAAGATCACGTCGCCCTTGGCCAGCGGCAGCTGGATGCAGTGATCCTCGAACAGCGCGCGGTGGGCGGGATCGTGAAACGCAACATAGCCCGGCGGATAGAGCTGCGAGAACGGCAGCAATTTCGTAGGCCCGCTTTCGATGGGCATGTCGCAATGCGCGATGCCACCCTGCAGCGTCAGCGCAGCGGTCAGATCATGGGCGTGTACGGGATAACGTGCGGCCCCTGCAGCGGATTGGAACCCCAGGTGATAATCGCGGTGCGCCTGCTGCGCCTTGCCACCGGGGCGCACCTGATTGATCTGCGCGGTCAACTGATAGGCCGGGCCCAGCCAGGCCTCGCAGACAGCGGCAATGGCGTCGTTGGCAAAATACCCGGCAAAACAGGCAGGATCGCGCAGGCACAGTTTCTGCAAGGCGTTCCAGATGCGGTCATTGGCACCCGATGCCGCGAAATGGTCGCCCTTGCCCGCGCCCTGCGCCGCCTCTGCCGCGATGATCGCGTTGAACACATCCGTCGCCCGGTCGATGACGCCGGTGTCGCCATAGCTGCCGCGCAGGACGATCACCCCTGCGGATTCCCGCAGCACCCAGGCCCATTCCGCCATCAGCGCCCGCCGCGCGCCTTGGTCGGCCAGCGCCGGGGCCAGGGCGTGCATGTCGTAGAATGGCACCTGCCGCGTCACCGTCGCGGCATGGGGCACATCGGAATGATCAAGCTGCCGCCCGATCAACGCGCGCAGCGCCTCTGGATCGCCTGCATCCGCGTCGAAATAGCCTGTCGTCTTGACCTGCGTCATGACCCGGCGTCCCGGAACATCGGGGGCCGCGCATCCACCCAGCGGCCATCGTCGCGCCCGCTGGCGGCCACGGCGAAAACGGCGGCCATGGACCGCAGGCCATCCTCGGCACGCGGGTACAGATCGGCAGCGGGATCAACAGGACGACCTGCGGCGTGGGCGCGGATCGCAGTGGCAAGGTCGAGGTAGATGTTGGCAAAGGCCAGCGGCATCCCCTCGGCATGGCCGATCGTGACGCGGCTGGTGCGGTCGGCCTCTGGCGACAGGTTCGCCTCGCCGCGTTCGATGGTCTGCAAACGCCCGCCGAGCGGCATCCAGAACAACTGGTTGGGCTTTTCCTGCGACCACCGCAATCCGCCCTTTTCGCCAAAGACCTGCAAGGTCAGACCGTGCTGGCGTCCCAATGCGACCGAAGATGTCCACAACCGCCCGACCGCCCCCCCGTCAAAGCGCATGTTCACCATGGCGTCATCCTCCAGCACGCGGCTGGGGATGCAGGACACGGTGTCGGCGGACAGTTTTTCCACCTCTTGCCCGATGACGAATGACGCCATGTGCAGCGCGTGAATGCCGCAATCGGCAAATTGCGCCGACACCCCGGCCTGTGCGGGATCATACCGCCAGCGCACGCGCGGATTATCAGCGTCGGCGGCATCGGCGTGGTGACCATGGGCGAACTCTGCCTTGACCAGACGGATCGCACCCAGATCGCCGCGCGCCACCATCGCCCGCATGTGGCGCACCAGTGAATAGCCGCTGTAGCCATAGTTCACCGCACAGATCTGCCCGGTGGTCCGGGCGATCCTGACGATCTCTTCGCCCTCTTCGACGGTCATGGTCATGGGCTTTTCGCACAACACGTGAAAGCCCGCCTCCAGATAGGCCTTGGTGATCTCGAAATGGGTGGCGTTTGGCGTGGCGACGGTCACAAGGTCGATGCGGTCGTCGCGCCCGCGTTCGCCCGCCAGCATCTCTTGCCAGTCGCCATAGGACCGGTCGGCGGCCAGACCCAGCGTCTGACCATAGGCGCGGCCCGCGTCGGGGCGGTGATCCAGTGCGGCGGCGGTGAATTCAAACGCGCCGTCCAACCCTGCGCCCAGCCGGTGCGCCGGCCCGATCTGGCTGCCCTCGCCGCCGCCGATCATGCCCCATCTCAGTTTCGTCATGTTACGATCCCCTCGTCAAAGCCGATCCCGGCCAGGTAATCACGGTTCGCCCGCGCATCCGCCATGGGCGACACATCCAGCGTCGGGTCGCAGTCCTGTTCCACCGTGCACCACCCTGCATAACCCGCATCCAGCAGCAGGGCGCGTACCGCTTTGAAATCGACCTCACCGCCGGACAGGTTGCAGAAAATGCCCTGCCCGCAGGCATCGTAGAACCCGGTGCGTTTGGCGATCACATCCGCCTTGACCACGGGGTTTGTCGTCTTGAAATGTACATAGGTCAGCCGGTCGATGTGCCGCTGCATAAAGGCCAGCGGATCGAACCCGGCATAGGTGCAATGCCCGGTATCAAGGCACAGTTTCAGCTGTGCCGGATCGGTTTCCAGCAGGATGCGCTCGACCTCGGTTTCGAAATCCAAAAATCCGCCCGCATGGGGATGCAGTTCCGGCGTCAGCCCATAGTCATCGGCGGCCATGCGCGCGACGGTCATGATCCGGTCGCGAAACGCCTGCCATTCGGCGGCGTCCATCTGTTCCGCCTCGGCCGCGCGTCCCGCAGTCGGGGCCCGGCGCGGCGAGATGGAATCGATGATCACCAGATGTTCGGCCCCATGCGCCTGCAAGGCGCGGCATGTCCGCACCGCACCGTCCATCACGTCATCCCAGGCGGCAGGGTCATGAAACGGGCGGAACACCACCCCGCCGATCAGGTCCAGCGCATGTTCATCCAGCGCATCACGCAACACGGCGGGGTCCTCTGGCATATAGCCCACAGGCCCCAGTTCGATCCCGCCATATCCCGCCGCCGCGCAATCGCGCAGCACGTCGCGCCAATGGGGATTGCGCGGATCATCCGCGAATTCCACACCCCAGGAACAGGGCGCATTGCCAATCCGTATCGTCATGGTCGGTCCTCAGGTCTGGGGCACATCGACCCAGCGCCGTTCCCGCGCCGAGGTCAGTGCAGCGTCGATCACCTGCGCCACGGCCAGCCCGTCGCGAAAGGTGGGAAATACAGCCCTGCGTTCATGGATAGCCGTCAGGAAATCCTTGGCCTCGATGATGATCTGGTCCTGGTAGCCGGTGCCGTGGCCGGGGCCCTGGCAGAACGGGGCGTAGTCGGGATGCGCGGGGCCGGTCAGGATCTTGCGAAAACCGCGTGTCGCCTCGGGGCCTTCGGCCTTGTACAGCCACAGGGCGTTCTGGTCCTCTTGGTCGAACCTGATCGCGCCCCGCGTGCCGTGGATTTCATAGGCATAGCCCATCTTGCGTCCCGTGGCGGTGCGGCTGGAATAGATGTGGCCCAGCACGCCGCTGGCGAACCGGCACATGATCTGGGCGTGGTCGTCGTTGGTCACGCGCCCGCCGGGGCGGTCGCTGTGCAGCGTCTCGACCTCGGCCATGACGCTGGTGATGGGGCCCATCAGGGCCAGGGCCGCGTTGACCGGATGCGGGGCCAGATCGCCCATGTTGCCATTGGCCATCCCGTCACAGCGCCAGTTGTGCGGCGCATCGGGGTCGGCCAGAAAATCCTCGGTGTGTTCACCGCGAAACCATGTCACGCGCCCGATTTCACCATCGGCCAGCAGTTGCCGCGCGAACTGGCTGGCCGGGGTGCGGATATAGTTGAACCCGACCATATGGGCGACGCCCGACGTCTCTGCCATGGCGAGCATGGCGCGGCTGTTGTCCAGCGTATCGGCCAGCGGCTTTTCGCAGAACACGGGTTTACCCGCGGCAAAGGCCGCCTGTGCCATCGCGTGATGGGTATCCGGCGGGGTCGCGATGATCACGGCCTCGACCGCCGGATCGGCAATCAGCGTCTGCCAGTCCGGGGCGGCGCGTGCGAAACCGAAATCACGGGCATAGCGCGCGGCACTCTCCGGCGACGATGCGGCGATCATTTCCAGCCGGGGACGCAGCGCAGTTCCGAACACGGCACCCACCACCGACATCGCCACCGCATGGGCCTTGCCCATGTAGCCGCCACCGATGATCCCGATGCCGATCTCGCGCATGTCACGACCTCCCCTTCGTGTGGGCGCCGTTGCACGCGCCCTTGAAATCAGTAGCCTGCTCAAAGCGCCCACACAAGCCGCGGGCAACGCGCCGACAAAAGGACCGCCCATGCACATCGCCCCCTATGACAACGGCAACCGCCCGATCGTCGATATCGACGACGACACGGTGCCGCTGAATTATTTCAACATCGTCAAACTGACCCACGGCCAAAGTTTCGATTACCGCGTACCCGGCTACGAGACCTGCATCGTGCCCGCCACCGGCACCGTCGATGTTGCGGTCGAGGGGGTGGCCTTTGACGGACTGGGCGGACGCGGCACCGATGTCTGGGACGGAGAGCCGGAGGGCGCCTATATCCCGTCAGGGGCCAGGGTCACGATCACCTGCACCTCGGATGCGACCGAAACATTCATCGCGGGGGCCAAATACGACAAGGTGCTGGACCCGTTTGACGTGCGCCGCGACCAGATCGACCTTGTGCAATACGGCAGCGACGACACGAAAACCCACCGCAAGATCAAGCATATCCTGGGCCAGAAACAGGCCGACCGGGTGGGCCGCCTGTTGGTCAGCGAGCTGTATACCGTGGGTCAGGGCGGCTGGTCCGGTTTTCCAAGCCACAAGCATGACACCGACCGTCTGCCGCAGGAAACCCGCCATGACGAAACCTATAATTTCCGGTTTCGCCCCAATCACGGGTCGGGTCTGCAAATGCTGCAACGCGAGGACGGCAAGCCGGGCGACGCCTATCACATCGTCGATGGGTCCACGATCTGCATCGACCGCGGCTATCATCCATGCGCCGTGCTGCCCGGCTACGAGATGTATTATTTCACAATCCTCGGCGGCCTCAGCCAGCGGCCGCTGGTACAGTATTTCCAGCCCAGCCATGCCGAACAGATCGAAACCATCCCCGGCATCAAGGACATGATCGCGAAATTCAAATGACCCTTGCCACGCTGTCCGATGTACTGATCCCGGCCCGCGCGGGCGGCTATGCCATCGCGGGGCTGGTCTGTCAGGGCTGGGAAGACATGCGCGCCTATGTGTCCGCCGCCGAGGCTGAACGCGCGCCCGTGATCCTGCAGGCCGGGCCGGGCTGTCGCGCCCATACCCCCCTGCCCGTTCTGGCAGGGATGATGCGGCACCTCGCAGAGGCGGCCAGCGTGCCGGTCGTCCTCCATCTGGACCATGCCCATTCGCTGGATGAATGCCGGGCCGCCATCGACCTTGGGTTCACTTCGGTGATGTTTGACGGATCGCGCCTGCCGCTGGCCGACAATATCGCGCAGACGGCACAGGTGGTGCGGATGGCACAGGCGGCAGGCGTGTCCTGCGAAGGCGAGATCGGCTTCGTGGGCTATGACGCGGGCGCGGCATCCATCGGCACCGACCCGGCAGAGGCCGCGACATTCGCCCGCGACACGGGCGTTGACGCGCTGGCCGTTTCGGTCGGCAACCTGCATTTGCAACAGGGGGCCGGGTCCGCGCTGCACGAGGCGCGCATCCACGCGATCGGGACACTGACCGATGTGCCGCTGGTGATCCACGGCGGATCAGGCGTGCCTGACGGTCAGCGCAGCGCCCTCGCGCGGGGGTCCAACATCTGCAAGTTCAACATCGGGACAGAGCTGCGCATGACCTTTGGCGCGGCCTTGCGGCAGACACTGGCCGACGACCCCGCGCTGTTCGACCGCATCGCGGCGCTATCCGCGACCGAGACCGCACTCTGCACCGCCGCCCGCCGGATCATCGCCGCATTGGGCCCGTGACCCGGGTCAGTATTTTGCCACGAGATTGAGGAACACGCCGCGATCATCATAGGTCAGATCGGTCAGGTCGTCAGAGAAAGTGCTGAAATTGAAACCAGCGCCCACCTGAAGATTGCCGCCCAGCTGCTTGAAGGCTGCGACCAGCACGCCGGTACGGGTGACATCCGCCGTGATCAGGTCCAGCCTGCGCGCCTCGGCCAGCAGGTCCCAGTCATCAACCAGATGATAGCGCGCGCCGATCACCGCCAGCATCGCGTCGTTGGGCGAAAAGGCGGCCCCCTCCTGCGGGGCGAATTCACCGCCGCGATAGCCCAGCTTGCCCGACAGGGTCCAATGACGGTCCACGTCATAAGAGGCGTCGATGCTGGCCACATGGCTGCGTTGCACCGGCCCCAGCGCATCTTCGCCGTCCAGCCGCTGCCCGATCTGGTCATCCAGATAACGGTAGCGCGCCAGCATGTTGAACCGGTCATTCGTGATCGGGCGCAGGGCATATCCGATGGACACATCAGCGTAATCGCCGTTGCGGAACCCGGTTTCGTCACCGCTGGACTGCAGGGCATCGGCACTGAACAGGATGCGCTGCGTCTCGTCGATCTTGTAGGTCAGATCGACGGTCGCCGCGACGGTTTCGCTGTCACGCAGTGACCCGTCCTCGGCCCCGTCTTCGGTGCGGTATTCCAGCCGCCCCTTGGCCGACACGGCGTCGGTCGCATAGGACAAGCCCAGCGACACGGCCTGCCGGTCCAGCGTTTCCAGATCCTCGACCGCGATCTGCCCGGTCTCGAATGCCAAGGTGGTGCTAAAGCTTTGGGTCGGGGCATAGGTCACGCCATAGGCCGAAATCAGCGAGGTGCGCTCTCCGAACATGTCATAGGTGTTTTCGCCAAAGACCGACACGGTTTCGGACAGCGTCCGTCGCCCGCCCACCACGAAACGGCCATTGTCGTCGCCGGTCAGGTCCAGCCCGTCCAGCTCTCGGCCCGGTTCCAGCGTGTAGCCGATATACTGCGTGTCGCCCGCGTCATCGGTATAGACCGCATAAGCCTTGGCACCCGCGCCCAGCGATCCGTCCGATACCTCGCCCTCGAACGCCCAGCCGGGGCCGCTGCCCAGGGTCAGACCAGCACCCACCCGGTCATTGTCGTCCAGCCCCGCACTGTCCACGGTGGTCTGTCCAAACACATAGACCTGTCGCGCATCATCCAGCGCATAGGTCAGTCGGGCGGCCACATCGGTGCGGCTGCCCTGTTCGCCCGCGTCGTCGCGGTCGATGCGTTCGGCCCCCAGCGTATAGCTGAAACGGTCGTTCAGCGCCGTGGTCAGGCTGGCTACGCCTTCGATATCGCTGTCACCTGCCCCGTTGCGATAGCTGTCATAGCTCAGGCGCAGCGCGGTCGCGTCGGTCAGCTGCACGTCGGCCGCCAGACCGAACAGATCCTCGTCACCAGTGAATGCCGTCACCTGCGTATCCAGCGACGAAAACCCTTGCTGGCGCTGTTCGGCATAGGCGGTGACCGTGCCCTCCTGGGACAGGCCCAGATCGGCCAGATCAGCGCGGCCCTCGATCCGGAGGGCGCTGCCCTCTCCGGTGGCCGCGGCCTCTGTTTCACTGGACAGGCCACCGTCAAAGGACAGCAGCGTGTCGATGCCCTGCCCCTCGCTTTGGGCGGCATCAAGCCGCAGATAGGACCGTTCGGTCAGCGCAAACAGCAGATCGCCCCCGACCAGCGTGTGATCGCGCAGCCCGGTGTCGTCGCGGGTGCCGGACAGGCCCAGTCGCAGGCCGGACCCGACCCAGCGTTCCACGCGTGCACCGCTGGCGAAACCGTCGATATCGTCCAGCACCGGCACATATTCGTACTGCGCGACCAGTACGACGCGGTTGCGGCGCGGCCCGGTGCTGCCCACGATACCGTCGCCCGCGCTGCTCAGCAGGGGTTGCGACAGGGTCACAAGCCCCTGGATATAGTTGATGTCGTAATCCACCCCCGGCGTCAGCGCGCGGCTGTCAATCACCCGCCCCGATTGTGGATCGCGCACCTGCACGAACAATTGTTCGGTGCCTCGCAACACGTCCTGATTGGCCAGGAAATAGATTGATCCACCCGTGCCAGTCAGCGCCTCGCGCACGGGGATGCTGTCGGGCTGCGCCGCATGAACGGTGGCCCGCCCCTGCGGGGTGCCGAACACCGTCTGGACCCGCGTTTCCACATGGGCCTGCCCGCCATAAAGCGTGCGGTCGTTGCGCACGAAGGCGTTGTCCCCCAGATCAGCCACGAAATCACCGAATTGGGCAAAATTGTTTTCGCGCGCGATGCGGGCATAGATCTTGCCCGAGGTCGGCGTCAGATCGAGGATTTCCGCGTCATCGCCAAAGGTCGGATAATAGTCATCAGGATCGACGCGCAGCAGCAGCTGGCGCGGATCCTTTTCGTCCAGATCACGCAGCAGGTCCTCCAGCGGGCCTTCGCCCGTATCGACCGAGGCCGTCACCTCGTAACCGGTGGCGGTGCGCCCGTTGATGAAACCCGCGATGCGGCCGGTGGCATAGCTGTCGGATGTGTCATCGCGCCCGTCGGTGCGCAGGCCCAGCGTGACATCGGCAGTGCCAACCGCAAACCAGTCAGAGGCGGGAATTTCCACGTCGCGCACCAGCGAGGTCCGCTGCCCCGGCCCGGTCACCGCCACCTCGATGTCATAGCCGCCTTGCGGCAGGATGCGCTGCACCACGAAACGTCCCGATGCATCGGGCCGCACGGTCTGGCCCATGACCTGCACACGGCTGCCGGGCAGCACGTTTGCCCCCGACACCGTGACCGCCCCGCCAAAGACAGGGATCGCCCGGCGTGCGACGGTGTCGCGGCCTTCTTCGACACCAGCCGCGCTACCGGGGGGCAAGGCCGCGCCCAAGGGTTGTGGCAAGGTTTCGTCAAACCGGCCCTGCGTGTCATAGACGCGATGGATCACGGCATATTCGCCCGTGTCCGGCGCGGCATAGCTGACCTGCCCGCCCGGGTTGACCGGCAATGTGGCGATGACGCGTGGCCCGCCCAGACCATCCAGCTGGACGATCCGCATTTCACCGCGCGTCACGTAATCGGGATAGTTCAGCGCCGATCCCAGCAGATAGGTGTCGGGCGCATCACCCGGCACCTGTTCCAGGTCCAGCCGTGGTTGCACACCCAGACCGTCGAAACTGACGCGCAGGTCGGCCCGCGCCAGCGCGATATCGACCTTGCGCACGGCTTCGACGACCCGCGCATCGCCCGCGACCGGCGCACCGTTCAGCGTGATCGAAAACCCCGTGCCGGACAATGCCGGGGCCTTGGGCGCGCAATCACCCGGGACCGGCACCGTGCCCGGCGCACAGGACTGCTGCGCCAAGGCCCCCTGCCCCGGGTGCGAAATCGCCGTTGCGGCCAGCAGGGCCAGCAGGGTGCGACGCGGGGTCAATGCAGTGGTCATGGCTCGTCCCATTTCTATTGCGCCGCCCGGATCGCGCGTTCGATGATCAGACTATAGTCCGCCGACCCGTCCCACAGGGACCGGATCAGATCGTCCACCGCATCCAGTCGCGCACGCGCCAGCCCACGACCCTCATCGGCTGTATAGTAGCTGAGTTGCAGCACCGACGGCACGTCGCGGATCTGCGCCAGCACCGCTGCGATACCGTCCGACAGCGCCGGCACCGGTGTGGCACCCCCACCCGCAAAGGCCTGCGCCGTCAGGTCGATCCGCACCACGTTGGCAATCGCCGCGCCAAAGTTCAGCTTGGCCACCGTGCCCGGTGTCAGGCGCACCGTGCGCGGGTTTTCGGTCGTTACGTTGTACCCCGTCGGCAGTGTGCGTTCGTCCAGCTTGAGGGTGAAATTCGACCCGATATTCGCCGGCAGTTCCGCACAGGGCACTGAGAACCTGCCATAGGCGTCCGTGGTCAGGACGGTGCCGTTCACGGTGGACAGGCGCACACCCGCCAGACCCGGTTCGCCATCCGGCAGGACCACGGGCGGTGCAGTGAATTTCGCGCCGTCATAGGTCTGGTCGGTGATCGCCCCGGTGCCATCGGACACAAGGCCGTCCTGATAGCCGTTCAGGTTGCGGTCATCGAACACCTTGCCGATCACGTCGCCGCAGTCGAACACGGCCTCGGGACGGCGCACGATCACCGCCTCGGCGCGGTTCGAAATGATCGCGCCGCTGCTGTCCAGCGCAAAGGCGGTATTGGCCAGATCGCCGTCACCGCCGGTAACCCGGGCCGACAGCGTGACGGTGATCGTCTGCTCTGGTCCCAGCGTCACGTTGCGCCATTCCAGCCGCGCCCCGTCAATCACGGGCTCGGATTCTGTACGCCCGTCGAACACGGCGGACCCCGGCGTATAGGCCAGCCCCGCCGGCAGCGCATCGACAAAGGTCAGACCCCGTTCGATCGTGCGGTTCACGTTGGTAAAGGTCAGCGTGTAACCCACCGTTGCACCCAAAAGCGCGGTTTGCGTATCGGCCACCTTGGTCACGCGGACCTCTGCCGGGGGCGGTGCCGTCACCACGGCGCTGCCCACGATCGCGGCCTCTTCGGTATCGGATGTGACCTCGGCCCGGTTCGGTTGCGCGGGATAGCCCGCGCTGACGTCCAGCACGACCGAAAACGCGACGACAGCCGTGACACCCGGTTCCAGCTGCGCATCGCCACGCAATGTCCGGGTCTGGTCAACACCGTCATAGCTGCGGTCGATCCCACCCGGCCCACTCAGACCGCTGGCGGTCAGACCGGACACCGAAATCACCCGCGCCGGTGCCGCAAAGGCGCGCAAGTCGTCACGCACCTGCAGGTTGGTCTGCGTGATCGTGCCGGTGTTTTCGACGGCAATCTCGAAATCATAACGCACCTCGGTCGGGCTGAGCCGGATCGGCACACTTGCCGTCTTGGTCACCGCGATGGCCGACAGGCCGTCCACCAGCAACACGGTCGGGTCGACCTCCGGATTGCCGTCGGTGTCGTCGTCATCGCGCGAGACGCGCTGCACCACATCGCCCGCCGGTGTGGTTCCCGTCACCTCTGCGAGGTTCTGCAAACCGCCAGCGTTCACGTCGGCCTGCGTCAGCACGTAGCGCACCTCGTAGGTATTGCGCGCGCCCACGGCCAGCACATCGGCACTATCGCCTGCAATCAGGACCACTGGCCCCGGATCGCGCGGACTGTCGTCCAGCGCCGTCAAGGTATCGGTCACGGCCAGATCGCTCAGCGTGACGTTGCCTGTGTTCGTCGCCGTGATCTCGAACACCACGGTCTCGCCCACGGCACTGGCAGGTTGACTGATCACCTTGATCACCTCCAGTGCAGGTGTCGGCGCAATCGCCAGATCCGTT
>NZ_LJAK01000011.1 GCF_001420005.1 Loktanella sp. 3ANDIMAR09 | reverse complement strand
CGGCGCGGCAGGCGGCAGAGGACGCGCTGCCGGCGCTGCGCGAGGAGGACGCCATCGCGGCGGCCGTGATCCAGCGGCTGACCGTGGAACGCGACCAGCTGGAATCGGCAGAGGCACGCGCCATCAAGGCCATCGAGACCCTGACCGCCCGCATTGCCCAATTGTCCCGCGACATCGCCCGCGAGGTCGCGCTGAATGCCGATGCAGGCGACAGCATTGCCGCACTGGAGGCCGAACAGACCGCGCTGGAGGCCGCACAGGCCGGCCACGAAAGCGCCTTGCAATCCGCCATGGGCGAAGCAGTCGCCGCAGCCGAGGTGCTGGGCACCCGAGAGGCCGATCTGGGGCAGGCGACCGAGGATGCCGCACGACTTGCGGCGCGCCACCAATCCGCGCAGCGACTGGCCGAGGACAGCGCCAAACGGGTGGCGCGGGCCGAACAGCAGGAACAGCAGGCACGCGATGCGAATGCCGCTGCGGTGGCCACGCTGGCGGCGCTTGCGCAGACCTCCGACGCGGCGCGGCAAGCCGAAGAAGCTGCGACCGAAACAGCGCGTCGCGCCGAGGAAACGCTCGTCATGGCCGAGGCGGCACGCGCAAGGACTCAGGCCAGCGAATCCGAGGCGCGCGCGGCGCGCTCCGCAGCTGAAGGCGAGGCTAGTGCCTTGCGGGCAGAGGTCGCGGCGCTGACCCGGCTGGTGGACCGCGACCGGGGTGATGCAACCGCACTGCTGGATGCATTGACTGTGGCACCGGGGTTTGAACGGGCGCTGGGGGCCGCACTGTCCGACGACCTCAAGGCACCGGTAGTGACGGATGAGGCGGCGACAGGCTGGGTCACGCTGAAAGCCTATCCCGCAGTGCCACCACTGCCGGGTGACGCGCCTCCGCTGGCCGACATGGTGACGGGGGCCACGGCCCTGACGCGCCGCCTGTCGCAGGTCGGGGTGGTCGCGGCAGACCGGGGGGCCGCCTTGCAGCGTGATCTGCAACCGGGGCAACGGTTGGTGTCGGTCGAAGGCGATCTGTGGCGCTGGGACGGATTGCGGGCGGGGGCGGCCGATGCGCCATCGGCGGCGGCCTTGCGGCTGGAACAGGTGAACCGGCTGGCGCGTCTGCGTGCGGATCTGGCGCAGGCCGAAACGGTCGCGGGGGACGCGCAGGCGGCGCATGACAAGCTTGCCACACGGCTGAAGGACTTGACCGAGGCCGACACGTCGGCCCGTGCGGCGCGCCGTGCGGCCGATGCACAGGTCACGGAGGCACGGCGGGCCGCCTCGCGCGCCGAGGCGGATCGTGATCTGGCCCAAAGCAAGCTTGATGCCTCTGCGCTTGCGCAGACGCGGCACGCGGACGAGGCCACGGCGGCCCGGACCGAATTGCAGCAGGCCACCGCCGCCGTCGCACAGCTGGAGGACCTGACCGCGGCCCGCGCCGCCGTCGACGATCTGCGCGTCACGGTGGAGGCCGCGCGCATGACGCTGATGGCCCGCCGCGCCGCTGCCGAAGAGTTGCGCAGTGCCGGCGACACGCGCGCGGCACGTCTGCGCAGTATCGCCAAGGATCTGACAGGCTGGCGGGCGCGTCTGGACACCGCCACCGGGCGGCTGGCCGAACTGGAGGCTCGCAAGGCCGCGTCCGAGGCCGAATTGAACGCTGCGCGTGATACGCCTGCCGCATTGGCGGCACAGCGTGACACATTGGGCGGCTCCTTGCAGGCGGCGGAACAACGTCATGGTGCCGCGCGTGACGCGCTCTCGGTCGGGGAGGGCGATCTGCGTGCCGCGACCCTTGCGGAACGCGATGCCGAACGCGCAGCATCTGACGCACGCGAGGCCCGCGCCGCAGCGGAGGCCCGTGCAGAAGCCGCGCGTGAGACCGTGGCGGCCGCTGTCCTGAATATCCGTGATGCGCGTGATCTGACACCGGCCGCATTGATCGAGGTGCTGGCCATTGATCCTGACACGATCCCGCCCGTTGACCGGATCGAAGCCGAGGTCGCAGGTCACCGGCGTCAACGCGACGCCCTGGGGTCCGTCAATCTGCGTGCCGAGGAGGACAGCCGCGAGGTGCAGTCCGAACATGCGTCGCTGGTCGAGGAAAAGCGCGACCTCGAAGAGGCGATTGCCGCACTGCGGTCGGGAATCGCAAGCCTGAACCGCGAGGGGCGCGAACGGTTGCTGACGGCATTCGAGCAGGTCAACCAAAGCTTTGGCACCCTGTTTGCGCATCTGTTCGGCGGTGGTGACGCGCGCCTTGAACTGGTCGAGAGCGATGATCCGCTGGACGCGGGACTGGAAATCATGTGCCAGCCACCGGGCAAGAAGTTGTCAACGCTGAGCCTGTTGTCGGGTGGCGAGCAGACGCTGACGGCGATGGCGCTGATTTTCGCGGTGTTTCTTGCGAACCCTGCCCCGATCTGTGTGCTGGACGAGGTCGACGCGCCGTTGGACGACGCAAACGTCACACGTTTCTGTGACCTGCTGGACGAGATGACGCGTCGGACACAGACCCGGTTTCTGATCATCACGCACCACGCTGTCACCATGAGCCGGATGGACCGCCTGTTCGGTGTGACGATGGCGGAACAGGGCGTCAGTCAACTGGTGTCGGTTGACCTGAAAAAAGCAGAACAGATGGTCGCCTGACGATGCCGGGACGGCGCTGTTTGGCCCGTTCCGGGCAAACGCGCCCCGCCCGCCATCCCGCCGATTAGTCCGATCGCAAGCATCGCGTCGGCCAGAAATCTATAGAAAAAGCGGTGATGGAGGCGAGTACCGGACCCGCTACCATTTCTCTAAGTCGCTGGAAGGCTTGAGCAATCGAGTGCGAGGTTGAGTTGAGTGTCGCACTTCGTGTCACACATATGCGGTCTGAGTTGTGTCTCTGTCAACCGCCGAGTGTTCCCTCAGGTGGCCTTCTGTCCTCCTATAGGGGGGGTGAATACGGCCTGTGGCTTTCCTTCCTCCTATGGTGTGCCCGAGTTGCGAACCGGAGGGTGTCTCTGTGCGAGCGGGTGGGGTATGGGGGAAGTTGGCGCGGCTGAGTATAAGGATAGGGACACGAAAAAATGTGCCGAATTTTTTAGATGGCAGAGAAATTCCAAGGACTTCGAAAGTTTCTGACCGAGGAACAGATAGCAAACTTGCCGGATCAACGGGGGCTGCGGTCTTGGGCATTCGAGCCGTACCTTGAGTTGCCTAATGACAGCGCAAACGCTGCACTTGAGCCGACATTAAATTCACTGCGAGATGAATGGTTGCAGGACTTTGAGCGAAAGCCAAACCCAAAGATGCAAAGCAACTTCGCAAGCTGCCTGCGGGTCTTCCTGTTGAACTTGATGCGGGTGCACATTGAAAGCGATGGCTTGACAGTTGGTATTCCAAGCCAGAAGGAACGTCTTGGGAACCAAGTGCAGTATCGGCCAGCGTTCATGTCCGTGCATTACTACCGCGAGGCGTTAAAGCTGCTCTTGGATTGTGGGCTTGTAGACATGGTCAAGCGCGGACATCGCCAAGAAAACTACGGAGAAACATCGCGGTATTCTCTCAGCGACTTGGGTCTGGGACGTCTTCCAATAAGCAAGATACGCGAAGGTGACTTCGACATTGGGCGGCGCGACGAAGTTATCCTGTTGAAAGATACCAAGCACCGACTGATCCGGTATGATCAAACACTAGAAACGCAATCCATGAGTGACAAGCTGCGCAAGCTGAATGACCTTTTGGAAAGGTCAGAAATTGCAAAAAACCGTCCCGCAACTGGACATATCGACTTTGACAGCGACTTCAGCGGTCAGGCAACGGACCTTTACCGCGTTTTCAATAATAGCGACTTCAAGCAAGGTGGGCGGTTCTATGGCGGCTGGTGGATACATGCCAAGAAGCACTTCCGCCGTATCATCACAATCAACGGCGAAGCTACCATTGAGGCCGACTTCAAGGGTATTCATCCGGCAATCTTGTTTGCCAAGAATGATCTGCCAATTCCGCCCGATCCCTACGCTCTCATCCCCGGTGTATCAGAAAACCCCGCACTTCGTGGCCCTGCCAAGACCACCTTCCTTGCGCTGATGAATGCTGGCCCAAAGGGAACAAGAGAACCCAAAGACTTCAATGCGCAACATGGCATGACAGCAAAGGCATTTCAGCAAATAGTTAGAAATGCCTTTCCCATGTTGCCGGGTATCTTCGGAGCCGGGCAAGGGTTGTTCCTTCAACGTGAAGACAGCGACTTGGCCGAGCGGATCATGATGCACTTTGCGGACAAGGGCATAACAGTCTTGCCTGTCCATGACAGTTTCATTGTCGCTGAGCGGCACAAAGATGAACTGGTTCAGGTCATGCAGGCAACTTTCAAAGATGCCTATGGGCAGACACCATCGGTGACGGTGGTATGATCTTGCCCTTGTTATAGGCATATGATGATCTTGGGCCTATCCGTTCCTTATATGAGAGGATGCCTTCCCTTGGTCTCCCCACCACCGGGGCAAATAAGGCTGCGCTTTGTCTTGACTGGATTTTCCTCACCCTGTCAGGCACAAAGGACAAAAAGCGAAAATGTGCCGGGGCAGTGATACATGCGGAACCTTCCCTATGACCTGACGGAGCTTCTCCAAACCGAGCAGGCGTTCACCTCGGATTGGGCGATCCTCAAGAATGCGGTGATCGAGGCGGCGCTGAACATGGACGCGCGGCTACTGGAACTGCTGATGCAGTCCGACACGATCAAGGCGCAATTCTTCACCGAGATTGCGGGCGCGCTGGTCATAGACAAGGTGAAGTTTCAGGACTTCGTGTCCAACAAAGCTTTCCTGCCCGACAGCTACACGGCCTTCAAGAACCGGATCAGGCTGACCGATGGGCGCGGCGATTACCTAAGCCAGTCGCGCGACGTGGTGCTGGCTTGGCCCTAAAACAAGGATTGCGTGCTGGAAGGCGGCATGACGAAAGAGGACAGGGGCCGCAACGAGGTGTTCTGGAACACGACACTGGCCCGCCATGACATCACGCGGCTGTGTGAAGGAGATCAAGATTATGTTAGAGAGCAGGAGTGAGAGGCAGAGCGTAGCGCTGAGAAGGAGCGCAATATCGGCATTGAGCGTGGGAATGGTCTCTAGGAATACAAATGATAGACGATAACAACTACTTTTTGGCGGTTGCCCTAGATGGATATTCTAACGACGGACTTCGAGTATCCGCATTTGATGTGGTTAAACAGCGACTCGAAAATAGTTCTTGGCCGCTCTATATGAACACTAAAAATAGGAAAGTTATCTCCAGAGGAGACGTGATTTTTTTCTACATTGGCGGGCAGGGTCCATGTGGAGGACACACTGTTGGGACAGCAGATGTTGTAGGCAGAACCGATGCTGGAAGGCGTGTCTTGCGGGATGAATACGCAGTCTCGCCTGTTAGTGCGATCATAGAACTTGGAAATATTAGGCTCACTGAGCCTCGAAAGTTAAAGCCCGTATTGATTGAATGTGGAATCATTCAACAAGAAAATAGGAAATGGGGTGCTTTTCTGATGGGCGGGTTGTGTCGAGTGCCAGAAATAGTTGCCGATAAATTGACAGGGCGGGTTCAATGAGGAGCGTTGATCTATTTTGTGGAGCTGGAGGCTTCACAGAAGGACTTCGGCAGGCTGGATATCATGCCATGCTTGCGAATGATTTTGATGAGATGGCATGCAAAACTTTTAGCCACAATCACCCCCTTGTCCCTGTAATATGCCGTGATATTGGAAAAGTTTCTGTAGACGAAATTCTCGATGCGGCAGGGCTGGTGGCTGGGGGTGTAAATCTCGTTGTCGGTGGTCCTCCTTGCCAAGGCTTTAGCTTGGCGGGGAGGCGTGTCGTCGATGATCCAAGAAATCAGATGTTCCTTGATTTTGTAAGAATAGTTGACGGGCTTCAGCCAGAGGTGTTTGTTTTTGAAAACGTTTCCGGCATAGTTACTATGCAGAAGGGTCAAGCACTCTTAGCTATTTTGAATGCGTTCGAAAATATTGGTTATAGCTGTCAATATAGAGTGCTCAACTCCGCAGATTATGGTGTCCCACAAAAGCGGCCACGTTTCATTTTAGTTGGAAGTAGGGACGGGCGTAATATTGGGTTTCCGGCTCCAACACATGGTCAACTTTCCTCACAAGGATCACTGTTTGGTGCAAATATTCTGCCATATTTAACTTCATGGGACGCGTTGAGCGATCTACCAGAAATAGCCCAAGGCCAAGGGGCTGAGGAAATGAAGCACTGCAACCGATATGACAACGAGTATCAGAAAGCGCGGCGTGGGATAAGAGAACCCGGGAAATTGTACAACCACCGCGCTACTTCACATTCTGAGCCTATCATTGAACGCTATGCCGCAATTCCTGAAGGCGGGGACAACTCACAAGTACCACTCCATCTTAGAACCAAGAAGATAAACGTCTACAAAATTGACAGCAAAGCGCCTTCGAGAACCGTTACTTGTAACCACAGAACCGATCTGTTGCATCCAAAGATTCCACGAGGGACAACGGTCAGAGAAGCGGCTCGCCTCCAAAGCTTCGACGACGACTATCGGTTCTTCGGAAATTTAACTCGAAAAGCGAAATGGGTTACACAAGACGATCAAGTGGGGAACGCTGTGCCACCACTTCTAGCAAAGGCTATCGGAACACATATTAAAAGAGTTATGGGGTGGTGAGATGATAGTATCGGCTGGGCATAAATTAGGTCAGATCGTTGGGGATTGGTGGGAGCAACATGTTGTTTTGCCACTCTTACAAGACGTTGCAAACGAACTTGGTCTGTTTCTCGACAATAGATTTGTTGAGCGTACATGTCGAGGGGGCAAAATTTTATGGCCTGATAGTGATGGGAACGCTGTTGACTACGATTATGTGTTGGAACTTGGTGGTACTGTAGCAGAAAAAGGCGTTCCTGTTGCTTTCCTCGAAAGCTTTTGGAGGCGTGGAGCACGCCACTCTAAAGACAAAGCACGCGATGATACGAATAAGCTTCTTCCGATGCGCTCAACTTACCCAACTGCGCGGTTCCTTGCTATTGCTGCTTGCGGCGAGTTCACGGAACCTGCTCGTGACTATGTTCGGACCAGGGAAGTAGAGCTCTTTTATATAAGCAAGGTGAATATAGTTAAGGCATTTGAAAAGCTTGGCCTGATAATTGATTATCCGGATAGTATGTCTGAGGCAGATAAGCTTGGATTGGTCAACAAGCTTGATGAGTTGCTGACTACTGATGCAAAGAATGCGGCATTTGAAGAACTTAAGAAAACTGTAGGTCTGGGTTCTTTCAGAGCTTTCCAGACAAAGATCTCAAGTTCACTCTCTGCTATGCCTCAGGAAATTAGGTTGTTCGTTCTGACGAGAACTGGCCCTGTCGTTTTTCAGACGACTGATGAGGTGCGAAAATTTTTATACTCAGACATTGATTGGTCGGAGCTTGGCGATGCGGAATGTGAGTACGTGTATGATGTCATATATACTGACGGTTCGGAGTTCTCAGTAACGGCTTCAGGCATTGACGAGCTTAAAGAGCTTCACGACCAAGTCGAAACCCTACAGCGCCACATGTCAAATTTATGTGAGTGAGCGACTTTTCAATTGAAGGCCAGAGACAGCGAGAGAAACGGATAAATCAGTTTCTGAACAGTGTACTGCGCTACCTTCTCCAAGGTAGCCAACTCCGTTTGTTTCCGGGACATTGAGTTGTGGCAGGCCGATCTGACGCCGAAGTCCGGATGATGCAGGCGATGGTCTTGAGCCAGTATCGCCGTAAGGTGACGCGGGAACGCGCATGACCGACGATGCACTGCACAATGGGTTCGGGCACGCTACGCCGCAGGGGAGGTGCAGAGGGCATCATCCTAAAAGGCAAGAAGAACAAGAAAGCCGACAAGAAGCCCTTGTTGGCCTATGGCGATGTGGCCTTTGCGAACGAAGCCCGCGAGAATCTGCACGTTATCAATCGGATGCTCTCAGACAATTTGGCTGACTTGTCCTTGTGTGAAAGGGAGGTGCAAAGCAAACTGCATGAGATCGCTTTCATTCGCGAGAGAACCTCGGCGCATTCGCCTGACTATACCGCAAGAACGGTCTACCGGGTCTTTAACAATAGCGACTGGGAGCAGGGCGGGCGCTTCAATGGCGCGTGGTGGATTGGCTGTCCTAGTCCGTTGAGACCCTATATCCATATCGACGGCAAGCGCACAGTCGAAGTGGACTATTCCGGATTGCATGCGGCAATGCTGTTTGCAGAGGCAGGCTTGCAAATTCCTAATGACCCTTATGAGCGGTGTCTTTCAAAGGCAATAGATACCCCCGAGGGCAAAGCCGAACGCAAGCTGGTGAAGCTGACCTTCAATGCACTGTTGAATGCCAAGACAGTGCAGCACTTTGGACAGGTAAAGGGTTACAGCGAAGACCTGACGGGGCGAGAATGGGACGACTTCAAAAAGTTTATTGTTAGTAGCTTTCCAGAGTTCAAGCAGCACTTTGGGTCTGGTGTTGGTTTGCGTTTGCAGCGCAAAGACAGCGACCTAGCTGAACGGGTCATGCTCAAGTTTGCCGCTATGGGATATGCCTGTCTGCCTGTCCATGACAGCTTCATTGTGCATCACGAGATGCAAGACGTGCTGACCGATACCATGAAAGCCGTGTTTAAGGATATGTTCGGCTCGGTCGGTGAAACTGATTTCGACATGGGGATTGGTGAGGCGGTATCGGGAATAGGCGAACCGATAGATGTAAACATGGAGGATTTGCTTGCCCCAACTGGCCATGCAGGGCGATTGCAAGCCTACCAACTAATGCGAGAGCAAGCATAAAGACTTTTTGTCTATATATGAGAAAGTAACATCACCCATTTAATAAAATAATTAATATATGGGCAACACCTATCGGTCGCGGCGCTCCGCCGCTCTCTCGTTACTGGTAACGATAAGGGATGGGGCAGCTTTTCAGACCCGGAATTTCTCGATTGCCTCGCTTAACTGTCGCAATGTGAAGCCTTCCCGCAGGTAGACCTGTTGCGTGACCCCGGCGCGGGCATGGCCCACGATGCACTGATAGATCGGTTCTGCCACATTCGCCTGCCCAAGTCGTGTCACCATCGTATGTCTGAGGCTGTGGAAGACGATCCCCGGCTTCTTGATCCCCAGCTTGGGCAAGAAACTTTCGTTGTACCAACGCCCCAGATTGCGACCGTAGCCGCCGTTCACGTTGTGGCTGTAATCTGGAAACAGGCGCTTGCCGTGCTTTCGGCTTTCAACGAAGTCGAGAAAGCCTAATCGTATCAAATCTGAGTGCAGAGGGACTCTGCGCCTGCTGGCTGCGGCTTTCACGCTTTTGTTGGCGTCGCCTTCGTCCGTGATGTTGAGAAACCAAGTGTCCCCTTCCTGCTGAATATCGGCAATGTCGAGTTGGCAAATCTCGTTCAACCGCGCCCCAGTGAACAAACCTAGCAACGTGCCCCACTTATGGCTGTCCTTTTTCACAAGGACAGAGAGATTGTCGGTTAACTCGTTGAAAATCAGGGCTGTCTGTTCCTCGGTGTAAGGCTTGACAGTTGTTTCGGCATTTCTGGCTTTCGCAACCTTCATTTTCTCGAACAGCTTCTGCGGGCCGTGGCCGTGGCGTTCTGCCCAATCAAAGAAACTGGCGAACATCTGAATATGGCTGTTGATGGTCTTGGGCGAGATCACCTTGTGTCCCGTGACCTTGACCGCTTCCATCAACGGCAAGTCTTTCAAGGCCGGTTTGGTGTTTCGGCTGGATGGAAGCGCCTGCAAGACCTTCTTAACTTCGCTCGCATCCTGCTTGGTGATCGTGACTAACATGCGGTCAGGGCCGAAGTATTCGACAAGGATGTTAAGGTAAGCCCGGTTTTGGCCGATGGTCTTGCCAGCCCATTGGCGCGAATGCTCAGCGATGAAATCATCCACCGCCGCACCCAAGGGCGATGAGGCCGGCAGAGCGGGCGCAGTAGCGGCGAGAGCACTGGCCGGGGCACCGTCATAGGAATAATGCTCAAGGCGCTCAGCGGCTTCCAGAACGGCCCTGAGCAAGTCCCGGCGACCCTTGCGGAGTTCGCGTTGCATCATGGGCTGGCTGGATTGCCAGTTTTGCGCCGTCAGGCCTGATTTTCTAAGGAACGGTTTGACGGGCAGATAGTGGTCGCTATCCATCTCCATATCGAGATAGCTTTCATGGTCCAGCATCTCGCATCGAACATTTTCCAAAGTGCTCTTCGACAGACCGCGCCGATCCAGCCAGTCAAGGTACTGGTCCAGATGCGCCTTGAAGTAGGCTTGCACCTTTTCGCGTATCTCGCTTTGTCTCAGTCCCGCCAATTCATTGTTCTCACGCAATATTCGACCGCAGGCGGCTAGATGGCGGGCCAAATCACCGGCCCGATCTGGGCACCGGGTGCACAAGGAGATACGAACCGTAGTCCGTTTTCCTCCTATGTACGAAGGGATAGGCCAGCGGAAGTAGTAAATCCCGTGTCTTGATGGGCTGAGGTAGGATGACAGCATCATAGGGGGGTGTCCCACTTTGTGTCACACCCGACTTCCTAGCCATTAACCCACTGATTTAAAGGTAAATGGAGGCGAGTACCGGAATCGAACCGGTCTACACGGATTTGCAATCCAGCCTCTATTCTTCTTCGATCAAAGGGTTAGCGCCCAAAACGTATCAGGACAAAGGCAGCACGAAGCCAGAACCTGATACAGCGCCAATTCGCCCATCGGCTCGCACGAACTTCGGCAAAACTGGCAAGCCGCGCCACAAGCGGGCGGCACGTTCGATCGCCTACGCGCTGACCCAGCAAAGCCCAGACGCCTATGCCTGTCTGCCGATTATCTTTCGGGCGCGGCTGGATCAGATCGAACGGGCTATGATCGCCTGGGCCGCTCTGACCTCTCTGGACTGCGATACTGCGCAAGAGGTCGCAAGTGTCGCGTTGAAAGGCGCGGGGTATCCCCTGCCGTCCGAGGTCGATGCAATGGACGATGCGCGGTGGTGGGCGGCGCGGGCATCCCGGCAAGAGGTCAAGGCGTTTGCCCTGGCATCCTTTGAGGCCATGCCGCTGACAGATCGTCAGGCGTTCCTCGCCTACGTTTCAGCGGCGAGGGCGGCGGCATGAAAATCCTTGTCCACCGCGAACCGATCGCAACCGAACTGCCGTTCAATCTTGATGACCTGAAAGCTCACATCCGCGTCGATGGTGATGAGTTTAACAATGAACTGACCAACATCGGCCATGCAGCGGCGGCAGAGCTGGAACAGTTTGCCCAGATTGCACTGCTCTTTCAGACCATCCGCGTGACGATCTTTGATCCACCAGTGCAAAGCGGGATGTCGCTACCCATTGGACCGGCGGTTCAGGCCAGCACGGCCACCGTCACGGCTGACGGTGTAGCTTCTACCGCCTTCACGATCGAGGCTGGGCAGCGGCCATATCTGCGATGGCTGACCTCATTCCATGACCTGCCCCTGCCAAGCCGCATCACGGTAGAATATCAGGCCGGTTTCGGTTCGACGGCTGACCAGGTGCCCCGTGACCTCGCACAGGCGTTGCTTGATCAAGCTGCCCTTCACTTTGATGGCCGGTCACCCATGAACGCCCGAGACCTCACCATGTCACCGCACATGGCCCGCATCGGTGCGCGCTATCGCGGGGTTCAGGTATGACCGAGCGTGAACTGGACGAACTGCTGACGATCCGCTGGCCGATGGTTATGCGGCGCGTGATGGCAGAGAGCGCAGACGAATGGCTCAAGGGCTTTGTCCGGTCCATTGCCAAGCACGGCAAGCGCCCATCGTGGCGACCCACATCCAAGCAAGAACAGATCATGCGGCGGCTGGTGTCCGAGCTGGGCACAGCACCCGAGCCTGACCTTGTGCTGATCGAGGACTGACAAAGACGAAAGCCCGCCGGTGACACGGCGGGCTTATGCGGCAGATGGCGTTCACGGGTTAGCCGGGTCTGCCGCATCAAAGTGCTACCGGGTAACGGGCCACGGCACAAGGGCAGCTATTCCGCGTCACGCGGTCTCTCCAAGCCCTAAGGCCCCACTGCCACCCTCTACGGCGGTGAACATGGGAGAGCGGACTTTGCCGAGGGAAAGGCAGGTCTGACCTAAGCGGCGGCCCGGCTCCGGTGAGCAGGCAAGATCGTAGCGGTCAGGGCGGGAGGCGGGTTTTCAACCCCGCCGCAGTAACCCGCTTTCTGACCGTCACAGCAACCCTCACCAGTGAGCAGAGGGCAGATAGAGCAACGATTGAACGAAGAGATAGACGAGGGGAAACACGATGACCAAGCACACCGACCCAACACTGACTGACCTGTTCGGAAATGGTCCCAATGCCGCGACTTTGCAAAATCCGGGTAACCGTCGTCAGAGTGTTTTTTTCTCTCTTCTGGAAAAAATCCGGGGAAAATCGCCCGGCGTCCGCGCAATCCAGTTTCTAAGCCTTTTGCGCATTCCCGAGGGCAAAAAGGCCGGAAAACCGCTAAAATTGGCGAATTTCCAGCGCAAATTCGTGAAAGGGGCGTTTGCCAAGAACGTGACAGTCGGTGTCCTGTCGATCGGTCGCGGCAATGCCAAAACGGCGCTGGCGGCTGGCCTAGCATTTGCGGATCTGGTCGGTGCCCTCGAAGAGCGCCCCCAACCAAACCGGGAAATCATTTTCGCAGCCCGCAACCGTGATCAGGCCCGCATCGCTTTCAATTTTCTGCTGGGCTACATCGGCGGTCTGCCCGAAGAGGATCAGGCGTTGTTCACGATCCGGCGCGGGTCGCGGCTCGAGGTCGAATTCGAGGGCAACGGCGGTGGGCTGGCCCGGTGTATCGCAGCTGATGGCAAGTCTGTTCTCGGCGGTGCACCTACGCTGGCGATCATGGACGAACGTGCCGCGTGGGAACGGGACAAAGGCGACAACCTTGAAAACGCGATCTTGTCGGGTCTGGGCAAGCGCGATGGTCGGGCGCTGATCATCTCAACTTCTGCACCTGACGATACCAACACCTTTTCACGCTGGTTGGATGAACCGCCCCCCGGTGCATACGTCCAGGAACACCGCCCCGCGTTCGGTCTGCCCGCTGATGATCTGCCGTCGCTGCTGGCAGCGAACCCGGGCGCATCCGAGGGCATCGGATCAACACCTGACTGGCTGGTGGCCCAAGCTCGCAGCGCGATCGCGCGGGGCGGTTCTGCCCTTTCCAGTTTCCGCAATCTGAACCGAAACGAACGTGTCTCGATCGAGAATCGCAGTGTTCTGGTGACGGTGGATGAATGGCTTGCGGCTGAGGTGTCGCCTGGTGATCTGCCCCCGCGTGACGGGCCGTGCATCCTAGGCGTTGATCTGGGCGGGTCTCGCAGCATGTCGGCAGCCGCATTCTATTGGCCAAATACAGGGCGGCTCGAGGCTCTCGGCACGTTTCCTGCGTCACCGTCACTTGCGGATCGCGGCGCGTCTGACGGTGTGTCGGGGCGGTATGTTGAAATGCAAGAGCGGGGCGAACTGTCCGTCATGGGCGAGAACACCGTGCCACCTGGTCCGTGGTTGGGCGAAATTGTCCGCCAACTGGACGGCATCCAGCCCGCCTGCATCGTCGGTGACCGGTTCCGTCATGCTGAATTCAATGAGGCGTTGAACAAGGCAGGCTTGGGCCGTGTCCCGTTCATCTGGCGCGGGTTCGGATGGAAAGACGGTTCCGAGGATATCGAGCGGTTCCGCCGCGCCTTGTTTGATGGCGAAATCAAGGTGGTGCCGTCTTTGCTGCTGCGGTTCGCTTTCTCCGATGCAGTCACGTTCATCGACCTCGCCGGGAACGCGAAACTGGGCAAGGGTCGATCGCTTGGCCGCATCGACGCAGCGGCGGCAACCGTTCTAGCCGTCGCCCAAGGCGCAAGGATGAAGGCCGCACCCCAGCGGAAGGAGCGTGCGCTGTGGGTCTGAATTCTGGAAAACTGGATAGGCGGCTGCAATTCCGTCGAGCCGTCTTAGTCGACACTGGATTGAGCAAATCCGAGAAATTTCACGATCACGGATCCCCTGTATTTGCAGCCCGCCAAGACGTATCCGACAGCGAAAAATTTGCAGCGGGCGCTGTTCAAGCAACGCTGGACACGCGCTTCACCGTCCGATCCTCGCCCTTCACGCGAGATATCGAACCTTCGGATCGGCTGACCTGCGAAGGGCTTGAATTCAACATCATCGGCATCAAGCAAATCGAGGGCAGAAAAAGCTTTCTCGAAATCAGCTGTAAAGCGCTGGTGAAATGATGGACGGCAGCAAGCGCTTTTATCAACGCCACTCGAGGCACGTCACCCGGACCAAGCGGTGGAAGGCGCTGCGTATGCAGATCATCGAGCGCGACGGTTTTCGCTGCTGTTCTTGTGGCTGCGGCGGTCGGCTCGAGGTCGATCATATCAAGCCCGTCAGGACGCATCCTGCCCTCTCCTATGACCCCGGCAACCTGCAATCACTTTGCGGTCGGTGCCACACCCGAAAGACCCGGATCGAATGCGGTCACCCCGCGTCGATCCAAACGCCCGAGCGTGACGCTTGGACGAAAGCCGTTGCCGATCTGGCAACAAAACCCAACCCGGCCATGTAAGGAAAAATCATGCTGGAATCTGTGAAAATCGCCCGCCGTCAGTCTGAAATTCGGCAGGCACTCGCCACCCTGGTCGGAAAGGAAACCCCGACCGACGACGAAACCCGCCAGATGGAATCGCTGGATACCGAATACCGGTCCAACGAAACCCGTTACCGTGCGGCTCTCATTGCCGAGGACACCGAACGGCGCGAGGCGGGCTACGAGTTGGAAACCCGCTCCGATCGCGATTGGCAAGAGCTGGTCGGTCGGTTCGAGCTGCGTCAGGTCGCATTCGCCTTGGACGAAGGCCGCGCCCTGTCCGGTGCTACGAAAGAGATTGTCGAAGAGCTGCGGCAGGCGGGCGGTTACCAAGGCGTCCCGATCCCGCTGGCCGCGCTGGAAACCCGCGCAGGCGAGACTGTGGCGGCGGATCAGATCAACCCGCGCACCATTCGCCCGGTCATTGACCGGCTGTTCCCCGGCAGTGTCGCGGCGCTGCTGGGCGTCCAGAATATCAACATTGCATCGGGTGAGCTGGCCTTTCCCGTGGCAACATCGGGCGCGGTGTTTGGCTGGCAAACCGACGAACTGTCGAATGTGGGCGCGGCGCAGAAATACGCCACCGGGGAACGCAGCCTGAACCCCGACCACACGGGCGGGGCGCAGATGGTGATCAGCCGCAAATCGCTGAAACAAGCGGGCGACGGTCTGGAAAGCGCAATCCGCCGTGATCTGAACGCGGTGATCGGTGCCGAGCTGGACCGCGTTGTGATCAACGGCAGCGGGGCCGGTGGGCAACCGCTGGGAATGATCCCCGGTGCGGCAACTTATGAAATCACATCGACCCCCGTTGACGCCGCCGCAAGCTGGGCTGCATTCCGGGCGCAGGTGGTGGCGTTCATGCAGGCGAACGCGATCACGTCCGCGTCCCAGGTCAATCTCGGGTTCGATCCCACGATCTGGTCGGACCTGGACGAAACCTTGATTGCTGGCACTGCCGTTTCCGAATGGGACCGCCTGACCAAGCATGTCGGGACGCCGGCGATCACGAACGTCATTCCCAATGGTGCCGCGATCATGACCGCGACCGTCCAGGGTGTGGCGCCGGGTTATCTGGGCATCTACGGTGCCGTTGACCTGATCCGCGACCCCTACACCAAGGCGGGCAGTGGTTCGCTGGTCCTGACGGGTCTGGTGACGGCAGACTTCACCGTGCCGCGCGGCCTGCAAACCCGCATCCTCACTGGCATCGGGGCGGTCTGATGCTTTGGGGCGGTCACAACGGCAGCCTTGAGCTGCGGTCGGAGGGCGGGGCAACCCGCCTGACGGCCCGCTTCCCCTACGGTCGGGAAACGGAAATCGCGGCGGGGCGGCACGAGGTGATCGCCCCCCGCGCATTCAGGGACCGGATCGAGCGCGGCGAGGAAATCCACCTCTTGGCCGGTCATGACTTCAACCGCCCGCTGGCGTCCAGGTCGGCAGGCAACTTGACCCTGACAGATGGTGACGATGCGCTGCTGATCGAGGCCGAGATTGACAGCGGCACAAGCTGGGCACGGGACTTTCTGGCAGCGCATGGCACTGGGTTGATCAGAGGTCTATCGCCGGGGTTTCGCGTGTCACCAGGTGGTGAACGGATCGAGCGGCGGGGCGACGGAATTGTGCGCACGATCGCGGCGGCTGCACTGTTTGAAATCTCGGCGGTCACGCGTCCTGCCTATCCCGAGGCCCAGATTGAAGCCCGCAACTGGCAACCGGCCGGGGCCGTGGCGCGACGGTTGGCGGCAAACGCCCACATGGCCCGTTGGAGGTAATGACATGCTGAAATGGCTGATGAACAAGCTGCAACCCATCGAAACCCGCGCGGGCGGATCGAACTACACCGCCCAGGTCATGGCAACACGGGAATCTTTTATCTCGGGTCGGCGTGGCGTGGCCGAGCTGACCTCGACCGTGCAGACCTGCGTTAGCCTATGGGAAGGCGCATTCGCATTGGGCGACGTGCAGGGCACAGACCTCTTGAACCGCCGCATTCTTGCGCTGGCGGCGCGATCGGTGGCCCTGAACGGCGAGGCGGTTTTCCTGATCGGCAGCCGCGGCCTTGTCCCTGCGATTGACTGGGACGTGACAACGCGCGACGGCGAACCCCGCGCTTATCGCATGACGATCCCCGAGGCGAACGGCGGGCGCATGGTCACGGCACTGGCAGGCGAGGTGCTGCACCTGCGGATCGCAGCTGACCCGGTGACCCCGTGGGTCGGCACGTCACCCTTGCGCCGGTCCAGCCTGACAGGATCACTGCTGCAAGCGGTGGAAACCGGCCTGACCGAAACATTCGAGAATGCCCCGCTGGGTAGCCTGATCGTGCCGCTGCCCGATTCTGCGTCTGACGACATGGCAACCATGCGGGCCGCATTCCGAGGCCGTCGCGGGTCCACGCTGGTGATCGAGGGCGTGGCCCAGGCAACCGCGGCGGGCATGAACCCCCAGATCGGGCAGAAACCCGACCAACTGTCGCCCGATCTGTCGAAGTCGATGACGGCGGAAACCATGCAGGCGGCGCGGTCGGGCATCCTCATGGCATACGGTGTTCTGCCAGCACTGGCGAACCATGCGGCAACCGGTCCCGTGGTGCGAGAGGCGCAGCGCCACCTTGCCGGATGGACCCTGCAACCGATCGCCATGCTGCTGGCAGAAGAGGCCAGCGCAAAGCTGGGCGGTGTGGTCAACATCGACCTGATGCGGCCCGTTCAAGCCTATGACGTTGGCGGACGGGCGCGAGCGGCATCGGCCCTGGTCAAGACGATCGCAGAGGCCAAGGCGGGCGGTCTATCCAGTGAAGAGCTGGGCGCGGTCATGACCCTGGTAAACTGGGGCGAGGGCGACAACGCGGCGTAGTGATCGGCAGGATGCGCCTTCGGCAGCTTCAGCGAAAAGCATCCCGATTAGACGGTGAGTGCGAAAACCCCGTCAGAACGCAGCCCGCTATCGGTTCCCCGTGGGCGTGGCGTAGGCGGGTCGGGTAGCCCCGGCCCGCCATTCGCTTTGATACTGGCAGAGTGGCAGGGTTCGCCTCGCGCAGCTTGTTTAGCCCGCAGGCCCCTGATCAGTTAGGGACCTCGGCTCACAATTAGCTCAATCGCCTGATTTTTGCATTTCCAATATCGTCATAAGAACCTGAAATCAGAACAACTTTGCCCCTTACATCAAGCTCCTTTAGAACCTCAGTCCAAATGTTAATGGCGAGAGGTGCTATCTGATCTACTTTCATTGCCGCTTCCACCATCATGGCATCAAAGCTCGAGAGTGCTTCATCTGCAACGTTTTGCACGTCAATAAAAACCATTACTCAACTCCATTCTTAAGACGAACGCCTGCACCGCCGCCATTCTCTGCAATGAACTCGACTCCAGCGGATTCAAGCGCATCACGTAGAGCCGCGATCGTTCTCTCATAGGGCTGGCGACCTTCCTTTTCAAAGCTCGCAATCGTGCGCTTTGCTACTCCGGATGCTTCCGCCAAGCGGTCTTGTGACATGGCCACCAGGGCGCGAGCTGCACGACATTGAGAGGGCGTCATATTTTAACCTTGCACCAATAGCGCAACCTGCGCTATTGGTGCAGCATTGCCCTAATGGTGTAACTCAATCTGGAGACCCTGACAATGACCAAAGAACGCGTTTGCGCGAACGGACCTACCTTGTCCCGCCGCACCCTGTTGACCGCCCTGCCTGCCACCGGTGTGGCCTTAGCGGTGCCAAGAACGGCTCACGGCGGCAATTCAGCGCCGGTTGACCGGCATCCGGAATGGCTTGCCAGCTATGACCAGTCACGAGGCGCGTGGGCAAAAATTTCAGAGGATTCGCCCGAGGAGGCACAGATGTGGGCCGTTGGCGATCGGTTCCAAGAGCTGATCTGTCACACTCCCGCCCGATCATCCGCAGGACTGAACGCGCAGATGAAGTTTCTTATTCGCGAGTGCAAACATTACTGGCCAGGTGATGACATCGAAGCCCTAGCGCAGACGATCCTGCACGGGCTGGAATCTGGTGAAGAGCTAGGCATACCTTCTATTCGTGAACATTATTCTTGACCAAGGTCAATCTATAGGTCTAGACCTATGACATAACCTGCACTTTGGAGATTGGTCATGAAATTTCGCACAAAAGCGGCCTGCCGTATCGCTGCCGTTGAATATCAGCGGTTCAACGAAATTGTTTCTGATGGTTCGTATCCTTGCGCACCTGCCACGACATCCGGCAATTCGCGCGTATTTGAGGAGGCCGACATCGCCGGGCTTTTCCTCTATGGTCATTTGATGCGGGTTTTTGCGCCTCACAAATTCTCTGGAAAAATTGCTGCACAGTTTGCGTGTGGCGTGGTTCGAGCACTGCGTGAAAAGATCAACAACGAGCAATTCATTGACACGCTGAAAGAGCACTCCGTCGCCGACATTCCCCTGAATGGGTTCAATGACGAGGCGGTCCTGCGAAAGCCGGATGATCCAACCTTTTTTACTGCCAGCAGTGGCGGCATCGCAGAGTTTGCATCCGTGTCATTCGACCTTGACCGTTTGCTGAATGTGGTCCGCCAGCGCATGGAAGCCGAAGCGCAAATCTTTGGCGAAGAGGACTGACGTCCGACAATGACACAGAGATTTGTCCCCATCATGGCAGACGCAAAAACCGCCTCCGCACTGCTTTGCATGAAGGTCGGCGAGTTTCGTTCGCTTGTCGAGGCTGGGCACTTGCCCGGCCCCTGCCAGGTCGGTGACTTTGAGAGGTGGCACGTTCGCGATCTGGAGCGCATCGCGACGGGCGAGGCGGTAGACGGTCAAGGTGAAATCGCATGGTAGGCAAGAAATACCTTTGGCGGCACCCGGACGGTCGTTTCTATGTCCGCAAAACGATCGCGGGCAAAATGGTCTATTTGGGCCGCATCGACGCGCCCGAAGGAACGGCGGAGTTTGATCGCCTGTATTGGGAAATTCGCACCGGCAAGGCCGTGGAGGCAAAGCGGTCATGGTCTGCTCTGATCGACGCATACCGCGAAACGGACAAGTGGGCCGGTCACTCGCACCGCTACCGCAAGGACCTAGAGCCGGTATTTGAATACCTGATCGAAAAGATGGGCGGGCGTGACGTGTCGCGCCTTACGCAAACCGATATTTACAAAGCGATGGAGGCCAACCGGCATCGCGTCCGCTTTGCGAACTACATCCCGACTGCGGTTTCCATGCTGTCCAAGCTGGCGATCCGCAAAGGCTGGCGCATCGACAACCCCGCGATCGGGATTGAACAGATGAAGGTGCCGAAGGATCGGCAGCGAGCGCACTTGCCCTGGCCGGATTGGGCAGTTGATCGGTTCCGCGCCGATGCTGAATCGCTCGCAAGGCTGATCTTTGAAATCGGTGTCGGTAGCGTCCAGCGTCCCGGCGACTGGGTGGAATTCACTTGGGGCGACTATGACGGACAGAATTTGCGCCTGCGTCAGAATAAGACGGACGTGCCGCTGACGTTGCCCTGCACCGTCAACCTGCGCACCGCCTTGGATAAGGCGAGGGCATCGCTGGGCTATGTCCCGCACCCGTCGCGGCACATCCTGACGAACCATCACGGCAACCGCATGGGCTACCGCACGATGGCTTATATCATGATCAAGGAACGCAAGCGCCTTGGCCTGATGTCCTTCGATCAACACGCGCTGCGCTATCGCGGCGTAATGGAACTGGCATGGGCTGGGTGCGACGACGATGAGATCGCCAGCTACAGCGGTCACACCACCAAGGCGATGATCCGCAAGTATGCGGGCGAGGCCCGCCAGATCATGCGGGCACGTCAAGCGGCGGCAAAACGTCGATGAACAGAACAAGCACAGAACGCGAACCTGATACTAAAGGTGATACGGCGATGAATGAACAACGCACAATGCCCCTTAATATGTTGGAGGCGAGTACCGGAATCGAACCGGTCTACACGGATTTGCAATCCGCTGCATAACCTACCTGCCCACTCGCCATCCGTCGCCCGGATAGGACGGAACGCGGGCGGGGTCAACGGGGATTGCGCAATCGCGTGCCGGCACTATCTCACAAACGTAGATCAATGCGTTGCCCGCGACCGCCAGCTATGGCATTGGTGATGGATAAACAATTCAGACGGACAAATCAGACCGTGGCAGATTTTCAAGCACGCCGCACGATGATGGTCGATACGCAAGTGCGGCCTTCAGACGTGACCAAATTCCCCATCATCGACGCAATGCTGTCCATCCCGCGCGAGGCGTTTGTGCCGACATCGCTGCGCGAGGCAGCCTATGTGGGCGAGAACCTGATGCTGTCCCAAGAGCGTGTGATGCTGGAACCGCGCACCTTGGCAAAGATGCTTGATGCCCTCGATGTGCAACCGCACGAAGTGATGTTGGATCTGGGCTGTGGTCTGGGATATTCCGCTGCGGTTGCTGCCCGGATGGTCGATTTTGTGGTCGCTGTCGAATCCGACGCCGATCTGGCGGATGATGCACAGACAAATCTGTCGGACCACGGGATCGACAATGCCGCGGTCATGGTCAACCCGCTGGAAGATGGCTGCGCCAAATCTGCGCCCTATGACCTGATGATGATTCATGGCGCTGTGGAAATCGTCCCCGACGCCTTGCTTGACCAACTCAAGGATGGTGGGCGGATCGCGGCGCTCTTTGCCGACGGTGCGCTGGGGACTGTGCGGATCGGGATCAAGGCGCATGGCCGTGTCAGCTGGCGCTATGCCTTCAATGCGGGGGCCCCGATGTTGGGCGGCTTTCGCAAGCCCAAGGAGTTTGCCTTGTGAGTGTCATGGGAAAACTGCGTCGTGGGGCGGCGGTGCTGTGCCTGTCGGTGTTGGGTCAATTGGCCCATGCGGATACACTGAGCCAGGCGCTGACGGATGCCTACGCGAATTCCGGCCTGCTTGCGCAGAACCGCGCTGTCTTGCGGGCGGCTGACGAGGATGTTGCACAGGCGACTGCCCGGCTGCTGCCGGTGGTCAACTGGGCCGCGTCTGTAAACACCCAAAGCCCGCGCCCGGTCGGTGCCGACCGTTTTACCGGGTCGTTGTCCCTGACCGGCCAGCTCACGCTGTATGACGGTGGTGCGAACCGCCTGGCGATTGCGGCGCAAAAGGAACTGGTGCTGGGCACGCGGCAGGCGCTGCGGTCCGCCGAACAACAGGTCCTGCTGCGCGGTGTTCAGGCCTATATGGGCGTGATTGCCAGCAATGCCTTTATTTCCTTGCGTGAAAACAATCTGCGGCTGTTGAACCAAGAACTGCGTGCCGCGCAGGACCGGTTCGAGGTCGGCGAAGTCACACGCACGGACGTCGCACTGGCCGAGGCGCGTCTGGCCGAGGCGCGCACCCTGCTGGAATCCGCGCGCGGTGATCGCGAACAGGCCGAGGCGGAATTTGCCGCCGCCATCGGGCGCGCACCGGGCACCCTCAATACGGCGCAGCCCGCGCCGGTGTCCCAGTCCGAGGCGGATGCCGTCGCCGTGGCCGTCCGCAGTCATCCCGACATCCTGCAGGCGCAATACAGCGTGTCTGCGTCAGAGCTGGGAATCGCCCGCGCCGAGGCGGCCTATGGCCCACGTGCGACGCTGGATGCACAGATCGGCGTCGATCCTGACCTGAACGTTGGCAACAGCGTCGGCATCAGCATCGGTGGCCCGATCTATCAGGGCGGCGCGCTTGCGTCTGTGGTGCGTCAGGCAATGGCGCAGCGTGATCAGGCGCGTGCCGGGTTGCACATCACGACCCAGGGGATTCGTCAGCAGGTTGCCAATGCCTATGCGGTCTATCAGGTCGCACGGTCGCAATTGTCATCCACCGCCGAACAGGTGCGTGCTGCGCGTCTGGCCTTTGACGGTGTCCGCGAAGAAGCGACATTGGGCGCCCGCACGACACTGGACGTCCTGAACGCTGAACAGGACCTGCTGAATGCGCGTGCCAACGTGATCACCGCACAGCAGGCCGAGGTGAACGCCTCTTATGCCGTGTTGTCCGCGATGGGGCTATTGACCACGGATCATCTGCGTCTGCCGGTGCAGCAATACGATCCCAATGCCTATTACGAATTGGTCAAGGATGCGCCTCCTGCACTGTCCGAGCAGGGTCGCGCGCTGGACCGTGTCTTGCGCGCAATCGGTCAGTAGCCCGGATACATTTGTTGTTTGGCAAGACGCTTCGGTCTAGGGTCAGTGACAGACGTTGAGGATGCAGTATGGCCGAACCGATGAGCAACGCCAGAATCGAGGATGTGCTATCGTCCATTCGCAGGCTTGTCGCTGAAGACAACGCCGCCGAACGCGAGGTACCACGCCCGAGTGCGCGGATCGAAAAGTTTGTCCTGACGCCCGCCCTGCGCGTGGATCAGGATGACGACAGGCACGAATCCGACGCGCAGTCAGACGCGCCCTTTGTGCTGGACGCATCGCATGCGGTCACACCGGCAGCGGATACCTCTGGCCCCGTATCACTCCTCTCGACCATCGCGGAGCTTGAGGCGGCAGTCAGCGACCAGGCCGAAGAATGGGAAGACGATGGCACGGGTACCGATCTGGACAAAAGCTGGTCCAGCGCCGGTTTTCGTGGCGATGTCCCCGTCGAGGACGCGATCGAACTGGACAGCGCCGATCGTCCGCTGGGTGTGCCACAAGGGCCAGAGGCCTGGCCCGCCACATTGTCAGAGGCCGCCCGCCTGTACCGTGTCCGGGACGACGACGTAGACGATTCAGCGCAAGTGCTGTTTCGCCACCATCGTCACCGTGCCGCGACAGATCACGATGCGGTTGACCAGGACTATAACGACGACCTGATCGAGGCACCGGACGAGCGCGACCCAGAGGCAGAGGCCGCGCTGCACATGTTTCTGGAAGGCGGGCTGACCGTCAAAAACGATCAGTTGCAGGAGATCGTGCGCCAAATCGTGCGCGAGGAATTGCAAGGTACGATGGGCGAGCGTATCACGCGAAACGTGCGCAAACTGGTCCGGCGCGAAATTCAGCGTGTCCTGTCCAGCTCTGACCTGACCTGAACGTCACTCGGACGGCCTGCGCACCTCTGCCGCCATCGCCAATACCGCACCCACATCGAGATGCGTTTCGACATGATCCGCAAGTGCGTCGAGCGTGGCCTGCACCTGACTGCCGTAATCAACAGCTGCCACGGGTTTTCCAAGGTCGGACAGATAGGCCGCGCGAAACCGGTCCTGAGCAAACAACCCGTGCAGGTAGCAGCCGCGCACGCGTTGCGATGGGCTGGCGGCCCCTTCGGGTCTGCCATCCAGCGACAGCCAGGCCCGGTCAGTGTCTGGTCCCGTCGTGGCACCCAGATGGATTTCATACCCTGAAACGGGGTCACCGCTGGGCAGATACCTGGCCTGCGACAGCGCCAGCCGTTTGCTGGGGTGCAACGTGGTCTGCACATCAAGGTGACCCAAGCCCGGCACGCTGCGTGCAGGCCCTTCGAGCCCTTCAGGGTCGCTGATCCGGGTGCCAAGCATCTGGTAACCACCGCAGATCCCCAGCACGTGACCACCGCGCCGGATATGGGCCGCGAGGTCAATGTCCCAGCCCTGTGCGCGGAAATGATCAAGGTCCGCGATGGTGGATTTCGATCCGGGCAGGATGATCAGATCGGCGTCGAGGGGCAGGGGGCGGCCTTCGGGGATGATGTCGACGCTGACGCCCGGTGTCGCCGACAGCGGGTCCAGATCGTCGAAATTTGCGATGCGATTCAGGCGTGGCACGACGATGCGGATGTCGCCGCCGCCCCGGCTGGCGATGTCCATGACATCCTCGGCGGGCAGTTTCCAGGCATCGGCGAACCACGGCAGGACGCCCAGCGGCGCCCATCCGGTGCTGTCGGCAATGGTGACCATGCCCTCGTCGAACAGGCTGACATCGCCGCGGAATTTGTTGATGGCGAATCCCTTGATCAGGGCCGCATCCGCAGGGTCCAGCACGGCCCGGGTGCCCACCATTTGGGCGATGACACCGCCCCGGTCGATGTCCCCGATCAGAACGACCGGCACATCGGCTGCCGCGGCAAAGCCCATGTTGGCGATATCGCCTGTGCGCAGGTTCACCTCGGCCGGGCTGCCTGCGCCTTCGACGACGATCAGGTCACAGGACTGCGCCAGCCTGTAAAAGCTGTCCAGAACACGGGGCAGGAGTGTCGGTTTGAGCGCGGCATAGTCACGGGCACGCACGGTGGTCAGGCGATGGCCCTGCACCACGACCTGCGCGCCGACATCCGTTTCGGGTTTGAGCAGGACCGGGTTCATGTCGACCACCGGATCGCGCCCGCAGGCCAGCGCCTGAAGCGCCTGCGCCCGCCCGATTTCACCACCATCAACGGTGACGGCTGCGTTGTTGGACATGTTTTGCGGTTTGAACGGTGCGACCGAGAGGCCACGGCGCATGGCGGCCCGCGCAATTCCTGCGACAAGCAACGATTTGCCGACGTTGGACCCGGCCCCCTGGATCATGATCGCACGTGTCATCGCGGCTCCTTTGTCGTAGTCTTAGGTGACGGGCAGGGACAGGAAAAGACATGAACACGCCAGCACACGTGGTTTTCGGGCTGTTTGCCTTTGCCGACCCAAAGGATCGTCGTGTCACCGGTGCTGCGATCACGGGGGCGCTGATACCTGACCTGTCGCTTTACCTGTTGGCTGGCTGGGCGTTGCTGGTGCAGCGTATTCCGGGGCAGGTCGTTTTCGGAGAGCTGTATTATTCTGACGCCTGGCAGGCCATTTTCAGGATCGATAATTCTTTCATCCTGTGGGGCATGGCCCTGGCCGCAGCCATCGCACTGAAATCCCGGGTGTTCGTGGCGCTCTGTGCAGCGGCGCTGCTGCATCTGACGTTGGATTTTCCGTTCCACCGAGAGGATGCGCGCGCGCATTTCTGGCCACTGACAGATTGGAAATTCATCAGTCCTGTCAGTTACTGGGACCCCGCGCACCATGGTCGGGTCGTCGCTGGCATCGAGGTGACGGCAGTTGTCGCGGCAACGCTATGGCTGTGGCGGCAATATCCGGGGCGCGTGATGCGCCCGCTGCTGGCTGTGCTGCTGGTGCTGGAAGTGACGCCGCCAGTGCTGTTCGGCCTGATGAGCCTGGGCTGAAACGCAAAACGCGGCACCCAGGGGCACCGCGTCAAATACGTCATTCAATCAATCGGATCAGGCGGCTCTTGCGTCCTGCTCTGCGGCGTGGCGGCGTTCGCTTTCTTCGCGCGACAGCGCGACCGAGGTGCGCACACCTTTGCCAACGAAATCCATCAGGCCGGCAACGACACGTTCGTTGGGGTCGATACCTGCGCAGGACAGGACTTCGCGACCATCACGAGAGCGGGCCCAGCGTGCGATCTGCTCTGGTCCGTTGCCATATTTCTTGTCGTCGGCAATTGCATCGTCCAGTGCAGCGAGTACAACTGCTGCGAACAGCTTGCGTGCGCGGTTGCCTTGCTCGTTGTTGAATGCGGTCCCGTCAACGAAATCTCTCATGTGTGGTCCTTCTCGCTTGTTTCGGTCATCGCAGTTACGGTGACGCTCTGTATGCTCTGAATCATCCGTCAGGAGGGCGCCTGATTTGGAATGACTGCCATGCGTATGTTGCATGGCTAACAGTCGAAATCAGCCGATCTAGTCGTCTTGCGGCGCAACTGCCTGCCAGATATAGAGCCGATTAAGAAATCATCAAGTTTTCGCCACAATTTTGACACGAAGTGACCCATGCCAAAAATCAACGGTAATGAAATTCGCCCCGGCAATGTGCTGGACCACGAAAACGGCCTGTGGGCTGCGGTCAAGGTCGATCACGTCAAGCCCGGCAAGGGCGGTGCCTTTGCGCAAGTCGAGCTGAAAAACCTGCGCGACGGTCGCAAACTGAACGAACGATTCCGGTCTGCCGACAAGGTCGAACAGGTGCGTCTGGAACAAAAGGATCAGCAGTTCCTGTTCGAAGCCGACGACATGCTGACCTTCATGGACAGTGAAACCTACGACCAGATCGCGCTGCCTGCCGATATCCTGGGCGACCGTCGCCCGTTTCTGCAGGACGGCATGATCGTCAAGATCGAATACTACGGCGAAGAAGCGCTGAACGTGACCCTGCCCCTGCGCGTCACCTGCAAGGTCGTCGAGACCGAGCCGGTCGTCAAAGGTCAGACCGCTGCAAACAGTTTCAAGCCTGCAATCCTGGACAATGGCGTGCGCGTCATGATCCCGCCGTTCGTGGGCACCGACGAGGATATCGTCGTGAACACCGAACTGATGGAATACGTCGAACGCGCCTAAGGCGGTTTCGGCAAGTGTGTCATTCAACCTCCCCAGGTTATAGATCTGGGGAGGTTCTGACGCAGATGTATTAACAGAAGATTACCGTCGTCAGGGCTGCGCGTCCAAATCGACGAAAACCCGCGTCTCATCCGCGAACACAGCGTCGCTGCGATCGAAACGCAGGTAGGCGATGGCCTGATGGCCCGCGACCGTGTGCAACACGCCCGCGTCCTTGCTGCCTTGCGTCAACGCTGTGCCAGCCACTGCATCACCGTCCAATGTGACGCGGACCAGCCCTTTGCGCAGGGTCGTCTTGTGTTTCATGCGCGCCACGATTTCCTGTCCGACGAAACATCCCTTGCGGAAATCGACGCCGTTCAGACGTTCGAATCCCGTCTCGAGGATGTAGGTTTCGGGGGTCAGTTCGATGCCTGTCTCGGGGATGACATGGGCCACGCGCAGCGCATCCCAATCGGTCGCATCCGACTGGTCGGTCGTGGCATAGGCGCGCCAGCCCAAGGCAGGGTGTCGCGGGTCGGCAAGCGCCCCGTCCGGCGCATCCCCTGTCCCGCGCGACACGATCAGGTCCGTTGTTGCGATCTGCACATCCGCCCGCAAACGGTACATGTTCAGGCGCTGACCCAAACCCTGAGCGTGACTGGCGGCCACGTCGATCAGCAGGCGGTCAGGCTGCCCCAGGACAAAGAAATCGGCCAGAAACTTGCCCTGCGGCGTCAGCAGGGCCGTGTAGACGATCCCGCCGTCGGCGCGGGTCACGTCGTTGGTCACCAGACCTTGCAGGAAATCAACGCGGTCAGTGCCGGTCAGCGCCAGAACGATGCGGTCAGTCATTGTTTTCAGCAGCCTTTGATTTGAATTGCATCCGGTAGAGATCGGCATAGATGCCGCCCCGCGCCAGAAGTTCGTCATGCGTCCCCTGATCCGCGACGCGGCCCTGATCCATCACCACGATGCTATCGGCATTCTGGATCGTGGACAGACGGTGCGCGATCACCAGTGTCGTGCGCCCCACGCTCAGCCGTTCCAGCGCCTGCTGGACCACGGCCTCTGATTTCGTGTCCAGCGCGCTGGTCGCCTCGTCCAGCAGCAGGATCGGCGTATCACGCAGCACGGCGCGGGCAATGGCCACGCGCTGTCGCTGCCCCCCCGACAGGTTCGATCCGCGCGGGCCAGCGGCGCTGTCCAGACCGTGCGACAGCTGCGGCAGAAAATCGGTGACATGGGCTGCGTCAAGCACCTCGCGCAGGCGGTCTTCGGTGATGTCATCGCGGCCAAGCAGGATGTTTTCGCGCAGGCTTTCGTCAAACAGGGCGGCATCCTGTGTCACGACCGAAAACAGGGCGCGCAACGCGCCCAGATCGATGTCGGACACAGCGGTGCCGTCGATGCTGACCTCGCCCGCGTTCGGTTCGACCAGACGGGTCAGCACGTTGAATACCGTGCTCTTGCCTGCGCCGGACGCGCCCACCAGTGCCGTGGTCTGGCCTGCCTTGGCCGTAAAGGTGGCACCGCGCAGCACGGGGAGGTCGCCGTAATGCATTTCGACATCGCGGAACCGGATTTCGGGCGCGCCCTGCGGTGCGGGTTTGGGCTGGGCCGGCGACAGCAGGGTGGGACGTTCGTCAAACACGCTGCGCAGCCGGTCGATGCTGGCCGCCGCAATCTGCCATTTGCCCGATGTGTTCGCGATCCGGCGCAGCGGGTCGAACACCAATGCGATCGCGGTAAAGAACGACATGAATTCGCCCACGGTTTTCGTGCCAGCGATGATTTCGCCGCCGCCGTAGATCATCACGGCCAGAAACCCCATGCCGGTGACGATATCGACCAGCGCCGGGACCGTGGCCTGACCCGTGGTCGCCTTGATTTCGGCGCGCGCGCGGTCACCCGTCAGCTTGCGGTAGCGCACGGATTGGTAGGATTCGAGCGCGTTGAGCTTGATCGGGTTGATGCCGTGAAACACCTCGTCGAGGCGCGTTGCCATGCGGCCCGCCAGCTCGCGCGCGGAAACCGAACGGCGGCGCACATAGCGTTGTGCCATCAGCGCGGGCAGGACCAGGAACGGTACACCAACAAGGGTCACAAGCGTCCATTGCAGATCGACCGACACGGCCACGCCGAACAGCACGATCACGGTGACGGTGTCGCGTCCGATGGACACGAGGATGTCGGCCCAGCTGTTGTTCACGACGGTGACGTCGGATTGCACCCGTTCGATCAGCTGACCCGGCGGGTTGACCTGATGATAGGCACTGTCCAGCGTCATCAGGTGGTCCAGCAGGTCGGTCCGCATCGCGGCGGCAGCGCGTTGGCTGGCGCGCATCATCAGGATCTTTTGTCCCGCGCTGGTGACGGCGCGCACCACAAAGATCAGCATGATCGCGATGCCCACGCCCCACAGCGCCGTGGTCTGGCCCGCGATGAACACGTCGTCGAACATCGGCTTGATGAGATAGGACAAAAGGCCCAGCATCGCGCCTTCCATCGACATCAACAGAACCGCGGCGATCAGAAGTTTGCGGTGGCGGCGCAGATAGGTGCGCCACAGCCACCGGAACATCGGTGTGATTTCGGGCCGATCGGCGGCAGGCTGGCCTGCGGCGGGGTCGGTGGCTGGTGTCTGTGTTGGGTTCATTCCAGACACCTAGTCGACCGCCCCAAGTCAGGCAAGGCGCAGGGGGTGTTGACGCCGCGCATGACAGGCATAGGGTTCGCGCAATTCAATCCGCAAAGGTCATTGTCATGTCGCTGTCTCACGGTCGGTCCTACCTCGCCATTCCCGGCCCTTCGGTTATTCCCGATGCGGTTCTGCGGGCGATGCACCGCGCCTCGCCCAACATCTACGAAGGCGAGCTGCACGACCTGACCGCCAGCCTGATTCCCGATCTTCGGATGGTGGCGCGGACCAGGGCTGACGTGGCGATCTACATCGGCAACGGCCATGCCGCATGGGAGGCCGCCCTGGTCAATGTCTGTGCGCCGGGCGATCTGGTGTTGGTCTGCGCCACCGGCCGGTTCGGGCACGGCTGGGGTGAAATGGCCAAGGGACTGGGGCTGGAGGTCGAGATCCTGGAATTCGGACAGCAGGCGCCGGTGGATGCGGGCATGCTGGAATCCCGGTTGCGTGCGGATACGGACAGGCGGATCAAGGCCGTTCTGGCCTGTCATGTCGATACCTCGACAGGGGTGAAATCCGACGTGGCGGCGATGCGGGCGGCGCTGACGGCCAGCGGGCATGACGCCTTGCTGATGATCGACTGTATCGCCTCACTGGGATGCGATGATTTCCGCATGGACGACTGGGGCGTCGACGTGATGGTCGCCGCCTGCCAAAAGGGTCTGATGACGCCCGCGGGCATCAGCTTTGTCTGGTTCAACGCGCGTGCGGACGCGTGCCAGCCTGCACAGGTGTCGACCTATTGGAACTGGCGGCCACGGGCGCAGCCTGCGCAATTCTACCAATACTTCTGCGGCACCGCACCGACCCATCATCTGTATGGATTGCGCGCGGCGCTCGATCTGATCAAGGCCGAGGGGCTGGATGCCGTCTTTGCCCGGCACAGGGTGCTTGCGCGCGCACTGTGGGCTGCGTTCGAGGCCTGGGGCGCGCAGGGTCCGTTGCATCTGAACGTGGCAGATGCGGGGCACCGCAGTCATGCGGTGACATCGCTGTGCATGGCAGAAGGGCAGGCCGATGCGCTGCGTCACTGGTGCGAACATACCGCCGGTCTGACGCTGGGCATCGGCCTCGGCCGCCAACCGGAAAGCGCCTATTTCCGTGTCGGTCACATGGGACATATCAACGCGCAGATGATGATGGGCGCGCTGGGCACCATTCAGGCGGGTCTGATGGCCCGGGTGTGTCCCACGGGCCGGGGGCGCTGGATGCCGCTGCCGGTGTGATCGCCACCGGCTAGTTCTGGACGGGGTTGGCGGCCAGCCAGTCGTTCATTTCGTCGATTTCGGCCTGCTGGCTTTGCAAGATGGTCTGCGCGAGGGCGCGGACCTCTGGGTCCGTGCCGTTTGCCAGCACGTCGTTTGCCATGTCGACGGCGGCCTGATGATGGGGAACCATGCCGGCCATGAAATCGTGGTCGGGGTTTCCGGTCATCGGCATGTCGCCCATCCCCGCCATGGCACCGTGATCCATCATGTAATCCTGCTGCACGATCATCATGCCGCCGATCCCCAGAGCAGCCCCCACAATCAACCCGGCAAGCGCACCAACGCGTGTCGACATCTCAATTTCCAATCATGTCAGAAGGTGGCGCACCGGCTGTACGCCTTATGATACAGTCAGCACGCGGCTGCGACATGTGCAAGTCACTTCACGCCGGGGTGATCGTCGCGATCGTCAGCATTCACGCGTATGAACCGCACCCGCAGCTGGTCCAGACAGGCTGCGGTCAGGACCACCCAAAAGAAACCGAACAACGCGCCGATGCACCAGAACGCCATGAACAGGATCAGACCAAGCGTTCCGAGGAACGCATTGGTGTAGTCCTGGACCCGTCCAACCTTGTGCTGCATCGCCCTTCCTCTGTCCGCTGTGCCATCCTGCGGTCAGGATCGTGCGGCGGTCAAGCGTGGCGACGCGCCGCAGCCAGTGCATCCGGTAACGCTTTTGCGAAGGCGTCGATCTGGTCATCCGGGCCGCAGGTGACGCGGATGCAGCGATCGAGCGGGGCGACACCGGGCATCCGCACGAAAATACCGCGTGTCGCCAATTCATCCAGCACCGCACGCGCAAACGCCCCGTTGGCCCCGCAGTCGATTGCGACGAAATTGGTGGCCGAGGCCAGTGGCACCAGCCCGTTTTCGAGCGCGATCGCAGCCAGTCTGTCGCGGCTGTCCGCAACACGCGCATTGATCCGCGCCAGCCAGTCCTGATCCCCGAGTGCCGCCAGCGCCGCAGCCTGTGCCACGCGGCCAACCCCGAAATGGTTGCGCACCCTGTCAAAGGCCGCGATCAGATCGCGCGCGCCCAGTGCATATCCGACCCGCAGACCGGCCAATCCGTAGCCTTTGGAAAAGGTGCGCATGCGGATCACGCGCGCATCATCTGGGGCGACAGCCAGCGCCGTGCCTTGCGGTGCCAGTTCGATATAGGCCTCGTCCACGATCAGCAGACAGCCTGCCGGTACATTTGTGACCAGATTGCGCATCATGTGCGCAGTGTGATGGCTGCCCATCGGGTTGTCGGGGTTGGCGAGATAGATCAGCTTTGCACCCGTTTCGCGGGCTTTGGCGACCAGACGCTCGGGGTCTTCCTGATTGCCGGTGTAGGGCACGGTGTGCAACACACCGCCAAAGCCCGCGACGTGGTAATTGAACGTCGGATAGGCCCCGGCCGAGGTCACGACCGCGTCGCCCGGTGCCACCAGCAGGCGCACCAGATTGCCCAGCAATCCATCGATGCCTTCGCCGATCATGACGTTTTCGGGGGCGACCGCGTTGTGCGCGGCGATGGCGTTGCGCAAGGCGTGCATATCCGGGTCGGGATACATCCACGCCTCATGGGCGGTCGCGCGGATCGCCTCTGCGACACGCGGTGACGGCCCGAAACCGGATTCGTTTGCGCCCAGCCGCGCGACAAAGGGCGCACCGCGCAACCGTTCCAGCCGTTCAGGCCCCACAAACGGCACAGAGGCGGGTAGCCCCTGTGCCAGCCGTGTCAGTCGTGGGTCGGTCATCAGTCGAGTTCCGACAGACGATCAAGGGCGGTCGTCAGCTGTGCGGCCTCTGCCTCGCGCTCAGCAAGGTTGGCCCTGGTTTCGGCGACGACCTCTGGCGGGGCGGATTCGGCGAATTTGGGGTTGTTGGCGCGACCGGCCAGCCCCTTGATTTCCTTTTCCAGCTTGACCAGCGATTTGCCCAGACGCGCCTTTTCGGCGGCCACGTCGATGAGGCCCGCCAATGGCAGGGCAAAGGTCGCGTCCTTGGTCGCCACGGTCAGCGATCCCTTGGGCGGGGTGTCGGCGGTGTCGATGCTGTCCACCCGTGCCATGCGCATGATCATCGCGATGTTGTTGGCCTGTGCCGTTTTCGCGGCCTCATCCGCCTCGATCTGCAAGACGGGGATTTTCAGACCGGCGGGCACATTCAGCTGGGCGCGGGCGGACCGGATGCCTTCGATCAGGGAAATCACCCAGTTCATTTCGGCCACTGCGTCGGCGTCTGCGAGGTCGGTGTATTCGGGCCAGGGGGTCAGCGCCAGCATCTGGTCGCGCGGGCGCGACTGCTGCCACAATTCTTCGGTCACGAACGGCATGATCGGATGCAGCAGGATCAGGCACTGATCCAAGGTCCAGGCGAGTGTCGCCTGCGTTTCCGCCTTGTCCGCATCGCTGCCGTCCATCAGCAGGGGTTTGGAAAATTCCAGATACCAGTCACAGAACCGGCCCCAGATAAAGGCATAGAGCGCGCTGGCCGCGTCGTTGAACCGGTAGTCGGTCAATGCGGCGTCCACGTCCGCGCGCAACTGGCCGACCTCTGCCATGATCCAGCGATTGACGGTCTGGCGGGGTGCGGGCCGTTCGGCGGCTGCGTCAAACGCGCCGTTCATTTCCGCCAGTTTCGCGGCGTTCCACAGCTTGTTGACGAACTTGGCGTAGCCGCCGATGCGGTCCTCGGAGATTTTCAGCACACCACCGATGGAGGCCATCGCCGCATTGGACATGCGCAGCGCGTCAGCACCGTAGGTGTCCACCATGGTCAGCGGATCGATGACATTGCCCTTGGTCTTGGACATTTTTTCGCCTTTAGCGTCGCGCACGAGCTGGTGAAGGTAGACCGTGTGGAACGGCACATCGTCCATGACCGAGAGCGACATCATCATCATGCGCGCGACCCAGAAGAACAGGATGTCCTGCCCGGTGATCAGCACGTCGCCGGGGAAGTAGCGGTCAAGCGCCTCGGTCTTGTCGGGCCAGCCCAGCGTGCCGAACGGCCAGAGGCCCGAGGAGAACCACGTGTCGAGGACGTCGGGGTCGCGACCCAAGGTAACTTTCTGTGTCTTCATATTTCCCGGGCTTCCGACACTGGAAGCACTAGGGTTCGCCACCTTAATCACACCATCGCGAGCAGGATAATCGGCGAACTTACTGAATTCGATTTCGACCTCTGAACCGTAGTAATCCTTCGCCAGCGCGATGACTTCTGCGCTGCTTGCTGCGCAGAAGATTTTTTTGGGATTGTAGGTAAGGTGGTATCCCATACCTGTTTCTTCGGTTTTGCTTGGACCATACCATACCGGGATCTGGTGTCCCCACCACAGCTGGCGCGAGATGCACCAGGGCTCGATGTTTTCCAGCCAATGATCGTACACCTTGCGGCCTGAATCGGGGATGATCGTGGTGCGGCCGTCCTTGACCGCGTCGAGCGCGGGCTGGACGATCCGGGCGGTGTCCACGAACCATTGGTCGGTGAGCATCGGTTCGATCACGACCTTGGACCGGTCGCCAAAGGGCTGCATGATCTTTTTCGGCTCGACCAGCGGCACAAGTTGGTCCAGCCGGTCCTCGCCGCCCTCTTCGGGCGCGACCAGTTTTTCGGCAGCAGCACCCAGACGCGGATCATTGGGCGCAACCATCACGGCCAGACCCTCGGCGGTGATGTCTTCGACCACGCGCTTGCGTGCCTCGAACCGGTCAAGGCCGCGGTAGGCCTCTGGCACGAGGTTCATCGCGGCGATCATCGCCTCGTCGAAATCCTGTGCGCCGTTTGCAATCGCCTGCGCAGTCGCGGCCTCTTCGGCGTAGGGTTTGCCATCGGCGCGCATCGCGCCGCGCGTGTCCATCAGCGAATACATCGGGATGCCGCCGCGTTTGGCGACCTCGTAGTCGTTGAAATCATGCGCGCCGGTGATTTTCACCGCACCAGAGCCGAAATTCATGTCCGGATAGGGATCGGTGATGATCGGGATCAGGCGGCGGGATTCCTTGGGCCCCACCGGGATTTCGCACAGTTTGCCGACGATGGGCGCATATCGTGCGTCATCCTTGTGCACGGCCACGGCACCGTCGCCCAGCATGGTTTCGGGGCGCGTGGTCGCGATAGAGATATAGTCGCGCTCTTCTTCGAACAGGACATTTCCGTCCTCGTCCTTTTCCACGTAGGTGTAGGTCTCGCCCCCGGCCAGCGGGTATTTGAAATGCCACATGTGGCCGTCGACCTCGATGTTCTCGACCTCGAGGTCGGAAATCGCGGTCTCGAAATGCGGGTCCCAGTTCACCAGCCGCTTGCCGCGGTAGATCAGACCCTTGTTATACATCTCGACGAACACCTTGAGCACGGCATCGTGGAAATTGCCGTCCTTTTCACCCGCAGGCGCGTTCGGTGCCCCCGACATGGTAAAGGCCGAACGGGACCAGTCCATGCTGTCGCCCAGCCGGCGGGCCTGATCCTCGATCGTGCCGCCGGATGATTTCTTCCAGTCCCAGACACGGGCGAGAAATTCGTCGCGCGGCATTTCCGACCGTTTGCGGGTCTCGCCCCTGGCGGCCATGTCCTTTTCCACGACCAGTTGTGTGGCGATGCCCGCGTGATCCAGACCGGGCTGCCACAGCGTATCAAAGCCCTGCATCCGTTTCCAGCGGGTCAGAATGTCCATCAGCGTGTGGTTGAACGCATGGCCCACGTGCAGGACGCCCGTGACGTTGGGCGGCGGCAGCATGATGGTGAATGTCTCGTCCCGGCGCTTGCCCGCGCCGGCCTTGAACGCGCCGGACTCTTCCCACATCCGGTAGAGTTCCGCTTCGCGGGTGGCGGGATCGAACGATTTGGGCAGGGCCATGGGTCTTGTCCTTCAGCTTTGTTGTCGCCCCAATACCCCAAAGCGGGTTGCGGCGAAAAGGGGCAATGCCGGGGGCTGGACACCCGGTCGCGATTGTCTGAGGGTTTGGCGCGAAAACACGAGGGGTGGCGCAGTGGAAAAATTCGGCAAAAGCCAGTCGGTCAAACGGGTCGAGGACCTGCGGTTCCTGACCGGCGCGGGTCGCTATGTCGACGATATTGCCCCGGCAGAGGCCCTGCGGGCGGTGTTTGTGCGCGCACAGGTGGCGCATGGGACCATTACCGGGATCGACGTGTCGGATGCACTGGCGATGCCGGGTGTTGCGGGCGTCATCACGGGGGCGGACATGCAGGCGGCGGGTGTGGTCATGGACATGGCCGGCGTGCAGGTCAAAAACCGGGACGGGTCCAGGGGCGCGCATACATCGCGCCCGATCTTGGCGCTGGACCGTGTGCGCCATGTGGGTGAACCGATCGCCATCGTGCTGGCCGACACGCTGAACAACGCCCGCGACGCCGCAGAGGCGGTGATTGTCGACATCGACGAACAGCCCGCACATATGGCGCTGGCGGTGGGCGGTGAACCCTTGCACGACAGCGCGCCCGAAAACCTCGCATTCGACTATGGGTTGGGTGATGCCGATGCGGTGGCCGCCGCGATTGCGGGCGCGGCGCATGTGGTGACGGTCGCGGTGCCGGACAACCGGGTGATCGTCAACGCGATGGAACCGCGCGGCACCTATGCGGCGTGGTCGGACGGCAAGCTGCACGTTGCCATCAACGGACAGGGTGTCTGGGGGCCAAAGGCTGATTTCAAGAAACACTTTGGTCTGGACGACGACCAGATCCGCGTCACCAACCCGGACACGGGTGGCGGATTCGGGATGAAGGGGATGCGCTATCCCGAACCGCTGGCCTGTGCGCATGCGGCCCGCGTGCTGGGCCGCCCGGTGCGCTGGATGTCGGAACGCACAGAGGCGATGCTGACTGACAACGCGGGCCGCGATCTGACGACGACGGCGACGCTGGCTTTTGATGCGGACAACCGGATCGTGGCCTACCATCTGGACACGGTTGCCAACATGGGCGCCTACAACAGTCAGTTCGCGCAGGCCATCCAGACGGATCTGTTTTCCAAGGTGTTGATGGGCACCTATGACGTGCAGACCGCGTTCATGCGGACGCGCGGCATCTATACCAACACCACGCCCGTCGATGCCTACCGCGGGGCCGGTCGACCCGAGGCGATCTTTGTCCTGGAACGCACCATGGACGAGGCGGCGCGCCAGTTGGGTGTCGACCCATGGGAGCTGCGGCGCGCAAATTTCATCCGGCCCGATCAGTTTCCCTATACGACCGTCAGCGGCGTGACCTACGACGTGGGTGATTTTGCCGCCGTGCTGGCAGCTGCCAAGGACAGCGCAGACACCAGCGGTTTCGCCGCGCGCAAGGCCGCGAGTGCGGCCAAGGGTCTGCTGCGCGGTCAGGGTATCTGCTATTACATCGAAAGCATTCTGGGCGATCCGTCGGAAACGACGGCGGTGGAATTTCGCGCTGACGGGCGGGTCGATATCTACGTCGGCACACAGTCGAACGGGCAGGGGCACGAAACGGTCTTTGCCCAGTTTCTGGCGGACCATACGGGTATTCCTGCCGACCGGATTTGCGTGGTGCAGGGCGACAGCGATCTGATCCCCCAAGGCGGCGGCACGGGTGGATCACGGTCCGTCACCGTACAGAACACCGCGACGCTGGCGACGGTCGAGGCGATGATCCCTGCCTTTGCGGCCTATCTGGCCGACAAGGAAGGCGTTGAACCGGCAGGCGTCACATTTGACGACGAACGCTTTCGCATTCCGGGCAGCAACCTGTCGCCCACTGTGCTGGAGGTCGCGGATATGGCGCGTGCTGACGGCCGCGACGATCTGCTGCGCCACAGCCAGCGGATCACGCTGGACAACCGCAGTTTCCCGAACGGCTGCCACGTGGCCGAGATCGAGATTGACCCCGAAACCGGCGAAAGCCACGTAGACCGCTACACGGTGGTTGATGATTTCGGAAACCTGATCAACCCGATGCTGGTCGAAGGTCAAATTCACGGCGGCGTCGCACAGGGGCTGGGCCAGGCCTTGATGGAACGCACGGTGTTCGACGCGGATGGCCAGCTGCTGACCGCCAGTTTCATGGATTACGCCATGCCGCGCGCGTCCGAGATGCCCGCGATCGGGTTCTCGACCAGGCCAACACCGTCGCTCTACAATCCGATGGGCATGAAGGGCTGCGGCGAGGCGGGCACGGTCGGCGCGCTGGCCGCTGTCACCAATGCCGCACTTGATGCGCTTTGGGACAGTGGCGTGCGCCACGTGGAAATGCCGCTGACGCCGCATCGCGTCTGGGGTTGGCTACGGGATGCAAGGTCGCGTGACGCCGCTTAAACGCCTGTTCGGCCTTTTCCGGTTTCTGCCGCGCCGCAAGAGCAACGCGGCACGCGAACCGGGGCAGGCAACCCATGTGATCATCCTGGATGGCACGATGTCGTCGCTGGCGCAGGGCTATGAAACCAACGCGGGGCTGACCTACAAACTGCTGCGCGAAGCGGGGCATCAGGCGAACCTGACCGTCTATTACGAGGCCGGTATCCAGTGGCGCGGCTGGCGCGATACGCTGGCCGTGCTGTCGGGGCATGGGATCGATGACCAGATCGCGCGGGCCTATGGTGTGTTGGCCTCCCGGTATCGACCGGGCGACAGGATCGTGCTGATGGGCTATTCGCGGGGGGCCTATGCCGCGCGTTCGCTGTCCGGCATGATCGGACGTGTCGGCCTGTTGCGCCGGCAACAGGCGACGACACGCGCGGTCAGACAGGCTTTTCGCCACTATCAGCGGCAAAGCGCGCCCGAGGTGCTGGCACGGTTCCGTGCGCGGTTCTGTTATGATGCGACCCCCGTCGCTGCGGTCGGTGTCTGGGACACGGTCCGGGCGCTGGGCCTGCCTGTCATCTGGCGTTTCATCGAGAACAATCACGATTTTCATGATCATCATCTGGGCGATCATGTCGGGCAAGGATTTCACGCGCTGGCGCTGGATGAACGTCGCAGGGCCTATATGCCGGTCCTGTGGGATACGGACGCAAGTGATGCGGCGCGGGTGGATCAGGTCTGGTTTCGGGGCACTCATGCCGACGTCGGCGGGCATCTGGACGGCAAGTCGGAGGTGCGCCCCCTGTCTAACATCCCGCTGGTCTGGATGCTGGACCGGCTGTCGCAGGCTGGCATGGCCTTGCCCGATGGTTGGCGTGACAGGTTTCCCACGGACCCCGACGCGCCGTCAGTCGGTCAGTGGCACGGCTGGGCCAAATTGTTCTTGTGGCGCGTCCCGCGTCGCAGCCTGACCGACCCGTCGGAACGGTTGCACGAAACGGTCAGGCGATCTGCATGATCAGGCAGGTTGTGGACCCCGTGGCATAAAGTTTGCCATCCGCATCGGTGATGCGACCCGTGGCCACGCCCGTTGACCTGCCTGCGTGGTCGATCTGGCCGGTGGCGATGATAGGCGTGCCGGGGGGGATCGCGCGGGTGATGTTGATCTTGTATTCCAGCGTTGTGTAGACCGACCCGCGTGGCACGGTCGTCATGACTGCGCAGGCCATCGCGGAATCCAGCAGCGTGCCGTACCAGCCCCCGTGGATGCCGCCCATCGGATTGGTATGCGCGAAATCAGGGGTGCCGTGGAACACGACACGCCCGTGGTCCACGCTGTACAAGCGGTAGTTCATGATGCCCGAAATCGGTGGACCGGACAGCTGTCCGGCCAGTACACCTTGCATGAATTCCAACCCTGTCAGCGACAACAGCGTCTCGCGGCTGGGCAGTTCGTCGAATGTCGTGGCAAGTGGCATGGGGCGGTCCTGTCTGAGGTCCGCCCAAGATGGTCCGGTCAGGCCACGTTTTGCAAGCGTGTCTGCGGAGCAATTCCCAATGCGCGGCACACGTCCTGCGTCAGCTGCGGTTTGTTCAGCGTATAGAAATGCAGATGCTCGACACCGCCTTGCAACAGCGCGTCACACAACTCTGTCGCCAATGCGGTCGCCAGCAGATCGGCGCTTCCGTCGCGGGTCGCGTTTTCAAAGGCCTGCGCGATCACGGGCGGAATGCTTGTTCCGGTGGCAGCGGCAAATTTGGACGCGCCTTTCCAGTTTTCGACGGGCAGGATGCCGGGGATGATCGGGGCGGTGATGCCGGCGGCCATACAGGCATCGCGGAAACGAAAGAACGTGTCTGCCTCGAAGAAGAACTGCGTGATGGCCGCAGAGGCACCGGCGTCGATCTTGCGCTTCAGAAAGGCGATGTCGTCGGCCTGGCTGCGCGCCTCGGGGTGTTTTTCGGGATAGGCGCCGACACGCAGGGTGAATTTGCCGGTATCGGCCAGCGCCTCGATCAATTCGATCGAGCTTGCGAAGCCTTCGGGGTGGGGTTGGAAACCGTCGCTGCCCTTGGGCGCGTCGCCGCGCAGGGCGACCAGATCGGTGATCCCGGCCTCTGCATATTCGTTGGCGATGGCCAGCGTTTCGGCGCGGGTGGCATCCACGCAGGTCAGGTGGGCCGCGACCTTGAGGCCGGTGGTTTTGTCGATGGCGGTGACGGCCTCGTGTGTCAGCTGGCGGGTGGTGCCGCCGGCACCATAGGTGACCGACACGAATTCCGGGGCCAGCGGCGACAGCGCATTGACGCAATCCCACAGGCGAAACGACCCCGCGATGTTCTTGGGCGGAAAGAATTCAAAGCTGATGGCGGGGCGGGTCATAAGGGTTCATCCTGATCTGAGTTCTTGCCTAGATGCCACCGCGCCGCATATGAAGCAAATTCATAACTTTCACGATGATCATGAGGCAAACCGCGAAATGCACATCGAGTTCCGTCACCTGCGCACGATCAAGGCGATTCACGATACGGGCGGCCTGGGTCGTGCGGCGGACATGCTGGGCATCACGCAAAGCGCGTTGAGCCATCAAATCAAGGGGATCGAGGATCAGGCCGGGGTCGAATTGTTCGTGCGGCGCACAAAACCGCTGCGCCTGTCGGCTGCGGGCATGAAACTGCTGGCCGCTGCCGAACGCATCCTGCCGCAGGTCGCGGCACTGGAGGCGGAATTCGACGGCCTTGTCGCAGGCAAGGCGGGGCGGCTGCATATCGCCATCGAGTGCCACGCTTGTTTCGAATGGCTGATGCCGGTGCTCGATCAATTCCGCAAGGCCTGGCCAGAGGTTGACGTCGATATCCGGCCCGGCCTTGCCTTTGACGCGCTGCCCGCGCTGATCCGCGAAGAGGTGGATCTGGTCGTATCCTCTGACCCCGAGGATTTGCCAGGCGTCGGATTTACACCGATTTTCGATTATGAACCCATATTCGTGGCACCCGCGGGGCATCCGCTGGCGCAGAAACCCTATGTCGAGGCCGCGGATTTCGTGGATCAGACCCTGATCACCTATCCTGTGGACCGGCACCGGTTGGACGTCTTTAACGCGTTGTTGACCCCGGCCAAGGTCGAACCGCTGGCCGTGCGTCAGGTGGAACTGACCGCGATGATCCTGTTGCTGGTGGCGTCCAACCGGGGGGTTGCGGTCCTGCCTGACTGGGTTGTGCGGCAGGTGCGTTACAACGCCGACTATATCACGCGGCCCCTGACGGCCGATGGTATCACCAAACGGCTTTATGCGGCGACGCGCACGGCGGACGACGGCCTGCCGTTCATGTCGCATGTCGTCCGGTTGGCCCGCCAGGAGGCGGTCAAACTGCAACGCGCCTGATGTGCTTGTGCGCGGACGCCTGCGGGCCTATACGCCCCGCTTGACGTAGATCGGAGAGTCCCCATGGCTGGCAGCGCAAACCTCAATGTGATGATGAAAACCGCCCGCAAGGCCGGTCGCGCCCTGCTCAAGGACTTTGGCGAGGTCGAGCAGCTTCAGGTGTCGACCAAGGGGCCGGGCGATTTCGTCACCCGCGCCGACCGTCAGGCCGAACAGACGATCCGCGATGACCTGATGCATGCACGTCCGTCCTATGGTTTCCTGGGCGAAGAGGGCGGTGAGCAGGAGGGTGTCGATCCCACCCGCCGCTGGATCGTCGACCCGCTGGACGGCACCACGAATTTTCTGCACGGCCTGCCGCATTGGGCCGTTTCCATCGCGCTGGAACACAAGGGACAGATCGTGTCGGGCGTGATCTATGACCCGGTCAAGGACGAGATGTTCTACGCCGAAAAGGGTTTCGGCGCATTCGTGAACGAATCGCGCATTCGCGTATCCGGGCGTCATCGCCTGTCGGACGGTCTGTTTGCCACGGGCCTGCCCTGGGCGGGACGCACGGACCTGCCCGAAACGCTGCAGGACCTCGCACGGTTGCTGCCCGCCTGCGCCGGTGTGCGCCGGTTCGGTGCTGCCTCGCTGGACCTGGCCTATGTGGCCGCCGGTCGCTACGACGGGTTCTGGGAACGCCGCCTGAATATCTGGGACGTCGCCGCAGGCGTGCTGATCTGCAAAGAGGCGGGTGCCATCGTCGAGGCGATCACCCCAGACGCCGATCCGCTGGAAACCGGTGCCATGATCGTGTCGAACAGCGATATCTTTGACAGTTTCGCCAAGGTCGTCCGCAAGGCCTGACGACAGCGCGCCATCCGGTCTCCCCGCCGCCCCAGTCCGCTCAGGTGCGTGTGCGACCTGACCTCAGCATTCTTTTTGCTACAAGGCGTTGAAGGTCCGGTGTGCGGGACGAAGTTGCCGTTTGTTGGTCGGACCTGAAGTTCAGCTTTGCTCTGGGTTTACGACAACGTCGGTGCGCTTGACTGGATCATCGAGGCGCTTCTCCATCAGAAAGTTCGTCAAGGTGACGCCAGCCCTTTCGATCTGCTGCTGGCGAACGACTTCCCAACCCTGCTGCTCAAAAAGACCTCGGACGAGATAGCTCGCTTGCGAATGAAGGCGCGTGATATTGGCTTCACGCGCCAATGCCTCGATCCGAGCGTAAAGGCTCCCTCCAATGCCCTGCCGTTGGTGTCCAGGTGCGACGAAAGCAAGATCTATGTAGCCATCGCCATCCAGCGTCATGAAACCAACGGGTAGGCCCGCCTTGCGCGCAACTAGCGTTTTCTGTGCGGCTAGCCGCGATACCCAACTCGGCCCCGAAGGTGTCTTTGACGCCCAAGCCTGTCGCTGCTCTAAGCTATAAAATTCAGTCGCTCCATCGCGCACTGAATCGAAGAATATGATACCTAGTTGATCTGCTTCTGACGCTTCGAAGCCACCAATTTCTATGGAGGAGTTCTGCATTCCTTTGGTCTTTCTAATAGCATTTCAATGAGTGTGATCAAACCCAAGCATCGTGAAAGCCGACCTTCGTGCGAAACGCAACATTGCGCAAATTGGGCTCAAACCTGCCGTTCGCGGCACAGGTCAAAAGCAATATCTCTCTCTGGCGTGAGACGACAGGCTTGCGCGATCCTCACGGCTTTGCGGTCGCGTCGCCCGACTTTACCGTTTGCGGGGCACTTTCGGGATCCGTGATGGGCCGTATTGCGCGGGCGGGTGGTCCGGGTGGCCGTCTGTTGCGCGCCAGAATGCGGGTCCCCCCAGTCGCAGCCACAGCGGGATCACCAGCAACAGACCCGCGACAAATCCACCGTTATGCGCCCAGTAGGCCACGCCGTCGTTGGGGCTGAACCCGCCCCACAGCTGCATGACGAACCAGACGGCCAGCGTGATCCATGCGGGGATCGGGATGATCTTGAAAAACACGATGAAAAAGAAAAACACGTCCACCCGCGCCTTGGGGAACAGCAGCAGGTAGCCGCCCATCACGCCTGCGATTGCCCCCGACGCGCCAATCGTGGGGATCGGGGAAAACGGCTCGGACGCGACCTGTGCTGCGCCCGCCGCGATTCCGCAGGCCAGGTAGAACAGCGCAAAGGGGACATGCCCCATCCTGTCCTCGAGGTTGTCACCAAAGATGAACAGAAACAGCATGTTGCCGCCCAAGTGCATGATGCCGCCGTGCAGGAACATGGATGTGACGAAACCACCCCAACCCTCGAACCCGGTGACGCGGGCAGGGATCAGCGCGTAATCATAATAGAGCTGGCCGAGGGCCGCATCGGTCTGCGCTGCCATGACCGTCCAGAGCCAGATCGCGATATTCGCGGCCAGCAGCGCGTATGTCACGAATGGCGTGCGGGTGGACGGGTTGTGGTCACGAATTGGGAACATGTCCCCAAGGTGACGGTCCGCCGCCCCGCGTCAAGGGCGGGACGGCGGATTTGGTGTTCAGCCAGCGACTTCGGCCAGCAGGGCGGCGTTGCCGCCTGCGGCTGTCGTGTCGATGCAGACATGGCGTTCATGGGTCACATGCGCCTTGTCCGGCATTGTCGTGACCAGTGCCGTGATCGGCCCGTCGCGCTGCGTCAACGCCTTGGCATAGGCGCGGGCGCGATCCTCGTCCCCCCACCACAACACGCAGGCCAGATCGGACAGCAGCGTCAGGGTCTCGGGCGTGATTTCGCCCCGTGCAGTGACTGGTTGGCCACCCAGCGCCCTGACCGCCGCGGCCTGGGCGTCCGCCATGTCCTGCCCCGGACCCATGCACAGCACCGGGCCGCGCGGGTGCGTTGACCAGCGGTTCGATTCGCCGGTCGGTCCGGGCATGTCGCGCGGTTCGGATGACGCACCTTCCGGTGCATCCGCCAACGCCTGTTCCAGCCGTTTGACGTTGTCCTCGGTCGTCCAGCCACCGCCCAGTGCGGCACCCGGCGCAGCGGTGCTGAAACGCGGCAGATACAGCGGGCCGCCGGCCTTGGGGCCGGTGCCGGAAAGGCCCTCGCCACCAAATGGTTGAGACCCGACAATCGCACCGATCTGGTCGCGGTTCACGTAGATGTTGCCGCAGTGGACGCTGTTGACGATCGTCTCGACCCGGTCGTCGATCCGCGTGTGCAGGCCGAATGTCAGGCCGTAGCCCGTGGCATTCACCGCATCGACAACCCGTGACAGGTCGCGTGCATTGAACCGGACTACATGCAGGACCGGGCCAAAGATTTCGCGTTCCAGATCGGCGATACTGTCCAGCGCGATGATGGTCGGTGCCACGAAATGACCCTGCGCCGGGATCGGCAACTGGTGGATCACGCGGCCCTCGGCTGCGGCCTTGGCGATATGGTCGTCGATACCGGCCTTGGCAGCGGCGTCGATCACCGGGCCGATGTCGTTTGACAACGACCAGGGATCACCCAGCGTCAGTGCGTTCATCGCGCCCTTGAGCATGTCGATCAGCTTGTCCGCCACATCCTCTTGGACATAGAGGCAGCGCAGTGCGGAACAGCGCTGCCCGGCAGACCGGAAGGCCCCGTTGATGATGTCGCGGACGGCGTGTTCCGGCAGGGCTGTGCTGTCGGTGATCATCGCGTTCAGACCGCCGGTTTCCGCGATGAGCGGTGTGCCGGGCATGCAGTGTTCGGCCATGGCGGATGCAATCTTGCGCGCGGTGGCGGTCGATCCGGTAAAGGCCACGCCCTTGATCCGGCGATCGGATGTCACGGCGGCACCGACGTCGCCACCGCCTGGCAACAGCTGCACGGCGCTGGCGGGCACGCCCGCCTTGTGCATCAGGTCAACCGCCAGTTTTGCGACAACCGGCGTCTGTTCCGCCGGTTTGGCCAGCACGGCGTTACCGGCCGCAAGGGCCGCGGCGATCTGGCCCGTAAAAATCGCCAGCGGGAAATTCCACGGGCTGATGCAGGTCCAGATCCCGCGCGGGGTGGCCTGTGTCTGGTCCAGTGATTGCGCGGCGTAGTAGCGCAGGAAATCGACCGCTTCGCGCAGTTCGGCCACGCAATCGGGCAGGGCCTTGCCCGCCTCGCGGGTCAATGCGGCAAACAGCACGCCGTAATGGTCCTCGAACGCGTCGGCCACGTCGTTGAGGATGCGCGCGCGTTCCTGCACCGGCACATCCCAGGTGGCGGCCGCATCCAGGGCCACGGCAACATCATCCGGGGTCGCATGGGCAATCTGGCCCACCAGATCCCCCGAGATCGCGGGGTTGTAGCGTTCGACAACCTCGCGGGTGGTATCGGTTTCGCCGGCGATGATCGGCTCGACCGTCCAGACGGCCGTGCGATAGGTATCGCGTGCGGCCGCAATCTGGCGCAGCGTCGGGATATGCGTCAGGTCGAACCCCTTGGAATTCAGGCGTTCCGGCTGAAACAGGTCGGGACCAGCGTGCAGGTCGGGCACCTTGTTGATGTTTTCGAACGGATCGGCGGCAACAACTTCGGGCGGGACGTCCTCGTCCACGATCTGGTTCACGAACGAACTGTTGGCCCCATTTTCCAGCAGACGCCGGACCAGATAGGCCAGCAGATCCTCGTGTGCACCCACGGGGGCATAGATGCGGCAACGGGTGCCGCGCTCCTTGAGCACGATGGTATGAAGCGTTTCGCCCATGCCGTGCAGGCGCTGGAATTCGAAATCATCGGTGCCGCGGCCCATCGTATCCGCGATGTCGAGGATCGCGGCAACGGTATGCGCGTTGTGGGTGGCGAACTGGGGATAGATGCGGTCGGTCATGCCCAGCAGCTTGCGCGCGTTGACCATGTAGCTGACATCGGTGTGCGATTTCGCGGTGAACACCGGGAAACCATCAATACCCATGACCTGGGCGCGTTTGATTTCGGCGTCCCAATAGGCCCCCTTGACCAGACGCACCATGATCTTGCGGTTCAGGCGTTCGGCCATCGCGTGCAGATAATCCAGCACCATGCCGGCGCGCAGGCCGTAGGCCTGCACCACGACGCCAAACCCGTCCCAGCCGTCCAGCGACGGTTCCGACAGGACCTCTTCGATCACATCCAGCGACAGTGACAGGCGGTCGGCCTCTTCGGCGTCGATATTGAACCCCATGCCCGCCGCCTTGGCGAGAATGGCGAGGGACCGCACGCGGGGGACCAGTTCGGCCATGACGCGGTCGCGGTGCGCCTCCTCGTAGCGGGGGTGCAGGGCGGACAGCTTGACCGAGATGCCGGGGTTTTCCGCAACGGAATCCTGCGTGCAATGTTTCGCGATGGCGGAAATCGCACGCGAATAGGACAGCTGATAGGCGCGCGCGTCCTTGTCGGTGCGTGCGGCCTCGCCCAGCATGTCGTAGGAATAGGTGAACCCCTTGGCTTGCATGCCGTCGGCGCGTTTCATCGCCTTTTCGATGGTTTCGCCCAGCACGAACTGGCGACCCATCTCGCGCATCGCGCGGCCCACGGCCGTCCGGATCACGGGTTCGCCCAGACGTTTGACGGCACCACGCAGGTGCCGGGTGATACCGGGCTTTTCATCGTCCAGCACGCGGCCCGTCAGCATCAGTGCCCAGGTCGATGCGTTCACCAGGCTGGATGCGGAATGACCCAGATGCTTGCCCCAGTCGGATGGTGCGATCTTGTCCTCAATCAGGGCGTCGATCGTGATGCTGTCGGGCACGCGCAGCAGTGCCTCGGCCAGACACATCAGGGCGATGCCCTCGTCGGTGGACAGACCATATTCGGCCAGGAACACTTCCATCAGGCCGGGTTCAGAGCTGTTTCGAATCTGGCGCACCAGATCGGCACCATTCCGGACGATCCGGGCGCGGTCCGCGTCGGTCAGTTCCGATTGACTGACAAGGTCAGCCACCACCGCACGTTCGTCGGCGTAGATGCCAGCCTCGATTTGTTCGCGCAGGGTATTGTGAATATCACGGGGCATAGCACTCTCCGATTTTGAATACGGACCACTGTATCAACTTGCCGCTAGTCTATCTGACCTCTATCATATTGTTGCGGGGTCAGATGGCCCGCATTTTAGGGGAATTTATGCCGAATTCGACTGGTGACCTGGACCGATTCGACGCAAAGATTCTGGACGTGCTGGCGGTTGACGGGCGCATCAGTGTCACCGCCCTGGCCGAGCGGATCGGCCTGTCCAAATCACCAACCCAGGCGCGCCTGCGCAAGCTGGAAGCGGATGGAGTCATCCGGGGCTACCGGGCGCTGTTTGACCCGATTGCACTGGGAAGAGACCACGTATCATTTGTCGAGGTCAAGTTGTCCGACACGCGAGAGGCGGCCCTGCGGGCGTTCAACGATGCCGTGCTGGCGATCCCCCAGATCGAACAATGTCACATGATTGCCGGATCATACGATTACCTGCTGAAGGTGCGGACGCAGGGCATGACGGATTACCGTGCGGTGCTTGCATCCTTTATCTCGACCTTGCCGAACGTGTCGGGCACCTCGACCTATGTTGCGATGCAGGCGGTCAAGGAAGAGGGCGTGTCGCCCGTGCCGCCGTCAAGCTGACGGTTGCGTGACTTGACGGGTGCGGTCATCCGCCCAAGACTGTCGGCATGATCAGAACCCTTTGTCTTAGCTTGGTGTTGTCCGCCGGGCCTGCCGTGGCGCAGGATGCATGTCCTGCGGTACCCGATCACGCGGCAGAAATGGCGCAGGCGATCACGCAGATGCAGCGGGCGCAGACAGCGGCAGAGGCGCAGCGTTCTGCGTCCGCACTGTGGTCCTATTGGCTGGACGCGCCGGACAGTCACGCGCAGGCGCTGCTGGATGCGGGAATGACCCGGCGTGATCTGGGCGATTTCGCCGGCGCGATCGGTTTTTTCGACGATCTGGTCAACTACTGCCCCGCCTATGCAGAGGGTTATAACCAGCGGGCATTGTCATATTTCCTGCAACGCGATTTTGCGGCGTCGCTGGCGGATCTGGACCGCGCGCTGAACCTGTTGCCCAACCACGTCGCAGCCCTGTCCGGCAAGGCGTTGACGCTGTTCGGGCTGGGGCGCGACGCAGAAGGTCAGGCCACGTTGCGCGCCGCCGTGGAGATGAATCCGTGGTTGCAGGAACGCCGGTTGCTGGACGAACCGCCCGGCACCGACATCTGACGCTTGTCCGCGCGGGCGTGCCGCATTACCAACGCCGCGTGCCCCCGTGGTGGAATGGTAGACACCGGAGACTTAAAATCTCCTGACCTTTTGGTCGTGCCGGTTCGAGTCCGGCCGGGGGCACCACGACGTGACATTCGCTCAGTCGTCATCCAGCAGAATGCGTGCGGCGTTGCCCTGCGCGTCGTCGTATTGATCGGTTCGAATCGTCCACAGGAACGCGGCCAGGCCGCAGGCCCCGAGGATCAGCGAGACGGGGATCAGGATCACAAGGACATTCATTTGACGAACCGCATGCGCTGGGCGTTCAACAGAACGGTGATGGATGACACGCTCATCGCCAGTGCGGCGGCCAGCGGCGTGGCATAGCCCAAGAGCGCCACAGGCACCGCGATCCAGTTGTACAGCGCCGCAATCGCGAAATTCTGCTGCGACAGGTGGCGGGTCATGCGGGCGACCCGGATCAGCAGAGGCAGATCGGCGAAGCTTTCCTTGAGGATGACGACATCAGCCGCGTTGCGCGATGCATCAAGAGCCGTGGATGGCGCAAGCGAGGCATGCGCCGAGGCCAGTGCCGCGGTGTCGTTCAACCCGTCGCCCACCATCAGGACGTGTCGGCCCTGCTGATCCAGCTGGCGCAGTCGATCCAGCTTGTCCTGCGGTCTGGCATCGGCCGTGAAACCGATGCCCAGACGATCCGCCATGTCACGCGCCGGGGCAGGGCCGTCGCCGGTCAGCATTTCACAGTTCAGGTCCATCCCCGCGATGGCAGAGGCGACACCGTCGCGCAGCCGTTCGGTCGTTTGCAGACAGATGGCAGGGGCGGTTCCGATCCGGAACCCTAGTCCGCGGAACGGTGCATTCAGCCATGATCCACGCCCCAATGCGACAGGCACACCGTCGTGCAGGGCCTGCACGCCGTTGCCCACATCCTCGGTCACATCATCGAGGGATGCCGCCCGGACGCCGTCCAGTTCCGACAGCAGCGCGCGCGACCAGGTGTGGCTGGAGGCCTGCGCCAATCCTGCGACGACGGCACGCTGGCTGGCGTCCAGCCCTGTCACGTCGACATGCGCAGGCAGGGTCAGCGTGCCGGTCTTGTCGAATACCACGTGGTCCACCTCTGCCAGACGTTCGAGGGCCGTGGCGTGTTTGACCAGAAACCCCCTGCTGTAGAGCCTGCTGATCGCGCTCGTGCTGACGGCTGGTACGGCAAGGCCCAGTGCACAGGGGCAGGTGATGATCAGCACAGCGATGGCGACATTCAGCGCGTGACGCAGGTCGCCGTCGTAGGCCACCCACCCGATGAATGCGAACAACGCCAGCAGGTGCACGGCAGGTGCATAGATCCGGGCGGCACGGTCGGCCAGACTGGTGTAGCGATTGCGCCCGTTTTCAGCCGTTTCAACCAATGCCGCCATGCGCCGCAGGCTGGTGTCGGTGCCATCGACAGTGGCCACCAGACGGAATGGCGCGGCAAGGTTCACCTCGCCCGCTTGCAGGTGATCGCCCCTCGCGGTTTCTGCCGCTTCGCTCTCGCCGGTCAACAACGACCGGTCCAGCAGGGCCGTTTCGCTGGACAATGTGCCATCCACGGGGACGCGTTCGCCGGTCGGCACGACGACGATATCGCCCGCCCGGATGTCCGCCACTGGGGTCGTCATGGCCAGACCGTTGATCAGCACCTGCGCGCTATGCACCTCGAGTGCGGTCAGTTCCTTGGCGGCGGATCGCGCGGCGGTCCGGGTCTGGTGATCCAGATAACGCCCGATCAGCAAAAAGAACGTCAAGGAAATGGCCGCATCGAAATAGGCGTGCCTGCCGCCGTTGAGAACCTCGAACAGGGACATGCCTGCCGCCAGCAGGATGGCCAGCGAGATGGGCACATCCATGTTCAACCGACCAACCCGCAAGGCGGACATGGCGTTGATGAAAAACGGTTGGGCCGCGTAGGCGACAGTCGGCAGCGCAATCAGCGCCGAGATCAGGTGAAACAGGTCGCGGGTGGCATCCTGCGCACCCGACCAGACGGCAACCGACAGCAGCATGACGTTCATCATGGCAAAGCCCGCGACCGCAAGCCGGATCAAGAGCGCGCGGCCCACGTTGTCCTGTGCCGCAGCCAGTGCCTGAAGATCGAGCGGATAGGCCTCGAACCCGAGTGATTTCAGCGCGTCCAGCGCGCGGGCAGGATCGACGGGTCCCGTGATCGACACCCGTTTCAGCGACAAGTTCACCCGGACATCCGCAACGCCGTTCAGGGTGGCCAGTCCGCGCTCGATCTTGCCGATACAGGCGGCGCAATGAATCGTCGGCACCGAAAACATCAGCGCGGGTCCGGTGGCGGCGGCGCTGGTTGCGGGGATGCCGGCGCAGGCGGGGCAGGCGGCGGTCATGACGGCACCTGCACGATGACCCGCTGCTGGAACAATGTCCCGTCAGCAGCCCGTGCCCGCAGCCGCAGGTTCCAGTTGCCGACCCCTGCATCGACCGGTGCGCGGAACACGTCACCGTCAAAGACGAAAACGGGCGTCTGGTCGGCGGCCACCATCGTGGCGCGGCCAAAAATGGCGGTTTCGATCACGGGGGCGACAGCCTGTCCGTCTTGGCGGATCGCAAGGACCAGTTCGTCGCCCTCCAGTCGGGCGGCAACATCCCATCCCAGCGCCTGTTGGGCCGTGCGGTCGGCGTCGAACGACTGGCTGGCGACATAGGAATTCTTGACCTCCAGCCCCGGAAACGTCCGCACCGCGTTGAACGCGAGCGTCAGATTGACCGAGATGATGACCCCGAATGCGAGAACAAAGATGCCGAGGACATGCCATCCTTTGACTTCGGTCATTGGCTTTCCTTTCCGTTGAATGTCGTGGCTTGGCTGGTGCGTTCGCCGCTGCCCAGGTCTTCGACCCAGAACCGCAGGTCCGTGACGGCGCGACTGGCAGCAGAGGCCTGCGGGTCGGCCGTGACATAGACCCGTTGCAGGACCGTTGTGTCGGCGGGAACGGTGACGGTATCGGTGTTGTCCTGACCTTGGAGGGCGATCTGCAAGGCCGCGTCGCTGGTCAGGCTGAGCTGAAGTTGCGCGTCCTCGCCCTGCTTGTTGCGCAGGCGCACGTCATAGATGTTGCGGATCGCGCCATCGGACTGGACCACGTAGGTCGGGTTGCGGACGGCCGCGACGGTCAGTTCGATATCCGACCGGACGAACAGCGCATAGACCAGCCCGATGCCCATGCTGGCCCAGACCGCCGTATACAGCAGCGTGCGCGGACGCAGGACATGCCGCCAGACCGATTTGACCGGCTGGCCCGCGCGTTCGGCGGATTCGTCGGTCAGTGCCATGTAGCCGATCAGGCCACGCGGTTTGCCGATCCGGTCCATCACGTCGTCGCAGGCATCGATGCACAGCGCGCAGGTGATGCATTCCATCTGCTGACCGTTGCGAATGTCGATTCCGGCAGGGCAGACGTTCACGCAGGCCATGCAGTCGATGCAATCGCCGGTGTCGGCGTCACGTTTCTTGCCGCGCGGTTCGCCGCGCCAGTCGCGATAGGCCACGGTGATCGTATCGGGGTCCATCATCGCGGCCTGGATGCGCGGCCAGGGGCACATGTAGTTGCAGACCTGTTCGCGCATGAACCCGCCAAACACAAAGGTGGTCGCCGTCAGGATGGCGATCGTGACATAGGCCACGGGATGCGCTGTGAATTGCACCAGATCGCGGGCCAATGTGGGTGCATCGGTAAAATAGAACACCCATGCCCCGCCCGTCGCGAGGCCGATCAACAGCCAGACCGTCCATTTCGTCAGGCGCAGACGCCATTTGTGCAGATCCCACTTCGCGCGGTGCAGGCGGACGCGTGCGTTGCGGTCGCCCTCAATCCAGCGTTCCACGAGGATGAACAGATCGGTCCAGACCGTTTGGGGGCAGGTATATCCGCACCAGACCCGGCCCAGTGCCGATGTGAACAAAAACAGGCCCAGCCCGGCCATGATCAGCAGCCCTGCGACGAAATAGAATTCGTGGGGCCAGATCTCGATCCAGAAAAAATAGAACCGGCGGTTTGCCATATCCACCAGCACCGCCTGATCGGGCATGTTCGGGCCGCGATCCCATCTGATCCAGGGGGTCAGGTAGTAGATGCCCAGCGTCACGGCCATGATCCACCATTTCAGTTGGCGGAACCTGCCAGAGACGCGGCGCGGAAAGATCGGTTCGCGCGGGGCGTATAGTTGTGTTTCGGACATCGAGGGTCTCCTGTTCGCGAGACCTGTCTAGGATGTCGGTGCAGGTCGTGCCTTGATCTGTGTCAAACACCATCTGCAAATGCCCCAAGGCGGCATGTTTTGCGAACAGGGCCGCCTTGGGGTTGCGGGCCGGGAGGTGACCCGCGGTCTGCCTACTCTCCGCCTCCCAGGGCATGCACGTAGACAGCAACGGCGCGCACGTCTTCTTCGCTCAGGCGTTGGCCCCAGGCGGGCATGACGCCGAAACGCGCGTTGGTCACCGTTTCGGTCAGTGCCGCGCGGTCCCCACCATAAAGCCAGATCGCATCCGCTAGGTTTGGCGCACCCAGATCACGGTTGCCGCCTGCGTCGTTGCCGTGGCATGCAGCGCAATTGTCCATGAACAGACCCTCACCGGCCTGCGCGAGCGATGCGTCAAAATCGCTGTTGCCAAGGCTGGTGACGTATTCGACCACCGCGGCGATTTCGTCATCATCGAAAATCTCGCCATAGGCGGGCATCTGCGAATACCGCGCGTCCCAGTCGGTGTCGTTGCGGATACCGTGACGGATAGAATAGGCGATCGCCTCTTGATCACCGCCCCACAGCCAGTCGTTGTCCAGCAGGTTGGGGAATCCGGTCGTGCCGGCCGCACCCTGGCCGTGACACTGGCTGCACTGGGCGCGGAACACGGCCCCGCCGCGTGCGACCGCATAGCGGTGCAGGTCATCCGTCGGGGGCAGTTCGGTCAGGTCAGCGGCATTCAAGGCAGCGACCAGATCGGCATTCTCTGCCTCGTGGACGGCGATGTCCTGCGCCACCTCGGTGCGGGTGGCGAAACCCAGAACACCTGACGTCGCACCCGAGATCATCGGCCATGCGGGATAGGCGATCGTATAGCCGACCCCCCAGACGATACAGGCGTAAAACGTCCACAGCCACCACCGCGGCAGCGGGTTGTTCAGCTCCTTGATCCCGTCCCATTCGTGGCCGGTTGTCCCGACGCCGGTTTCATGGTCGATCTGTTCGTCAGTCATGGAATTTGTCCTTCCATTCGTGGCCGCATTTGCAGGCTGCGCAGTCATTCGTGCAGGATTTTTCCGGCGTATCATTGCGAAAGGGGATCATGCTGGCGTCCTCGCGGGCGTGGCTGAGTCCGGGCCAAAAGGCCCAGACGGCCGCCCCTGCAAAAAAGGCAAACATGGCCAGCAGCACCCAGCTGTCCGCCAGTTCGCGCAAGAAAGAATAAGTGTCCATCGCGGCCTCCTATCGGCTGGCATCGGGGGTAAAGGTCGAGAAATCGACCAATGTGCCCAGCATTTGCAGATACGCGATCAGCGCATCCATTTCGGTCAGGGCGGACTGTCCGTCAAAGTTGGACACGACCGCACCGGGATAGCGTTCGACCAGCGCGTCCCAGTCACCGTCCGGATCGGCCTGCACGCGAAAATCCGCGCTGGCATGGGCGATCTGATCGTCGGTATAGGGCACGCCCACGAAACGGTGGGTGCGCAACAGGTCCTCGATGTATTCCCCGCTGATCGCAGTTTCCGACAGGAACGCGTATTTTGGCATCACGCTTTCGGGGACGACGGACTGCGGGTCCTTCAGGTGGGCCACGTGCCAGTCGTCCGAATAGCGCCCGCCGACACGGGCGAGGTCCGGTCCGGTGCGTTTCGATCCCCATTGGAACGGGTGGTCGTACATCGATTCCGCGGCCAGCGAATAGTGGCCGTAGCGTTCGACCTCGTCACGCATCGGGCGGATCATCTGGCTGTGGCAGACATAGCATCCCTCGCGGATGTAGATGTCGCGGCCCGCCAGTTCGAGCGGCGCATAGGGACGCATCCCCTCGACCTCTTCGATAGTGTTTTCCAGCCAGAACAGCGGTGCGATTTCCACGATGCCGCCGACGGTCACCACAAGCAGCGAACTGACCAGCAGTAGCGTCGGGCTGCGTTCTAGGATGGCGTGTTTGTCCAGGATTCCCATGTTTTTTTCCTTATTCCGCTGGGGTTGCTTGGGGCAGGGCGGCCCGCGCCGGTGCGGCCCCGCGGATGGTCATCCACATGTTCCAGCACATGATCAGCGCCCCTGCGAGGAACATCACACCGCCCATTCCACGCACCACATACATCGGGAATTTCGCGGAAACCGTGTCGGCAAAGCTGTTGACCAGGAACCCTTGGTCATCGACCTCGCGCCACATCAGGCCTTCCATGATGCCAGAGATCCACATGGATGCGGCGTAGAGAACGATGCCCAGCGTCGCGAGCCAGAAGTGCCAGTTGATCGCCGACATCGAATGCATTTCCTTGCGGCCCCACAGGCGCGGCGTGAGGAAATAGATGCAGGCAAAGGTGATCATGCCGTTCCAGCCCAGGGCACCCGAATGCACGTGGCCGATGGTCCAGTCGGTGTAATGCGACAGGCTGTTGACCGCGCGGATCGACATCATCGGACCCTCGAAGGTGGACATCCCGTAGAACCCGAGGCTCAGGACGAACATCCGCAGGATCGGGTCGGTGCGCAGCTTGTCCCAGGCCCCTTGCAGGGTCATCAGGCCGTTGATCATGCCGCCCCAGCTGGGCATCCACAAAACGATCGAGAACACCATGCCCAGCGTCGACGCCCAGTCGGGAAGGGCCGTGTAGTGCAGGTGGTGCGGGCCGGCCCAGATGTAGAGAAAGATCAGCGCCCAGAAGTGGATGATCGACAGCTTGTAGCTATAGATGGGGCGGTTCGCCTGCTTTGGCACAAAGTAGTACATCATCCCCAGGAAACCGGCCGTCAAAAAGAACCCGACCGCGTTGTGGCCATACCACCACTGGGTCATCGCATCCTGCACACCGCTGAAGATCTGCACGGATTTGCTGCCCCAGATACTGACCGGGACGGACAGGTTGTTCACCACGTGCAGCATGGCGACCGTGATGATAAAGGCGAGAAAGAACCAGTTCGCCACGTAGATGTGGCGTTCCTTGCGGCGAAAGATCGTGCCGAGGAACACGGCCAGGTAGGTCAGCCAGACAAGCGTCAGCCAGATGTCCACATACCATTCGGGTTCGGCGTATTCCTTGGATTGCGTGGCCCCCAGCAGATAGCCGGTTGCGGCCAGAACGATGAACAGCTGATAGCCCCAAAAGACGAACCAATGCGCCTTGCCGCCCCATAGCCGTGCGCCGCTGGTGCGCTGCACGACGTAGAACGATGTAGCGATCAGGGCGTTTCCGCCGAATGCGAAAATCACCGCACTGGTGTGCAGCGGACGCAGGCGGCCAAAGTTCGTGAACGGCTGGCCCCAGTCAAAATTCAGCGCCGGAAAGGCCAGCTGGAATGCGATGAACGTGCCCACCAGAAAACCGGCAATCCCCCAAAAGGCCGTCGCGATGACCCCAGCACGGATGACGCCATCGGCATAGCGATGGATATCGACCGCGGGTTTGGGTTCGTCCGTCTGGCGCAAGATCCAGAAGAACAGGCCCGCGGCAATGACCATGATCAGGACGGCGTGGACCTGATAGGCCAGGTCATGCGCCCAGTTTGCGCCGATTGCGGCGATAAGCGTGATCAGCGCAAGTATGATGAGTTTGACGTAGTCCATTGTGTTCCCTTGCAATCATGCGAGCACGCAAGAGCTGCCCGTTTTCGCAAGGTCGGTATGGACAAGGTGGTGGCGGGTTTCCTTGATCTGGATCAAAACCCGCGAAAAGCTTTAGTCGATCATGCCGCCGTCTGCATCGTCGCCGGTTGCATTGTGCAGGGCCGCCATGTCGACGACCGTGAACGTCTTGCGATCCCCAAAAGAGATCACGCCTTCTTTTTTCAGGCTGTTGAACTGGCGGCTGACCGTTTCCAGCGTCAGGCCGAGGTAATTGGCGATCTGGTCACGGGTCATCGGCATGTTGAACTGGTCGGGGCCCGCAGCCTGTTCATCCGTATGGGTGCGCCGGACGAACATCTGGATAAAGGTCGCGATTTTTTCACGTGCGGTCTTGCGGCCCAGCAACAGCATCCAGTCCCGCGCGGCATCCAGCTCGTCCAGCGCCAGTTCCATCAGGCGCTGTGCGACATGCGGCGTGTCATCGACCAGTTTCTCGAAGGGTTTCCGTTCGAAACAGCACAGGGTCACATCGGTGGTCGCGGTCACATCGAAATCGATCTGTCCGCGCCCGGGGCGCCCGATGAAATCAGACGGCAGCAGCAGGCCCACCATTTGCGTGCGCCCGTCCTCCAGTGTCTTGGACAATGCGGCGACGCCCTGAACGACCGACGCGACAAAAACCAGATCGTCCCCACGCCACAGGATCGGTTGCCCGGCCTTGAACGTCTTGTAGGTTTTCATGCCCTCCAGCTGCGACAGCTCGTCATCGTCGCAGCGCGCGCAGACGGCACGGTGACGAATGGGGCATTCAGCGCAGCGTACTGCGGCGGTCAGGGCAATTTGCATCAGGTTGATCTGGATCAAAGAATTTGGCTGGGACCACCCTATGACATTCAACCATGGAAAATCTAGACCTCCTCACCCGTTACGGTTTGTTCGACGCCAAGGTGCCGCGCTACACCAGCTATCCGCCGGCGAACCATTTTCAAACCGACGTGGGTTTGCAGGCCCAGCGGGGCTGGCTGTCAGCCGTGCCCGATGGCAGCGAAATCTCGGTCTACATCCACATTCCGTTTTGCAGGCGATTGTGCTGGTTCTGCGCCTGCCGGACCCAGGGCACCAAGACGCTGGACCCGGTTGCGGGCTATATCACGCAGCTGGTCCGGGAAATCGGGACCGTTGCTGCTGCCTTGCCCGGCGGCGTGCGCATGTCGCGACTGCATCTGGGGGGCGGGACGCCGACGATCCTGTCGCCGCACCTGATGAAACGGTTGCTGGCGGCGGTGTTCGGGGAATTCACCCCTGCCGGAGATTTCGAGTTTTCGGTCGAGATCGACCCGACCGATGCAGCACCCGATCTGCTGGCCGTGTTGTCGGATCATGGGTTGAACCGTGCCAGCATCGGGGTGCAGGATTTTGACCCGGTGGTGCAGGGGGCCATTGGCCGGCAGCAATCCTTTGCCCAGACGCGCGATGTGGTCGACTGGCTGCGTGATGCGGGTGTGCCCAGCCTGAACCTGGACCTGCTGTACGGCTTGCCACATCAGACTGCCGCGACATTCGGCGACACGATCGAACGTGTTCTGTCGCTGGAACCTGACAGACTTGCGATCTATGGCTATGCCCATGTGCCCTGGATGTCCAAGCGGCAGGTGATGATCCGGGCCGCTGATCTGCCGGACCCGTTGATGCGCCTGTCGCTGTCAGAACAGGCCAGAACCCGGTTCGAGGAGATGGGGTTCCAGTCCATCGGTATCGACCATTTTGCACGACCCGACGATCCGCTGGCATTGGCCGATGCGGCGGGCGTGCTGCGGCGCAATTTTCAGGGCTATACCGATGATGCCAGCCCCACGCTGATCGGGTTCGGTGCCTCTGCGATTTCACGGTTTGCGCAGGGCTATGTGCAGAATGCGGTTGCCACCTCGGCCTATCACGGGCGGATCGAGGAGACGGGGTTCGCAGGCAGCAAGGGGTTTGCGCTGACGCCCCGGGATCGTCTGATCGCCACGATGATCGAGGACCTGATGTGCCGGTTCCGGATCGATCTGCAAAGGCTGCACGCCAGTTTCCCCGACAGATGGTCGCAGATCGAGACCTATATCGCCGGGCTCATGAAACGGTTTCCAGACGTGCTGGAACGTCGTTGCAACGTCGTCACGCTGCGGCCAGAGGCACGGATGCTGGTGCGGATCATCGCCCACGACATCGACGGGTTCCGCGCCGATCTGGTCGCGCATTCCGTCGCCGTCTGACGGGGGGCACGATGACACCCCGCCTTTCGTGATCGCACCCGCAGGGGACAGACCCGCATGACACAGAATGCAAAGTTACCGCCCGCCATACGACCGGTCACCTGGTCCGATTTCATGGCCAGCCTTGCGCTGGGCGTGAAGGATTTTCGGTCAGCCCTGTGGATCGACCTGTGCCTCGCCTGTGTCTTTGTTCTGGCCGGGCTGGGCATGGCGGTCGTCACGGTGATGACCGGGCAGACGTTCTGGCTGGTGCTGGCGGTGCTGGGGTTTCCGATGGTGGGTACATTGGCTGCCGTCGGATTTTACGAGGTCAGCAGACAGCGCAGCCGCGGCGTGCGACCCGGCCTGCGGCAGGTCGCTGGCCTGATCTGGAATGCCCGGATTGGTCAGATACCCTGGCTTGCCGCGATCGTGGTGGTGATCTTCTTGTTCTGGTTTTTCATCGGACACATGATTTTTGCCCTGTTTCTGGGACTTGCGCCGATGACGAACATTTCGACGTCACTCGCCGTTTTTCTGACGCCCCCGGGTTTGACCATGATCGCGGTCGGCACGGTGGTTGGGGCGATGTTTTCCGGGCTGGTCCTTGCGCTGAGTGTGCACGCGATGCCGATGCTGCTGGACCGGGATGTGGATTTCATAACTGCGATGCTGCGGTCGCTGTCTGCCGTTCTGGAACAGCCGGTGGCCTATCTGGTCTGGGGCGCGTTTATCGGTGTCGTGACCCTGCTATCGGCGCTGCCGGTTTTTCTGGGCCTGTTCGTGACGATGCCCGTTCTGGGGCATGCGTCGTGGCATCTCTACCGGCGGCTTGTGACCGACTCTTAGGCTGTCGCGAGGAACCGTTCGGTCGGGTTGCAGAACTCCATCGACACATCGAGATAGGCGTTCAGCGCCGTATGCATCATCCGGTCCGAGGGTTCGGCCGTGTTCAGTTCGGTGGTCAGAAAATCACGCACCAGCGCGGCCGCCTGACCTAATGTCGTCAGCCCCAGCGACTCGGCAGAGCCGTGAACGTCGGACAGGATCGCCAATGCGTCACGATAGGCCTTGGCCTCGAACAGCACTTCGAGGGCATCGTGCCGCGCATAATAGTTCTGGATAAAGCGTTGCTGCATCCGACCCATGTAAACGGGGTTCACTGTCGTCTGTGTCATTGCGCAATCCTCATTCTTTCGGCGGCTGAGGACATGTCTGGTCGGTGACTGGGGCGACAGTGTGATCCGATACGGGCAATTCAGAGGTTAATAAGGCATCCCGACATAGTTCTCGGAAAACACGGTCTGCGCATTGACCGAAGCCTGCAGGTTCCGCAATTCGCTGTCCTGGATCGCCTGATCAAAGGGTTCCTGCCCGGGAAAACGGTGCATGGTCGTCGTGAACCACCAGCTGAACCGGATCGCGTTCCACACCCTTTTGAGCGCGGTCTGGGAATAGGTCTCGATCCCGTGGTCGTCCCCGTCCCGGTAGTGACTGGTCAGCGCCTCGAACAGATAGTGCACGTCGGAGACGGCCAGATTCAGCCCCTTGGCCCCTGTGGGGGGCACGATATGGGCCGCGTCCCCGACCAGAAACAGTCGCCCCCATTTCATCGGGTCAGCCACATAGGACCGCAGCGGCGCGATGGATTTTTCAATGGTCGGCCCGGTGATCAGCGCCTCGGCGGAATCGTGCGGCAGTCGTCTGCGGAATTCATCCCAGAACGCGTCGTCAGTCCATTTGTCCAAGGGGTCATCGACGGGTGCCTGAATATAATAGCGGCTGCGCGTCGGGCTGCGCATCGAGGCCAGTGCAAAGCCGCGCGGATGGTTGGCATAGATCAGTTCGTGACTGACAGGAGGCAGATCGGCCATGACGCCCAGCCAGCCAAAGGGATAGACCCGTTCGTATTCTGTCAGAACATCCTTTGGGATGGCCTGCCGCGAGGGCCCGTGAAACCCGTCGCATCCCGCAACATAGTCGCAATCGATCCGGTGTGTCGTGCCGTCCTTGACGTAGGTGACATGGGGCGCGTCGGTATCAAGATCATGCAATTCGACCCCGTCAAGGTCGTGGATCACGATTCCACCCGCCTTTTCGCGGGCATCATAGAGGTCGCGTGTCACTTCGGTCTGGCCATAGACCAGCACCTGTTTGCCGATCAGCGCGTCGAAATCGATGCGAAATCCGGTGTTCTGCACAGCAAGGTAAGTGCCGGTGTGGGGCAACCCTTCGGCGTGGGCGCGGGTGGCGATCCCGGCCTTTTCCAACATGCCGACGGTGCCGGATTCCAGCACGCCTGCGCGGATGCGCGACAGCACATAGTCACGGCTGCGCCGTTCCAGCACGACAGTATCGATCCCGGCCCGGTCCAGCAGTTGCGACAACAGCAGACCGGACGGCCCGCCACCAATGATACAAACCTGCGTGCGCATGATAGACACCTCCCCTGACTGGCTGGCACAATACGTTCATGCAGCGGCCATATCTGGCAGAATCGGGGCTTATACTTGACCAATACAATCAAACTGCCCGATTATGCATTGTTTGGCGAGCGTGCGATTTTCCCCGACGTTCTGCATGTCGAGGCCATCGTGGACCGCGCCGCACAGCACGGTTGGCGCATTGCCAGCCACCGGCATCCCGGTCTTTTGCAGGTGCTCTACGTCCAGCAAGGCGAGGCGAAACTGCATCTGGCGGATGGGTCGGACAGGCTGACGCCACCGGTCGTGGTCGTACTGCCGCCGAATGCCGTGCATGGCTTTACCTTTGCTGCCGGGACCGTCGGGGTCGTCGTGTCCATTCCCACGACACTGCTGGACGACAGCGCCCTGCAGGTGGACCGCGTCCAGCAACGTGCGGCGACCGCGCGCATCACGGGGCTGATTGATATCCTGCAGGACCGGCATGCGGACGCGGATGGTCCCCGTGATCCCAGTTTGCGCGCGCTCGCCGCGGCGTTGATCTGGGAATGTGCCGAAGCAACACCAGCCCCGGGCAACACCGCGGATCTGTTTACACGTTTCGAGGTGGCCGTGCGCAATCACGCCACCCAAGGATGGGGTGTTGCTGATTACGCCCGCAGTCTGGGCGCGTCGACCTCCAGTCTGAACAGGGTCGTGCGCGCCCGCGCCCAGACCTCTGTCATGGGGGCTGTGATGGGCTACCGGCTGGAACTGGCGTGCAAACGGCTGGCCTATACGCGCCAGCCGGTCACCGTGATCGCCTATGATCTGGGGTTTTCGGACCCCACACATTTTGCCCGTGCATTTCGCAAGGGGATCGGCTGCACCCCGCGCGCCTATCGCAAGCGGTTTGAGGGCTAGGCGTGGTCAGGTCGTGACATCGGGGCCCGACTTGCCTGTGCGGGCGCGGATTCCGGCGATGTCTTCGGCCGCCAGAATGATCCAGCGCAATGCGTCCTGCGGGTCCTGATCGAAATTCGCAGGATCGGTTTCCAGCGATTCCAGATACAGCCGGATCGTGGCCCCCGATGTGCCTGTGCCCGACAACCGGATCACGAAACGCGCACCACCGTCGAACAGGACACGGATACCCTGCTGTGCGCTGACCGATCCGTCCACCGGATCGTGATAGGCATAATCGTCGGCGTCGCTGACGCGGTGCCCCTGAATGGTCTGGCCGACCAGCCCATCGAACCTGCTGCGCAGATCGTCCATCATCGTGTTGGCGATGTCACTGTCCACGGCCTCGTAGTCGTGGCGGGAATAGTAGTTGCGCCCGTAGCTTTGCCAGTGGTCATGCATGATTTCGGCCACGCTCATCTGGCGTTTGGCCAGGATGTTCAGCCACATCAGGATCGCCCACAGACCGTCCTTTTCGCGCACATGGTCGGATCCGGTGCCGAATGATTCCTCGCCACACAGCGACACGCGGCCGTCATCCATCAGGTTGCCAAAGAATTTCCAGCCTGTCGGGGTTTCAAAGCAGGCCAGCCCCATTTTTTCCGCGACACGGTCAACGGCGGCAGAGGTCGGCATGGACCGCGCGACCCCCTTGAGGCCCGCGGCATAGCCCTTGGCCAGATGCGCATTGGCCGCGAGAACAGCCAGGCTGTCGGATGGGCTGACGTAGATGTTGGGGCCAACGACCATGTTGCGGTCGCCATCGCCGTCGCTGGCGGCCCCGAAATCGGGCGCGTCAGGACCGTTCATGGTGTCCATCAGCTCGTGCGCCCACGTCGGGTTGGGGTCCGGGTGCATGCCGCCGAAATCGGGCAGGGGGGTGCCATGCACCACGCTGCCCGGTGCGGCCCCCAGACGGTTTTCAAGGATCTCATGACCATAAGGGCCGGTGATCGCGCACATGGCGTCGAACTGGATGCGGAACCCACCCGCAAACATCGCGCGTATCGCATCGAAATCGAACAGGGTTTCCATCAGCGCCGCATAATCGGCCACCGGATCAACGACGGTGATTTTCATTCCCGCCAGTTCCGTGTCACCCACCGTGCTCAGGTCCACGTCCTGTGCCGTGACGATGTGGTATTCCTGAATGGTCCGGGTGCGTTCGAACATCGCATTGGTGACGGATTCAGGGGCAGGGCCACCGTTGGCCATGTTGAACTTGACGCCGAAATCCTCGTCCTCGCCGCCGGGGTTGTGGCTGGCGGACATGATGATGCCACCGTCGGTCTTGTTCAGGCGGATCAGATGGCTGGCCGCAGGGGTCGACAGCAGCGCATCGCGCCCGACGATGACATGGGCTGCACCATTGGCAGCCGCCATGCGCAGGATCACCTGTGCGGCGCGTTCATTGAAAAAACGCCCGTCACCGCCCAGCACAAAGGTTTTGCCCCTGGCACCGCCGATCCCGTCGAAGATGCTCTGGACAAAGTTCTCTAGGAAATGCGGCTGCATGAAAACGCGGGTTTTCTTGCGCAGGCCAGAGGTTCCGGGCTTTTGCCCGTCGATGGGTGTCGTTGCAACGGTGTTCATGGGGTCCTCCTGTTACACAGGAAGCTAGATCAATCCGTCGTCCGAGCAAAGACACAGACAGAATCCGCTGCAACACGGATGGTGCGTGTGGCGATGCACTGGGTGCCGTCCTCTGGGTTGGCCGTATCCAGGATCAATTCCCACGGACTGTCCGTGCTGCAATCCGGCAGGGTGATGTCGACGGCCGGACCCGCGTTGAAGGTGATGAACACTACATCATGCGACGCCGCATAGTCGGGCGTGTCAGAGGCGGTGCGCATTTCGACAGACAGGGCGCGCCAGCGGTGATCGTCCCAGTCTTCTTGTGTGGGCGGGGTGCCGTCGGGTTTGCGCCAGAACAGGTCGGGCATGCCGTCTTCGCGGCGGGGGCGAGAATGCAGGAACCGCGTCTGCCGCAACACCGGGTGGTCGCGACGCAGAAGGGACAGCCGCGCGACAAAATCCAGCAGCTTTTGATCCAGACGGTCCCAGTTCAGCCAGCCCGTGTCGTTGTCCTGGGCAAAGGTGTTGTTGTTGCCCCATTGGCTGTTGCCGATTTCGTCCCCGCCCAGCAGGAACGGCGTGCCCTGCGACAGGAACACGGTGGCCAGCAGGTTGCGTTTGCGCTGGGCGCGGGCGGCCCGGATCGCGGGATCATCGGTCGGACCTTCGACACCCATGTTGTCGGAATAATTGTCGTCCTTGCCGTCGCGATTGTCCTCGCCGTTGGCGGCGTTGTGCTTGACGTTGTAGGATACCAGATCATCCAGAACCATGCCGTCATGCACGGTCACAAAGTTGATCGAGGCGGTGGCGTTGCGGCCCGAATGATCGAACTGGCGGGCACTGCCGGCGACCCGTTTGGCCAGATTGGCGGTCAGGCCGGAATCCCCGCGCCAGTATTTGCGCACGCCGTCGCGGAACTTGTCGTTGAATTCCATGAACGGGTGCGGAAATGCGCCCAGTTGATACCCGCCGGGCCCCAGGTCCCAGGGTTCGGTCACCAGTTTCACGCGGCTCAGCACCGGGTCCTGTCGCAGGGCATCCATGAAACCGCCCTCGCGGTCGAAACCGTCCTTTTCGCGGGCAAGCGCCGTCCCGAGGTCGAAGCGAAAGCCGTCAACATGCATCGTTTCGACCCAGTAGCGCATGGAGTCCATGATCATGCGCAGCACCATCGGGTGTTCGGTCCGCAGGGTGTTCCCGACGCCCGTATCGTTCACGTAGCCCCGGCCGTTGTCGGTCAGGCGGTAGTAGGATTTGTTGTCGAAACCACGGAACGACAGGGTCGGGCCCATTTCGTTGCCTTCGGCGGTATGGTTGTAGACCACGTCCATGATGACTTCGATGCCTGCCTTGTGGAACCGGCGGACCATGGTCTGGAATTCCCAGACACCTTCCTCGGTCATGTAGCGCGGTTCTGGTGCGAAAAATCCGATGCTGTTGTAGCCCCAGTAGTTGCGCAGTCCCTGCCGCACGAGAAAATGGTCGTCGACATAGGCCTGTGACGGCATCAGCTGCACGGTGGTCACGCCGATCTTGTTGAGGTGATCCAGCACGGGCTGGGACGCCATGCCCAGAAACTTGCCGCGCATGGCTGACGCAACGCCGGGCATACGGGCGGTCATGCCTTTGACATGCGCCTCGTACAGGACGGTATCGGTTGCGGCGATGTCGGGCGGCAGGTCGCGTCCCCAGTTGAACGACGGGTCCACCACGACGCTGCGCTGCGCTGCAAAGGCGCTGTCACGCGAGTCAAAGCTGAGATCGCCACGCGGACTGCCGACACGGTAGCCCATCAGCGCGTCGGACCATTTCAGTTTGCCGAACAGGCGTTTGGCATAGGGATCGATCAGCAGTTTGTTGTAATTGAACCTGTGCCCTTCCTCGGGGGCGTAGGGCCCGTGCACCCGAAATCCGTATTTTGCACCCGGTGTCAGGCCTGCCACATGAACGTGCCAGACATCGCCGTCGCGTTCCAGCAGCGGCAGGCGCGCGCGTTCCTTGCGCCCGTCGTCACTGAACAGGCACAGGTCGATCCGTTCGGCATGTTCGGAAAAGACGGCGAAATTCACGCCTGCCCCGTCGAATGTCGCCCCCAAGGGAAAGGGTTTGCCCGCCGTCAGCGGATGGTCGCGCAGTTTCGTCGGGACAGACTGGTTGAGTTGGGCATTCAAACGGTTAGGCCTTCGTACAATTCAGCGTAGGCGGACGCAGAGGTCTGCCAACCTAGCGCCTGCGACATGCCCTTTTTCTGCAGGCCTGTCCACGTTTTCTTGTCCGAGTATAAGGCAACGAGACGCATCAGGACCTGACCGAACGCCAGCGCGTCGATGGGATGGAACTGAAGGCCCGTTGCTGCCTTGTCCTGCAGGGCCATCGGTGTTGCATTGATGACGGTATCGGCCAGCCCACCCGTCAGGGCGACGACCGGCACGCAGCCATAGCGCAAACCATACAGCTGGGTCAGACCACATGGTTCGAACCGGGACGGCACGAGAACCGCGTCGCCGCCTGCGAACATGCGATGTGACAGCGCTTCGTCATAGCCGATGAGCAGACCGATCCGACCGGGATGCGCCTTGGCCAGCGACTTGAGGTCGTTTTCGATCTGCGGATCGCCTGATCCCAGCACGGCCAGACAGCCACCGGCGGCGATGAAATCGGGGATCGCGGCGACCAGCAGGTCCATGCCCTTTTGGTCGGTCAGGCGACTGACAACGACGGCCAGCGGGCCCTCACAGGTCGCCAATCCGAATTCCGCCATCAGGGCCGTCCGGTTGTGCTGTTTCTTGGCCAGCGATGCCTTGCCATAGGTCTTGGCGATGTGGGGATCGGTCTGGGGGTCCCAGACGGTTTCGTCGACACCGTTCAGGATGCCGTGGAAATCGGCGGCACGGTATTGCAGTAGACCTTCCAGGCCGAAACCGAATTCATGGCGCATCAACTCGTCGGCGTAGGTGGGGCTGACGGTGGTGATCGCGTCGGCATGGGCCAGGCCTGCCTTGAGGCTGGACAGGTTGCCCCAATATTCCAGACTGTCGCGGTGGAACGCCTCGATCGGCAGGCGCAATGACCCCAACGCCGCGGCCGGTGCCTCGCCGCGAAAGGCGATGTTGTGGATCGTGACCACCGATTTGGCCTGCGTTTCTACACATAGGTCCATGTAGGCGGGTGCAAAGCCCGCCTGCCAGTCGTGGCAATGCACGATATCCGGTGTCCAGCCGTCGGTCGTGCCACCCGCCGAGATCTGGGCGGCGACCCACGAAAACGCGGCGAACCGCTGGGGATTGTCGCCGAAATCATGCGGGTTGCCATAGGGCCCGCCGGCGCGCGCAAACAGATGCGGCGCATCCAGCAACATGATCGCAGCCCCGCCGATCTGGCCCAGCAGCACGCAAGCGGGACCGCCGAACAGATCGCTGTCAGCCCAGACCTCGGTTGCGGCACCCAGCTTGTCGATCAATCCCGGGTAGGCTGGCAACAACGTGCGCATGTCCCAGCCCAGCGGTGCGAGTGCGGCGGGCAGGGCACCGGCCACATCCGCCAGCCCCCCTGTCTTGATCAGGGGCACGCATTCCGACGTGACCGATAGGACCCGACCACCCATGGGATCAGGACCGCGCGAGATAGGCGTCGATCATGGCCTTGGTGACCAGCACGATGCCCTTGTCAGTGACGCGAAAACCGTTTTCACGATCCTTGTCTGAATCGAAACCGATCACCATGCCTTCGGGGATCTGCACGCCGCGGTCGATCACGCAGTTGCGCAGCTCTGCCTTGCGGCCCACGTCCACATGCGGCAGCGCCACAACCCGGTTCAGCGATGCATAGGAATGTGTCCGCACACCTGTGAACAACAGCGATTCAGTCACTTCGGACCCCGAGATGATACAGTTGCCCGATACCATCGACGACACAGCCGACCCGCGACGGCCATCCTCGTTGTGGATGAACTTTGCGGGCGGCACGCTTTCCGCGTAGGTCCAGATCGGCCATTCGTTGTCGTAGAGGTCCAGCGGAGGGGTGAACAGCGTCAGGTCGATATTGGCCTGCCAGAAGGCATCCACGGTGCCCACGTCGCGCCAGTAGGGTTCGGTTTCCAGACCCGACATGATGCAGCTGTCCTGAAAACGGTGCGCCATGGCTTTGCCGTTCTTGACGATATGCGGGATGATGTCGTGGCCGAAATCATGGCTGCTGTTATCGTCGTGCATATCCTCGAGCAGCAGGGTCCGCAGGAACTGCCAGTCAAAGATGTAGATGCCCATTGACCCCAGCGCGTGGTCGGGATCGCCGGGAATGGCGGGCGGATCAGCTGGCTTTTCGAGGAAATCGGTGATCTGCATCTGATCGTTCACATGCATCACACCCAGTGCTGTCGCCTCCATCCGGGGGACGGTCAGGCAGCCGATCGTCACATCCGCCTTGGTGTCGACATGCTGTTGCAGCATGACCTCGTAGTCCATCTTGTAGATATGATCGCCTGCGAGAATGACAATATATTCAACGCCGTAGCTGTCGATGATGTCGATGTTCTGGGTGACGGCATCGGCCGTACCGACGTACCATTTGGCTTCGTCCATGCGCTGCGACGCCGGCAGGATATCAAGGAATTCATTGCGTTCCGCCCGCAAAAAGTTCCAGCCCCGCTGGCAGTGCCGGATCAGGCTGTGCGCCTTGTACTGGGTGGCGATTGCCATTTTGCGCATGCCGGAATTCAGCGCGTTGGACAGGGCAAAGTCCACGATCCGGGTCTTGCCGCCGAAATAGACCGCCGGTTTGGCGCGGTTGTCGGTCAGTTCCTTGAGGCGGCTGCCACGCCCGCCGGCCAGCACGAATGCCAGCGCCTTGTTCGACAGTCTTGGATTGGCCTTGGGTTTCATTGGTCTCACTCCCTGGTGGCAGATGTATTCAGTTGTCCTGGACAAAAATGACGGTGGACAGCGGCGGGATCGTGACCTCGGCGGAATGATCCTGCCCCATCCAGGCACGGGTTTCTGCGTCAACACCTCCCATGTTGCCGCGCCCGCCGCCGCCGTAGGCTTCGGCGTCGGAATTCAGCGCCTCGCGCCAGCGTCCCTTGGCGGGCAGACCGATGCGATAGCCGGTCCGTTCGATCGGCGTCATGTTCATCACGATCACGACCTTTGGATCATCCGTGCCGCCAATGCGCACGAATGCAAATACCGAAGCATCGGCATCGTTCGCCTCGAGCCATTGGAAACCGGACGGGCGGACATCGTTGACGTGCAGCGCAGGGGTCGCGCGATACAGCGTGTTCAGGTCGCGTACCCACATCTGCACGCCCTTGTGGCGGCCATCATCGCATTCGTGCCAATCAAGGCTCTGGTTGTGGTTCCATTCTCTGGATTGCGCAAATTCCTGCCCCATGAACAGCAGCTTCTTGCCCGGGTGGGTCCACATGAACCCGTAGTAGGCCCGCAGGTTCGCGAATTTTTCCCACGCATTGCCGGGCATCTTGGTCAGCATGGACCCCTTGCCGTGCACCACCTCGTCGTGGCTGATGGGCAGCACGTAGTTTTCACCGAATGCGTAGTGCAGGCTGAATGTCATCTCGTGATGGTGGTGGCGGCGATGGATGGGGTCTTTTTCCATGTAACGCAGGCTGTCGTTCATCCAGCCCATGTTCCATTTGAACCCGAACCCCAGGCCGCCGTATTCCACGGGCCGTGACACACCGGGAAAGGCGGTGCTTTCCTCGGCCACGGTCATGATGCCGGGCACCTCGCCATAGGCCAGCGTGTTGGTGGTTTGCAGCAGCGCGATGGCCTCGTAATTTTCGCGCCCGCCGTCCTTGTTCGGGACCCATTCGTCATGTTTGCGGCTGTAGTCACGATAGAGCATGGAGGCGACGGCATCTACGCGCAGCCCGTCCAAATGGTATTCTTCCAACCAGTAAAGTGCGTTTGACCTGTAGTGGTTCGCCACCTCTGTCCGGCCGAAATTCGGGATCAACGTGTTCCAGTCCTGATGGAACCCCTCGCGCGGGTCGGCGTGTTCATACAGGTGGGTGCCGTCGAATTCGCCCAGTCCATGCGCATCAATCGGGAAATGGCCCGGAACCCAGTCCAGCAGGACACCCAGCCCCTTGCGGTGGGCTGCGTTGACCAATGCGCGGAATTCGTCAGGTGTGCCGTGGCGGATCGTCGGCGCATACAGCCCGACGGGCTGATAGCCCCAGCTGCCGTCAAAGGGATGTTCGCTGATCGGCATCAGCTCGATGTGGGTGAACCCCATCCAGACGGCGTAGTCGACCAGATCCTCGGCCAGTTCCAGATAGGACAGCGGGCGGTTGCCCGGCGCGCGTTTCCAGCTGGCGAGGTTGACCTCGTAGATCGAAATGGGCGCGTCGATGTGCTGCAGATCGGCGCGGGTTTTCATCCAGTCGGCGTCGGACCATGCAGGATCGCGGATATCACGCACCACGGATCCGGTCGCCGGTGGGTGTTCGGACCCGTAGCCAAAGGGGTCCGCCTTGAGGGGCAGATGTTCGCCGTTCGGTCCGATGATTTCGTATTTGTAGATTTCGCCCGCGCCGATCCCCGGCACAAACAGTTCCCAGACCCCGGATTCACCGATGGGGCGCATCGGCGAACGGCGCCCATCCCAGACGTTGAAATTGCCGACCACGGACACACGCCGCGCATTCGGGGCCCAGACCGCAAAATGCGTGCCGTCGGTGCCTTCGTGCGTCATGACGTGGGCACCCAGTGCCTTCCACAAACGCTTGTAGCTGCCTTCGCCAAAGAAATAGATATCCTCGTCAGAGAGCACCCGACCAAAGCGGTAGGGATCATCAAAGGACCAGGTATAGCCGTCCGCCATCGCTTCGAGGGTGTAGGTTTCGGGCGGTTCGGCAAAGGCCGTGATGAACAGGCCAGGATGGTCGTCCAGCCGGTCCAGCGCGATGCGTTCAGCTGCCGTGACGCAGGTGACCGATTCGGCACCGGGCACGAAAACCGTCAGCAGCCAGCCGCCGTCACGCTGTTGCAGGCCGAGGGCATCAAAGGGATTCCGGCATTGACCCCATACAATGTCACGCGCGGCATTGTAGTCGACAAGTGCTGTCGCGGATGGGGTTTTTGTGTCCGGCATTAAGAACCTCCGAAGTATGTGTCAGCGCTAACAATACCGATCTGCACGGTGATAGACAGCGACGTCTTCATCATTCGTTAAATATGTGGACCGAAACTGATGATGGTAAAGCACAATTCCAGGTGCGCCGCTGTGTTGCTGCGCCGCCATAGGGCGGCAGAACCTGAATCCGCCGCTAGTGCGACTCGGTTCGCACTTCTATCACGTAACGATCCTCCCTGCAGAAGCGACACCATGAATTACACCCTGCACGCCTTGATCCTGTCCGCGCTGACCTGTGCGACCCCGGCCTTGTCACAGGACCTGTTGCAGGACCGGCAGGGTATCGGAAACGGGCGGTTGTTCACGAACGACGCGATCGGCGACGGCAGTGACCGCTGGCGGACAGGGTCCTATGTCTACAGTCATTTGCGTGCGCCGCGGCCGCATGATGGGGCGCTGCAACCCTTTGGCGATGTGCTGGAATACCGGCTGCGGGCGGAAATCATTGCGCCGGACAGCGGCACGCGCGGCCGGCCATACGTCGGTCTGCTGTCCGCCGGTGCGCATACGCATTTCGACCTGTCAGGCACCGATGCCAGCGTGGGTGCCGATGTGGTCCTTGTGGGGCCGCAGACAGGCATGGACGATTTTCAGGAATTCTATCACGACACCTTTGGGTTGCAGGTGCCGCTGAATGATCCGCAACTTGATGACGATGTATTTCTTGATGTGACCGGCGAATTGCGGCGGACATACCAACTGGGTGATCAGGCGACGATCCGGCCATTCGTCGAAGCGAAACTGGGGACCGAGGATATTGCCCGCATCGGTGCCGATCTGATTGTCGGTCGCGTGGGTCAGGACGATCTGCTGGTGCGGGACGTGGTCACGGGACAATTGTATCCGGGTGCCATGGGAACCGGGTCCGGGGTCGGTTTTGTGCTGGGCGGTGACATCGCAAGCGTTGCCGGCAGCAATTTCCTGCCAGGTCACGAGGGGTATCAGGCCAGCGACACGCGCTCGCGCGCCCGCGCGGGCGTCAACTGGCAGCCGCATCCGGGTCTGTCCCTGTTCTATGGGGCGACCTATCTGTCGCGCGAATTCGACGAACAGCCCGAGGGGCAGGTCGTGGGGTCTGTCAGGCTCAACTTTTCCTTCTGATACCGGATTGCCACAGTGCTGCACCGCCCACTTGATCGGCAAGTGCGTGGCGGCTAACCTGCCAATCATAAGGACCGCGCGATGAACGACGCGGCCGATTGAGGCAAGGTAACAGGTATGAAAACGGGCTTTCGTGGCACGTTTGTCATTCCCTGGTCGCAAATGGAACTTGACGGGCTGCATTCGCCGCCGGTTGATCATGTGCGTGTTGGTGCGATCTGGTCGTGGACCGGTGTGCCGGTACGTGTGGACGGCCCCAGTGCCGTTCTGCCGTTAGGGCGATCAGAGGAACAGGCAGATTTGCGCAAGCGTGCGGCACCCACGGTGCGGCGCCTGCTGGATGCAGCAGAGGTTGCGCCGGCGGCAGACATTCCGATCCTGCGCGATCCGCTGTTCAAGACGTCGCTGACGGTGACGGACGGCTACAAGGTGTGGGAAATCACGCTGATCCCGCGCGGAGCAGGGCGCAAGCCGCTGGTCATGTTCCTGGACGATATTCCACCGCGCCAGACCGAATTGTGGATCGTACGCCACGGCGTCGATGCGCGCCTGCGCGCCGAAGTGCAAAGCGTGCCGCGCGGCGTCATCTGCTTTACCCCAGGCACCATGATCCGCACGCCCTACGGCCCTCGCGATGTCGCATCACTGTCCGAGGGCGACCTTGTGCAGACTCAGGACAACGGCCCTGCTGAAATTCTCTGGCTGGCGTCACGGCGGGTCAGCGGTGCGCGGATCAAGGCGGTCCCTGATCTTGCGCCCGTCAGGTTAAAGGCCGGGTCGCTGGACCGAGAGGTCCCGGACGAAGGGCTGCTGGTGTCCCCGGATCACCGCATGGTGCTGCGTGGTCCACAGGCGCGCGCGCTGTTCAACAGTGACGAGGTGCTGGTCGCGGCGCGGGACCTGATTAACGATCGGACAATCATGCGCGAACACGGGCACCGTGCGGTGACCTACATCCACATGCTGCTGCCCCGTCACGAAATCGTCTTTGCCAACGGTGTCGCAACCGAAAGCTTTCACCCAGACAACACCCCGATGGGGGCGATGGATGACGGTGACAGGGACCGGCTGTTCGACCGCCTGCCGGATCTTGCGGTCGATACCGCGCTTTATGGTGATGCGGCCCGGCGTCTGCTGACGCAAAGCGAGGCGGCCATCCTCAAGGCCGACACGGCCTGACGGTCAGGCCACATCGCCTGCATGCAGTGCCAAGAAGTGTTTGGCGTGGATCGGTATCGCGGCCGCCCCCATTTCGCGGGCTTGCCGTCCGATCGCGCCTGCGACGACTTGCGGGACGTGCAGGCCCCGCGTGTCAAGCGTTTCCAGTTCCTGCCGCGCCCGCGCCACCAGTCCGTCGCGCACGCGATCGGGCATGGACCCGTCGATCACGATGGCTTCGAAATCAATCACGGAACACACGCTCAGCGCGGCGAATGCCAGCTGCGTGCCGGTCTGTGCGATCCAGTCCTCGATGATGGGTCCGAACTGTGACCAGTCCGACTGGTCTTGCCAGATGGCCGAAGGGTCGCTGCCCGTGGCGCGAATCCGATCCTCCAGCAAATAGAGGGACGCCGTATCGATCAGCTGCCGGGTTTCGCCGGTCGCTGTCCTGACAGGCAGCGATCCGAACGCACCGGCGTTGACAAAGGGGCCTTCGAACACCGCATCGTTCAGCACCACGCCGCCGCCGATAAAGGTGCCGACAAAGAAATAGGCATAATGCGACCAATCGCGGCCGGCGCCATACAGATGTTCCGCCTGACTGGCCGCGGTCGCGTCGTTTTCGACAAAGACATCCAGATCGCAGATCTGACCCAGACTTTCGGCGAAATCGAAATCGCGCCAAAGATCAAGATCACGCTGGGGGGCACCGATCGTGTCGTGCCATGCCCAGATTTCATAGGGTTTCGCAATGCCGATCCCTGCGATACGGTCCCAGTCGCGCGGGCCCAGTTGCGTCCGGATCTGCGCCAGCGCGTCGGTCAGGAATGCCATGATCGGCCCCGGTATGGGGTAGTCATAGCGCACGCTGCGATTCAGCAGCACCTCGCCCAGAATGTTGGTCAGCACGACCGTTGCGCTGCGGCGTCCGATCTTGACCCCGACCGAATAGGCACCGTTCTTGGACAATTCCATCGGGATCGACGGCTTGCCCACGCGGCCACGCATCGGTGTCCCGCGCGTCAGCATGCCGTCCTGTTCCAGCTCGCGCAGGATCACGGAAACCGTTTGTGGCGACAGGGCCGTGACGCGCGATATCTCGCTGCCCGGCATGGGGCCCTGACGTGACAGCTTGGTGAGGATCAATCGCTCATTGTGATCGCGCAAGGCGCTTTGGTTGCGTCCAGTCGTCTGAACGCGTGAATCTTCATGAGTCATAATAATTCTCCCACCTGAAGGTATTGAGCAGTTAAATTAGTAAATCAAGTTGATTTATTCGTGTTGACGAATCGTCAGCCATGCTCTTGAGTGGTGATAGTGGTGCGGATCATCCGGTTCGCATCGTTGGCAAGGTAGCCTCATTCCTTGGGAGGGGAAGATGAAAAAACTGCTTACTGGAACTGCACTTGCTCTGCTGTCGACCACTAGTGTCGCCTATGCAGCAGCGCATGCTGAAACAACCGCATGTCTGATCACCAAGACGGATACGAACCCGTTCTTCGTGAAAATGCGCGAAGGTGCATCCGCCAAGGCCGAAGAGCTGGGAATCAACCTGATGACCTTTGCGGGCAAGGTCGACGGCGACAACGAAACGCAGGTCGCAGCTGTCGAAACCTGCATCGCCGACGGCGCATCCGGTATCCTGATCACCGCGTCCAACACCTCGGCCATCGTGCCCGTGCTGGAGCAGGCCAAGGAAGCCGGCATTCTGGTCATCGCACTGGACACGCCGCTGGACCCCGCCGATGCCGCACATGCGACATTCGCAACCGACAACTTCCTCGCTGGAGAGCTGATCGGTCAGTGGGCTGCCGCTACACTGGGTGACGAGGCCGCCAACGCCAAGATCGCGATGCTCGACCTGGACGTCAGCCAGCCGACCGTGGGCGTTCTGCGCGACCAGGGTTTCCTTCAGGGCTTTGGCATCGACATCATGGACCCCAACATGTGGGGCGATGAAACCGATCCGCGCATCGTCGGCAACGACGTGACGCAGGGCAACGAAGAAGGCGGTCGCCGCGCGATGGAAAACCTGCTGGCGCAGGATCCGGAGATCAACGTGGTCTACACCATCAACGAACCTGCCGCGGCTGGCGCATACGAGGCGCTGCGCGCCATCGGTCGTGAAAACGACGTGCTGATCGTGTCCGTCGACGGCGGTTGCCCCGGCGTGCAGAACGTCGCTGACGGCGTTATCGGCGCAACGGCCCAGCAGTATCCGCTGGACATGGCGTCGCTGGGCATCGAGGCGATTGCCGCATTCGCAGCAGACGGCACCGTGCCGACCCCGACCGAAGGCAAGGATTTCTTTGACACGGGCGTCAGCCTCGTCACTGGCGCGCCGGTTGACGGCGTCGAAAGCATCGACATTGCCGAAGGCACCGACCGTTGCTGGGGCTAAATCCCTAATCCGACATCCTGAAGCGGGCGGCCCTGTGCCGCCCGTTTTCCATCACGGGGAGAGCATGGAATGACCCAAACACAGGACTACGAGCAAAAAACCCGCGGCGGCAAGGCCGACACGCTGGCGCAATTCGAAGCGCCAAAGCGCAGTCCGCTGGGGCATCTACAGCACATCTTGCACCAGACGCCGGCCATCGTGCCCCTTGTGGTGCTGATCGTTGCAGTCATTATTTTCGGCATCATCAATTCGAACTTCATGCGTGTCAGCACGCTGTCGACCATTTTTCAGCAGATCGGTATCGTTGGCGTTTTGGGCATCGCCCAGACGCTTGTCATTCTGACCGCGGGCATCGACCTGTCCGTTGGGGCAATGGCCGTGCTGATCACGGTGCTGATGGGCCAGCTGACGTTCCGCTACGGCGTGCCCGGCGAATTGTCGGTCATGATCGCGCTGATCGCCGGCACCGTCATGGGGTCGATCAACGGGTTCCTTGTGGCCAAGATGAAAATCCCGCCCTTTATCACCACGCTGGGGACATGGCAGATTTTCCTTGCGACCAACTACATTTTTTCGCGCAACGAAACGATCCGGTCGCGCGATATCGAGGAAACCGCCCCGATCATGCAGTTCTGGGGCAATACCTTCGAGATTTTTGACGCACGGGTGACCTTTGCCGTCGTTCTGCTGATCGTGCTGGTGGCTGTCATGGCCTATGTGCTGCGGTCAACGGCATGGGGGCGCCACGTCTATGCCGTTGGTGACGACGCTGATGCCGCCGGTCTGGCGGGTGTGAAAACCGACACGATCCTCATTCAGGTCTATGCGCTGGCCGGATTGTTCTGCGCGATTGCGGCCTGGGTCATGGTGGGCCGGTTCGGGTCGATCACGCCTTCGGCCTCGACCGGGGTGCTGGGCAACATCCAGTCGATCACGGCCGTGGTGATCGGTGGCATTTCCCTCTTTGGCGGTCGCGGCAGTATCGTGGGCATGTTTTTGGGCGCGCTGATCGTCGGCGTGTTCGAAATGGGCCTGCGTATGGCGGGGGCTGACGCCCAATGGACCTATCTGCTGATCGGCGTGCTGATCATCGGTGCCGTCGCAATCGACCAATGGATCAGAAAGGTATCATCATGACCGATCCCATTCTCACTGGCCGCAATCTGGTCAAACGCTACGGGCGCGTCACGGCCCTGGATCACTGCGATTTCGAACTCTACCCGGGCGAAATCCTTGCCGTGATCGGTGACAACGGGGCGGGCAAATCCACCTTGATCAAGGCACTGTCCGGTGCCGTGGTCCCGGACGAAGGCGAGGTGCATCTGGACGGCAAGCGCGTGAATTTCGCGACGCCGCTGGATGCCCGCGAGGCTGGTATCGAAACGGTTTACCAGACGTTGGCAATGTCGCCTGCCTTGTCCATCACCGACAACCTGTTCATGGGGCGGGAGCTGCGCAAGCCCGGCATCATGGGCAAGGTGTTCCGTCAGCTCGACAAGCCCGCGATGGCGAAATTCGCCCGTGAAAAGCTGTCAGAGCTGGGGCTAATGACGATCCAGAACATCAATCAGGCTGTGGAAACACTGTCAGGTGGTCAACGTCAGGGCGTGGCCGTCGCCCGTGCCGCAGCCTTTGGCAGCAGGGTCATCATCCTGGACGAACCGACGGCCGCATTGGGCGTCAAGGAAAGCCGCCGTGTGCTGGACTTGATCCAGGACGTCCGGTCGCGTGGCATTCCGATCATCCTGATCAGCCACAACATGCCCCATGTGTTCGAGGTCGCAGACCGTGTTCACGTGCACCGTCTGGGCAAGCGCCTGTGCGTCATCGATCCCAAGAATCATTCGATGTCGGACGCCGTGGCCTACATGACCGGTGCGGCCGAACCCGATGAGGCGCTGATCGGTGGCAAGGCCCACGCCTGATTCAAGCGATAGATAAAATAGCAAAAGGGCCGCCCGGATCGGGCGGCCCTTTTTGTTGATGTCATTCTGCCGCTTCGGCGTAGGCCTCGAGCGGCGGGCAGGTGCACAACAGGTTGCGGTCGCCATAGACATTGTCGACCCGGTTGACCGGGGGCCAGTATTTGTCGACGCGGAATGCGCCGGGTGGAAAACACCCCTGTTCGCGGGTGTAGGGGCGGTCCCAATCGCCCACCAGATCCTCGACCGTGTGGGGCGCGTTTTTCAGCGGGTTATTGACCGCGTCCATCTCGCCGCTGGCGACCATGTCGATTTCCGCACGGATCGCTAGCATCGCATCGCAGAAACGGTCCAGCTCTGCCTTTGTTTCGCTTTCCGTGGGTTCGATCATCAGCGTGCCGGTCACGGGCCAGCTCATCGTGGGGGCGTGAAAGCCACAATCGACCAGACGTTTCGCGATATCGTCGACGGTGATCCCGTGTTCGGCAAAGGGCCGGGTGTCCAGAATGCACTCATGCGCCACGCGCCCGGATTTACCGCGGTAAAGCACGTCAAACGCCCCCGACAGCCGTTCGGCCATATAGTTGGCGTTCAGGATCGCGACCCGCGTGGCCTGCGTCAGACCCGCGCCGCCCATCATCAGGCAATAGGCCCAGGAAATCGGCAGCAGCGACGGCGACCCATAGGCGGCGGCGGCCACAGCGCCTTCTCCCGTGTTGGGATCGCCGGGCAGGTGGTCGATGAGGTGTTCCTTGACGCCGATGGGGCCCATGCCGGGGCCTCCGCCACCGTGGGGGATGCAGAACGTCTTGTGCAGGTTCAGGTGGCTGACATCGCCCCCCAGATCGCCGGGGCGGGACAGGCCGACCATGGCGTTCATGTTGGCACCGTCGATATAGACCTGACCACCGTGCGCATGGGTGATGTCGCAGACCTCTTTCACCGTTTCCTCGAACACGCCGTGGGTGCTGGGATAGGTGATCATGCAGCCCGCTAGGTTTTCGGCGTGCAATTCGGCCTTGGCCCGGAAATCATCCAGATCGATATCGCCGTTGTCTGCGGATTTGACCACGACGACCTTCCAGCCGACCATCTGGGCGCTGGCGGGGTTGGTGCCATGGGCGGACACGGGAATCAGGCAGACGTTGCGATGACCCTCGCCACGCGCCTTTTGCCAGCGGGCGATGGTCAGCAGGCCCGCATATTCCCCCTGCGCGCCGGAATTGGGTTGCATCGAAATCGCGGCATAGCCGGTGATATCGCACAGCTTTGCGCTGAGGTCCGCGATCATGTGGGTATAGCCCTGCGCCTGATCCTTGGGACAATAGGGATGCAGCAACGCGAATTCAGGCCATGAAATCGGCATCATTTCGGCGGCGGCGTTCAGTTTCATCGTGCAGGACCCCAGCGGGATCATCGCCCGGTCCAACGCCAGATCGCGGTCGGCCAACCGTCGCATGTAGCGCATCATTTCCGTTTCCGCGCGGTTCATGTGGAACACCGGATGCGTCAGATAGGGGGTCTGGCGGATCATCGCGTCCGGCATGCGGTATTCCGCGGTCAGGTCGGTGTCGCGATCCTGAATGCCAAAGGCGCGCCAGACCTGCCGGATCGTAGCCGGTCGGGAGCGTTCATCCATCGCAATGCCGACCTTGGTTTTGCCCACGCGGCGCAGGTTGATGCCCTCGTTGACGGCCGCTTGCATCACCCCGCGTTGCAGGGCACCGACCTCGACCGTGATGGTGTCGAAAAACGCGTCCGGCTCGACCTTGAAGCCTGCGTCTTCGAGCCCGCGCGCAAGGCGCACCGTCTTGCGGTGAATGCGCTGCGCGATGGCTTTGAGCCCTTCGGGACCGTGAAATACGGCGTAAAAGCCTGCCATGACCGCCAGCAGCGCCTGTGCCGTGCAGACATTCGACGTCGCCTTTTCGCGGCGGATATGCTGTTCGCGCGTTTGCAGCGACAAACGGTAGGCGCGGTTGCCATGGGCATCGACGCTGACGCCGACAATCCGCCCCGGCATGCTGCGTGCATAGGTCTGTTTTGTGGCCATGTAGGCCGCGTGTGGACCACCGTAACCGACAGGCACGCCAAAGCGTTGGGTCGATCCGACAGCGATATCCGCCCCCATCGCGCCGGGCTCTTTCAGCAGGCACAGCGCCAGCGGGTCTGCTGTCACGATGCCAATCGCGTTTTCCGCGTGCAGGGCCGTCATTTGCGCGGTGAAATCCCGCACTTGACCGTGGGTTCCGGGATACTGGAAAATCGCACCAAAAACCGCCGTCGCATCCAGCGCGTCGGGGTCACCGACAATTACATCGATCCCCAGCGGTTCGGCCCGCGTGCGGATCACGTTGATGTTCTGCGGATGACAGTTTTCATCGACGAAAAACGCGGTCGCCTTGGACTTGGCGATGCGCTGCGCCATCGTCATCGCCTCGGCGCAGGCCGTGGCCTCGTCCAGCAGGGATGCGTTTGCAATTTCCAGCCCTGTCAGGTCGCTGATCATGGTCTGGTAGTTCAGCAGCGCCTCCAGCCGGCCCTGAGAAATTTCAGGCTGGTAGGGCGTATAGGCCGTGTACCAGGCCGGGTTTTCGAGGATGTTGCGCTGGATCGCGGGCGGCGTGACCGTCCCGTAATACCCTTGGCCGATCAGGGACGTCAGCACGGTATTCTGTTTCGCGACCTGCTGCATGTGCCACAGCAACTCGCTTTCCGATTTGGGTTTGCCGAATTCCAGCGGTTCGGCCTGCCGGATACCCGCAGGCAGGGTTTCGTCGATCAGCGCATCCAGCGACGGCGCGCCGACGGTCTGCAACATGGCTTCCATCTCTTTGGGTGAGGGGCCGATGTGACGGCGGTTGGCAAAGTCATAGGGCAGGTAGTCCGTCGGCGTGTAGGTCATGAATTCATCCTATCCGATCAGTTTCTTGTAGTCGGCCTCGTCGAGGTATTCGTCCAGCTGGGACATGTCCTCGACCGCCATCTTGAAAAACCAGCCGTCGCCGATGGGATCATCGTTCACCAGGCCGGGGTTATCGTTCAGCGTGGTATTCACCTCGACGATTTCGCCCGACAGTGGGGCAAGGATATCTGACGCGGCCTTGACCGATTCAATCACGACAGCCTCGTCGTCCTTGACGACCACGGTGCCTTCGTCCGGCAGTTCGACAAACACGATATCGCCCAGCTGCGTGGCGGCATGTTCGGTGATGCCGACCACGACAAGGTCATCCTCGACGCGCAGCCATTCGTGTTCTTCGGTGAATTTCAACATGGGGTCTGGTCCTTTTCAGCGTTTGAAATTGGCGGGGATAAACGGCATCGCGGCCACGGTGACGGGCAGACGTTTGCCCCGCAGTTCCGCACATAGGGCCGTGCCGGGGGCGGCAAACCCCCGGTCGATCAGGGCCATGGCAACTGGCCGCTGAACCGTCGGCCCAAATCCGCCAGAGGTGATGCGCCCGATCGGTGTTTGCGCATCTGCGCAGGCAAAGATCTGCACACCCTCGCGCATGGGCGCACGGCCGTCAGGCAGCAGACCGACCCGCGCCATGGCCGGGGCGTCTGCCAGTTCGGCACCGATGATATCCGCACCAGGATAACCGCCGGCGCGCGCACCACCGGGGCGGCGGACCTTTTGGATCGCCCAGGTCAGGCCGGCGGCGACAGGCGTGGTGGTGTCGTCGATATCGTGCCCATACAGGCAAAGTCCTGCCTCCAGCCGCAGGCTGTCGCGGGCCCCCAGACCGATGGGTGCCACATCGGGCAGGTCCAGCAGCGCACGGGCAAGCGGTTCGGCCAGCGCATCGGGCACCGAAATTTCATAGCCGTCCTCGCCGGTATAGCCTGACCGTGACACCCAGCAGGTCACGCCCGCCAGTTCCATGTCGACCACGTCCATGAACCGCATGGTGCGGGCGGCGGAATTCAGCGTCGCCAAGGCATCCTCTGCCAGCGGTCCTTGCAGCGCCAGCAGGGCGCGGTCCGTCACCTCTGTCAGTGTTACGCCGTCCGGCAGATGCGCGCGGATATGGGCGATGTCGGCGGCCTTGCAGGCAGCGTTGACGACCATGAACACGCTGTCGCCGCGCCGTGCCAGCATCAGGTCGTCGCGGATGCCGCCAGCGTCGTTTGTCAGAAATCCATAGCGCTGACGCCCATCCGCAAGACCTGCGATATCAACGGGAATAAGCGATTCCAGCGCCTGTGCAACCGCCTCGAAAGATGGCCCCGTGACCACGCATTGGCCCATATGGCTGACGTCGAACAACCCTGCCTTGGTTCTTGTGTGCAGGTGTTCGGGCAGAACGCCCATATATTGTACGGGCAGGTCATAACCGGCAAAGCCGACGATCTTGCCCCCAAGGGCAACATGCAGATCAAAGAGCGGGGTCTTGCGGTTTTCGTCCAAAGCGGTCCTTTCGCCGTGGCGCGCACGGGCATCCTGGGCCGCGTCCGCGACCTGATGCCCCCTCTGTCCGTTTGCCTGAGATCGCTATCCCGTCGGCGGGCACGCAAGGTGCCACTCTCCAGAGTGTTAAGACCCCCGTGGTCCTGTGGCCTGAGCGTTTCCGGGGCGGTTGCGCCTTCGGCACCGGGTGTTACCGGTTCTCCCACACGAGTCGATAGAACGTTAGCCAGTTAGGCGGCAACCATCAAGCCATCGGCCTTGAGTTTTGCATGCGTCTCGTCCAGCGACTGCACGGCGCGGTCGGTGAACTGGTCGATCTCGGCCTTGGTGATGACCAGCGGCGGCGAAATCACCATGCGGTCGCCCACGTGGCGCATGACCAGATTGTTGGCAAAACAGCGTTCGCGGCAGATATATCCCGCCGTGCCCTCGTCGGATTTGAATTTCGCACGTGCTGCCTTGTCTGGTGTCATGCGGATTGATCCCATCAGGCCCACGATGCTGGCGTCACCGACCAGCGGGTGGTCGATCAGGCCTTCCCACTTTTCGCGCAGGTAGGGTGCTGCGACGTTCGCCACGTGATCGACGATCTTTTCATCCTCGAGGATGCGGATGTTTTCCAATGCCAGCGCCGCCGACAGCGGATGTGCGGCATAGGTATAGCCGTGGTTGAATTCGCCTGCGTCGTTGATCGTGTTCGCCACGTCGTCCGACAGCAGGGATGCACCGATGGGCGCGTAGCCCGATGACATGCCCTTGGCGATGGTCATGATGTCGGGGCGCAGGTCCAGCGTCTGGCTGCCGAACCATTTGCCGGTGCGGCCAAAGCCGGTGATGACCTCATCCGCGATCAGCAGCACGTTGTAATGCGCGCAGATGCGCTGGATTTCGGGCCAATATGTTGCGGGCGGCACGATGACACCGCCGGACCCCTGGATCGGTTCCGCGATGAACGCCGCTACGTTGTCCTCACCCAGCTCCAGGATCTTTTCCTCAAGCTGGCGGGCGCGGGCCAGGCCGAAATCGGCGGGGTCGCTGTCACCGCCCTGCATCCACCAGTCGGGCTGTTCGATGTGGGCCACGTCGGGGATCGGCATACCGCCCTGTGCGTGCATGAATTTCATGCCGCCCAGACTGCCTGATCCCATGGTCGATCCGTGATAGCCGTTCCAGCGCCCGATCACGACACGTTTGGACGGTTTGCCCTTGGCCGCCCAATAATGCCGCACCAGCCGCAGGTTGGTATCGTTTGCCTCTGACCCGGAATTGGCAAAATGCGCGTGGTTCAGATCGCCGGGCGCGATCTGGGCCAGCTTGGCCGCCAGTGTCACCGCAGGCACGTGTGTCGTCTGGAAAAACGTGTTGTAGAATGACAGTTGTTCGATCTGCCGCTTGGCGGCTTCGGCCATTTCGGGGCGGCCATAGCCGATGTTCACGCACCACAGCCCCGCCATCGCGTCCAGAATGCGATTGCCGTCGCTGTCTGTCAGCCAGACGCCCTTGGCCGCCGTGATGACGCGCGCGCCTTTCTTGTTCAGCGCGCTGCCGTCGGTGAAAGGATGCAGGTGATGTGCCGCATCCAGCGCCTGAAGCTCTTGGGTGGGCAAATGGTTTTCAAACATCGGGCGTCCTTTCATGGTCGGCGTCGGCGTCACGATTGCGCCCGGCGCATGGTATTGGCAAGCGGATTTAAACGATCGCCAGCCGGATCGCATAGGCGACAACTGTAAGGGCCGCCACCGAGGCGACCCAGATCGCGACAAACCATGCGACGCGTTTCCAGGCCGGGCTCTGTGCCATCAGTGATAGCCCTCTTCGGGGTCGATCTTGCCGCGAAACACCCAGTAGGCATAGGCCGTGTAGCCCAGGATGATCGGCACGAGGATGACCGTGCCGACCAGCGCGAACAGCAGACTGCTGTCAGGGGCGGCCGCCTCTCGGATGGTCAGGGCAGGGGGGACGATGTTGGGGTAAAAGCTGATCCCGATCCCGATGAACGCGAGCACGAAAATGGCTTCGGCGGCAAAGAACGGCGTCTTGTCCCGCCCGGTCGCCAGCCCGTGAAACAGCAGATAGATCGCGACGACCAAGGCGATGGGCACAGGCGAGGTATAAAGTGTGCCCGGCCAGTTGAACCAGCGGCCAAAGTATTCGGGGTCCTGAAATGGTGTCCAGACGCTGATGCCCGCTACGAATACAAGTGTGACGATGGCAAGCGGCTTGGCCAGATCACGCATGCGGTGACTGACGCCGCCGCTGGTTTTCATCACCAGCCAGGTCGCCCCCAACAGCGCATAGCCGCAGACCACGGCCACACCGGTGGCGATCGAAAATGGCGTCAGCCAGTCCCACCAGCCGCCGCCATAGGCGCGGCCGTCAACCTCGATCCCCTGGACCAACGCACCCAGGGCGATGCCCTGGCACAGGGCCGCGACGGCAGAACCGCCGCAGAACGCAGAGTCCCAGACCCTGCGCCAGCGCACGGTTTTCCACCGGTATTCAAAGGCGACACCCCGAAACACCAGCGCCAGCAACATGATGATGATGGGCATGTAGAGCGCAGGCATCACGATGGCATAGGCCAGCGGAAACACGGCAAACAGACCGCCACCGCCCAGTACCAGCCAGGTTTCGTTTCCGTCCCAGACGGGGGCGACGGAATTCATCATCACGTCCCGGTCGCGGTCCGTATGGGCAAAGGGAAACAGGATGCCCAACCCCAGATCGAAACCGTCAAGGATGACATAGACCAGAACCGCAAAGGCGATGATCCCCGCCCAGATGAACGACAGTTCAAAGATAACGTCAGGCATTGGTCATTCTCCCGGTGCGAGGTTGCCGCGGTCCAGCTGCTGGACCGGCGTGATCCCGGCGGTGCGGGTCGGGCCGTTGTCTTCGAGGTTCTTGGGCGCACCCACGCTTTTGCCCATCAGGCGCATGATGTAGAATGTGCCTGCCCCGAACACGAAGAAGTAGACCACGATGAATGCGATCAACGATGCCGCGACCGCGGGGGCCGCGATGGGTGACAGGCTCTCTGATGTGCGCATCACGCCGTAGACGGTAAAGGGCTGGCGACCGACCTCGGTGGTGATCCAGCCGGCGAGCACGGCGATGAAACCCGCAGGCCCCATCAGCACGGCCGTCCTGTGCAGCAGAGTCGAATCGTACAGCCGCTTGCGATAGCGCTGCACCCCGCCCCAGATACCCACGGCCAGCATGGCAAACCCGATGCCCACCATCACCCGAAAGCTGAAGAACACGATCGGCACGGGCGGTTCATCCGCGTCCGGAATTGTATCCAGACCGTCCAAGGGCGCATTCAGATCGTGTTTCAGGATCAGCGACGACAGCTTGGGTATCTCGACGGCATAGTCGATCCGCTTTTCCTCGGGGTTGGGAATGCCGAACAGGATCAGCGGTGCACCATCGGGGTGACTGTCATAATGGCCCTCCATCGCCATCACCTTTGCGGGTTGGTGTTCCAGCGTGTTGATGCCGTGGAAATCACCCGCCGCAATCTGAAGCGGCGTGACCAGCAGCGCCATCCACATCGCCATGGAAAACATCTTGCGTGCGGCAGCGTCGGTGCGGTCCTTGAGCAGATGCCATGCGCCCACGCCCGCCACCACGAAGGCGGTCGTCAGATATGCGGCCAGCACCATGTGCAGCAGGCGATAAGGGAACGACGGGTTGAACACGATTTCCAGCCAGTTTTCCGGCACGAACTGGCCCAGCTCGTTGATGCTGTAGCCAGCGGGCGTCTGCATCCAGCTGTTCACGCTCAGGATCCATGTGGCCGACATCAGCGTGCCAAACGCCACCATTGCCGTGGCAAACATATGAAGCCCGTTGCCAACGCGTTCACGCCCGAACAGCATGATGCCCAGGAAACCGGCCTCTAGGAAAAATGCCGACAGCACCTCGTAGGCCATCAATGGCCCAAGCACGGGGCCGGTCCGGTCCGAAAATACCGCCCAGTTCGTGCCGAACTGGTAGGACATGACAATGCCCGACACGACGCCCATGCCGAATGCGACGGCGAAAATCTTTTTCCAGTAGTCGAACAGCGCCCGGTAGGTCGGGTTCCCGGTCCTGAGCCAGAGCGCGTTCAGCACCGCGAGGAAACTGGCCAGACCGATCGAAAAGGCGGGAAAGATGATATGGAACGATACCGTGAATGCGAATTGCACCCGTGCGAGGATTTCTGCACTGAAACCTGACAGCATGATCTGTCCTTTCTGTTGGCAGCCGCAAGGAGGTCGCGGCCCATCCATGTCTGACGACGATCGGATCGTTCAATGCCAGCCATGTCTCAGGTATCGCTACACCCGCTTTTGTGCCGCTGGCAAGTTTAGCATTGCCTAAACGGGTCCGCCTCGGGATAGTTCCGGGCGATGACGCAGCGGACCCCGTGACCCTGCGTCGCACCAAAGGGAGGGAATGAAATGAAAACGACACGCAGGTCACTGATGACCGCCGCGAGCGCGCTGGCCTTTGCCGCGCTGACCGCAACATCCGCCGTGGCGCAGGAGGTCACGCTGAAAATGCATCAGATGCTGCCGCAGCAGGCCGCGATCCCGTCGCAAATGCTGGAGGTCTGGGCCAACAACGTCGAAGAACAGAGCAATGGCGCGATCAAGGTCGACCGCTATCCTGCCATGCAGCTGGGGGGCGTCCCGCCAGAACTGGTGGACCAGGTGCAGGATGGTGTGGCCGACGTGATCTGGACCGTCGTGGGCTATACGCCGGGCCGGTTCCCCGCCACCGAGGTGTTCGAGCTGCCGTTCTTTGTCGATGACGCCCGCGCTGCGACCTATGCCTATTGGACCATGTACGAAGAAAGCATGCGGGAAACCGATTTCCCGGACATGAAAATGCTGGCGACATTCGTGCACGGACCCGGCCTGTTCCACACCAAGGACCCCGTCGAAACACCCGCCGACCTCGAAGGTATGAAAATTCGCGGTGGTTCGCGTCTTGTGAACCAGATGCTGGAACTGGTCGGCGCCACCCCTGTCGGCATGCCGGTCCCCGGCGTGTCAGAGGCGCTGTCCAAGGGTGTGATCGACGGCACCACCCTGCCGTGGGAGGTCACGACCGCTGTGCGCAGCTCTGAACTGGTGTCCAACCACACCTCGTTCGAGGGGGCGGGCCTGTATACGCTGACGTTCATCGTGGCGATGAACCAAGGTGTCTATGATGGGCTGTCAGACGAGCTGAAGGCCGTGATCGATAGCAATTCCGGTCTGGATTTTTCCATGCTGGGTGCTGACGTCATGCTGGACTTTGACGCACGCGGCATGACCATCGCCGAGGATCTGGGCAACAACTTCATCGAAATCGATGCGGCCACGGTCGAGGCAGAATGGGTCCCTGCGGTGCAGCCGATCTATGAAAGCTGGGTCGCCGACATGAACGAACGCGGCTATGACGGTCAGGCCCTGATCGACCGCGCGCGGGCATTGATGGACGAATACAAGGCAACGAACTAAGTCAGCACGCTGACAATGCGACGGGCGGCCGCGACACAGCGGCCGCCACTTTTATCCGGGGGGGCGGTTTTGTACGGATTTTTCTATCGGCTTGCGCTGGTCATGGCGTGGATCGGCGGCCTGGTCCTGACAGGTATCGTCATCCTGATCTGCGTGTCCGTGCTGGGGCGCACATTGAACGGCATGTTGCACGGCGATGTTGCCCAGACCTTGATGCCTGCCTTTGCCGACTGGCTGATCGCCGCAGGTGTCGGTCCCGTGAACGGGGACTTTGAGCTGACCGAGGCGCTGGTCGCCTTTGCGATCTTTGCGTTTCTGCCGCTGTGCCAGATCACGGGCGGCCATGCCTCTGTCGATATCTTTACGCAGCGCATGTCACCGGGCGTCAACCGCGCCTTGCGGGTGGTGATCGACACGGTGTTCGCCGCCGTGATGGTGCTGCTTGCGGTTCAGCTATACGCCGGACTACTGAGCAAGCTATCCAGTGGGCAAACCACGTTTCTTTTGGAATTTCCGGTGTGGTGGGGCTACGCGCTGAGCCTCATCGGTGCTGTCATCGCAGCGATCGTATCGGTCTGGATCGCGGCCACCCGTGTGGCAGAGGTCGCAACCGGGCGTAGCATCCTGCCCGCCGACCTGGGAGCAGACCATTGAGCGATACCCTGATCGGCATTCTGTCGTTCCCGGCCCTACTGGGGCTGATTTTCCTGCGGGTTCCTATCGGATTGGCGATGTTTCTGGCCGGTTTGGTCGGGTTGGTGCTGGTCACCGGCGACACGACCATTCCCCTCGCGCGGTTGAAATCGGAAACCTACACGACCTTTGCCAGCTATTCGCTGTCGATCATTCCGATGTTCTTGCTGATGGGTCACTTTGCGACCCTCGGCGGCATGTCGCAGGCCTTGTTCAAGGCCGCAGAGGGCTGGCTGGGCCACCGCAAGGGCGGCGTCGCCATGGCCGCGGTCGGGGCCTGCGCGGGCTTCGGCGCGATCTGCGGATCGTCATTGGCGACGGCGGCCACCATGTCGCGTGTCGCGTTGCCTGAAATGCGCCGCTATGGCTATGCCGGTGGCTTTTCCACGGCGACGCTGGCCGCCGGTGGCACGCTGGGCATCCTGATCCCACCGTCGGTCGTGCTGGTGATCTATGCCATCCTGACCGAACAGAATATTGCCAAGCTGTTTCTGGCCGCCTTTATCCCCGGCATCATCGCGGCCTTGGGTTATGTCGCCGTCATCTCGATCTATGTCCGCCTGTATCCAGAGGCGGCGGGCACACGCCCGCGTGTCAATTACGGTGACCGGATGCGCGCATTGGCGGCGGTCTGGCCTGTTCTTTTGGTCTTTGGCCTTGTCGTCGGTGGCATCTATGCAGGCTGGTTTACCCCGACCGAAGGTGCTGCCGTGGGTGCCATGGGCACCGGGATCATCGCCTGGGTCAACGGTGGCCTGACATGGGCGACATTGGGCGAATCCTTTACCGTGACCGCGAAATCCACGGCGATGATCTTTTTCATCGTGCTGGGGGCTGCGTTCTACAACGGGTTTCTGGCCCTGACGCAGGTGCCGCAGGAAATCGCAGGCTGGGTCGTGGGGCAGGGGTTTTCGCCCTGGGTCGTGCTGGCGTTCATCCTGGTGTTCTACCTGTTGCTGGGCTGTCTGATGGACAGCCTGTCGATGATCCTGCTGACGATCCCGATCTTTTGGCCGGTCATGCAGGGCCTCGATTTCGGGTTCGTGTCCTTGATCGAGCTGCAAGGCAGCAAGCTGGCAGAACTGATCGCCAGCGGGGCAGAGGTCGCACCGGCCCTGCTGGCCGAGGCGCAGGCCAGTCTGGCACAGGGAATCGAGCTGACCCGCGACCAGCTGCGCGAACTGGGCATCCGGGGCGCGACCGAAGGCGCGCTGGACCGGATCAACACCGAACGTGTGGCGATCTGGTTCGGTATTCTGGTCCTGATCGTGGTCGAGGTCGGCCTGATCACACCGCCTGTCGGCATGAACCTGTTCATCATCAACGCGATGGACCGCGACACACCGATGAGCGAGACCTACCGCGCAGTGCTGTTTTTCGTCGCGTCCGACATCCTGCGGGTGATCGTGCTGGCGGCGTTCCCGATCATCACGCTGGTGCTGATTCCGTTCTAGGCGGGATCAGACCGGGCCGCGTCCCGCAAGGTCTGACCGACCTGCGTCAGGGCTGCCCCCAGCGCGGATGATTGCCGCCAGACCATGCCGACGGTGCGGCGCGGCTGCGATCCGGGGAAACGCGCGATGGACACAGGGGCCGAGGCCGTTTCGACGGCGACGGCCATGTCTGGGATCAGCGTCACGCCGATTCCCGATCCCACCATCTGCACCAGCGTCGACAGGGTCGACCCGTCCAGCATTTCCTTGGGCTGGGTGTCGGGTATCTGGCAAAAGGACAGCGCCTGATCGCGGAAACAATGGCCTTCTTCCAGCAACAACAGCCGCATTTCGCGCAGGGCCGCCGGCGAGGGAATCGGGCTGTCCGCATCGGCGCGGGGCCGCACCAACACGAACTCTTCCTCCAGCAGCGTCATTTCCGTCAGCGCGGGTTCCGAGATCGGCAATGCCACGATCGCGGCATCCAGACGGCCCGCGTCCAGATCGTCCAGCAGGGTCTGCGTGACGGATTCGCGCAACCGCAGATCCAGCCCTGGATGCGATTGCCCCAGTGCTGCGATGATACGCGGCAGCAGATAGGGTGCGATTGTTGGAATGATTCCCAGCCGCAATCGGGTCAGCGCCCCGCCTTGGGACAGTCGCGCCAGATCCGTCACCTCGTCCACGGCCCGCAGGATTTCGCGCGCGCGGGGGGCGAACACCTCTCCAAAGGGGGTCAGCCGGACCTGACGTGCGGACCGTTCGAACAGGGGTGTGCCCAGCGCATCTTCCAGCTCCTTGATCTGCATGGACAAGGCAGGCTGACTGATCGCCACCACGGCGGCGGCCCGTCCGAAATGGCCTTGCGCAGCAAGTGCCTCGAAATACCGAAGCTGTTTCAAGGTAAGCGATGGCATCAGGAAATCCTATCGAAGCGATTAGAAAATACAACTTCATCTAATCGCTTTGTCAGTCTAGAACAATTCCAGATTCCGATAGCAGAGGAGCTGATCATGGACGGCAATCCCAAGGGCGATATCCGCAACTGTCCCGTTGCAGGGCACGCCCGCCCGCATGCGCGCAACAATTCCCGTGGCAACCGTGACTGGTGGCCGAACCAGCTGAACCTGAAAATCCTGTCGCAGAACACGCCGCAGGTCAGCCCGATGGACCCAGATTTCAACTATGCCGAGGCATTCGAGGCGCTGGACAAGGACGCCTTGTGGAAGGACCTCGAGGCATTGATGACCGACAGCCAGGACTGGTGGCCTGCCGACTATGGCCACTATGGTCCGTTCTTTATCCGCATGGCATGGCACAGCGCCGGCACCTACCGTACCGCTGACGGTCGCGGCGGTTCCACATCCGGCAGCCAGCGTTTCGCGCCCCTGAACAGCTGGCCCGACAACGTGAACCTGGACAAGGCGCGCCGCCTGCTGTGGCCGATCAAGCAGAAATACGGTGACGCGATCAGCTGGGCCGACCTGATGATCCTGACCGGCAACGTCGCACTTGAAACCATGGGCTTCAAAACCTTTGGATTCGCCGGTGGCCGCGTGGATATCTGGGAACCCGAAGAGGACATCTATTGGGGGCAGGAGGACGAATGGCTTGCTCCGTCCGACAACCCGCTGAGCCGTTATTCCGGCGAGCGCGAGCTGGAAAACCCGCTGGCCGCCGTGCAGATGGGTCTGATCTACGTCAACCCCGAAGGCCCCGATGGCAATCCCGATCCGCAGGCCTCGGCCCACGACATCCGTGACACATTCGCCCGGATGGCGATGAACGACGAAGAAACCGTGGCACTGGTCGCGGGCGGTCACACCTTTGGTAAAACCCACGGTGCGGGTGATCCCACGCTGATCGGCGCAGAGCCAGAGGGTGCGGGCATCGCATCCCAAGGCTTTGGCTGGGCCAGCGGTTTCAATTCCGGCAAGGGCGTCGACACCATTTCGTCCGGGCTCGAGGGCGCATGGACGGCGACACCGATCACCTGGGACAACAGCTATTTCGACACGCTGCTGAACCACGAATGGGAACTGACGACGTCCCCCGCGGGTGCGAAACAGTGGACCCCCAAGGATGGTGCATTGGCAGGGACCGTGCCGGACGCACATGACCCGTCCAAGACCCACGCGCCGATGATGGCGACCTCTGACCTCGCGCTCAAGGTTGATCCGGTCTACCGCGAAATCTCGGAACGGTTCCACAAGAACCCCGACCAGTTCGCCGACGCCTTTGCCCGCGCCTGGTTCAAATTGTGCCACCGCGACATGGGCCCCAAGGACACATACCTTGGCCCCTGGGTGCCGCAAGAGGACCTGTTGTGGCAGGATCCGATTCCGGCGCGCGATCACGACCTGATCGACGATGCGGATATTGCCGACCTCAAAGCCAAGCTGCTGGACAGCGGGTTGAGTGTGTCCGATCTGGTCACGACCGCATGGGCCAGCGCATCCACCTTCCGCGGGTCCGACCGGCGCGGCGGTGCAAACGGTGCGCGCATCCGTTTGGCCCCGATGAACGGCTGGGACGTGAACGAGCCCGACACGCTGGGCGACCGGCTGGCCAAGCTGGAGGCGATCCAGACCGCGTTCAACGACGCCCAGACCGGCAACAAGCGCGTGTCACTGGCCGATATCATCGTGCTGGGCGGTGTGGCTGCCGTGGAAAAGGCCGCTCGCGATGGCGGTCAGGATCTCACAGTGCCGTTCACACCCGGTCGCATGGACGCCAGCCAGGATCAGACGGATGTCGAATCCGTCGATGTTCTGGAACCGCAGGCAGATGGTTTCCGGAACTACCTGCAAAAGGACTTTACCGCGACGCCGGGCGAGTTGTTGGTCGACAAGGCACAACTGCTGACGTTGACGGCACCCGAAATGACGGTGCTGGTGGGTGGTCTGCGCGTGTTGGGTGCCAACTACGGAAACGCGGAACACGGTGTGTTCACCGATCGTCCCGGCACGCTGAGCAATGACTTCTTTGTCAACCTGCTGAGCATGTCGAACGAATGGAAGGCCCTCGATGAATACGAAGGCACCTTCGAAGGTCGCGACCGCGCAACCGGTCAGGTGAAATGGACCGGCACGCAGGTTGACCTGCTGTTCGGCTCGAACAGCCAGCTGCGCGCATTGTCCGAAACCTATGCCTGCGACAACGCCCGTTTCGTCAAGGCATTTGCCCGCGCCTTTGCCAAGGTGATGGATCTGGACCGGTTCGACGTCTGATCGGCGCCAGATTGCGAACAAAAAACGCCGCCGGAGAAATCCGGCGGCGTATCGCGTTTCCGGCTCAGGCGATCACGTGCCAGGGTTCGGGGTATCGCACCTCTTGCAGATTGGTGCCCGGGCCGATCCGGTCGATCACGGCGAACAGGCCCGGTGCATGCAAGGGTGTCAGGACGCCGTGCCATGTGCCCTTGTGAAAATTGATGGCCTGTCCGGGGCCTGCCAGAAATGCCAATGGCTCGCCCGGTCGTCCCCCCGCGTCCGGGGCCACGATGACCAGCCAGGGGTTCTGGTGCATCGGAACAAAAGCCTGCGACCCCTCAGGGTGGCGTTCGACCAGATCAAAGACATAGGGCAGGCTGCGCGGCACGGCGTCAAAGATACTGATGCCGGCGCGACCATCTGCGAAATCCAATGTCGCACGGTCGTGGTAGCGACCGCATAGGTCAGCGTTGATCAGCTTGTCCGGTGCACCGGTGGCATCCAGCACATCCCCGAACGGGGCAAAGGCAGCGGCGGTCAGTGGCTGGGCCAGAAGTGTCTGTGTCATGGCCCATGGGTGATCATTGGTCGCGCAGCTGTCAACTGTCCCGTGCTTGCCCCGCATCCGTGCGGCGGGCAGACTGTCGCGATGACAATGGCTTTTGACAGGTTGGGCGCGGCGTGTTGATCGTCACCCATGACACGATCCGCAATCCGTCGGTGCTGAAGGTGCGGCAATTGCCGCGCAAGTTCTTTGGCCGCGCGACGGTCTGGCCGCGCGGCATGAGTCCGAGCCTGTTTTTGCGGATCATCGTGGAATTCCAGATTCTGCGGTATTTTCTGACGCTGACGCCGCTGGTCGTAGTGGCCTTGATCTGGAACGGAGCAGCCCTGCCGCTGTCACAGGCCCCGGTGCTGATGCTGATTCTGATCTGGTGGCTGGAAACCCGTGTCCTGCGCGTGCCGGCGTCGCGTCGCGCGCGCCTGATCGATCCGGCAGCGGCAGACCGTGGGCTGGATGCGCTGCGCGCACAGGCCCGTGCGGTCCTGACCCGGATCGCGGCCCATCGCGGGTTGAAACAGGGCGAATTGCATCTGGTGATCGAACAATCCGACCTGTGGACAGCGCCGCCGCTGACCTATGTTTCGGTGCAGTGGGGCAAGGGGCCAGAAGTGCTGTCGCTGACCCCGACCGAGATGCAGATCCTGCGCGACGGTCTGTTTCAGGGCGATCTGTCCGAACGCAGGTTGCAACGCATCAACCAAAGCCAGAACCAGTTCCTGCGCGACATCACCTTTGACGCGCGGGGCGTCTCGGCCCATGCACGACTGGCGGCGGCACTAGGCTGACAAATCGACCAACTGCCCAAAGGGCGGCCTCAGATCGTCCGGCTGCGGCACGGCCCAGAACACTTTCAGACCCTTGGGCGCAGGCCCCGTCGGGCCGTCGAGGTCCGTCAGGATCACCAATGCTGTGGCGCCATCCGTTTGCGCCGTCGCGATGGCAGGCTGAAAGTCCGTGCCACCGCCGCGCGGCAGATCGGGAAGGGGGACAGTCTGTGTCGCAGGGTCGATCCGGGTGACCGAATGGACTGCCGCGTCAAAGATGATCAGCCTGACCTCGGCCCGCAGGCGACGGGTGATGCCCAGCACCTCTGCCCAGAACACCGCCAGCCGCGCATCATCGATGCTACCAGAGGCATCGACGGCGACCGCGATACGCGGCACGTCGGTAAATGGCCTGTGGCCCGCCTGAAACCCCGGCTGCCGTGTCGCATCGGCCCGCGCTTGTGCGGTGCCCGCGATCCAGCGCCGGGTGGGGCGCATCGGGCTGGTCTGGGGGGCGACCGTGATGGCGGTCGTCAGCAGGCGGCGCAGGACGATTTCCCAAGGGGTGCGCGGTGCGGGGATATCCGCGATGCGGTGACCGATCAGCCCAAGACCACGGCCCGCCGCACGGCCCGCCTGCAAGGCCCGTGCCATGTGCTGTGCCCATGCGGCCGCCTGTTCGCGGTCCCCGCCGTGCTGGTCGTCTGCAGCGTCGCCGGGCTGGATGTCCCCTGCAAAGGTCTGTTGTCTGGCATAGGCGCGGGCGTGATCCGCGGCACGTTTGTCACCGCCGGCCCCCATGATCGTGAAATAGAGCCGGTCGCTGTCCCAATCGGCCAGGGCCTGTGGTCCGCTGACCTCTTGGCCGATGCTGTCCAGAAGGCCGGTCAGCGTGACGGCGGGCCGCGGCAGCGCATGATCCGATTGCAACAGCGCCTCGTTCACCAGCGCATCGGCGCAGAGCTGCCAGAGTTGCGCATCAAAGGTATCGCCAAGCCTGCGTTTGAGATCAGCCAGCCGAGCAGAGTGGCGCAAGGCCACATGCAGGATATGGTGTGCGGCCAGCCCCATCTGTTCGGGGCGCGACAGTGCGGCAAAATCCGGTCCGTAGGTGATGGTCCTGCCAGCGGTTGCCGTCGCATCGCCGTCGCGGTGGTCGCACCACAGCGACAAGGCGGCCAGCGCCGGGTCGGCCTCGGCCAATGCGGTCAGGGCGGCGGTTGCGCGGCTGGAATGGCGGTTCATGATGCGTCGCGGCGTGCGAGATAGTCCGCATAGGGTGCGGAATCGCGGAATGCCTCTTGCCAGCCGTGGGCCAGCGCGCGGTCAATCAACAGCTCGAATCCATAGGTCGTCAGTTCGCGTGTCGGCAGCGTCGCAAAATGTTCATCCCGCGTGGCCAGGTCCATGATCCCTGCCATGACCGCGATCACGGCAGGCATGTTGTCCCGGTCTGCCAAGGCAATGAGCGCATAGGTCAGTGCCGTCAGACCGTGCAGGCTGCGCGGGTAGAGGTCCGCGCGTTCGGCCGCTGTCGCCGCGATCATGGCCTCGGCCTGCACCGTGCTGGCAATGTCGCGCGCGATCAGGGTGAATTCGGCGGCCACCGCGTCGCCCACCGTGCCTGCGATCAGCGTGTCGCGCAGGGATGCGTCATCAATGGCATGCAGCAGGGTGCTGACCCGCGCCCAACTGCGCGGCGTCGCCGCGATCATCGCCCCCCGGCGCAGGCAATCCTCGGTCGTGTCCAGCAGATCCGGGCGCGTGCGGATAAAGGCGATGACGCTGGGATGCAGTCCGCGCGGCACGGCATAGCGCGTGATCCAGTCACCGGCCTCGGCCCGCAAGGACAGATGGATCAGCCGGTCGGACAGGGCCGTGCCCATGTCATAGGCGATGGCACCATCCTCGACGGCATTGCCTGCGGCCACGATGAACGTGCTGTCCGGCAGGGCGAACTGACCGACGCGCCGTTCCTGTAGCAGGCCATAAACGGTGGGTTGCAGCGCGGGGGCGGCGGCGGTGAGTTCGTCCAGAAACAGGATCGCCTGGCGATCAGGGTCGCTGGGCAGGTCCTGGGGCGGATACCAGACGGTGCGCCTGCTGTCGTGGTCATAGAACGGAAGGCCGCGCAGGTCGGCGGGTTCGATCGTGGTCAGTCGCAGGTCGAACAACCGGCTACCTGTCTCTGCCGCAAGCTGGGTCACGATCTCGGTCTTGCCGATACCGGGGCGACCGTGCAGCATCCAGCTTGCGGTCATCTGTCCTGCGATTTGCGCGGCAAAGCCCGCGCGCAGCGCGTCCAGTGCCTGACCGGCGGAAATTGTCTGCGTATTGATCGACATGGCGCGTCCTCCTGGCCGACAACATAGGGCGCGGGGGCCTAGCGGGCGAGGACCAGTTCCGCGCGCAAACCGCCCAGGCTGTCCGATTCCGTGAGGCGCAACACGCCACCGTGACTGCGGGCGATGTCCGACACGATGGCAAGGCCCAGACCCACGCCAGTGCCGGTATCCTGATTGCGGGCAGGGTCGAGCCGGGTAAACGGGCGCACGGCCTCTTCGCGGCGATCGACTGGGATACCGGGGCCATCGTCATCGACGACAAAGCGGACCGCGCGGTCGGTCACATAGACCGAGATTTCGGCGCGGCTGCCGTAGCGCAGCGCGTTGTTGCACAGGTTGTCCAGCGCCCGGCGGATCGCCACCTCGCGCAGGGGGACGGGGGCATCCGGTCCCGACAGCGTGCCCAGAAACAGCTGCGCCCGTGTGCGCTGGAAATCGCCGTGAATGTCGCGCACCAGTTGCTGCGGTGACACACGGATCAGTGCATCGCCATGATCGGACCGGGCAAAATCGAGAAAGGCATCAAGCTGGCGCTGCATGTCGTCGACATCCTGCAGCAGCGGTGCGGCGTCGTCCTCGTCCAGCAGGGACAGGCCCAGCCGCAAGCGCGTCAGCGGCGTGCGCAGATCGTGGCTGACGCCCGACAACATCATGGTGCGTGACTGGATCTGCCGTTCCAGACGGTTGCGCATGTCGAGAAAGGCCATGCCTGCGGCCCGGACTTCGGTCGCACCAGAAGGGTGGTAGTGGGTGATCCGGCCCTTGCCATAGTCGGTGGCGGCCACGGCCATCCGCTGGATCGGGCGCAGTTGGTTGCGCAGAAAGATAAAGGAGATCGCAGTCAGGATGACCCCCAGTACCACCATGATCACCAACAGCTGATGGGGGTTGGACGCGGACACGCGCCTGCGGTTGACCTCGATTTGCATTGGGCCGTGGCGCGTGTTGATCCAGATCCGGACGAAATCCTTGTCGATCATCGAGATCGCGTCGATCTGCGGGATGCGGAATCGCAGGCGGGCTGCGACCGCGTCGGCGGTGAAATCGCTCCATGTGCGGGCGCGGGTCTGGCCGGGAATTGCGGCAGGCCAGCTGACGGCCAGTTGCAACGGATCAGCGATATCCGCCACCCTTGACCGGGCGGTATCGGCGTCCGCGGCCTGATTGGCTGTTTCGATCAGGAATTGCAGTTCGATGCTGACCGCGTCCGTCATCTGTTCGGTGACACCGTCGAAATGACGGTTGATGAACAGGATCGACACTCCCAGCTGAAGCAGCAGGATCGGCAGGATCAGGATCAGCAGCGCGCGGGTATAAAGACCGCGCGGCAGATAGGGTTTGAGCCATGCGAGGAACATGGCATTAACACTAGCGACGCGAAAGCACGGGGGAAAGCGATGAAAGAGTTCGATCCGATACCGGGCGAAGCCGTCCGGCTGGGCCCCGGCCTGCGGCGTGTTCTGGCCCCCAATCCGTCACCCATGACCTATCGCGGGACAAATACTTATCTGCTGGGTGACGCGAGCCTCGTAGTGGTCGATCCCGGCCCGGATGACGCGGCGCATCTGGCGGCATTGATGGATGCCATCGGGGCCGCACAGGTCAGCCATATCCTTGTGACCCACGCGCATCTGGATCATTCGCCGCTGGCCGCACGTCTGGCCGCCCGAACGGGTGCACCTGTGCTGGCTTATGGTCCCAGCGACGCAGGGCGCAGTGCCGTGATGCAGGATTTGGTCGCGCAAGGCTATGCCGGTGGTGGCGAAGGCGTCGATACGCATTTTACGCCCGACATGACGGTCGGCGATGGTGCCGTGATCGACACACCGGCAGGCGCTGTTCATGTCCTGCACACGCCGGGGCATATGGGCAACCATATCTGCCTCAAGTGGAGTGAGGCCGTTTTTTCCGGCGATCTGGTGATGGAATGGGCAACATCGCTGGTGTCGCCGCCCGATGGCGACGTCAGCGATTTTATTGCGTCCTGCCGGCGGTTGCGGGCATGGGGCGGCGCGACCCTGTATCCGGGACATGGGGCACCGGTTGACGATCCTGCGGCCCGGATCGACTGGTTGATCGCGCACCGTATGGAACGTCGCGCGGCCGTGCTGGGTGTCTTGTCCCACACGCCGACAGGGATTTCGCAGATCACCGCCGCTGTCTATCGCGACGTGGACGAAGCGTTGTGGCCGATCGCGGCCCGCAACGTATTCGCGCAGTTGATTGAACTGGTCACGACAGGCGAGGCGGTCGCGCGTCCGGCCCTGTCGTTCGAGGCGGCATTCAGCCGGATATGAAAAGCCCCGGCGCTGGGCCGGGGCTGATGCCGTGTTCAGGTGGTGGGGCAGACAGCGCCAGTGTCGATCCAGGCCTGCGTCAGATCACCAAAGATCGCCTGCGTGCCCGGTGCCGGTTCGCGGCCAACGCCCGGGTCCCAGCCCCAACCCACAAGGCCGTCCTCGGCGTTGTGTTCGTGCAGGCCAGCCAGATCAAGGTTGCCGTTGCGGGCGGGGTCCTTGATCTGTTCGCAGATTTCGGTGGCGGATTTGCCGACCCAGCCCATTTCGATGGGGGCCAGATGCCACGGCACGTGACCGGGAATTGATCCATCACCGCTGGTATAGGTGACGTTTTCCGCCCCGTGACAGGTGCTGCACCGCATGCCCGGCGCGCCCATGCCACCCACGCCGCGTACGACGGGGGGCTGGTGCGGCTGCATGTCATCGCCCTGCAACGGCACATCGCCAACCGGGTGGCAGTTCAGGCATCGCGGATGTTCGATCACGACCATCAGCTCGTTGAACAGGGCGACGGACCGTTCGGATTCGTCAGCAATATCTGCAAATTCGTCGACGGTCCGCAGGCCGTTGACGGTTTCGGCGCCGACCGGGGCCGCCCATGCAAAAGCAGCGATCAGGCCAAGACGGGTGAGGGTTTTCATCATGGCTTACGCTCCGACGGATTTGGAAAAGGGCAGGGTGGTGACGTTTTCGCCCTTGAGCGCGCGCCATGCGTTCGCAAGTGCCGGGCCGATGGGCGGGGTGCCGGGTTCGCCCACACCCGTCGGATCGACCTCTGATGCGATGATGTCGACCATGACATTGGGCATCTCGTTGATGCGCAGCACGCGGTAGGTGTCGAAATTGCTTTGTTCGACCATGCCGCCTTCGGCCAGTGACAGTTCGTCATGCAGGATCGACGACAAACCGAACCCGATTCCGCCCTCGATCTGGGCGCGGATCACGTTGGGCGTCACGGCCACGCCGCAATCCACGGCGCACCAGACATTCGTCACCTTGGGAAAGCCGTCAACGTCTTCGACTTCGACGATCTGGGCGGTGTAGGTGCTGAAACTTTCGTGCAGCGCGACGCCGTATCCCTTGCCGTTCTTGACCTTTTGGCCGTCCCAGCCAGCCATTTCGGCAACGCGTTCCAGCACGGCCCGGTCACGGGCCATGTCGGGGCGCAGCAGGTCAAGGCGACCCTGCACCGGGTCCTTGCCGCCCAGTTCCAGCAGATGATCCAGGAACACTTCGGTCGCGTAGGCCGTATGCGTATGGCCCACGGACCGCCACCAGAGCACGGAAACCGGGCTTTCTGCGCGAACCCAATCGACCTGCATGTCGGTCAGGGCGTAAGGCATTTTCACGGCACCCTCATAGGATGTCGGGTCCAGCCCGTCCTGCATCATCGCCTCCATCGGGGTGCCTGCCATGATGGACTGGTTCACGACCGTGTTGTGCCATGCGGTGATGTTGCCGTCGGCGTCCAGACCACCGCGCAGGTGGTGCACGGTCATCGGGCGGTAATAGCCGCCGTGCAGGTCGTCCTCGCGCGTCCAGACCAGTTTCCAGGCCCCGTCACGGCCCGCAGCGGCGGCAATCGCGCCGATTTCCGCACCGATATGGGCGCTGGGCTGTGCGCGGCGACCGAACGAGCCGCCGGCCAGCATCGTGACCATTGCCACCTTTGCGGGGTCCATTCCCAGCGCACCGGCCACCGACTGGTTGTCGAAACCGGGAAACTGCCAGCCGCCCCAGGCGGTGGCGCTGCCGTCCTTGACCTCGACCACCGCATCGAGCGGTTCCAGCGGCGCATGGGCAAGATAGGGAAAGCGGAATTCCATCTCGACCGTCTGCGCTGCGTTTTCGAGGGCTGCGGCAACGTCGCCCGCAGATTCTGCCGTCTTGGCGGTATCGCTGCCGACCATGGCGGCGAAATCGTCCATCATCTGCGCAGAGCTGCGTGTTTCGGCGGCAGAGGTGTCCCAATCGACGGACAGCATGGACCGCCCCTTGATCGCGGCTGCGGTCGATGTGGCATAGACCGCGACGCCCTGCGGAATCTGGCGCACGGCGGTCACGCCGGGGACGGCGACCGCCTCGGTGTCGTCATAGCTGGCAACGGTCCCGCCCAGCATGGGCGGGTGCGCGACGACGACCGTTTCCATCCCGTCCAGATTGAGGTCCATCGTGAACATCGCACTGCCATTGGATTTCGACGGTGAATCGAGGCGCGGCAGGTCGGTGCCAATATAGACGAATTCGGAGGCGGGTTTCAGCGGCGGATCCTCTGGCGGGGTCATCTCGGCCGCCTTGGCGGCCATCGGGCCAAAGGTCGAGGTTTTGTCACCGTGGGCGATCACGCCCTTGGAGACGGTAATTTCGGACGCATCGACGCCCCATTCGGCGGCGGCAGCCTGCACCAGCATGGCACGGGCGGCGGCACCGGCCTTGCGCATCTGGGTATAGCTGTTGGCCAGACCTGTGGAACCGCCAGTGCCTTGCAGGCCGAAATAGAGGTTCTTGTATTTCTCGTTGTCCAGGGGGGCGGCCTCGGCACGCATCTGTGCCCAGTCTGCGTCCAGATCCTCGGCCACGAGGGTTGCAAGGCCGGTGTAGGCACCCTGACCGATTTCAATGTGTTTGATCATGACGGTGACGGTATCGTCAGCCGCCACACGGATGAACGCATTGGGGGCAAAGCTGCCGCTGCCGTCAGCGGCAAAGGCATTGGCGGCACCCGATTGCGCGCGGCCTTTCATCGGCAGGGCGACCGCAATGGTCAGACCCGCGGCAGAGGCCAGAAACTGGCGGCGATTCTGATGAGTCATGTTCAGGTCTCCAACGCTTTGGCGGCATCTTTGATGCCTTGGCGGATGCGGACATAGGTGGCGCAGCGGCAGATGTTGCCGGCCATCGCGTTGTCGATGTCCTCGTCGGTGGGGTTGGGAATTTCATACAGCAGGGCAGAGGCGCTGACGACCTGACCGGATTGGCACCAGCCACATTGCGGCACGTCCAGTTTCGCCCATGCGGCTTGAACGGCTTCGGCTTCTGGTGTGTCCAGACCCTCGATGGTGGTGATGTTCGCGCCTTCGAGGGTGGATACCGGCGTGACACAGGACCGGCGCGTGGTGCCGTCCAGCATGACGGTGCAGGCCCCGCATTGTGCGACGCCGCAGCCGAATTTCGTGCCTGTCAGTTTCAGCTCGTCCCGCAGGACCCACAGCAGTGGCGTATCGCCCGGCACATCGACCGTGCGTTCTTCTCCATTAACAGTAAATGTGGTCATGCGATCTGTCCTCTCTCGCCAAGGGTTTGGACCAAGAGCTAATGCGACAGTGTCCAAAGTCCACGCAGGACCCCGCGGAAGGTCTATCGCAGGACGAAATCGCCGATGACGGGATAATGGTCCGATGGCCAGCGCCGGTCGAACTTGCGCCGCAAAACCTGTGGTTCCCCGATCAGGCTGACAGGGCCAGAGGTGGCAATATGGTCAATCGCCCCGAACAGGTTGATGCCGTTGTTCAGGTGATAGGTCGATCCCGGCACGGGGGCAAAGGTAAAGCCTGCATCCTTGAAGATCTGCGCCGTCCTGAAACTGCGCAATGCGTTCAGGTCGCCCGCCAGAACGACGCGTTCCCCTGCCGCAAGCCGGGGGGCCATCCGGTCGACGGTCAGCTCTGCCGACAACAGCCGGTTCGACCCGGAACTGAACTCGAAATGGACGTTGTATATAGTAAGGGTCTTGCCATCGTTGCGGTCACGTAGCTGAACCCAGCTGGCAAAGGCCGGAAAGCTGCCGTTGAAGGTCCGCGAATAGATCACGTCCGGTGTATCCGAAAAGAAGAACCACCCCTGGTCCAGCATCTCGAATCGCGCCGTGCGGTAAAAGATGGGCTGGGTCGATGGAAACACCGCGGAATCACCATTGGCTCCCGCCGCATAGCCGGGGTTGTTTTCCAGCAGCCAATCACGGTGCAGGTTGATGTTGTCGGTATCGCCGCGCCCAAAGCTTTCCATTTCCTGAAAGGCGACGATGTCGGCGTCGAGCGCCTTGAAGGCCTGATCTGCCGATTCCTTGCGATCTTCCCAGTCACCGACTGACCAGGCCCCGGTTGCCTGGTCCAATACGATGTAATGGACGTTGTGGGTCGCGATCCGCACGCTGCCGTCCGGTGGTGGTGTGATCTGCGACGTGGATTCGCCGCAAGCGAACAGGGCTGTCAGTGCAATGAGGCTGAGGATGAGGCGCATCTTGGGGCTCCGATGGGATGTAGGTCAGGCTGATGGCCTGCGACTTGATGTTTTGACGACCGTAACCACTAGATTTTGGGCAGTCTGAACTTTTTTCC
>NZ_LJAK01000010.1 GCF_001420005.1 Loktanella sp. 3ANDIMAR09 | reverse complement strand
CCGGTCTCACACCTGCCATTTTCCGCTTCGCGGCAACAGGTGTGTTAGGCGGCCTCGGCGCTGCCCCCTACCCTGCCCGCCTCTGATCGGGCGATCAGGTAGTCGCAAGCGCGTTGCGCGTCGGCCGCATGCTTGAAGATCGCGGTTTTGTCCGAACGCAGAACGCGCAGCCAGTTGTAGAGATACGCTGCATTCATCTCGAGCGTATGCGCTGTGAACCCAAGCTCCTGCCCGAGGAAGCAGGAGGTCAGCTCGGCCACGATCTCTTCGCGGGCATAGGAGGTGTCGCCAAACCGCGAGAGACCATAATCGCGGTTGAGCCGATGCGGCGCTTTTGTGGCATGCGCCAGCTCGTGCGCCCAGACCCCGTAGAAATTCCGTGGGTGATGGAACCTCTCAATAGAAGGCATGAAAACTTTATCGACGGGCGGCAGATAGTAGGCCTCGCCGCCCGCGAATACCGTGGTGATGTCGATCGCATCGAAGAATGTCTGCATGTGCGGGATGGGCTCGGACGGCGGATGCTCAGGCACCGGGTCCGGGTCGGGATGGAAGCTCTCCGGCAGGCCATCGATCTGGCAGGCATTGAACACGCGGTAGGATTTCTGGAAGCGGAAGATGCGGGCGTCCTCGGAGCGATCATCGCCGTCGCTGCGGTTGTCCTCGCCGCCCGCGTCTTTCCGGCTTTGACCGAAATAAACGACGACAGAGGACTTCTCGCCCTTGCGGACCTTTGCATCCAACGCATTGGCTTGCGGCAGCGTCATCCAGAAAGGAGAGCTGTGGCCCGCCATCACGGTCCGCATGGTCAGCAGGAAGTTATTCACCCCCTGGTAGGGTTCACCGCCCACGCGCAGGGGACGAGAGCTGCCACCTGCGGTCCATGGCTTGCGCCAAGGCAGAACGCCGCGCTCGATGATACGGATGACTTCGTTTGTGATGACCTCGGAGGCATCGAATTTGGACGTGCGGGATCGGGCCATCGCTGGCCTCCTTTCGAGATTTGGTGAGAGGGAATGGGGATCAGGTTGATCGATTGGGGCGCGGATCGTTGACAATCCTCGCGCCAAGCGCGTCGACCATGTCGATGTAGGTGGTCAGTGAATCGGACTTGCCGGGACCCGAAGAGTCAGGGTCGACCGATCCGTCCCGCGCCACGCGCGGCAGGTTCGCGAACGCGATGACATCGGTGACGGGTCGGATATCGATGAACGGGGTGCCACGTGAGACCGCAAGAGTGGCCAAGGGAAAGCGCTCGATCGGCAAGAAACTCGAAACGGTGGTCCAACCAAGATGGATGAATGTCCCGCCCTCTCCGCAGATCACATGCGCGTTTGGCAATGACGCCGCCTGCTTCAGATAGCCGAGGTCACGCAGGACGGTCTCGCGCTCGAGCCGCTGTGCCTGCCCCGTCTGGCCGGTTCGGCGTAGTTCTTTGTGTCGCCACCACGAGGCAGCGATTGCGCGCAGCACGCGCAAGACACCTGTTTGCATGGGAATGCCCTTCATCAGGAACGGCAGACCGGAATCCGGCCCGGACCCATCCGAGGGACCCCAAAGGCCCTCATCCGTCAGTCACAAAACCCGAAGAACACTTTCTCTTTTTCCGGCCCCTTTGGGCACACAACACAACCGAAAAGCCCGGCACATCTGCCGAAGCTATTGATTTCATGCAGCAATTCTAGATCGGCAACGCATATCGGCAAAACCTTGCTTGAAAGTACGAAATGTGTTTATTTTTCAATTACTTTGCAAACATGGAAGATCGGCAAAATGCTGGAAACACCCGCCAGGATCGAACCCTGCTTCTTCGAGGAGCATATTCCTACAGAACTGGCAGATCTTTCGGTCGACATCCAGAGGGAAGCCACCGGGCTGGGACAAGGGCTGCATCCTGACAGCGCAGCCGAGCTTGCCGATCTCGTCCGCGTGATGAACTGCTACTACTCCAACCTGATCGAAGGACACAACACGCGCCCCCGCGACATCGAAAGGGCGCTGGCTGGTGCCGAGCTTGAGGAAGAAACCCGTCCCCTCGCCCTTGAGGCCCGGGCGCACGTCATCGTTCAACGGGCCATCGACGAGATGCATCGCAAGGGCACCCTGCCCCGCCCCACATCCGTCGAATTCCTGACTTGGGTCCATAAGAGCTTCTACGACGAGATGCCGGATGAGTTTCGGGTCATCGAACATCCCGACGGCACACAAGAGCCCATCGTTCCGGGACGCATGCGCCAGGATGATGATCGGGAAGTTGCGGTCGGGCGCCACCTACCTCCTTCATCGTCGCGCGTCGCGGCATTCATGGACCATTTCGACAAACGATTTCAGATTGCGGCGCGATCTTCGAGCGGACGGATCATCGCGATCGCGTCTGCACATCACCGGCTGAACTACATCCACCCTTTCCCGGATGGTAACGGCCGTGTCAGCAGACTGATGTCTCATGCCATGGCCCTCACAGCGGGGATTGGTGGCCAAGGGCTCTGGTCCGTATCACGTGGGCTGGCCCGCGGGCTAACCGATCGGGGCGAGTACAAACGGATGATGGATCTGGCCGACAGTCCACGCCGCGGAGACCGCGACGGACGGGGGAACCTGTCAGAAGCGGCACTGAAGACGTATAGTGAATGGTTCCTAAAGGTGACGCTCGACCAGATCAGCTTCTCAGCAAGATTGTTCGATCTTGGCGGACTGGACCAACGGTATCGTCGTCTTGTTGCAGATACCATCGATGACAAGCGCGCACCGGAACTGATCTCGGCGGTTCTTCGGCATGGGGCACTGGAACGAGGTGACGCGCAGATTGTGCTCAAGACGTCCGAGCGTACTGCTCGCAACACGCTGAGTAAACTGACCGCCGCCGGATACATGACGTCCGCCTCGCCGAAGACGCCAGTTCGGTTGGCGTTTCCGTTGGATTATCGAGAGCGGCTCTTTCCAAACCTCTTTGGAGACGGTGACCTCCCACAATAACTTTAGGCATTTAGGGTGTAATGCCTGGCCGCCGATTTCTTCCATGGGCGGCCAGATTTTCATCAAGGCTTGCTCGTGTGTCATTTGTCCACCGCGGTGGACATCTGCTGGTCTGAGATAAACTGAAGAACCACCATGCGCCGCTACGTGCGTTTGGACAGTTTTGGTTGCCACAAGCGCCGCTTCTCGTTCGAAGTCCACCGCGGTGGACATTAGACAGTTCGCTCATTGTTTTCGGACAGTCGCTTGATCAAAGCTAATGGATCAAATTGGTTTTGCCTTTGACCCAGGGTGATACTGTGAAAATACGCTCCAAAATCCCTGATGCGTTTTCCAAGCTGTAGCATGATGAAGATCGCGCATGACGCTTTCTGAGCTCCTACAGCATTCTTGGCTTTCTCGAAAGTCTCTGGGTGAATGCCCATCATGGGTGCAAGTGTTCGAGCATGGTTTTCAATGTCCAACCAGTTTCTAAGTCTCTCTGTGGAGAACGATGTCGCCTGATCGCAGACTGAGGTCAGCAAGTCTGGTTTCAGGGCCTCAAGGCCTATGTTGCTATCTAAATCTTTTTTTTCTTCTTCAGACTTAGATTGATGCCGGACAGTTTGTCCGTCATTGGCGGGCAATTCCATAGTTTCAGGCGGGTCATCCGGGGTAGACAAACTCTGGCATTCTGCATCTGTATTGGCGAGCAGAGCGTGGTATTCGGGGAGGCTCAGCTTCCTGCGTAGAGCTTTCCGTGCGTGGTTGATGAATGCGTTGCTAGGATCGTGCTCTTCCAAATGGGCGAGCTTTGTAAGGATCTGTTTGCGGACAAATATCCGATCTCGCCGGTTATTCTCCATCTCTTGCGCGATGGCTATAAGCTCGCTCGCACGTTGGAGCAGGGGGGTGAGAGACAATCCATAACTGATGCACTCCCCGCCGGATGAGCGAACGCGGTAGCGCTTTCGGTTCGAGCTGTCATTGCGCTTGATGAATCCGAGTTCAACGAAGCGGTTGATGTGCCTCCGGAGTGTCCGTTCGTCGATTCCGCCAACGCGCTGGCAAAGTGAATTGTTAGACGCAAAAACCGTTTCGCCATGGCCAGGTTTCAGAAAACTGAGCATTGCTTGAAGTGTCTGTATGTGGCCAGGACGTAGACCAAACACGCTGCGTGCATCTCTCAGGGCTCTGAAGATGGTCCAGACGTCGGTTTCAGATGGGGGAAATGAGCCGCGGGTTGCATCAGCACCTGCGGCTTCGATCGAGAGTTTTGTAAATGCCATGGCTTGTTCACGACGACCGTTCGGCCCACAACTTCCCCGTCTCTTTCCTCGAATTTTCGCGGAAAAAGGCAAAAAATATCAGTCCACCGAATCGGTGACTCTTGACCGGTATGCTGGAGGTTGCTACATCAAAGATGCTAATCAGATGATGAGGGCTCTCCAGGGGAAACTTTGGGGGGCTCTTTTCTTTCGGGTCTTCGCTTTTCTCCTCTGCTCGTGTTGCTCTGTGTGGCCTGGGTTAGGACCCAGAGCCTCTCTCATTCCGCCACTGTACGAAGAGTTGCAAAAGCGTAGCTTCCGCGTGCTCTTCGAGCCATTGGCCGAATTCTGGATTGTCCTTCTTGGTGACCTTGAGCGCGATCGCCTTCTCATCGATTGTCAGCGTGCCCAATGAACTGCCGTTCTCATCATTGATGACCGAAGTCAGCCCACGATTGGGCGGCTTCTTGTCGCTACGTGCTTTGCTCGAGCAAGCCGAATAGACCGCTTGGAACTTTTCGGAACTAGGAGTGTCGTCGGGCAGGGCGGCGAGCGCCTCTTTGGCGATGTCCACCAAATCTACCTTCACCGACAAGGCAGCTAGATCACCCCACTGCCGTCGTCCGATCCCATGTGCTGGCCCGATGAGTTGAACAAGACCGTCTGGCAGTTGTTCTATGACGACCCTGTGGTTGGATACGCCTTGCCGGGTCAGACCTAGAGCATCTTGAATGACACCGGGTTTGTACCCGGATTCTTGCATCTCTTTGATAAAAAGAGACTTTTCTATAAAAGACGGATCAAGCCTGAGGTTGTTCTCCTGGCCTTGAGCGATCAGAGATGCGTCATCGTCCAAGGTTCGAACAATTGCCTTGACCGTTCCACCGACCTTACGGATCGCCGCAAGCCTGCGGCGGCCGTAGATGATGCGGTATCTGTCCGGTTGGGCAGATGGACGGACCATGATGGGCACTTGTTGGCCATGCTTGCGAATGCTCTCGGCCAACTCATCGATACTGGAATCTTCCAGCACCAACCGATCGCGCAGCCCATCCATGTCAATCTGATCGGGTTCGATATCGCGAATCGAGTTTGCTGTGATCTCGCGCAAAGAGTCGCGCAATCCTCCAACAGATCCCGGCAGCTTTGCCGCTTTTGGCGGGGTAGGGGAGGGGGCTCCGCTCTCCGTCTCATTCCTTGGAGGCTGGTTGAAGATGTTTCGGGCCATCAGCGACGCCCCCATGCCATTTGGATCGTCTGCTCTAGCTCATCGCCAACGCCATTCACGCTGGTCAGGGCGCGATCAATTGTCTTTCTGATGAATTGGCTTGGATCGACTTCGTAGACGGTCTGCTGGGTCATCCCCGCGTCGGAGATCGCCGTAGACTTCAGCATTGGCTCTGTCATGACCTGACCTGCCAGAATTGATCTCAGGTAGCCTGCCATTTGGGTCTGCGGACCGTCCGACGGTTCATATCTGGCAATCAGGAACTTGACAAAATCCCATGTGACACGCCGACCGATGGCTTCCTCCACGGCCTTGACCGTTTCTGAAGCAAGCTTCAGGAATTGGCTCATAGATGCGATGTCAAGCATGCCAGGTACCACGGTAACCAAAAGCCCCGTCGAGGCTGCCAGCGCAGTCAGGGTTAGAAACCCAAGCTGAGGCGGGCAGTCGATCAGGACGATGTCGTAGTTTGCCTCAACCTCTTCAAGCGCCAAGGCGAGGCGCTCTGCAAAGATGGGCTGTACGCGACGGGCGAGAGCGTTTGCGGTCTCGGTTTCGTACTCCGAGAGCATCAAACCGGCGGGCACCATGTCGAGCTTATGGAAGTAGGTCTTTTGGATGACGTTCGAGAGAGGAACTTGGTCCTCATATCTCAAAGCATCATAGATTGTGCCGCCATCGGCGAACTCAAGCTCGGGCCGAAAGCCGAAAAACGTGGTCAAACTTGCTTGCGGATCGAGGTCTAGGACCAGCACGCGGTAACCGCGCAAGGCATACCTTTGCGCAAGATGAATCGTTGCAGTAGTCTTTGATGAGCCGCCTTTGAAGTTGACGACGGATATCACCTGGAGACGATCGCCATCACGTCGACCTGGGCGGTAGCTTTCTGCGTTCTTTCCAGTGCGTCCAAGAACATCGCGCAACTCATCAATCTCTTGGGCTGTGTAGAACCGGTGTCCGCGGTTGTCTGTATGCACTTCCGGGAAGCTGCCGTCCTTGTGCCGGTTGCGCAGGTTAGATGTGCTTACGCGCAGGAGGCCGGCGACTTCGGTGGAACTGAAGCGACGTAGGGACTTTCGTTCTTCGGGTTCGAAAGCGATCTTCATCTGGCGATCCAAAGACTCAGCCAGATTGTCGGCAAATGCTCCGATATCGGAAGAGCCTATGCCTTGCGTGTATCCAATGTTACGATCATCCATGTCCTGCCGCCCACTCTCGGCCTCTGTTGAGGCTCTTAGTCATTCTGACGGTGTACAGCGTGTCTGACGCGTTTTGCCGTCAGAATGGGAATGCCACGATCCAGTGAGTCCGGCAAGAAGAATCTAAATGTAGTGTGAAAGTTATCCACAACACCTATAGGTGTTGTCGTGTAAAAAACTCAGCAAGTCATTGATATAGATATATTAAATGCAGATCTAACCAGATCGAGCCGCTACTCTGTTGAGTTGGCACATTAGCAGCTAACCCCAAGCAACTAATGGCACTTTCTGCCTCCTGCGGAGTTTTCTCCCGGTGAAATTTTTTGGATTCGGGTCAGAAGCTACATCTGATTTTGGCTCGATTCGTACGGCATGAGGCCAAGTCGTTCCGCCCGCTCCAACAGCATTTTCACCGAAGACGGCTGCCATCTTGTTCGGCCACGAGGCGTGCGTTCGCGCATCGCTTCCAGCCGGGTGCAGATCGCCTGAAGCGTGATGTCGGGGTCCGCGCCTTTGATGGCGGCGACAATCGCCGGCAGGCGATCGTCGGTTTCGCGGCGTCCAGCTCGGGCTAGGACCTCGGCGGGTAGAAACCCGTCGCGTACATATGCCTTCACGGCGCGGAGCAGGCGGCTTTGTGTCCAATGGCGATCTGGGGGCAGGGGGGCATTGATAATCCGCAGGATGTCTTCCCAAGCCATATCGGGGCGCAGGCGGCGCACATGGGGCACCCAATCCTGCGCGGTCTCGTTCAGGCGCTCCATGTAGCCGTCCTGTCGTGCCAGCCGCACCTTGCGCAGTGCGGCGGGGTCTTTGGTGCGAAGCCCAGGATTGCCACCAATGCGCCCTTTGGCGCGCGCAGAGGCAAGCCCGGCCTTTGTGCGCTCACGTATCAGAGCGCGCTCAAACTCGGCCGCAGCGCCCAGAACTTGCAGCGTGAATTTGCCCTGCGGCGATGAAGTGTCGATGGGGTCCTGCAGGGAGCGGAAGAAGGCGCCCTTGGCCTCCAGACGCTCGATCACCTCCAGTAAGTGCGACAGAGACCGCGCAAGTCGGTCGATCCGCACTACGACCAGCGTATCGCCGCCCTGGACGCGTTCGAGCACCCGCGCGAGCACAGGACGCGCGCGATTGCCGCCTGAGGCGTGCTCTTCGAAGATTTCGACGCATCCTGCGGTTTGTAGGGCCTCAGACTGGGGCAGGGGGGTCTGATCCTCTGTCGATACGCGTGCATAGCCTATCAGGGGCATGAAAACGGGCCGTTTGCAATTTAGGGTACCGTTATTAAACGACCGTTTGTAAACAGATGCAAGGGCGTGCTCTGTGGCGCTGTTCATCATAAAGCCGTTGGTTTCCATACGCTGAGCGCGATCAGAGAAATCTCGCAGACCACCGAGCGCGCGTGCTATATAAGGTATGCAGGCGCACTCTGACAAAACACTTGGGTAAAATGCAAAAGTGCCGTATTTTGCACATATGAAGCCTCAAGTTTCCACGCAGTATGATATTTTTGACGACCCTCTAGTGGATGCGGAGGGGCTCGAAGAGGCGTCTGAGGACGACCTGTGGTTCCTGCCCGGTCCGATGGAAGTGGAGCCGGAATATCTGCCGCCCGGACCGAGGGCAGAGCTGCGTGAAACCGCAGTCCTCGACGATTGGCGGAAGGCAGAGGCAGGCAATGCCGCCCATCTCGCCCGTGTGGCTGGCCGGATTGGCGCACTGGATGACCGTCTGCACCGTGGTCCGGAGGGCTGGCGGCACAGGCTCGCGCTGATGGAGGCGGCAGACCTCAGCTGGTTTGCAGGCGACCGAATTGGCCCGGATCGGCTGGCGCTCTGGATATCCATGCGCTTGTCCGGCGTGCAGGACGACACCGCAGCGCTCGCGCGTGTCGGATGGGCAGTGCGGCGTCTGACAGGCGGTCCCGGCCCAGGGGTGGACCTGTCCGCTTTCCTCGATCGCCGTGACCCCGAAAACATGGCGGATGAAGCCGAGCCCTTTGCGGATCGCGCGGGCGGTTGGCTTGACCTGATGGCGCAAGCCGCCGACCTGCACCCGATCACACGCGCCTGCATGGGGTTTCACCTCTGGAGCCTTGCGGGCCTCGGGCAACAGGGCGACCGGATGGAAGCGGCGGTTACCGCCGCACGCATTGCCGCCAGCGAAGGCCCGAGTTCGAATGGGGGGGGCCATCTTTGCGCCTCTGGCTACACGCGGGGCAGGGGGGCTGCGCGCCAGTGGCCCATCGGCTGAGCGCTTAGAGCGTTGGCTCGAGGGAATGGAAACAGCATGCCTGACAGCAATGCGACACCTCGACGATATCCAGGCATGGTCAGCTCGGGCGGAAACCATGATGGCCCCGCTCTCTGGCAAGACACCACCAGCATTGCGCGCCGTGCTGGCCGAATGGCCCCTCGTCTCCGCCCCAATGGCCGAGACCCTGACCGGTGCCAGCCGCGCCGCCGTCCAGCGCAACCTCGTCTGGATGGAAGCGCGGGGTTTGATCTGCGAAGTGACCGGGCAGGGCCGGTTCCGGATGTGGCGCACCACGACCTAAGAGATGAGCGTCATCGCTCGGTATCCTGACGGGTGCGTGCCAGTCGGCCAAAGTTCCGGTAGGAGGAGGCAAAGCCCGCCGGAACCTTGGCAATCAAGGTGCTCGAATTTGGAGATACTCCTCGCCAGTGCGCAAGGCCGCTGTGGCCGGCGCTTCCGTGCGGTTGTGCCTTCACCATCTATGATGACTGGTGAAGGCGGCGAGCAAGACGCCCGGTATTTTGGACACTGCGCGGCCCTGTTTGTCGTTGCTGCTTTGCCTGCCCCCGTCACCGTGCAAGTCAAAGTTCACCACACTGCCGTTCGCTGCTCAGGCGAAGCGGGCGATATGGCCTTCCTCCATAGCCAGCTTCGACAGGATCTGACTCTGCAGCAACCGTGGTCTCGGGAACAGGCCGGGTCAGGCTGGGCGGCGCGCCGATCTTTTCGTAGTAGCGGATGGTAAATTGCGGATCACAAGGATCGTGTGTGTTCACGAAAATATGTCCTTGAACCTCTAGCCACTAGAAGTCTTATCTAATCAAAGTGAACAGATACCGTTCTTGCCATAGATTGCTGGTGGGAACCGAAAGGGTAAGACATGCTGACAAGACGACACTTCATTCAAACAACAACGGCGCTATTCTCCGCGTCTGTTTCCAGCCCCCTGTTGGCCGATACCTGGCCCGCCGAGGCACAGAAGGCTGAATGGGACGCGCAAGTCACGCCGCCCGGATTCGATCCGGCCACGTCAAACCCTTGGGGCCTACACCCGCGCTTTTTGCCCCAGCGCGTGGTCGCGAAACCCGGACTCGTGCCAGGAGACATCCATGTCGATGCGGTCGCGCGTTATCTCTATCATATCGAGGAGAGCGGGACCGCAATGCGCTACGGTGTGGCCATTGCCCGGGGCAACCTATACGAGCCTGGGGTCTACACGATCAAACGCAAGGTGAGGTGGCCGCATTGGACACCGACCCAGAACATGATCGAGCGGGATCCGGAAAACGCACGATGGGCCGACGGGATGGAACCCGGCCCCGAAAACGCTTTGGGATCACGAGCCATCTATCTGTACGTCGGAGACCGCGACACTTATCTTCGAATACACGGCACGCCCTATCCGAGAAGTATCGGCGGTCGAGCCAGTTCGGGTTGCGTGCGGATGGTCATGGCTCACATTAACGAACTTTATCCCAACGTTGAGATCGAATCGACGGCACATTTGTACTCGGCGGAGGACAGTGTCACCGCGCGAAGTTGAGTGTGGTGCGTAGGTCTGAGGCGCGTTGATCCAACGTGTGGCGCGTCCTCAAGCTTCGCGTGCCACGCAGATCGGATTACCGTTCGCCGTGCGCAACGGCAGCAGCGTCGTTTCGACCGGCCCGCTGTGTTCGTACCAATAGCAGCCGTCTTCCGGCACGAGGCGCGCGGTTGCAACATCCTGATCCGGAGCAGCCATCGCAACCACGGCTTCGGGAACGTTGCCCGTCTGGTCTGCCGTGTCGTTCGGACCTGTCGGCTGGATGGCGCATCCTGTCGTGAGCAAAAGCGCCACCGCAACCATCATTTTTTGCTTCAGCATCAAAACCTGCATCGAGTTTCCTTTCTTTTCTGTTTTCTTAGTATCGGCTTTTTATGCCTCACGCCGTGATTGAGGCTGTCGTCGGACCGTCTAGCAAGAAAACAAACGGAAATACCACCGAACTTTTCTCTTGAAGCTCTAGCTACTGTAGGGGCTATGTCATTACAAAGCACCCGAATCCAGAGGTCCGTTCATGCCGTCCGACACCCACCGCCACGATCACGATCACGCCGAAGATGCCCAGGCAAGCGGCGGCAGTTGCTGTGGTAGCGCCGGAACGTGCGGCGACATCGCACCGACGACGCCCGCGCCAACCGGCGGGCGCAGTTTTCAGGTGTCTGGCCTCGATTGCGCCGAGGAGGTCGCGATCTTGAATAAGGTAATCGGCCCGCAGATCGGCGGGGCCGAGCATCTCGCGTTCGATGTGATCAACGGGAGGATGACCATTCTGGACAGCGCAAAGAGTGTATCGGACGACGAAGTTGCGGAACTTGTCGCGAGCACCGGCATGACCGCGAAGCCGTGGAATGCCGAGAACGCGTCGGTCGACCAAGCGGCCCATCTTGCACGACAGCGGCTGTTTACGGCTCTCAGCGGCGGCTTCTGGGCGGCGGGTTTTCTCTGGCACATCATCGAGACCGGTATGGGCGGGGCGCTCGGCCTCTTCGCGGGGCACGGCGAAGCGCCGATGCCGCTGGCCGAGGCAGGGCTTTTTGCAGTTGCTATCCTATTCGGCGTTTGGCTTGTGGCACCGAAGGCATGGTCGTCCGCACGTCGGCTGTCGCCCGACATGAACCTGCTGATGGTTGTCGCAGTCGCCGGAGCCATCGGGCTCGGTGAATTCTTCGAGGCAGCGACAGTGGCTTTTTTCTTTTCGCTGTCCCTCTTTCTCGAAAGCTGGAGCGTTGGGCGCGCGCGGAACGCGGTGTCGGCGCTCCTGGATCTTGCGCCACCTACGGCGCGCGTGATCCGCGATGACGGAAGCGAGACCGACATGCCGGCGGCGCAAGTCGCCGTAGGCTCAAGCTTTATTGTACGCGGTGGCGACCGTATCCCGCTCGACGGCGAGGTGACGGGTGGCGCGGGCGCGGTCGACCAAGCGCCGATCACCGGCGAAAGTGCTTTGATACCCAAAGAGGCCGGAGACGAGGTCTATGCGGGCACGATCAACGGCGAAGGTACACTAACGGTGCGCGCCACGAAGGCCGCCTCGGATACCGTCTTGGCCAAGATCATCCGCATGGTCGGCGACGCCCATGCCCGCCGCGCGCCGGTGGAACAGTGGGTGGCAAAGTTCGCCCGCATCTACACGCCTATCGTCATGGCTCTCGCCGTCGCAATTGCGCTACTGCCGCCGCTTATCTTCGGCGGAGCCTGGGATTACTGGTTCTACAATGCCCTCGTGCTGCTGGTGATCGCTTGCCCATGCGCTCTGGTCATCTCGACCCCTGTCTCCATCGTCGCAGCGCTCACCGCTTCGGCGCGGGCGGGCGTCCTTATCAAGGGCGGTGCCTATGTAGAGGCGCCGGGCAGGACGACGGCGCTGGCCATGGACAAGACCGGCACAATCACCATGGGCCAGCCGGAAGTGGCGACGGTGCACCCGCTGGGCGGGGCTTCAGCGCAAGATTTGATGACCCTCGCCGCAGGACTGGAGGCACGTTCGTCGCACCCTTTGGCGCGTGCCATTCTCGCGCGGGCGGAGGCCGACGGCGTCAAGGTGTCCGCCGCAGAGGATACCCGCACCATTCCCGGCAGGGGACTTGAAGGACGCACTGACGGACGGTCGATCTGGCTGGGGTCGGACCGGTTTGCCGAGGAGAAGGGTTTCGGCGACGCTATTCCGAAGGATCTGCGGGAGCGGATCGAAGGCGCCGGCAGCACCCTTGTCGCTGTCGGCGATGAATCCGGTGTGACCGGCATTCTTGAACTGCGCGATCGCATCCGCCCTGATGCCAAGGGCATCGTGGCGCAACTTCACGCGCAGGGCGTGAAGACCATCGTCATGCTGACCGGTGACAACGAGCGAACAGCGCGCGCCGTTGCCGCCGAGGTCGGTATCGACGAGGTGCGCGCTGAGCTTCTGCCCGAAGACAAGGTGACAGCCATCGAAGAACTGGTCAAAACTCATGACATGGTTGCCATGATCGGCGACGGGGTGAACGATGCTCCCGCAATGGCGCGCGCGCATTATGCCATCGCGATGGGTGCGGTCGGTTCTGACGCGGCAATCGAGACGGCGGACATTGCCCTTATAACCGACGACCTCGGCAAGGTGCCTTGGCTGATCGGTCATTCGCGCCGGACAATGTCGATTATCCATCAGAACATCGGTATTTCCTTGGCGACCAAGGGAGTTTTCGTTGTCGCTACCGCGTTCGGAATGGCATCGATGTGGGGCGCTATTGCAGCCGACGTGGGTGTGTCATTGCTGGTGGTGGCGAACGCCCTGCGCCTGCTTAACAGCCAAGAGGCCAAGGCACCGCCGTCCGGTGGCGAGCAGGTTGGGCCACAGATCGCAAAGGCCGCGCTTGCCCACGGACATTGATCACGCGGCATTTGCAAGGTAACATTATTTCCATATCAGACCTCACGAAAGAGGCATCGAGCAGTGAAAACCATCCGATTTCCCCGCCGCGCCGTCCTGTTGGGTGGCTTAGCGGCCTTTTTGTCGGGCTGTGCCGGCAAGTTCCGCAGCTATGACGGACCCGAAGTGACGCGACTTCGGCTCTACAAGGGACTGCGTTTGCTTGTTCTCGACGGATCCGATCGCGTGCTGCAAACCTATCCGATCGGGCTGGGCTTCGCTCCTCAGGGTCACAAGCAATTCGAGGGAGACGGTCGGACCCCGGAGGGCACCTACATAGTCGATAAGCGCAACCCTGAAAGTACGTATCATCTTTCAGTTGGCATCTCTTATCCGAATGAGGCCGACATCGCCTTTGCCGAAGCGCAGGGCCTTTCCCCCGGCGGCGACATCTTCATCCATGGTGGTCCACGCCCCGGCATCGACCCGACGGACATCCGCGACTGGACAGCTGGCTGCATCGCGGTCACAGATCGGCAGATCGAGGACATCTATGCAATGGTGAAGGACGGAACGCCTATCCACATCTATGCATGACGGTCTTTCTCATGCGGCGGTAGTTAGCCGTCGCATTGGCCGCCAGAGCCCAGCTCCACGAAGCCAAGATGAGCGCCAGCAACATCCAGTCCCCAAAAAGCGCATATGGCGTAGGCGGCCGCGCAGAGGGAAGATCAGCGTCGACTATGCCCCTTTCCCCGGTATCGAGCCGCGCAACGATCTCTCCGTTCGCGTCGATGACGGCAGAGATGCCCGTATTCGCGGCTCGGATGACAGGAAGGCCTTCCTCTACGGCGCGCATACGTGCGGAAGCCAGATGCTGCTCGGGTCCGATGCTGGTTCCAAACCAGGCATCGTTTGTCGCGTTAAAAATCCAGTCGGGTCGGAACAGGTCGTCGACCACATGGCCTGGGAAGATGATCTCATAGCAGATCGCCACGGCGACCAGCGGCACACCCGGAAGCGCAAGCGTTCGCAGGCCCGGTCCAGGCGTAAAATCGCCCAGCCCCGCTGTCAGCCGCTCGATCGGCAACCAGCCGCGGAATGGAGTGTATTCGCCAAAGGGCACGAGATGGTGTTTCGCGTATCCGGTCAGGATCTCACTGTTATCGTCAAAAGCCTGGACGGTGTTGAAATATCGGGTGCCATCCTCACTCGGTACACGGTCCGGCACTCCGGTGAGCAGCACGCTGCCGTCCGGAAGCGCAGCCGCGATACGGGATCGCGCCTGGGCATCCTCATCGAGGAAACCGGGAAAGGCAGTTTCCGGCCAGAGAAGAACGTCGAAATCGCCGGGCTGGGTTGAAAGCTCGATATAGCGCGCGAAGGTCGCCTCGCGGTTCTCGGGCGCCCATTTCTCCTCTTGGGGTACGTTGCCCTGAACGATGCGCAGGTCGACATCCGGTGGCTGTGGTGCATCCGACTGGAGGCGAAGCGTGCCGATGGCCCACATCGTTACGATGCCGGCCAGCGGCATGAGCGAGATGATCAATCGTTGTCGCCCGACCGCCATGAGAGCCGCGCCGGGGAGTGCCGCTACGAACACGGTGAGAAAGCTTAGCCCATAACTTCCCACCCAGGCGGCGGGCTGGCGAAGGGCGGCGTAATCAACAAGAGCGTAGCCGGCGAGGTTCCACGGAAAACCTGTCAGAACGTGACCGCGCAACCACTCGGCCGCGGTCCATGAGGTCGCGAACAGGAGGCAGGCCAGGAGACTGCCCATGGCTCCGCGCCGCGCGATTTCGACGAAGAGCACGGCGGCAATGGCCGGGAAAATCGCGAGACCTGCGGACAATCCCGCGACGGCCGGGATCGCCAGCGCCCCGAAACGCTCGGCCTCGACGTAGAAACTTTCCGCGATCCACGAAATCCCGAAACCGAACTGGCCGAGACCAAACGCCCAGCCGACGAGAAAAGCACGCCCGAAGGAGAGGTCGCGAAGACCGACAAACAACGCAGAATAGGCAACGGGAACAAGAAGCAGAATCGAGAAAGGCGGGAAGGTTAGAACGGTCAGCGGCCCGGCGGCGAAACCAAGCGTCATCCGCGAGAGCAGACGTTTGCGCAGAGCGAAGCAGTTCAGAATTGCCGGCTTCACGACTTGATCGGACGCCGCGCACTGATCCAGGGTGCGGCGAGCAAGAGCCCCACGCCACTGACGACAAACACATCGGCCATGTTGAAGGCAGGCCAATGCGTTGAGTTGATGTAGAAATCCAGGAAGTCCGTTACAGCCCGATACCGCACACGATCAATGACATTGCCCAAGGCTCCACCGATGATCGCTCCGTAAGCGAGCGTTTCAACCGCATTTTCGGCGCGAAACAGCATAACCCCCAGCCAGCCGCAGATGGCAAGAGCGAGAGCTATGAGGCTCCACCATGGTGCGCCGCCAAGTAATCCGAAAGTGACGCCATCATTGCGATAAAAGACAAGGTTAAAACCTGGAAACACGGCGATTCCAGTGCTTAAAGAGGCCGCATTCGCCACAACAATGGCTTTTGTGATCTGATCGATTACGAAAGCGGCAAGCGCCGCAAAAATGCCGATCACCGGAGATAGTTTATGCACTGGCATTGCGTCACCCCAACCAAACATCGAGAAAAAGCATCAAAACGAGCCCGACGGCCAAGCCGAGCGTTGCCTTGTTCTGATGGCCGCTGCGATGGGTTTCGGGGATGATTTCGTGGCTGATGACATAAAGCATGGCGCCTGCGGCAAAGGCCAAGCCCCATGGCAGCAGCGGTTCCGACAGTGTGATGATGCCGGCCCCGAGCAAACCGCCAATCGGCTCGACCATTCCCGTTAGCGCGGCGATGCCCCAGGCGCGCAGCTTCGGATATCCTTCGCCCAACAGGGATACCGCAACGGCCAGCCCTTCAGGCGCATTCTGAAGCCCGATGCCGATGGCGAGTGGCAGACCGCCTTCCATACCTCCGGAACCGAAGCCAACTCCGACCGCGAGGCCTTCCGGGAAGTTGTGGATCGTGATTGCGATGATGAACAGCCAGACCCGCCGTAAGGACGCCGCTTCGGGCCCTTCGCGTCCCGTTCTGAAATGCTCGTGCGGCAGCCTTTCATTCATCAATGCAACGGCCCCCATGCCCAAAAGGATCGAGACGCAAACGATGGCCGCAGGCATCGCGCCGTTCTCGAACATCGGCTCCGCCGCATCCAACGCCGGGATGATCAGAGAAAAGAACGAGGCTGAGAGCATGACGCCGGCAGCGAAGCCGAGCGACAGATCGCGCGTCGCCCGCGACGGGATGCGCCCGAACAGCACGGGAATTGCTCCGACTGCCGTGAGCGATCCGGCGGCAAGGCTTCCGAGAAAGCCGAGCATTATCGGAGACAGGTTTTCCATAAGCGGGCCAGATTATCCTTCGGCGTAGCTTGAAAAGACTTCGGTCGACCCGTCCTCGCGGATGAGGAAGACATCATAAGCTTCACGGTTTTCTTCCGGCCCCATGCCGGGCGAGCCATAGGGCATTCCCGGAACGGCGAGGCCGACGGCGTCCGGGCGTTCCTCAAGAAGGCGGCGGATATCAGCGGCCGGGACATGGCCTTCAATCACGTAGCCCTCTATGAGCGCGGTATGGCAGGAGACCATGCGCTGCGGCACGCCGTTGTCGAGCTTGAAACGAACCAGCGACCCGCCAAACATGTTCTCGCCCGTCGGCGCGAATCCGTTTTCCTCGAGATGGTTCATCCAGGACAGGCAGCAGCCGCATCCGTTGGTCTTGCGGACGTCTATCGCTGTTGCCTCTGCGAGGGCCTGGGCCGCCGGGAACAGGGCGAGCGCGATGGTCAGAGCTTGGGTCATGCGTTTCATGGGTCAGAGCCTTTCGGTTGTCGTCTGGGCAATTTCGCTGTCAAGGTTTTCAGTCAGAAGCGCGCGCGCCTCGGTCAGACGCAACAGCGCGGCGGTATCATCCACCTCGTTCTCTGCGGCTTCGGCGAGCCTGTCGTCAGAGAGAGGGTCAGTCGGACGCCCATCTACGAGGACTTCGTAGTGCAGGTTGGGACCTGTCGCTGTGCCGGTTGCGCCAACGCGGCCGATCACATCTCCCGCCGCCACGCGTTGGCCCTGTGTTAGGCCCTCCGACACGGCGCTGAGATGCGCGTAGCGCGTCATGGTCTCGGAGCCATGGGAGATTTCGACCACGCGTCCATAACCGCCTCGCCAGCCGATGAAGCTGACCCGGCCCGGTGCCGTCGTCCGTACCGGCGTCCCGCTTGCCGCGTCAAAATCGACGCCGGTGTGCATCCGGACGTTTCCGTAGACAGGATGTGTGCGGCGCCCGAACACCGAGCTGAGGCGCGCGCCCTCGACTGGCTGTGCAAAGACGCGAAGCACCTCGCCATCGACGTAGATCGTCGCCTGACCGCTGCCGTCGTCCGGCCAAACGATCTCGTAAAGCGAATCGCCGATTTCCAGTGCGGCGAAGGCGAGGTCCGGCTGTCCGATCTTGTCATCGCCGACGCGCGTCTCGCGCCAGAGAAGCCTTAGTGTCTCGCCTCCAGCCATCTCACGGCGGAAATCCACGGTTCCACCCAGCATTTGCGCAAGGTCCACGGCAAATCGGGCGGGGATGCCGGCATTGTCGAGTGCCGCGAAGATCGAGGTGTCGATCACGGCCTCCCCAGCAAGGGTTACGATCTCCGGATCCGGCGCCACGACCTGCGTGGACACCTGCTCGCCAAAAAGCACCTCGATCCGCACCCCGTCCTCGACGGCGAGCGAGACGGTGCGGGGGCTGCCATCCATAGTCGAAACAACAGTGACCGAATTCCCCGGCCGCAACCGTCGCAGATCGTATTCCGCGCCAAGTGCAAGGGCGACTTCCGCCCTGTCGGCTCCCGCAAGACCGGCTTCGGAAAGCAAGGAGTCGAGCGTTTCACCAGAAGAGATGTCGCGAGACCAAGTCAACAGGGGCGGTTCGATGGCCTGCATCGGCCTGTCAACAACAGCGGCCTGCAGCAGGGGCAAGGGGCCGAAGCCGGGTGTATCTTCCACCCACGCCGTAGCTGGCAGCGACAACGGAATATCCAGGCTCCGGGGAGCTTCAGGACGCTGGGGCATCCAGCTACCTGCCTGGGCAAGTTCTGGCGGCACGGGTTCTTTCGACAGAACATCGAAGAATGCGATAGCCGCCCCCGAAACGGTCCCCGCAAGCGCGACACCTGCCGCAAAAGTTCTGAGCCTCATGTCGCTCCCTCCGTTTCTTCTTCCAACGCGCGGCGGATCTTCGGTACCGCGAATTCCCTCGGTTCATGATAGTCAATCATGGTGACGAACCGTCCAGCGGCACCGAACAGGAAGACGCTGGCCGTGTGGTTCATCGTGTAGTCGCCGCCTTCCGTGGGCACCCGCTCGTAGGCAGCGCGGAAGCCGTCCGCGATGCGCGCAATCTGCCCCTCCGGTCCCGTCCAGCCGCGGATCGCTGGGTGGAAATAACTGACATATTCTGCCATCGCCTCGACGGTATCGCGCTCGGGATCGACCGTGATGAAAACCACGTTCAACTGTTTGGCTTCGTCTCCTAAATCGTCGAGCCAACCTGAAATGTCCGAGAGCGTGGTCGGGCAGACATCGGGGCAGTAAGTGAAACCGAAGAACGCCATCGTCGGTCGCCCGATCAGGGTTTCCGGCCCGACCTCGTTGCCTTCATGGTCAGTCAGGCGGAAATCCATCTCGGTCAGAGCCATAGGCCGCTGCTCGATAGGTTCGGGCGCACCGGGTCCGTCGACCCGCCACCAACCGACGAAGAGCGTCAAGGCAATTGCACCGGCACCGGCCGCGCCGTATCCTGCGATCGTCCTTCGTCGCATTAGTCTTCCGGTCCGCGTGCGGCGATGCCAAGGATCGGCACCTCGACTGTCACCTCGCCCCCGTCGACAAAAAGTAGGGTCAGCGGAAAGGTTTCCCCTTCCGTCATGGGTTGTTGTAGCCGCATCAACATCGCGTGGAGGCCGCCCGGCTCAAGCGCGACGCTCTCGCCCGGGGCGATCGCGATCTCACCTGCCGCGCTCATGGAACTCACACCTTCGGCATTGGTCTTCGTCTCGTGGATCTCGGGCATCATCGCGAGGGGTGTTGAAAGACCAATCAGCGTCACCGGCTCGTCGCCAGTGTTGCGGATCGTCATGTAGGCGGCCCCGGGGCGGTTCATCCCTATGGAGGCGCGGGACCAGGCGCTTTCGACGACGACATCCACGGGTCCGGCCAGTGCGGGTACTGAGAGCCCTCCAAAGGTCAAGAGCGCGGCCAGTGTGCCCGTCATAATAATCTTTTTCATCGTTTTGGTCCTGCCTTTTCCATTCAGCTTTGCACGGCGGCAACTTCCGCGGCCACTAATCGACGCAGTTCTGCCTCCCCGAATGGATCGAGCGACTTGCCGTTTACAAAGAAAGTAGGAGTCTGGCGAACTCCCACGGTTTCGACGTCCGCACGATCCTGATTCAGGATCGCAACGACATCCGGTGCCAGCATTTGCGTGCGCGCGGCCTCTGCATCGAGTCCGGCAGTGGCGGCGATCTGGAGGATCAGACCGGGCTCAGGCGCGCCGTGCGACGCCCATCTCGGCTGATCCCGCAGAACGGCTTCGAGCACCGGCTCGTAAACGCCTTGCATGCGTGCTGCCTCGAGCACGCGGATCGCTTCCTCGGATGCCTCGCCATGAAACGCGGTGTAGCGGATAACGACGCGGACGGCATCTCCATGCTGTGCCATGATGTCCTTCACGATCGGATGGAAGGCGCGGCAAGCCTCGCAGGCCGGGTCAAAGAATTCGACAATCGTGACGGGCGCGTCGGCAGGTCCGAGGATGGGCGAGTAAGAGCGGATCATCGCGTCCGCGAGTTCCGGCGCAACGGTTTTTGCTTCGGCCGCGGGGCCGGGGCGAGTCGCGTACCAAGTGGCTCCGCCGAAACCGGCAACGCCGAGGGCGAGAACGGACAGGATTAAGCCGCGTCGATTCATGTTTGTGTTTCCTTCAATGAAAGGGCCGACAGGAACCCGATCAGCGCGAAGGCGGCCAGCGCCATCAGCGGGATCGGGATGCCGAAGACCAATTGGTTATCATCGGTGCACGAGGGGCCGGTGGCCGTGCAGGGCTGGATACGTTCGGGGATCAGGCCCGCGTAGAGGCCCATGTGCCACAGGGCGACCACGCCACCACCAAGCGCCAGAGCGATGCCATAGCGCCCGACGCTGCCGTCTCGCCACCAAAGGCCGAGGCCGAGAATGATCGCGAGCGGGAACATGAAGGCGCGCTGGAACCAGCACAACACGCAGGGTGTCTGCCCCATCACTTCGCCGATGAAAAGTACAGCAAGCGAGGCGACGAGGGCAACGATCCATGCCAGCCCGAGGGCGGTTTCTGCGGGTACGCGGTTCATGTCGGTCAGATCCTCTCTTCCAGATCGGCGAGAATCTCTTCAGCGGACGTGCCATAGGGCCATGAGTCTGCAAAGCCTGCCTCGGGGTCGAACAGAAACAGATGCGACGTGTGGCCCATTGTGTAGCCATCCGGCGCTGTGGCCTCTTCGATGCGTTCAAAGAAGATCGGAAACGTTTCGGATGTAGCGGCGATCTGTTCGGGCGTACCTGTCAGCCCGATGATGTTCGCATCGAACAGCGGAACGAATTCGGCGAGTGCCATGGGCGTGTCCCGTTCGGGGTCGATGGTTATGAAAATCGGCTGGACCCTCGCGGCATTGTCGCCCAGACCGTCCATCACCGCCGCGACCTCAGACAGTGTCGTCGGGCAGACATCGGGGCAGTTGCTGAAGCCGAAAAATACCAACATCCAACGCCCCGAAAAGTCTTCTTCCGTTCGAACCACACCTTGGTGGTCCGTCAATTCGAATGCAGCGACAAACGCTGGATCGGTGTCGGTTCGGGCGCGGTCAGCGCGATAGTCCGACCAGAGCAAAAACCATACGAAGGCAAGCGACGCGACGCCTGCCAAAACCCAAAGAAATTTCTGTGCCGATGTGAGGGACAATCCTGTGCGCCTGATTTTGATTCTTGATTATTGCCGCGTTTACATCCTCTAGCTACTAGAGGTTCAAGCGCGAAATCACGTTGTGGCTTAAACTCACGCGTCTGTGAATCCGGCACTTGTCTATTGGGGCGGCAAAACCTACAAAGACTGTAACTTTTCATGGAGGCGAAGATGCTCACGATCGGCACTCTGTCAAAGAAGACCGGCACAAAGGTGCAGACCATTCGGTACTACGAGCAGATCGGGCTCATGCCCGAACCCGGCCGGACTGAAGGCGGACAGAGGCGCTATGACAATGCACAGCTCGACCGACTGTCCTTTATCCGCCATTCGCGACAACTCGGCTTCTCGCTTGATGCGATCCGCGAGCTGCTCGACCTCAGCGACCAGCCCAATCGGCCCTGCGAAGAAGCCGACGCGATTGCGCGTCGCCAGCTAAAGCAGGTGGAGCAGCGCATGGCCCGTCTGAAGGCGCTGCGCACCGAACTGAAACGCATGGTTCACGAATGCAGCGGTGGACGTACCGCCGATTGCAAGGTGCTTGAGGTGTTGCGGGATCATTCCGAATGTTTGACCGAACACGACGAGATCGGTGCCTGAGATGCCTGCCGCGCTTGCCTATCCGCTTGCGGCCTTGGCCGAGATCGCCGGGTGTTTCGCGATCTGGAGCTGGTGGCGCCTCGGCGCATCCGCGGCCTGGCTCGTACCGGGTATTGTAGCCTTGGTGGTATTCGGGTGGCTTCTGGCGCAAGTCGAAACGGTTGCTGCGGGCCGCGCCTTTGCCGCCTATGGCGGAGTCTACATTGCGGCTTCGGTACTGTGGATGTGGCTTGCAGAGGGTCACAGACCGGACAGGTGGGATACGCTTGGCACAGCCGTTTGCTTGCTCGGCGCAGCTATAATACTGGCCGCGCCACGAACCAATTGAACTTTATGGTTTGAACTTGAAACCGTCTCAAATCGCGATCTCATCGCCCCATAAAAAGGGCTATACTCTACTTTGGTTGAGACGCCTGACTGACAGCTCCCGGCGGTCGTACATGGAACTGACCATTATTAATCAATCCGGAACTCTGATCTGCCCGAGAGGTTGAAGGATCATAGTCGACCAAGCGGAATGGGAAGTATGACTGCAGGAAAAGGAGCAAGCGAAAGACGCACCCTTTGGATTGTTCTCGGTCTAAACGTGGGTCTTGCCATGGCCTTTTTTGCGACCGGGGCCTTCGGGGATTCCAGTGCCCTGATCGCAAACGGGCTCGACAACCTTTCAGACAGCTTGGTCTACGCAATCAGTCTGTTTGCATTGTCGCGGTCTGCGAAATGGAAACGTGGTGCGGCGAATGTCTCGGGCTGCTTGCTGATCGTGTTCGCCATCGGGATCCTTTATGATGCTTGGCGCCGCTATGTCGGTGGGTCGGATCCCCTTGGCACCGTTATGATCGTCATGGCGCTGAGCGCGGCGGCCATCAACTCAGTTTGTGTCTGGTTGCTCGCTCGGCTCAAAGATCCGGACGTCAACATCCGCGCGGCCAATACTTTCAGCTGGAACGACTTTGCGGCAAACCTCGGAATCGTGGTCGCAGGTGGCCTCGTTGCCTGGCTGGGAACGAACTGGCCCGACCTAGTCGTCGGTGTGATTATCGCCGGGATCGCGGCCTGGGGCGGTGTCAATATCCTACGCGACGCACACGGTGAACACCACAAAGCAGTTCACACGGACAAGTAGTTGCGAGAGATCGTTTCTAAAAGAAGGGGTTGAAGCTACAGTACCTATAGAGACTAGTCTGTTCCAAGACGATTCGAGGAGCGACTCCGTTGCAGATAACCAACCCCCTACTTGCACCCACCAAACTACTGGATTTTGATGCCGCGCCTCTTGCGCATCTAATAGAGAGCCGCAGCTGGCGCGACTTATCCGAATACGATCGGATCGGAGCTGCCTATGATTTCGTTCGAAATGAAATCTCGTTCGGATACAATCGAGCTGACGACATCCCCGCATCCGAGGTACTTTCCGACGGCTACGGGCAGTGCAATACGAAAGGCACGCTCTTAATGGCGCTGCTGCGTGGTGTTGGCGTTCGTTGCCGGTTGCATGGGTTTACGATCCACAAAGGCTTGCAGCGCGGTGTTGTCCCAGAGTTGGTGTATCCGCTTGCTCCAGAGGAAATTCTCCATTCGTGGGTAGAGATCGAATTTCAAGGGGCCTGGATCAACCTTGAAGGCTTCATCCTGGATGACGCTTTCTTCGAAGTCCTGCAAAGATCGTTCTCGGACACGGACAGTCTCTGCGGTTATGGCGCGGGCACGGATTGCCTTGGCGCGCCTCCCGTCGCCTGGAACGGAGAAGATACCTACATTCAGAAAACCGGCATCGTGCAAGATTTCGGCGTGTACGATACGCCCGACGCCTTCTATTTGTCCCATGAGCAATCCTTTGGAAGGCTGCGTGGTGCCCTTTACCGTCATATAATACGCCACTGGATGAATGCGCGCGTACGTGGTTTCCGCAGCGGCCGCCTGAAGACTGACCGACGCGCGACACACGCGCATGAGGAGCCTGCCAATGCCGCATGATCACGGGCACGCGAATATCGATCCGAATTCTGGGGATCGACGGGTTGCGATCGCGATCTGGGCGAATGGGCTACTTACTGTTGCGCAAATCGTCGGGGGCATATTGTCGGGCAGTCTAGCACTTATCGCCGATGCGCTGCACAACTTTTCCGATATGGCCTCGCTTGTCATTGCCTTCGCCGCGCGCAAGATCGCGCGCCGCCCGGCCGATGAGCGCATGACTTTCGGCTATGGCCGGGTCGAAATCGTCGCTGCCCTGATCAACTACACCACCCTGATCGTGATCGGCTTCTACCTGATCTACGAAGGTGGCATGCGCATGATTGATCCACCCGAAGTCATGGGGTGGACCGTCGTCATTCTCGGTGGAATTGCGCTTGTGGTCGACACGCTGACCGCAATGCTGACCTATTCGATGCAGAAGGGGAGCGTGAACATCCGCGCGCTGTTTCTCCACAACCTTTCGGACGCGTTGGCTTCAGTGGCCGTCATAGTCGGCGGGACGCTCATTATACTTTATGATATGCGTTGGGTGGATCCGGCCATCACCATCGGCATCGCGCTCTACATCCTGTATCTGTCCTTCACCGAAATAGGGGGCCCAATTCGAACCCTGATGCTTGGGAGCCCACCAGATATTGATGGAAATGACGTGGTCAGAGCGATCCAGAGTGTCGATGGCGTTGTGAACGTGCATCATGTCCACCTGTGGCAAATGCAGGAGAACACTGCGGCATTGGACTGCCATATTGTTGTCGAACGCGACCGGATGGGTGAGGCCGACAAAATTAAAGAAAACGTCAAATCGGTGCTGCATGAACGTTTCTCAATCGAGCATTCCACGCTTGAATTCGAAGCGACCGACAATGCGCATCAGGAGGCGCAGGTGTTCGGACACCGCTCATGACGATTGCCCAAGGCATACTAGTGGTCGTAGGCCTGCTGTCCGGTCTGGTTTTGATTGGTGCGCTCTTTTGGTCGATCGCCCGCCCGTCCAAGTGCATCTGGCCTCCAAACAGATATGTCGCGTAGCCCTTAAATGGGCTCTGCCTCACCTTGTGTGGCGGAAGGTGTCGCGTAGCCCTTAATTGTGAGATGAGAGATTCAACGAAATCAACGGCTGTCCTTTGCCCTTAAATATGAGATTTTGCCTTTAATTCCGATATTTTTGCCCTTAAACCTGAGACAGGGTTCACAGACATGTGCAGCAAATATCGATGGATGATTATGGCGAAGACTCCGTTGCAGTTGGCGCTGAAGAGGCGCGCAGGGCCGCGGTGCTGCGCCCGCTTGTTCAAGCATTTCTGAAAGGGACTGGCAGTCTGGAAAGTGGCATCAATGACGCCGTTTGGGAGCTTGGTGTCAGCAGGGCGACGGTCTGGCGTTGGATAAAGCGGCTGGTCGAAGAAGGTGGACGCACCAGCGCGCTGGCTCCGCGGAAACGGGGCCGCCCGGCCGGTACGACCTTGATATCCAGCAAGGTCGAAGCGGTGATCGAAGAACATCTTCGCCGTTATTTCTTGCGCCGGGAGCGTTCGAGCCTCTCGCGCGTCGTGACTGAGATCCGCAGCGCCTGCTGGCAACAGGGCTTGCAGCCGCCGACAAGGCGGACGGTTCAGCATCGTCTGGATGCAATGGATGCCCGTGAAGTTGCGAAGGCACGCGAGGGCGCAAAGGCGGCCCGCCAGAAATTTGCGGCCGTCACAGGCGAAAACAAGGCAAACCAGCCACTGGAGGTCGTGCAGATCGACCATACGCCTGCGGACATCATTCTCGTCGATAGTCTTGAACGCCAACCAATTGGCCGACCATGGGTCACGCTGGCGATCGACGTCGCAACGCGGATGGTAACCGGATATTACACCACTCTCGAGGCACCTTCGCGTCTGTCAGTGGCGCTTTGCTTGACACAGGCGGTGGCCCCCAAGGCGGAACTTCTGGCGGAATTGGCGTGCAATGTTCCTTGGCCAGCGCAGGGTAAACCGCACAGCATCCACGTCGATAACGGTCGCGATTTCCGGTCGCGGGCTTTTCAGTCGGCATGTGCGGAATGGGGGATCGATCTGGTCTATCGGCCGCCGGGAAGTCCTCATTTCGGAGGTCACATCGAACGGTTGATCGGGACGATGATGGGGGCCGTTCACCTGTTGCCGGGAACAACGCAATCCTCGATCGCGGCCAAGGGCGACTATGACGCCGAAGGCATGGCCACGATGACGTTGAGCGAATTCGATCGCTGGTTTGCTCTGGAAATCTGCCGCTACAACAACAGCATTCATTCAAGTCTTGGCTGCACGCCCGTCGCCAAATGGGAGGCGCTCTCAGAAAAAATGATGGGCGACATCCCCTTCGAGATGGAAACCTTTTGGGTGAGCTTCCTGCCGAGCGAACTGCGCAAGATCAGGCGGGACGGTATCCATCTGTTCGAGATACGGTACTGGTCCGATGTCCTCGCAGGCCACATTGGGCGCGGGGATGGAAAGGTGGTCGTTCGCTACGATCCTCGCGATATCTCAATGATCTGGGTCGAACTGGACGATGGCCGATATGTTGAGGCGCGGTACAGAAACCTGGAAATTCCGCCCGTGTCACTCTGGGAATATCGCGATGCGATGAGGAAGGCCCGTGCCCTTGGCAAGTCCGGGTCCAATGAGCTGGTGCTGGCTGAGCTGATCCGACAGCAACGCCAGGTCGAAGCTGAAAGCCGGGGCCTGACGAAGGCCGAACGCCGATCCCGTGAAAGAAAAGTGACATTGGAGGGCGCCAACTCGGCTGTCGCGACAACCGAAGGGCTGCGCGCGATCGACACGGGTGATACATCGCGCCCATTGTTCAAGGTGGAGAGATGGTGAATTGACGGCAGGGACAACTGAGGAAGACGGTCGGGTCGCCCTCATTCAATCGGACATCTGGATCGGCTTTCCGCGGGCCGAACAGGTGTTGGACCGTTTGCAGTGTATGATCGAGGCGCCTCGGCAAACCCGTATGCCAGGGCTTCTTGTGCATGGCGCGTCCGGGATCGGAAAGACAATGATTGCCCGAAACCTGTCGCGCAAGTACGCACCAGAATACGATCCGGCATCAGGCATCACCCTCACGCCGCTGCTGCTGTTGCAAGCGCCGCCCGCACCTGATGAACGGCGGTTCTATCTGCACATCCTGGCCGCCGTCGGCGCCCCGGCGACGGCACTGAGCGCCCGCGCTCAAAATGTGGCTTCCCTCGAAGTCCGTGTCATCGCGCTCTTGCGCGACCTCGGCCTGCGGATGATCATGATCGACGAGGTTCACAATCTCTTGGCCGGGACCCACCGCGAACAGCGCCGCTTTCTCAATGTTCTGCGGTATCTCAGCAATGAACTCGAGGTGTCGCTGGTCTGCCTCGGGGTCAGCGAGGCCGTCGATGCCATCCGAGGTGATATCCAGCTTGCCAGGCGACTGGACGAACATCACCTGCCAAACTGGCGCGACGATGCCGAGTTCTCGGACATGATCCAGACACTCATCGCGGCAATGCCCCTCGAGAAGAAATCCAATCTGAAGGTCAAGTCGCTCAAGCAGATACTGGCGCTGAGCGGCGGGGTGACTTCGCGCATCTTCGCACTGATCAAGGATCTTTCCATCGACGCCATTGTCACAGGTGAGGAATGCATCACCGATGACGCAATCGCAAAATGGACGCCGGTTTGGTCGCGCCATGCGAACGCCCATCGGCGACTCGAGAAGTCCGGGGGGTGACGCCGCGACCGCTGCCAAAGACTGTCGCACCGCTTCCAGACGAGTTGTTGTCAGGTTGGTTGTCTCGGTTGGCTGCGGCCAACTACTGTGATGACGCCGAACTGCTGGCTCATATCGAAGTCGATACCACGCATGGCACCGCCTTGGACTTCAGCATCGACGCGGCAGCGGCGGAGAAGATTGCGAGCGCTGCACGTGTCTCCCCAGATGTCGTGCGATCTTTGACCTTTCCGGCAATAACGCCAGGAGAAGCCTCACTGACGGCCCAGATGCCATTCCAGCATTGTCTGCAATGCTCCCGAGAGGGCCTTTCGCTCAGGCATTGGAGGCGGGCCTGGGCATTTGACTGTCAGGTTTGCGGGACGAGACTTGTGCAGACCCTTGGCAAAATCGGTGAAGAACAAATATCTGGAAAACTGATATACCGAGCGCGCCGCGGGGCAGGGATGCTTGCCTGCGCCGCGCGATCACGCAGCCCCAAGCAACTTCGGCGCGCAATGCGCGCGGTCACCTTTGCCATGTCACTTAAGGGCTGCCACCGGAAGCCGTTGTTTGCTCTTCAGAGCCACAAACCGGAAGTGAGGCTGTTTTGCCTTGCTGCCATTGATGCAGCCCAATCTCGTCCACTGATCAAAGCGGCCATCTCAAGCTCCGGCATCGACGACTATGCAAAGGTTGCTCTTTTGCGCACTTTCGAGAAGGAGCCACGTCTGCTTGCCGCAGTTGATCAGATTGCGCAGAGGCGGGCGAGAAGCAAAGGCCCCATGACAGCCAAATCTCGCAATTAAGGGCAAAACTCGATGCCGAAAGCGTCGCGTCTCAGATTTAAAGGCAACGCGACAGATGACTTAAGGCGTAATTAGAATGTGAAACCCGTTCTGCCATCAGCGCAAGATACACTCTGAAGCTGATCGCCTATGGCCCCTTGCAAGAAGCATCCCTCGGGAAGAACCAAATCACGCGCAACAGAGCTTTCGTCATACGGACATTCAGTTTCCACGGTAGAGCACGCGCCGAGAGTGATGAGGCTCGCGGTTGCTAGCGACAGACGCCATGCAGGCCTACGATTGGCGGGCAACTTCCGGAACCGATGCATGAGCGTCTTCGAAGCTAGCATCTGCAACGGGTTCTTGGTCCTGTTCCTCTTTCGAGCTGTGGCATGACTTGCCCATCATTTTGAACATTAAGACGTGTGCGCCAATGCAAAGTGCGATTGGCGCAAAAAGCCCGAGATTGTTCCACATCCCGGCAATCGTCCCACCCGCAAGCAAGAATGCAGCGACAGGAAGCAACATGACAGCGCAGCATACCATCATGCCGTAATGCATCAGTTTTGACGAACCCGCTGTTTGCTGCTGATCTTCGTTTGCCATAGTCCATTTTCTCCATACTTTTCTGGAGCACAGCCTTACAAGCTTCCAGTAGACGAGGGTCAAGGATACATTTCGATAAATATTAGCACTAGCTACCCGATCATATTCGCGTTTGCTATTGTGGATGATTGATAGAATCGTTGTGTCTAAGAGTCTTCAAAAGTCCCAAGGGCATCTCGATGCCTACCCCAAGTGCTTGTAAAGCAAAGCCAAAAGAGAAGAACATGTATCAGTTGAATAGGCGCCATTTTCTGACTTCTACGGCCGCCTTGTTTGCAGCACCGTTGCCGACACTTGCGCAGGAACAGGATGTGGTCGAGCCAAAAAGAACACCCATATCCGACAGATCCATGTGGGCGAGATGGGATGCGCGGGTAACGCCGTCAAACTATGATCCCGCAACGTCAAACCCTTGGGGCTTGCATTCCCGTTTCTTGCCGCAGCGGGTTGCGGCGAATTCCGGCCTCGTGCCAGGGGACATTCATGTGGATGCCGTCGCAAGATATCTTTACCACATTCAGAGTGATGGTACGGCCATGCGTTACGGCGTCGCGATCGCGCGGGGTGATTTGTATGAGCCGGGCATCTACAACATCAAGCGCAAGGCGCGTTGGCCGATATGGACCCCGACTGCATCAATGATTGAACGCGAACCAGACGTTTACGGGCCCTTTGCTGATGGAATGGATGGCGGACCGACGAACCCTTTGGGATCGCGCGCGCTTTATCTTTACGAGGGGAACCGGGACACTTACCTGCGCATCCACGGAACACCTCAACCAAGATCAATCGGTAGCCGGGCGAGCTCTGGATGCGTGCGCATGGTGATGGCACATATCATTGACTTGCATGCCGAGGTCAGAACCGGTTCGACAGCATTCCTCTATCCTCCGGAGAATGCTGTGACTGCGCCAAGCGAATTTGATCTGACCTAAGTGAGGGCCAATTATGCTCAGGTGCAGAGTAACACCTTAAGAAATTATGAGATGCAGGAAGACGTAGCGCATTTTGGAGTGATGCGTCGAAATTTCCGCTGTAGCGGCTCAATGTTCTCTGTGACAGAGCTCGTGATCAGCCAAAGATGCAAGAACGTAGCAGTCTTCCGATACACCCTGCCCATCGCAGCTCTTGGAAATCCGCGCGAGTTCCTTTTCCAGCAATTTCAGCCGTTTGATTTTGGCACGTACGTCTGCGAGCTGAGCGACGGCTATGTCGGTTGCTGCCTCGCAGGATCGGTCTGGGTGATCCTGTAGTTCGATCAGTGAAGCGATGGCTTCAATCGAAAACCCCAAATCTCGGGCGTGCCGAATAAAGCTCAATCGCTCAAGCCCGGCTTTGTCATACCGTCTTTGATTGCCGCTCGTGCGCTCGGCTTCCACGAGAAGTCCCATTTCTTCGTAGTAGCGAATGGTTGGAACTTTGACCTTTGTGCGCTTTGAAAGCTCGCCGATAGAAAACATGAAGAAACCTCTTGAATCTCTAGTCACTAGAGACATTACACTATCATCAACATAAGATGAAAGAGGTTACCCCATGGCAGGATGCTGCGGACATGACGCCAAGTTTGATGGTGTCTCAGATGACTACAAACGACGACTTTGGATAGTCATTGCACTAAACGCGATAATGTTCGCGGTTGAGATGACTGCGGGTCATTTGGCGAAGTCACAGGCGTTGCAAGCCGATGCTCTCGACTTTGCGGGTGATGCGATGACCTACGGCATTTCTCTGGCAGTCATTGGTGCCTCACTTCACGCCCGTACCAATGCCGCGCTGTTCAAGGGTTTCAGCCTCTTGTTGATGGGACTTTGGGTATTCGGATCGACTGTCTACCGCGTGTTTTATGTCGGGGTTCCCACGGCCGAGATCATGGGTGCTGTTGGTTTTTTGGCATTGCTCACCAACCTTGCCAGTGTGTTCTTGCTGGTGCCCTACAAGGATGGTGACGCCAACGTGCGTTCTGTCTGGCTATGCTCGCGCAATGACGCCATTGGCAACGTTGCTGTCATGTTTGCGGCCTTAGGCGTATGGGGCACCGCAACCGGCTGGCCAGACCTGATTGTCGCGACGATCATGGCGGGCCTTTTTCTGTCATCAGCGTTCCAGATTGTGCGGCAAGCGCTCGTGGAACGGAGGGAAATGATCGACCGCGGACACGCGGAGGTATGATATAAGGCGTTCTGATGCATAGGTTTGGCGAATAGAGCAGGAACGCTAGCCGCGATCCTATATTCTGTAGCCTCTTCAGCGCCACGTTTGTGGTCCCCAAAACCACATACCTTGCTTGCACCGGCGTCTGTGCAGGCTCCCATATTAACCCTATTTGGGAATCTTATCCCACTTGGGATATGCGGCTGGGTCACCTTCGCTGAACTTCACTTGAATGACTACTTTGGGGAAGCAAGCGCTTGGCACATGATTTTGTATTCGCTTGGTTTTACTCCCTTATGCCGGAAGGCAGTGCTCTCTAACTCAACCCGGCTCACTTTGTTCCGGCAGTCTGGTGCAAATTGGCCGACCGCTGTTGGTGCGAAGTGGAAGGAAAGTGGTTTCGACCGGACCGGCGTGCCGGTAGACATAGCACCCGTCTGTTGGGTCTATCATCACTGCATTGAGGTCCTGAAAAGGGGCGGCAATCGCCGAGACGCCTTCCGGCAATTCTTCAATAAATGGGTTGGGCGGAACGTCATCTTCAGTCGAGACACTTGCACATGCCGAAAGCCCAAAGAACGAAATACAAAGCAACAGAATTCGGTAGTTCATCTAGTCATCCTCAAATGCCAGCAAAGCATGACTAAACCTCTTAGCAAGGACCAGAGCAATCTTCCAGCAACGCTAGTTACTCTTTTGTATCAACTTCTTTTGTCTGATGGTTGAGATGCAATTCCTTCTCAGGGCACTCTCCTACGCCTTTCAGCTTAGTGGACATCACCTCCTTTGGCCATCATCAAGTGATGCTCTTGGTGGTGGGCACCTATGGTCATCAGACCGATGAAACTCAATGCAGCAATTTGGGTCGCATCTCCAGAAACATGCATGGTGACGCCGCTGTCGATCTCTTGAACGGCAACCTCCCAGCCGGTCTCTGCAGCAAGGAATGGTGCATGAGCAGGGACCATTGTTTTGATCGCTCGCTGCGTGCGCGCATCGCCGGTGACGACGAAAGTTGCGCCTTTCGGGGTTGCGGACGCGCTAACGCTTGCGTCCGTAGCGACCAAATCCATATCGATCAAATGCTCCCGCAGGGCGGTGATGTTGACCTTCGACCAGTCTGTACTGGGGTCGTCTCGCAAGACTTGTGTGATTTCGGCAACCGCAGAAAATGCACCCTGCCCAGGCTCTGACAACACAAGGTTTGGTTTCCCGCCCATATCAGCGTGATCTGTGTGCGCGTGTTGAGATGCCGCCAATGTCGCCAATGCAATCCAAGCAAAGAAGCTAGTGAGTAAGATCTTCATTGATCTCTCCTTCGATTTTTCCTGAGTTGCGGATACCAACCGGCTTCAAAAATCTATATGATCTTGATCATATGACACCGACGCCTTTCAATCTCTTGCCAAAGACGGCTCTAAAATCCGTAGAAGTGCAGAAGGGAGATCATCTGTTTCGCGACGGCGATCGGACGTTTGGCCTTTTTGTTGCCCAGAATACGACCGTGCATTTGGTCCGGGCAAGCGAGGATGGCGAAACCATCATGATACACCGTGCGACGCCTGGAACGTGGTTTGCCGAGGCATCGCTTTTCTCCGAATCCTATCACTGTGATGCGGTGGCACAACAAAGCGGAAGCGTGCTCATCATCGACAAAACAGCGGTCTTAAAGGGGCTTCAGGAGCATGACTTCGCGAAGGGATATTGCAAGATACTGTCTGTCCAAGTTCAGCTGACACGACAGATGCGCGAGATTCTCGCCATTCGATCAGCCAAGGACAGAGTATATGCTGGTGTTGTTGCAGGGCTTCTTGTCGGGACAGTCATCGACTTTGCGGCCACTGTTTCGCTGACCCATGAAGCCACATATCGCGCTCTGCGAGAATTGGTTGCCGAAGGCAAAGTGCTTAACCCTCAAAGAGGCATCTACCAACTGCACCACCACTGATTGGCTTTCATGATTTGCTGAATAGTTGTGTCAGTGCCATGGACAGGAATGTAACCATGAGCACGAGACTAACGCATGCAACTATTATCGCCTTAACCGACCTTGCCGAAAATGGACCTTTCTTGGTGTCGGCGGGGTCCGATATTACCGCCAAGTAGGCGAACACCGCACCCGGCAGAAGCGCGTAGAGGTATACGCCGGATATGTTCTCGAACAGATAGGAACGTTCGAGTGTTGGTCCGACAACACGGAGCGCCGTCCAGCGGTCACCGCCAAACGAGCCAAACCAATCTGCTGAAAAAACGTAGATCAGCATATGAAGCATTACGAAGGCACCCGCGCGCGCAAAGCTATCCAAGGCGATATGGCGAATTGCCGATCGGTTTGCCTTCTGCACGACTCCGGATAAAGCAACGAAACTAATATAGTTGATGATGACGACAACAGGCAAACCGTTGGTGACGACCTGCCGGAAGAATCGACTGAGGGCCGTTGGGTTTGTCACCAGAATTTTGGCAAAGTCCGGCGTAAGTGCGACGAAAACAATCAGAAATGGCAGCAGGCTTAGAATGCTGAGAAGCGTCAGGTTCCAGCAAAACAGACCGAAAGGTAGATGAAGGCTGAAGTGTTTGCGAAAGGTGTCTTGCAGCGCCACGTCAGGCGTAGCTTGCAAAAACCTGCGTTGAACCATCGTTCAGGACAAGCAAGACTTCATAGGGGTCACCTGTTCCCGCCACACCCATCCCGGGCGAGCCCATGGGCATTCCGGGAACTGTCAGTCCACGTGCGTCTGGCGCTTCGGCAAGCATACGCTGAATTTCGCGGGCTGGCACATGGCCCTCAACAAAATAGTCGCCAATGAGCGCTGTATGACAACCGGAGAGATCTGATGTGATGCTGAGACTATCCTTCATGGCCCAAAGAACCTCTTGATTGACGTCTTCAACCTCGACGGAAAAACCGGCATCTACCATCCGTTCGACCCACGCCGTGCAGCAGCCACAAGTTGGCGTCTTAGCGACTTGCATAATGGGTGCAGTTTGCGCGATCGCAGGGACTGTCACAAGCAAACCTGCTGCGCTCGCGATGAAATGCCGTCTGTTCACGTGGTAGTCCTCCGTTCGTTTGTACAAAGGTAGATTTTGCGGAACGCGAAGTCGAGCGGCGTACGGCTACCGATCTTGTTACATTTGGCTACAAACATGGGACGGGCATTTCCCTTCCACAACAGTTATATGACCCATATGATCGATATGCCGCACATTCTTGTCGTTGATGACCACCTGGAAATCCGAAAGTCCGTTTCCCGCTATCTGGAGCGTAACGGGATGCGCACCTCAGTGGCAGAGAACGCTGAGGAGATGGATACAAAGCTTACCGAGGCGAAATTTGATCTCATCGTATTGGATGTCATGATGCCGGGAGAGGATGGATTGAGTGCTTGCAAACGCCTTCAACAGACTTCGAAAATCCCTATCTTGATGCTGACCGCGATGGGCGATGACGACGATCGGATTGCTGGCCTTGATGGCGGTGCAGATGACTACTTGGCAAAACCATTCAATCCCAAAGAATTGCTCGCGCGTATCAACGCCATCCTCCGGCGCACGAAACAGATTCCGGAAATCGAGCCCTTCTCCGGTAAAAAGCTCCGCTTTGCTCATCTGGAATTAGACTATGATGGGCGCACTCTTTTTGATGAAGTTGGCAACAGAACAATGCTGACAACGAGTGAGTTGAAATTACTGACGATACTCTTGGAAAGACCGCGGGTGGTGTTCAGCCGCGACCAGCTTCTTGAACTCAGCGCGGGCAGGGTCGCCGGTCCTTTGGATCGGACGATTGACAATCAGATCAGTCGCTTGCGTCGCAAGATCGAGCAGGACGTATTGCGGCCTCGCGTCATCGCGACGATCAGAAATCGCGGCTATAGCCTTACTGCCGATATCAAGGTCATGGAGTGAAGTACATGGCTTGGAGGCTAAGAACACAAATTGCATTGTTGGTTTTGGGCGTGCTGTTTGTTGCGCAAGCGCTTAGTCTTTGGTTCTTTGTGGATGAACGATCACTCGCAGTGCAAGCAGCGATCGGTGCCGAAGCCGCAGGCCGCGCTGCCAATGTTGCGCAGCTGGTCGAAGGGGCGCCTACTGACCTACATGCCCAGATCATTCAGGCAGCGACATCACCATTGGTGCGATTTGACTTATCTGACCTGCCATCGGTTGCACATGGCAATCACGACGACGGAGGGGCCGTTGAGGCCCGCGTGCGCGCATTGCTTGGTGACAGCTACAGCCGTGATATTCGGGTTGAGGTTCATGAGATTGAACAAGGTTTGCTGCCTCTCCCAAACCTATCGCCAGAAATGGCTGAGATGCACGCAGAAATGATGCAGGGCAGTTTGGCCGCAATTGAAATGGAGCTATCCATCGCCTTGGCGGGTGGGGATTGGCTGAATGTCGGTACGCGGTTTGAGCGGCCACCTTTGCAATGGTCGACCGCATCCAATGTGTCCTTTGTGTTGACTGCAACGCTTCTGTTGCTTGCGAGCTTTTGGTTCCTTCTCACGCGATTGACTGGGCCACTGAATACCTTGGCGGATGCCTCTGAGCGATTGGGACGCGGCGCTGGTGAGGGATCACTGCCTGTTGTGGGTCCCAAAGAGGTCCAGGATCTGACAAAGGCTTTTAACACCATGCAAGACCGCCTGACACGGTTTGTTTCGGATCGCACACAAATGCTGGCCGCACTCGCCCATGATCTGCGATCGCCGCTGACGGCCCTCAGAGTGCGCGCAGAAATGGTTGACGATGATGAAACCCGCGCCTCTCTGGTCGCATCTGGTGAAGAGATGCAGCAGATGGTGGATGCAACGCTGGATTTCGCGAAAGGCGTTGGACAGCATGAAGAGGTCTGCCCAACAGATATTCATGGATTGCTCTCCGGATTTGGAACAGATGGTATGTCGCTCCTGTCGGACGAACCATTGATTGTACCTGCCAAACCAAGCACGATGCGGCGTGCCCTTCGGAACCTGATCGAGAATGCCATTCGCTATGGGAAGGAAGCGCGCGTTTCGTGGCAACCCGTCGATGGTTATGCTGAAATCCATATCGACGATCAGGGGCCCGGAATTCCAGAAAGTGATTTGGAGGCGGTGTTTGGTCCTTATGTAAGACTTGAGACATCGCGATCGCGTGATACCGGTGGTCATGGGCTGGGTTTGTCGATCGCAAGAAGCATTATTCTCGAACACGGCGGGTCCGTTGAACTCACGAACCTTCCAAAAGCAGGGCTCCGCGCTACCGTGAGACTCCCGTTCGAGCGCAACACAAAGCGGGATGAGACCTCCATGGATGCTCTCGTGGTAACCAAGCCAAAGGGTACCAAAAACCGCCGTCTTGGTGTGAGCGCCCAGTAATCCAATTCTGGAGCTGATGGCGGTGCGGAGGGATGACCTCAACGTTGCCGCCGCACAAGCGTTACATATCAGTACAAGAAACCAACGTGCCAACTATTCATGAAATCCCGCCGGGCAGTTAGAACTGCAGGAAAGCAGAAAAAAGAGGCAAGTTAGATGAATAAGAAAATGCAACTTCTATCGCGTCGGAACTTTGTTTCAGGTATCGGCGCTACCGCCCTAGCGGCCCCTTCCATTGTGAACGCCCAGGCATTGGATGGAGTGACTCGCAACGTTGCAGCATTTCGGCCGCATCAGTGGCAGGATCACTTTGAAACCATCGGTAAGGGCATTCTTTTGGCTGACACTGGGTCACGTTTCCTGCAGCATTGGACGGCCGATGGTGAGATGCGGACGTATCCAACATCGGTGCCACTTTCTGAAGACTTAACACGGCTTGGATATACTGAAGTGATCGACAAGAAGGTCGCACCCGGGTGGGGCCCGACGCCATCCATGCTTGAGCGCAATCCTGATTGGCCCGCCTATATCCAAGGCGGAGATCCGCGAAATCCTTTGGGTTCGCATGCGTTGTACCTCTCTTGGCAGTACTACCGGATTCATGGCACCCAAGACACTCGCAAGATTGGTAGAAAATCGTCTAACGGTTGCATTGGTCTTTTCAACGAGCAAATCGAAGAAGTGTTTGGCCGCACACCAATTGGAACACAGGTAAAGCTTCTCTAATGGATAAATCTGCTCTGTTTATTGTTGGCTTTTTCGTGATCGGCGGCGCTGGATTTGTTTGGCAGCAGATGCAGCCAGCCCCGCCGGTGAATGGCCATTCCATGACGCCTGCCAATCTGTCTGGTCTGGAAGTCGGTGATCCGATCGTTGAAGTGACACTGCCATCGGAGCTTTCTGCAGACGCTCAATTTGGTGAGAAAGTGTTTAACGTTGCTTGTGCGGAATGCCATGGTGCCAATGCTGCAGGGCAAAACGGGATCGCACCACCCTTGGTTCATATCACCTATGAACCCGGGCATCATGGTGATGGGGCCTTCCTCAGCGCGGCCCGCAACGGCGTAACCGCCCACCATTGGCAATTCGGAAACATGCCCGCCATTGAAGGCCTGACAGACGGCGATGTGAAGATGGTTGTCGCCTACATCCGTGAGCTCCAAAGGGCCAACGGCATATTTTAGAAGGGATGCGAGAATGCGCACAGGACTGGTAATTCTGACGACAGCAAGCATCATCGCGGCAACGGCAGCTTTGGCACACAAAGGCGCAACCGGTGTGGTATTGGAGCGCATGCAGGGCATGACCGCATTGAGCGATGTCCTTAAGGAGCTAACCCCAATGATGCGGGGCCAATCACCCTTTAATGCAGATCAAGTGCGCGCCGGTGCGGATGTGATGGTGACGCATGCGGGCCAACAGATGACCAGCCTGTTTCCAGAGGGTTCCGTTCAACCAGTCTCAAAGGTGTTGCCATCAGTCTGGGAGGACTGGGACGAATTCGTAGAGCTGGCCGAACAGTTGGAGTTGCGTGCTGAAGGTCTGAAATTGAGTGCCGACGTTGGTTTAGCTGCTAGCCAGCCTGACCAAGGGGCCTCGATGATGGGCGGCGGAATGATGGGATCGGAAAATGCCCCCGCGATGGGCGGTGGTATGGGTGAAACAAGCGAAATCATGACAGTTGATATGTTCGCGACCATGCCAACAGACACAGCATTTGCTGCAGTAGCGCAGACATGTTCTGCGTGTCACCAAAAATTCCGCGCCGAGGACGACTAGGCCGTGGGCATTTTTCGTTGGGTTGTCGGGGCAGGTTTGCTTGCCGGCGTCGGAACAGTGGCTGCTACGATCGTTTGGCCGATTGGCAAGGAAGTTGAAGAGATTGCATTGGTCGGCGATGTGAATAAGGGTGCCTACCTTGCACGTGCGAGCGGATGCATAGCGTGCCATACGAATGCGGAAGAGGGCGGTGCACCTCTCGCAGGAGGAGCACCTCTCAAAACAGACTTCGGCACGTTCTATCCGCCGAATTTGACCACCGATCCTGACTACGGGATGGGAAGTTGGTCAGCCGAAGATTTTGCGAGTGCGGTCCGTCAGGGCATCTCGCCCGACGGCGAACCTTATTATCCGACCTTCACCTATCCCTTCTATGCAAACTTCTCGGATCAGGATATCGCAGACCTTTGGGCCGCGTTTCAAACGGTGCCACCAGTGGCTGAAGCCGCACCCGAGCACGATGTTTCCTTCCCGTTTGACCAACGATGGGGTCTCAAGCTTTGGCGGGCTGCTTTCTTGGCCACCCCGGATACCGCCCCTGAACCGGACAAGAGTGATGCGTGGAATCGAGGCAAAGTGCTCGTCAACGGGGCGACACATTGTGCAGCCTGCCATACACCAAGGAATGTTGTAGGCGCACGGATCATATCCGAGCGTTTTTCAGGCAACGCCGATCTGCCCGTCGGTGGAAAGGCGCCTTCGATACTTTCAAGTGACCTTTTGGCGGAAGGGTGGGCCGCAGACGACCTCGCCTATGCACTGCGTTCAGGCATTACCCCGTCGGGTGATGTCTTTGGCGGATCTATGGCAGAGGTAGTTCAATTTGGCACAAGGTTCCTAACCGATGATGATTTGAACGCGATGGCGACGTACATCATGGACAGCGATACCTAGAAAGGTTTTTTATCTATGCGCAGCCTTAACCGCCGCCAGTTCATAGCTTCAGCAACTGCACTCGCAACCCTCCCCAGTTCACGTGCATTTGCCGACGCAAACGCTGACCTCTTGTCTGCACAAGAGGTCAGCGTCCAACTTTTGCCGGATGTTTATGGTCGGACGACACTTTGGGGTTTTAACGGGAATGCGCCAGGTGCCGAGATACGGGTCGCGCAGGGCTCGCGGGTCAAACGCATGCTCCGAAATGTTCTGTCTCAACCGACATCGGTCCATTGGCATGGCATCCGCATCGACAATGCAATGGATGGTGTGTCGGGCCTGACCCAAAGTGCTGTTCTGCCCGGCGAAGAATTCGATTACAACTTTGTGGCACCTGATGCGGGTACCTATTGGTATCACGCCCATAATATGTCCACACAGCAAGTCGCACGTGGCCTTTACGGCCCGCTTATTGTCGAAGAAGCGGATGCGCCCGACGTCGATCGCGAAGAGGTTTTGGTCTTAGATGACTGGCTGGTCAATGCTGATACCGCCCAGTTGGACGATGATTTTGAAGCGTCGCACGCCCTCAGCCATGCGGGAAGGATTGGCAACTTCATCACCACCAATGCGGCGTACAATCTGGTCCTCAATACACGTAAGAACGAGCGTCTGCGTCTGCGCTTGATCAATGCATCGAACGCTCGGATCTTCCCGCTGCAACTGCAGGGTCTCGATGGATGGACGGTTGCCTTGGATGGTATGCCTTTGGCGGTCCCACAGAAAGTGACGGAAGCGCTCGTTTTAGGGCCTGCCCAGAGAGTTGACCTGATCGTTGATGTGATTGCGGACGCAGGCGAGACGGCGCATCTTGTCCACCTCGGGCAACAAGAAGCATTCAGTCAGGTTGCGTTTGAAGTCGGCATTGGTGGTGCAACCACCAGACGGGCGGCACCTGATGCGCTGCCGCCGAACAGCTACACACCCGTGGATCTGGTGAAGGCGACCGCACTGACCTTGAACATGGAAGGCGGCGCCATGGGCGGATTGCGGGCCGCCACACTAGGTGGCGAAGAAAAATCGATGCGCGAGATTGTCGATGCTGGTCGGTTTTGGGCTTTTAATGGCGCCGCCGACGGAATGGATGGTCCACCTCTTGCGCGGGTGAGTATTGGCGAGCATGTTCGTGTGGCAATTCGCAACGACACTGCGTTTCCGCACGCGATGCACTTGCACGGCATGCATTTTCACGAAGTCGCCGAGGATGGTTCTCTCGGATCACTCCGCGATACGACACTTCTTGAAAGAAACACCTCGCGCGAGATTGCATTTGTCGCGGATAATCCCGGAGAGTGGTTGCTGCACTGCCATATGCTGTCCCATGCCGCATCAGGGATGATGACACGGATTGTGGTGGCATGACACGCCGCATGCTGCTTTTCGGGCTTGGTTTTCTGGCTTTGGCAGCCGGAGGGGCTGTTGTTCTGGCGCAGTCAGAAGAAGAGGTTGCCCTGGCTCCAACGGATTTTCCAGTCGATATTGTTGCGGGGGCAGAGCTCTATGGACAGTATTGCGCGTCCTGTCATGGTGCAAACCTCGAAGGCCAAGAGAACTGGCGCAGTCCCGGAGCGGACGGACGCCTGCCAGCCCCCCCACACGATGAAACTGGTCACACTTGGCATCATGCCGACAGCCTACTATTCACCTATACCAAACTTGGCGGCCGAGAGACTTTGGCGGCGCAAGGCATGGATTTTGACAGTGGGATGCCCGGGTTTGGTGAACAACTCAGCGACGAAGAAATCTGGAATATCCTTTCCTACATAAAATCCACATGGCCCGAGCGCGTGCGTGCTGCTCAGGCTGAGCGCACTGCCGCTGACACAGCGGCGCAGGGAGATGAGCGATGAAGAAACTACTGATTAGTACTGCCATGTTGGTGATCCCGTTCATGGCGGCCGCCGATGAGCTGACCGAAGACAGGATCAAACAGCTTGTGCTGGAAGCAATTCGCGAAAATCCGGGAATTGTCTTTGAGGCCGCGCAACTCTTTGAAGAACAACAGCAGGCTAACCAGGCGCTGGTTGCTGCTCAGGTTCTGGCAACAGAGAGAGAAGCCCTTGAGCGCGACCCGAATGCGCCCGTGCTCGGAAACCCTGATGGCGACGTCACTGTGGTCGAATTCTTTGACTACAACTGCCCGTACTGTCGGCGAGTAAAGCCACATATGGAGGCCTTGCTTGCGGCAGACCCGAATGTACGTGTGGTCTACCGTGAGTGGCCGATTTTGGGCGAAGGGTCAGTCTTTGCGGCACGCGCTGCATTGGCATCGCGCAACCAAGGCAAATATGAAGAGTTTCACTGGGCAATGATGGAGCTGAGCGGTCGGGCAGAAGAAGCAAGTGTCATGCGCGCCGCCGAAGACATTGGCCTTGATGTCGTACAACTGCGCCGGGATATGAACGCGCCCGAGATCGACGAGCATATTGCGACGTCCATGCGTCTGAGCCGTGCAATGGGATTTAGCGGAACGCCCTCATTCGTGATTGGCGACAGTCTGGCGCCGGGCCTGATTGATGCTGACCAAATGATCAGCCTGGTCAATCAGGCCCGCGCAAATAACTAAGCGGCGGAGGCTTCATAGCCTGCACCAACGATCGCTGTTTGGACGTCAGATTGCGTAAGGTTGCTTTGAACAGTGACCAAGCGTAGATCAAGGTCGGTGGTGACAACCGCCGACGGATCTTTGGCTTTGATGCCCTTTTCAATTGCCGAGGTGCAATGGCCGCAACTCATTCTGGGTACGCTGAAAATCATATCGCTCTCCGTTCATCTTCTTCCCTTAAGATGCGGCTTCCAGTTGGTGGAGGGTCAACCCGAAATTTGTTAAATCTGAAAAAATTCCAACTTAGGCCTTGAGCTTCCAGTGGCTGGAATCCTTATCTCTATTGCGAGAGTTCACAGGAGCCGCACGATGACCGAACAAGAAACCGTCAATTTATCCATCGAAGGCATGAGTTGTGCTTCCTGTGTCGGCAGGGTCGAGCAGGGGTTAAACGGTGTGGATGGCGTGACCAACGCAACCGTTAATCTTGCGACAGAGGCGGCGACAGTGACGGTTTCTGGGCCGGACGGCCTGAAATCCGCCGTCAATGCTTTGACCGACCTTGGATATCCTGCCCGTACGTCGCGTATCACATTGAACATCGCATCAATGACATGCGCGTCCTGTGTTGGACGTGTCGAGAAAGCCTTCATGACGGCACCCGGCGTGCTTGAGGCGTCGGTCAACCTCGCGGCGGAAAATGCAACTATTGTGTATGTCACCGGGGCGACGACAGCCGAACACCTTGTCGCTGTCAGCAGCGACGCTGGCTACCCGGCCGAAGTCGCGCAAGCAGACGCGCAGGCCTCGCGTTCAGAGCGCAAAGCCGATGAAGCAATGGCCCTCCTGAATCGCGTTGTTTTCGCAGCCATCCTTACTGTGCCCGTGTTTGTTCTGGAAATGGGTGCGCATACAATCCCCAGCTTTCACCATCTGATCGAACGTACCATCGGCATTCAAACATCTTGGCTCATTCAATTTGTTCTTGCGACGATTGTTCTCTTTGGCCCAGGGTGGGGGTTCTTCGCTAAGGGTATCCCCGCTCTGCTGAGACGTACGCCTGATATGAACAGCCTCGTGGCTCTCGGTACAGGTGCAGCATGGAGCTATTCGGTTGTCGCAACATTCCTGCCGCAGGTGCTGCCGGATGGTGTCCGCGCGGTCTACTTTGAAGCAGCAGCTGTTATTGTTGTGCTTATTTTGCTTGGGCGGTGGCTCGAGGCACGTGCCAAAGGAAGAACCGGCGCCGCGATTCAAGCGCTCTTGGGATTGCAAGCAAAGACAGCCCGCGTTTTGCGTGATGGTGAAACCGTCGAGGTCGACATCGACAGGCTTGCAATAGGCGATCTCGTCCTTGTGCGCCCCGGTGAACGGATTCCGGTTGACGGCGCCGTCACTGAAGGCAGCAGCAACGTTGATGAAAGCATGATCACCGGCGAACCGCTTGCAGTGCCAAAAAGCGCTGATGATTTCGTCACTGGCGGGACCGTCAATGGCACCGGCAGCCTGACCTTCGCAGCCACACGGGTTGGTGCAGATACGACCCTCGCACAGATCATTCGCATGGTCGAAGAGGCGCAGGGTGCAAAGTTGCCCATCCAGGGTTTGGTGGACCGCGTCACCATGTGGTTTGTGCCCGCTGTTCTGGCACTTGCACTGCTGACCGTTATTGTTTGGCTTTTGATCGGTCCTGATCCCGCCCTGACCTTTGCGTTGGTTGCAGGCGTATCAGTCCTGATTATCGCATGCCCCTGTGCAATGGGCTTGGCAACGCCCACCTCAATTATGGTCGGCACCGGACGGGCTGCCGAAATGGGTGTATTGTTCCGCAAAGGTGATGCGCTGCAGCATCTCAACGAAGTTGAAATCATCGCGCTGGACAAGACCGGCACTGTGACTGAAGGCCAACCAACACTCACAGACTTGATCACCACACAAGGCTTTGAACGCTCCGAAACCCTCGCCCTAATAGCTGCTGTTGAAGCGCAGTCAGAACATCCTGTTGCCGAGGCCATCGTGCGCTCGGCCGTCGAGGAAGGTCTGGATTTCCCCACTGCGACAGATTTCCGATCCGTGACCGGCTACGGCGTCGAGGCTATGGTCGACGGTCGAAAAGTGCTTGTCGGTGCAGACCGATTTATGGCGCAGCAAATCATCGACACCAAAGCGCTTGAGGCTGACGAACGCTCACTGGCAGAGCAGGGGAGGACAGCGCTCTACGCGGCGATCGACGGATCTCTGGCTGCCGTGATCGCTGTTGCTGACCCTGTCAAAGCGTCCAGTGCCAGCGTCATCGAAGCTTTGCACGCCCGCGGGCTCAAGGTCGCGATGATTACTGGGGACAAACAGGAGACGGCTGATGCCATCGGTCGTGCGGTTGGGATCGACGAGGTGATTGCTGGCGTATTACCTGATGGAAAGGTGAAGGCTCTTGAAAGACTAAGGCAAGGCGGACGCAAGATCGCCTTTGTCGGCGATGGCATTAATGATGCGCCTGCACTTGCACACGCCGATGTTGGGATTGCTATTGGTACAGGAACTGATGTCGCCATCGAGAGCGCAGACGTCGTGTTGATGTCCGGCGACCTGCGCGGTGTTGTGAATGCGGCCGAGGTGTCACAGGCGACAATGCGCAACATCCACCAGAACCTTATCTGGGCATTTGGATATAACGTTGCCTTAATCCCGGTTGCTGCAGGTGCGCTTTACCCAGCCTTTGGATTGCTTCTTTCGCCGGTTTTTGCGGCAGGGGCGATGGCACTTTCATCGGTCTCGGTTCTAACCAACGCTCTGCGTTTGCGGCGCATCACGCCGAAGATGCCCGAGGCAGCGCCACACAAGGCGGCATCGCCCCATTTAATAACGCAACCCGCAGAATAGGAGTTCATTATGAATATCGGAGAAGTATCTGAACGCTCGGGATTACCGCCAAAGACGATCCGTTATTACGAAGACATTAATCTCGTCCGCCCGCTGCGCAGTGACAATGGGTACCGCAGTTTCCGTGAAAGCGACATCCACAAGCTCGCATTCTTGGGGCGTGCGCGAGCCTTAGGATTTTCCATCGAAGACTGCCGCACCTTGATGGGTCTATACGAAGACGAGACCCGTGAGAGCGCGCAGGTGAAAGCTGTGGCCAAAGAACATTTGGCCGAGATCGACAACAAGATCACTCAGCTGAAGTCGATGCGCGAAACACTGTCTCATCTTGTGGAAGCCTGTCAAGGCGACCACCGTCCCGATTGTCCAATCTTGAAGGATTTGTCGCGGGGCGTCTGACTGACTGTCCTATTGCCTTCTATTTTTCTGGTTCTTTTGGAACCATCCAGCACTGGAGACTTGTTTTAGGCTCATCAACAGGCAGAGGAGGGAAAAATGCCAATAGAGGCAAAATTTGATAGCCAATCTTCAACCGACGGACCGCTCGTACATTGCCTATACGACGAAGCGACCGGGTCTTGGCAGTATGTTTGCGTGGACCAGGACTCTAAATCCTGTGCGATTATCGACCCTATTCTAGACTTCGATCCAGCCTCAGCAAGAACATCAACCGAAAGCGCCGAGGTCATTCTGCGCCTTGTTGAAAGTGAAGGATACAAAGTCGACTGGATACTCGACACACATCCTCACGCAGACCATCTGACCGCTGGCCATTGGCTGGCACAACGTACCGCGGCCCCACACGGCATTGGGCAGAAGGTTAGAGACATCGCGATCCTTTGGAGAGACTATTATAATCAGCCTCAATCATTCGTGCCCGACAATTGTTTTGATAGGCTTTTTGCAGATGGCGACAGTCTTCAGATCGGGCGTTTTGAAACTTCTGTCATGTTAAGCTCGGGGCACACGCTTGGGTCCTTATCCTATGTCACCGGCGATGCAATTTTCGCGCATGACACTTTGATGCATGTCGATGTCGGAACAGCCCGCGCAGATTTCCCCGGCGGTAGTTCACTTGACCTGTGGAATTCGATTCAGGCACTCCTCGCTCTTCCAGATGAATCTCGGGTGTTTGTCGGTCATGACTACGGAACAGAGAGCCGGACCGAACCGGCGTGTGTAGCAACTGTTGCGGAGCACCGCAAAAATAACCCTCATGTTGGCGGTACACAAACACGCTCATCGTTCATAGACCTTCGTGACAAGCGAGATGATACCCTCGGTCTTCCAGACCGCATGCTTTATGCACTTCAGGTCAACCTGAGGGGTGGCCGTCTGCCTGAGCCAGAGGATGATGGCCACTCTTATTTCAAAATTCCTGCAAACAAATTCTGAGGTGAAATCATGGACACAGAAAACATTGAACGGCGAACTGCAAACCTGGACAACAGATGAAGTTGCTGATGCGATAGCGAACGAAAAGATCGTCCTGATCGATGTTCGTACTCCCGCCGAATACGCTTTCGAACATGTGGAAGGGGCTATGCTTTTGCCAATGGCATTTTTTGATCCCAAGTTTCTTCCGGGCGAAGAAGGCAAAACAGTCGTCTTGATGTGTGGCTCATCAGCGAGATCAGGCAAAATGGCCTGCAAAGCTCTGATGTCCGGCCGAGAGCGTATCGCACATTTGGATGGTGGCTTCGCTGCTTGGAAGAAAGCGGGTCAACCATACATTACGACTGACATGGCAAGCGGCGCCCCTGTTCGAAAGGCGCCTGACTGATGGCTTCGCACTGAAACCCACTAACATTTCCTAGAAGGGTGCGATTATGCTCCTTGCTATCGCCCTTGGTGTCGCTTGCTTCACTGTATGCGGTGCAATTCACTTTCTTGCGTTGAACAAAGCCGCTCAAATCACGGGCAATCTTAAAAGCTCGAATTCGTTGCAGATGCTCGTAGCCGTACACATTACAGCCGCAGCGCACGTGCTAGAAGCAGGCGTTTACGGGTTCGCCTATATGATGGGCTTGAGGTTCGGTATTGGGGAATTTCAGTCAGATACGGCTTTGTCTGCTATGGATGTTCTACATTTTTCTTTGATTACGTACACCTCGTTGGGGCTCGGAGATGTGGTACCAACCAATCATCTGCGCTTCATTTCCGGCCTTGAAGCATTGAACGGCTTTCTGCTGATAAGTTGTTCGGCATCCTTTATCTTCATTCAAATGTCGCGATCACGCAAAAAATATTGAAATCTGTAGGAACCCTCCGGCGCGGGAAGGTTATTTTTCTATCACACTATGCTGGATGGAGACAATAAATGACCAATTTTGCGAACCAAGATACCTCTACTGGGCGTCGTGGTGACACCGACGCTAAAAGCCACCAAGACGCCAGTCATTCCGACACGCATTCTGGTTCATCTTATGGTCGGTTCTTCGCTATGGTTGGCACATCGACTGCGCTGATGTTCGGCCTGATGTTCATCAACTCTTACTCGGTTGAACATCTCTATTGGAGCGAAACACGTTTCTATATGACCTTTGTCATGGGCGCGACCATGGCCATCGTCATGTTATTGTTCATGCTAAATATGTACAAGAGTACATCGGCGAACGTTGCGATCATTGCTGGCTCCGCCATCGTATTTGCCGGGGCTTTGTGGCTGGTGCGAAGTCAGGTGACTGTCCAAGACGAAAGCTGGATGAGCGCAATGATCCCGCACCACTCAATCGCGATTATGACAAGTGAGAGGGCCGAAACAACTGACCCGCGTGTCAGTGCGCTTGCGGCCGAAATTGTGACAGCCCAAAATCGCGAAATCTCTGAGATGCGCTATCTGATTGATGATATCGCACAGAATGGTGAGGCGGGACCAGAATGGCCTTTGGGCGAAGCGGAAGGGCCTGCGCAGCTAGAGAGCTTGCAGGACGCAATTGCAACACCAATCATCGCAGGGATCCGTCCGGCACCGCTGGCGACAGACGAAATCAATTCTGCGCTTGGTTCAGGGGGTGAATGCACCTTTATTCGCGCGGTAAATGCGAACCCGATCTTGGTGACTGATGGCATCGGCACCGGCGTGGCAAAAATTTCTGGATCGCTTGTTACTTTCGCAGCCGACGGGCCGGTCAATTCTGGCGGCCTGCTGACGGCTGATGGCGGTCAATTGACGCTTACACCGGGCGATGCGGACGGTGATGATGCGACCCTACTGTTTGAATTGACGGGCGCGCAGCCGTTGGCCGTTGGTTTCACCGGCTACTGGACCTGCAGCAACTAAAAGGAAGGTGAATATGCCCAAGGATATTAAAACGACCGGCAAAATTGCGATCCTTCACCGGATGGTCATGGAAGAGCATGTTTGCCCCTATGGTCTGAAATCCAAGGACCTTCTGGAGCGGCGGGGGTTCGAAGTGGATGATCGCCATCTGACGACGCGCGAAGAAACGGACAAGTTCAAAGAGAAATATAACGTTGAAACGACACCGCAGACATTTATCGATGGTGATCGCGTCGGTGGGTATGATGCCCTGCGCGAACGTTTTGGCGATGATGTGCCTGACAAAGATGCGACAAGCTATCAGCCAGTGATCGCCATCTTTTCCGTCTCCTTCCTTATGGCGTTGGGATTGAGTTGGGGATTTTATGGTTCTGTCGCGACACTCAGAGCATTTGAATGGTTCATTGCCATATCGATGTGTTTTCTTGCTGTGCAGAAACTGCAGGACATCGAAAGCTTTTCGACCATGTTCCTAAATTATGACCTGCTTGCTCAGAGATGGGTGCGGTACGGCTATGTCTACCCGTTTGGAGAGGCCATCGCCGGGATTGTCATGGTGGCCGGGGCGCTTGTCTGGGTCAGCGCACCCATCGCACTTACGATCGGGACAATCGGTGCGGTCTCAGTGTTCAAAGCTGTCTACATCGACAAGCGCGAATTGAAATGTGCCTGTGTCGGTGGCAGCTCGAATGTGCCGCTTGGGTTTGTGTCTTTGACAGAAAACCTGATGATGATCTTTATGGGGTTTTGGATGCCGGCGCGTGCTATGGGGCTGTTCTAGTCGCCCGCAAAGGTATGGGCAGGATCGCTTAGTTCCCAAGACCAGCCATCGGTGCTGTGCACATCGCTTGGTGGCACTATGCAGACAACTTTATCTGTGCCGCCGCATCCCGCAAAATGACCCTTCGTTCGGATTTGCGAACGATTGCGGCGTTTGAGATGACGCGGTATTAGTCCGTGCACGCAAAAGAGGGGGCCGTCATGCGGTTTTGGGAGACGGTGAGCCTTATTCTGGTTTTGTCCATGGTTGGGCTGACCTATGAAATTGCGGCTGGCCGCGTATTGGCCCCGTTTTTTGGGACGTCGCTGGTCACTTGGACCACTGTAATCGCGACGGTCTTAGCAGGGTTTTCGTTGGGTAGCGCACTCGGCGGGTTGATTGCAGAACGCGAGCGAGATGTCGCGGCGTAGATCGTCAGGAGAGCTCTGATAGCTACTGCATTGCTGATGGCGTTGTCACCGACAATCCTTTCGATACTGTATGGGCTAGGAGCGCGTAATACGGGTGGGATGATCCTGTCGGTTATCGTAGCGTTCTTTCCCGCGTCAGTGCTTGTCAGCTTTCCCTCTCCCTATTTGGCGAAGCTGGCTGTTGAGGCGCGGCCAGGACGAGAGGGATCATCGTTGGGCATCGTACTAGCGGCTGGTTCATTGGGCGCCATCGTAGGGGCGATTTTGGCAGGATTTGTGGCATTACCGCTCTTGGGTTCGGCACTGACCTTTGCAGGATGCGGTGCTATAGCTCTGTTATGCGTCCTTTTCGTGCGTGGCGGTCCGCAGTCTATACTCGGAGTGATCGCACCTGCTGGATTGATCATAGCATTAGGACTTACGAATGGGCCGGTCTGTCGATATGAATCGGGCTTATCCTGCATCGACGTCGGTCAGCGCAACGGTGAAGTTCGCCTATTTTCAGACCGCATTACGCAAGCGGCTGAGCGGATAAATTCTAACGGTGCTCGATCGCAAGAGGGCGCATTGATTCTGCGTTATACGCAAATGCTATGGGCGCGCATGTCGCTTGATCTGCCTACAGATGCAAACGTACTCTTTGTGGGTGGCGGCGGGTATACGTTGCCAAGTCAGTTGTTGAGTATGCGCCCACTAGCACGAGCCGTAGCGGTCGAGATAGACCCGCTTATAACTGCAGTGGCGAAGGAAAACCTCCCTTGGGCCGGCTCTGTAATCCGAAATAACAGACGGCTCGAGATCGTTCATGCGGATGGGCGAAGGTTTATCAATGAAACAGAACGCCAGTTTGATGCGGTTGTTATGGATGCGTTTTCATCCGGATCTGTCCCCGCCCATCTGGTGACGCTGGAGACCTATCAGCGACTGCGCGAGATTGTCGCCGGACCAGTCTATGTGAACCTAATCGACAAGCCAGACGGACGGCTGGCCCGAGGCACTTTTGCCATCCTTTCGCAGCTTTATCCGCACGTATCCGCAGTCATGGGACCCGTTAGTGCGCGCGGCTACGCCAATACTATCCTGATAGCGTCTCCTGTACCGCTTCCGCCACTTGACGGAATGCCGAGTGAGTACATGGATACAACAATCACACCAAGCCGCCCATTTACAGACAATCGTGGCTGGATCGGGCATCGCTAGGTTTAACGAACACGCATTCTGTCGCACCTCCGACAACCTTTACCGCATCATCATGTATTAGAAGAGAGCATGTGCTCAGCGCAAAGCAGCCTCGTCCAGGACTGCCATCACGGCGGCCGTTGATAACACCTCTGATAGAATGATCCCATCAGGCGCATTTGGCCCATACACAATATTGAACGGAATCCCAAAACGGTCATGAGACTCCAGATATCGCGAAATGGCGGGGTCGGAACGTGTCCAATCAGCTTGCATAGCGATGACATCGTTACCTTGAAGCCGGTCAAAAATAGGTGCGCGATCTAGGACCAATGCCTTGTTTGCCTTACAGGTCAGACACCAGTCTGCGGTAACATCGACGAAAACCGTCTTGCCTTGGGACACAAGGCGGGGGATCTCGCCACGGTCGAAGACGACCCAATCCTGATCAACCTGTTTCGCCTCTGCTGGCGAGGTCACGCTACCGGTCATGGCAAGACCGAAAATCGCGATGACGGTGAGTGAGACAACTCGGGTCAAGCTACCAATCTTTGGAATAGCTGCAATCGCCACGAAAAGGGTCGCCAAGCCAAGCAAAAATGCTGCGGCCTGCACCCCCGCTACGCCGCTTAGGACCCACAATAACCAAGCCGCCGTTGCCGCTAGAAGCAAGCCCAGAACCCATTTGATAACAACCATCCAGCGTCCAGGCTTTGGCATCAGTCTGATCAAGCCGGGCTTCCATGCAAAAAGGAGATAAGGCAGGGCGAGCCCAAGACCCAACGCCGTAAACACTACAATCACATCAACTGGCTGCCCTGTCAGGGCAAAGGCAACAGCTGTGCCAAGGAAGGGTGCAGAGCACGGTGTGGCCAATACGGCTGCGAAAGCACCTGTGGCAAAGTCCCCGCCATATCCTTCGCGCCCGCTAGATCGCGCTAGCCGCGTTTGCAATCCGGATGGCAATGAGATCTCGAATACGCCGAACAGATTTGCCGCAAAAACTGCGAGCACCAAAAACATGATCGTCAGGAATACAGGACTTTGAAACTGCACACCCCAGCCCACGGTGACCCCAACGGATTGCAGTGCCAGAATTGTAGCTGAGAGGACCCACATGAAGGCCAAGACGCCAAGAGCTGACATCAGGAAGCCGTAGCGGACTTGTTGCGCAGGTTTGTCAGCTTGGTTCAGCACTGACGTCAGCTTGATGGAAAGAACAGGCAGCACGCAGGGCATGACGTTTAGTATCAATCCACCCAGCAGCGCAAACATGGCGATTGTCATGATCTGAGACAGGTCGGGCCGACCCTCTGTCAGTGTGAAAGGTGCCTGCGGTACATCTTGCGACCAAGCTGGGTTTGCCGTGACAGAACGTGAGCCATCTGTCAGCGTTACCTGTACCAGTGGAACAACAGCATCGCGGGCGTAAAGGGGCAGCTTTGCCCATACTTCCGTTCCAGAACTATTGGTTCTGATATCAGGCTTACCAAAGGTGAAGCTAGGACCCATTTCAGGAAAAACATCCGGCGCAACAAAGCGGTTCTCGGAACTGGCAGTCACATAAAGCGCATCATCGGTGATGACTGCTGTTTCGACAACGATGTCGCTTGCAGCAGGGTCCAAGGGAACCTTGCGCGCGTACTCAGTAATCAGATCACCCGCATTCAGGTCGATCCCGACTCCAGCGGGCAGTGAAAGGCTCAAGGTGAAATCATGTGGAACACAGATTTCGGAGCATGTCAGCAAGGTTACGCTCGCGTTTAACAGCGCCGGCTCACCGGCTTCTTGCAAATGAATCTGAACAGGCAGGACAACCCGGTCGTGATAGCCGAAATTTTCGATGCCAAACGCGGTGAACCTCTCGGGGGCAGGCCATAGAATTTCTGCACTGGCAAGGTTCTGCGACCCATCCCAAGAAATTTGTGGTGGCAAACCAACCTCGCCCGGTGAGCGCCAGTATGCTTTCCAACCTTCCTCAAGTTTGAGGTCCAATCCAAGGGAAAGCGTCGTCGCATTGGGAGGAACCGCATTCTCCACCGAAATCAACCGCGCGGTTATAGCAGGGTTGGTGTAGGGTTCCGAGACCTCAGCCACTACCATGGATGCCCAGAGGATACTCAGAACCGTGAATAAGAAATTTCGGCTGGCAGACAGCATTGATGTGCTCGCTCAGGTGATGTGATCAGTCCCAGTGATAAACCTGTCGTCCTTCAATGAAGAGTTCAGAAATGTATCAAAATGTCTGACTGATGCGGCCTTTCGGCAGGGCTCTATCTATGCTTTTTAGGTGCTGATCGAACCCAAAAGGTAGATGATGAACATCAATCGACGGCAGTTGCTTATTGGATTAAGTGCGGCAGCGCTGCCCCAGCCAATACTGGCGGCAGAAAGCAGCGTTATCTTACGTCCTACAAGAGTGGGGTTGTCGGTCAACGGGCGCATGATCGAGATGCTGGGTTTCAACAACTCTGTCCCTGGTCCAGAAATCAGGCTGCCTCAAAACGACACCCTATCGGCCCGCCTTGAGAACACGCTTGAGGAGGGGACCATGATCCATTGGCACGGTATCAGGCTTCCCAATACGATGGATGGCGTAAACGTCCTCACGCAGGACGCGGTCATACCGGGCGGCAGTTTTGACTACCGTTTCGCCGTGCCGGATGCAGGGACATTCTGGTATCACTCACATTATCTTTCCCTCGACCAAGTCAGCCGCGGCATGTTTGGACCTTTGATTGTTGAAGAGCGTAACCCACCTGACGTCGATCAAGACATCACGATCCAGCTTTTAGATATTCTCACCGACGCAGAAGGCAATTTCGACCGTGCGTTTCATCCAGCTCACTACACGACAGAGGGGCGGCTTGGTGATGTCATGACAGCCTTTTCATCATCATCTCAGACGCGTGTTGGTGAGCGATTGCGCCTGCGGTTGATCAATCCGTCAGTTGATCGGGTGTTCAAGATCGCACTCCAAGGGTTGTCCGGCGTGGTCGTCGCACTTGACGGCATGCCACTGGCGGAACCGCAGCTACTGAGCGAACTGGTCTTAGCGCCGGGGCAACGCGTCGATGTGATTGGAGATGTTGAAGCAGATGTTCATGTTCTTGAGCAATCAGCATCCAAACCATTGTTGCTGACCAAGATCAGCCCATCCGGTTCCCGCGACGAAAGACAGACGGCATTCGCACCATTGCCACCAAACCGCCTGCCGCAGCCCGGCCGTATCACGCAAAGCGTTGATCTTGTGATGCAAGGCGGGGCAGGGGGAAAACCACATAGCGGCTTTGGCAGTTGGGCCTTGAACGATGTAAGTGGCCTGCCGCGGCAGCCGATCATATCGGCAGGGCGTGGTGAAACAGTCCTTATTCGACTGCGCAATGATACGGCTTTTCCGCACGGTATTCATCTACATGGTCATCATTTTTGGGAAACCGACGAAAGCCAAGCGCCGACGGTCCTGCGCGACACGACGCTTGTTGAAGCAGGAGAAAGCCGAGAGATACTCTGTGTCCTCGACAATCCCGGCGCATGGTTGATTCATTGTCATATGTTGAGCCATCAAGAAGACGGCATGGCCACCTGGTTGCTGGTCGCGTAGCCTCAGGATGATGTGCGGCTAGTCTTTAGCGGCGATAGGCGTTTGCCAAATTGTGCTGATAAGCCGAGCAGAAACTGGCTCGTCGAGCATGGCGGCAAATTCGCTGCGCGCTACCGCATTCGCCTCACACAGCTGTTGCAGTTCTGCGCGCAGATGAGTGTCTATCAGCAAGGCTTTTTCGAGCATTTCAGTCTCTGCTTCGGTCAACTCACCATCGAGGAAGGCGCTCAGTTGTTCGCTGTTTCGCGTCAATTCAATACCCCCGTAATTAGCGTTCCGGCTTGGTCCTGCGTCGGTATTTCTGGTGACATGTCACGCATAATTGCACTGCTCAGCCCACCCTTCTTCACGCTCCAACGCTATGATCCTCATAATCATTGAATCGCTGACTTGACCCTGAACAACCGTGCGCCCAATCACGAGGGCAGGCGTTCCCACTAGTGCCAACGCACGCGACAATGCGGCGCTGTTTTCCAATTCCTGAGAAACCGCTGTGCTATCGATGTCTGCGAGCAATTGTTCCTCATCGATTTCTAGATCTTGGGATAATCGGGCCAAGTATTCTGGGTTTGCGACAAATGGCGTTTTCATCAGCCTTTCATGAAACGCGACATATGCACCTTGTCGCTTGGCAGCCAAAGCTGCTTTTGCTGCAAGGCTGGACCCTTCTCCGAGTAAAGGAAGCTCATGCCATGCGACAGATATTTCATTACCTTTGGACTTGACGATATCTGCAAGGCGCTTTGTTTGGATTCTGCAAAACGGGCAATAATAGTCTGAAAAAGACGCAACGGGAACTTGCCCTGTCGTGAGGTCAAGCTCACCGTATAATGCGCGACAGACGTTTTCACCGATCCGTGCATCTGCCCGTAGTTTCGCCTCTCTATTGGCCGCAGAATCGTTATTGCCCATCCCTACAAAAGGGTCGAAAGAACCACCACTTGTCTCACCCGCAACGAATTTACGAAATCCAATCGGCCGATCTAAGTTCACCAATTGAAGCTCTTGCGGTATTAGGTTTGGGCCGTACCTGAACGCAGCATAACCCGCCACAACCGCTGATAGCGTGATCAGAGTGCTGCGCTTTTTCTCGTCCACACTGCGCCCCTTTCTATGCATCTAAGCCCTTTTCTATAGGCTTTTGAAAGTCATTTGATCAACTTTACATATCGATACAAGACAGTCGGCTCGACTGGGTTACGCCGATTTGCGCTGGCTTCTAGGATAGATATTCTAAGCAACCGAGACCCAGAGCGAGTGACGCCATATGGACCATGATCATTCGAACAAGCCGCAAAGTGATGATCGCATAACCCTCAGCAGTGCTGTTGCGATGGGAACAGGCGTCATGATTGGCGCGGGTATCTTTGCGCTTACGGGCCAAATTGCGCAGCTCGCCGGACCGATTTTTCCTTTGACATTCATTGCCGGCGCGATTGTGACCAGTTTCAGCGCCTACAGCTACATCAAAATGTCAAACGCTTGGCCTTCATCAGGTGGTATCGCGATGATACTGCAAAAGGCTTATGGGCCCGGGGCCATTGCTGCGGCCGCGGCACTCCTAATGGCGATATCTATGGTGATCGCAGAGAGCTTGGTCGCACGTACGTTTGCGACTTATGTTTTGAGGCCATTTGGAATCTCTGACGGACCTCTCATACCGGTGCTCGCGGTAGGCGTCATCGTCTTTGCCTTCATTGTGAACAAATTTGGGAGTAGATCGGTCGGTGCATTGTCTCTCGTGATGGCATTTTTGAAGATAGGGGGTATCGCCCTGTTCGGCATTGCGGCGCTGTGGGCGGGTGGATTTTCCTTCGCAGCCGAAACCGAAGCAACATTCGAAGGTGATGTAATCGGTTTTGTCGCATCCGTCGCTCTTGCCATTCTCGCCTTCAAGGGTTTCACGACGATTACCAACAGCGGTGGAGAGATCGTGGATCCGCATCGCAACGTTGGCCGGACGATCATGATCTCTATTGCCATATGCGTTGTCGTATACTTGCTCGTGGCATTTGCTGTCGGTTCGAGCCTAACCATTGATGAAATCATCGCTGCAAAGGACTATTCGCTCGCCGAGGCCGCGGCACCTGTTCTGGGGCAAACCGGTTTCTACTTCACAGTGGTTTTGGCAGCAGTAGCAACCGCCTCTGGCGTCTTGGCCAGCGTTTTCGCGGTATCTCGCATGCTCGCGATGCTGACGGACATGAAAATGATCCCGCATCGGCATTTTGGCATGTCGGGGCCGATCCAAGGTCATATGCTGGTCTATACGGTCGTCGTTGCATCGTTTTTAGCCGTCTTCTTCGACTTGTCTCGTATCGCATCGCTGGGTGCATTCTTCTATCTAGTGATGGACATGATTGTGCACTGGGGCGTTTGGCGATTTATGCGTCACGAGATCAAGGCAAACGGACTAGTCATCCTCATTGCATTGGCTCTAGATGCGGTTGTGCTGGTGGCATTCACGATAATGAAGCTGAGATCAGACCCCTCCATTGTGGTCATCGCCATCTTTTCAATCATCACAGTATTTGTGCTTCAGAGGATTTACCTTTCTCGCTGGATTGCACCCGCACAAGAAAGCGCGCATGGATAATTACAAATCGTTACAAAACTCATTGCGCTCAAAGGGTTCTAGGCATGGACGATGCCTCATTTGTAAGCCATTTTCGCGGCTGATCACGTTCACCTGAGTAACTTCATATGACATACAAATCGCACCACGTTGCTATTCTGGCATCCGCGGGCTCACTGTCCCTGCTTTCGGGCGCATGGATATTCCAAGCACTTGGATACGCGCCTTGTGCGATGTGCATTTGGCAACGTTATCCGCATGCAATTGCCATTCTCTTGGGATTGGTTGTCCTCTTCGGCCTGCGACACATCGGAATCTATTTACTTGGCGCGGCAGCGGCGGCAACCACGGCTGGCTTGGGGCTATATCACTCCGGTGTCGAACGCGGCTGGTGGGAAGGGCCAAGCACATGTACTGGTTCAGGTTTCGACATGTTGGGCCTGTCAGGACAACAGTTGCTATCAACTAGCGGGCCCTCAAACGTTGTAATGTGTGATGAAGTCGTCTGGGAGTTTCTCAGCCTTTCGATGGCAAGTTGGAATGCGATTTTTAGCCTGATGATCGCGGTCTTCTGGGTTATCGCTGCAGTATTGGCTTACCGTTCGCGTGCATCTGTCTGAGGCGCAGTTCCGCGCAATTGACCCCCTAACAAACGGACACGGCTTATGCAGCAAGTAATACTTCGAAACACATTTTGGTTGGGGTTCTTTGCAATTGTGCTGTGGGCTTGGTGGGTCATGTTCAGCATGACAATCGCGCCAATGTCGATGATGCCTAGCAAGTATCTGGGTCTACTCTCAATGTGGGCGATCATGATGGCGGCGATGATGGGCCCGACTTTTGTCCCAACTATGCGCGCTTATGAAGACCTGATTACATCGGCCGATGGGAGCAGATCAGGTTCCATCGGCGTGGTCCTGGGCTTCTTTGTTGTTTGGGTGGGTTTCGCGGGGTTGATCGCATTCGCGCAGTATCGGCTGATCGAAGTTGGCTTGCTAACGGCTATGGGACAGTCCGTATCGAAGTATTTCTCGGCGGGCCTGCTGCTGTCAGCCGGTATCTATCAGTTTACCGCTCTCAAGGATCGATGCTTGGATCACTGCAGGTCGCCGACATTCCAGTTCCTCGCACACTGGCGGACGGGCTTCTCTGGCGGGGTCTACATGGGACTGCACCACGGCGCGTATTGCGTCGCCTGCTGTTGGGGGCTCATGGTCATTGGCTTTGTTGGTGGAGTCATGGATTTACTTTGGATGGGGGGCGCGACGCTCTTGATGACATTGGAAAAGCTACCACAGGTGGGTAGATACCTGACGCGACCACTCGGCGTGGGCCTGATCTCCTGGGGCATTTTCACCCTCATTCAATGAGGGGCACCACGGGCCAGCAAGCCGGCTATGCGCGCCTCAATCTTTAAAAAACGAGGGACCAATGATGATCGGCTATCTTCCATTTCCTGAGATCGGGACCGAGATATTTGCGCTTGAGCTAGGTGGATTTCGACTAGCGCTGCGTTGGTATGCGCTTGCTTACATCATTGGGCTCTTTGTTGGTTGGCGCATTTGTGCAAGAACTATCAGCCGGGCTGATTTCTGGACAAAGGCTGGACCACCGTTGTCAAAGCGGCAGTTGGAAGACTTGTTCACCTGGATCGTCGCGGGCGTGATTATCGGGGGGCGGCTGGGATTTGTTCTGTTTTACCAGCCGGAATACTACCTCGAGAACCCACTGGAAATCCTGATGGTATGGCAAGGTGGCATGTCATTTCACGGCGGATTTCTCGGCGTCGTTCTCTCAAAGCTGATTTTTTGTCATCGGCAAGGTGCCGCTGTCCTACCAACAGCAGATCTTTTGGCAATCGCCACACCACCCGGTCTTTTCCTGGGGCGGGTGGCGAACTTCACCAACAACGAGCTTTGGGGGCGGCCGACCGATCTGCCATGGGGTGTGGCATTCCCCGGAGAGGTGGCGCAGGCCTGTCCCGGAGTTGTTGGTGTTTGCGCACGGCACCCGTCTCAACTTTACGAAGCTATTCTTGAAGGTTTGATACTCGGGGCATTACTGCTGTTTCTGGCTTGGCGCAGCGGTTGGTTACGTTCCCCCGGTCGGCTTACTGGTCTATTTTTGCTGGGTTATGGAAGCTCTCGTGTTTTTGTCGAGTTTTTCCGACAGCCGGACATGCAGTTTGTTAAACCCGACAATCCGGTTGGTCATGCACTGCACTGGGGAAACTGGGGCATCACGATGGGGCAGAGCCTCTCCATTCCAATGATCTTGGTTGGTGTTGTATTGATCCTATGGCCTGTTCTTTGGCAAAGGAACGCAGGGCTACCGAACCAACCCTAGCGCGGCACCGACCGTTTCTTCAATGATACTCCTCTTTCGAAGAGTGAACCGTCATGTACGGTCGCTAATTTCACCTTCCATCATGACCCGTCCGCGCACCCGCTCTTGCTGTTCTAGAATGTGTGGCCTCTGTCCCTCGGGATAGGCTTCAAGCGGCGGTCGACCATCATAAAGCACGCGCAGCATGATATCCCGCGCGATTGGTGCGGCTGCACGTGATCCGCTCCCGCCGTGTTCAACCACCACGGCGATGCTGTACTTGGGGTTTTCGATAGGCCCAAAGCCAACGAACAACGCATGATCCCTTCGTTCCCAAGGCAAGTCTTCGTTCTGAATAATGCCAAGAGCGCGTTCCTCCGGCGTGATCCGGCGCACTTGGCTCGTCCCAGTCTTGCCGGCCAGATTGTATCCTGCCGACAGAACGCGTGAACGGTACGCGGTACCTCGGTTGTGATTGACAACGTCTGCCATGGCTGCGCGGCAGCGCCTTAGGGCGTTTTCATTGACAGGCAGTTTTGCTGCCATAGACGGCGGTTCAGCCTCAAGTCGCGATTTCACTAATCGCGGTGTGATGTCTCGCCCCGACGCAAGGCGCGCCGTCATGGTTGCGAGCTGTAGTGGAGAGGTCAAAACATATCCCTGACCGATTGACGCGTTGACAGTGTCACCCACCCTCCACGTTTCATCGCGCACGCTTCGTTTCCACGCGCGCGTCGGATTGAGACCTTGTGCTACCGCCGACAGCGGCAAGTCATGACGCACACCGATACCAAACCGGGCCGCCATCTGCGATATCGCGTCAATCCCGACGCGTTGGCTGATCTCATAGTAATAACTGTCACACGACTGCTTCAGGCTTTCGTGTAGGTTCATGTTGCCATGCCCGCCACGCTTCCAACAATGGAAACGTGTTTCACCTACATCCACAAATCCGGGGCAATAAACGGTCTCTTCAGGTGCCACGACACCCGCCTCAAGAGCTGCGAGGGCGACGATCATCTTGTAGGTTGATCCGGGCGGATAGGTCCCTTGAAAGGCTTTGGCCGCCAAGGGGCGGTATGGATCCTCATTCAGCTCGGTCCAATTTTGGACCGAAATCCCCCGAACAAACTGATTTGGGTCAAAGGTTGGCGCAGATGCTACGCATCGCAGTTCTCCGGTCTCGATGTCCATGACCACCGCGCTCGCGCTTTCGCCAGCAAGGCGCGCCTGTGCGTAGCTTTGCAAAGGTGTGTCGATAGTCAGCTGAACATCTGGACCAGCCATGCTGTCAACTTGGCCGAGTTCGCGAATGATCCGCCCATTCGCATTAACTTCGACTTGGCGTGTACCAGCGACGCCTCTTAGTGAACGGTCAAGCTTGTTCTCTACGCCTGTTTTCCCAATTTGATACCTCGGTATCCGCAATAGCGGATCGGGATCATTTGTGCGGCCGAGATCGTAATCACTGACCGGACCCACATAGCCGACGACATGTGCCAGATCGGCCCCAAGAGGATATAGCCGGGACAGTCCCACCTCTGAACGTACACCCGGCAGTGCCGGTGCATTGATGTTAATGAAAGCGACTTCGTCCCAAGACAAACGTTCCTTCAGTGTGACAGGGATGAATGGTGCCTTCTGTTCCATCTCAGAAAGGGCGCGCGCGATGTCGTCGGGATCGAGTTCGATCGCGTTCGCCAGCCTTGCAATTGCTTCAACCGGGTCACCAGCCTCTTCGCGTGTGATGACCAAACGATAGTTCTGTTCGTTCTCGGCAAGCAGGATGCCGTTGCGATCAAAGATCAGGCCACGCGATGGAGGAATGAGTTGAACGTTGATACGGTTTTCTTCGGCCAGAAGCCGGTACTGATCGGCGTTCTCGATCTGGAGTGATCGCATGCGCCATCCGATAATGCCCAGCACGCCGATCTGACCCATCCCAACAATGAGCGCGCGCCTTGAGACACCTCTGAACTGCTGGACTTGATCTTTAGTACTGCGGACCATGGAACCTTACCACGCATTTGGCTCCTAAAGCTTGACACGTCGCAAACGCAAAGCGTTCGCAATCACAGACACTGATGACAGGCTCATTGCTGCCGCCGCAATCATTGGAGACAGCAGCAATCCAAAAAACGGGTAGAGAATACCCGCGGCAACCGGGACACCAGCGGTGTTGTAGGCAAATGCAAAAAACAGGTTCTGCTTGATGTTGCGTACTGTTGCTCTCGCCAGTTTCCGCGCACGCACGAGACCAACCAAATCGCCACCAAGCAGCGTGATACCAGCGCTTTCCACCGCGACATCGGCACCTGTACTCATGGCGATCCCAACATCAGCGGCCGCAAGGGCGGGGGCATCGTTGACGCCATCGCCTGCCATTGCGACTTGCGCGCCATTCTTGCGAAGCTTGTCGACCAGATCCTTTTTATCTTCTGGCAGAACGCCTGCGTGAACCTCATCAATACCCAGCTTCTCTGCAACCGATTCAGCCGTTTTCTGGTTGTCCCCGGTGGCCATAATGACCCGGAGCCCGAGACGATGGAGATCTTCGATGGCCCCAGCGGTAGTTTCCTTGATCGGATCGGCTACCGCAACAATTCCAGCAAATCTTGCATCAACCGCGACGAACATCGCTGTCTTCCCCGACGCTCGGAGATCATCGGCGGCGTTCTCTCCCAGTGCGTAATCCACACCAATTTCATTCATCATCGCAGGGTTGCCCAACGCAACGTTGCGACCTCGAACGTGACCTCGCACCCCTTTGCCGGTGATGGCTTCGAATTCTGTTGCGTTCTCCAACGATAAGCCGCGCTCGCGCGCCCCTTCAACTATGGCCTCGGCCAACGGGTGCTCAGATCCACGCTCCAGTGCCGCTGCAAGGGCCAGCACATCACTTTCTAAATAGTCACCTGATACGACCACATCCGTCAGCGTTGGGCGTCCTTGGGTCAGCGTGCCGGTCTTATCGACGATAACGGTGTCAACGCGTGCCATCCGTTCGAGCGCCTCCGCATCTTTGATCAGTACACCGGCCTGCGCACCCCGGCCAGCCGCTGTGGTGATTGAGATTGGAGTCGCCAAACCCAATGCGCAGGGGCAGGCGATGATCAGCACCGAAACAGCCGCCGTCACTGCAAAGGCCAATGCCGGATCAGGCCCAATTGTGAGCCACACGAAGAATGAAACGATAGCAATCACCACAACGGTTGGCACAAAAACCGATGAGACGCGGTCGGCCAATCCCTGAATGGGTGCGCGCGACCGTTTGGCCCCCGCAACCATATCCACAATCTGCGATAAAACGGTGTCCGCCCCAACTTGCGTTGCGCGAATTGCCAAGGTGCCGTTCTTGTTCAAGGTCCCGCCTGTGACGCGATCACCTTCACCTTTTTCAACGGGCAAAGGTTCACCAGTAAGCATGCTTTCATCAATTGAAGAGCGTCCTTCGATCACTTCGGCGTCCACGGGAATGCTGTCGCCTGGCCTGACACGTAACATGTCTCCTGCCACAACATGCTCCAGTGGTGCGTCATATTCGGTGCCATCGGGCAAGATACGACGCGCTTTCTTGGGCGCGAGGTCAAGCAAGGCACGGATAGCATCACCGGTCCGTTCTCGCGCACGAAGTTCAAGCACTTGGCCAACAAAGATCAATGTAACGATGACGACCGCTGCCTCGTAGTAGGTGCCGACGCTTTCGTCAGTGCGGTATTCATCGGGGAATATTCCGGGAAGGAAAGTCGCTGCCAGCGAATAGAGATACGCCGCACCTACGCCGAGCGCGATTAACGTCCACATGTTTGGCGACACGTTCTTGATCGAGTCTATACCCCTTCTGAAAAAGGGAAGTGCGGCCCAGAGTATGATTGGCGTGGCCAGCAGAAATTCGATGTAGATGGCTGTTTGATGGCCAATCCAATCACGTGCCTGCAAGCCGACCAGCTCACCCATCGTCAATATGACCAACGGTACGGCAGCGACTGCACTGATCCACATGCGTCTGGTAAAGTCAGTCAATTCCTCGGAGGGTTCATCTGAAGGCACCATTGGCTCAAGTGCCATCCCACAAATGGGGCACGCGCCTGGAGCATCCTTCAGGATCTCCGGGTGCATGGGACATGTCCATTGCGTGCCTGTCTCATCGACCATCTGTGTATTACGAGCATTTCCCGATGCATAGAAATAGGGATCTGTAGCAAACTTGGTTTCGCAGTTTTCAGAACAAAAATGGAAGCGCTCTCCGTCATAATCAGCGTGTCGGGTGATTTCATTCACATCGACAGTCATGCCACAGACCGGATCGGTATCTGTCTTGGCGCTTTTGGGCACTTGGGCTTGGAGATGCCCATGATCGTGTCCATGTTCGTGCTGGTGATCGTTCGCCATTGTCTTGGTCCTTCGCGTGCTTGACACTCACGAAGCTACTCATTCCAGCAACAGGAAGGTCAAGGCGGGTGGTCTTCTCCAATTGTATCATTTCGTAACGGCGACACCGCTACTCGCGATTTCCAGACAGAGACGGGTCAACCCAAAGTCAAAACCAGATCGTCTGAAACTGACATAACTGGAATATGCAGGTTTTCTGGTGCTGGCCCTTTTCGTATGCGACCGGCAGTATCGTAGTGAGATCCGTGGCAGGGGCAGAACCAGCCGCCAAAGTCTCCGGCCCTGTTGCCAAGCGGCACGCAGCCAAGGTGCGTACATACACCGATCATGACCAAAAAAGCGTCATGTCCGGGCACAACCCTATTGGCATCCGAAGCAGTATCCTCGCCAATCAGGTTGGGGTTTCTAGCGCTTGTATCCGGCAAGTCGCTGAGGTCCTCCGCACGCGCCTGATTGACTTCCTCCTCGGTCCGATGGCGAATGAATACGGGCTTTCCAGACAGCATGATCGTAAGTTGGGTACCGGGTTCAACACTGGACACATCAACCCTAATACTCGACAAAGCGAGGACATCCGCCGATGGGTTCATCTGATTGACTAAGGGCCATATGGCCGCGCCAGCGGCAACGGTGCCTGCACCGGCAGTCGCATAATAAAGAAAATCACGTCGTGCGGGGCTGGCGTCTAAATCACTTTCCATGATTCGATGCTACATCGTTCCCCCACAGGAAGGTCAATGCTATCGGCGAAGACAGTCCTCAGACTGGAGCAGGCGAAACACTGTGCGCTTCACTGCGTTTTTGCCCGACTATTGCGGTGCCAAAGAGCACCCAATATGAACGGAGCAGCAGTCATAAGTCCCAAGCCCAGAACAATCCATTCGGACGTGCCGAAATCGCCCGACATCGCCTCTGCGCCAAAGTGCGCGAGAAGGAAGCTGGCAGGCAAAATGCCTGCCAGTGTTGCGACCAGAAAGCGCCACAAATGCAACCGACTGAGCCCAGCCGCATAGCTCATCGCGTCGAACGAAATGAACGGCAATAGGCGGGAACCAAAGACCGTCAGCATCAACCAGTTTTGCGAGCCAAGCAGGCCATAAGTTGCTTTGTCACCAAGCCAGCGCTCAACTTGATCGCGTGCGAAGTAGCGTGCGATCAGGAAGGCAACTAAAGCTCCCAGCTCTGACCCAATGGCTACATAGATGGCACCGGCCACATGGCCGTATGCAGCACCACTGACCAATGCAATTGGCGCGCTGGGGATCGGGCTTGCCACAACTGCGGCCATCATCAAAACAATGATTAGAACAGGGCCCCACGGCCCAGCGAGAGCGATCCAGCCTTCAATGGTCTCACGGTCAATCTGGGGCATATACCCTAGGACCCATGCGCCAATAGCGGCAGCAACCGCAACAACGAAGAGCCAGAAACCCATCCGGCGAAAATTCTCATTCTTAGAAGGCATAGAGCATCACCAGAAAAATGGCTGCTGAGAGGTCGTAAATCACACAGAACGGAATGTACCAACGCGGGACGCGGGCCCCGACAATTGGTTTATGATGCAGTAAATCCCAAATCGCATGCAGGGCCAAGCCGAGCGGGATCGCGATCCAATGCCACAATAGACCTGCCAGCGCAGCCATGCCAAAAAGGACAGCCACCAGTAGCTCCAACGCTAGCGTTTTGCTGTCGTTTGCCTGTGCTCCAAAACCGATGTAAGCACCTCCAATCATGCCCAACGTGACTGCCGCAATCGCAATCGAAACATCTTGCGTGACGACAAAGTGCACCGGTGCCGAGACGATAAAAAGCAAACCGCCAAGAAGGGCCGGGCGGCGGACGTGAAATTCTGATTCCATTGTGCATTCTCATTAAATTCTGGAATCACCTTTGCGGGTTCCAGTCAGGGGAGGGTCAAGGACGAAATGCCTAACTGACGCTAAATTGGCCCATCATCCCGCCATCTTCGTGTTCCAGAATGTGACAGTGGTACATATACGGCGCGGATCGTGAGGCCAGTTTTTCAAACCTTACGGCTAACTCCACTTGACCATTGACCAATACGGTATCTTTCCACCCACGGTTCTCCGGCCTTGGCCGCTGTCCGTTTTCCGAAAGCACTTGAAAACGAACGCCGTGAATGTGGAATGGATGCATCATCAGGTCCCCTTGAACGATCCAGCGTTCGAGACTGTTATGTGCCACGGCGAAGTTGAGCGCTGATTCATCAAAAGCAGCATTGTTGATTGAAAACTGCTCGTTGGATCGTGTCATCATCATGCCCATTCCCATGGACATATCGAGCGAAAACCCCCTGACTGATGCGCCAGTAATATCCAGGTTTGGCAAAGCACCATCAAGGCTATCGGGCAGGCCGTCGATCCGTGTAGGAAGCGTGGTATCGATGGCGAATGGCAGAACCACAAACTGGCCGCCAGAACGCCCACCCATCATCCCACCCATTGCAGAATTTGCAATGTTTTCGGAAACAAGTGAGCAATTGGTACCACTTGTGAAATCGACAAGGACCTCTGCGCGCTCACCAGGAGCAAGGAAAAAGGCATTGAGTGCGACGGGGCGGTCGAGATAGCCGCCATCAGTGGCGATCAGATGCATGGGTCGATTGTCAGACAGTGAAAGCTGATAAATCCGCGCGTTAGATCCATTGACAAGACGGCACCGCACAATGCCCTGTGGCACAGCGGCGGTAGCGCCTATCTGTCCATTCACCACCATGGTATCGCCGACAAAACCGTTCATGGCTTCATGCATGCCGCTGTCATATGTCATCCGACCACGCCAGTTGAACTGGCGATCCTGTAAAACAAGAGTCAGATCGTCGACCCCGTAGGTGGATGGCAGGCCGCGGCTATCATCGCTCCCGTCGGTCACATGCAAGACACCGGCAAGCCCGAACATGACCTGTTCCGCCGTCGTACCATGGACATGGCTATGATACCACGCCGTAGCAGGGGGCTGGTCCAGCGACAAGACTGGATGCCAGCTCTGTCCCGGCGCAATTGCTTGATGCGGCCCGCCATCAACGTCGCCCGGAACAAGCAAACCATGCCAATGGGCCGATACAGGTGCGCGGAGCTGATTGTTGACTCTGGCTTGCGTGTCCGCGTCTGCCATGACCCGCACGGTCGGCCCAAGATAGCTTTGGTTGTAACCCTGCGTTTGCGTGGCTGCGCCACCGTCAAACCGCGTCGTTCCAGCTTGCGCTGTCAATCGAAATTGCCGTGAAGCCGTCGCATCCAGAAGCTGCGGATAAGTGAGTTGCTTTCCCGTTTCTGCGGTAACTTGCGCCGGAAGTGCAGCCATTGCACCAAAGCTAGCGCTACATAGCAGAGTTTGTCTTCGATTTAGCATTACTTGCTTACGCTAGGCTCTCTGGCAACGTCGCCAGTGCCGTTTCAATATCAACAACAGGAAGACCGGCAGCGATCCAGCCGGGCCCCAATGATGACCCCAGCATCCCTTCGGAAACATCAATGAACCCAGTATATCCGGCCTGGCGCAGGCTGCGCATCACGCTGCCAGATCGCCCACCAGTCGCACAGGTCAGGGCGACGGGTCGGCCATCTGCAAGGTCTCGCGCTGCAAATAGGCGCTCTGGGAACCGGTTTTCATGCAGACTGATCGCCCATGCGCCTTTTGCCAAGCCAGTCTCGTCCCACTCCGCGCGTGAACGCACGTCAATCAAACGGATCTGGTCAGCCTTAAGCGCCTCATATGCTTGGCCTACCGACCAAATCTCAGATGACTGCGCTAACCCGAGCGATGGCGCAACTGCGGTTGCAACCAACGTCGTCACTACCTTACGGCGGGTGAGAAAGTGTGCCATTACGGGCCTCCTGATTTAATTGTCATCACCATGATGGTCTGCGGCACCGTCATCGGACATGTTACCCATGGCACCAATCCGCGTCCCCGCCGCTTGCATCTCTTCTTGCGTGACTGCACCATCTGCATCCGCATCAAGATGCTGGAAGCGATCCACCATCCGGTCACGTACCGCGTTGGTGTGCAGTGCTTCAAATTCCTCGAGCGTCAAGGCGCCATCAGAGTCTGCATCAAACTCCTGCATCTTGACCGCCATATGCGGTGCCATATTTTTAGGATCACCGTCAGGCATCATCATGCCCATGATATCGCGGTCCATCATAGCCATCCGGTTGGCACCATTCATCATACCCATCTGGCCGCTACTGCCCATCATGTTCTCATGCATCTGCATCATCATGGGCATCATATTGCCGTTCATCATTCCCATTTGTGACGCGTCGCCACCCATGCCCATACCGCTACCGTTATCCATTTCTGACATCATATCCGTATCTGCATCTAAGGTGTCTCCAGGATCTTCATCAGCATAAACTATCTGCGACATTCCGGCTGAAACCAACGCAGCGAGTACCAAAACACGTTTAATCGACATCTTCTTTCCTTTCCATTTGTACAACAAATATCGGGATCGTCTTCATCCGGGTAAAGGTCTGACGCATCGGTGTTTTGTAATGTTATGTCGCGGATTTTGGTTACAAAAGGTGACAAACGCACCCCTAACAGCCTGCGGCATCACTTGATAAATTCTAGGCATCTCGCATTCGCGCAAACACCTAGCCAAGGGTAAGCTTCACATGACACCAGAGATCGGTCACTTCGCGCTGGCGCTTGCACTTGCCATGGCGATTGTTCAAAGTGTATTGCCAATTCTAGGTGCCGCCCGTGGCAATATTTTATGGATGCAATCCGCAAAGTGGTCATCGCTAGGACAGGTCTTTTTTGCATCCATCGCGTTCTTTGCTCTGCTGCAGGCTTTCGTGACGAGCGATTTTACGGTCAAGAACGTCGTTGAAAACTCGCATTCGCTCAAACCCATGCTGTTCAAGGTCGCAGGGTCCTGGGGCAGTCACGAGGGGTCGTTGCTCCTTTGGGTGTTAATTTTGACAGTTTTTGGTGCCGCTGTTTCTGTTTTTGGCTCCAACATCCCGGATAGTCTAAAGGCTCGGACCCTGTCTGTGCAGGCATGGATCAGCGTTGGTTTCATCACCTTCATGCTGTTCACATCGAACCCGTTTGACCGTGTTTTCCCACCCCCGGTAGACGGGCAAGACCTCAACCCATTGCTTCAAGACGTCGGCTTGGCGATGCATCCGCCACTGCTTTATTTTGGGTATGTCGGCTTCTCCATCGTGTTTTCCTTCGCCGTCGCGGCCTTAATAGAAGGCCGGGTAGATGCGGCTTGGGCAAGATGGGTCCGCCCTTGGACGCTCGCGGCTTGGCTCAGCCTTACCGCTGGCATCGCGCTAGGGTCCTGGTGGGCCTACTATGAACTTGGTTGGGGCGGATGGTGGTTCTGGGACCCGGTTGAGAATGTCAGCTTCATGCCTTGGTTGATGGGCACGGCGCTTTTGCATTCTGCCATCGTCACAGAAAAGCGGGACGCCTTCAAAAGCTGGACGATCCTGCTGGCGATCCTGACATTTTCGCTCTCGCTACTTGGTACATTTATTGTTCGGTCAGGTCTGCTGACTTCTGTTCATGCTTTTGCAGTCGATCCTGAACGTGGCTTATACATTCTGGGTCTTCTGGCGGTGTCGATCGGTGGCTCTTTAGCACTCTTTGCGTGGCGTGCACCCGTCATGGAACCAGGTGGCATCTTCAAACCGATCAGCCGAGAGGCAGGTTTGCTCATCAACAACCTGATCCTTGCGACAGCGACAGGCATCGTCCTGTTTGGAACACTTTATCCGCTGTTTTATGAAGCGTTGACGGACGGCCAAAAGCTGTCTGTCGGGCCGCCATTTTTCAATGCAGCCTTCATACCGATTATGCTGCCGTTGGTTTTCGTCATGGGCATCGGGCCGTTCCTGTCTTGGAAACGTGCAGACCTACCGGGTGTACTTCAAAGGCTGCGGATTGTCGCGGTTCTGACAGTTCTGGCGACACTCGCGGTCTGGTACATCGTGCGCGGCGGTCCGGTGCTTGGCTATTTATCCATCCTTCTCGCCATTTGGCTTTTCATGGCGACCCTCAAAGAGTGGACAGTGCGGATTAAACTGTTTGAGGTGCCGTTCACAGAGTCGCGCAGGCGTGCCGCCAACCTTCCTAGATCAGTCTATGGAATGACACTCGCACATACCGGACTAGCCGTCGCTATGTTTGGCTTCATCGGCTCAAGCGTTTGGAAGACTGAGGAGATTGTCTTTGTTCAGCCGGGCAGCCAGATCGAAATTGCAGGATTTGATGTCACATTCGAGGGCCTTGAACGGGTTCGTGGACCAAACTATGTCGCCGATCGCGGCAAACTAACCGTTAGACAAGACGGGGTTTTTGTAACAGAGCTCTTTCCGGAAAGCCGCTACTACCCAGTGGCGGAAAGCAACACGACTGAAAGCGCTATTCGCTCGACGATGGCTGGTGACCTTTACGCTTCTATCGCCAGACCAGCATCAGAAGAAGCCGGGGCAGGGGGCGCGTTGACACTGCGCATTCTTTACGAGCCTTTGGTCAATTTCATCTGGATTGGATCAGCCATGCTGGTTTTGGGCGGTGGGCTATCTCTCTCGGACCGGCGGTTGCGCGTTGGTGCGCCGCGTCGCGGTGCGGCCAAGAAGATATCAGATTCGGCGCAGGTTCCGGCGGAATAAGGATGACACGTGCTCTTGCCCTTATTCCGCTACTGATCGCGGTTGTCTTTGGAGGGTTCTTCTTGTGGGGCCTCGATCCAGACCGGGATCCGAATGATATCCCCTCAGTCTTGATTTCCCAACAGGCGCCAGAGTTCACGCTCATGGACGTCGAGGGATTAGCGACACCAAGCTTTGCGCGGACCGATCTTGTTGGCAATCCGGGCCCTGTGATCGTGAATGTCTTTGCCTCTTGGTGTGTGCCATGCCGTGCCGAACATGCGGTCCTGACCCGGCTTGTCGAAAGCGAGGGGCAGCGTCTTTTCGGGATCAATTACAAAGACAAGCCCGAGGATGCAACGCGCTGGCTGGCCGAACTCGGCAACCCTTACGAAAAGATCGGGGCTGACAGCACAGGCAGAGCCGGGATCGAGTGGGGCATTTCCGGTGTCCCTGAGACATTTATCGTCGGAGCGGATGGCACCGTTCTCTACCGATATGTTGGTCCTGTGGTCGGTGATGATGCCGTCGGAAAGTTTAGAGAAGCACTGGTTCAAGCCGGTGCCTTGGAAAGAAGGGTAGGTGGATGAGACACCTTGCTGTTGTGTTGTTTCTGGTCTTGCCCGCAACCCTTTTTGCGGTCGAGCCGGATGAGATATTGCAAGATCCAGTGCTAGAGCAACGCGCGCGGGAGATATCGAAAGAACTGCGCTGCGTCGTCTGCCAGAACCAGGACATTGATAGCTCAAACGCCGGTGTCGCCCGTGACCTGCGCATCCTAGTCAGAGAGCGTCTGATTGCGGGAGATAGTGATGTCGAAGTAGTCGACTACGTCCATGCGCGATATGGTGACTATGTTTTGATGCGCCCTCCGTTCAATGTCTCAACGGCAGCACTGTGGCTCGCACCCTTCATACTTGCTTTGGCCTCTCTTCTGATTGGATGGGTGGTGCTGTCAGCCAGCCGAAGACGGAAGACGGTGACAGGCCTGTCTGCTGCTGAAGAAGCAGAAGTAGCGCAGTTCATCGAGCAGAACAAAGTGAGTGAAAAAACATGATCTGGCTGTTCTTCCTACTTCTTTCCCTGTTCGCGCTGACGCTGATGGCGATGCCACTGCGCGGGAGGTTTCAAATCGCCGCCATTCCCGAAGATACCACACCAGCGGTGCTTTTGGATCAGTTGGAAGAGGTGAAGCGCGATCTGGATCGCGGTGTTATCTCAGAAGCGGAGGCAAAAGCTGCCGAGCAAGAGATCAAGCGGCGCATTTTGATGCAGTCACGCAAGGCGGAAACACGCAGAATTGCGACGAACACCGGCGGCCGCATCGTTTTGATCCTTGGCGCTGTCTTCGTGCCATTGTTTGCGGGAGGCTATTACATGACGATGGGATCACCCGAGATCGATAGCCTAGCCTTTGCTGACCGTACCGCCGAACGGGAAGAGGCCGCCCAAATCGCCGATTTATCGTCCCAGCTCTACGAGAGGCTTGTGAGTGATCCAGATGGTGGGCCAAGCGAAGGTTGGATGCTTTTGGGGCAAACCTACACTCGCATGGGCCGGTTTGAAGATGCGGCTGAAGCGTTCAAGGTTGTTTCTGAGCGCCCTGAAGCGGACTCAGCCGTTTTTTCCATGTTGGCGGAGGCACTGATCTACGCAGAGCAAGGCGTGGTCACACCACCAGCCGAAGCTGCAATTGATCGCGCAATAGCAATGAACCCTGGCAACCCGGCTAGCGTCTATTACAAGGCTGTCGCACTGTCGCAAAAGGGCGAGTCATTGCGCGGCTATGACCTGCTGATAGAACGCCTGGATGCGGCGGATGGCTTTTATCCTTGGATGGAAAGCCTTGTGGCAGAGGCAAACCGCATAGGTGACGGGATTGGGAAGACACCACTTTCATTGGCAGACTTTGCGCCAACGGTGAATGCACCGGGCCCCACAGCGGATGACATTGCGAACGCGCAAGACATGTCAGATGATGACAGGCAGGCGTTTATTCTTTCGATGGTTGCGCGTTTGGCTGACCGCCTTGAAAACGAGCCTGATGATCTTGATGGATGGATGCGTTTGGGGAATGCCTATTCTGTTCTTGGAGAGGCAGAGGCTGCAATTACGGCGTATGAACGGGCACAAGAGCTTGCGGCTGACCTAGGGCCACCTATATTGCAGGAAATTGCAGATGCGCTCAAGCGATTGAGGCAGTGACCGTTGTTAAATCGTAAGCAGGGATTAATTAACGACACCTCCCAGCAACTAGAAAATCTGTGCAACTATTTAACATAAACTTCATTATGCGAATCTATCATGTACGCGGGTGCGCGCTACCCCCGACTGCGACTCTTGTTAGAAAACAAAAGGCGCAAGATAGAAGATTGGCGGTACGCTGGGGTGCCGGTGAACGTGATGGCGCTCGACCATATTCCGCGAGTTCAAGCGCAATCCTTCTCCGATCCATGCATCCCGCTGGTCGAGGTGCCATAGAGTGTCACGCAGCATCTATTGCGGCATCTCCCCCGAAATCCGTTTGAGTTCGGCAGCGCGGGGATCATAGCGATAGCTCGTTATTGTGCCATCCCTGATCTTTTCAACAGCGTCGTTGATGACGAAGATGGGTACGAGGAACCATTCTCGTGGGACCACAGGCCTTCCAAAGCGATCCATGATTTCGATCTCGAGCCGTGCGGGTTCGAAAATGCGATGGATCAGGTTCTCCAGTTTTGTTCGGTTGATGTTGTAGAGTTCATAAGTCGCAACCACCTCGACGTTCGCCATCAGAAACGTCGGCTGTAAGTGCGCGCCAGCAATCCGCTTATTAACGCTCATATTGGTGACGCCGATCTTATGCACGAGTTCCCGGTTTGCCGTGACGAGTGGATGATCGGATTTGCTGCGAAGAACATAAATGATCCCGCTCGCCTCATCACCGTCGAGTGTCTGATCGGAAAAAAGTGGCCCTGCCGAAGGATCGGTGATCCGCCGTCCGGCGTCGTCCTTGTTCAACGCGCGCTGAAGCGAGCGCATCAGCATGTTGCTCTCGGTCCCGTTGTCGAAAATCACCCGCAGACGCGCATCCGTGCGACCTTGCTCGTTGGTGATGGTCTCGCCCTTGTCGGCGACATAGGCCTTTTGACCGCTGACGATGAAGAAGCGTCCCTTCTCGATCTCGGCTTTCATCTCGAACGGGCGAGTTTCGCGCAAGCCGCTATCCAGTTCTTTCTGGACCTGCTCGAACAAGGGTTTGAACGTCGCGAAATCCTTGCATTTCTCGCGGTTTGCGACTTCATCGGCGGCCTTTTTCTCGGCTGTTGACCGGACATGCTTCAATTCCGTGAGAGGTGATTTAGCAACTTCCACGCCCAGTTCGGCGAGGAGGGCATCGTCATCGAGGTCATCGGAGTCTGATGCTGAGGGCGCAGGAGTGTTTGCTAGGAGGCCCTGCTCGTCGAGTGGGGCAAGGAGGTCGCGGCATTCCTGCAAGTCGCGGATCTGATCAAGACGCACGGCGTAGAGGCGTTCAAAGATATCACGATCCTCCCCGTGCTGGGGAGGCCGGCCATGCTCATCTGCAAATCGCAAGATTTCCTCAAAACCTGCGATGATGCGTTCTTCGCGTGGTGTGCGGCTGAGCTGCTTCTTGACCTCGACCTCGACGCCAAGCTCAGCAAGGAGGGCGTCGTCTTCGTCGGTGAAACCCTTAGCCATTGGTAGCCTCCTGCTTCATGCGCGCGAGATAGGCGACGCCTTCGGCCATTTTCTTCTCCCACGGATCAGGCGATGTGATGGAAGGCAGACGGCCCCGCTCCTGCTTGAACTTGACGGCGCGTTTCGCCAGATCTCGCGCCTCGTCCGGTGACAGTTGCACCTTTTTCGCCGAGATGACGGCCTGAACCTGCCGAAGGCTTTCCTCGCTCATCGTCTTTGCCAGAATCGAGTAGGCTTCGCCGAACGGATTGATGCGATCAATCAGATCGATGTCGAGTTCGCGCACGTCCATTGCGAATTTGCGCACCCCGTCGATCAAGGCGGTATTGCCGGTTGTTTCTGTGTCATCGCGGTTCGACAGCGCGATCTCTTTCGCCTTTTGGGTCAGGTTCAGCGCAGCAACTGCGTGTTGGCGCACCGCTTCCTGATCCTCTGCATCTAGCTCTGGGAACCTGGCACCGACAATCTTGCCCATGCGAACCTGCGTCAGTTCCTCCGGCACCAGCTCTTCGTCGAAGAGACCCCGTTCGATCGTAGTCTTGTCCTGAACGAAAGCTGTGATCACCTCATTGAGGTCCTCTTGGCAGATGCGCTTGGCTTCCTTGCTCTTGGGTTCGACCAGGCCTTTGATTTCGATCTGGAACTGTCCGCTGGCCTCGCTGAAGCCAACGTTCTCTTTGTTGGGGTCATAGCCGCCCTCGCCGTAATCGAACCCTTCGACAGGGCCACTTTTCACGGTCTTGGGCGTGAAGTTGAAACGTGGGGCCAGCACCTGCTCCATCAGCAGGCTTGCAGCGATCGCCTTCAGTGTATCGTTGACTGCCTCGGTCACAGCTTCGGCCGCGGCGTCGGGCTCCGCGATAAGGTTGGTGAACCGCGCTCGGGTCTTGCCCTCGGCATCGCGGGTGGCGCGGCCGATGATCTGCACGATCTCCGTCAGGCTGGCACGATAGCCCACCGTCAGGGCGTGTTCGCACCAGATCCAATCGAACCCTTCTTTCGCCATACCCAGGGCAATGATGATGTCGACATGATCGCGGTTGTTCTTCTGCGTGGAGTCTTTCAGCGCGGCGGAAACCTTGTCACGCTTGGATGGCTCGTCGTCCACCAGATCGGCGATGCGTAAGACTCGCTCGTCGGGCGTCTTGACCAGCTGAAAGCCTGTGATGGGATCCGCTCCCTGCCAATCGCCCAGGGCGTCAATGATATGCTCGACCTCGCGATGCTTGTCCTTGGTGCTTTCGCGCGAGTTCACGTTCGGGATGTGAAGGATTGTCTTCTCGGTCGGATCCAGAACCTTGAGGATGTCGTCCGCATAGGACCCGGAATAGAAGAAATACCCGATGTTGAGCGTCTTGAGGTATTTGTAACCATTCAACTGCTGATAGTAGGTATAGGTGAAGGTATCGAACTTTGCCTCATCTTCGGGCGACAGAACGGCTTCGGCATCGCCGCGGAAATAGGACCCGGTCATCGCAACCAGATGCACCTTGTCGCGCGCGACCAGTGCGCCCAGATGCGTGCCCAGCTTGTTATCAGGGTTGGCAGAGACGTGGTGAAACTCGTCTACCGCGATGAGCCGATCATCAAACGCTTCAATCCCGAACTTGTCCACGGCGAACCGAAAGGTCGCGTGGGTGCAGACCAGAATCTTGTCGTCGCTCGCCAGAAACTTGCCGACAGCGCCGACCTTGCCGTCATCCCCGCCGGGAGCGTTGCATAGGTTCCATCGCGGTTGCACGGTCCAATCTGCCCAGAAGCCGTACTTGCTCAGCGGCTCGTCGTTGAAGCTGGACCCGATGGATTTTTCCGGCACCACGACGATGGCCTGGCGCAGGCCCTGATTGTGCAGCTTGTCGAGCGCGATGAACATCAGCGCGCGGCTCTTGCCCGAGGCCGGGGGCGACTTGATCAGCAGGTATTGCTCGCCCCGCTTCTCATAGGCACCCTCCTGCATTTCGCGCATGCCAAGCTCGTTCGATTTGGTCGAGCTTCCATTGGCCGCGTAATTGACAGAGACGGAAGGAACCTGCTGTGTCATGATGTTTTCCTTCTGAGGGGCGCGGAATCATTCGCTTTGGGGCAGGCAATCAAAACCCGATCAAGTAGCGATACCGCACCCTGCCTATCGTAACAGTATGATTTATATGTATTTTCCAACTTACGCCCTCTAGCCCACATACGCACAATCAAAACCCGATCAAATGTTGTCCCCGTCACGCCCATGAGGGGACATATCCGGCCCGAGGGCGTTCAGCATCCGCAGGACGGATCAGATCAGCATCCAGCGTTGCGCGAATAACCCGCGATGCCTGCGCAGCGTTCTGGTCGTCGATGCCAAGCCGCTCCCGAAGTGTCGCGTTCGTCATCTTTTGACCGCCTACGTATTTGAGCGCGGCATGTTGGTAACACGCTCGCACGGCTTCTTCCGGTGTCATGTCCGCAAATCGGCGTGGTGCAAACAGAACCACGCGCACGGCGTCTCCCTCCATGCGGAAATCCGGTGGTGGCAACTGGTGTAGCTCAACCGCCGAGATCACCTTGTCGATGCCGGTGCCTTGTTCTTCGCAAAGTTTCATCCGCCGCATCAACGACGCAAGGGCTTCATTTCGGGAACGCGGCGGCGAGTCCAAAAACCGGTCGGGGCTAACCAAGGGGGCGCCCGGGTTCGTGATCTCCATTCGATCACTGAACAACTCGATGAGTGGTCCTGCGCCGGTGATTGTCATGTCTTGGTGGATCAATGCGTTGGCGATCAATTCGCGGATCGCTATCGACGGGTAAAGCGGTCGCTCCTCGCGGAACGCTTTACCAATCAGTTCGTTGCGGGGCAGAAGACCGTCGATATAGTCCACCAAACCCTGAAAACCCGCTGCATAGCCGCGCTGGCCATCCTGGCGGTGACTCACGTCATCTGCACGTCCGGTGCCGGCATAGGCCACGAAACGGACGCCTTTGCGCTCCACAGAGGGGCCGAAATCGGCAAGTTTCTTGGCATACAGGATTGCACCTAGATTGGTGATGTTCCAACGATCGCTTATATCTTTCTGGATCAGGCGATCCGCCAATAGCCTGTCGAAGATCCCCTGCCTGTTATCCGGCAAGGGCTGGCCCGTAAGATCGAAGTAGTTGGCGTAATTCAGCCGCTCAAGAACATCGTCACCGGTCAGGAACTGGGCCGCTATCCCTGTCTCCCAAGCGTAGGGCTGCAACTTGGCCCAGAGGGCACGCAGGCGTTCCGGATGGTCGGACAGGCGCGGCGTGGCACTGCCGATGCGCAAATAGGCGGTCCGGTCAAACTCTACCGGAGCGGTTGCGGCGGCGGGGATAGTCAGCAGGATCAGGCGCTGCCCGTCATGATCGACCTCTTCGAACCGGAACTCGATGCCCGGCTGGAGGTGGTTGGCCACCCACAGTTCGAGCGGCTGCCCCTTCTCCTTTTTCACGGTCGGCTCGAAACTCGTGCCGACAGCCGCATGATCGCCGTCGCGCACCCCCCAGACCACATAGGCATAGTGCTGATCTGCCAGCCGTGCAGCATTGGACAAGGCAGAGATCAGCTTGCCGATCAACGGCCCGTCGGCATTGTTTTCCTTGAACTCGATCCATGTGGTTTCCGCTGGTTTGGCACGCAGATCGTCGACCAGCCTGCGGGTGCGTTCCGCGCTCATGACAGGGTCAAGGGTCATTGTATGTTCACTTTCTGACCATCACGCCCGACCGGTGCTTCTCATAGGCGCGTTCCTGCATCGCGTGCATAACCAGCTCGTTCGACTTGGTCGAACTGCCGTGGGCGGCGTATTTGACGGAGACGGAGGGGATACCTTTGGTCATACAATCACTTTCATCAAATTCGGGTCTGGCTCATCCCGAGCAAAGCCGAATGAAGCCTCTCAGTCTTTTCCAGCCAGTCAGAAAGCAGTGAGCCCGCCTCAAAAAATGCAACGTCCGTATCTGGGTAACGCAACCCGGTCGACCTCTTGTCCAATCGGTGCAGTTCGGCAATCCAGGCTTTCGCCCATTCTGGCAGCCCTTTGATCATACCAGCAAGCGTCGCGAGGTCATGTCCGCCTTTGCTTGATCCAGTCTGATGCAGGGCAACCGCTTTCAACGCCAGTTCAACTGAGTGCCGAAACAAGTAGATGACCGGATAACTGGCAACGTAATCCTCGATCTTGTTGCCAGACACCATTTCGCAGATGGATCGCGACGCCTGATAATACTGGATACTGACGCGCCGGAAATCCTCGGCCTTGGGTGTTCCATCTATCGGCCAACCTATCGAAATGGACTTCGGGAAAGACCATTCGTCGGCGCGCTGCCAGCGCTCGTCTATTTCCTCGAACAGCTTCTGATCTGCGAGGTGACCGCTCATGCGCTCACCTTCGTCGTCATCCGCGTATACATCTCGAACAGTTTTTCCAGCCGTTCGGTGTCGTTGCGGAAGCGGCGGCCGATGTAGATGCGTTCCAGCACCTCGTCGTTGTGGTCATGGGCGGCGCGGAGATTGGCGGGCATTTTTTCGGGGTCGTAGAGGTCGGCGATGGTGGCTGGGAAATGCGCCTCGCGGGCCAGAAGGATGCCTTCCGCTGCCGCTGTCAGGTCGGCGCGGTTCTTTTCGGTCAGTTTCGGGACGGGAAAGGTATTCCAGCCGAGAGTGTTGGAATAGCTGAAATCGTTCCTCATTCTAACGCAAACACTAGCAATCCATTGTAGATGTAGTGAGCTGGCCACTATCCCCAAGAGCCAGGGCTCCGCGTCGTACACAACTGCGCATTTGTTAGATGCGACAGTTGAGTCGTCGATGAAACCGCACGGCAAGTATTCTCTATTGGACGACGTGATCGATGGTACGATTAGCGCTTTACCCTGCCTGTGGGGCGCATACACAAAACGATGTGGTGTATCAGCGTTGCTCTGCGACTGTAGCCCTTTACTACTTAAGCGGATTTCTCGGACGGAATCTAGTCTTCGCTGGATAGGAGGAATTGCCTTAGCAAGTGCAACTTGGTCGTTCTCAATCCATAAGCAATATCTATGACTTGATTTGGTAAACTCCTGAGCACCAACGTATTTCTTCACAAGTACTGAAGCCTCCGGAAAATCCTCAAGAAGTACTTGCACATCTTCTCTGCTTAAAATGAGCTCACCACCATCTGAAGGCTTGTTGCCATAGTCCATTTCAGGGAGGTCATTCAAAGAGTGCGACGATTTTGCGACGATCGTGTTTGCCATAGGAATGAGGTAAGGGCCAATATTTGGCACGCTCATCTCATTTTCTGCGTCGAAAAGACGTTTTCGCTCTGATACGGCAAATGAAAGCCCAACGATTACAACTGTCACGCCTGCGTTTGCTTTCGCGAGGTTCTGCCAAGTGAATGGTCGATGAGCGAAGAAGATCTCCGCTCCACTCGAAAAAATGAATGGCCATAGCATCGCCACTTGGATGCCTTGGCAGACCGATTTCGTTGCCACAAAGGCGGATTTGCAGTCAACGAATTTACCATACTGGACTGCTTTTGCGAACCAGCAGGCGACATAGTCTAAGTCACGATAGGTCTTTGCAATAGGTGCAAAAACTCGCTCCATGTCTTCCTGTTGTTCTGTTGTTCGCCACTGGCTGCCCAGATAGGGCGGGTTCCCGCAAATATAGGTCTCGCCCCCTTCGTTCGCGAAGTCGATCTGCGCCTGATCCGCTGGCTGCATGAACAGGTCATCGGCCTGAAACTTCACCCCCGTCCCCGTGGGCGGGCAGACCGACAGCCAATCCAGCCGCAGGGCGTTGCCACAGGTGATCCAGTTCTGCGCGTCCAGCGGCAGGAACTCGGCCAGCGCTTCTTTCTGGCCGCGATAGGTCACGTCGCATTGGTATTCCGCGATGATCAGCGCCAGCCGCGCGATCTCGGCCGAGAAGTCGCGCAGCTCGATCCCGCGATAGTTGGTCAGGGGAATGTCGGTGCGGCGCTGCGGCTCGCCCCGGCGCTTGTTGATCTCATACTCCAGTGCGCGCATTTCCTTGTAGGCGATGACAAGGAAGTTGCCCGACCCGCAGGCGGGATCGAAAACGCGGATCTTGGCCATCCGGGCGCGCAGATTGGCCAGCTTGCGCGCGTTGTCGCCCGCAGCTTCCAGTTCCGTGCGCAGATCATCGAGGAAGAGCGGGTTCAACACCTTCAGGATGTTCGGCACCGAGGTGTAGTGCATGCCGAGGACCGAGCGTTCCTCCTCATCCGCGACGGCCTGGATCATGGAGCCGAAAATGTCGGGGTTGATCTGAGTCCAGTCGAGGCTGCCGATATGCGACAGGTAGCGCTGCGCGATCTTGGAAAAGCGCGGCACATCGGTGCTGCCCGAGAAGAGGCCACCGTTCACATAGGGAAAGGTGTCGGCCCAGCGGGGCAGCTTGGCCTCGGCCCGTTTGGGGATGGCGGTGTTCATCGCACGGAAGATTTCGCCGATGACCTCGTGCGTGTTCGAGCCGTCGCGGTTGGCCATCTGGTCGATGGTGGCGGTGAACAGGTTGTCGCTGACGAAGATATCGGTGTCTTCGGCGAAGAAGCAGAAGATCAACCGCGCCATAAAGTGGTTCATGTCATGGCGTTTTTCGGCGCTGCCCCAGTCGGGGTTGTCCTTGATCAGTTCGACATAGAGCCGGTTGAGGCGGCTGGTCGCGCGGATGTCAAAGGCGCTCTCTCGGATCTGCTTGACGGTGGAGATGCCAGCGAGCGGCAGGAAGAAGCCGAAATGGTCGGGGAAATCGGTGTAGCGGCAGGCGATGGTTTCGCCGGTGGTGATATCCTCGGCTTCGAGGTCGATGCCATCGGTGGCGAGGATGAACTTCGCCTTGGCACGAGTGGTGGCGGGGCTATCACGAAGGGCGGTCAGGGTCGCCGCGATGTCTCCCGGGGCGCAGGTCGCAAGATGGATGTTGTTGGTCTGCAGAATGCCGCCGATATCGGACTTGTTCGACGCGCCGGTACGCAGGCGCTTGATGGTGGTGTCCTTGTTGCCGAAGGCCATGAGGAAGGCATAGGGAAACTCGGCCGCGTCAAAAGGCTGCTCGGCGAGTTCGGAAACGGCTTGTTCGATTTCAACGGCGTTCATTCGGCTGTCCAGGGGTTGATCAGGTCGATATCGCAACCCTCGAAGTCAGGCGTGTTACGCGTGGCGACGGAGGCACCACGGGTGTGGGCAATTGAGGCAATCTGGCAATCGGCCTGGGCGATCGTTCGCCCGGCGGACCGTCGTGCGGCGGAGATGGCGGCATAGGACTGCGCGGCGGCGCTGTCGAAAGGCAGAATGCGCCCCGCAAGGTCCTCACGCAGGATGCTGTCCACTGCATCAACCAGCGCGGCGCGCCGCTTGCCGTTTCCCATTATCGCGAGGCCGTAGCGCAGTTCCGCTTCCGATATCGAGGTCAGATAGACGTTGAGCCCGTCCTGCGCCGACAGCCATTGCTCGACCCTCGGCTCGGGAGCCGGGCGCAACAGCTCAGAGAGGACATTCGTGTCGAGGATGATCACGCGTCAGGCCTGGTCGAACGCGGGCGGTTCACGCATGGCTTCACGCTGCGGAAGGTCGAGATCAACGCCACCCAGAGGCGCGACCCGCGCGCGGATGGCCGCGGCAAGATCGTGGGATGGCTTCGCTTCGCCGACAACATGGCGCAAGATCTCGCGCGCCTCCTCTTCCATCGAACGGCCGTGCTCAGCCGCACGGATGCGAAGGCGGCGCTTCACGTCATCGTCAAGGTTCCGGATGGTAATGCTTGCCATGATCTCCTCCTGATAGGAGTGTAATCATCGCAATCAATGCGATCAAGGCTAATCGCTGGAACGCATGGCTTCCTCAGGGTGGGCAAGCCGACGCTGTCGGCTCGCGATCTTGCCGACCACCGCAACCGCAATACACATCACCAATGTTGCAATAGTATATTTTCGTATGTATGCTGGGTGAAGATCGTCAAGGGTCCTTGCCATGCGTTTCGAATTCAAAAACCTCCCTCTGGTGGCCTTTTTAGCTCTCGCCTTGACCGGCCCAACAGTTCCGACGCAAGCACTCGCCCAAACCTATCAGATCGATTGCGCCATCCTGTTGTGTTTGTCCGGTGGGTGGCCGGCTTCCGTGCCATGCGCACGCGCGCGGGCCGAGTTTATCCGGCGCATCACACCTTGGCCGGTGGAGCCGCCGCTGCAGATTTGGCGCTGCCCCATGGGTGCGTCTTACGATGGGCCTGCCAGGTCGCGCCCCACGGACCGGATCTTCGATGCCCTATATAGTGGTTCAGGAACCCCACCAAACTCTTCAGCCCCGCTCTTCGGTCAGGCAGCCGAGGCAGGCGGAATGCTCGGGCTGAAAGGCTCCGACGCTGTCTGGGGGAACCTCGCGCGGGCTGATTACGCCCTCCAGCTCGTAGAAGACCGCGCCGACATCGATATCAGCGGGCCGGAATTCAATTTCGTGCGCTCCATCCGCGTCTTTGACGTTCGTTATGCCCGCCAGCATGAATCCGGGCGAGATGGCGACTGCAACCGCAGCGCCGTCGTTGTCCTCGGCACCTACGGGATCCAGGGCGATTTTTCTTGGAGGGCGTCGTCACCCGCAGCGCTTCCTGCTGCGCATGCCGGTCTCGAGCGGTGGGGCGAGCACTGCCCGAACATTTATCACAGATCCGTCTTCGTTGAGTGGCGTGACTATAGCGGGAATTACGGCTTCGAGCAGGTCAATTACTGACTGTTGAGGCGCCGCGACGTCGCGCAGAGCCTCGTACGAAATCAAACCTGCAACGCAGGCACACTCACACAATCGAGGGCCATAATGGCCATATTCTACTAAGTCAGTCGTTGCGACAGGGCAGCTGCGTGAGAGACGCGAAGTCAATTTCAGCTTTATCGGCATCGCAGAGATCCGGGTAAATCTTTGACACGCGCTGTGGGCCATGCATGTCCCACCGGATTGCCAGAGCACCTGTGTTCCAGCGATAAACCCAGCCGACAATGGTTTCTTCATCGGCTGCAATCAAATTGGCGATCGCGATGCCTTCAACCTCATTTTCGTTCACTGTTTACTGACTTCCTGCAATTTGGCGTTGCGGATAGCAGCTCAGATCCAAAGCGGTTGCTGCAACCGTGTGCCGGCCCTCGTTAAAATCGGTTACTGTTCGTCCTCGCGGTAACGTATAAACACCGGGAGAAGTCAGCTCCCGTGTTCTCGAAAGTTGAAATGGCTCAAATCCGGTGGTCGGGCTCCGTGGCGGCTTCAACGATCGCCAGGACTTCATCCTTATCAAAGCCAATGACCCTCGCCAGGACTGTAAACTCCACGACGTCGATACGACGCTCACCGCTTTCGAGGCGTGCCACAAACGACTGGTGGCGTTTGAGCTTCGCCGCCAACTGCTGCTGGCTGAGACCCGCATTCTGACGTGCATCAACCAACGCACGGACGAGCGCCAACTGGCCATTTGTTCTGATTGTTTTTGCCACGCGTCACATACCTTTTGTGACGTCGCTAGCGGATGAAATCTGTTATCTAAAAAGTAGATATTTGAGGGTGTTATCGGCGTCTGGTTTCCATGGGCTGCAAGTCTGATGCTCCCGAGGCTGCCCATCAATCCCCTACCAATTGCAGAAACCGGCCGTAGTCCTCACTGACCTCCCTCGCTTCCTCGAACGCGCGGGCGCGTTCGCTGTCGAGGCAACGGAAGTAGCTCTGGATATCCTGGATGTAGTCTTCGAAATCGCCACGGATGATGTCCGCATAGTCCCGCGCCGCCTGCGAATCACTTGGCAGAAAAGGACGGGCCGGGGCGAAGCAGGACTCTGCGAAACCCGCGCCAGGGACAACCAGGAGTATCGGTACAGCCCGCAATAGGTGTTGGCCTCTCAACCTGCGGTTTCTCAAACCTGTTATCTCCTTGATCGCGGACACTGGCCGTGACTAGTGTTTGCGTGACCAAACTACAGCTAAAGCACGATATTACATCTTGCGGTTGATAGTATACTACCGTAACTCTGGGCTTCAAGTGGGAATGCCCGGGGTTGCGCCATTGGAGAAAGCGTGAGCCGGGCCATGAACTGGGACATCGAAGCACCAAATGTGGTTACGGAAGCCAGGTTCCGCGAGCTCGTGGAAAGCGGCTATAGCGCAGAAATCCTGTGCCAGGAGTCGGCACACAAGAAAGGCCCCAGCTATTACGGGGTCTGGATCATGCGCGTTGTCTCTGATGACGGGGTGGAAAAGCTCCTCGTCACCGCCCGCACGCGGACGACCTACAACGATATCAAGATCCGCGAGTTCAAGACGATCTCCGGCGTGGTGTCTTTCTTCATTGGCCTTGGCTTTGCGCATGTCGACCTGCCGCTTGAGGCGGGTACAAGCCGTACGCACAAACTCGCCCCGCCAAACAAAGCCCCATCAGACAAGGGCGCTGACAACTAACCTCGTCTGTCTCTGGCTGGTCGCAGCACCTGCCTCAGCGCAAATGGTCCTGGTCATGGAGGGCGACGGCTCTCTGACCCCGTCCCGCTCCCAAAGCAGCTTTGCTCGAAACTACAATGACGGGATTGGTCAGAGTTCGGCCTCCGATGGGATCGCGATCTTCGGCGAGGTAGAGGCCGAGCAAGAGGGCGTCCAAGTCGCGGCGCTTGCCCGCCCGACTCCCCTGCCCCGCGCCGATGTCCTTTCCGGGATTCAGACCACGGCCCTGCGTTATGCCAGCCACCCCGGCCTAAGGCGCGCGGAGCTTTCCGTCACGGGCTGGCTGAGCCTCTACCGCGCCAATATCGAAGTGGAGAGCGGCTATCGGCAGGATGCGATCTCACATGCGGGCGCCATTGGCCTTGGTCAGCTGATGCCCGACACCGCGCGCGACCTCGGCGTTGACCCGAGTGACCCCCAACAGAACCTCGACGGCTCTGCCCGCTACCTCGCGATGATGCTGGAGCGCTTCGGCGATCCGCATCTGGCGCTGGCGGCCTACAACGCGGGTCCGGACGCCGTGCGCCAACACGGTGGCATTCCCCCTTACCGAGAAACCCAGAACCACGTGGCCCGCGTCATGGCCGTCGTGGCCCGATTGGAAGGATCAAATTCATGATGTCCCAACTTTTTTGGAAATCATTACTCAAAACACTTATCGGCAATGTCACGAGAGCGCGCAGCGCGGCAGTGCATTGGCGATACCGCTTTTTCCAAACAAGTTGGATTTCAAACCTCTTTGTCGCCTCGCTGGCGCTATTCCTGCTGATTGCCGAACCCGCCCTCGCCCAGAGCATTGATCTCTCCCCGATCCAAAGCCTGTTACAGGGCATCGTCGATGCGCTGACCGGCCCACTTGGCGTTGTCATCGCGACGCTGGCCGTTCTCGGGGTCTTTCTCAGCTGGTTCTTCAACATCATCGATCTGCGCCAGGCGCTCTGGGTCCTCGTGGGCATCGCTGGTGTCGCGGCTGCCCCGACGATCGTTGCCGCGGTCTTTGCCGGTGGCTGAGCGCGCGCCTCTCTTTCTCGGCCTCGTGCGGCCGCCCAAGCTTCTGGGCCTGCCCATCATGTATGCGATGGTCTGGCTCTTTGGCTCGGTGCTCTTGTTCGTCTGGGTCCAGCACATCGCGGTGCTGGGTGTCGCCGCCCTGCTCTATCCGGTGCTGTGGAAGGCCGCGGATTGGGACCCGCGTTTCATCGACGTGATGATGACGGCCCTGCAGGAGACACCGCCCACGCGCAACAGGTCCATCCATGGCGGGGACAGCTATGCCCCGTGATGAAGCTCGTGATGCTGCGCTCGACCCCCGCACAATGACGCCGGACTGGTATGCGCGCGAGACCCGCCTCGCGCATATGCTGCCCTATGTGAGCCTCGTTGACGACCAGACCGTGCGGACACGGGTGAACGAACTCTTCCGCTGCATCCGGCTCGAGGGGATCAACAGCTACACGACGGACGATGCCTATCTCGACAAGGTGACGGCGCTTTTTGCCCGCATCGTCGCGCAACTCGGGCCGGAATTCAGCTATTACGTCCACAAGGTCTCCAAGGCCATCAAACCTGATCTCGACCTCATCCGTGAGGACAGCTTCGCGGGCGAGGTGGACCGGCGCTGGCGCGCGAAACTCGAGACCAGTGGGCTGCGCGACAAAACACTGACGCTCACCGTCATTCACCGCCCGCCCCCCAAAAGCCTACTGCCGTTTCTCAGCCGCAGCGCGCCCGATCGGTTGAAGGAGGAGACCCGCAAGCGCCTGCAGCGCCTCGGCGAGGCCGTGAACGTCTTCCTCTCGGGGCTTACCGAGCTCAAGCCGCGCCTGCTGTCAGCTGGATCGGGAGAGTTGGTGGGGTTTCTGGGCGCGCTCAACACGGGCACCGAGCTGCCGCTCTACCCGGCCAACACCTACGGCTTTTTGTCCTTCAACGTCGCCAATACCCGCGTGACGTTTCACGGCGACCATTTCGAGCTTTCCGAGGGCGTCGTGGGCCACCGCTACGGCAAGAGCTTCACCATCGGAGAATACTCGGAAGGCACCTCCTGCACCATGTTCGACATGCTGAACCTGCCGGTCGACATGATCGTGACGCACTCCTTCACGCCGATCAATTCGAACCTCATGGCGGGCCGCATCAAGCGGCAAAAGCGCCAGATGCAGGCCAGCCAGGACGCAGCCCTTTCGCTCCTGGAAGCCCTCGACATCGCCGCCGATGATCTCGAGGCCAAGCGCCAAAGCTTCGGCGAGCATCACATGGTCGTGACGCTCTTTTGCGACACGCTCGAAGAACTGCAAACCCTCAGCGCCGAGATCGTGAACGCCGCCGCGACCGAGGGCGTGAAAATGATTGGCGAGCGGGTCGCGGCCAAGGCGCATTACCTCAGCCAGCATCCCGGCAACCAGCCCAAGCGCGTCCGCGCCAGCGCCGTCACCAATCGCAACTTCGCGGATTTCGCGGCCTTCCACCGGACGCAGCTCGGAAAACCCGCAGCACTTACCCCCTGGGGCCGGGTCATCACATATTTGCCCACGCCGGAGCAGAGCGCCTACCGGTTCTCCTATCACGAGCAAGGCTCGCCCGACAAAGAACCGACCAGCGGGCATACCCTGATCATGGGGCGGCCCGGGTCGGGCAAATCGGTGTTGTCGGCCTTCCTGATGACCCAAGCCCGTCGAGCAGGGGCGCGGATCTTCGTCTTCGATTACCGTCTTGGCATGGAGATGGCGGTCCGCGCCAATGGCGGGCGCTACGCCTCCCTGAACGCCGGCCAGCCCACGGGTCTCAACCCGCTCTGGACCGAGACCGATGCGCGCGGCACCGCCTGGCTCTCGGATTGGCTCACAACCCTGCTCTACCGCGCCGACAAGCCCCTGACCCCGGCGCAGACCAACCGCATCCAGGAGGTCGTGCGCCAGAATGCCCAGGCCACCAATCCGGCCCTGCGGAACTGGCGGGATTTCGCATCGCTTTTTGTGTCCACCGATGATGGCGGCGATCTGCACCAGCGCCTGCTCGAGTGGACCGAAGACGGCCGCTATGGCTGGATCTTCGGGCAGAGCCTTGAGGACACTTTTTCGCTCAAAGGCGATGTGGTGGGCTTCGATCTGACCGGCATTCTCGACAGCGAGGCCGACAAGGAACGGCTGGCGGTCCTCTCCTATCTTTTCCGCCGGGTCGAGCGCGAGATCGAGGATCGCCGCCCGACCATCATCGTGATCGACGAGGCCTGGAAGGCCCTCGACAACGCGTATTTCGCCGAACGGCTGTCGAACTGGCTGGTGACCGCGCGCAAGCAGAACACGGTCGCGGTGATGATGACGCAATACGCAAGCCAGCTTGAGCGCACCCGGACCGGCAAGACCATCGTCGAGGCGGTGCCGACGCAGATCCTGCTGCCCAATATCCGCGCGCAGCCTGCGGACTACGCCATGCTGAACCTCACGGAGAAGGAGCTCGACGTCCTTCTCAACACCGGCAGCAACAGCCGCTTGGCGCTCATCCGTGACGATCAGGGCTCGATCGTCGTCGATGCCGATCTGAGCGCCCTTGGGCCCAATCTCACCATCCTCGGCGGCATGGAGAAAGGTGAGGCGCTCGTCGGCCCCGATTACCGCGACCGCGCTGACTTCTGGAGGCTTTCATGATCCGTATATGGCGTTTTGAGAATACATCAAAGAAACCTGCATCGTTTTTCGCGTTCGAGCGAAGCGAGAGGCAGCGAACAAACGATTCAAAACGATCTCGAAACTCCAAACTGTTGCTTCTCACTACGCTCGGCGCGCTGGCCTCCTGCACCCAGTACCGGGAGCCGCAGGCGAACTGCTTCACATTCCTTGCGTCCACGGCACCCGTCGCGCCGGATTGCAGCTTCACGCCCCTTGGCACCCCGGAGGGCGACATTGAAGTCTAGCCTGCCTCATATCCTGGCACTTTGCCTGCTGCCCGGTCTCGCCTTGTCTCAAGGCGTGCCGACCAATGACAGTGGGCTGACCGCGCGTGACATCGTCGAGACTGGCGATCGCGAGGCTGACTTGGCCGTTCAGGCGGACAAGCTTGCCGTGCGCGAACTCATTGCCGAGATCGAACGGGAGCAGCTGGAAACCCTGCAACGCATCCTCGATGCCCAGACCAGCTTCGGCGGTCAGGGCTTGCCGGCTATGGTCTTGGGGCTGGAAAGCGGCAGCGGGGATCCGGCCCGGTCAGTCGAGGCGGTCTATGGCAATGCCGACATCGATCCCAATCGCGGCGGTGCGCAGATGTTCGGGGATGCGTCTGAGAACATCGAGCAGCTCATCATCCGGGTCGCCCAGGAGACCAGCGGCTTTGTGGGTGTTGGCCGCGCAGGGCTCTCGCCCGTCCAGTGGCGCGCGTTGCTGCAAGCGCTGATCTGGCAGGAAAGCCGGTTTACGATCGGGGCACGGTCTCCCGTCGGCGCCTATGGTCTCACCCAGATCATGCCTGGCACGGCCAGCGATCTCGGCATCAACCCGGAATATTATGACAGCCCCTACCTACAGGTGCATGGCGGCGCGCGCTATCTCGCGACCCAGCTCAACACCTTTGACGGCAATATCATCAACGCCCTCGCGGCCTACAACGCCGGACCCGGTCGCGTGTTCGAATATGGGGGCGTGCCACCCTTCCGCGAGACCCAGCACTACGTTCAGGTCATCCCCGAACGCTACAATCTCTACCTGGGCCGCATCGGCGGGATCGAAGCGCTCGGTACGATCGACCCCGCGCTTCTGGCAAATGCAAACCTCTCCCTCACGGGTCATGGGGCGGCCTTCTATGGCAACAATTCCCCTGCGGCGATTAGGCAGGCCGCCTTCCGTATTGCGGACATCGTCGAGCGGATTTCCGAAACCGAGGACGTGCAGGAGAGCGTCGCGCTCAACACCTATGCCCGCGCCGAACTGGTGCGTCTCGTAGCCGCCCGCATCCGGCTTCAGGCCGCCCGCACCCGCGTGCTCTCCGCCGAAGAGCTGGCCCAGGCCAGCGCCCGCATGACCGAAGGCGCGTTCATGGATTTTACGATCAGGGAGATTGAATGATGAGACGGAAGTTTCTGAGAGCGGCCTTGGCCACAACGCTTGGAATTGGCCTGCATCTGGGAGCCCTATCCCCTGTCGCAGCACAAGGCGTGCCCGTCGTCGATACCCAGAACATCGCGCAAAACATCCAGCAGCTGCGGCAGATGATCGAAGACGAGATCCTGCAAAACGAGCAGCTGACGCAGCTCCGCGAACAGCTTGCCACACTCACGGATCAACTCGCGGAGCTGCAAAGAACCTACGAGGCCCTCACCCGCCTCGCCGAGCTTCCCGAAATCATCCGGACGGAAATGGAAGACGAGTTGAACGGTCTGCTCGACCAAGAGTTCGGGGACATCCTCGCCACGATTGAGGCGATCAAGACTGGGGATTTCTCCGGCCTGTCCGGTTCTGGCGCGGGGGAGATCGAAACCCAGATGGATCGGGTGCTGGCCGATCTCGGATTTGACGATGACACCCTCTCGGACATGGCCACGAGCGGCAATCCCGGGGCCAACCGTGTGGCGACGCAGGCAACAACCGGTGCCCTTGTCTCGGCGGCGGCCCAGAACAGCTATGAGGACGCCGGCCAATCGCTCGAGCGGGTAGACCGCCTTGTCGGGCTCATCGACGACATGGACGAACTCAAGGAAAGTATCGATCTCAACACGCGCGTGACTGCGGAGCTCGCCATTGCACTGGTCGCCATGTGGCAACTCGAAGCCATCCAGACCGTGGGCGATGGCACCGGCGGCGTGATCGATGCCGCCACCATCGCCGAAGAACAGCGCTTCATGGATTTCACCTTGCCGGACCTGCGGGCCGAGTAATCGCGGGGGCATGAATGGTGGCGACTGAACAAGAAATCATCGAGGAAGAACTGGTCTATGGTGCCCTGCGCCGCGAACGGCTCTGGCAACGCCTTGGCCTGATGGGCCTTGTCTTCGGTATCATCGGCTGTCTGAGTGCCGCGGCTGTCTCGATCCTCGATGTCGACCCGCCCCCCGTCGTTGTCCCCTATGATCCCGCCACCGGCTTTGCACTCCCCGAAGCCTCGGTGGGCGCCTCCTCGGTGACCGCCAACCAGGCGATCATCGAGGCGGAGGTGTTCCGCTATGTGACCGACCGGGAGGTCTATAACCAGCTCGACAACGATCTGCGCATCCGCAGCGTCCTGCGCCGCTCGGACGGAGCTGCCGAGAGCGGGCTGCGCCAGATCTGGAACAGCGCCAACGAGAATTACCCGCCGACGGTCTATGGCCCCAATGCTCGGCTCGACGTGGAAATCCTCAGCATCAACCGGATCGGAACCAACCGCGCGACGGTCCGCCTGCGTAAGCGCCTGACCTCCATCAACGGCACCCAGACCGGCCTCTTCACTGCGACGCTTCTCTTCGAGTTCCGCCCGGAGACCCGCCGCTCCATCGATGAGGTCTGGACCAATCCATTCGGCTTCACCGTCCTCGAATATTCCATCCGCTCCGACAGATTGGAGAACTGACGTTGTTGTTTATAAGATCGCTTATTTTTGTCATTGCCCTGTTGCCCGGCTTCGCCTCTGCCGAAGCCATCCCGCGTGGCGGTCCCAACGACAACCGGGTGCGCTTGGCTACCTACCAGGAGGGTCAGGTCTACCGCCTCAACGTGTCGCTCACCCATGTCACCACGGTCGAATTCGGGGAGGGCGAAAGCATCCGTTCGATCATCGCGGGCGACACGGAAGGCTTCGAGATCGATGGCGTGCCCGGAGGCCAGGCATTTGCAATCAAGCCCGTTGCGCGCGGTGTCCATACCAATGTGACCGTCTACACGAACAGGCGCAGCTACTATTTCAACGTCCAGGAGGTCCGCAGCCCGACCTTCTACGTCGTGCAGTTCCGCTATCCGGACGACGCTGCGCGCCCGACCCGGGCCATCGCGGCCCAAGCGCCGAACTACAATTACGGCGCCAGCGCGCGGACCGAGTTCACGCCAACGCGCATCTGGGATGACGGGACGTTCACGTATTTCGCGTTTCCAAGAAACGCGCCTGTGCCCGCGATCTTCCGCTACGCGGGCGGCCGTGAACGCACGGTCAACACGCAAACCCCTGAAGACGGCGTGATCCGTGTCAGCGGCGTAAACCGCCAATGGGTCCTGCGACTTGGCGAAGAGGTGGTCTGCATCGAGGCGATTCCGCCCGCGGAGGCCGCCTCATGAGTGATACTGGGAACACCGAGCTGGAAAAACGCCTCGCCGCTCTTGAGAAAGGCAGTGCCCGCGCCCCCACGGCGGCGCAGCGCCGGTCGCCCCTTCTCGCGCTGATCGTGGTCCTCATCATCGGCGCGGGTGGTGCCCTGCTTTTTCTCCTCTCACAGCCTGACGAAGAGGAAGCCTTGCCGACGGCCACCCCGGACGTCTTCCAAAACGAAGGGGATGGCTTTGGCGCTATCGAGACCTTGCCCCCGCCCGAGCCCGAGGTTGTGTTCGTCGGACCAGACCCCGTCGAGCCCAACGCGGAGCTTCTGGCGCAGATCACCGCGCTGCAGGCCCAGATCGAGGAGTTGCGCAACGCCCCTGAACCAGTTGTCGAGGAAGACACCGCCGCCGCAGAGGCAATTGACGCGCTGACTGCTCAGATTGCGGCGCTACAAGCCGCCTCGGAAGCAGCACAGCAACGATTCCAGGACGAACTGACGGCGCGGGATCGCAGCCTTGAGCAACTCCGCATGGATCTGGAACTGGCCCAACTCGAGGCCAGCCGACCGCAACCCGCGCCAGTGGGCCCCACGGAAGATGAGCTGCGCGCACGCGAGCAAGAGCGACTGCGCCGCGAGGAAGAAGCCCGGCGCATGGCCGAGCTGGAGCGCCGCGCCGCGGAGGAACGCGCCTTCCAGGAGCGGCGCATCGCCTCGCCCACCATCGCCTTTGGCGGCACATCCGGAGCGAATGAAACGGCTCTGACCGAACGCACTTTTGGCGAGGTGACGGATTTCGTGCTGAACGGGGCGCTGCCCTCGACGGTGACGCAGGCCGAAGTGATTGCCAATCGGTCCAACACCATCATTCAGGGCACCATGATCCAGGCCGTCATGGAAACCGCCCTCGACAGCTCCCTGCCCGGCCAGACCCGTGCCGTGGTGTCCGAGGATGTCTACAGCGTCGATGGCGCGCGCCTCTTGATCCCCCGCGGATCCCGCCTTATCGGGCGCTACCGCGCTGGCGTCGATATCGCGCAGCGGCGTGTCACCATCGCCTGGGACCGGATCATCCTGCCGGATAACCAGACCATCCAGATCAGTTCCTTTGGGGGAGACGAGCTGGGCCGCTCCGGTGTCACCGGCTTCGTGGACACGCGCTTTGCCGAGCGTTTCGGCTCGGCGGCGTTGATCTCGCTGATTTCGGCCGCGCCAAGTGCCGCCGCCTCCGAGGTCCAGGATGAGACTGCCGCCGACGTTCTCGAAGACGTTGGCGATGATCTGGCAGATGCCACGGACAGCGTCATTGGCGATTACCTCTCCATCGGACCCGTCATCTATGTCGACCAGGGGGCCCGCGTGACAGTGATGGTCGACCGCGATCTGGAGATATTCTGAGCCCATGTCGCTGAGTTATCTCGAAACCTCGCTCGACCGGATCGACGCCGCCGCCCGCGACGATGTCATCGAGATCTGCATCAACCCCGACGGGACCTGCTGGGGAGAATTCCAGGGCGATCACTTCATGCGCGCGCTGGACCAGAGGCTGACCGGCGTTCAGGTCAGGGACCTCGGCAACCAGATCGCCTCCTCCGCCAACACCACGATGAGCAAGGACCGCCCCATCGTCTCGGTATCGATAACCTATAAGGGTCGCCCGATCCGCGCACAGGTCATCACCCCGCCCGCCGTGCTCTCGGCCATGTCGATCAGCCTGCGGTTCTTCTCGAGCCTGCCGCTCGAGGGCATTGCGCTCGATTTCCTCTACGGAAAAGAGCGCAAGCTCGAAGACCTGCGCGTCGAAAAGAAGCGCGCCTTGCGCGCCGTGGTGGCCGCGGGTTTGATCGATGATGCGCTCGCCTTCTGCGTCGAGAACAAACTCAACATGATCGTCTCGGGCGGCACCTCCACCGGCAAGACCGTGGCCGCGCGCAAGATCCTCTCTCACGTACCGGCCGAGGAACGCATCGTCACCATTGAAGAAGCCGCCGAGCTGTCGCCGACCCAGCCAAATGCCGTGACCCTCATCGCCAATCGCGACGCAGAATTCCAGACCGCCGATGTGCTTCTCACTGCGACGCTGCGCATGCGCCCCGACCGGATCATCCTGGGCGAGGTGCGCGGCAAGGAGGCCATGACCTTTCTGGAAGCCATCAACACCGGCCATGGCGGCTCGATGACCACGCTGCATGCCGAAACCCCCCAACTTGCCGTGCAGCGCCTCGCGATCGCAGCACTAAAGACCGAGATCCCGATGACCTATGCCGACATGATCCAGTACATCGAGAATTCCATCGACGTGATCATCCAGGCCGGTCGCCATGACGGCAAACGCGGCATCACCGAATTCTACCTCCCCGGCGCAACCGATATTGGAACTTCCCCATGAAGACCTTTGAATACAATATCCTGTCCTTTCCCATGACCCGCAAGACCAGCCTCTCCGACATGCAGGCCAGCCTGAACGAGAAGGGCGCAGACGGGTGGGAGGTGGTGTCGATCAGCACTTCGGAATTTGCCAATATCGGGCACACCGTTTTCCTGAAGCGCGAAATTACACCCGCTGGAGCCACGGCATGAGGCAGGCGCAGCACCTCACCTTGGCCGCGCTGGCCCTAAGCCTGATGCCTACCTTCGCCGTTGCCGAGCGCAACCTAGTGCCAACCCTCGATCGCAGCTTTGACGTCTGTCCGGACCGGCCCGCCGAGCCCGTCTGGATGCAGGAGATCCCCCTGCGCCAAGCCTATCAGCGGGTTCTGGTTCAGGACATCTATCGCGCCCAAAACCTTGAGCGCATCGTCGAGACTGGCAGCTGCGATTGCGAGATCCGGTTCCCGTCCTGGGACGATGCCGAGGCGATGTTTCGGGAGAGCTACGCGAGCGACGAACGGTGGGAAATGCTCGAAGCCTCGGAAGGCTACAATCGCCGCGCCAACGCCGCCCGAACTGCCGCCAAGGCCATCTGCGACGCCGCAGGCAATTGGTAAGGCAATCCCGCGATGAGTGTCGTCACCTACTTCGTTGAAACCTCCCAGGCCTATCTCGACACCGCCGCTGAGACCCAGTTTGGTGCGGTTGCGGCAACGGTCGGCACGCTCCTGGTTTTGGGGACAACGTTGGTGGTGATCCTCGTCGGAATCAACATGATCTATCAATACCGGGCCATGGATGGGCACACAGCCTTCTGGCTCGCGGTCAAGATCGGGCTCATCGGGATATTCGCGACCAACTGGATGCAGTTCAACGCGTTCTCATCTGCCATTCTCTATGGGATCGACAGTATCGCGGGCGCGCTCGTGGCCTCCGTCGGCGGCGGCAGCCCGGGCCCTTCAGGCACCTTCGCGGAGGAATTCGACCGGCTGATCGCGGAGCTGGGCGACTATCTAAACGCTGCCGGGTCCGAGCTGAACTGGATGGCTGGCGCCATGCTTGACATCGTCGGTGTGCTTCTGCTCTCAATCCTCGGCGGACTGGCCGCCTTCATCCTCGTGGCCTCCCGACTGATGATCGCGCTTCTGATCGGGATCGCCCCGGTGATGATTTTCCTGACCCTCTTCGAGGTCACCAAGGATTATTTCGCGCGCTGGCTGTCCGCGCTGATCTCCTTTGCGCTATACCCCATCGTCGTCGCAGGCGTGTTCGCAACGATCACAGGCGTTTCCTCCGCGCTCATCGGTGAACTAGGCGATCCCGAAGGAGCCTCAAACATCGGCGCGCTCATCCCCTTCTTCATGATGGTGCTCATGGCCAAGGGCTTCATTATCGCCACGCCCTTCATCGTCCGCGCGATCTCCGGCAACATCATGATGCCCGCCCTCTCCGGTGGCCTCGGCGGCGGCTACAGCTTTGCCCGCGCCGCCATGGGAAGCCAGCAGGCCTACAATCGCTACCTCATCGGCGGGGCCAGTGGCGCAGAATACGCAGCCCTCAGGGCGCGGCAGTTCTTTGGCGTACAGCAAATGCCAGTGCGGCAAGGCATGGGACAGACGGGTTCCGGAGGCGGCACAGGATCCGCAGACTCGGGATCAAAAATGCTGGCGCAGCTGGCGAGACTGGGAAGGCTTGGGCGACGGTGACGGCCCAGAGCGGCCGCGCGCCAAGGTCATGGGCGTTGCAGCGCAGCTTCACCAGACCGGCCATTCGTCCATCGTGCAGCATTTTCGTAGGATGAAGGACGGCACAGCGGGACGAAGCGCCAGTTCGCTGCGGTTATTCAAACAGCAAAGCGCCCGATGGGTTGCACCGGGCACTTCTTGCTAAAACACCTCGAAATTACTTGGCAGCGAGAATGTCGAAATTGTGGATGTTAGCCACCACACCGTCGCCCCATCCGCCTGCGACCAATTCCGCAGCCCTTTCATTCAGCAGCCCGGCGACCTGTCCGGCAAAATGCGCTTCGCGGCCCGAGTTGTCGGCAAAGATGTCGAATATGGCGAAATTGGTCTCGTCAATCTGCAGCGCCGCCCAGAACAATGTCTCGGGTTCGGTATCTGCGACGATGGGGCCGGCGGCAGTCAGCAAGGCGGCCAATTCGGGGCCTTTCCCCGGTGCAGCTTCGAGCTTGATGTAAGTCGCGGTCGTTGCCGTGGAGAGATCAACCGGCGCCTTGACCGAAAGGACATCGGAGTTGTTGATATTCGCGACGACACCGTCATCCCATCCGCCGTCAACCAGCGCGTCGGCGTTTTGGTTCAAAGCCGCGGCAACCGCCCCCGCAAAGTGAGCGTCGCGCGCTGCTTCATCTGCGAATATGTCAAAGATTGCGAGCGTTTCATCGGCTTGCAGAGCAAACCAGAGGACGGTGCCCGGCTCTGTGTCCCGCACGATCGGTGCGGCACCCGCCAGAAACTCCGCAAAGGCTTCGGTCTGGCCTTCGGCGGCAGGCATGGCGATATAGCTGGCAGTGTGATTTTCCATTGGGTTGTCCTGTGCAGTTGCAGAAGTTGTGATCAGCACCATTGCGGCGACTGTTTGAAGGATTTGCGTTTTCATGGCCGTCTCCTGATTAGAAATGCGTCATGTCTGGTTTCGACGCCTTCTTGTCCCATGCCGGATGCGTCAGACACCAATTCCAAAATGCTATTCTTTGATAGACACGGACTATCGAAGTTGTTCAGATGGCGCAAACTGAGCTGTGACGGAGACTGCGGCGATGGAAATGAACCAGATTAGGTATTTTCTCGCTGTTTGCGAGCACCGAAACTTCACCCATGCCGCCAGTGCCTCCAATGTTTCCCAGCCTTCCTTGACGACGGCGATCAAGAAGCTCGAAGACGAACTTGGCGGTGAGCTGTTTGTCAGGGACCGTGCGGGATGCAGGCTGACGGCGCTGGGAAAACTCATGCAGCCACGATTGCGGAAGGCTCACGATGAAACGCGACAGGCGAAGGCAGAGGCGGTTCGTCATATGCGCCTGGAACGAGTTCCAATCTCTGTCGGTGTCGGCGAAACGATTGGCCACAACAGAATTTCGGCAGCTATGGAGCGTATGCGCAATCGCGTGCCGCAAGCCGAAATCGAATTGATCGTCGCATCATCCCACGAGCTTCTTGCCGGGTTGCGGGATGGTGACTTTGACGTTGTCGTCACCGCAGAGACGGTCAGTGAAGACCTCTATCGTATAGATCACCTCTATGAAGAGGACTACAAGGTCGTGGTGTCAAAGTCGCATCCGTTGTCTGAACTAAATACAATTTCTCTGTCAACGCTTGCTCAGACTGACATGCTTGACCGACTGAATTGCGAAATGCGGGATACTTTGCATGGAACCTGCGCGGATCATGATCACGAACTTTACGCGGCCTATCGGTCAAATCGCGTGGATTGGTTGGTTGAGCTGGCGCGGCAAGGGTCAGGTGCGGTGATCCTGCCAGCCACCGCTATTCCATCAGACATGGGCCTGGTGTCGAAACCCATCGATGGCCTTGAAATATCAAGAACTGTTTTTGCCCTTCGATATCGGCACCAAACGATGAGACCTGGAACAAATGATCTGATCCGTGAGATGGCGCGCACGCCGACTTAGTGAGATCGGTAACCGACATTTGCCCATCGCGCAGCATTAATGATTCTGGGCTCAGTGCCGCCATGCGGCGTCGCAGAATATCCTGCCGTTCCACCGATAGGTGAAGGTCTGTTTTGGCGGGGCGTGCCTGTCTGGCTCGCGACTCCAGCTAACGGCAGCAGTCCGCCCTCCCCGACAAACAGGCGATGTCCGCCACCCTATCGCGCAACCAGCCTTTCACCATCCTCCTCTCGCAGCATCGCTTCCATTTCGTCCAAGCCATCGACTGCAGAGCGCATCTGCGCCTCATCAGCTACGCTCGCAGCTTCAGAATCCACGACGCCGCTGCCAAAATCCATCTCCATCTGTCGCTGCTCCTCTGCGATAACAGCTTGAACGACGGGCGCGGTCTTTTTTGGGGCGACGTCGGTTTGCCCTGACGTTTGACTGCCAGCAGCTTGGCTTGCGCTCTCCACAACGGCGTCAGACCCACCTGGTCCGTTCGCGGGTGGAGTCATCGGCATGGCGCGCACACTCAGCGGCAGATTGCCCTGCGACCCACCTCCCCCCGGCTCCGGAAACGGCAACTCCCCCGTCTGTGCCGCGTGGACCGCCTTGAACAGCCGGTCGTCAAAATACTGGATCCGTTTGACCCGGATCGGCATCTGGCCGTCGACAACCATGACGATCTCGTCGAGCGGCAGGCGGCGCGCCTCATCTTCAGGTAGCAGAGAACTTTCTTCTGTCCGTGTAGATTGGCTGCGCCCTTCAAAGGGGTTCTTGCCGATGGACTGGGACCGCGTGATGACGGTCTTCGTGGTCTTGCCAACAGCCTTGCTGAGCTCCTCGACAGTCTTTTCATCTGACGGTGTCAGGTAGAGCTTCACGCCGGCATTGCCTTGCAGGGCGCGACGGGTGTTCTCGCCGTAGATTTCATCGAGGGCGGGAATGGTTTGCGTGACCACGGCCAGGTGACCGCGATAGGTGCGCAGGGTCTCGATGCTTTCGACCACGATGGGCATCTTACCGAGGCGATTGAACTCGTCGAGCATGATCATCACGGGCCAGGGCTCATCCGGCCCTGGGTCCTTTTCCTGCATGGCCGAGAGAAGATCAGAGAAGAAGAGCCGGATCAGGGGTGCGAGCGGCTTCACCATGAGGGGCTGGACCACGAGATAGACCGAAAAGGGCTTCTTGCGGATTGTCCGGAAATCAAAGTCCGACACCGCCGTCGCCTCATCGATGGCCGGGTTCTGCCATTGGTCAAGCCCCGAGGTCATCAGGAGCGAAACATAAGAGGTTAGCGTGTCATTGTTGGTAGACGCCAGCCGCGTGAAGATCAGCTTGGCCGCCCTGTTGTCGACCTCATGGCCCCGCGCGAAATACTCCTTCTGCTTGTTCCCGCCCGAGGCCGCGATGCGGTAGATCTCGCCCAAGGTCGGACGCTTGCGCTGGAAGGCCAAGAGCCCTGCCGCCACGAAGAGATCGATCCCGCCCTTGAGGAGGCCCTGCACCCGGTCATTGTCGCTCTGCAGGAACAGCGTCGCCAGGAGCTGCAGTTCCATCTGCTGGCGCGCGGGATCTTTCAGTTGATAGATGCGCAGGAGCGGGTTGTAGCGATGCGTGCGCTTACCCTCCCAATCGGTGGGGGCAAAGCGATAGACCTTGTCGCCTTGGGCGGCGCGGTGCCGGGCCGTGGCCTCAAAACACTCGCCCTTCACATCGAGCGTCACGGCGGAGCCTTGCCAGGTCAGCAGGTTCGGGATGACAAAGCCCGTGGTCTTGCCACGGCCCGTGGGTGCCACGATCAGCGCGTGGGGGAAGACCTTCGAGCAGATGTAGTTGGCCCGGGAGCCCGGCGGCCCCAGCTTGCCGAGGATAAACCCGGTGCCAGGCGCCCCGAAGAACCCATTGGCCTTCATCTCGCGCGCGCTCTGCCAATGGGTCTGGCCAAAGCGTGTCAGGGCCGACCCCGAGAGGGCGAGGCTCAGCATGAGGCCGGCGGCGGCGAAGCTGCCGATGATCAGGTGAATAAGTTGGGCGTCCTCCGGGCGGCGATCGAGGATCGCCATGTAGTTCTGCGCGATATAGGCAAAGTCGATCTCGGCCCCGAAGCCGAGATCCTGGTAGGTCAGCACCGCCGAGGCGATGGTATAGCCCATGGCCCCGGTCACCAGCGTCACCAGCAAGACCCCTGTTGCGATCCGCGCTTTTCCCGTGGAGGCGCTCAATGGACCTGACCCCGCTCGGTCTCGCCATCCACGTCAGCGGTGCGGTGTTTTTCATATTCGGTGTCGGCAAGATCATCGACCACCTGGCGCAAGGCCTCCGTGTTGGCCGTTGCTGCATCCGATTGCAGATAGACCTTGGCGACATAGAGCCGGTCGAGGCGGTCCTCGAGAACCTTGTCCAGCGCATCGGCATCGCCGGATGTGAGCCGATCGAGTTGGCGAACGTCCAGTACCCGCGCAATCTCGCCGCGGAAGGCGTCCAGCTCCGCCTCGGTCTCGAAGGGCGCGGACAATTCCCCGGCCCGCTCATGGTCCAGGACACGCGCAATCTCGTCTGCTAGGCGGTCGGCACGGCCAGACTGCGAAGCAGTTTCACCGCGGGCTGCGAGGAGTGCGTCGCGCGTGCCAACCCCAAGCCCCTCGCGCAACTCGTTTTCGCGGCGGACCTGATTGATGGCCTCTGTGTCGCGTATCTCGACGACGGCGGCATAGGTTGCACCGAGCCCACGGGCGAGATGGGACGGCATGTCCGGATAGCGCGCTCGCAAGTCATCCGTGACTGCATCCGCAACGGGCGTGCGGAGGTCGCGTCCCTCCATGATGCGGTCGACCTCGCTGGTGATCTCGCTGGCGCGGGCCGCATCGGTGATGGTCTCCCTGTAGGGCTCAGACCGGTCGATCACATCGCCAGGGCGTGCGAGCAGATCTGGGTGTGCCTCGAGATATGCGCGCTGCTCCGTCTCGATCCGGCGCTCCGCCCGTGAGACAACCTCCCAGTCCCGGTCCTCGATCTGCTGCGCTGTCAGGCCGTCTGCGCGCATCTCCTGACGGATTGTCCCTTCCATCGCCCGCACCGCGCCCTCATTATAATGGAAATGCTCGCTGACCGGTTCCGCTTCCATGACGCCATCCCGGCGCAGCACGTTCTCCCGTTCCAAAAGCGTACCAAGCGCGACATGCACATCGTTGAGAATGTCGCGCGCCTGTTCCAGATCGGCGCGGCGCTCGAGGTTGAGATCCCGCGCTTCGGCCACTTTGGAGAGATCATTGGCGATCCATTGATGCTCGAGCGCTGCATTTGAGGCGCCCGTCTCGATCCGGGCCACCACTTCCGATGTGCTGATCCCGGTGCCGTGTAGTGCCGCGCCAATGCGCGATCTCAGGTCGGGCTCCGCCAGACGCGCGAGCTGGTTGGTGTCGATATTGCCCTCAGAATAGATCCCACCCTCCGAGGGCGCGTCTAAGAGCGAACCCGAGCGCAGCCCCAAGGGCTGCATGTGCTGGACCTGCGTCTGGATCTCGATGAGGCGTTTTTCCAGCACGGGACGTTCCGCGTCAGACTTCTCGGCGATCATGCCCTGCACTCGCGCGAGCTTTTCCGCATAGAGGCTTCTCAGATCCTCGAAGCTTTGATCCTCGGCCATATACACATCTCCTGTTCGGTCCATCTGTCCGCCATGCGCCAACACCTCGCCCGCGCGGAAGAGTGCCGCGGCAATATCCTCGCGGGCCTCCCGGGAGGCCTCTGCGGCAAGCGAATGGTAGACGGTTCTGGTGTTGACGATCTCCGCCAGCGTCCGGGTCAGGTCCTGCCCCACGCGTTCGCGCTCGCGGGGCGCGCGCCCCTCTTCTTTCGCGGCATAAACTTCGCTGGTGCGGGCCGGGTATTGCACGACGCCGCGATCCACCCGCCGCGTGGCCTCCAGCCGCACACCGTACTTCTCGGCCTCCTCGACCATGGCGAGGCGGAAGTCGTCATAGTTGAAGCGGTGGTTGCGCCCCAGAAAGAAGAACTCGCCTTCCTGCGAGCGGCGGTTCAGCACCAGATGCGCATGGGGGTGATCGCGGTCCTCATGCACCGCGATGATGTAGTCGAAATGCCCCTCGTCGGTCTGAAAGAACCGCTCGGCCACATCCGTCGCGATGTCGCGCACATCCTCCCCGCGCGTGCCGATGGGGAACGACATGAGCATATGGGTCGTCTGGCCCAGCTTGGGCTTGAAGCCCGCATCCCAGCGCTTCGCAAAGCGCTCGGTGAGGTCTTTGATGTCGCCCGCCTCGAGCTTCGCCTTGCCATCCAGAAACCCGCTACTGTCGACGATATGGGTGGACTTGGTGGTGAGGTAGTCGAGCTGGTTTGCGAGCTGTGATTTGGTATGCGTACCCCCGCCCCGGATCGCCTTGAAGACCGCTGGCCGATGCCCCGCAGCCGCGCGCACAAGCTGGCTCTGCTTGGCCACGTGCAGACCTTGCATCGAGCCCCGGACGCGGCTCCAGCCATCCCGGAAGACCTCGCCCGTGACGGCATGGACGGCATCATTCAGCCGCATGGGCAAACTCCCTCAGCGCGGCCGTGGCCTGCAGTTGCATCCCATCGCGACGGCGGCGCAGAAGCAGATCGATCTCGTCAGCGGAATCCAGAATGTACCGCGCCAGCCCGCGCATCTGCGCAAGGCGCAATTCGGTGAACTCGGCACTCGTGCCGCCATTCACCCCCTGCCCCATCCGGTTGGCCCGCGTCATCTGCTTGGCGATCTGCGCGACCCCATTGCCGACCTCGTGCAGCGAGGCGCGATAGCGCGCCATCTCAACCGCCATCTGCGCGTCCGGGACAAACACGCCACCCGCCGCCTGAATGAGCCGCCGCAGCCCTTCGGCCCGGCTCTCGATCCCCGCCTTCGCCAACACCGCGTCGAGTGCCTCAAGCTCTGCGGCCGACACCTTCACACTGACCGCGGAGACCGGGATCGCGGCATCCGTCTGGCGCTCGGCATCGGCTTTGAGCGTGTACTGGATCGCCCGCGCCGACACGCCAAACCGTTCCGCCAGCACTGAAGTGGAAACGCCTTCCGCAGCTTCGCGAACGATCTCCATGCGGTCCGCATCTGTGAGACGTTTTGAGCGCGACATGCGAAGAAAGACCCCCTATTTCCTGCCACCTTCCACCAAGGCTGCCCCCACCTTACGATAATATACCAAGCTGTCAATTATATACTTACGTCGCATCCAGGCTCAGGCAGCCTTGATGTCCGCTTCCCCCGCGGCCCGCAGGGACGCGGCTCTGCCGCCCTCACCACCGGGCGACACCTGTCCTAGGGGTCCGGTCCGCCAGCCCCGCCCGAGGCTCTGGCCGAACACGCATGTGTTCGGACGGAACCGCGGACGGGCGCAAACCCCACCGACAGGGCGGACAGGCAGGGTCAAGCAGGGCCAGATTTGGGTCCCCAAATCTCTGCCGCAAAAACCGGGAGGCCCTGGCCGATAGGTTTTTGTGGATGGCCCCCTTGAGGCTGACTGGCCGGTCTGTCGCGGCCTGGTCATTCCGGGCGGAGTGCGTCCGTTGAACGCGCAAGGACCAGCATCCCTGGAACAGGGATCGGGCCGCCCCAAGATCGTCCTGGGGCGGCCCATCCTCGTCAGAGGATTTAGTCCTGGGGATCTTTCGCGCTCGGTGGGAACATCACCAGCTCCGAGACCGCGACCGGGAAGTCGAGCTTGAGGCTGAAGAACTCCGAGCCGTCCCCGTTGCGAGTGTTGCGGAACATCGCACCCACGCGCTGAAAACGGGTGCGCTCCTGGCCATCGGTATCGGTGAACTTGACGGGGACGGTGGCGACGTATTGGTTGGTCATTTGGGTCTCTCCTTGTTGCGATGGGGATCACCTGGCACGGGGGCAAGAGGCCCGGTCGCAAGCGCAAATGCGGAGGGTCCGCGGCCAGCCGTGGAAGCCGTATTTGTGCTTGCTGAAGCGTGAGCTGAGGGCACGGACGGGCCGACCCCGTGCGATCCACATCTATGAGCAAAAAGGAGAGACCCGGATGACCCTTGCCATCACGCAGCCGCCACCATCCGCGTCCGCGTCCCGCCGAGCCTGGCCGGGGTGCTGACGGAGCCCGCCCGCGTGGATGCGATGTTCCGAAACACGCCCCGAGGGACATGCAGGTCTTCAGCCTCATATGCGACGTCTCGACCCCTCGCGTCTTGCGCTGCTGACGATGTGCGTGAGGTGCGCACCATCCCCAGCCCGTACCGATGCGGATGGGCCGCACTCTGACAGACAGGGTAGAGGGATAAGGGTGCTGGCCGCCGCAGACTGCCGATCACGCATGACCGATCGCACGCGCCATGAGACATGACGAAAGGGCCGCGCCAAGCGCGACCCCCTCTCTTCAATCCTGCGCAGTCTTCTTCGCCGGGTCAGCAACCCGCATGACCGTCAGGCCTTTCGCTTCCGCCTTCTGCCCGAGGTTCAGCGCGACCCCGTTGCCACCGAAGAGAACAACCCCCGTCGCCGCGAACTTGTCGTCCAGCATTTCGTCGTTGCACTTGAACGGTGCCGCCCGCCCATGCGCGGACCAGCGCGGATCGAAGCGCGCTTGTGCGACACCCCGTGCGCGCGCCCACCGAGCCGCAATCATCTCCGCCCCGTGCTTGCCACCCTTGTGGCAGAGGAAGATCTCCTGATTGCGGTTCTGCTTGATCCGCTCGCGAACCTTGTCGAGCGTGTTGAAGATCACATCGACATCGGTCCAGTCGGTGGCGCCTGAGACGATCAGGGGAACCCCCTCGACTTTCGACTTCTCGGCGGTTTCGCGGTCGTGCTGCTCCAGGAGCTGCCGCGCCTCGAAAACCGCCCCGGTCTCCTGCGCCCGGACGCTCGCGCGCGACCCGGCTGCCGGGATGAAGGCGTGGCCCGTCTCGATCTCGTAGCATTCCGCCGCAGCCTCGCTCATCACCTCGATGGCGCCGACAATCTCGCGCAGCTGCAGAAAGCGCGCCTGCGCCTCTTCGAGCGCGGTCTCGGCGATCTCCGATCCGTCGTGGGATTTTGCCAGCGCGCCGATCTTGTCGGCGGTGCGGTCGACCTCCTTGCCGAGCGCCACCTTGCGGCGCTGGAGGATCGTCGCGATCCCATGGGCCAGCGGTTCGATTTCTGCTTCAAGCCCGGTCCCGCGCAGCTGCCCGAGCAAAGCCTCGAAGCTCTCGCGGATGATGTGGTCGGTCAGGATGTGATCTTCCGGGATCGGCAGCTGCGCGTCCTTCTCGGTCAGTCCAAAAAGCTCGATGGTCTCGTAGGTGTTTGCGGTGTCGTAAGCCATGTCTGGTCTCCAGTGTTCGGTTCCAAGGCCACCACGTGAGTGTGGGGGCATGGCCGAATGCCTGGTTTCCGAATCTGCCCGGGTCAGGGACGGCGCAGCCGCCGGCTTGCCGGGCGCAAAAGTTTTCCGAGCGCGGCACCGGACACATGCGCGCGCTCGCGCACGGGACCGCCCCCGCCACAGGCCCCGCCCTCGCCGAAAAGTTTTGCGATCCTTGACGCGGGCTGATTTGGGGGCCATCCGGAGGATATGCTTCCGCACTCATGTGTGTGTGTTTTGACGGTAGGTTTGCCCGACACGAGCAGGCAAATGGCCCGACCGGACGCGGGAGACGGATGGAGCGGCGGGATCGTTTTGGCCTCGGGCCAAAACAGACCAGAGCGCAATCCGGCGGAGCGGCCGGGGAGGGACGTGCTCGCGAGGCGGGCAAACCGGGATGCCAGGCGCGACGCCGCGGTGAGGCCGCATGGCCGAATGCGCGACGGACCGAAGGGCCGTTCTCCCCTGCGACACGCGAAGCCGAGCTGGGGAGGCCGCAAGGCTAAAGCGAAGACGAGCTTCACAACAATTTCCTTCCAGCAAGCCGAATAAACAAGCTAGTATCTCGCAAGGCGCCTATTGATTTCCCTAATGGGAAGTCTGCATCTCGGGTGATCACGAACCGCCTCGAGGCCCGACTTGAGGAGGACGGTCGAACAAACCTCGTGACGTTCCATTTCGTCGAAGACCCACAGGACGCCGTGCATCGCGATTTCTTGGCGCTCTGCCTCAACCCTGAGTGCTCCGTCTCCGGTAAGGAGAACCCAACCCCTCTCAGCCGCGAGGCAAAATGCAAAGACATCTGGCGTCGATAGCATAGTTTTCGCCCGCTTAAGCTCAGTCGCGCGTGCAGTTTCTTCCGGCGTGAGCTCTTCCACTCTTAGTCCCAGATCGATCAGATCAGGGCCCATCCAGTCGAGAAGTTCCGCTTCATAAAGAATATCTGGAACAACAAAATCATAGGGGAGGTCAAAGAGCCTCGCTGACAGCGAGGCTCTCTCGATGTCGATCAGGACGGAGGTATCAGAAACAAGAACTTGCACACAGCGACTATGCCATGTGGTCCAAACGTTCTTCCAGTTCTTTTACTCGTATTTCGAGAAGCTCAGCCGCACGAGACAACCCAATCAACCCCTCGGAGAGGGCACGAAAACACAACCTTTGAAAGCGGTCCGGTTCTTCTCGTTCCCAAGGAATGGAATTCGGCTCCTCGAACGGCTCATCCCGCCAACCTCGTTGCTTATAGACCTTGAAAAGGCGCGCAAATGTTGCCTGGTTGATGATCTCCAAATCCTTGCATCGATACGTCAGCGCTTGAATGCTGACGCCAAACCGATCCTTCAGACTAATGAGCTCACCAATGCTTATGTCCGTTCTGCGGGCACCAATCTCCTGCCGTAGCACTTCTGCCGGAACGAGGAACGCACCAGCAAATCGATTTGCGGCGCGTTCTGAATCGCACCCTTCGGCGACCTTAAGAACCATGTGGCCCAGTTCGTGAGCTAAACTGAAGCGCTTCCGTTCAGACCAGGTCTTCTTCTTGATCATGATCACCCGCGCGGAGTGATGCTCTTTTCGACGGACTTTGGCCGCAAGGCCATCGATCCGATCAACGTCCAAAGACAGCACCTTAATCCCGTGCTCCTCGAGGAGTTCGGCAAGCATTGGGATCGGATCGTGACCCAGTTGCCAAGAAGCACGCATGTTACGAGCTGCGTCCTCGGCATCACGAACATCAGTCACCCAGTAGGGCGCTTCATGTGGGGCATCCCATTCCTGGCTCGAAAGATTCAGCAAGCTTTCGATGGCGAGGTACTTTTCAACCATATTGAGCGTCTTGGCTTCGATCGTCGCGATCTCCTTGGCTGACGAGCTGGCTGACTTGCGAAACTCCACGCCCTCCAACTCGAGCTCATCATCGCTCAGCAGGAAATCCACAGAGACCTCGAGTGCTCGGGCAAGACCTAGCAGCGCGCCCGATCCGGGCATGTCTTCATTGCGCTCGTACTTGCCTATGGCTTGAGCGGACACCTTGTTCTCCATGGCATCCGAAAGTGCACGGAGCGAGAGGCCAGATGCCGCCCGGGCTCCTTTGAGTCTCTTGCCAATCATGACGTCCTCCCAGTGGGTGGTTTACATTTCACCCATATGATTGATATTTTGTAAACTACAACGCTTGAAAGCGCGGCAGATTGTCCCTAAATTGTAACATGAGGCCAAAGGAAAGGCAAATTTGTAAACCGCCAAATCGCCCCAAGAGGCGCTAAACAGGCAAAGAAACGAGGAAGCAGCCATGAACATACCGTTTGCGGGCGACCTGCCGTCAAGGTTTCAGAGTATCGTGGAAATGCCTGATGGTGGGCTGGCTGAGCCAACCCTCGAAAAGCGAGGTGCATCATGAGACGTATCCTAAGCATCGATGGTGGCGGCATCAAAGGCACCCAACCGGCGGCCTTTCTGGCGGGTTTGGAAGAAGACCTTGATGAACCGATTGGCCGCTACTTTGACCTGATTGCGGGAACGTCAACCGGGGGTATTCTCGCGATCGGCCTAGCCCTCGGCATCAAGGCCAAGACCCTCCTCGAACTCTACGAAAATCGCGGGCCGACAATCTTCGGGCAAGCGGGAGACAAGAGCTGGCTCGGGCAAAAGGCCCGGGATGCGCGTGCGGCCCTGCGTCACTTGGTCAAGCCGAAGCACGAGGCATCGACGCTAAGGGATGAGCTCCACGCCGTCCTTGGCGACAAGCTCATCGGCGAAGCGGAGACCCGGTTGCTGATCCCGGCCTGGGATGCCGATCAGCGCAGCGTCTACATCTACAAGACGTCACATCATCCACGGCTTACCAAGGATTACCGGAAGCCTGCCCTTGACGCGGCGATGGCGACGTCTGCCGCTCCGACCTATTTCGCGCGCCACAAGACGGTGGATGATGTCGGGCTTCTCGATGGCGGCACCTGGTGCAACAATCCGGTGGGCGTCGCGACCGTCGAAGCGATCTCGATGCTTGGCTGGTCTCCGCAGGACCTGCACATCCTGAGCCTCGGCTGTGTCGACGAGGTCTACATGCTTTCTGAATCCCCCGGCAAGGCCGGTCTAGGATTGAAGGCCCTCAGCCTTCTCATGGATGGGCAATCCCGCGGTGCGCTCGGCATTGCCCGTCATCTGACAGGCGATCCGCACGACCGGATGGCTGTTCACCGGTATTCGCCGAGCGTACCGGAGGGTTTCTTTTCCCTCGACGACACCACCAAGATCCAGAGGCTCAAGGGGCTTGGTGCCTCAAGCGCCCGGCACGCGAGCCCCACCCTGACCCCCATCTTCTTCCAGCAACCTGCCGAGCCGTTCGTGCCCGTGCATCAACTCGAACGGAACGCGGCATGAACCAGATCTTCTCGCACCCTCTCACCGATACCGCCATTCAGCGGCGGGCGCAGGTCTTCACGATCCTTGAAGAAATCTGCCAGGAGCTGGAATGGACCCAGACTCAGTTCGAGAAGGCCCGCACCAGCTACGAAGCGGTCGCGGACTGGTTGGCCGGATCGAGTGACCCGATGCTTGCTTCCCTTCATGTCTACCTTCACGGCTCTGGCGCACTCGGCACCTCGATCAAACCAATCGGGCGCGACGAGTTCGATGTCGACCTGATCAGCTTCATCCTCGGCCTTGGCCCGGAAATCGCACCGGCACGCCTGAAGGCTGCGATCGGCAAGCGCCTGCGCGAACACGCCTACTATGCTTCTATCCTGGAAGAAAAGAAGCGCTGCTGGCGCCTGAACTACGCCGGCGATTTTCACCTCGACATCTCCCCAACCATTGCCAACCCGAACTGCGTGAACGGCGGTGAGCTGGTGCCAGATCGCAAGCTGCGGGATTGGCACGCGACGAATCCTCGGGCCTATCGGGCCCTCTTCGACGAGCGGGCGGCCATGGTTCCGAGGATGACGCAGTCGGTCATGGCGGCGCAGCGCGATGCGGCCACGACCGAGCCCTTCCCAGTGCGCCAGTCGATCAAAGGCATTCTGCGGCGGACCGTGCAGCTCCTGAAGCGTCACCGGGATCTGGAATTCTTGCATGTGCAGGAAGAAATTGCGCCGATCTCGATCATCATCACGACCCTCGCAATGCGATCCTATGAGATGTGCGTCAGGCGTCACGTTTTCGCCGACGAGCTTCAGGTTCTGATCGACACGATCCGCCTGATGCCGGTTTTCATCGAGCGGCCCCTGGTGAATGGTCGCCAGATCTACGCGGTCTGGAACGAGACCACCGAAGGCGAAAATTTTGCCGAGCGATGGAATGAAGAACCCGCGCGGGTCGAGGCTTTCTACAAATGGCATAGCAAGGCACTTGCGGATTTCGAATCCCTTCGTGACCTCGTCGGCCTAGACGCCATTGTCGGCTCCATGAAGGACAGTCTAGGCGACAAACTTGTTGCCCGAACCATGAACCGGCGGATGGACGCGCTGAACGAGGGGCGGAAGACGGGCGCTCTCATGCTTGGTGCGGGTGTTGGCCTCACCACCCAAAAATCGGCCGCTTCGACGCCCGTTCCCAAGAACGAGTTTTTCGGGGACTAGGCGCGATGGCGGGATCGACCACGAGAAACCGGCTGTCACTCCCCCAGCAGTACCTATTCCTCCAGGGGTCGAAGACGATTTCCGGCGAAGGTGTGCTCGGGCCCGGCCGTTTGGAGTGGCGGTTTCTGGCGCAACCCACGCCGCTTTCCCGGTCATATCAGGTCACGCTTGTTCTGAAGAGGGACGGAACGCCGGATGTTCGGGTCGTAGACCCTGATTTGAGGTTGCTCGCCGGTGGGCGAGACCTGCCGCATATCTACCATGACCCGGATCGTCTCTGTCTGTATCTGCCCGGAACCGGACAATGGGACGCCAGCAAGCGTTTGGACCTCACCATTATCCCCTGGACCCACCTCTGGCTGATCTATTTCGAGGAGTGGCTCGTGTCGGACGACTGGAAGGGCGGGGGAAAACACCCCGGGGAGGATGACCCAGACGAGGGCAACCGCGCGTTACGCCGCAGCCTTCAACGACAGCGCTAAAATTCGCTGCTATACTCATCGTATGATTTGAACCTGATCGTAAGCGGGTGGCGTCCTTCACGCCAACGGACACGGAAAAAGGGGAACCGTGATCCCACGGTTCCCCTTTGGGTTCAGATCGTCTCCCCCTCGCGCGCCGATTAGGCGACCAAGGAGAGCCCCGCGCCCGCGTCCTGCGGCTGCTCACCGCTGTCGATGAACGGGATGATCGAGAAGGTCTGCCCGCCGCGCTGTTCTTCGTTCTGCACGGCGTTGACCCGCAGATCGCCATCGGGCGTGTTGATCAGCAGCGACAGGTAGTTATTGCCCGTGCGGCTGCTCTTGGCCATCCAGGCAGACCCGACGCGGATCGGCTTGCCGCGGGGCGAGCTGACCTCGACCCGGTAATCGGGATGGGTGTCCACGGACTTGTAGTCGTTCTCGATCAGCATGAAATCGAGGTCGAACATCATGTTGGCGATGTAACCCGCGAAGGCGTTGTCGGCGTCCATCGCGGTCAGTTCGCCCGAGATCGAGCCGGATTTCATGAAGCCGTTGGAGACCAGCGGGATGATCTCGAACTCGCCGCTCTTGGCTGCGCGCGCTTCTTTCGTCTGCACCGCATTGACGCGGAACGGGCCGAGACCGACATCGATCTGCATCGAGATGTAGGGGTTGCCGCTTGTATTGCCGGTCTCGTTCCATGCGGTTCCGATGCGCACCTTGCGGCCAGACTTGTTGACCGCGGTCACGTCGTAATCCGGGCTGCGCTCGGACATCTTCGGGCGGGTTTCGAGCTGGATGGCGATGTCGAAACGTGTCGAATGGATCATGCCGGAGTATTGGGCGGCTGCGGTTTCGGTGTTGCGGGTCAGGGTTCCTGCGAACATGGGATGGTTCCTTTTGGATTGGCCGGTGCCTGACGTCCTTGCCAGCACAACCGGGATTGCTTTTTCGACCCCTCATGGGATCACAAACCAGAAAGCTCGCTTTCCTTTCTTCCCAACCTTCAGTTCAGCGCTGGCGCCTGAGAGACTGTGCCACCTCCCCGCCGGGTACGACGCCCCTCCCCTGCCCGTCTGGTCTCAGTTGGCTGTCCTGGCTCTTCTCGTCGCCACCCTCCGGTCCAGCGATAAAGAACTCTGCTTCCTCCCCGTTCAACCGCTGCCCGCTCCGGTCGGTCAGCCCGATGGTGCTACCGTTCGGCTCAAACGTAATCAGGTATTGGCCGAAGCTGTCCTTGTGCACGCGGTAGCCGGTGTTGGCCCAATGCACGGTCAGACCGGCATCGATGGCGGCTTTGATCTCTTCGAGTGTCATGATCGCCTCCGTACCTATTCCGCTGCCACTGAAGCCACGTCCTGCGCGGCGAACGTTTCGGTTCCCACGATCCGGGCCAGAATGCTTCCCGCGTCGATCCCGTCCCCGTGCGGCAGGAACACCCGCAGCTGGAAGGCGATGATCTCGGTGAAACACCCCATGGCCTTGAGACGTTCAATCATGCCCCGATCCGCACCGCCCAGCTCGAGACGCATCTCGCCTGCGACCCGGCGACGGGTCAGGGTGAGACCCCGGCCCAGATCGACAGGTGCGGTGGTGCCGAGGGCGGCGGTCAACATCTCCTGTGGCGTTTGCGGATTGGAGACGAGGAAGCGGGCGCGCAGCGCGGCCGCACCTTCCTCGCTCAGCGTGCGCCCGATCATGGCGGCCGCCCCGTCCGGCGTGACCCGGTAGATGCGCTCATTGGTGGTCGGAATATCCTTCCAGATCGGCAGCAGAAGCCCGGTCAGCAGGTAGAGCTTGGTCGTGGTGGTTTTTGGAAGGGACGCAGCCTCGGCATCCCAAAGCGTTACAAACTCGGGCCTTTCGATGTCTTCCCAGGCCGAGGACCCGAACCGCGTCTCCTCCAGATAGCTCGACCCGTTTGGCCGCACCACCTTGCGCATCAGCGTGACGATGTCCTCGTCATACATCTGCATGGGCCGCGCCGAGATGAGCGCCGCGCGACCGGAGGCGCGATTTACCATGGGTAGCTTGTCGGGATTGCGCGACATGGCCTCTGCGGCCCCAAGGACGTGGACCGGGTCGGTCACCTCAAGTCCGATGATCCGCGTCACGGCGCCGGATTTCGGGCAGGTCCAGAGATCCTCCGTGGAGACCTGTTCGATCTTTTCGCCGCGCAGGGTTTCCACCCCGAGATCGAGTGTGCCCGCAGCGCGCGCCCGTTCCGTCTGATCGGCAATCCGGCGCATGAACTCGGCAAAGAGTGCGTTCTGCATGTGGATGGGAAGGGCCAGAACCCGGTTGAGAAACCGCTGGATCGGGGGAAGCTCCTCAAGGAGCACCCCGTCCTTGTCGATCAGCCGCAGGGTTGTCCAGTCGGTGAAGCTCTCGTAGCTCATCGCTTCAGCGCGCCCGGCGGCAAGATCGGCGAAATACCCACGTAGTGCGGCCCGCGCGATCGGGCTTTCGAGATTGTCCTCCTCCCGGAACATGCCTTGCGAGCCGGTCTCGCGCTGACCCTTGGTCAAGGCCCCTAGCTGGTCGAGGCGCTTGGCTATAGTCGAGGTGAAACGCTTTTCGCCATGCACATCCGAGGTGCAGACCCGGAAGAAGGGCGCGCTGACCTGAGCCGAGCGATGCGTGCGCCCGAGCCCCTGGATGGCCGCATCCGCGCGCCAGCCGGGCTCCAGAAGATAGTGCCGCCGTCGCTTCTGGTTCTTCGCCGTTTGCGCCGCGTGATAGGACCGGCCCGTCCCGCCCGCATCGGAGAAGATTAGGATATCCTTCTCACCATCCATAAAGGCTTGGGTCTCGGACGAATTGCTGCTGGCGGCGCGCTTCTCGATGAAGAGGTGGCCATCGTCCGCCTTCAGAGGTCGGATCGACCTTCCGGTCACTTCGGCAACGGCATCGTCGCCAAAGGCACAGAGGATCTGATCCAGCGCCGAAGGGATCGGGGCGAGCGTCATCAACTCCATCATGGCCGCATCGCGCAGGGCAAGCGCTTCGCGGGAGACAACCAGCGCGCCATTGGCGTCGCGCAAGGGTTCAGCCACCATATTACCGTCGATCTCCACGAGCTTTTGCGCATGAATCGGGAAGGCCTGTTCGAGGTAGCCCAGGACGTAATCGCGCGGCGTCAAGGCACCCTCGACGAGTTCATCCTCGGGGTCCATCGTCTCAAGCCGGCGTTTCAGCAGGCTCTCGCCTGTCGAAACCACCTGGATGACGCAAGCCTTGCCCGCCGCCAGATCGTCCTCGATGGCGCGGATGATGCTTGGAGCCTTCATGCCCATCAGGAGATGATTGAAGAAACGCTGCTTCGTGCTCTCGAAACGGGACTTGGCCGAGGCCTTTGCGGCGGAGGCATTCGTCTGACCGGAGGCATCATTGACGCCTGTCGCGGTCAGCGCCGCCTCGAGATTGTGATGGATCGTCCGGAAGGCGCCGGCATAGGCGTCGTAGATCTCGATCTGGGCCGGGGTGAGCGCGTGTTCGAGCACGTCATACTCCACGCCATCAAAGCTGAGGGCGCGGGCAGTGTAGAGGCCGAGCGTCTTGAGATCACGCGCGACCACCTCCATGGCAGCCACGCCGCCGGCTTCCATCGCTGAAACGAAACCCTCGCGGCTCGGGAAGGGGTATTCCGGCCCCTGCCCCCAGAGACCGAGACGCGCGGCATAGGCCAGGTTGTGCACGCTCGTGGCGCCCGTGGCCGAGATATAGAAGACGCGAGCGCGGGGTGCTGCCAGTTGCAGCCGCAGGCCCGCAAGGCCCTGCTGCGAGGGTTTGACCCCCCTGCCCTGCTCGGACCCGGCCGCGTTCTGCATGGCATGGGCCTCATCAAAAGCGAGGACGCCTTCAAAGTCTTCGCCCATCCAGTCGAGGATCTGGCTCAGCCGCGTGGTGCCGCATTTGCCCGCGGACCGCAGCGTGGCGTAGGTGACGAAGAGGATACCGTCGCCCATCGGGATGGGCTGGTCCGGTTTCCATTTGGAGAGCGGCTGGATGTCGGCGGGCGAGCCGCCGAGATCGCTCCAGTCGCGGATGGCGTCCTCGATGAGCGTGGCGGATTTGGAGACCCAGATCGCCTTTCTGCGCCCGGCCAGCCAGTTCACGAGAATGAGCCCCGCGCATTCGCGGCCCTTGCCGCAGCCGGTGCCGTCCCCGAGGAAATAGCCGAGGCGATAGGCCCGTGCATCCGGGTCATCATCGGCGCGCGTCATCTTGGTCTGGTCATCATCTAGGCGCATCCGCCCCGGCAGATCGCGCCCGTGGGCATCATGCGCCATGACGATGGTCTCGAGCTGCGCCTCGGAGAGATGTCCCTCCTCGATCAACCGTGCGGGCAGGCGCAAGTCATCACTGCCCGTGTTTGAGGGCATGGGCGGGGCAACCGAGGCCATGGCGATGCTTTCAACGAGCGGCGTGGGATGTTCCTGCGCACCCGCAATCTCGATCCGCTGCGGACGGTAGCGCGCATAGATGTCCGAGATGGGCGTGTTGTCGCGCGGGGTCTCAAAGCTTGTGAAGCTGAGCGGACGGACGGCATTGGCCCGGGGTTTGGAGGCGGCGACAGGCGAAGCGGCGGTCTTGCGCGGGGCAGATGATGGAACGGTCGGCCGCCCGTTAGGGATCGCCGCCGCCCGTTGGGCGGGGCGCATCTCGGGCCGGGTTGCGGCCACGGCGTCGACATATGCCAAGGCTTCATCCAGATCCCGGACATTGGCGCGGATCATCTCGCCGCCCTCCTGCACCTTGTCGAAGACCATGAGCTGGGTTTCGACAGAGGTGCCGAGCTTGCGGTAGACCTGCCCCGGCATCGTCAACGCCAAGCGCGGCGTCAGGAGACCGCAGGCGCGTGACCAATGCGCGGCATCGCGTTCGGGCGTGAATCCCGGCGGCATGATCGCCACCAGCCGCCCACCGGGCGCCAGGCGCTTTGCTGCCGCGATGAGATGTTTGGCGGCGATGTGCTTGTCTCGGGAGCGATCGACCGAGGAGGCGAAGGGCGGGTTCATCACCACGACGTCGGGTAGAACCGGCGTCTGCAGCAGATCATCGATATGCTCGCCGTCATGGCCTGTGACCTCGCCGCCGAAAACCGCGCGCAGGAGGCGCTGGCGAAAGGGGTCGATTTCATTGAGCACAAGCGTGGCACCGGCCCGGGCAGCGAAAGCGGCCAGGGCACCAGTGCCAGCCGAGGGTTCCAGCACGGTCTCGCCCTTGCGGATCGCCGCCGCCCGTAAGACCAGCGCCGCGAATGCCAGCGGCGTGGAAAACTGCTGGAGCCGGATTTGCTGCTCTGACCGGCGCGTTTCCGTCAGGAGCCGTGAGGCAAGCAGCTTTGCAGCGGCCATGTCACCTGCCGCGCCGTCCCCACGCAGCAGCACCTGGACAGCCGCGGCCTGCATCAGGTCATATGCCATGCGCCAGTCCCAGGCACCGCCGGCATCGCTGCCATGAAACGTCTCGCGCATGATGCGCGCGAGCGCTGAGCTGCGCAGGGGTTGGTGGTCGACCTCCGCGCCGATCTGCGCGATGGCAGAGACGAGATCAGTGTCGGAGATTGGGAATGCCGGGTTTGCCGGATTGGGCTTGGTCATGGGGGTTTCCTTTGGATCAGGGTCTGAGTTCCAAAGGACAAAAAGCCCGCTTTCGCTTTTCAGGGGATCCGGCCCAAAAGCTATTAAGAAGGGCGGGCCGTCAACGCAATCCGCCCTCCTCAGCAACAAAGAGAAAGCCACGCAGCAAAACCGCCGAACTTGTTGATCAATAAAGCCGACATTGAGGCGGCGCGCGGCGACCGGCCGCTAGGAGCCCACTTTGACCGATGCTGCACAAAGGATGTATGGCTGCTTTCGAGGGCGGTAGAAAACCTGCTTGATCGCTGCCGCGAGCGGAAGGAAAGCGCAGCCGATCTGTTGGAACGCGTGAAGCAGAAGGCGATCTAATCGAACGTTTCAGCGCTTCACCCCGTCTGCGGCCGCCTCTCTAATACTGCGCGGTGCCCAGAGAATAATACCTGCACCGACAAGGCAAATTACCGCTCCGATAACATCCAATTGATCAGGGCGATGGCCTTCCACACCCCATAGCCACAACAGGGACGATACGATGTAGATGCCCCCGTAAACAGCATAGGCGCGTCCCGCCTGGTCAGCCGGACTGAGGGTCAAAAGCCATGCAAAAGCCGCGAGGGACAGCATCCCCGGCACCACCCAGAACACGCTCTTGTCCAGCCGAAACCAAGCCCAGAAGGCAAAACATCCGGCGATTTCGGCCAGCGCGGCCACGAAGTAAATCAGAATTGTTTTCATTGGGTCAGACTTACGTATCCAAGCAATCGGGTCTATTCCTTAACATCCATTCGCGCGAGAATGATGGCTTGTCCAAATGCCGCTAACAGAGCAGTCGCGAAGACTATCCATGTTCCCAGTGCGGCGACGGCAAAGCCTCCGACGAGCGGGAGAACGAAAGCGGGTGCCGTAAGCGCGTTGAAATACCCGCTATAGGCTGGACGTTGGTCGTCCGGCGAGATCTCCATCAGCAGCCCGATGACGGCAATCGTCAGCCCATTCATTAATGCGCCGAGAACGAAGAATACGACAAGCAGGATTGGTACGAGTGCCTCCGCCGGAACGGGTATGAGCAAAAGAACCAGAAGGGCGATTGGCGGTGCGGTGCGGGCAACTGCGATCCCGCGCATCAGGCTCAGTTTGCCCCGGCTATCGCCCCACCAGCCCCAAAGTGGATTGCCCACGAGGGCCCCGATGGTCTGGGCACCGAGCAGAAGTGCTACGTTTTCAAACCCCACCCCAAGCTTGTCGGCGGCGACGATAAAGAACGGCGCTGCGATGAGAACTGCACCTCCGCACCATTGCGCAAAAACGAAGCGGCGGAACACTGGGTCTTCTCGGAAGGTCACAGCACCCTCACGCAGGTAGGCGGTAAAACTCCCGGCCACTTTGAGGGGTGTATTTCGCTCAGGCTCGCCCATCACGGTGAAGATGAAAGACGAAAGCAACATCAGGATCGCCGCGATCCCCAGCACGGCGGCATAGGATGCTGGAAATTCAAGCGTCCGCAACAGCCTGTCTGCCAACGCCGCGACGAAAAGCGCTATGACCCCTCCGCCGAAGAAGCGGATCGAAAGCATCCTGCTCCGGTGTTCTGACGGGACGGATCGGGCAACGATATCATTGTAAGGAACACCGACGATGCCGCTGAGGAAAGCGTAAAGAACCCAAAGTCCAAGGGTCGCGGCACCGAGTGTGACATGAGCCCAACCAGCGGTCGCGCCAATCCAGAGAACAATTGCGAGGATTGCAATGGCCGCCGTCCGTCCAAACGCACCGACGACATAGAATGGCATTGAAGACGCACCGCGACCGGCGAAGTAGCCAACGAAGAGTTGGGGCAGAAGCCAGCCGAGGCGCAAAATCGTAGACACCGCGCCTACGGCGACCGAACTTCCAGTAAGTTGATAAACCAGCGCCGACATCACCGTTGCGCTGTCCACCGCCGCCGATCCTGCCTGGAACGCGGTGCCTGCGCCAGCTACGTGCCAGAAGCGACGGCGAGGCGTCATATCCCGCTCCAATTGATGGGCTCGACAAACAGACCAAACCAAACAGACCAGATGCCAAGCCCGACGAAGATCGCGCCCAATAGCCAACGACGCGGTCGCAGCCAATCGGCAAGCCGATCAAGGGGCCTGGCAAGGCTGGGAACAATAGAGAGTGGCAACAACGGGAGCGACAGCGCGAAGGCGAAGACCGCCATCATCACAAACCCGGTCATGGCCGACCCGCTTACAGTTGCGGCACCCATCAATCCAAACAGGATTGGGGCTGCGCAGGCCGGAATGTTAAGTCCGAACGCCAACCCCTGAACGAGCGGGTTGGATGCCGCCTTCCAGCGCTCCGGCGCGAATCCAATGCGGCGGCGCATCGATTTGTCCCACCCCGCGAAGATCGCAAGACCAAGGCCGAGGTAAATTGCACCAAAAATGAGCCACGCGCCAGTCTGTACACCGATAAGGCGTTGGCCCAGCACGACGATCATCCCGCCAAATCCCCCCATCACGACGAGCCTGGCCAGAAGAAAGGTCATCGCCGCGCCGAACCGCTGCCCCATCGGGCGAGACCTCTGGCCTCCCAGAAACAACATGTGAGCGCCGATCGTGCAGGGTTCGATGAAACCGAGCAGGCCAAGGCCAAATGCAAGCAACAGGGCCTGATAGGTGAGATCCATAAATGTCTTTCATTGTATGATAAGTTTGATGATGGGCCTTCCACCAACCATAAGGTCAAGCGCTGTTCTTGATGCCAAGCAGGCATTTGTATTTGACCGCGCGTTCAGTGGGTTCCGCCAACTTTCAAATCAGAGCAGCGAGCCCAAATCCGATCCGACGCTGGGATAGACGGCGGTCATCGACTTGAGCTGCTTTGCGGTCAGTCCCAACTTCATCGCCAAGCCGAAAAAGTTGATCAACTCACCATATTCCGGTCCGAATAGGTGTGCGCCGAGCAACTTGCCGTCCGACCTATCCACCAACACCTTTGCGGCGGCGGATTTTTCTCCAATTCGGTAGTTGGAATACCAGCCGCCCGTATCAGTGAACCGGACATCGACATCATAACCGGCCTCTTTGGCTTCAGCCTCCAACATGCCGACGCGGGCCAGTTCGGGTACCGTAAACACTGCGGTCGGGATGCCGGAATAATCCGGCAAGATCTTCTGATCCTTGAGCATGTTCGAGGCCGCGACCTTACCTTCGATCACGGCAACGGGCGTCAGCGGCATTCCCTTGGTATCGGCGGAATCTCCAGCTGCAAAGACGGCGGCGTTCGTCGTACTTTGCAGATGCGGAGCCACAACGATGCCCTTGTCGCCATACGCGACATCGGCGGCCTCAAGGTTCAGATCGGCAAGAGCGGCGATGCGACCCGCGCCATGCACGACCAGATCGGTCTCAATGGTCGTTGTGTTGTCGCCTGTCTTCACTTCAACGGCAAAACCCGCACCGGAGGTTGTGATCGAGACGATTTCGGTTTCTCGTTGCAGGTCCACACCAACAGCGGCACTGCGCGCGATCAGCATCTCGACCAGATCAGGGTCAAAAGCGTTCAGCGGGCGGGCACCGCGATCTACGATGACAGGCTCGGCCCCAGCACGTGCGGCGATATGCGCAAACTCAAAAGATACGAAGCCGCCACCGACAAACAGGATGCGCTTGGGCAAAGCCTCAAGATTGAGAAAATCCGTGCTGTCGATCATCAGATCGGCACCGGCGAAGGTGACAGGTCTCGGGATCGCTCCAGCGGCGATAAGGAAACGTTTCGATTGATAGGACTGCCCGTCAACTTCGAGCGCGTTGGCACCGGTGAACCGCGCGGCACCGTGCAACGTCTCGACGCCGTTTCCGGTCAGACCCTTTTCCATCTTGTCCGGCACCGGATCGGTAAAACCACGTTTGTGAGCCATCAGATCGGACCAGTTGATCTTTAGTCCGCTGGGATCGATCCCTTTGCCGTCCATCAACCGTGCGGCATCGACGATTTCAGCGCCACGCCGCAATATTTTCTTAGGATCGCAACCACGCAAGGCGCAGGTGCCGCCGTAGGGCAGCGCATCCACGATGGCCACGCGCCAGCCTGCCGCACCGCATTTGTTCGCCGCCGCAACCCCGGCCATGCCCGCCCCGATAACGATCAGGTCATACGTCTCACTCATATTTAGATCCTTCTTACGTGTCTTTATCCGGCGCAGCAGCTAAGTTTTGCCACGTCCATATCGAAAGTCTGCGCGGCCAATTTCAGGCCCTCGACCGTCGTCAGATAGGGAAAGATCGTTGCGCCCAAGTCTTTGGTCGTCATGCCGAACTTCAACGCCATGACCAGTGTCTGGATCGTGTCCGATCCTTCGGGTGCGATGATTTGGCCACCAAGCAGTTTGTCGGTTTTCTTATCCGCCACAAGCTTGATCAATCCACGTGTGTCGCGGGCGGCAAGAGCGCGCGGGACCTGATCGAGTGGCACGACCGAAGTCTTCACGTCGAACCCTGCGTCGCGAGCCTGTTGCTCGCTCAGCCCGACCCCGGCAATCTGTGGATCGGAGAACACGACCCAGGGCATGGCAGAATTGTCATAGCGCTGATCATCGCCCAGAACGGCGTTCTTCACAGCCAATTTTGCCCCGTAGGCTGCCATATAGACGAACTGGTCGCGGTCTGTCACGTCGCCCGCCGCATAGATGCCGGGCACCGACGTCTGCATGTCGTCGCCGATGACGATGGACCCGCGCGCGTCGGTTTTCACGCCGACCTCGTCCAAACCCATACTGTCGGTATTGGCACGCCGACCTGCGGTCGAAACAAGATGATCCGCCGTGACCTCGACAGGCTCGCCGCCCTGCATAACCCGCAAGGTCACGCCCGACGCGTCACGTCTGACGTTCTCATAACTCAGGCCGGTCAGCAGGGTGATCCCCTCGGCGGCAAAAGCGTCCGTCAAAGCCCCGGACACTTCCGGTTCGGCACCGGGAAGCAGGTGTGACCGTGTCACCAGCGTGACCTTCACGCCCATCCGGCTCATCATCTGCGCCAGTTCCGCCCCGATGTAGCCCGCCCCGATAAAAATCAGACTTTCCGGCAGGGTTTCAAGCTCCAGCAAGCTGGTGCTATCGAGTGCGCCGACCTCCTCGATTCCGTCAATCGTCGGCAGGACCGGATGACCACCGGTTGCAATGATCATTTTCATTGCGGTCAACGTGCGACCCCCGACGATGACGCCACCCTCGATCAGCCGCGCCGGACCAGTATCGATATAATCGACACCCGCGTATTCCGGCAGCAGGTCTGCGTATTTCTTCTGACGCAAGGTCGCGACCAGATCGTCTTTCGACTCGATCAGCGTGTGCCAGTCATCGAGTTGTGCGTGACCGGACAGGCCAGGAAACCGCTTGGCGGCATGTGCGCCATGGATCGCCTCAGCGGCGCGGATCATTGCCTTGGACGGCACACAGCCGACGTTCACGCAGGTGCCGCCGATGGTGCCATGCCCGACAAGTGCGACACGTTTTCCCGCGTCAGCAGCGGTGATTGAAGCGGAGAAACCCGCCGAGCCTGCGCCGATGACGATAAGGTCGTATCCGCCATTTCCATCATCATTCTTGTTGATATCTTTCATTTCAGCGCGCCTCGTGCAGATCAGAGTTTTTTCGTTTGGCAACGACCAGATAAATGATCGCACCAATGGCTATGAGCGGTGTCAGCATGCCAAGCATTCCGAAGAACATGCCAATCCCTGTGCAAGATCCCATCATCATTGTGTCGCTTCCTTGGATTTCATTTTATTGAGGTAGAAAGCGTAGACGCCGACAGCCACGAAAGCGCCGACCGTAATGCGCAGCGCGAAACGGAACTCGATCCAGATGATGAGGATCGACAGAGCAGCGGCAATCGCCGTCGCCCAGAGTTTCGGGTTCGGCCCCACGCGCCCGGCGCGCAGCCAGAGCGCTTGCGCCACGACGGCAAGGCAAAAGAACAAAAGTGGGAACAGCGCGTAGTCGAGCCAACCGGTCAAAGCCGACAGGCCGACACCGGCCACAACGACGACCAGGAGGGGTGTGAAGCAGCACAGGGCCGCAAAGAGTGCGCCACCCAGCCCCCATTTTAGCAAGCGGTCGGGGTTCTCAATGTTCTGGGTCAAGTAGCGCTCTTTCTTTCTGGAGAATGATTGGAAATCGAGGTGCGGCCATTGGCGGACCGCCGGAATTCACGAACGACAAGGAAGGCGAGCGCCACAACCAGTGCGACGGCTATCCAGCCAAGCCCCGACATCCACGCTGCGAGGCCGCCGAACGCCGCAGCAAGCAGAGCTGTGCCGCCACCGCAGCACACGATCACGACCGGAGTCGCAACTCCGAAACCCAGTAGCCCGCCCATAAGGTTGTCACGCATTGCAAATTTCCCCGTGGTTAGGACGCCGTGTCCGGCAGAGCCTGGGCGGGGTAGCCATTTGCCGCCACTGCATCGATGATGCTGTCCACGCTGGTCTCGGCATCATCGAAGGTGACACTGTAAACGCCCTGTCCATACTCGGGACCGTCAACGAAGTCGTCGATCTGGACCGATGGAACGCCGCGCATCGAACTGGCAACGATGAACGAACAGGAGGGGCAGGTCAGTTCGCCGACTGCAATCTCGACGGTGCGCTCTTCGGCAAAAGCCGCTGGGGCAAACGCAGCAATGGCCAGCGTTGACGATAACAGTACGTGTTTCATGATTTTGTTCCTTGTTTAGAATTTCAGAATGAAGGGCGTGATGTAGGGAAAGGCCATCGCTACCGCGACGATTGCGGCGGCGGCCCAAAGTGTCACCCGCATCACAGTCCGGTTGATTGGCCGGGCACAGGTGCCATCGGCGCAGGCGTCCGTATTCACCGGCTTGTATGCCTTGTAGAACCCGTATCCGAGAAACGCGGCACTTAGCGCGAAAGTGTACCATTTGTAGGCATAGAACGCCCCGAGCTGCGCGATGAAGACGCCAGTCACGCCGAAACTCACCAGCACAAGCGGCAGAATACAGCACGAGGTCATCGCCAACGCACCGAGAACGCCGAAGCCGGTCGCACCCCAGCCTTTCGCGGTGTCATCGCCAACCTGACGCACGTGGCCGGATTTATGGTCTGAAATACTTTGCTCCATCGAATCGCCCTTGTTCTGTTCTTTCCATCGTTCTACGGTCTGTAGTTGATACAGGCTCAAGGGATTTCTGCGGATAATGGATAACAGAAGCGTGAAAGCACTCCGGCGGGTCGATCTAGCACGGGCCACGGGCTGCAATCTCGAAACCATCCGCTACTACGAGACGGTCGGTATCATGCCCGACCCACCGCGCACCGCAAAAGGGTATCGAAGCTATGATGATATTCATGTCAAACGGTTGAAGTTCGTCATGCGGTCCCGCGATCTCGGTTTCTCCCTGGAAGAAATTCGCGGGCTGCTCGGGTTGGTCGATGACCGGTCTCAAACCTGCGCTCAGGTCCAGACCGTTGCTGAGACGCATCTTGAAGATGTGCAGGCGAAAATAGCCGATCTCACGCGGATCGAACGTGTCCTGTCGGAAACCGTCGCTCGATGTACAGGCGACGCCGCACCAGAATGTGCGGTGATTGACGCACTTCTCGAAGGTTAGTCCACCCTGAAAAAAGGGAACAACGGACCTTCGTGCATCGCGCAGCGAAAGCCCGGAAAGTCCGCATCTTACCAGTTCGTACACGATGCAGCGAACGGCAGGTGTACGGATAGGGAGGGACTTCTGAGAATTTCATCGTACCAGCCATATGACACACCAATGTCGCCTCTTTCACTCGGCTCAAGGGTGACGGGAGATAATATCGCAGAACGAGCCCCTTACTGGCAGCCTTAGCGGGGGATTCTGCCCCCTCCGGAATTCGACCCCACTTACCGATCAGGCGCCGCTTCAAGGGACGTCTCGAACCGCTTGTCCGCCGCCACTGCTTCTTTCAAGAGCGCGTCGAAATTGTCAGGTGGGTTGCCATCTTCCAGCATCCCTTTGAACGTCGCATAGGCATCCGTCTTACTGCCATAGGCGCGCAGAGTCTTGTCGTCGTTCACCCAAGCCACCACGATGACCTTCGCATCGCTGTTGAACCGGTAGAACAACCGATACTGCTGGAAGAATTTCGCCCGGAACCAGTGCTTGCGGTGATCGCCGAGTGTGCCGCCTTGCCGGAAGGCGGCGGCACCCGGATCTGCCGGTATGGCCTCGGTGACCAGCTTGAAGATGGCGGCCAGCCGTTTCGTGGAATTCTTCTTGCGCCAGGTCTTAGGATCGCGTGCCTTACGCGCCTCGACCTCTTCAATCAGCCCTTCGAGCTGTTCCAGAAAGAGCGGATGCGCATAAATCGACCATCCGTTTACGACAAGGGGCGCTTGGGCGGGCACGCTATCGCCGCTCATTCATCCTCGAGCGATAGCGGCGCATCGAGATCGACATCAACGTCTCCGACCAGTGCTGCAAGATGGTCATGCAAAGCCCCATCGAACGCCCGAATGCGGTCCGGATGCGCCTTGATATCGGCCTCGACAAAATCGAGAAAGGCGCCGAGCACAGGATCTTCCTCGTCGCTGCGCACGGGCTCGATATAGACCCTGCCACTCGGCTCGGTGCAGTAACGAATCTGGTCGCCCTTGCCCAGCTTGAGCTGTTTTCGCACACCCGCCGGCACGGTCGTCTGATACCGATCCGTGAGTTTCGAGACGTCTTGTGCGAGCGCTGTCATGGCAGTCTCCTGAAAGAATGGGGGGCTTTGCTGCCTGCGATAGGTAATGCATTCGCATTGCCATGTCAAGATAAGCCGCAGGATCTGCTGTCGCCGGGCAGGCCGATGAACCGTCCGGCGCAGGACCTAATGTCGCCCCGCGAGATACTCCGCCAGCACCGGGCTTGCAGCACCTTTTGCGGAACTGAGCAGCTCCGAGCCCGCAAGCGAGGCCTTCGACAGGCGTACGAGCCCACCGGTTTCCTCGATGCGGTAGCAGCGGCGTTTTTGCCGCCCCCGCTTGTAGTGCGTCGCGGTGACGATCTGGCATGTACTGCCATCGGTGAGCGTCACGGGCGTGGCGAGCCTGATCTTGTCGCCTTCCTCGTAGTCCGGGATCGCTGCCCAATCCCGGCAGCGCTGGCGCCAGTCCTGGGCGTAGCTGTCCGGGTCTTTCAGGTCGGAGAGAAGCTCGATCAGCCCAATGGGAGCACGAGACTCGTTCGGGCCAGCACTTTCCTCCATGTCCTTGTAGCCCCAGCAGCCGTCATCGTATCGGGTGAGGAAGACAGCCCCGAACGTGATGGAGCCATCCGCATCGGTCATATAGGTCGCGTCTTCGACAGCGGTGCCGTCGAGATTGGTGACCCTTGCCGCCGCATACCAGGTGGAGGCGACCTTGCAGGCCTTGACCAGTTCAGTTTTGCGCGTGTCGCCCTCGAAGGTGCAGAGCCGTGTAATTTCCGCCTTCTCATCCGCGTAGGATTTGATACGGCGGTTGGTGTAGAAAAGCCATCCCACTATGCCGCCCTCCGATCGTCGATCTCCATCAGCGCATCGAGCGGCACGCGGTAGGGCTGCATGGCGTCGAAATCCTCGCAGCGTTTATGGGAATGAGTTGAAGCACCAATACCCTGCCGCGCTTCGCGCTCTCGGGACATTGGCGCTGCATCATCTTCTTCGAATTCCCAAAACGCCGAATTGCCGCAGTTCTGCACGATCGCGAAGGTGTCGCAGGCATCCTTGAGGATGACCCGGAAGGTGCCGCCGAGGCCCGAGGGCACCTCGTAGGTCCCGCCGATGAGATAGTCCGAGGCCCGGCGCACGAAGACGCGGATGCCGTGGCCATCGGTGGCCAGCCGGATGGCCCCCCGCCCCCGGTCGATGAGCACCTGCACGTCATCCAGGATGTCGGTGTAGAACTGGCCGGTCAGATCGCGAAACGCCATGCGGCGCTGCGCCATCCAGTCGGTGTCCCGAAACGGGTTCATGCCGTCGGCGAAGGCGAAAGAGGGATCGGCCTGTTCGGTGGTGACGATTCGGGTGGTCGTGCCATCGATGCCGTTTGAGCGCAGATGCACACCATTGCCGACGATCAGGATCAGGGCGGGCCTGTCCACGGGCCCGTTCCAGTTGGGCAGGAAGGTTTTGCAGGCGCGCGCATGGGCGATCTGTGCCGCAACAGCGGACGCAGAGAACTTGAGAATAGCCATGAGGATGTCTTTCGGTTGGGTGTGGGAGGGTCGACCCGCGCGGGGAATGCCTCGCGCGGGTCGCGTGAGGACTCAGGCCGCTTGCGCGACCTCGCCGTCAGGTTCCGGGGTTTCCGAAGTTGGCTCCGCCTCATCAAAGGCGATACCGGCGGTCTGCATCATCGGCGGGCACCAGGCGGCCACGGCAGCGCGCTGCGCGTCCGTGAGCGTGGCGAAGGGCTCTGCAAAGAGCTTGTCGCAGAAGGCGACGATTTCCTTCTTGCTCGACGAGGCCAGCGTCACCGCCTCCTGGGCGAGACCCAGATCCTCGCCGAGGATCTTCAGGAGCCAGGCCTTCTTGAAGCGGTTGAAGAGCGCCGCATTCGGTATCCAGTGGGCGCGGATATCGGGCATGATCTCGATCTCGAACGCATGCATCAGTCTGTCGCGCGATCGGTCCCGCGCGAAGCAGGACTGCGTGGTGCTGGCCGTGGCATAGGCGACGAGCTTGGCCTTCTCGCCGGCCTTCAGCGCGCGAAACGCCGCAAACTGATCGGCGGGCGCGCGGCTGTCATCGAGCCAGGACAGATCAAGCGCATCATGCGCCGCCGCCACCTGCTCAAGCGAGGTCTCGTCGATCTCGTCCATCTTGGCATGGCTGCGGTATTCCTTGCGGGCATCGATCTTGATCGCCTGCGTGACACTCATGCCGCTGGCCAGAACGTCGCTCACCAGCTTGAAGAGCGTCAGATCGAGCGTGGCTTCCGGATGCAGCGCCATCGCGGCCCCAAGCGCCATGGCTCGCTCGGTCTTGAGGTCCTCAGCCAGTGAGGCCGGGTAGGTGATTTCGCCGGCGTCCGGTGCCTCCTCCCCCGTCGGGTTACTTGAGGAGCCGCGTGCGCCCTCCTCTTTGACGGTGTCCTCGGGGCGGACGAGGCCAACATGGAGCGTGATCTGCCCACCCTGCCACGACGCGATCACCCCGGACCGCGCGAGGTCCTCGGTGCTGTAGGCCTCCTGCAGGTCGCGGGCTTCCTCTTCCAGAGCGTCGACGCGGTCGTAAAGGGCATTGTAGGCACCGTCCTCGAGCCCCTCATTCTCCATCTCGAGCTGCAATTTCTCAAGCTCGGCGGTAATCTCATCAATGCGCTTCTGGGCAGCCTCATCCGGCTCGATCGGGCCGGGATAGACGCGGCCGTAGTCGGCCATGGTCGCGTAATCATAGCGCACCATCGCATCGGCCCAGGCAAATCCCAGCCTCATACGGGCCTCTTCGGCAGCAGCACCGAGCTTCTCGAGCAGGATGGTCTCGACCAGCGCCGCATCCTCGAGCACGGAATGCTCTTCCAGAAGGTCAGCAGCGACGGCACCGCCGCGCGCTTCATAGTCCGCGCGCACGAAAGCTCCGATATCGTCACTGACCTGCACACCGCGGGATTTGAGGGCCTGACGGACCGTGTAGGCCTGCAAATAGCCGCCGTCTTTCGTGAGCGCCTCGAAGACCTCGCGCTGCACCTCCTGGCTCGGGTGCTCGGCGAAGGCCTTCATCGTGTCGAGCGTGATCACCTTGCCCCGGGCCGCGGCGCGGATGTCGGGGTGGATCAGGCCATAGCGCAACCGGCCTTTCACGGCCGCCACCGTGGTGCCGAAGGTCTTTGCGATCGTCTCGGGCGTCTGGCCGTCGACCTCCATCATCCGGGCGAAGGCCTCGAACTCGTCGATGGCATTCATCGGTGCTTGGGTGATGTTCTCGGCGAGCGACAGCGCCGTGGTGACGTCGCAGTCTTCCGGCACGAGGCGGCAGTCGATCTTGGTTTTCGCGGTGAACCCCTTGGTGGCCTTGTCGGCGATCAGCTCCTTCAGGGCTGCATGGCGCCGTCCGCCGGCGAGGACAGCATATTTGCCGTCAAGCTTCTGGACCAGGAGCGGCTGCAGGAGACCCAGAACGGCGATGCTGGCCTTCAGATGCGCGATGTTCTCGGGGTCATAAGTTTCCGGAGAGTTGCTGCGCACATTGGCGGGATGCGGGACGAGATCGCCGATAGCGACGGTAAGGGGAGCAAAGCTTGTGGTCATGGGATATCCTTCCAGGAGGGTGAGGTGTGGCCCGCGCGCTCACGCGCGTGACCAATCCCCGGCTTCAGGGATCACCACGACAAAAGGCCCACTTTCCCTTTGAGGGGTCAGTGGGCCTTCATCGCCTGGGGTTTCAGGAGGGGGTGTCCCCTGCCCTACCAGTCGCGCGCCAGCATGATGGTGAGCACGCGGACGGTGGTGGCGGGATTGTCTGGGGTCTCCGCCCCATAGCGGAAGTCCGAATCCGCCTCATAGAGATCGATTTTCCAGAACACGGTCTCGCCCCGGATCTCGACCGCCCCGAAATCATGCCAGCCTTCTGGGTCATTCTCAGGCTCGAACGTGGCAAACTCACCGGTTGCCTTCACCGCCTCGGCCATGAAGCCGTCACCGGCCTCCATAAGCGCGCGGGTGACATGCATGCGGCCCTGGATGGGCGGCGCAGGCGGCACCCCAAGGCACGCGAGCTTGCGAAACGCGTCGTTTTGCGCCGCGATCACGGTCGGATCCGGAAGGTCTGGCTGGGGTTGAACATTCATGGACATGTGGATCTCCTTTGAGAAGTTGAAACACCCTTCTCAAAGCCCGCATTTTCTTTTCCGCTTGGCGGAAGGACCCATACAGAACCTACCCGACCCGAATAAATCCAAAAGTCAGGTGTGCGGGATATGCGGCTATTGGGCTTTCAGAAGCAACGACCGCTCCCAGCCCGAAGCGGACCCATGCCCCTCTGTGCGCATTTGCGATAGCTGACCTTCACCACGCGGGTTATGAAGGGGAAAGATGCGGACGAAGCCGCCATTGGCAAAATACACATTTGGCGTTTAATATGTGACATAAAGGACTTGCGCTGTGGGTTTTGTGCTCTCTCTCGGAACGATAATTCTTGTGAATGTTGCCGCTTGGATAACGCCCGGTCCCAATATGCTTGCGGTCATGACTGCATCGTTAACGCTTGGACGCAAGCACGGCTTGGCAACGGGTTTTGGTCTGGCATGTGGAGCGTTGATCTGGTCAATTTTCGCAGTTTTAGGAGTTGCGATCCTATTTGATCTGTTCCCAAGAGCCGTGATTGCCCTCAAGCTCGCCGGTGCCGCTTATCTCATTTGGCTCGGTTTCAAATCTATAAATGCCGCCAGAAAACAAAATGATGCCATGAGCTTGACCGAAGCACCGGACCGGACGATCAAGCAATCGTTCACATCAGGGTTCGTTGTCAGCATGACTAATCCAAAAGCTGCGCTTTTCTTTGGATCAGTTATGACAGCCTTTATACCGACCACGGCGTCGAACTGGTTTTTGGCCTTAGTCGTTTTTATCTGTGGGCTACTCGCGGTGGTCCTACATTCGATCACGGCAACAGTATTTTCCACAAAAATCGCCATGCGTGTGTTTCATAGATTTCAAACCGCGATTTCCTATACCTTCGGTGCAATCTTTGTCGGTTTAGGTGGATCTATCGCCTACGCTGCGCTGCGTCGTACCCAGTAGGTGTGGGCTCAAAGCCCGAATTCGCCACGCATGGCACGAAGGTCCGCTGTCGGTAAACGGGCCAAACTTTGCAAAGTCAGCTCCCTGCGCACAGCCGTCATTCGTGGTCATCACCACATGCGTCACT
>NZ_LJAK01000009.1 GCF_001420005.1 Loktanella sp. 3ANDIMAR09 | reverse complement strand
AAAGGCACGTCTGATTCCGAGGTCATGATCAAGCCTGTGCCGGGATCAAGCGGCGAATACCAGTTTTCGCGTCTGAACAACTGGCGCATCGACGGCGAGGCATCCAACATCGTCATCGAAGGATTCGCGTTCGACGGGAACTCGGACATCCTGTCGGTCGAAGAGATGCTGGCCACGGGATATTGGGACCAATCCGCCCAAGACGGGATGGGCGGCATCGCGATCAATGTCGAATCCGGTGAATACATCACCATTCGTGAAAACGATTTTCACGATCTCTACCAGAAGGCCGTCAACATCGAGGACGGCCGCTATGTCAAAATCCAAGACAACATCCTGCAAGACGTCGCCACAAAATCCCTGTCTGGTGGTCACGGGATCATGCGCCAGCAGGGATCGGGTGATTTCGGGGACGACATCGACGGCGTCTACCGTCTGGAGATCACCGGGAACCTGATTTTCAACACATATCAGACCATGCCGTCCTGGGTTCCGTCCAAAGGTTACCTGAACATGGTACTGGATGAGGGCAAGCCGATCCTCATTGACGAAGTGCCGAACTTTGAAAACCAGGATCAGGCGGTCCTGATTTCGGACAACGTCATCGCCTATGGACAGATCGACGGCATCCGTATCAAGCCGACGCAAGGCCTCGAGGTCACCAACAACACGGTCTATTCGACGGGTGAACATGGCGACGGCATCACGGAGATCAATACGATCAGATCGGAAACCACGGACGTGTTTCCCGACGGCGTGATCGCCGACAACCTGGTGTTTACACTTGCCGGCAGCCAGGCCTTTGAACTGAACGATCTCGTCGCCTCAAGCTAGCCGACGTTTCCTGGAACGTGGCCATCAACGGCAGCGAAAATGCCCTGACGGTGGCGTCACAAGCTACGACCTGACTGCGGATGAGGTTTTCCAGGACGCCGAAAACGGTGATTTTACCGTGGTCGATCCAACAATCGCGGCGACGGGCGCAGGGGCAAGCACCGCGGCGTTGGACACGATTGCGACGCAGGTCAGTGCATTTGATGTCACCGTCGCACCTGAAAACCAGACGCCGGACCCGATCTACAGCACGCAGATCATCCTCGACAATGTGCCGGGACTGCGGGACGGCGACCCGAGCGATGGCGCGGTCTTTACCTCTTTGGGCGACTATCGCGAGTCGGTTGAAGAGCCCGGTCGCATGGCGTTCTATTTCGACAGCCTTGTCGGGACCAAAGTGCAGGAAATCATTGTCCCGACGGAATATTCCGATTGGTACGCCGCGCTACAGAACCTCGCGCCGGGTTACGACCTGTACCGATCCGGTCGCACATTGCTGTCCGAAAATCAGATGTTTGGTGACAATGACGTTCTGATCTTTGAAATCCGCAGCGCGCGCGATTTTGACCAGATGCGGATCGTAGACGGATATGACGTCGATATCGTTCTTGGCGGCGATTTGATTCTGGATTTCACGAACTTTGAAGGTGATCTGACTCAGTTGGGGACGCCCGATCTCATTTTCGGAACAACGATTTCAGGCGCTTTTGCCGACATCTTTACCACGGGCCTTCCGGAGGGCACCGACATTGCGGTATCCCAATCCTCGGTCGACGGGCTTGTTGCGGTTGAAATATCGCTCGACGCGGCGCCGGTCTGCCTTGCTAAAGGCACGCGCATTCTGGCCGACAAGGGCGAAACCCGGATTGAACACCTCAAGGTTGGTGATCTGGTCCAGACACTCGATAGCGGGTTTCAACCTGTGCGGTGGATCGGCTCTTCGACGCGCAGGGCCAGGGGGCGCAGCCAGCCTGTGCGTATTGCCCGGGGCGCGATGGGGCCGGGACAACCCTGCCGGGATCTGGTTCTCTCGCAACAGCATCGCGTGATGATCAAATCCCCGATCGCTGACCGCAAGACCGGCGATGCAGAGGTTTTGGTCGCCGCCAAAATGCTGATCGACATGCCTGGTGTTGCGTATGTCTGTGACATGGTTTCGGTGACTCACTTTCATTTGCTGTGCGATCGTCATGAACTCGTTCTCGCCGAAGGGGCCGCCGTCGAAAGCCTGCTGCTGGGGCCAATGGCGCGCGGGTCACTGGGTCAGGACGCGAACCGCGAGATCAACGCATTATTCTCTGACGGCACCGAAGTTTTCGAAACAACGGCACGCCAGGTCCCAAAAGGCGCAACCGTTCAAAAACTGCTTGAACGTCATCGCAAGAATGCAAAATGTCTTGTGTCATCCTATGGGGTGGGTCCATGGCCAACTCCAGCCGGTCCTGGAGCCTGACGCACACGATCCCGGAACGTCGCACGGTCGTGTCGGGACCTGTCCCGCGCGCCGGGGTGCGTTCAAGAACGCACGTCTGGCCCGCGTATGTCGTGCGTTGGTCAGGCTGAAACCGAACTGGGATTGCCGGACGAGCACGCCAGAACCGGCACGCGCAACAAAGCAGCGCGGCACCTGATCGCTTAGGTGTCGAGGTGATGGCGGCCTATGCCGACAGTGCGGCGCGATCTGATCGGGTCATGTGCAAAGGGCCTTTTTGTTTGGTGCTGCGGGCTTGGGCCGTCTGCACGGGAGAGGGCGGTTCGAGCCCGTTTCGGTCAGTCGCCTAGATGACTTTCCGGCCAGCGGCAGTTCCGGCATCGCCCGTGTTGGGTGTTCCAGTCGGCTCGATCAGCAACAGATGCGCTTCCTTTTCGGCAAAGGGGCAATGTTCGACACCCTTTGGAACGACAAACATCTCTCCCGCTGTCACTGTGACGGGTCCGTCCCTGAGCCGGATGTCGATCTCACCCGAAAGAACGAGGAAGAAATCATCTGTGTCTGCGTGGGAATGCCATCTGAACTCTCCCTCGACCTTCACGACCATGACGTCGTGACCATTGAAGGATGCTACAGTGCGCGGAGACCATTTCTCTTCGAATGTCGCAAGCTTTGCCGCCAGATTTATCGACTTGGCCATCTTTGGTTTCCATCTCTCACACTTTCTCACGATACCTTGCGATGCGTTCGAATGGCAAGGTTGCCCCGCGCACCGGACATTCAGGTCCTTTGCCCCACCGCGCGACTAGCGGCCGCGCGACAGGCTGTTCAGCACCGACGTCGGGGTGATCTGGCCGATCTTTTGGCCATTTTCCACAACGCTCAGGATCATGCCCTGTTTGAGCGTGTCGATGATGTCCTGAACCGGGGTTTCGGCGGCGATCTGTGATGCGCCGGCGGTGCCGGGGGTCATCACGTCGCGGGCGGTCAGCACGCCCAGCGGGTTCATGTGGGCCACGAAATCAGCCACGTAGTCGTTGGCGGGATTGGTAAAGATATCGCGCGGGGTGCCGGTCTGGATGATGCGCCCGCCTTCCATGATGGCGATGCGATTGCCGATCTTGAACGCCTCGTCCAGATCGTGGCTGACGAAAATGATGGTCCGGCCGCGTTGGGCCTGCATGTCCAGCAGCTCGTCCTGCAAACGCGCGCGGATCAGCGGGTCGAGTGCGCTGAACGGCTCGTCCATCAGCAGGATCGGCGCATCGGTGGTAAAGGCCCGCGCAAGGCCAACGCGTTGCTGCATGCCGCCCGACAATTCGCCCACCAGCGCGTCGGCGCGGTCGGCAAGACCGACAAGGGCCAGTTCCTCGTCCACGCGGGCCCGGCGTTTGGCGGTGGACAGGCCGCCCAGTTCAAGGCCAAGGCCCACGTTGTCGCGCACGGTGCGCCATGGCAGCAGGCCAAACTGCTGAAACACCATCGCCACATTGGACAGGCGCAGTTTGCGCAGTTTGCGCGACTTGGCCTGTGTCACCGATTGCATGCCACCCGGCGTAGCGATCCGCACGTCACCGCGCACCACAGGGTTCAACCCGTTGACCGACCGCAGCAGCGTCGATTTGCCGGACCCCGACAGGCCCATCAGCACGAGGATTTCGCCTTCTTCCACCGTCAGCGAACAATTGTGCACGCCAAGCACCTGATCGGTCTCTGCCTGCACCTCGGCCCGCGTCTTGCCCTGGTCCATCAGCGGCAGGGCCGATTGCGGACGGTCGCCAAAGACGATGGAAACGTTGTCGAATTCTACAGCATTCATGGTTTGCGGACCCTCAGCGTACGGTCGAGCATGATCGCGACGATCACGATGATAAAGCCGGATTCAAAACCCAGCGCGGTGTTCACGGTGTTCAGGGCGCGCACCACCGGCACGCCCAGGCCGGCGGCCCCGACAAGGCCCGCGATGACGACCATCGACAGCGACAGCATGATCGCCTGATTGAGGCCCGCCATGATTTGCGGCGTGGCGGATGGCAGTTCGACCTTCCACAGCAATTGGCGTTTGGTGGCCCCAAACGCCTGTGCAGCCTCGATTAGGGCCGTCGGTGTGGAGGAAATCCCGAGGTAGGTCAGGCGGATCGGCGCGGGCAGCACAAAGATCACGGTGGCGATCAGGCCCGGCACGATCCCGATACCGAACAGCACGACCGTGGGGATCAGGTAAACAAAGGTGGGCAGCGTCTGCATCAGGTCCAGCACCGGCACCAGCGCGCGGTAGAACCGGGGGTGATGCGCACCTGCGATGCCGATGGGCACGCCGATCAACATGCAGGCCGTGCAGGCCAGCAGCACCAGCGTGAGGGATTGAATCGTTTCTTCCCAGTAGCCCTGGTTCAGGATGAACAGGAACCCGACCAGCACCAGCAGCGCCGTCTGCCAGCGCCGTTGCAGCGCATAGGCCAATGCGACGAACAACAGGACGACCACGATAGGCGGCGGGATCAGCACGGTATCGACGATCCAGTCGACCGAATCGCGCAGGCTGTCGGCAAAGAGGTCGATGGCCGGTCCGATCGCGGCATTCAGCGCGTCGAACAGGTCGCGGCACCAGACGCCGACGGGTATTTTTGTGTCTGTCAGGAAACTCAGGCTTAGCCAGTCCATCTCGTGAACTCCTTCAGCGGCGCGGCCCGGTGTGGCGCGCCGTTCGGTTACAACAGTGTCGGGCGACATCCCCGCACCACGGGGCGGTGTGGTCGGGATGTGCCCGTTTCAGTCCCAAGCCGCCGCATCCGCCAAGGGTGCCGTGGGTCGGGGCTGGGTCGGGGCCGTCATTTGTGAAACGGGGCCGCATCTGCATGCGGCCCCGTTCGGAAATCAGTTGGCCAGTGCGGCTGTGACGGCTGCGGTGGCGTCGCCACCGTCAACCGTGGTCACGCCTTCCAGCCAGGGCTGCCAGGTGGCCGCGTTGGCTGCCAGCCATGCGGTCGCCGCCTCTTCGGGGTCGGCGTTGTCGTTTAGGATCGCGCCCATGATCTCGTTTTCCATTTCGAGGCTGAACACGAGGTTGTTCAGCAGGGTGCCCACGTTCGGGCAGGCCTCGGCGAAACCGGCGGTGGTGTTGGTATAGACCGTCGCGCCACCCAGATCGGGGCCGAACCAGTCGTCGCCACCTTCCAGGTAGGTCATGTCGAACTTGGCGTTCATCGGGTGGGGTTCCCAGCCCAGGAACACGACCGGGTCGCCGCCACGGTCGGCGCGTTCGACCTGCGCCAGCATGCCCTGCTCAGAGGATTCGACCACCTCGAAGCCTTCGAGGTCGAATGCGTTGGCGCTGATCATGTCGAGGATCAGGCGGTTGCCGTCATTGCCCGGTTCGATCCCGTAGATCTGGCCATCCAGCGCGTCGCGGTTGGCGGCAATATCGGCAAAGGTGGTGATGCCCATGTCGGCCGCGGCCTTGTTCACGGCGAGGGTGTATTTCGCGCCTTCCAGGTTGGCGCGCACGGTGTCGACGGTGCCGGCCTCGCGGTAGGGGGCGATGTCGGCCTCCATCGTGGGCATCCAGTTGCCGAGGAACACGTCAACGTCGCCTTCGGCCAGCGAAATGTAGGTCACGGGCACGCTGAGCAATTTGGTTTCGGTGTCGTATCCCAGCGCGTCCAGCACCACGGATGTGGCGGCGGTGGTGGCCGTGATGTCGGTCCATCCCACATCGGCAAAGGTGACTTCGGTGCAGTTGTCTTGTGCCAGTGCGGGCGTGGCCGCAACAACGGCGATGACGGAAAGTGTAGAACGAAGGGTCATTTGGTTTCTCCCGGTCAGTTTTTTGTTGATTGATCAGTCAATCAAAGATGGGCTATGGGTGCCACACCTGAACCGGAGTGACAACATGCCAAAGCTTGGAATGGAGCCTATACGCCGTGCTGCCTTGGTGAAAGCCACGATTGCAGAGGTCGGCGACGCTGGTTCGCTGGACGTCTCTGTCAGCCGCATTGCAAAGCGTGCGGGCATGTCGTCTGCGCTGGCGCATCACTATTTCGGGGGCAAGGGGCAGATTTTTGTCGCCGCGATGCGCCAGATCCTGACCGACTATCGCAAGGAGGTGATCAGCGCGCTGCGGGATACCGACGACCGTGCCGCCGCCATCGTGACGGCGAGTTTTGCGCAGTCCTGTTTCGCGCCCGGTGTGGTTGCGGCCTGGATGACGTTTTACGGGCAGGCCCAGACGAACCCTGACGCGCTGCACCTGTTGCGGCTGTACCAGCGGCGGTTACGGTCGAACCTGACCCATGCGCTGCGGGGTCAGACCCCTGACCCTGCCGGTGCCGCCGATACGCTCGCTGCGATGATCGACGGCATCTATCTGCGCGCCGCGTCAGACCGGGCGGGGACGGCGGGCGCTGACCGTGTCCTGGCACTGCTGAACCTGCTGCGCCGCGCCTGAGCCATCACTTTTCATTTTCGCCCATCGGAGGCACAGATCATGACAACACAACCGACCGCCAGCCATTACATTGCAGGTGAATATGTCGAGGATACCGCCGGAGAGGTGATCCCCGTCGTCTATGCCTATACCGGAGAGACGATTGCCACCGTCCACGCGGCCACCCCCGCGATCGTTGACCGCGCGCTGGCTGCTGCTGCGGATGCGCAGGCCGCATGGGCCGCGCTGACCGGGACGGAACGGGGCCGCATCCTGCGCCGCGCCGCCGACATCATGCGCGCGCGCAACCACGAACTGTCGGTGCTGGAAACCTATGATACCGGCAAACCGTTGCAGGAAACGACCGTGGCCGATGCCACATCCGGTGCGGATGCGCTGGAATACTTTGGCGGCCTTGCAGGCAGTCTGACGGGCGAGCATATCCAGCTGGCCGGGGGCGATTTCGTCTATGCGCGGCGCGAGGCGCTGGGCGTCTGCGTCGGCATCGGGGCCTGGAACTATCCCACCCAGATCGCCTGCTGGAAGGCCGCGCCGGCACTGGCCTGCGGCAACACGATGGTGTTCAAACCGTCCGAGACCACGCCGCTGTGCGCGCTGAAGGTCGCGGAAATCCTGACCGAGGCGGGCGCGCCGCCGGGCGTGTTCAACGTCGTGCAGGGGCTGGGGGCCGTGGGGGCCGCGCTGACCACCGATCCGCGCGTGGCCAAGGTGTCGCTGACCGGGTCGGTGCCCACGGGCAAGCGGGTCTATGCCGCCGCAGCCGAAGGGTTGCGTCATGTCACGATGGAACTGGGCGGGAAATCCCCGCAGGTGGTATTCGACGATGCGGACCTGGAGGATGCGGTGGGCGGCGCGATCCTGGGCAATTTCTATTCCTCGGGGCAGGTCTGTTCCAACGGCACACGGGTGTTCGTGCAGCGGGGCATGGTGGATGCGTTCCTGGCCCGCCTGTCAGAGCGTTTGCAAAACGTCGTCATGGGCGACCCGCAGGACATTGCGACCAACTTTGGCCCGATGGTCAGCGCACGTCAGCGCGATCTGGTCGAAGGGTTCATCGCCAAGGGCGTGCAAGAGGGCGCACGGCTGGTGACGGGTGGCAAACGACCCGATCTTGACGGTTTCTTTCTTGAACCGACCGTCTTTGCCGATGTGACCGACGACATGACGATTGCCAGGGACGAAATATTTGGCCCCGTTATGTCGGTGCTGACCTTTGACACCGAAGAAGAGGCGCTGCGCCGCGCCAATGACACGCCCTACGGGCTGGCGGCGTCGGTGTTCACCCGCGATCTGGCGCGTGCGCACCGCATGGCGGCCGGGTTTCAGGCGGGGACCTGCTATATCAATACCCACAACCTCGCCCCGGTCGAGGCACCTTTTGGCGGGATGAAGCTGTCTGGCGTGGGCCGCGAGAATTCCAAGGCGGCGATTGATCACTATAGCCAGCTCAAGGGCGTCTACGTGGCCATGAACCCGGTCGAAGCACCATTCTAGGGGCCGTCCGGCGGATGCCGGGGGCCAAATTTTCGCGAAAATTTGGGGGCGCTCCTTGTGGGCGGTGAACATCATGCAAGCTGAATACGTTATTGTTGGTGCAGGCTCTGCCGGATGTGCGATGGCCTACCGTCTGGCCGAGGCGGGCAAATCGGTCATCGTCATCGAACACGGTGGATCGGATGCAGGCCCGTTCATCCAGATGCCTGCGGCCTTGTCTTATCCGATGAATATGAAAACCTATGACTGGGGATTTCATACCGCGCCCGAACCGCATCTGGGGGGGCGCACCCTGGCCACACCGCGTGGCAAGGTGATCGGCGGGTCCTCCTCGATCAACGGGATGGTCTATGTGCGCGGCCACGCCCGCGACTTTGACACCTGGCAAGAAATGGGCGCGCGCGGCTGGGCCTATGCCGACGTGCTGCCCTACTACAAACGGATGGAACACTGGCACGCGGGTATCCACGGTGGCGATCCGGCCTGGCGCGGCACCGACGGTCCGCTGCATGTCACACGCGGCCCGCGCCGCAATCCGCTGGTCAAGGCGTTCGTCGAGGCTGGCAAACAAGCGGGATACCCCGAAACCAAGGACTACAACGGCGCGCAGCAAGAGGGCTTTGGCCCGTTTGATGCAACGATCTACCGGGGGCGGCGCTGGTCTGCGGCCAATGCCTATCTGCGGCCCGCGCTGAAACGCGAAAATTGCACGTTGATCCGTGCCTTTGCCCGCCGTGTGGTGATTGAAGAGGGACGCGCCGTGGGCGTCGAGGTCGACCGCAAGGGCCAGACCGAGGTGATCCGCGCCACCCGCGAGGTCATCATCGCGGCCTCTGCCATCAATTCGCCCAAGCTGTTGATGCTGTCGGGGATCGGACCGGCGGATCATCTGGCGGAACACGGCATTGATGTCGTGGCGGACCGACCCGGTGTCGGGCAGAACCTGCAAGACCACCTCGAGCTCTATATCCAGCAGGCCGCGACCCAGCCGGTGACGCTGTACACCTATTGGAAACTGATCTGGAAAGCGTTGATCGGTGCGGCCTGGCTGTTCGGCAAAAAGGGTCTGGGCACCTCGAACCAGTTCGAATCCGCAGCCTTTGTCCGGTCGAAACCGGGTGTGGAATATCCCGATATCCAGTTCCATTTTCTGCCGCTGGCGATCCGCTACGACGGCAAGGTCGCGGCAGAGGGGCATGGCTATCAGGCGCATGTCGGTCCGATGCGCAGCGCGTCGCGTGGGGCGGTTTCGCTCACCAGCCCGGACCCGGCTGCGGACCCGCATATCCTGTTCAACTACATGTCCGACCCTCAGGACTGGGAGGATTTTCGCACCTGTATCCGCCTGACGCGCGAAATTTTCGGCCAAGCTGCCTTTGCCCCCTATAGCGGTCATGAAATCCAGCCCGGTGAGGCCGTGCAGTCGGATGCAGCACTGGATGATTTCATCCGCGCACACGCCGAAAGTGCCTATCACCCTTGCGGCACATGCCGGATGGGGGCCGTTGATGACCCGATGGCCGTGGTTGATCCCGAATGTCGTGTCATAGGTGTGGACGGGTTGCGCGTTGCCGACAGCTCGATCTTTCCGCAGATCACCAACGGCAACCTGAATGCGCCGTCGATCATGGTGGGTGAAAAGGCGTCGGATCATATTCTTGGGCGCGCGCCGCTGCCACGGGCGAATGATGCGCCGTGGATCAACCCGAACTGGGCTGTCAGTCAGCGCTGATTTGAATCGATTTGGCGCGAAACGTCATGTTTCGCGCCATTGAAACGCCGCATCCGCCCCCCAGATTGGGGGTATGCGGATTTTGTTAACCATTTGTTTACTGTTCTGTGCTGCCCCCCTGGCGGCCCAGATCTCGGGGCCTGCACGTGTGATCGACGGCGACACGATCCACGTGGGCGAGACACGGATCAGATTGAACGGCATCGATGCGCCAGAGGCCGGGCAGGATTGCCGCAGTGCGCAGGGGTTTCCGTTTTCCTGCGGCAGCCATGCGACCGACGGGCTGCGCGCGCTGATCGCGGGGCGCGCGGTGAATTGTGCGCCGCTGGATATTGATCGCTATGGCCGCACCGTGGCGCGTTGCACCGCAGGCGGGATCGACCTTGGCCAGCAGATGGTGCGCAACGGTCTGGCCATCGCCTATCGCCGCTATGACACGGTTTATGTCCCCGATGAGGATGCGGCGCGGCGCAGCGGGGCCGGTTTCTGGTCGGCGCAGATGCAGCGGCCTTCGGATTTCCGGGCGCAGGAACAGGTGGGCGATGCGGCCCCCGGCGGCTGTGTCATCAAGGGTAACATCAGCAGCAGCGGGCGGATCTACCATGTGCCCGGCAACGCATTCTATGACGAGACCCGGATCAGCCCGTCGCGCGGTGAACGCTGGTTCTGCACCGAAGCCGAGGCGCGCGCCGCAGGCTGGCGCGCGGCACGCCGTTAGGGCGCGACCGAAAGGCCGGCGGACAGGCGCTTTTCACGCACCATCACGAACATGATCGCGGCGATGGCCAGCAGCGCAGAGACCAGCATCAACGCCTGCAACGGCATCGCGGTGGTGCCGCGTGCCAGCAGCACCCCGGCCAGCTGGCTGAGTGCGGCCCCGCCACCGATCATCAGCGCACCGCCCAGCCCGCTGGCCGTGCCGGCCAGGTTCGGGCGCACCGACAGCAAACCGGCGATGGCGTTGGGCAGCGTCATGCCGTTGCCCAGTCCCAGCAGCGAGCACAGACCAAAGAGCAGGCCGGCGGGAATCACGGTCACCAGACCCAGGATCAGCGACAACCCCATGCCAAAGGCCGATATCAGGCAGCCGATCAGCACCATGCGATTGATGCCGACCCGCACCGAATAGCGACCCGATATTCCGTTGCCGATGGCATAGCCGATGGCGGGCGCACCCAGGGCGATGCCGGTCTGAAAGGCCGACAATCCGTAAATCCGGTCGGCGACGTAGGACGCACCGCCCAGAAACGCAAAGAACGACCCCGATGCGAACGCGGTGCACAGCGCATAGCCCCAGAACCGGGGCGCGGTCAGCAGCGCGGGATAGCTGGTCAGCTGTTCGGCAAATCCGGTGCCGCCGCCGCGCACGGTTTCGCCCTGGTCGAAATAGCACAGCAGCCACAAGAAAACGCCTGCACCCATCAGAAAGATGAACGAGGCATGCCAGCCGAATGCCTGATCCAGTGCGCCACCGATGGTGGGGCCGATCATCGGGATCAGGGCCATGCCCATGGTGACATAACCGATCATCGACGCGCTTTGTTCTGCCCCGAACATGTCGCGCACGATTGCCCGACTCAGCACGATTCCGGTCGCGACGGCAGCCTGCAGGATGCGAAACATCAAGAACAGCTGGATCGTGGGGGCGAGATAGGCGCCCAGCGTCGCCGCGATGAAAATGGTGATGGAGGTCAGCACGATCTTGCGCCGTCCGAACCGGTCGGACAGGGGGCCGACGATGATCTGCATCACCGCAGTTGCGGCCAGATAGCCCGAAACGGCGAATTGCATCGTGGCATAATCCGTGCCGAAATCGGCCGCCATCCGGGTGAGGGACGGCAGAAAAATCGACATGTTCAATGCGGATACACCGGCCAGCAGTGTCAGCGTGAAAATATGAGGCGGGGTGCGGCGGTCGAGAAAGCGCGCGCGGGGAAAGTCTGTCATCGCGCGCAAGGTAGCGGCTTGCGCTGCGGTGTCCATGGGTGCCGTGACAATGACCTGCATGGATCTGCGCGGCGTCAGATTGTTTCGCGCAGCCCCCCTACGGCTGGGGATATATTGCGCCTTGGGGGTTTTCCTCGGCAAAACCGATGACTAGAGTGCCCGACAATGCGGCCTGCGGAGGCCATGTGCACGACGGGAGGCCTGCATGAAAGACCATATCGAAGCCCTGGAGGCCAAGCGCTCCGAATCCCAACTGGGCGGCGGGCAGGCACGGATTGCTGCGCAGCACGCCAAGGGCAAACTGACCGCCCGCGAACGGATCGAACTGCTGCTGGATCACGACAGCTTTGAGGAATTCGACGCCTTTGTGACCCATCGCGCGGTGGATTTCGGGATGCAGGACAACCTGCCGATGGGCGATGGTGTGGTGACGGGTTGGGGCACGATCAACGGCCGCATGGTCTATGTGTTCAGTCAGGATTTCACCGTCTTTGGTGGTTCGCTGTCCGAAACCCATGCGCAAAAGATCTGCAAGATCATGGATATGGCGATCCAGAACGGTGCCCCCGTGATCGGGATCAACGATTCGGGCGGTGCACGCATCCAGGAAGGCGTTGCCAGCCTCGCGGGCTATGCCGATGTGTTCCAGCGCAACATCATGGCGTCCGGTGTGGTGCCGCAGATCAGCCTGATCATGGGGCCCTGCGCGGGTGGCGCGGTCTACAGCCCTGCGATGACCGACTTTATTTTCATGGTGCGCGACACGTCCTACATGTTCGTGACCGGCCCCGATGTGGTCAAGACCGTCACCAACGAGGTCGTCACCGCCGAGGAACTGGGCGGGGCCACGACCCATACCAAGAAATCCGGCGTGGTGGACGGTGCCTTTGACAATGATGTCGAAGCGATTGCCGAATGCCGTCGGCTGTTTGATTTCCTGCCCCTGAACAACCGCGAAAAGGCGCCGACGCGTCCGTTCTTTGACGATGTGAAAAGGGTCGAGGACAGTCTGGACACGCTGATCCCGGTGAACGCCAACACGCCCTACGACATGAAGGAACTGATCCACAAACTGGCGGATGAGGGCGATTTTTACGAAATTCAGGCCGATTATGCCGGCAACATCCTGATCGGTTTCATCCGGCTGGAAGGTCAGACCGTTGGCGTGGTGGCCAATCAGCCGATGGTACTGGCGGGCGTGCTGGATATCGACAGCAGCCGCAAGGCCGCGCGGTTCGTGCGGTTCTGCGATGCCTTTGAAATTCCGATCCTGACGCTGGTGGACGTACCCGGCTTTCTGCCCGGCACCAGCCAGGAATACGGCGGTGTCATCAAACACGGCGCGAAACTGCTGTTCGCCTATGGCGAGGCCACGGTGCCCAAGGTCACGGTCATCACCCGCAAGGCCTATGGCGGAGCCTATGACGTGATGGCGTCCAAGCATCTGCGCGGCGATTTCAACTATGCCTGGCCCACGGCGGAAATCGCGGTGATGGGGGCCAAGGGTGCTGTCGAGATCATCTATCGCGGACGCAGCGCGGAAGAAATCGCGGAGCTGACCAAGGAATACGAGGACCGTTTCGCCAATCCGTTCGTCGCGGCCTCTAAGGGGTTCGTGGACGAGGTGATCATGCCGCGGTCCACGCGACGCCGGGTCTGCCGTGCCTTTGCGTCGCTGCGCGGCAAGCAGCAGCAGAACCCGTGGAAGAAGCATGACAACATTCCACTGTGACCCCGGGGGGCCAGCCCCCCGGACCCCCCGGAGTATTTGTGGCAAGATGATGCAGGGAACCCCGCGTGGGGTGGGTCCGTTGGTGCGCAAAGGAGATTGCGATGACCAAGGACCATGGACCGTCCATCAAGGACGACGAGACCTACGAGGCGCTGCTGGACGAGGGCGCGAGCAAGCAGAAGGCCGCCCGGATCGCCAATGCGCAGGCCAACGACGACATGTCGCCGGGCGAGAAGGGGGGGCGACAGCCGCCCTACGAGGAATGGACCAGGGACGATCTGTACACGCGCGCACAAGAGCTGGACGTCGCGGGTCGTTCGGACATGACCAAGGCCGAACTGATCGACGCCTTGCGGGCGCGCTGATCCTGCTGTGCGGTCTGTCGGCCATGCCCGCGGTCGCAGAGCAGACCCCGCAACCGATTGCCGTGCCGTCAGGACTGCAAATCGCGCTGGCTGACGTGATCATGGACTTGCCTGCGCAGATCGCGCGGTTCCGGTTCCTGTCACCGGCGCTTGCGGGGGGTGATGACGCAGTGACGTTCACGGAGGTCGTGGACGATCTGACGTGGTTGTGCGACGTGGTTGTTGTCCCGGCCCTGCGGCAGCAGGATTGGGACGGCGACCAGATCGTGTTGTCGGTGTCGGACAAGCCAACCACATTCGGCATCTACGATCCGCAGGTCGTCCAATTTTTTCAACCCTTCCGGGTGACGGACGGGCGTTGCAGCTGGGACGAATTCTGATGGAAAAGCACCGTGGATTTCCAGGCCGTTTGCCGGGAACGGATTTTCAATTCGTGATCCGTCGCGCGCACAAGGACGGGGCCACGCCGCTGCGCGCGCGCGAACGGTTTTCCGACCGGCGGCCACCGGACAAACGCGCGGATGAAGGTTTCTTGCGTGCCCTGTGGGAGCATTTTGGCGACGCGCCCTTTGCGCGCGGCAATCTGGACGCAGGACGGCTGAGCTGGTTGTTCGGTCGGGAGGTGGTCGCTGCCGAGGATCCGTTCGATCCTGCCAGCTATGACGCGCTGCTGCGCATCGACGAGGACGTGGCGCGGGTCACTTTTCCGGATGTGTTCCGATGAGTGGAAAAGAATTTTCTGCAAACGGGAACATTTCGGCGGTTTTGCGCCTTTTGTATTTAATCGGGCTTGAGTTCGCGCTTGTGGCGCGTGATTTTGCGTCCATCTTCAAAGCTAACAGGGGCATTCTAAAATGTACAAAGCTACTTCCGCCATCGCACTGGTCGCAATCATGGGCGTTGCAGGCTGCGACAACCTCGACACCGACGCAGAGCGTGCAATCGTTGGTGCCGGTATCGGCGCTGCTGGTTCCGCTGCACTGGGCGGCGACGACCGCGACACCACGACTGCAGCACTGGGTGGCGCGCTCATCGGTGCGCTGGGCGACGACATCACCGGTCGCTAAGACATTTTCCCGCGCAAGCGGGGTTGAAACACGACATGACCGCCGCCGGGGTTTGCGCCCCGGCGGCGGTTTTGCGTTTGGAGGGATGTAAAACGTGTTCAAGAAAATTCTGATCGCCAATCGTGGCGAAATCGCCTGTCGCGTCATCAAGACGGCGCGGCGCATGGGGATCGCCACAGTTGCGGTGTATTCGGATGCGGATGCGCAGGCGCTTCATGTCAAGATGGCGGACGAGGCGGTCCACATCGGACCCAGCCCCGCCAACCAATCCTATATCGTGATCGACAAGATCATGGACGCGATCCGCCAGACCGGTGCAGAAGCGGTGCATCCGGGCTATGGTTTTCTGTCGGAAAACCCCAGGTTCGCCGAGGCGCTGAAAGCCGAAGGCGTGGCCTTTATCGGGCCGCCCGTGGGGGCCATCGAGGCCATGGGCGACAAGATCACGTCCAAGAAGCTGGCGGACGAGGCTGGTGTCAGCACGGTGCCGGGCCATATGGGCCTGATTGCCGACGCCGATGAGGCGGTCAAGATCAGCCAGCAGATCGGTTATCCCGTGATGATCAAGGCCAGCGCGGGGGGCGGTGGCAAGGGGATGCGGATCGCCTGGGACGACGCTGGCGCACGCGAAGGGTTCCAGTCGTCCAAGAACGAGGCGGCCAACAGTTTCGGCGACGACCGGATTTTCATCGAGAAATTCGTGACACAGCCGCGCCACATCGAAATTCAGGTCCTGGCGGACAGCCATGGCAACGCGGTCTATCTGCACGAGCGTGAATGCAGCATTCAGCGCCGCAACCAGAAGGTCATCGAAGAGGCCCCGAGCCCGTTTCTGGACGAAGAGACCCGTGCGGCGATGGGCGCACAATCGGTCGCACTGGCGCAGGCCGTCGGTTACGCCAGCGCGGGCACGGTCGAATTCATTGTGGACGGCGAGCGCAATTTCTATTTTCTGGAAATGAACACGCGGTTGCAGGTGGAACATCCGGTGACCGAACTGATCACGGGCATCGATCTGGTCGAACAGATGATCCGTGTGGCGGCAGGCGAAAAGCTGGCCTTTGGTCAGGATGACCTCAAGATCAATGGGTGGGCGATCGAGAGCCGCCTGTATGCCGAGGATCCGTTCCGTGGGTTCCTGCCGTCCATCGGGCGTCTGACCCGCTACCGCCCACCGGTCGAGGTCGCAGAGGCCGCGCGCGCCGTGCGCAACGATACCGGCGTGTTCGAGGGTGGCGAGATCAGCATGTTCTACGATCCGATGATCGCCAAGCTGTGTACGTGGGCACCGACCCGCGCTGACGCGATCGAGGAAATGCGGCTGGCCCTGGACGGGTTCGAGCTGGAGGGGATTGGCCACAACCTGCCATTTCTGGCCGCGGTGATGGACCATCCGAAATTCACCGCAGGCGACATGACCACGGCGTTCATCGAGGAAGAATTTCCCGACGGATTCCAGGGCGTCGATCTGCCGGCAGACACGGTGCTGCGTGTTGCTGCGGCAACTGCGGCGATGCACCGGATCGGTGAAATCCGCCGCACGCGCATCACCGGGCGCATGGACAACCATGAACGCCACGTCGGCTCGGACTGGAATGTGACGCTACAGGGCGAAAGCCATGATACGGTCATCAAGGCCGACCGTGCGGGGGCCGATGTGACCATCGGTGACCGGACCTTGCGGGTCGAAAGCGACTGGTTGCCCGGGCAACCGCTGGCCCGCCTGATGGTGGATGGCACGCCGCTGGTGCTGAAGGTGGCCAAGATTTCGGGTGGGTTCCGGGTGCGGCACCGGGGTGCCGAGGTCAAGGTGCACGTCCGCACCCCGCGTCAGGCCGAACTTGCCAAGTTGATGCCGGTCAAGGTGCCGCCGGATACGTCGAAACTGCTGCTGTGCCCGATGCCGGGGCTGATCGTGTCGCTGAATGTCGCCGTGGGCGACGAGGTGCAGGACGGTCAGGCACTGTGCACGGTCGAGGCGATGAAGATGGAAAACATCCTGCGTGCCGAACGCAAGGGCGTCGTGACCAAGATCAACGCGGCCCCTGGTGACAGCCTGGCCGTGGATGATGTGATCATGGAGTTCGAGTGACACAGACCTGGCAACTCTTGCTGATCTGGCTGGCCGCCTGCGTGATCGCCGTGATTGCGGGTTTTGGCCTGCTCAACATCATGGTGCAGGATACTGAAATCAGCTACGCGACCGAGCTTCCGCGCTCGGTCGTGACGGTGCCGATGATCTGCGTGATCGTGTTCTGGGGGGTCGTGCGTGCGGCCGGGGTCCTGCTGGAACCGGTGCGGACATTCACCTTTGGCGGGCTGGCCGTCTACCTTGCGCTGTTTGTCGTGGGGCGGGTGCTGGTCAGCGTGGCGATTGATCCGGTGTTCGTCCTGGTTCTGGTGCTGGTGATCCTGATGACCCTGGGGTGGATCGCGATCCGCGGTGCGGCGCGGGCCATGCCGCAATCAGTTGACCGGCGCTGATCCTGCGGCGCGGCGTTCGGTGATTTCGCGCTGACGCACCGGCATCTTGTCGATGGACCGTGACAATTCGCGCACGTCCCACGGGCTGGGTTTGCGCAGTTTGACCTGACCGTCCTTGCCCAGCAGCGCCATCATGAAACCGCGCGGCCGCAGTTGCAGCCGCATGGGAGACCGTGCAGCAGGGTCGGTGTCGAACAGGACCACGACGTCACGTTCGACCAGTTCATCAACCCGCGATGCCAGCAGTTCCATCTGTTCGATGAACGCGGGATCGTTGGGGGAATCGGCGAAAACCGCGACGGGGCGCGCGATCCACTGGAAATCGGACAGCATGGTCTGGTCCGCATTCAGCGGGGTTGCCGGATCGGCCAGCCAGGCGGCGACGGCATCGGTGGTGTCCGTCTGTGCCGGCAGCATGGCGGGCCAGAATGTCATGGCCGCGAGGCCAGCGATGAAATGTCTTTTGTTCATGACCTGAATATAGGTGTGCCGCGCGCCAATGCCATGCCCGCGTCGTTTTGCGCATGCGCAATAAAATTACCCTGCGGCGAAAAATAATAGCACGATGATAGCGCAAGCTTTTTGACCTTTGCGCCGCGTCGCGGCATGAATGTGCCAGAGGAAGAGGAGCGCCACATCATGTCTGACAAAACCGAATGGGAAAAGATCGCCGAAAAGGAACTGCGCGGGCGGTCCCTGGACGATCTGACGTGGCACACCCTCGAAGGGATCGCCGTCAAACCGCTGTATACCGCAGAGGATACCGCCGATCTGCCGCATATGGGCGGCATTCCGGGTGCGGCCCCCTACACGCGCGGGGTCAAGGCCACGATGTACGCGGGCAGGCCATGGACGATCCGGCAATACGCTGGATTTTCCACGGCAGAAGAATCAAATGCGTTCTACCGTCAGGCCCTGGCGGCAGGGCAGCAGGGCGTGTCGGTGGCATTCGATCTGGCCACCCACCGCGGCTATGACAGTGACCACCCGCGGGTAGAGGGCGACGTGGGCAAGGCCGGTGTCGCCATCGACAGCGTCGAGGACATGAAGATCCTGTTCGATGGCATCCCGCTGGACAAGGTGTCGGTCAGCATGACGATGAACGGGGCGGTCATTCCGATCCTCGCGAATTTCATCGTGGTGGGTGAGGAACAGGGCCACGACCGGTCCGTGCTGTCAGGCACGATCCAGAACGACATCCTCAAGGAATTCATGGTGCGCAACACCTATGTCTATCCGCCGGAACCGTCGATGCGCATCATTTCGGACATCATCCAGTACACATCCGACCAGATGCCGAAATTCAACTCGATCTCGATTTCCGGCTACCACATGCAAGAGGCCGGCGCGAACCTGGTGCAGGAACTGGCCTATACGCTGGCGGACGGGCGCGAATACGTCCGCGCGGCGATTGCGGCGGGCATGGATGTCGATCACTTTGCCGGACGGCTTAGTTTCTTTTTCGCCATCGGGACGAATTTTTTCATGGAAGCGGCCAAGCTGCGCGCGGCGCGCCTGTTGTGGTTCCGCGTGATGGAAGAATTCGCGCCCAAGAACCCCAAATCATCCATGTTACGGACCCATTGCCAGACCTCGGGCGTCAGTTTGCAGGAACAGGACCCCTACAACAACGTGGTGCGCACCGCCTACGAGGCGATGAGCGCGGTCTTGGGCGGCACCCAGTCGTTGCACACCAACGCGCTGGATGAGGCAATTGCCCTGCCGTCCGATTTCGCGGCCCGCATCGCGCGGAACACGCAGCTGATCCTGCAAGAGGAAACCGGCGTGACCAAGGTCGTCGACCCATTGGCGGGCAGCTACTACGTCGAAAAGCTGACGCATGATCTGGCAGAAGCCGCCTGGGCCCTGATGGAAGAGGTCGAGGAATTGGGCGGCATGACCAAGGCCGTCGCATCCGGCATGCCGAAACTGCGGATCGAGGAAACCGCCGCCACCCGGCAGGCCAATATCGACCGCGGCACCGAGGTCATCGTTGGCGTCAACAAATACCGCAAGGACAAGGAAGACCCGATCGACATCCGTGACATCGACAACGCGGGTGTGCGCGACAGCCAGATTGCCCGGCTGAAGGCCACCCGCGACGGGCGCGATCAGGCGGCCTGCGACGCTGCATTGGCCGAACTGACCCGCCGTGCGCGCGAGGGGGGCAACCTGCTGGAGGCCGCGGTCGAGGCCGCACGCCAGCGGGCGACCGTGGGCGAGATCAGCAGCGCGATGGAGGATGTCTTTGGCCGCCACCGGGCCGAGGTCAAGACGCTGGCCGGTGTCTATGGTGCCGCCTACGAAGGCGATGCAGGCTTTGCCGCGATCCAGAAGGATATCGCGGATTTCGCCAGTGAGGAGGGCCGTCGCCCCCGGATGCTGGTCGTCAAGATGGGGCAGGACGGGCACGACCGTGGGGCCAAGGTCATCGCGACGGCATTCGCCGATATCGGGTTTGACGTGGACGTAGGCCCGTTGTTCCAGACACCAGAGGAGGCCGCACAGGACGCCATCGACAACGATGTGCACGTCATCGGCATCAGTTCGCAGGCGGCAGGTCACAAGACATTGGCCCCCAAGCTGATCAAGGCGCTGGAGGCCGCGGGCGCGGGTGATATCCTTGTGATCTGCGGTGGCGTGATCCCGCAGCAGGACTACCAATTCCTGTATGATGCGGGGGTCAAGGCGATCTTTGGCCCCGGCACGAACATCCCTGTCGCCGCACAGGACATTCTGAAACTGATCCGCGAGACGCGCACCTGAATGCTCACCCTCGACCATATCGCGATTGCCTGTACCGACCTCGACGCAGGCACGGCATGGGTGGAAAAGACGCTGGGCGTGCCGTTGCAGCCGGGCGGCAAACACGCGGCCTTTGGCACGCACAACACGCTGCTGGCACTGGGCGACACCTATCTGGAGGTGATTTCGCTGGACCCGGGCGCGCAGCGCACACGCCCTGCGTGGTTCGCGCTGGACGCATTCGCCGGGCCGCCGCGCTGTGCGAACTGGATTTGCAGGACGGACGATCTGAACGCTGCTGTTGCGGATGCGCCGGCGGATGTCGGTGCAATCGTGCCGCTGGAACGCGACGCGTTGCGGTGGGACATCACCGTGCCCGATGACGGCAGCCTGCCCCTGCAGGGGGCCTGTCCCACGCTGATCTGCTGGGGCGACGGGGTGCCGCATCCCACAGAGACTCTGACCGACCGGGGCTGCACCCTGATCGGCTGGGAAGTGCACCACCCCCAGGCCGAGGCACTGGGCCGCGATCTGGCCCTCGATGACCCACGGGTGATCTATGCCAATGGTGCGCCACGGTTTCGTGCCACGATCCGCACGCCGGACGGGGTCCGGACGCTGGGATGATCCGGGCAGCGACCCGCGCCGATGCCGCGGCGATCTGCGCGATCTGGAACCCGATCATCCGCGAGACCGGCATCACCTTTACCGCGATCGAAAAGACGCCGCAGGCCATCGTTGACCTGATCGCCACGCGCCCCGTGCTGGTGGCCGAAACCGGTGGGGTGGTCGCAGGTTTTGCCACCTATGGCCCGTTTCGCGGGGGTGACGGGTATCGTCATACGGCGGAACACACGGTCCATCTGGCACCCGCCGCGCGGGGTGCGGGGCTGGGGCGATTACTGATGGATGCGCTGTGCGCAGACGCACGCGGCGCGGGCATTCATACCCTGTGGGCCGGGTGCAGCGCCGAAAATCCCGCAGGCGTGGCCTTTCACGAAAAATTGGGGTTTGTGAAAATCGCAACCCTTCCGCAGGTGGGCCGCAAATTCGATCGCTGGATCGACCTTATTCTTTTGACCAAGATGTTGTAGACATCGAGACATGTCGCTCTGGTCCCGAATCTCTGACGCATTGGCGGCCCTGCGCGCGGGCGAGGGGCTGGCGACGGTGTTCGATCTGTTGCGCACGCCGCCTGACAGGTCCGTGGCCTTTACCATCGCCGTGATCGCGCTGGGGGCCAAAATGGCCAAGGCCGACGGGCAGGTGACCCGCAACGAGGTCGCTGCCTTTCGCGAGGTGTTCCACATCCCCGCCTCAGAAGAGGCGCATGCCGCGCGATTGTTCAACATGGCGCGCACCGATGTCGCAGGCTTCGAGGCCTATGCCACCAAGATCGCGTCGATGTTTCGCGGGGCCGAGGGCCCGCTGTCGGACCTGATGGAGGGTCTGTTTCACATCGCCATGGCCGATGGTGACTATCACCCTGCCGAGGATGCGTTTCTGGCGCGCGTGGCCGAGATATTCGGGTTCGACGATCGCCGGTTTGCGCGGATCAGGGCGCAGTTCGTGGCCGACGCGGACCGCGACGCCTATGATGTGTTGGGTGTTTCGCCCGATGCGCCGATCGAAGAGGTACGTGCCGCCTGGCGTGCGCAGGTGCGCGAGACACACCCGGATCGGATGTTGGCACGCGGCGTACCCGAAGAGGCGGTGCGACTGGCCGAAAAACGCCTGATCGCGATCAACCGCGCATGGGAGCAGATCAACGCCGGGACCGCGTGATGCGGCTGGCGACATGGAACATTGCCTGGTTCGATGCGCTGTTCGACGATGCAGGCGCGCTGGTGCGCGATGACGGCTGGTCGAAACGCTGGGATGTGACCCGCCGCGATCAGGCCGATGCGATTGCCCATGTCCTGAAGACGATGAACGCCGACGCCATCATGGTAATCGAAGCCCCCGATACGTCGTCGCGTCGCAATGGTGCGGCGGCTCTGCGGCATTTCGCGGACCACTACGGGTTGCGGCAACGCGCGGCCCTGATCGGTTTCGCCAATGACACACGGCAGGAAATCGCGCTGCTGTTCGATCCTGACTGCGGTCGTGCTGTTCACCGCCCGCTGTCCAGCGATGCGGCCCCCCGGTTTGATCAATCCCTGTCCGTCACGCTGAACGGCGATGACATTGATGCCGTCTGGTCAAAGCCGCCGCTGGAACTGGTCTATACGCCAAAGGACGGCACGCCCCTGTCGCTGATCGGTGTGCATGCCAAATCCAAGGCAGCCCACGGCGAGACGGCGGTCGAACGGGCCCGTGTCGGGGTTGCCAACCGGCGCAAGCAACTGTCGCAATGCCTGTGGCTGCGCCGAAGGGTAGACCAGATGTTGCGCGACGATCCCGCGGCCCGGCTGGTGGTGCTGGGCGATTTCAACGACGGGCCGGGGCTGGACGCTTTCGAGGCCGCATTCGGGCAATCCGGCGTGGAAATCGTGCTGGGGACGCAGGGCAGCGGAATGCCGCTGTATGACCCACATGCGCAACTGGCGCTGGGTGGTCCGACCGCTGCGCGGCCTGCGACGGCTCGGTTCAAAGCGAACGATGGCCCCTATCTGTCGGCGCTTCTGGATTACATCATGGTCAGCCCGGCCTTGCGTTCCGCAGGGCCTGCGTGGCGAATCTGGCACCCCTTTGATGATCCCGAGGTGTTTGCGGATGCCCCGCTGCGCGAGGCATTGTTGCTGGCCTCGGACCATTTTCCGGTCACGCTGGATCTGACCATGTGATTGAAAATCGCGCGGCCGCCCCCATGTCTGGGATATGAAACATCTCATCCTCGCCGCTGCATTGACCCTGTCCGCCCTGCCTGCCAACGCCCAAGAGGCGGAGGCGGAGGCCGATACCGGCGGGCGCGATCTGATCGAGGAGGGGGCCAAGCTGTTCCTGCGCGGTCTGCTGCGCGAGGCGGACCCCGCGATCCGCGAATTGCAGGATCTGGCCAATAACGTGGGCCCCGCGTTGCAGATGCTGCGCGAGGAAATGGGCCCGGCGCTGGCCGAGATCATGTCCCGGATCGACGATATCGGTAACTATGAAAACCCCGAAATCCTGCCGAATGGCGATATCATCATTCGGCGCGCCCCTGATGCGCCCGCCTATGTGCCGCCAGAGGGCGCGTTGGGTGACGTCGAGCTGTGACGCTTGAACCGCACCGTCAGGGTCGCGTCCATCGCCTGTGCCAATGCGTTCAGGCGTGACTCTGCGACCTCGCCGAACAGGGGCCGCGCGTCCTCGTCCAGCGTCAGTTTCAGTTCCTTGTTCTTTGGGCTCCACTTGAACGTGCCGGGCTGGCGGTTTCCGTCCAGCCAGAGCATCGCACCGAACCGCATGGCGCGGCCGATGATATCCGCCTCGCGCATCTGGTCGGGATTGAGCAGCGCAAAGAGGTCGTCGAAACGGCTGTCCGGCGTCTTGCCGGAATAGCGTTTCATCAGGGCCAGCCCCAGCAGCACCCGTTCATAGTGTTTCAATCCGCCCAGATTGGCGCGGGTCGCGTTGTCAAACGTGATCTCGCCGCGATAGTCGGGATGCGCGCGCCAGCTGACATCGTGCAGCAGGCAGGCCGCCTTGATAATGCGCAGACGCTGCCAGTTGGCGCGGGGAAACAGCGGTTTGATGAAATCATACAGCAACCGGCCAAAGCCGGGCAGGCGGGCATCCTTGGCCTCGGCAAAGCGGCAGGCCTCGATCAGGGGATCGCGTTCGCGCAATTCGCGGGGCATTTGTTCGAACAACATGCCTTCGCGGATCCCGTAGGACGAAATCGCCACATCCTTGGGTTTGAACACGCGCACCAGTTCCTTGAGCACCAGCACCGCCAGCGGGACCAGCGACATGCGGCTGTCGGATATGCCGCAACGGGCGCGCAGATCCTGCAGGTCGGATGCCTTGATATAATCCGCGGTCGCCCCGATGCGGCGTGCGGTCATGCGGTATTCGTGCAGAACGGTCAGCGGATAGCCGCGCCGTTCCATGTCCACGCGGGCGATGGCGCGCCAGCTGCCACCGACCAGAAACAGGCGCATGCCTGTCTGGTTGTCCATCTGGTCGTGCAGGTCGGCCACGACCGTCTTGATGTAGGCCTTGACCGCCTTGGTGCCGCCCTTGATCTCGCGCAGTTTCAACGGACCCAAGGGCGAGGTCACACGGCGGCCAACGCGGCCATCCGCCAGATCGGCCAGTTCCATGCTGGACCCGCCGATGTCGCAGACCAGACCATAGCTGCCCGGCCATCCCAGAAGTACACCCTGCGCGGACAGGCGGGCCTCTTCTTCGCCGGAAATGACCCAGAGTTTCACACCGGTTTCGCGTTCGACCTCGGCGCGGAATTCGGCACCGTCGCTGGCCTCGCGCATGGCGGCGGTGGCGACGGCGGTCAGCGGGCCGCAGCCCATCCCCTGTGCCAATGCAGCAAAGCGGCGGATGGCGGACAGGGCGCGCACCCGGCCCTCGGGGTTCAGGTGCCCTGTTTCCGACAGGCCCGCACCCAGCGCACACATGATTTTTTCGTTGTAGAAATAGGCGGGACTGCGTGCGGCCCCGTCAAACACCACAAGACGAACCGAGTTGGAGCCCACATCGACGACACCGACCCGTTTGAGGTTCTGTGCCGATGCACCGTCAAAGAGTGGACGGCCAAACGGGCCCCAGTCGATCGTGGCCTCGGTTTCGGTGTCGGTCATTGGTCCGCATCCCCGTTGGTCGGACCCCATCAATCGGGATATGCAGGGCCGCTGTCAACGCCTGACCCGACCGGGTCAGTCGTCGTCGTGGGTCAACTGCGGCACATCGGACGCACCCGCAGACCCGCGCCCAGAGAGCGACGGATTTTCCATGAAAAACCGGTGGCAGTTGAACGCGAATTCACCATCGGCCACGGTGGCCCGCGCGAAACTGCCATCAGGCTGCATGATCCAGCTTTGTGCGACATCGGCCAGATTGGCGGCCATGATCTGACTGACGATCTGCGCCTTGACCGTGTTGTTGGTGATCTCGACCAGCGTCTCGACCCGGCGGTTGAGGTTCCTGCTCATCCAGTCGGCAGAGCTGATGTAGACCCGCGCCTTTTTGTTGGGCAGGCCCTGACCCCCGCCGAAACAGACGATGCGCGAATGTTCCAGATAGCGTCCCACAACCGATTTGACGCGGATGTTTTCCGACAGCCCGGCGACGCCGGGCCGCAGACCGCAGATCCCGCGCACCACCAGATTGATCCTGACCCCCGCCTGCGAAGCCTCATAGAGGGCGTCGATCACGTCGGTTTCGATCAAGCTGTTCATCTTGGCCCAGATCACCGCGGGTTTGCCGGCCTTGGCATAGCCGATTTCCTCGGAGATGCGGGTGAGGATCGTGGATTTGAGGTCGATCGGCGCGATGGACAGGTTTTCCAGCGCTTCGGGCTGGGCGTAGCCTGACAGGTAGTTGAAGACCTTGTTCGCATCGCGCCCCAGTTTGGCGTCACAGGTAAACAGGGACACGTCGGTGTAAATCTTGGCGGTGATCGGATGATAGTTGCCCGTGCCGAAATGTGTATAGGTCACCAGACGGTCGCCTTCGCGCCGGACGACGGTGCTGATCTTGGCGTGGGTTTTCAGGTTCAGGAAACCATAGACGACGTGTGCGCCCGACCGTTCCAGCCTGCGTGACTGGCGGATGTTGGCGGCCTCGTCGAAACGGGCCTTGAGTTCGACCAGTGCCGTAACGGATTTGCCGTCCTCGGCGGCCTCGCACAGGGCCTCGACGATGGGGGACCGTTTCGAGGTCCGGTAAAGCGTCTGTTTGATCGCCACCACATTGGGGTCGCGTGCGGCCTGTGCCAGGAAACGCACCACCATGTCGAACGTCTCATAGGGGTGGTGCAGCAGCATGTCCTTTTGCCGGATGGCGGAAAACATGTCCCCCTCGTGGTCCTGCACCCGTTCGGGGACACGGGGTGAAAACGGCGGCCACAACAGATCCGGGCGGTCGTCCAGCACCAGTTCCGACAGGTCGGCGATGCCGATCAGACCGTCGACGGCGACGATTTCGGCCTCGGTCACGGGCAGGGCGTCCATGATCAGGTCTCGCAGGCCCGTTGGGGCGTTTGCCGATATCTTGAGCCGCACGACCTCGCCACGCCGGCGGCGTTTCAGGGCTGTTTCGAATTCGCGGACCAGATCCTCTGCCTCTTCTTCGAGTTCGAGGTCGCTGTCGCGCAGCACCTTGAAGGCGCAATGCCCCTTGATGCCATAGCCCGGATAGAGCCGCCCCACGAATTGCAGCAGCAATTCCTCAAGCGGGATGAAACGATGGCCGTCACCCGGCAGGCGCACGAATCGGGCGATCTGTGCGGGCACCGGCAACAAGGCCCGCAACGACCGTTTGTCGCTCTTGCGTTCCAGTTGCAGCGCCAGTGCGAAACCTTCGTTCGGCAGAAACGGGAACGGGTGGGCAGGGTCAATCGCCAGTGGCGACAGCACGGGGAACACCTGATCGAGAAAGAAATCCTCGAGAAAGGCGATGTCGGCCTTGGACAGGTCATCCGCAGTCAGCAGGGCGATACCCGCAGCTGCCATTTCGGTGGTCAACGTGTCCAGAATGGCCTGTTGGCGTGCCATCAGGTCGCGCGCCGCGGAATCGATCAGCGCCAGTTGCTCTGCGGGTGTCAGCCCGTCCATGCCGGGCGCAGTGTTGCCCGCCTGTGCCAGTTCGCGCAGGCCCGCGACACGCACGGTATAGAATTCATCCAGGTTCGTGGCCGAGATCGACAGGAACCGTAGCCGTTCCAGCAGGGGCACGCGGGGGTTTTCCGCCTCTTCGAGCACGCGCATGTTGAAACCGATCCACGACAATTCGCGGTTCACAAAGCGGTCGGGGCCGGTCAGGTCGATGTCGAGCGTGACAGGGTCGGGAAGCGGGGAGGTAAGGAAATCAGCCTGTGTCATTGGCGCTGTATCGCGGCCTTCCATGGCGTCCGTGTGACAATCATCAGCCATGGGTCGTGTCCTGTTCCAAAAGGGTGGCCGCCATGCGGGTGCTGACGGATTTGCCGCTGGCAAGTGCGGCACTGTCCAGCGCGGCCACGATCTGCTGCGCGGCCAGATAGGACCGGTCGATGCGCTGTGCGAGGTAGCGGGGCAGCGTAGGTGGTACGAGGATCTGCCGGTCGGCAAACAGCTTCATCAACAGGGCCTCGAGCAGGGCATCGTCCGGGGGGGCGATGCGCACAGGGGTGGTGGCCTGCATCCGACTGTTGAGGTCGGGCAGGACGATACCCCATGTGCCCGGCAGGCTGCGCGCGGTCATCAGCAGCGGCAGACCGTGCGCGATCATGTGGTTGTGCAGATGGAACAGGTCCGGTTCCTGGGCCGGGGTCAGATTGTCGACACCTTCGACCACGAGGGCCTTATCGGGAAACAGCCCCGCAATGGCGTCTGACGTCACGATCCGCGCACCCTGTGTCACGGCAAAGACGCGCGACAGATGGCTCTTGCCGGCACCGCCGGGGCCTGTCAGCAGCAGTTTGCCCTGCGGCCAGCGGGCCGGGTCACGCACCATGCGAAACGCGGTTTCATTCGCCCGCGAGACAAAAAAATCCGCCGCCTCGAGCGAGACGCCGACAGGCCAATCAAAGATCAGCTGTTCGGCCATGGCTCAATCCTCTGACTTGCCACGGTAGAGCGTGCTGTGCCGGTAGCGGTCCAGTGCAAAACGCGCCAGAACCCCGATGACGGCGGCCACGGGCACGGCGACCAGCAGGCCGACGAATCCGAACAGCGACCCAAAGACCGACAGCGCGAACAGCAGCCAGACCGGATGCAGGCCGACCGAGGACCCCACCAGTTTCGGCGTCAGGATATTGCCTTCGACGAACTGACCCGACTGGAAAATGGCGTAGACCGCGATGATCCACGGCCAGTCACCCCAGAACTGGAACAGCGCAAGGCCCATGGCCAACCCGCCACCCACGACGGCACCGACATAGGGGATAAAGGTCAGCGCACCCGCCACGGCCCCGACGACAAGGCCAAAGTTCAACCCAACCAGCGCCAGCGCGATGGCGTAATAGGTGCCCAGGATCAGGCACACGAGGCCCTGACCCCGGATGAAACTGGCCAGGGTCCGGTCGATCTGGCCCGCAAGGTCGCGGATCGTGCTGACGTGATCGCGGGGCAGCATCTCGTCGATGCGGGCAACCATGTTGTCCCAGTCGACCAGCAGGTAGATCGCGACCACAGGCACGACGACCAGCAACACCACGACGTTCACCAGCCCCAGGGCCGACGACAGCACGGTTTCCAGCAGTTGCCCGCCGCGCGACTGGATCATCGACCCGATGTTGTCCAGCTGCGTGCGGATGGTGCTGCCTTCGACCAGCAGGTCAGGGAACCGCGCTGCAAGCCAGGTTTGCAGGTTCTCGAACAGGGTGGGTGCAATCTGCACCAGATCGTTTGCCTGCCGGATCAGCGTCGGGATCACCAGCAGGATCAACAGCACGAACAGGAGCAGCGCCACCAGCGAAATGATCGCAACGGACAGCGCCCGGCTTAGCCCCAGTTTCTGAAAACGGTCTGCGACCGGGTCCAGCACATAGGCAATCGCGCCACCCAGCAGGAACGGCATGATGACATTGCCCAATGCATAGAGCGCGAGCAGGAAAACGATGATGGCGATCCCCCAGTAGATCGCTTGCTGGCGCGGTGTCAGGGGCATGGCGTGCTCTTTCTGGCTGGTGCGCCTCCTAAATGGCGCAGGTGGCGTTCTGGCGCAAGCCACGCGGCGCTTGCGGCGGTATGGCGCGCCCATTACACGGATCACCGAATAACCCTTGAGTGAAGGATCACCGACCCATGCGCATGTCCCGCTATTTCCTGCCCGTCCTCAAGGAAACCCCGCGCGAGGCGCAGATCGTCAGCCACCGGCTGATGTTGCAGGCAGGCCTGATCAAACAGGCCAGCGCCGGGATCTATTCCTGGCTGCCGATGGGTTACAAGGTGCTGCGCCGGATCGAACAGATCGTCCACGAGGAACAGGCGCGCGCGGGCCATCTGGCGATGCTGATGCCCACCATGCAATCCGCCGACCTGTGGCGCGAAAGTGGGCGTTATGACGCCTATGGCGACGAAATGCTGCGGGTCAAGGACCGTGGCGGCCGCGACATGCTGTTCACCCCCACCGCAGAGGAGCTGGTGACGGACGTCTTCCGCGCCAACGTCAACAGCTACAAGGACCTGCCGCTGACCCTGTATCAGATCCAGTGGAAATTCCGCGACGAGGTGCGCCCGCGTTTCGGCGTGATGCGCGGCCGGGAATTCCTTATGAAGGACGGCTACAACTTTGACCTGACCAAAGAGGACGCGCTGCACGCCTACAACCGTCACCTGGTGACCTACCTGCGGACCTACGAACGCATGGGGCTTCAGGCGATCCCGATGCGTGCGGATTCGGGCCCCATCGGTGGCGATGACACGCATGAGTTCCTGGTTCTCGCCGAGACCGGTGAATCCGAGGTGTTCTACGACAGCCAGATCACGGAACTGACCTTTGGCGACCGCGAGATCGATTTCGACGACCGTGCGGCCTGTCAGGCGGTGATGGACGAATTTACCTCGCGTTATGCGCGCACCGATGAAACGCACGACGCGGCCCTGTTTGCCCAGGTGCCAGAGGAACGCCGTCGCACGGCGCGCGGTATCGAGGTCGGCCAGATCTTCTATTTCGGTACAAAATATTCCGAGGCGCTGGGCGCCACGGTCCAGACCCGCGACGGCGACAGCGTGCCGGTCCACATGGGATCACACGGCATCGGCGTCAGCCGCCTGCTGGGCGCCATCATCGAGGCCAGCCACGACGACAAGGGCATCATCTGGCCCGAGGGCGTCACACCGTTCCACGTGGGCATCCTGAACATGCGTGCGGGCGATGCGGGGTGCGATGCCGTCTGCGAAGACCTTTACGCGCAGTTCCAGGCAGCGGGTCTGGACCCGCTTTATGACGACCGGGACGAACGGGCGGGGGCGAAATTCGGCACGATGGACATGATCGGCCTGCCGTGGCGCATCACGGTCGGCCCGCGCGGCGTCAAGAACGGCGTGGTTGAACTGACCTGCCGGCGCACCGGCGAGGCCGAGGACATGTCCGTCTCCGATGCCGTGGCCAAAATCAAGGCGATCTACGCCGGCATCTGACGCAAACGGTGACAGGGTCCGCGCGGCGCTGTATGCTGTCTGAAAAAACGAGGCAGCAGATGACACCGCTTGTTCCTGATTGGCTGCGCCGATGATCTGGCGCAGCGTCACCTTGGCCTGTGCGCTTGCGGGTGCGGCCGCCTGTTCGCAATATCCCGCCTTTGCGCAGGCCTACCTGCAAAGACTGGCCGGTCAGGTCGACGCGCTCAGCGTCGTGGTCGGCGATTTCGAGGCATCGGCGATGCGCGCGGGGCTGACACGGACGCAGGCGCTGGACCAGATGACCGGCACACCGTTCCTGACCGACCGCCAGGCGGACATGCGCCGCACGTTCCGGCGTCATGCGGTGCTCAGCGATGATCTGGCGCGTCTGCGCGCGGCCAGCCCCGTGGGGCGCATCGCGCTGGTGACACGCGTCAGTGACCCGGCAACGGTTCAGGCGGCCTGGGCCGATTTCGAACCTGCGCTGCCGCTGACGGTCGCAGGTGCCGCAAGCGGGGCGATCGGCGGGGCGCTTGGCTGGCTGGCGGCAGCCCTTGGCCTGCGCGGCCTCGCATCATTGTTCCGCCGCCGCCCGCGCGCGGCACCGCAGACCCGCAGGGAACCCCGGCTGACACCAACTGCCGCCCGGGCCGCCCCCACGCTGGGCGGCGTTCGCAAGACCCGCGCCTAGGGCTTCTTCTGGTTTGAAATATCCCTGGGGGCCGCGCAGCGGCGGGGCAGCGCCCCATCCGCCGCCGATGCCGATCACACCCGGTTGCATTGACGCGGCCTGCGAAATACCTCCAAGGTCCGCGCGACCACCAGATTGGGACCGACCATGGCCACAACCGCACCCTTTGCCCGCTTTGAGTGGATGATCGCCTGGCGCTATATCCGCGCCAAACGCGCCGAGGGCGGCGTCAGCGTCATGACGTGGATCAGCCTGATCGGCATTACCCTGGCGGTCTTTGCGCTGATTGCGACGCTGGCCCTCCGGACGGGATTTCGGGCGCAGTTCATCGACACGATGCTGGGGGCCAATGCCCATGTGACCGTCTATCAGCAGAACGCCGTCGCGGGCACGGATATCGTATCTTACCTCATTGCAGACTACGACCAGTTGGCCGACCGGATCGCCGCAGTGCCGGGCGTGCTGCGCGCCGCCCCGCTGGTGCGCGCGCAGGTCATGGCCAACCGCGGCAACGGCAATGCCGGGGTCGAGGTTTTCGGCATCTCTGCCGACGATCTGAACGAAATTCCACTGGTGGCACAACGACCTGACGCATCCATCGGCACGCTTGACCGCTTTGACGAAGGGATCGCCATTGGCTGGGGCGTGGCGCAGGAACTGGGCGTGACCGTGGGCGACCGCATCAGGATCATCTCGCCCAATGGCGTGCGGACCGCCATGGGCACGTCCCCGCGGACCGGTGCCTTCGAGGTCGTCTATATCTTTCGCGCGGGGCTGGATCTGATCGACCGCACGCGCATTTACATGCCGCTGGACGAGGCACAGTTGTTTTTCAACCGCGACGGTGTTGCCGATGAAATCGAGGTCAGTCTGGAAAACCCCGATGCGGTTGACGTGGCGGGCCCGCAGATCGCGGCTGCCGCGGGTGCAAATGCCTTGTTGTCGGATTGGAAATCGCGCCTGTCGGGGTTTAACAACGCGCTGAACATGCAGGATAATTTCATATTCATCCTGTTGTCCCTGCTGGTCCTGATCGCCACGCTGAACATCGTGTCGGGCCTTGTCATGCTGGTCAAGAACAAGGGCCGCGATATTGGTATCCTGCGCACGATGGGCCTGACAGAAGGCTCGATCCTGCGGGTTTTCTTTATCGTCGGGGCCTCGATCGGGACGATCGGCACGCTGTGCGGCGTGCTGCTGGGTGTCGTGTTTTCGCTGAACATCGCGCATGTCTATGCACTGGTTGATCAGGTGTCGGGCAACGGTGTCAGCGGACTGGAGGCGCAGGGCTTCTTCTTTCCCGATGCGATCCTGGAGTGGGGCGACATGGTGGCGACGGTGGCGCTGAGCCTCGCGCTGAGTTGGGTCATCACGATCTTTCCCGCGCGCCGTGCGGCCCGCATGAACCCCGTCGAGGCGCTGCGCTATGAATGATCCGGTGTTGACGCTGCAGGGCCTGACCAAGGGCTACAACCACGGCAAACCGTCCGAAGTGCGTGTGCTGGACGGTGCGTCGCTGACCATCGCACCCGGCGAGGTCGTGGCGCTGGTCGCCCCCTCGGGTGCGGGCAAATCCACGCTGTTGCATATCGCGGGTCTGCTGGATGTGGCCGACGCAGGCCGGGTGCAGATCGGCGGCGAGGACGTCACGGGCCTGAGCGACCGCAGACGGACCACGATCCGGCGCAATGATGTGGGTTTCATCTATCAGTTTCACCACCTGTTGCCCGAATTCAGCGCGCTGGAAAACATCGTCCTGCCGCAACTGGCCAATGGGGCCACCGGGTCCGATGCCGGGGCGCGTGCGCTGTCGTTGCTCGACACCGTGGGGATCGCACAGCGCGCGGGGCATCGGCCTGCCGCATTGTCGGGGGGCGAACAGCAGCGCGTCGCCTTTTGCCGCGCCCTGGCCAACAACCCCAGACTGTTGCTGGCGGATGAACCCACGGGTAATCTGGACCCTGACACATCCGACCGGGTGTTTGATGCGCTGATGGTATTGGTGCGGTCCACGGGCCTGTCGGCGCTGATCGCCACGCACAACCTGGAACTTGCAGCGCGCATGGATCGGTCGGTGCGGCTGGAGGCTGGCAAACTGGTGGAATCCGGGGCACAGTAGACGCACATCAGCAGCGAGGCGCGCCATGTACCGTTTTATACCATTCATTCTCATTGCAACGGCGGCCTGCGCGCCGGACACCGTGCCGGTCGACGGCATGGCCGCGTTCCAGTCGCAATGCGCAGCCTGTCACGGGGCAAACGGGCAGGGCATGGCGGTGTCGGACGGCGTCGTAGCCCCTGATCTGACGCGCATCAGCGCGCGCAACGGTGGCAGCTATCCCACCGACTATGTCATGAGCGTGATCGACGGTTTCAACCGTGGCAACCACGTCAGCGGTGTCATGCCGCGGTTTGGCGACGGCGATCTGGGACCGATCATCATGACCGAAGAGGACGGCAACCCCGTGCCCGTCCCGGCCGAACTGCTGGCATTGTCGAACTACATCGAAACCTTGCAGCGCTAGCGCCGGGCGTAGTCCTGACCGCTGGGCATCAGGCCCGCGATTTCCAGAAACAGCTTGCGCTGGACGGCAGCGGCAAAGGTGTCGCGCCCCTCGGCCGTGACCATGAACGCCCCCGGCCCGCCGATAATGTTTTCCGCATAGAGCCGTTCGAGGTCGACGCCCGCACGGCGCGGGTTGTCGGGGCGCAGGATGGGTAGCGCATTGATGACCGTGCCTGTGGCCAGCACCGCGTCACGCGACGGCACGATGGGAGGACCGGACGAATTGGCCATGCTGTCGCCGGAAAAGTCGATGACATGGCGAAACCCGTCGATGTCGTTTGTTTCAATCAGGCGCTGCGCCTCCAGCAGGGCCGCGCCGATGGCGTTGCTGCCATAGGCGGACCGGGGGGCTGTCATCAGCGCATCGGCAAAGGCCTGCGCTGTTCCGGGGCCGTCAATCAGCATCCAGTCGGTGACCTGCACCTGGTTGGTCGCCCATTCGACATAGGTGACGGCGATGGACCCGTGCAGGGTGTTTTCAATTGCTGACAGCACGGGGCCGCTGGTGATCGCATCGGCGTAGCCCTGGCGCTGAAACGCCAGTTCATCCGCGTCGATCGACCCTGAGGCATCGGCCAGCAGCACCAGTTCCAAAGAGGTTTCTGTCACCTGCGCCTGGGCGGCAGGGGCGATCAGGGCAAGGCACAGGGCAAGAATACGCATGTTTGAAACATAAACCGCGATTTGACGCGGCGTCACTGACAATCGCGTGACGCGGCCTGCGCCGGGGTGACGCAGGTGCCAAAGCCGCTACCATCAGGTCCAGTAACCGGAGGATCCCATGTTTCGTACCCTGACCCTGACCATCGCCGCCACCCTGCTTGCCACCAGCGCCTCGGCGCAGGCGATCAGTTTCAACAACTGGACCGAACAGCGACTCAAGGTGCTGTCGTCCAATGACTACAACCAGTCCGGGGGCACGCTGGGGATCGTGTCGGACAACACGGTCAGCCTGTTGTGGACCCGGGTGCCGGATCAGATGCGGGGGGCGACGTCCGCGTCATGGAACTGGTCCGTCAGCGAAAGCGTCCCGCCCACGGACCTCGGCCGCAAGGGCGGCGATGACCGCAACATCGCGGTCTATTTCCTGTTCGCGCCGGATGCGGCCGTGGCAGAGCTGGCGGGGGCCGATATCCGCGCGCTGCTGGGCCGCCGGGATGTGCGCATCCTGCAATATGTCTGGGGCGGGAATAACACAGTGGGGTCGGTGATCCCGTCGCCCTATGGCGAGCCGGGCACGGGTGTCACGATCCCGCTGCGGCAGGCGGACACCGGACAAATGAACGTCTCGGTGAACCTGACGGGCGATCTGACCCGCGCCTTCGGCAGCGCCCCCGGCGCGCTGGTCGGCATGGCCGTCAGCGCCGACAGCGACGATACGCAAAGCATGATCCGCGCGCAGCTCAGCGGTCTGACATTGCGGTAACGCCTGCCGCCCTGCGAATTGCGCACGCCCTTTAGTCATGGGTCAGGGCCGTTGCCTGCGGCAACGGCAGCGCCCGACCCTCCCCCCGGGAGGGCGCTTCACGCCCACCCAGGGTCGGGCGCTGGTGTTGGGCTGCATTGTGAGGGGCCAAGGTCGTTATCTGATCAAATCGCAAATTTTAGCGATTGGCATTAAGATGCTGAAAAGATGCCAACTAAGTGGGGTAGGCGCTAACTCGGGCGGATTGCGCCTAGATTAATGGTAAACATACCTTAGAGTTTATTAAAATTTGAGAGTTTGTGCGCATCTATTGAAAACGCTCGTCGCGATTAAATTCCTACGGATTGGCATCCCAGTAATTAGAATTTTGGTGAAACCCTTGCTCCCCTTTTAGGTGGGGGTAGAGAAATCCGTATCTAATATGAGCCTTGTTTTTCGCAATGGGGAGCGGCCAGTAGAATTGGATTAGGTACGAGACAGTGGAAAGTATTACAATAGTTGATGATACATAAATGTATCTTTCAAACAAAGGAGTATTTTGTGAGGTGGCGCCGGATATAGATATATTTGCTAGCATCACGACAACGACAACGAATGCGGAAAACGATATAAAAAGCGGGCAAAAAAATGTTCCGATCATTATGAATCGGTTCGATCTTTTCGGATACGAGAAATGGCCATTCCTTATAGGTGATGCGAGATCAACCTGCTCGGCACTAAAGGTAAATAGTTGACCGGCTCCAAAGTCACTATTTTTAAATATTTCCCGCTGAATTTTGTTTTTCGCGAAAAGTATAACTATACTTGAATTTACCTGCATCATCAGCAGGAAGAATGAGATTGAGGATATAAAAGTGAGGTAGGACTTTGGGATATCAATGTTAGACAAAGAAAGTGCTACGTTTTGTGTGGGGGGCGGTGATGTGATAAGCGTCAAGGCGCTAATCAAAAACAGAAATCCATATTTTGAAGAATTTGATATAATTTGTTTTTCTTGTGAAGAAATCTTGGAGAATATTTGATCGCGTTTGTCATCACTTCTATATTTCCGCGCAGATCGATAAAGCTCATGTACGGCGAAGTTTAGTAATGAGAATCGCGCGGTTTTAGGTTTCACCTGACAGCCTCAAACATCCAACTCCTCCACGAACTGCGCGTTCTCCTGAATGAACTGGAAACGCAGTTCCGGCTTCTTGCCCATCAGACGTTCCACCAGATCAGCCGTCCCGCCGGGTTCCACATCGTCCACCGTCACGCGGATCAGTTTGCGGGTGGCGGGGTCCATGGTGGTCTCTTTGAGGTCCTTGGCATCCATCTCGCCCAGACCCTTGAACCGCTGCACGTCGATCTTGCCCTTGCCGCCCAGGCCCTTTTCCATCGCGCGGTCCTTTTCCGCGTCGGACGCCACATACAGCCGTTTCGGCCCCTGCGTCAGACGATAGAGAGGCGGGCAGGCCAGATACAGGTGCCCGTTGTCGATCAGCGGGCGCATCTGACTGAAAAAGAACGTCATCAGCAGCGCCGCGATATGGGCACCGTCAACGTCGGCGTCGGTCATGATGATGATTTTCTCATACCGCAGATCGTCGAGGTTGAATTTGCTGCCCATGCCGCAGCCCAGCGCCTCGCACAGGTCGTTGATTTCGGCGTTGGTCGTCAGCTTGCCCGATGCGGCACCCAGCACGTTCAGGATTTTCCCCTTCAACGGCAACAGCGCCTGCGTCTTGCGGTCGCGCGCGCCCTTGCCCGACCCGCCGGCGCTGTCGCCCTCGACGATGAACAGCTCTGTCCCTTCGCGCGTCTTGGACGTGCAGTCGGTCAGTTTGCCGGGCAGGCGCAGTTTTTTCGTGGCCGATTTGCGCGAGGTTTCCTTTTCCTGTTTGCGGCGCAGGCGTTCTTCGGCCCGCAGGATCAGGAAATCGAGGATCGCGCCCGCCGATTTGGTGTCGGCGGCCAGCCAGTTGTCGAAATGGTCCGACACGGCGGCGTTGACCATGCGTTGCGCGTCCGTCGTGGCCAGACGGTCCTTGGTCTGGCCCACGAATTCGGGTTCGCGGATGAAACACGACACCAGCGCGCAGCCGCCCACGATCAGATCCTCGCGGGTGATGGTCGCGGCCTTTCGGTTGTTGGTCAGCTCGCCATAGGATTTGATCCCCTTGAGGATCGCGTTCCAGAACCCGACCTCGTGGGTGCCGCCCTCTGGCGTGGGGACGGTGTTGCAGTAGGACTGGATGAACCCGTCCCGCGCGGGGGTCCAGTTGATCGCCCATTCGACCTTGCCCGGGACGCCGAATTTTTCGGTGAAATCCACGGTGCCAGCAAAGGGGCGTTCGGAATAGGTGGTCGATCCGGTCAGCGTCTCGTTGAGGTAATCGGACAAGCCACCGGGGAATTTGAACGTGGCCGCGGCGGGCGTTTCGCCGTCGTCGATTTCGGTTTTCCAGCGGATTTCGACACCGCTGAACAGATAGGCCTTGGACCGGGCCATCTGGAACAGGCGTTTGGGTTTCAGTTGCAGCTTGCCAAAGATTTCTTCGTCCGGGTGGAACGTGACGGCGGTGCCGCGCCGGTTGGGGGCGGCCCCCACCTTTTGCAGTTTTCCCTGCGGGACTCCGCGCGAGAATTCCATCGCAAAGAGTTCCTTGTTGCGCGCGACCTCGACCCGCAAGTGGTCGGACAGAGCGTTGACAACCGAGGACCCGACGCCGTGCAGACCGCCCGATGTCTGGTAGCTGTCGCCGGAAAACTTGCCGCCCGCGTTCAGCGTGCAAAAGATGATTTCCAGCGCGGATTTGCTGGGGTCCTTGGGGTGCGGATCGGTGGGGATGCCGCGCCCGTTGTCGCGTACGCTGACGTGGCCATTGGCGTGCAGTTCGATCTCGATCCAGGTGGCGTGGCCGGCGACGGCCTCGTCCATCGAGTTGTCGACGATTTCGGCCACCATGTGGTGCAGCGCGCGGTCGTCCTTGCCGCCGATATACATGCCCGGCCGCAGGCGGACATGTTCCATGTCCTCCAGCACCTGGATGGATGAGGCGTCATAGGTGGACGGCGTCTGGCCGGACAGAAGATCGGACATGGCAGGCTGCTCTTTGCTTTGGTTTCGCCCATACTAGGTTGGTGGGCGCGTCGCAGCAATGGGCAGCCTGCCGGTGATTATTCGCCCGCGCGTTTCGTCTCGAACGTCAGGCCCGCGGCGGTGCGGTTCGGGAAACCGGTCCAATAGGTATCGGCCTGCGTGGGCGTGCCTGCATCGTCACGGTCCCAGACACCGTCCTGCGCGTTGGGCACCAGGTCGAAATAGGCGCTGCGGTCGATCCCCTTGAGGTGCTGGTCGAGCCATGCGGTGACGAAATGCTGAGTGATGTTGTTCATCCGCACGTTGTCCCAGACCGCATCGCCGTAGTGACCAAAGGTCGGTTCGCCAGTCGCTGGCGAGGGTGCATAGCTTTCGGCGGGGGCGGGCATCGGGGCACCTGCATTGTGGTTGGCGGACTGGAACGTCAGCAGGTGGCGGTCGGTGCCTGTGGCGTCGTCAAAGATTCCGCGCATCGCGTCATAGATCGACACATCGTCGATTTCGCCCGCGATCAGCATCAGCGGGCTGTCGATCCCGGCCAGCGTGTCGGGGCTGAAAAACCCGGAATTGTTGCCCCAGGGGCCGATGGCGACATAGGCCTTGATCCGGTCGTCGGACAGGCTGGCGTGGCTGTCGCTGCCCGACAGGTTGCGTGCCAGCAATTGCTGCGGCGGGCTGTAGCCGAAATCGAGGCTCTCTTGGGTCACGCCGGCACCCGCGTAGATCAGCGCACCATAGCCCCCCATGGAATAGCCCACCACGGCGGCATTGCCGTCCTGCACCAGCGCGCCCAGATCATCGTCCAGCGATTCCATCTGGTCGACGACGAAACGCTGGTCCCAAGGGCGGTTATACAGCGTCGATCCAAAGGCGGACTGGTCGGAATAGGTGCTGTCGGTATGGTCGATCGACGCCACGACATAGCCCTTGGACGCGATGTTTTCGCCCAGATGCGCCATCAGGAACCTGTTGCCCGGATAGCCGTGCGAAATGATGACCAGCGGATAGGTGTCGTCCGCGGCAGAGGCTGCATCGCGTGCGGCGCGTCCTGTCAGGGTGGTCTGGGTCACGCCGTCCCGCAGGACAGTATCATAGGTGCCGCCGGGCGTGGTCCCGTCTGCTGCGGGATACCAGACCTCGACCGTCAGGGGGCGATCATAGCGGGCGACCTCGCCCTCCGCACCCGTATTCAGGATATCGACCTGGTCGGGGTTGGTGAAGGTCAGTGTCCGCACACCGACGACATGCTCGCCGATGGCCGCCAGTTCGGGCGCGTCGGGGCGCACGATATCAATGCGGTTCTCGGCCACGGCGGGCAGGGCGGTCATGGCGGCGACCATTGCGGGAAACATGCGTGTCATCATCGGGCCTTTCATCGGGGCTTGTCTGTCTGTCCTGCCGCCACGATGCGACGTGATGCGGCATTGTGGAAGTGCAAAAATGAAATTCCAATCCACTATGCGGAATTTGGCCCGGTGGGCGATCGTATCTTGAGGCGCGCGGATGATGTGACGGGGGCGCTGCAGGTGGCCATGCGTGCAGGCGATCTGTTTGACCGCGCCCGGCTGGCAGTGAATGATCGTGCCAAGGACCCGCATGACGGGCATCACGGAGGAATATCAAATGCGTATCTTTTTCACCGGCGGCAGCGGCAAGGCAGGCAAATACGCCGTCGCACATCTGCGTGCGCTGGGACATCAGGTCACGAACGTCGATCTGGCGGCCGAGGCGGACGGTCGCAGCCTGCGGGTCGATCTGACCGATGCGGGTCAGGTGTTCAACGCCATGCGGGCCTTTGCCGATTTCGAGGAACTGGAACCGGGTTCCGGCGTGCCGCATTATGACGCGGTGGTGCATTTTGCAGCCGTGCCGCGCATCATGATCCAGCCGGACAACGTCACCTTTGAGGCGAATACCATGTCCACCTACAACGTGCTGGATGCGGCGACGAAACTGGGCATCCCCAAGGTGATCTTTGCCAGTTCCGAAACCACCTATGGCATCTGTTTCTACGACGGAGAGTTGAAGCCCGCCTATGTCCCCATCGACGAGAACCATCCCACGGTGCCGCAGGACAGCTATGCGATGTCCAAGGTCGTCAACGAGGTCTGCGCGCGCAGTTTTCAGGAACGCAGCGGCATCGATATCTATGGCCTGCGCATCAACAACGTGATCGAGCCGCACGAATATGCCGCGAACTTTCCGGCGTTCATGGATGATCCGGCCCTGCGGCGGCGCAATATCTTTGCGTATATCGACGCGCGCGATCTGGCGCAGATGGTGGAATGCTGTCTGAACACCGACGGTCTGGGCTACGAGGTGTTCAACGTGTCCAACGACGACATGAGCGTGAACCTGACCAGTGACGACGTCATGTCGCGGTTCTACACGGGGGTGAAACAGACCCGGCCGATGGGCGAAAACGAAACGTTCTACGACAACACCAAGGCAAAACGCATGGTCGGTTTTGCGCCCGCGCACAGTTGGCGTGACGTGCTGGACGGCTGACGCCCGGACACGAAATTTCAACACATTCGCCACATGGTCCGCCCGATCCTCAATTATTCCGGGCGGGCCATGATCTTGAAGCATCTCTTTGCAGCGACCCTTGCGGCCAGTGCGACACTGGTCAGTTTCTGGCCGGACAGGCCGCAGGCCGATACGCGCACGACCGTGGCGGCTCCGTTGATGCAGAAACGGGGCCCGCTGATCGTGTCGCGGGACCCCGCGCCCCGACCTGCCGCGTTGACGCAGGGCCCCAGCCTGTTTGCCGGTCAGGCAGGTGGCAGCATGTTCGCGCCATTGCCGCCGCGTCCCGCAGGCACCGACCGACATGCGACAGCGGGGACCTCGCGTCTTGCGGCACCCGATCGCCGCATCATGCTGGCGGGGCCTGTCGGCGACCGCGATGTGCACATCATCCGGCAGGTCATCGGGCGGGCGGAATCGCACCGCGACGGGTATGATGCGGTCGTCTTTGGTGCGGATATACAGCCACCTGATCGTCCCACACGGCTGACGATCGGCGAAATCTACGCCTGGATCGACGCGACGCCGGGCCAAAACCACGCCATCGGGCGGTATCAGTTCATTCCCAGCACGCTGCGCCGCGTCGTCCGCGAGGCCGGTCTGACCGAAGATCATCTGTTTTCCCCGTCCGTGCAGGACCGTCTGGCGGATGTGCTGCTGCATGAGGCCGGTTTGCAGGCTGTGCGCCGCGGCGACATCGGGCGGCATCGGTTCATGAACAATCTGGCCCGGATCTGGGCCGGTTTGCCCACCTCTTCGGGGCGGTCGCACTATCACGGATATGCCGGCAACAAGGCGTCGATTTCATGGGCGCGCTTTGATGCGGAATTGCAGCAGGTGTTTCCCGATCGGGGGTGACGCTGGCAGTGGACGGGGCGATGGATCGGGCCTAAACCCCGGATATGGCCAATGTTGCATTCACCTATCCGGATCATATCCGTGCCGTTGTCAGGCTGGGCGCCCCGCTGGTCGCCAGCAACATGGCGCAATTCGCGATTCATATCACCGACACGGTGATGCTGGGGTGGTACGACGTCAGCGCCCTTGCGGCGGCGACGCTGGCCTCTAGCCTGTTTTTCGTCATTTTCATCGTGGGTGCAGGGTTCGCCCAGGCCGTCACCCCGCTGGTCGCCGCCGCATCCGAGGCGGGCGACGCGCAGACCGCCCGGCGCGTGACGCGCATGGCGGTGTGGCTTTCGGTCCTTTACGCCGTGGTCGTGTCGCTGCCGTTTTTCTGGGCGGAACCGATCCTGCTGGCCATTGGCCAGACCCCTGAAATCGCAAGCGCGGGCGGTGCCTATCTGGGCATCGCGATTCTGGGGATGATCCCCGCGCTGATCGTCATGACGCTGAAATCCTTTCTCGTGGCGCTGGAACTGACTGCCTTTATCCTGTGGGCCACGATTGCCGCGGCCGTGCTGAACGTGGGTGTCAATTACATGCTGATATTCGGCAATTTCGGCGCGCCCGAGCTGGGGATCAGGGGGGCGGCCATCGCGTCCGTCGCCATGCAAAGCGGCACCGTGGTGCTGCTGATCATCTACATCCTGCGCAAGCTGCCGGACTACGAATTGCTGCGCAATCCGTTCCGTCCCGACCCGCAAATCATGGCGCGGGTGTTCCGTCTGGGCTGGCCCATCGGGATCACGGCCCTGGCCGAGGGCGGCCTGTTCACCGCCAGCACGATCATGATGGGCTGGATCGGCAAGATCGCATTGGCCAGTCACGGCATCGCCCTGCAACTGACCAGCTTGATGTTCATGATCCATATCGCCATCGGGCAGGCGGCCACGGTGCGTGCGGGGCGCGCATTGGGTCGTGGCGACGCGTTGGGTCTGCGCCGGGGTGCGGTGACGGCATTCGGGCTGTCGGGGCTGTTCGTGCTGTTTACCATCGCCATGTTCCTGGCCGTGCCGCAATCTTTGATCGCGTTGTTCGTCGATCCCGATGATCCGGCCCTGCCGATGATCCTGCCGCTGGGGGCCAGCCTGCTGGCGCTGGCCGCGTTGTTCCAGATCGTGGATGCCGCACAGGTCATTGCGCTGGGCGTGCTGCGCGGATTGCAGGACACGTTCATCCCGATGATCATCGCAACCATCAGCTATTGGGTGATCGCCATTCCGCTGAGCTATGTCATGGCGTTTACGCTGGGCTGGGGACCGCAGGGTCTGTGGCTGGGGCTGACCATCGGACTGGCCTTTGCCGCCGTCGCGCTGTGCTGGCGGATGTTGATACAACGTCGCATCCTGCCCATATCCCCGGCATCACAGGGGCATCCGCATGTTTGATTTCATCACCCGCATGATCGACACCTTGGGCGCGCTGGGCGTCGGTGTGGTGATGTTTCTGGAAAATGTCTTTCCGCCGATCCCGTCCGAACTGGTCATGCCGCTTGCCGGGTTTCAGGCCGCGCAGGGTCAGGTGTCGCTGATCGCGATTTTCGTGATGGGCACGATCGGTGCCGTGGCGGGGGCCTATCTGTGGTTCTGGGTAGGGCAGGCCATCGGGCGCAAGCGGCTGGAGGCGTTCATCGACCGCTACGGCGTCTGGCTCACGCTCGAGGTCGCTGACGTGCGGCGCGCGATCGAATGGTTCGACCGACACGACAAGGCGGCGGTGTTTTTCGGCCGGATGGTCCCCGGCATCCGCACGTTGATTTCGGTGCCCGCGGGCCTGTCGGGCATGCGTTTGCGGACCTTTTTCATCTATACCACGATAGGATCGGCCATCTGGAACGCGGGGTTGATCGCAGCGGGATATCTGTTGTCAGCCAACTATGACCGCGTGGCCGTCTATCTCAACCCGGTGACTAACATCCTGCTGACAGTGCTCTTGGTGTGGTACGTGTTTCGCGTGCTGCGCAAACTGATCTCCCGGTCGCGGGGCTAGTCGCGCGGTTTGTCAGCCTTGCCACCGTCGGCCTGACTGAGGATCCGATCCGCCTTTTTGCGCACCAATGTGCTGCGCAGGTCATGCATTGCCAGCAGCAAAGGGTCTGTCACGCTCTCAAGCTGGGCATCCGTTGCCTTGGATTGCACCCATTGGGTCGTGATGTTCAGGTAGTCGATGGCGCGATGGATGTCGTCGATATCCCGCTGGGCCAAGAGGGCAACACGCGCATCCAGCCATTCCTGAATCGCCGCGATATCGGCCTCGGACAGGATAGTGTCGCCGTGAGGTTTCACCTCGCCGTTGCGGACATTGACCACAGCCAGCTGGTTCATCTCGATCCGGCGCTGCCGGTTCTCGGTATCGACCTTGAACACGACAGCCCCGTTTTCACGGATGCGGAAATAATAGTCTGGCAGGTCTGCGCCCATAACCCCGATCAATCCTTGGTTTGCGATCAATTAACCACCCGCTGACCGAATTGGCCAGCCACCCGATCCCTGTCAGGTCAGGCCGTCGCAGAATGTCCTGATCCGGTCACAGGCGGTCTGCAACGCAGCATCAGATGTCGCGTAGCTGACCCGGAAATGGGGCGACAGGCCAAAGGCCGCGCCAAACACCACGGCGACCTCGGCCTCGTCCAGCAGGGCGGTGGCAAATGCCTCGTCACTGTCGATCAAGGTGCCCGCGGCGGTGGTTTTGCCAATGCAGCCCGCGATGGACGGATAGACGTAGAACGCGCCTTCGGGCATCGGGCAGACGATGCCGGGGCAGGCGTTCAGCGCGTCCACCACCAGATTGCGGCGCCGGATGAACATCGCGTTGTTGGGGGCGATGAAATCATGGGTGCCGTTCAGCGCCTCGACCGCGGCCCACTGGCTGATGGTGCAGGGGTTGGACGTGGACTGCGACTGCACCTTGCGCATCGCGGCGATCAGGGGTTGCGGCCCCGCGGCATAGCCGATCCGCCAGCCGGTCATGGCATAGGCCTTGCTGACGCCGTTCATCGTCAGGGTCCGGTCATAGAGCTGCGGTTCGACCTGTGCCGGCGTGCAGAACCGGTAGTCGTCGAACGCCAGATGTTCGTACATGTCATCGGTCAGCACCCAGACGTGGGGGTGACGCAGCAGCACGTCGGTCAGCGCCTTCAGCTCTTCCCAGCTATAGCCCGCGCCTGTCGGATTGCTGGGAGAGTTGAACAGGAACCACTTGGTTTGCGGCGTGATCGCCGCCTCCAGCTGGTCTGCCGTGATCTTGTAGCCGCGATCCAGCGCACCTGCGACGAACACGGGTTCGCCGCCGCCCAGTTTGACCATGTCGGGGTAGCTGACCCAGTAGGGGGCCGGGATGATGACCTCGTCGCCGGGGTTCAGTGTCGCCATGAAGGCGTTGTAGATCACCTGTTTGCCGCCGGACCCGACGCTCACCTGCGCGGGCCTATAGTCGAGGTCGTTGTCGCGCTTGAATTTGGCGCAGATGGCCTGTTTCAGCTCTGGAATGCCATCCACGGCGGTGTATTTCGTCTTGCCGGACTGGATGGCGGCGATGCCTGCGGCCTTGATATGGTCGGGCGTGTCGAAATCGGGTTCACCCGCCCCCAGACCGATCACGTCGCGCCCCTGTGCGCGCAGCTCTTGGGCGCGGGTGGTCACGGCGATGGTGGGCGAGGGTTTGACGCGGTCGAGCGTCGCAGACAACAGTTTCATGGCCGCTCCGGTGGTATCAGTGTGCTGCGCATGTCATAGGGTGTGTGTACCACATCAGGCAAGCAACAAGGATGGCCCCGCGATGCAAGACAACGACTGGTATAGCGATGATGCCGCGACATTCGGCGACAGGCTGACAGCAGCGCGCGATGCCGCGGGCATGAGTGTTTCCGACCTGGCCAAGAAGCTGGGCGTCAAGACAGGCACCGTCAACGCATGGGAAGAGGACCTCAAGGAACCGCGTGCGAACCGGCTGTCGATGATGGCGGGCATGCTGAATGTTTCATTGGGCTGGTTGCTGACCGGCGAAGGCGAGGGCGTCGCAGCCCCCGACGACGTGGTCAGCATTCCCCCCGAAATCAGTGAATTGTTGTCGCAGATGCGCGATTTGCGGGTGTCGATCGCACGGGATGCGGATAAGCTGGCGCGGTTGGAAAAACGTCTGCGTCGGGCGCTGGAGGTGCCGCAATGACCCATGATCTGGACATCACGCGCAAGCGGCTGGCCATGCGGTCGATGCGCCGCGGGATCAAGGAAATGGACCTGATCCTGTCGGCCTTTGCCAAGGCACGGCTGGCGGAATACGACGCCGAGGATCTGCGCACCTACGAGGACCTGATGGAAGAAAGCGATCTGGACATCTATCGCTGGGTTTCCGGTCAGGCCGAAGCACCGGCCAGATTCGCGCCAATGGTGGCGGATATTTCCGTTCTGGCGGAGGGATTGACGCGACCGCGCGGCGATTAACGGAAAATTTCATAATTCGGATCATCCTGAGGGTCAGCTGCCCAAGGGATTCCGCGATGACACTGCATGCCAAAATGCCCCAGGCCGCGGACCCGCGCGATACGCCACCGCTGGTCCGGGTTTTCCAGCAAAGCTATCTGGATACGCTGGTCATGGTCGAACGGCTGCACCGGTTGCTGCTGGACGTGATCAAGGATGAATTCGAACGGCTGGGCATGCAGGATATCAACCCGGTCCAGGCGCTGTTGTTGTTCAACGTCGGGGACAAGGAAGTGACCGCCGGTGAATTGAAAACACGCGGTTACTATCAGGGATCGAACGTCAGCTATAACCTCAAGAAACTGGTGGATGGGGGCTACATGCACCACCAGCGGTCCGACATTGACCGTCGGTCAGTGCGGGTGCGGCTGACCGAAAAAGGGCGAGTGGTGCACCGGGCGCTGTCGGATCTGTTTGCCCGACACGCGGGTGAACTGATGTCGTCCGGCGTGATGGATCAGTCGCGGATCGACGACATCAACGGCTCTCTGCGGCGGATGGAACGCTACTGGACTGAACAAATCCGCTATATCTATTGATCGGGCAGGATGATGCGCCCCATGTCCGCGCCCAGTGCCAGCAGGTCACGCACCGGGGTGTCCTGCGTGATCGACCGGGGGCGCAGGCCCAGAACACTGCGCGGAATGTCGGTCGCCATGCGAATGGCCTGTGCGACGGATACCCCGGCGTGTTGATGAATGTTGGCACAGGCCGTTGCCATGTCCAGATGCGCGCCGGCCAGCGCACCCTCTGCATTGATCAGCGCCCCGTCGGCCACACGGATGGTCCGGCCATAGAGGTCGAATTCATCCGGGCCGCCGACCGTCGCCATCGCGTCCGAGACGAGGAACATCCGATCCGCAACCGGCCGCGCGGCCAGGGCGATCCGGATCATGTCCCAGTCCACGTGGATGCCATCCGCGATCAGGCCGCAATAGGCCTGCGACAGCAGTGCGCGACCAACCATGCCCGGCGCGCGCGACGTCATCGGCGGCATCGCGTTGAAAAGATGGGTGAAACAGGTGATCCCCGCATCCAGTGCCGCGGCCGTCTGGGGCGCTGTCGCATCCGAATGGCCCGCCGACAGGATGGCACCGGTGGCCGCAACCTGGGCCATCAGCCCGGCGTCGCTGCATTCGGGCGCGAGGGTCAGCATGACCGGAACATCATGGGCGCGCAGCCGCGCGATCAGGTCAACCGTGCATGCGTCCAGCGGGCGGATGGCGTCAGGGTCATGGGTGCCGCGCCGCGCCAGCGCGATATGCGGTCCTTCGATATGCAGGCCCAGCAGGCCGGGCATGGTGCGGGCGGCGATCACGGCCTGGGCCGCGGCCTCGGTCACATCGGGGTGGTCCGTGATGACCGTGGCCATGACCTCTGCCGTGCCGCGGGTCTGATGAGCGGTGACGATCCGTTCCAGTCCGTCAACCGTGGGATCATTGTTGAACAACACGCCACCGCCGCCGTTCACCTGCAAATCAGTGCAACCCGGCATCAGCACTGCGACGCGCAGGTCGGGCGTTGCCCCGGCCAAGGGGGCGATACGCATCACCCGACCGCCTGCCAGCGTGACGCCCATCCCGGTCGTGCCGCGACCGGACTGCCACAACAGGTCAGGCGCGATCAGCATCGGGTCGCAGCAAGCAGGGCCGCACCGCGCGCGCCTGAACTGTCGCCATGCCGCGCCACGCGGATTGCGGGCGCGCGGGTCTGGCCCAGTCGATGCATCTCCAGTGCCGCTGGCAAACGTGCGATCAGGTCGGCGCGCCGGCTCAGACCGCCGCCGATGACGATGACGTCAGGGTCGATCAGGTTTTGCAACGTGGCCAGCGCCTCGCCGGTCAGGTCCGCCCAGATGTCGAGGGTTGCAGGGTCCGTCACCTGTTCCGCGGGTCCGGCCTGGCCGGTGACATGGGACGCCAACCGCGCCAGACCCGTCCCGGAAATGCAGGTTTCCCAGCATCCCGCGCGCCCGCACCCACAGCCCCAGAGGGGCAATCCGTGGCGCGCCAAAGCGCGGGCAGGCACGCCGACATGGCCGATTTCAACAGCCAATCCGGCCGCGCGCGGTGGAAATGCGCCGTCCAGGCACAGCCCGGCCCCGACACCCGTGCCCAGCACCAGCCCCAGCACGCAGCGTCCGTCCTGACCGGCCCCACCGTGGGTTTCCGAATATGCAAAGGCCATGCTGTCGACGACAACGGGAAAACTGCGCCCATAATGCGCCGTCAGCGCGGCCCCCAGATCCTGCCCCGCCAGCGGCACGTTTGCCGCCCAGACCGCGCCGGTCTGCGGGTCGATCACGCCGGGCACGCAGACGCCAACGGCCAGAGCGGGGTCGCCTGCCTGATCCCGCAACCAGTCGATCTGCGCCGTCAATCCGGCAAAGAGTGCATCAAAATCATCCAGCGGTGTCGGCACGCGGCGCATATCGTGGGTCCGCTCTGCCGTGTCATCGAACAGGCGCGCCTCGATCTTGGTGCCGCCCAGATCAATCCCGCCGATCATGATTGCCCCCTGCTGTGGGGCGCTGGCTGTCGATCCGGGTGCGGCATGCGGTTTCAATCCTGTCATTCGGGGCAAGATTGCCGAGTGCTGCGCGCAATTCAAGCGGCACTGCCGCAGGAGGGGTTTGCAAAACCGTGAATCCTTTGGCAGCGCCCGCCAGCATGTGATTAGTTTTCAGGCAGGCCAGAGGCGCCCCATGTCCGGCATGACCGATGCCAAGATTGGACTCGCGCGATGTCGTTCACGTCGCTAGCGTCAGCGGGATATCATCAGAATGGGACAAAACATGACGCTTCATACCTCGATGCTGGCTGCTGCCGTGGCCCTGATTGCGGCCCCGGCCATTGCGCAGACCGAAATGCCGTTTTCGCTGGACTGGAAATTCGAAGGCCCGGCAGCGCCCTATTTTCATGCACTTGATGCGGGATATTTCACCGATCAGGGTTTGGAAGTCACGATCAGCGAAGGTGCGGGTTCGCTGGATGCGATCCCCAAGGTCGCGACCGGGGCCTTTCCCATCGGATTCGCTGACATCAACTCGCTGATGCGATTCCTTGACCAGAACCCCGGCGCGCCCGTGACGGCCGTGATGATGGTCTATGACAAGCCCCCCTTTGCCGTGGTCGGGCGCAAGTCGCTGGGCGTCGAGGCCCCGGCCGACCTTGCGGGCAAGGTTCTGGGCGCCCCGCCGCCCGATGGTGCATGGGCGCAGTTCCCGATCTTTGCCGCGGAAACCGGTCTGGATATGGGCAGCATCACGGTCGAACCCGTCGGTTTCCCGACCCGCGAGCCGATGTTGGCCGAAGGCGAAGTGGCTGCGATCACGGGGTTTTCGTTCTCGTCCGTGCTGAACCTCAAACGTCTGGGGGTCGCGGCTGACGATATCTCGACGCTGCTGATGGCGGATTATGGTGTCGATCTCTATGGCAATGCGATCATCGTGAACACCGACTTTGCCGCCGCCAACCCGGATGCTGTGACGGGCTTCCTGACCGCCGTGGCGATGGGCTGGAAGGACGCCATCGCAACGCCTGATGCGGCGATTGCAGCACTGATCGAACGCAACCCGGCCGCCGATGCAGCCTTGGAAACCGAGCGTCTGCAAATGTCGATCGATGCCAACGTGCTGACCGACTACGTGGCCGAGAACGGCATGGGCGGGATCGACGATGCGCGGATGGCCAGCGCGATCGAACAGACCAAGAGTGTCTATGAGTTCGTGAATGAGCCTGACGCAGCTCTCTATTTTGATCCAAGCTATCTGCCGCCCGCTGACGCGCGTATGCTGAACTGAATGACGACGGGCCGCCCATCGGGCGGCCCGATTTCAGAACGAGGGGGGGACACCATCGAAAACCTGATCGAGATCAAGGGCGTGAAACACGCCTATGCCACCGCCAGCGGGCCATTGCCCGTTTTGGACGGTCTGGATGTGTCGGTGCCGACGGGCACCTTTGCCGCTGTGGTCGGGCCGTCCGGTTGCGGCAAATCCACGTTGACGCGGTTGGTGGCCGGTCTGATGAAACCCGACGAGGGTGAGGTCTACCTGCATGGCGAACGGGTCAAGGGCCCGCGCAAGACGGTCGGTATGGCGTTTCAGAACCCGGTGCTGCTGGAATGGCGCACGATCATGGACAACGTGATCCTGCCGCTGGAAATCGTGGCCCCACGCATGTCGCGTGCCGACCGCGAGGCGCGGGCGATGGAACTGCTGGACATGGTCGGGCTGACCGGGTTCGAAAACAAACGCCCATCTGAACTGTCGGGCGGGATGCGGCAGCGTGCGTCGCTTTGCCGGTCGCTGGTCCACAAGCCCGAAGTGCTGATCATGGACGAACCCTTTGGCGCGCTGGATGCTTTCACGCGTGAGGATCTGTGGCAGACCATGCGCGATCTGCGCCGCGCCGAACCGTTCACGACCGTGCTGATTACCCACGATCTGCGCGAAAGCGTGTTTCTGGGCGATCAGGTGATTGTGCTGTCCGGCCGGCCTGCGCGCACGCAATATGTCATGGACGTCGATCTGCCAGAGGACCGCACGCTGGACGTTCTCTATACGCCCAAGGTGGCGGACATGCTGCATATCCTGCGCGATCAGATCAAGATCGCACAGGGCCGTGACGGGGGGGCGCACTGATGCTGTACAAGATCGCTGTTCCGGTCGCGTCGATCCTGATTTTCCTTGGGTTTTGGGAATTTCTGGTCTGGGTCAACGGTTGGCCGAACTACAAGATGGCGTCGCCGTCCGACCTGCCGCCCGCGTTCTGGCAGTACAAGGAATTGTTCCTGATCATGGGCTGGCAGACGCTGTGGCGGACCGTTGTCGGGCTGTTTTTGGCCGTGGTGTTCGGCACATTGCTGGGCATGATCATCGGCTTTTCGCGCATTGCGCGGGACGCGCTGTATCCGCTGCTGGTCGGGTTCAACGCGGTGCCAAAGGCGACGCTGGTGCCCGTCATCGCGCTTCTGTTCATCGGGCAACATGATTTCAACACGGTGCTGATGGCCTTCATGATCTCGTTCTTTCCGATCGCGGTGTCGGTGGGGATCGGTCTGTCGACGCTGGAACCGGAATATCGGGACATCCTGCGCGCGCTGGGTGCGTCGAAATTCACGATTTTCCGCAAGATCGCACTGCCGAAAACACTGCCGGAATTCTTTGGCGCGCTCAAGGTGGCGGCGACGCTGGCGTTCATCGGCACCAACCTTGTGGAAATCGTCAGCCCGCACGGGCGGGGTCTGGGCGCGCTGTTCAAATCGGGTGAGACGAACGGAAATTACCCGTTGATGTTTGCCGTTCTGATCGCGCTCGCGGTGTTGGGGATCGTGCTGTATTACGCGGTCGTTTTCCTGGAAAAGATATTCGCAGGCTGGGCCGAACGCGCCCAGAGCTAGAACGCGATATCGGATGTGGCACCCTGTCCGGTCCTTGCGACACCGGGCAGGGCGCACAGCATTTCAAACAGCAGGCCCGCGCCCGCCACGGCGGTGTTGCCGGCCATGTCATAGGGCGGCGAGACCTCGACCAGATCGCAGCCGACCAGATTGAGGCCGGCGCAGCCGCGCACGATTTCCATGCCTTGCTGGATTGTCAGACCGCCGATTTCCGCCGTGCCCGTGCCGGGGGCAAGTGCGGGGTCCAGACTGTCGATGTCAAAGGTCAGATAGACGGGCGCATCACCGATCCGGTCGCGGATTTGCGCCATCAGCGGGGTCAATGATCTGTGCCAGCACGCCTCGGCCGGGATGACGGACCAGCCACGCGCGCGCCCCCAGTCGAAATCGGCGGGGGCGTAGCCGGTGCCGCGCAACCCGATCTGGAACACCTTGTCGTCGATCAGCAGACCTTCCTCGTGGGCGCGGCGGAACGGACAGCCGTGGGCCACCTTTTCGCCAAACATATCTGCGTTGGTGTCGGCGTAGGCATCGACATGGATCAGGGCAACGGGGCCGTGTTTTTCGGCAATCGCCCGCAGGATGGGCCAGGTGATCGTATGATCCCCACCCAGTGTCAGCGGGATCACGTCATGGGCCAGCACCGCGCGGTAGTGATCGGCAATGATCCCGACCGATTTTTTCAGATCGAATGTGTTGATGGCCACGTCGCCAAGATCCGCCACCTGCAAGCTGTCAAAGGGCGCAGCCCCGGTCGCCATGTTGTAGGGGCGCAGCATCCTGCTTTCGTCGCGGATCTGGCGCGGACCGAGGCGCGTGCCGGGGCGGTTTGAGGTGCCGATATCCAGCGGCACGCCAATGAAACAGGCATCCAGCCCGGCGGCAGTGTGCTGCGCTGGCAGCCGCATCATGGTCGCGGGGCCGCCGAAACGGGGCATGGTATTGCCGCCCAGCGGCTGGTTGAGATCGGTCATGACGGTATCCTGTGGTGCATCTGCGGATACCTTGGGGCAGGGGCGCGTCGGTGACAACGGCCCGTTCATCACAGGGCGGGGGCGCTGCGCACCTCGCGGGCGTGGATGCCCAGCAGCATCAGGCCTGGCCACAGCAGATAGGCCTCGATTTCGACGTTTTCCCCGAAGGACAGCAGGGTCAGCGTCATCATGAACCCCATCGGCAGCCGTCCGCGCGGCCCCAGTGTGGCGTCCTTCATCGCGATGGCCAACTGCCAGACAAAGGGCACCAGCAGCGCCAGCAGTCCGACCACGCCCTTGACGAACAACAGCCCATACCAGGTGTGGTGGCTGCCGATGGGCATGTATTCCACCGCGTGCGATCCGGGGGCCACACGCCCGTGGCCGAACCAGACCGCGTCGTTTTTCCAGCGTTCCCATGCGATCCGCTGCAGGGTTTCGCGGACCCGCGTGCTGTCGGCGCGCGCGCCCTTGAACGTGGCCACGGCATCAAGCGCCGCCGCCGCCATCGTCGCACCCAGCATCGCCATCGAGGCGGTCAGACCGGCGACCACCTGCCAGGCCCAGCCCCGCAACAGCAACGGCATCATGCGGGGCCCGATCGTGCAGGCCACCAGCCCCACCAACCCCATGCGCGACTTCGACGCGAGGATCATCAGCATGCCCGCGGCGATCCCGATGCGCCGCCAGCGTGTGTTGTCCTCTTCCATCGCGAACAGGACCATCATCAGGCCCAGCATCGCGGCAAAGGGCGACCAGGGGGCATAGAACTGCCAGCGCGGCGTCCAACTGGAGGGGTCCCAGGTAAAGAAATAGACCGAGAAATATTCCGGCCCCGGTCCCCCCACGGCCTTGAGCGGTGAGGTGAAAATCTTTTCCGGCAATCCGATATGTGGTGCGGCCAGCAGGATCGGGGCCAGGATCAATGTGCCCAGCCCGATGACGCATTGCCCCCGGATCAGCACGCTGCGCCGGATCGGCAGCACAGCACCCGCCAGCGGAAACAGCGCCATCAGGGCCCAGCCCTTGGCCCATCCGATGCTGGATTTGATCGTCTGCTTCAGGCCCATGTTCCAGTTCAGGTGACCGACCCAGAGTGCGATCAGCATGACCGCCATGCCGATGATCCACATCCAGACCACCGGCGGGATCGGCCCTGCCGCGCGCATATCTTCCCGGATGGCATCCCCCAGGAACAGTACCAGCACGGCCAAGCCCCCCAGCATCCAAGCCAGAACCGGTCCCACCACATAGAGCGCGCCGATGAAATACAGCGGCCAGGTGTAGACCAGCGTCTTGTAGATGAACCGCTCGACCGGGTTGAGGTCGGTCATGCTGAACGCTCAGGCTTGGTCAGCAGGCGGCTGATCAGTGCCAGACGAATCCAGCCCATCATCAGGCCGAACAGCATCATCATCGTTGCGGCCCCGCCTGCGGCATAGGCCAGCTTGCGGTTGGGGGATGACGGCCTGTCAGCAAGCGACGGGTTTTCCAGGACCTGCACCAGCGGATAGGACGCGTAGACGTCAGATTTGCTGGATTGCGCCCGCGCGATGGCCGAGGCAAAGACAGCCTCTGCCACCGAAAAATCACGTTCGAGGTCCTGAAGTTGTGCGGCGGCCGCTGCCTTGGCGGCCAGATCGCGCTGACCGGCGGCGTATTGCGCGCGCAGCGCCTCGAGCTGTTGGCGCGCGCCGCGGCTGTCTGCCTCCATCTGGACCAGTTGGGCCAGCAGGTCCGCCCGCACGCCCTGAGGTGCCAGGTCGAGGCCGGCCAGTGTTGCATCATCCAGACCAGTGACCTGACGCGCGAGGTCCTGTGCCGTGCGGCGTGCGGTATCGTGGCCCTGCCGCGCCGTGACGACCTGCGGATGGCGCGGACCGAATTGCGATTGCGCCTCTGCCAGCTGGGCTGCAAAACGCGCGGCCTCGTCCAGCAAGGACAGATAGGCACCGTCGGCAAAGAGCTTGAGCGTGCGGGCCGCTGCCTCGGCGCTGACGCCCAGTTGTGACGAAAGGCTGGCTGTCGCGGCCTCTTTTTCGGCGAGGGTTGCCGTCTGGGCGCGCAGTCCGGTTTCAAGGGCAAGGTGCCGGTCCATCAGCACGTCGTATTGTTCGACCGACAGCAATCCGCTGCTGTCCTGGAGGGTGCTGATGGCGGCCCGGGTCTGGGCGACCGAATCGCGATAATCAGCGATGGCCTGCAATCCGCTGTCCTCGCGGGTTGCGACTTCGTCGGCGCGCAGGGCGTCCAATTCGGTGAAAAACGCATCCAGGATCGCCTCGCCCCGCGCCTTGGCCTCGACGGGGCTGCCGCCTGTCATTTCGAAATGGATCAGGCTGGTCTGGTCGACCAGTGACACGCGCGGGCGGCCCAGATCCCGCATGCTGATGTCCAGTGACCGGGCGGCCGCCGCGAGGATGCGGTCGGCGTTCAGCAGGCGTTTGTAGGTTTCGGTCGGGCTGACCGCGTTGCTGGCGAATGCCGAACTTGCATAAGAGCTGGCCTGACCGATGCCGTTCAGGTTCAGCGACGCCGATGCCCCCGAACCGGGCAGGATCAGCGACGTGCTGGATTTGTAGGTCAGCGGTGCCGTGCGCAGATAGCCCGTGATCGGTGCCCAGATCAGCGTGGCCCCCAGGATCGCGAATGCCGCATAGCGGGGCAGGCGGCCCAGATCGGCCAACCCGCCACCCAGCAGGGCACGGCGGATACGCGACCGGCGCGGTGTGGCAGCAGGGGGCAGGGTGGGGGCAATCAACATCGGCAATCTCCTTTGCCGCTGTTTACCTATTTGCCAATTAACCGTCGCGTGGGCGGATGGTTAATCGCCCGGTCCATTCGTCCGTCGCACTATCCGTCGGGATAGGATATCAGAACAGACCCGCCTCGCGGGCGATCATCGCAGCCTGCGTGCGGTTTGCGGCACCGACCTTGCGGTACAGCGTTTTCACATGCAGCTTGACGGTCGGTTCGGTAATGTCGAGGTCACGGGCGATTTCCTTGTTGGACTTGCCTTCGGTCAACCCCTTGAGAACCTGCAATTCCCGCGCCGTCAACTTCTCTGCCAGCGGGTTGCACTGGGTTTCCTCGACTGCTGTCATGAAATCGATGGGGGCGTATTGTTCACCCATGGCCATGAACTTTACAGCGTTGACCAGCGATTTGGCGGGCAGGGATTTCGGCACGAAACCGGCAGCCCCCGCCTCGAGCGCATCCTCTGCGATCTGGCGTGTCGCCTCGCCGGACATCAGAGCGACACGCTGACCATCCCCCATGGCGATCGCCTTTTTCAGACCGTCCAGGCCATTCATGCCGGGCATGTTGTAGTCCAGCAGTATCAGGTCATAGGGCGCATCCGCCGCAATACGCGCACAGGCAGCGTCGTAATCCGCGACGGATTCCGTGTCGATCCCGCCCTGTGCCTGCAAGAACATGACAAGCGTATCCCGCAGCAGGTCGTGATCGTCGGCGATCAATACTCTCATAGCGTGTCCTCGTTTCCAGAATGCAGCCTAATCAATCACTGTGACCAATCAAAGGCGCCACAACCCATAAAATTTGGTTAGGACGTTAACCAATTAGGATATGTTTACCATGCAATCGGGGGTTGGGCATGATCCGCTGTGGATGTTCCCGCATCGCATGGGGCGTCCGCCTGTCCGCTCGCTCCGTTGCGAGAATGGCCTGTTTTCAATGATCTAGGACCCAGATCATTTGCAAACAGGACGACCCCGATGAAACATACTGCTGACGATTTTCGCGCCGCCTTGCCCGTCATGCTGCGTCCGACGACCTATTTGCCGACGCTGGACCTGACGCTGGCCAACATGACGACACCCCAAGCCGTGGCACAATTGCTGGCCCCCGGACGCCGCCGTGCGTTCTTTGTGAACGCCCATTGCGCCAACGTGATGGAAAACGACCGCCAGTATGCCGCCGCGCTGCGCTGCGCCGACATGCTGTTGCCCGACGGCATAGGCGTGTCGCTGGCCGCCCGGATGACAGGGCAACGGTTGACCGCAAACCTGAACGGCACCGACCTGATCCCGGCGTTGCTGGCCCAGGCCGCCCGCGAAGGGCGCGGCGTGTTCCTGTTCGGCGGTACCCCCGGAACCGCCGATCTGGCCGCACGCAACCTGATCCGTGCCATTCCACATCTGCGGATCACGGGAACCCGTGACGGGTTCGCCGGTGCGCAGGACGATGCGGCGGTCATCGCCGATATCAATGCCAGCGGTGCCGACATCGTGCTGGTCGCGCTGGGTGTGCCTGCACAGGAAATCTGGTTGCACCGCAATGCACATCTGCTGAATGCCGCGCTGACACTCGGTGTGGGGGCCGCACTGGATTTCTACGCGGGCAACGTGTCGCGCGCGCCGGTCTGGCTGCGTCGTGCCCGGTCCGAATGGATCTGGCGACTGGCGCAGGAACCGCGGCGTCTGGCGAAACGCTATCTGCTGGGCAATGCAACATTTCTGACCCGCAGCGCCATCCGGGCCGTGCGTCACGCACCACGCGCAGCCGTGTTGCGCCGCACGCTGGACATCACGGTGTCTGCATCCGCGCTTGTCGCATTGGCACCTTTGTGTGCGCTGACGGCCATCGCCATCAAGATGGACAGCCCAGGTCCGGTCTTTTTCCGCCAGACGCGGGTTGGTCGGGACGGTGTCCCGTTCCAGATGCTCAAGTTCCGGTCGATGGGGCAGGACGCCGAGGCCCGCCGGGCGGCGCTGCTTGCGACCTCTGACCGCGAGGGTGTGTGTTTCAAGTCCCGCAACGATCCGCGCGTCACACGCGTCGGCCGGTTCATTCGGCGGTTTTCCATCGACGAGCTGCCGCAGATCCTGAACGTCCTGCGCGGCGAGATGTCGATCGTGGGTCCGCGTCCCGCCCTGCCATCCGAGGTGGCAGCCTATCCGGCACGCGCCTACGGGCGGCTGGCGGTGAAACCCGGAATCACCGGGCTGTGGCAGGTGTCCGGCCGTGCCGACATCGGGTTCGACCGGATGATCGACATGGATCTGGCCTATGCCGCATCGCGCACCCTGATCCTGGACCTGATCCTGATCGCCATGACCTTCCGCGCCGTCCTGTCGGGCCGCGGTGCCCATTGACCATTGAAGCAAGGAGAACCGACATGACACATATCCGCAAAGCCGTCTTTCCCGTCGCAGGCATGGGCACACGTTTCCTGCCCGCCACCAAATCCATTCCCAAGGAAATGCTGACCCTCGTGGATCGTCCCCTGATCCAATACGCCGTCGACGAGGCCCGCGAGGCCGGGATCGAGGAATTCATCTTTGTATCGGCCGCCGGCAAGGGCGCGCTGGAGGATTATTTCGACACCGCAGCCCTGCTGGAACATCGCCTGCGCGAAAAAGGCAAGACGGCTGCGCTGGATGCGCTGGCGCGCAGCCACATGCCAGAGGGTGCATTGACGATCCTGCGGCAGGCGCAGCCTTTGGGGTTGGGGCACGCGGTGCGACAGGCCCGGCATCTGATCGGAAATGAATCCTTTGCCGTGCTCTTGCCCGATGACGTCATCATGGGCGCGCCCGGTGCGCTGAAACAGATGGTGCAGGCCCATGCCCGCGTCGGTGGGCATATGGTTGCCACGCTGGAGGTGCCCCGCGCGGATACCGCGTCATATGGCGTGCTGGATGTGGCACAGCAACAGGGCCGTATCGCCCATGCCAGGGGCATGGTGGAAAAACCGGCACCCGAGGCGGCACCATCCACACAGGCCGTCGTCGGACGCTATATTCTGGAATCCGCGATCTTCGACCGTCTGGCGGCGCTGACGCCGGGGGCGGGTGGTGAATTGCAGCTGACCGACGCGATCAATGCCGATGTCGACGCGATCGGGGTGACGGGCTACCGATTCGCCGGTGAACGGTTCGATTGCGGATCGGTGCAGGGCTATGTGCAGGCAACGGCCGCCTATGCAATGGCGCGGTCCGATCTGGGCGGGCCGTTTGCGGATTTTGTCAATCAGCGGGCCGGTGCGCAGCAGCTGGCCGCCTGAAACCTATCCTTTCGGATAGGGGATTATCCCGATGCCCGACTATCCGACGGGACGCCCTTGGGCATAGATTTGCCGCAAAGAACGAGGATGAGTGACCATGATCAAATTACTGCGTACATTCGCCGGCGCATCGGCGGTCCTGTTTCTGAGTGCCACGCCGCTGCTGGCAGAGGATATTCCTGCACCGCAGGGCGATGTCCTGCTGACGATCACGGGCAATATTAAGATGACGAACGTGGACGATCAGCTTCAGCTGGACCGCGATGCGCTGATGGCGCTGGAGGCTGCCACTTTTGAAACCAGCACGATCTGGACCGAAGGCGTGCAGAGTTTCCAGGGCGTATCACTCGCCACCCTGATGGAGACCCTGGGCGTGACCGAGGGCACGATCATTGCCACGGCGATTAATGATTATGCGGTCGAAATTCCCGTCAGCGATGCGGTCGAAGGCGGCGGCATGGTCGCCTATCTGATGGATGATGCGGAAATGCGCGTCCGGGACAAGGGGCCGCTGTGGGTGGTTTACCCCTATGACAGCGATCCGGCCTACCGCACCGAGGTCATCTATTCACGCAGTATCTGGCAGCTTGACCGTCTCGAGGTCGTGAACTGATCTGGCATGGCCCCCATCATGCCCGACCAAGGGAGGCTCGCTTTGCCTGATGCGGCAGACCAACGCGCCGCAGCCGGTCGCACCTTTGCGGTGCTGGCCGGCCTTTTGGCGTTGGGTGCCATCCTGTTTCTCGCGTTCAATGTGTCGCGCGAAATCAGGCTGCTGGGCTCGGCCAATTCCGACAACGTGCAATGGTCGCTGGCCCAGACCGAGGTCGAATTCCTCGAATACCGGAGGCACCTGAATGGTGAGCCGGTCAACCTGTCTGCCCTGCGGCGCAGTTTTGACGTGTTCTACAGCCGGATGGACACGATTTCGCAGGCAAGTGTGTTTGAAACAACCCGCGCGGATGTCGGGTTTTCCGACACTCTGCGCGATATTCAACTGTTTCTGACCGCCAGCGTGCCCATCATTGACGCCGATGATGCCGACCTGCGTCTGCAGGTGCCGGAACTAATCGCACTGGCCGATAGCATCCGCCCGTCGGTGCGGGGGCTGGCGACGGCGGGGCTTGATATCTTTGCGCGCGAATCTGATGTCCAGCGCGAAGCGGTGGCGCGGACCATGTCACAGCTGGCCTTTGCCTTGTCATTGCTGATCGGGACACTGGGGCTTGCGATCTTTTACCTGTACCGCCTGATTACCATCGTCAGTCGCCGCGAGGCACAGCAAAAACAGACCGCCGTGCGCCTGAACACCGTGATCGGCACGTCGCTGGACGGCGTGATCGTCAGTGATGCGCGTGGCCGGATCATCGAATTCAGCCCGGCCGCCGAGGTGATATTCGGTCATAGCCGTCATGATGTGATCGGCCGTGACATCGGGCAGATCATGGTGCCGCCACATCTGCGCGATGCCCATGACGCCGGGATGGAACGCATGCGGACGACGGGCGAAAAACACGTTGTCGGCAAGGGCCGGGTCAAGCTGGAGGCACAGCGCGCCAATGGCGATGTGTTTCCCATCGAGCTGGCCATTCAGTCAGCCACCACGGATAGCGGCGAGATCTACATCGCCTTCTTGCGGGATATTTCGGCGCGGGTTGCAGCCGAGGCCGAACTGGTCGCCGCCCGTGACCGGGCGTTGGCCGGGGAAAAGCTGAAAACCGAATTCCTGGCGACCATGAGCCATGAAATCCGGACGCCGCTGAACGGTATTCTGGGCAACATGGATCTGTTGCAAAACACCACGCTGACACCGGATCAGGCGCGATACCTGCGCCATATGGAAACCTCGGGGCGCCTGTTGTTGACCCATGTGTCCGACGTGCTGGACATCACGCGCTATGACGCGGGCAAGCTGAATATCCAGCGTGTCGCGATGAACCTGGGCGATCTGGTGCAGGATATCATCGACAGTCAAAGCAGCATGGCCGCGCAGAACGGGACCGCGCTGGACTGGGGCTGGGACGGACTACCGCAGGTCTGGGTCGAATCCGATCCCGACCGGTTGCAGCATGTCCTGATGAACCTCGTGGGGAATGCGGTGAAATTCACCCGGCAGGGCAAGGTGTCGCTGACGGTCAGCGTCCGCACGGACGGGCCGGGCGACCGGTTGCGCGTCGAGATCGAGGACACCGGCCCCGGCCTGGCAGCCGACCTCAAGGACAGGGTGTTCGATGACTTTGTCACCGGCAATACGGCCTATGACCGCGATGTGGGCGGCACGGGGCTGGGCCTTGCGATTGCCAAACGGTTCGTGACGGCTCTGGACGGGCAGATTGGCGTGGACAGTGAGCCGGGGCAGGGATGCACCTTCTGGATCGACATCCCGATCAAACGTGTGACGCATCACCCAGGTGCGGTCGAAACCAAGCGATCCCCCACCAAGATCGCACCGCTGGATATCCTTGTCGTCGAGGACAACGAGATCAACCGCATCGTCGTGCGCGACATGTTGCAGGCCGCAGGCCACCGCGTGACCGAAGCACATGATGGCCAGCAAGGGATGATCAAGGCGCATTCGCATGCCTATGACCTGATCCTGATGGATATCAGCATGCCCGTCATGGACGGGCGCACCGCCACCCGGTTGATCCGGACTGGCCAGGGGGCATCCGCAAACACACGGATTCTGGCGCTGACCGCGAACGTCTTGCAGGATGAACGGGTGGCCTTTCTGGAGGACGGGATGGACGGAGTTCTGACGAAGCCATTGACGCAGGCCGCGCTGCACGCGGCGCTGGCCAAAGAGGATCGCGCGGAGAAAACCGCGCCCCGTTCCACTGATGTGATCGACAGCCAGCACAACCGCGAAACGCGCGACGTGCTGGGGGCTGACACCTATGACATGATGCGTAGCCGGTTCGACGCCGACATGGGCGCGCTGATTGCCGAATTGACGGACGGGGCGGACGACCCCGCCGCAGTGGCCGCCGCTGCCCACAAGGGCGCGGGCAGTGCGGCCGTTTTCGGGGCGATTGCCCTGCGCGAAACCCTCAAGCAGATCGAGACGGCGGCCAAGTCAGGCGATACCGCCGCTTTGCCCGGATTGATCGCGACCTTGCCCGATCTGCACCGCGACACCATCGCTGCACTGGCCTAGCGCAGCAGTGACACAGCCCCCAGAACGCCAAAGACCCGGCCGATCTCGGTCACGTTGGTGATCGTGCTGTCGTAGCAGGCCAAGGCGTCGCCCGGCAGCAGATAGGGGTCGTAATCATCGCGGTCGGCGCGGCGCACCAGATCCTCGATATCGCGTTCGATCACGGTCGATACATCCGTCACGGGATTACGTGTGAACAGGACCGACGACCGGTCCGCACTGGTGCTGCGTGGTCCACCGACGCAGTTGGCATCGATCACGGCCTGAAGGTAACGCGTCCCCCACGGCACCTCGCGCACGGTCTGACCGATGGCAGAGGACGCGTTGTCGGTGGCGGGCTGCGTGAGGTTCGACAGATAGAGGCTGACGCCCGGTGGGCTGATCGGGCTGGGCCGCATCAGGTCCTCCTGGAAACACTGGCGGCTGGGCACCCGCACTTCGTCCCCGGTCAACAGCATGACGTCGACGGCGTTCTGCCCTTCAAACACGCCGCGCATGTCCAGTTTATAGACGGTGCCGTCGCGTCTGACCTCGACGGCGGAAATATCGGCATCGGGCCGGACACCACCCGCCGCACGCAAGGCGGCAGACAGGTTGCGCGCCTCGGTCGAGGCCCCCATCGCGTCTTGTCTGCGGGTGTCGAGGCCATTGCCGGGCACGCCGCCGATTTCGACCGCGCGCGGTTCAAACACGGCACCCGACACGCCGACGGTGACGGACGCGAAATCAGCCGCCCGGACCGAAACGCGCGGGGCGGTATCGTAAAACCCTTCGGCCACCAGTTCGCGGGCGATATCGGCCTCGATCTGATCGCTGCTGCGGCCCTGGGCGCGGACGGGGTCGAGAAATGGCAGCTTGAGCGTGCCATCGCGCGAAATCACGTAGTCGCCGGTCAGGGTTTCGTCGTCCGCGATCCGCACGTCCAGCAGGTCATTGCGTGTCAGGCGTTCGCCCTGCAATGCGCCCGCGGCGATGGCGCTGCCCTTGCCGATGCGGCCATCCGATCCGGCAGCCCCCCCGTAGGGCAGGCATTTCTGCGCGTTTAGTTCTGCCGATCGCAGGAACTGCGCATTGGCGCGGGTCACGGTCGGTTCACGATATTGCGCCTGATAGGCGTCGCCGCTGGCGACCGGTTCCAGGTTGTCGGGCCGGTCATATGACGTGCAGGCGGTGGCCAGCACGAAAACAGAGGCGGCGTATCGTGTGGTTTTGGACAGGCGCACGGAAACCTCGGATGCTGGTGGTTGCAGCAACGTTAACCCCGTTCGCCTTGCAGGGTCCATCGCGCATAAGGCGGCCCGCCTATCCGTCTGGATAGAACGTTGCACGTTTGCCCGCTGGGCCTGCCCGGACGCGGCTGGGACAAGCGCGGTTGCCTGCGCCTAAACAGGGGTCAACACGAATTGATCGGACCCCGCACAATGCAATTGACACGCAAACCCACGGCCTTTGTCGGCAACCTGATGGCCTATGGCGCATCAGAGGTCGCGTCCAAGGTGTCGCGGTTGTTTGTCGTGATGGCCGTGGCCCGCAGCCTGGACCTGACCCAGATCGGAATTGCCGCCAGCGCCATCGCCGCGGGCGATATTCTGAAATCCCTGACCGAAAACGGTGTCGGGCAGCGGATCATCGCAGCGCGCGACGAGGACCTTCAGGCAACTTGTGCGACGGCGCATCGTATTTTCTGGGTCTGGTGCAGCGGGCTGTTCGGGCTTCAGGCGCTGATCGCGCTGGGGTTCTATCTGGGCGGCGGCAGCGAGATCCTGGCGATCCTGATCCTGCTGCTGGGGGCGGAATACCTGTTCATGCCCGCCGGTCTGGTGCAGGTGGCGCTCGCGATGCGGGCAGGCCAGCTCAAGCGGACGGCCAGCATCGCGGGCGCACAGATCGTCGGGGCGAACCTGATGTCGGTGCTGCTGGTGCTGGTCTGGCCGTCGGCGCTGGCTGTGGTTCTGCCGCGCCTGCTGTCCGCGCCCATCTGGCTGATGGCCGTGCGGCGCCTGCACCCCTGGCACCGCGACCCGCAAGCAGGCTACGCCCCTTTGCGCCCCTTCGTCAGCTTTGGCTGGGCCGTGCTGGGTGTGGAACTGGTCAAGGCGCTGCGCCTGCAATCGGACAAGCTGATTGTCGGCGCGCTGATGGGGCCGCAGGCGCTGGGGCTGTATTTCATGGCCTTCAATGCCGGTCTGAGCCTGTCCAATTCGTTCACCACCGCCTTTTCGACCGTGCTCTTTCCGCATCTGACGCAAACGGCCGACCGCTCGGCGGCGCTGCGCGGCAGCATGTTGATCGGTGTCTGTCTGATTGCACCCGTCGTCATCCTGCAGGCGCTGGCGGCACCGTATTACGTCCCTGTCATGTTCGGTGACGGCTGGGACGACATTGCAGATATCGTGGCGATCCTCTGTCTGGTGGCGATCCCGACGACGCTATGGACCGCTGCGGCAGGCTGGCTGCGCGCCAACAACCGCCCACAGGTCGAATTGCTGGTGACCGTTGCCCTGACCCTGGGTGTGATCGCCAACACGGTGATCCTCGCGCCGCACGGGCTGGCCGCCGTCGCCACGGGCTATGCCGTCACCACGACCACGCTGTTCTGTGCGGCCTCGCTGCCTGCGATCCGCGCGGCCTTTTTCCCCCATCCCCTGAAGGTGTGATCCATGCTGACCTTTTCGATAATCATCCCTTGCTACAACGCGCAGCACACGCTGATCGAGACGTTGAACGCGATCAAGGCCCAGTCCTACCCCGCGTGGGACGTCATCGTGATCGACGATGGGTCCACCGATGGGTCGCGGGTGCTGGCCTCGGCAATGGCGGCCTATGACCACCGGATCACGCTGGTCGGCAATCCCGGCAAGGGGCCGAGCCATGCACGCAATCATGGGGCAATGGACCTGGCAAAAGGCGACGTCATCGCGTTTTGCGATGCGGACGACATCTGGTCACCGACCAAGCTGGCCGAACTGGCCACAGCCTTTGAGGATCTCTCGGTCGATGCCGTCTACGGTCAGGTCGCGTTCTTTACCGCGCGACCGCGTGACGCCATTGCGACCTCGACCTTGCCCGCAGGCGATCTGACCGTGCCGATGCTGCTGGCGGAAAATCCCGTCTGCACCATGTCGAACCTCGCGATCCGGCGCGCGGCCTTTGCCGCGACGGGCGGTTTCAACCCCGAGATCGTGCATAACGAGGATCTGGAATGGCTGATCCGCCTCGTCGGCGACGGGGCGCGCGTGATCGGTCTGGACATGTTGCAGGTCTGGTATCGCGCGAGTGCCGGTGGCCTGTCTGCCGATCTGGTGGCAATGACCCGTGGCCGTGCCATCGCTGTCGCCACCGCCGCCCGCTACGGCCATGTGCCCAGCCGGGCCGCCGATGCGACCTATCTGCGCTATCTGTCGCGCCGGTCACTGCGTCTGGGACAAGGGCGGCTACAGCCGCTGCGCTATGCCCTGCGCGGCCTGATCCAAAGTCCTGTCGGTTTTTTCAACGTGCCGCGCCGGGGGCTGCTGACCCTGATCGGTGCCCTGATCGCCGTCGTCCTGCCGCGTCCCTGTGCAAAGGCTCTGTTTTCGAAATGAAACCTGTCTCATCCCATCCCCGAGCAACCATTGTTGTGCCCGCCTTCAACGTCGCTGCCACGCTGCGTGAAACGCTTGCTGCCCTCCTCGCACAGACGTTTTGCGATTTCGAGATCATCGTCGTTGACGATGGTTCCAGCGATGCGACCGCCGCGATTGCCGCGTCGTATCAATCGGACCCCCGGGTCCGACTGATCCAGCAACGCAATCGCGGTCTGGCGGGCGCGCGCAATACCGGCATTCACGCCGCACGCGCGCCGTTGATCGGGTTCTGTGACGCCGACGACATATGGGAACGCTGGAAGCTGGGCGCTCATATGGCACATCTGGATGCCTCTCCAGAGGTCGGTGTCAGCTATGCCGGGTCTGCCCTGATCGACGATGCCGGTGCATTGTTGGGGCAGACCCAGGCACCACGTCTGTCCGGGATCGACGCAGCCCATATCCTGAAACGCAATCCGATCGGCAACGGGTCTGCCGCGGTGATCCGGCGTGCCGTTTTCGACGCCATCGCCTACAGGCCGGCCTATGAGAAAAGCCGCGACTGGTATTTCGACGAAACCTTTCGCCAGTCCGAAGATATCGAATGCTGGATGCGCATTGCACTGACAACGGACTGGGTCTTTGCCGGCGTGCCGGGTCTGTTGACCCGCTACCGCATCAGCGCAGGCGGGCTGTCGGCGGCAACAGACCGGCAATTGGCGTCATGGGAAAACATGGTGGCGAAACTGACACCACTGGACCCCGCGCTGTTTGCGCAGGTGGCCCCTGTCGCACGGGCCTATCAGCTGCGCTATCTCGCGCGGCGCGCCATCAGCGATCTGGATGCGGGCCGGGCGCGCGCATTGGTGCTGCAATCGCTGCGCCAGTCTTGGCGTCCGCTGTTCGAGGAACCCCGCAAGACATTGACCACACTGGCAGCGGCAGCGGTGCTGTGCAGCGCCGGACCTGCGGCCATTTCGGCCCTGATGACAGCAAAGGAGTCACGTTCATGACCAATCAACCCGTTGTGTTGCACCTTGTTGATGACACCACCGCCGGCGGTGTGATGCGCGTCGTCGATTTTCTGGTAAATGATGGTCGCCTGCAGGCGGGCGCGCGCCACGTCACCCAGCAGATCGAACGCGGCAAGGTTCCGTCCGCTGTGCTGGATGCCGATGTGATCGTGTCGCATCTGACGCTGAACTGGCGCGGTCTGCCCGGTCTGATCGGCCTGCGCGCGGCGCATGCTGACACCCCGCTGATCCACGTCGAACACAGCTACACCAAGGGTTTCGTGAACCGCAACGTGGTCAGCCGTGCCCGGTTCATGACGTTGATGCGGGTGGCCTTTTCGCTGTTCGACCGGGTTGTTGCGGTCAGCCACGCGCAGGCGGACTGGTTCGCATCGCGCCAGCTGTGTGATGCGGACAAGCTGGTGACGATCCAGTCCTGCGTCGATCTGCGCGATTTCCGCGCCGTGCCCGACCGCGTGGGTCCGGTGCGTGTCTTTGGTGCGATCGGCCGGCTGGAACCGCAAAAGGGGTTTGATCATCTGATTAAGGCATTTCGCAGCTGCCCTGACCCCGACATCGCCCTGCGCATCTACGGTGAGGGCGGAGAAGAGGAGGCGCTGCGCGCGCTGGCCGCTGGTGATCCGCGCATTCGGTTCATGGGGTTCGCCGCAACCCCGGCAGCGGCCTATGCGGCGGTTGACGCAGTCGTCATGCCGTCCCGGTGGGAGGCCTACGGCCTGGTGGCGATCGAGGCGCTGGCCGCCGGTCGCCCCGTGATCGCCGCAGCCATCGACGGGTTGCGCGACCATGCAGCACTGGGGGCCATGCTCTATGAAGAGACATCGCCAAAGGCCCTGGATCGCAGTCTGACCCAAAGGCATATCGCGGCGGACCGTCGCCTGACTGCCGGACTGGAAGACCGGTTTGTCGCGGGCTGGGACAATCTGCTGGCGGACCTGATGCTGCAATCCCGGACCGAAGAGGTTGCGATGGCCCAGGCCGCCTGACGGCAGGGCGGTCAGCCGCCCAGATCGGCGCTTCCGAATTTCAGGATGACGGGCACGATCAGTTCTTCTTCGTCGATCAGGTGGCGGTTCAGCAGACGGGCCATGTCCGACAGCCGGTCGCGGAATGCCCCGGCCTGCGTTTGCAGGCGGTCGCGGTCGTCCAGCAGGCGCAGCGTGGCATTCGCTGCATCGGCAAAGGCGTTCAGATGCCCGTCCAATGCGTGATGATCGGCGTCCAGAATGTCGAACCCACGGTCGATGCGCTGGTCCTTGGCCCGCAACCGCGGAAAGTAATGCGCATCCTCGATGGTGTGGTGTTCATGCAGGCCGTTCACGAACATCCCGCCATAGCGTGACAACTGGCGTGCAAAGGCGTCGGGTGCCGTCTTGCGGTCCAGCAACAGCTCGGTGCCTGTTTCCATTTCGGCCATCAGGCGACGGAACATCATGTGCCGATCCAGCCAGAATCGGATCAACCCGTCAAAGCCGGGATCACGGGTCCAACCGTCACGCGGATATGTCTCGAGCAGGACGCGCAAGGCATCCGGCAGACCCTTGCGGGTGTCGAGGTCGATTTTGTCCATCAGATTGACCTATTCGCAGTGTTCAAAAGTTTGATTTGGCGGTGAAAAACAGACTGCAAATTGCGCTGTTGCGCACCCATCGTTTCCATTCATTGCGCCTGCCGTCACGTTATGTCCTGTTCACGCTCATGGGACAACAGCACTCTTGCAACCCCGAAAAAATGCGCAAAAGATACAGCATCTACGCGCAGGAAAACGAACCTTGCGCGCAACTACAGGGCGAACAACAGCCCGCTGACAGGGAGATTTCCATGACATTGACCCGACGCCATCTGATGGCATCTACCGCTGCCGTTCTTGTGCTGACCGGCACCGCAACCTTGGCGGAGAGCCACATTCCCGCCGATGCAACGCTTGCTGCGGAACAGACCTTTGTCTACCGCGTCGGCGACGAAAGCCCGTCGATTGATCCCGGCAAGGTCGAGGATACGGACGGCAGCGACATGGTGCGCCAATTGTTCGAGGGTCTGTACAACCAGGACGCCGACGGTAACCTGATCCCCGGTGTTGCGACCGATTACACCGTCAGCGACGACAACCTGACCTATACGTTCACCCTGCGCGACAATGCCAAATGGTCGAACGGTGAAACCGTCACCGCCGGCGATTTCGAATATGCATGGAAACGCGCCGCATCCCCGGCACTGGCCAGCCCCTACAGCTGGTACATCGAGCTGATGAGCATCGAGAACGCATCTGCCGTCATCGCAGGCGAGATGGAACCCGATGCCCTGGGCGTGACCGCCGTTGACGACACCACGTTGCAGGTCACGCTGTCCCAGCCGCTGCCCTATTTCCCGCAGATGCTGACCCACAGCACGACATTCCCCGTGCTGCAATCCAACGTCGAAGAATTCGGCGATGACTGGGTCCAGCCCGGCAATATGGTGTCCAACGGTGCCTATGTGCTGACCGAATTCGTGCCGCAGGAACGCGCCGTGATGTCGCGCAACACCGAATACTGGGACAACGCAAACACGACGCTGGAAACCGTCACCCGCCTGGTGGTTGCTGATGAAAACGTCGGTCTGACCCGTTATCTGGCAGGCGAGCTGGATCGCACAGATGTGCCGGCCGGTCAGTATCCGCGCCTGTCGCAGGAATACCCCGATCAGGCGATGAGCGTGCCGCTGTCGTGCAGCTATTACTACATGTTCAACCTGCGCGATAATGGCCCGGAAGAGTTCCAGGACCCCGCCGTGCGTCAGGCGCTGTCGCTGGCCGTTGACCGTGACATCATCGTGGATGCCGTCCTCGCGGGTGGTCAGAAACCGGCCTACAACTTTACCCATTGGGCGACCGCCGGGTTCGAGGCACCCGAAATCGCCATGGCCGGCATGACCCAAGAAGAGCGGAACGCACAGGCACAAGAGCTGCTGGCATCCGCAGGCTACGGTGCGGATAACCCGCTGACCGTTGACTTGGTCTACAACACCAATGAATCGCACCGCGCCGTGGCCGTGGCGATCAGCCAGATGTGGAAACAGACGCTGGGTGTCGAAACCACGCTGGCCAACCAGGAATGGCAGACGTTCCTCGATGCACGCGGTTCGGGTGATTTCGACGTGGCCCGTGGCGGCTGGTGCGCCGACTACAACGAGGCATCGACCTTCCTTGACCTGATGCAGTCCGGTTCCGGCTACAACGACAGCAAATACGTCAACGAAGAGGTCGACGCGCTGCTGGCCAATGCCAAGACATCGGACAACCCGAACGCCGATTACGCAGCGGTCGAGGAAATCATCGCGACGGATATGCCGATCATCCCGATCTACCATTACGCAGCTGTAAAGATGTTGAACGACCAGATCGAAAACTGGCCCGTCAACAACTTTCAGCAGAACTGGTATGCCAAGGATCTGTACAAGGTCGCAGCAGAATAACCCTGCATGACCACTGCGCCGCGCCCCTGTCGCCGGGGGCGCGGCGTCTTTGTTTTTCGTGACCACTGCGGGAAGTCCGATTCATGTTCAGCTTTATCCTCAAACGGCTTGCGATTGCGGTGCCGACGCTTTTGATCCTTGTGATCCTGTCGTTCATCCTGATGTACGCAGCCCCCGGCGGCCCGTTCAATTCCGACCGCCCCCTGCCGCCACAGGTGCTGGCCAATATCGAGGCGAAATACGGGCTGGATCAGCCGTTCTGGAAACAGATTCTGGATTATGTCTGGAACGTCGTGGTGCATTTCGATTTCGGCCCGTCGTTCCAATACGAGGACCGCACCGTCAATGACGTGATCGCCCAGGGATTCCCGGTGACCCTGACCTATGGTTTCTGGTCCTTCGTCGTAGCCGTGGTCGTCGGTGTGACCCTCGGGGCCGCTGCCGCGATCAAGCAAAACAGCTGGCTGGACTACCTGGCTGTGGGCATCAGCATCGGCGCGCAGGTGCTGCCGAACTTTGTCATGGCGCCGATCCTTTTGCTGACGTTCACCCTGTGGCTGGGCTGGTTGCCCGGTGGCGGCTGGAATGGCGGTCAGTGGCAATATCTGGTGATGCCCGTCATCGCGCTGTCGACATCCTACATGGCGTCCATCGCGCGGATCACGCGGTCGTCCATGCTGGAGGTTCTGAATTCCAATTTCATCCGCACGGCCAGGGCCAAGGGGCTGCCCACGCGCCGCGTGATATTCAAACATGCGCTGAAACCCACGATGCTGCCCGTGATCAGCTACCTGGGGCCGGCCTTTGTCGGCATGATCACCGGATCGGTGGTGATCGACATCTTCTTTTCCACGGGTGGGATCGGGCAGTTTTTCGTCAATTCCGCCTTTAACCGAGATTATTCGGTCATCATGGGCATCACCATTCTGGTGGGCGCGCTGACCATCCTGTTCAACCTCGTTGTCGATATCCTCTATGCGTGGATCGACCCGAAAATCCGTTACTAGGGGTGCCACATGACCTATTCATCTGACGCCGAACGCCTGCTGAACGCCACCCACCTCGCCGAGGTGCAGGGCCGGTCGCTCTGGGCGGATGCCCGCGCGCGGTTCCTGCGCAACAAGGCTGCGATGGTCGGCACGTTCATCCTGTTCGGGATCGCTGTCTTTGCCATCTTTGGCCAGTTTGTCGCCCAGCACGAACGCGACATGATCGATTTCACCCTGATCGGTGCCAACATGCAAAAAGGTGTGCCGTCGATCGAAACCGGGCACTTCTTTGGCACCGATGCCAACGGGCGCGACCTGTTTGCGCGGGTGGTGCAGGGGACGCAGATTTCCCTGATGGTCGGCATCGTGGGCGCGCTGGTCGCGGTCATTGTCGGCACGCTCTACGGGGCGATTGCAGGTTATGCAGGTGGCCGCACCGACAACATCATGATGCGGATCGTCGATGTGTTGATGTCGATTCCGTTCATGTTCGTCCTGATCCTGATGCTGGTGATCTTTGGCCGGTCGATTTTCATGCTGTTCCTCGGGATCGGATTGATTTCATGGCTGGATATGGCGCGGATCGCGCGCGGTCAGACCCTGACGATCAAGAACAAGGAATTCGTCGAGGTCGCCCATGCCACCGGCGTCGCACCCTTTACCATCATCCTGCGCCATATCGTGCCCAACCTGCTGGGCATCGTGATCGTCTATGCGACGCTGCTGGTGCCGCAGATGATCATCTTTGAAAGCTTTATCAGCTTTCTGGGCCTCGGCGTGCAGGAACCCAATACTTCGCTTGGGGCGCTGATCTCCGAGGGGTCGTCCAACATGGCTTACGGCGTGATGTGGCAGCTCTATTTTCCGCTGGCGTTCTTTGTCCTGACGATCTTCGCCTTTTTCTTTGTAGGCGATGGCCTGCGCGACGCACTCGACCCAAAGGACCGCTGATGCTGCTCGATATCGATAACCTGCGGGTCACGTTTTCCACCGCCGACGGCGACGTGAATGCCGTCAACGGCGTCAGTTTCCAGCTGGACCAGCGCGAAACGCTGGCCATCGTGGGCGAAAGCGGGTCCGGCAAGAGTCAGACCGCCTTTGCGCTGATGGGGCTGCTGGCGCGCAATGGCCGTGCCACCGGACAGGTGCGTTTCGACGGCACCGACCTGCTAAGCCTCACACCCGCCAAGATGAACAAGGTGCGGTCCAACCAGATCGGCATGATCTTTCAGGACCCGATGACCTCGCTCAATCCCTATATCCGGATTTCAGAGCAGATGGCCGAGGTGCTGACCCTGCACAAGGGCATGAGCAAGAAAGACGCCATTGCCGAGAGTATCCGCATGCTGGACGCGGTGAAAATCCCGGACGCGCGCAACCGCATCCGGTCCTTTCCGCACGAATTTTCCGGCGGGATGCGCCAGCGGATCATGATCGCGATGTCGCTGCTGTGTCGTCCGCGCCTGCTGATTGCGGATGAACCCACGACCGCGCTGGATGTGACCGTGCAGGCGCAGATCATGCAATTGCTGGCCGATATCCGGGACGATTTCGGGACGGCGATCATACTGATCACACACGACCTTGGCGTTGTGGCGGGTTTCTGCGACCGCACGCTGGTGCTCTATGGCGGCCAGATCATGGAGGACGGACCGACCGATCCCGTGTTCGCTGACCCCTCGCATCCCTATACCAAGGGACTCTTGCGTGCCGTGCCGCGCCTGGACCGCGACGACGACGAACTGTTGACCATTGCGGGCGAACCGCCCGACATGTCGCGCCTGCCGCAGGGCTGCCCGTTCACCGCGCGTTGTGCCTACGTTCAGAACACATGCGCCCACATCCCGCCGGAACTGGCGACATTCGACGGCAACCGCCGCCGCGCCTGTCATGTCCCGAAATCAGAGGTGTCCGCATGACTGAACCGATCCTGTCGCTGCGCGACCTGTCCGTCACATTCGATGTGCGCCCGCGCGGGGCCTGGCCCTGGACGGCACCGCTGAAATTGCAGGCTGTCAGCCAGATGACCTTTGACCTCGCACCGGGCGAATGCCTTGGCGTCGTGGGGGAATCCGGGTCCGGCAAATCCACGCTCGCGCGCGCCATCGTGGGCACCGTGCCGTCTTCGGATGGCCAGATCAACTTCGAGGGGGCCGACCTCGCCGCGATGACACCGCGCCAGCGGAGGGTCCACCGCCGCGATGTGCAGATGATCTTTCAGGACCCGCTGGCGGCCCTGAACCCGCGCATGACGGTGGGCGACATCATCGCCGAACCACTGGTCACGCACGAACCCGGCCTGTCGCGCGCGGATCGCAAATCGCGTGTACAGGACATGATGAAACGGGTGGGCCTGCTGCCCAACCTCGTGAACCGCTACCCGCATGAATTTTCCGGCGGCCAGTGCCAGCGTATCGGGATTGCCCGCGCGCTGATCCTGAAACCAAAGCTGCTGATCTGCGACGAACCCGTATCCGCCCTCGATGTGTCGGTGCAGGCGCAGGTGGTGAACCTGCTGCGTGAATTGCAGCGGGACATGGGATTGTCGATGATCTTCATCGCGCATGACCTGTCGGTGGTGAAACACATCAGTGACCGGATCGTGGTGATGTATCTGGGGCGTCAGATGGAAACGGCCGACGCGCAGACCATCACGACACGGCCCGAACATCCCTATACGCAGGCGCTCATCAGTTCTGTCCCGATTCCGGACCCTGTGCTGGAACGCAAGCGTCCGCGCACCACGCTGCACGGCGAATTGCCATCGCCCATCTCGCCGCCGTCGGGCTGCGTGTTCCGCACGCGCTGCCCCAAGGCGCAGGCGACCTGCGCGCAGGCCCTGCCACCGATGCTGGAGGTCGGGCCCGGTCACCGGGTCGCCTGTCCCTATCATCAGGCGGAAAACGTGCTGGCCGTTAGCGCCTGACGCAAGGCATTCGCTGTTTTCGAAATATCCTCGGGGGGAGGTGCGTGTAGCGCACCGGGGGGCAGACAGCCCCCCGACCACGCTAGCTGTCAGTAATCCCGTTCGAAAAAGATACCGATGCTGGTTTCGCCATCCGCACCGGCCGTGCCCTTGGCCGTGATCTCGCTCGTGATATCGAGGTTGAGGTTGATTTCCGTTGATCCATCGCTGCCGATGGTCACGTCGGTATAGAGGTTGTCGGACAGGTATTTGCCGGCCCGCAGGGCGGCATTGCCTTCGGCATCGGTGGTCACGTCGAAATCGTCCAATCCCAGATTTGCCCGGAATCCGTCGATCAGACCGCCGCCCCCGCGACCGGCAAGCTCGCCCACGGCGGCAGCCAGTTGCACCGCCTGCAGTGGCGAAATTTCCGACAGATCCCGGCCAAAGATCAGCTGCGACAGCACCTCGTCCTGCGGCAGGTCGGGCACGGACTCAAAGCTGACTTCGGGGTCGTTGGCCGGGCCTTCGACCACGATGCGCACGACCGTGCCGTTGTCGGTTTCCGTGGCCGCCACCAGCCGCAGATAGGGCAGGAAATCGCCCTGAAGCGTGGCAGAGCCTTCTGTCAGGTCGAACCGCTGTTGCAGGATGCTGATGCGCCCCCGGATCAGGTCGAACTGACCGACCGGAATGATGTTGGCCGTTGTGCCACCCAGCGCCAGCTGACCGCCAAGTTCGGCGTCCAGCCCGCGCCCGCGCACAAAGATCTGGTTGGGCGCAGTGATGGTCAGCGCCAGCGGATAGACTGGCCCGCCGCCACCCGTCTCAGCCGCAGCACGGTCGCCGCCGTCAATCGCCACATCCGCGCGGTTCAACGTCTGCCGCACACCTGCATCGGGGTTCAGGTGGCGCACTTGCGGCAATTCGCCCAGCCCGCCCACGCCCGATGACGGGACCTGGATGTTGGCCTCGCTCAGCTGGACGTCACCGCCGATCACGGCACCGCCCGCCAGCGGGCCCTGCACGGTGACGCGCCCGTTCAGGATCGCCTCATAGAGGTTGGGATCACGCAGGCGGACAGCCCGCAACGCAAGCCCCAGGTCGGCATTGTAGCCGCCCGTCAGGGCCACGGGACCGGTCAGGGTCAGGGTGCCGCCCGTGCCGACCTGGGTGGTCATGTCGATCTGGGCGGACTGACCGTCCAGTGCGATGCGACCCGTGATGTCTTCCAGCGATTCCGACAGAGACGGCAGCGACAGACGTGCGCCAGACGTGGCGATCTGCCCGCTGACAGAGGTCAGGGCAGGGGGGCCGTTCACCGACAGGTTGAACGTGGCGATCCCGTCCAGACTGCGCGGCGTGATGAATGCATTGGCCAGCCCCAGCGGCACCTGTCCGTTGGCGTCCAGGTTCAGGTTGCCGCCGGCCGCCACGGTACCATCGGCGCTGGCCTGAATGCCGCCCGGTCCCGTGGCGTCGATATCGAGGGTGAAATCACCACCCGCCGTGCGCCCGACCTGACCCTGCGCCGTCACAGGACCGCTGAGGGCATCGGTAAATAGTCCCACGTTCGCCAACCGCGCCTGAATTTGCCCGGCGGCACTGCCACCCGGACCTGCCTCAAGAGCGCCGGATGCGGTGATCTGCGGGAACTGCACGTCAAAGGACCGCACGGTGATATCCGCACCGTCCTTGCTGGCGTCGACTGTCAGATTGCCGGTGCCGGCCAGCAACTGGTCGACCTGACTGTTGCCGATGGCCAGCTGGCGGGTCTGCGCCCGGGCCTGCACGTCCAAAGTACTGAGGTCCGGCATCAATGTGGCGGCCGCATTGACCGACAGTCCGCCGGAAATCGGCTGGCCTGCCAGCGCCGCAAATTGCGATAGCTGTGCGATGGCGGCATCGAGAGTTGCCGTGATGCGGTAATCGTCCTCTTGGGGTGCAACGGTCGCATCGACGGTCACGTCGGTGCCGCTGCCACGGGCGGTCAGGTCGATCTGTGCTGTTCCTGTGCTGTCGCGGTCTGCGGTCAGATCCAGCGTCAGCGCACCATTCAGCCCCTGCGCCAGCGTGCCAGCATCACGCAGGATCGCGGTGATATCGGCGCTCAACGGGCCTGTCAGGCCACCGCTGCCGCTGCCCGACAGGGTGAACTGCGGCGTCGCCACATCCAGATTATTCAACGCAAAACTGTCCGGTCCTGTCCGCGCCACTCCGCCGCTGATGCGACCTGCACCCGCCATCAGCTGGTCAACCTGCGCAATACCGGCGGTGATGTCCTGCGTGGTTCCGTTCAGCGTCACGTCCAAGGCGCTGAGGTCGGGCAACAGCGTGCCGTCCACCACCAGATCGATCCCGCCTGAAATCGCAGCCTGCCCGGCAAGGGCAGCATAGGGCGCGAGGTCCGGCACCTCTGCTGCGATGCGGCCAGTCATCCGGTAGTCGTCCTGCGGAGCTGCAATCTGCACGTCAGCGTCCAGATCGACGCCGGGGCCCTGCGCCCGCAGGATGAGGTTGGCCACCTCGCTTGCGTCGCGATTGCCGCTGACGGTGGCGGTTAGCGGGCCTGCCAGACCGTCAACAACCAGACCCACGTCGGTCAGGCGCAGGGCGATATCGGCCTCGGCGGGGCCGGTCAGGCCACCCAGCGCGTCACCCGTCAGCGACAGTTGCGGTGTTTGCAGGTCCAGGTCCTCGACCCGGTAGGTCGCGTCACCGGTATATCCGACCGTGCCGCGCAGACGGCCTGCGCCCACCAGCAGCGGGTCAACCTGATCGAACCCGGTTTGCACGTCCTGCATGCTGCCGGTGATATCCGCGCTGTAGTTCGTCAGATCCGCAAGCAAGCTGGCATCGACCGCCAGATCGACGGCACCCGACAGGTTCTGATTGCTGATCTGACGGAACACCGACAGATCGTCGGCTTGCAGGTTCACCACGGCGTTGACGCGCTGCGTGTCCTCGAATGGCGCGACGGTGCCGGTCGCTGCAAAAGTGGTTTCGGGCACCTGTCCCTGTACGTCAAAGGTCACATTGCCATCGGCTGCCCGATCGGCGGTGCCGGTGACAGTCGCGGGTCCGTCCAGTCCGGCCACAACCAGTCCGAGGTTGCGCAGGCTGACGTCAAAATTGCCGGTGCTGACGGCACTGGTCAGATTGGCGCGGCCCGTGATCAGGGCCTCGGGTGTTTCGATCCGCAGGTTGGGCAGGCGCGTGCCTTCGGTATCGCGCACGGCAGACAGGCGCACGGTGCCTTCGCCCGCCAGAATGGGGTCAAGTTCAGCGATATCGACGGCCAGATCATCGGTGGCCGCATCGACGTCGATGTCGAACATGCCGTCCAGCGGTTGCAGCATGGCGGTGATGGTGGCGCGCGCCGCCCCCCCCAGATCGCGCCCTGCGAGGGTCGAAAACCGCTGGATCGCATCGGCGTCGAAATTCAGCTGCGTGTTGATCACAGGCGTGTCGCCACTGGTGTCGATCGTCGCCTCTGCATCCAGTTCGATCCCTGGCCCGTTCAGCGTCAGCGTCGGGATCTCGATGGGGGCGGTGGGATCGCGCAGGACCACGATCTGCCCCGTCAGCGCATCACCAAAGGCCTGCGCCGCGCCCGCGTCGTCCAGTTCCACGCCGTCGGCGCGGTATTGCAGGTCGGCCGTGAACAAACCGGCGTCAGCCGCATTTTCGGCGCGGATCGTGCCGCCGCCATCCAGTGTGATCGCGTCGATGCCCAGACCGGGCCGGTCAAACCCGTTGATGTCAAAGCTGGCGGTCCAATCCTCGCCCAGGCTTTCGTCGAACTGGATGCTCAGGTCCACGTTGTCGACATAGGTTTTTGGCCCGCCGATGGGCAGCAGAACGCTGTCGCCGGTGGTGTCGGCCACGGTGCCGGTCAGGTCGATGAATTCGGCCCAGCCGTCGGCATCGACACGCACCTCGCCCTGCAGGTTCAGCTTTTGTGCGCGCAGGTCGAGGTCGGACAGAAAGAACGACCCGTCGTCAGCCTGCGCACCAGTCGCGACCAGTGCCACGTCGGTGCCAAAGAACCCCTGATAATCGGGGGCAAGCAATGGCGTCAGATCGCCGCCGATGTTCAGCGCGAATCCTGTCTGGCTATCGGCCTGGTCCAGCGCGAAATTGCCGGTGATCCGGGGCTGGCCGGATGTGGCCAGCGTCAGGTCAGCCGCGAATGCGCTGAGTGGTGCATCGCCCTGAAGGGTCAGCAACAAGGACGGTGCACCGGGGATGCCCGCGCGGGTGGCGATCAGGCCGTCCTCGCCTTCTTCCACGCGCAGGTTCAGGCCGACATTGCGGGTTTCGTTGTCATACGACCCCGCAATGTCGAAAACGCCGGTCTGTCCGTCCAGCCGGTTGGCGGTGACATTGGCGGACCCTTCGCCACCTGCCAGTGACGCGGACCCCGTCAGCGACAAGGCCAGCGCCTCGCCGATCAGGGGTTCGCCCAGTTCGATCCGCGCAATGTCGAGCGAATCCATTTGTATCGAGACTGGCAGCTCTGGCAGAGAGAATGGCTGCGCCTCTGCGTCGGGGATGTTTTCGGATGGGGGGGTGATCGGGGCGCGGTCCACCCGGATCAATGCCGCACTCAGTTCCTGGACATCGATGCGCCCGCGCAGCAGCGCGCTGCGGTTCCAGTCGAGGGTGACGTTTTCCAGTGTCAGCCAGATCCCGTCACTGTCCGCAACCGTGATGCGTTCGACCGTCGCCTCGGACGACAGCGCGCCCTCGAACCCCTGAATGTCGACGATGCGATCATCGCCTGACAGGTTGTCCTGAATGAGACGGGTGAGGTAACCCTCACCCTCTTCGTCCTGGGCCGTGGCGGCAAAGGGCAGGGCTGCGAGGGTCGCAAATACAAGATACTTTTTCAAAACGCTTGCCCGATCCCGATGTAGACTTCGACAGATTTGAATTGATCGTCACCGCTGGCCGGTGTGCCGATATCCAGACGGATCGGGCCGATGCCGGTGTCATAGCGGATGCCGATCCCGACGCCGGACTGGTCCGAACCGTCCTGAAACGGTGCCGATTCCGCACCGACATACCCGTAGTCGTAAAATCCCACGGCGCTGATCGCCTCGGTGATGCCGATGCGGGCCTCGATCTGCGCCCCGGCAAAGGATTTGCCGCCGACCGTGACGGTTTCACCGTTGACAATCTGGGGCACGCCCAGCGATTGATAGCCCTGACCGCGCACGGTGCTGGTGCCGCCTGAGTAGAACAGGAAATCCTGTGGGGCCTGATCGATGTCCGGCCCGATGACGGTGCCCAGCTGCGCCCGTGCGGCGATTGTGAAACGGTCGTCGGTCCCGAAACTGACGTATCCGCGCGTGTCCAGAAACCCGCGTGCGCCACTCTCGCCGCCATCAAGGGCGAGGAACGGCGTGGCCGAAGCCTTGATGTAATAGCCGGATGTGGCGTTGGTTTCGCTGTTGCGCTTGTCATAGGTCGCAGCCAGCGGCGCGGTCAAAAGCAGGTAGTCCCGGTCGCCGAAATTCGTTTCCTCCTGCGCCAGCAAGAGACCAAGACCCCCTTCGATTTCCAGATCCTCGGTTATCAGGCGCGTCACCAGCGCCTCGGTCGAGAATTTGTCGATCAGGAATTCGGGCTCGTCCTCGCGGCTGATCGCGGTGGTAAATGTGAAATCCGTCTGCGGGCCATAGATCGCGGGCACCTTGAGCGCGGTCGATAGCGTGTAGTCCGTCCCGCCCGTCGTCCCGCCGATCCCGGCCACCTCGCCATCGATGCGGAAATTCTCTGCCCCGCCAAAGGCATTGCGGTGAATCCAGAAGGTCGAGACCCGCACGCCTTCGACCGATGACAGTTCCAGACCGAAACCGATCCGCCGTGGCAGGCTCTCTGCGATGGTGGCGGTGATGGGCAGCGTGTCGCCGGCGGCAATATCGTCGGCTTCGGTCAGGGCGACGGAGTCGAATGCACCCGTGCGGCGCAAACGGTTGGCCGCGGCCGTCAGCGCGTCGGGGGAATAGACCTGTCCGGTGGGCAGTCCGGCGATCCGCTGGATCGCGGCAGTGCGCACATCGGTGTTGCCGGTGACGTTCAGCGGGCCAAAGGTCAGCTGCGGACCGGTATCCAGCGTGACATTGGCGGCCAGCAGGTTGTCACTGTGCTGTGCCGTGATCTGTTGGTCCGCGACCTGCACCTTGGCATAGCCCAATTCCTGCCACCGGGTGCGTGCGACACTGGCGGCCTGCCGGATCACGTCGGCCTTGGCATCCGCGCCGACGGCATAGCCTTCGGGCAGTTCGGTGCCGGGGGCGACGGGGGTGATGTCGGCACGGCCAAAGGTAAACAGCGGGCCGGGCTGGACGTTCAGCGTCACCGTGTCGATGACCTGCGGGCTGTCCAGTGGCGGGATGCCTGCCGCCTCGGACCCGTTGACCTGAATGGAAATCACGGGGCTGTAATAGCCCGCGGCATAGAGCGCGGTCAGCAACCGGCGATAGTCGGCACGCGCGGCAGCGACGTAATCCTGCGGGGCCTTGTCAGCCTCTTCGTCGGCATTGATGGAGACCGACAGTGATGCATCCCGCAGCAGGCTGGTCAGATCGTCATCCGCACCCGGCGCATTCAGCGTGATTGTCTGGGCCTGAACGGCCCCACCTGCCAGCGCCAACAGTCCGGTGGCCCCTAAAACCAGTTTATTCATTACAATCGCCCGCATCCCCAGTTCAGATGAACATCTAAAGCATCCCGGAACAAACGCAAATAACAGCTGTTCCCGTTTCGCGAATCATCGCGCAATTGGCCGTGACCATCCGGGGTGCTGCGTGCCCGGTCAGGCGAACGGATCGTCGGGATAGCCCACACCCGCCAGATATAGCCCGTATGGCGGACATACGGGGCCGCAGGCGCTGCGGTCGCGTGCCGCGAGGGCGGTTTTCACGTCGTCGGGATGCCATTGTCCGGCACCCACCCGTTCGAGCGTCCCGACAAAGCTGCGCACCTGATTGTGCAGGAACGACCGGGCCCGCACATGAATGTGCAAGAGCTGACCTGCATGGGTGTCTCGCGTCTCGATCCGCAACTCGTCCAATGTGCGTACGGGGCTGTCCGCCTGACACTGGGCCGCGCGAAAGGTGGTGAAATCGTGCCGTCCCAGCAGATGGTTTGCCCCGGCCTGCATCGCGGCCGCGTCGAGTGGGTGGTTGACGCGCCACATCGTGCCTGCTGCCGTGGTCAGGGGCGCGCGCCGTGCCGCGAGCTTGAACAGGTAGCGGCGTTCGACAGCACTGAACCGCGCGTGCCAGTCATCGGCAACCGGTGCGCAGTCCAGAACGGCGACGGGCAGGGGCTTGAGGTGGTAGTTCAGCGCCTCTGACAGCCGGAACGGGTCCCAGTCGCGGGTCAGGTCGCAATGGGCGATCTGCCCGGTGGCATGCACGCCGGTGTCGGTCCGGCCCGCCGCACCAATTCTGTGATCACCCGGTTCCAGCCGCGCCAGTGCCGTCTCGATCGCGGCCTGCACCGACGGCTGGTCAGCCTGACGCTGCCACCCCGAAAAGGGCGTGCCGTCGTATTCGATTTTCAGGGCATAGCGTGGCATGAAACGGGTCGTAAAAGCGGGGGGCGCCGAAATCAATCCCTACCCATCGTCGCAACGAGACCCTAGTTGTAGCGGACAAAGAGGGGATACGCGTGGGCCTGACAGACTTTACCGATCAAATCGCGCGTGGCGTGGGCAATGTGGCAGGGGCCGTGACCCGGCCACTGACAGCACCGTTCAGCGATCCGGTGATCCGGCTGGGTGTCACGGGCCTGTCACGCGCTGGCAAGACGGTGTTCATCACGTCACTGGTTGCGAACCTGATGAACCGGGGCCGCATGCCGCAACTGCGGGCGGCTGCCGGCGGCGCGATCCAGACCGCCTATCTGCAACCGCAGCCCGACGATACCCTGCCACGGTTCGACTATGAAACCTACCTTGGCAACCTGACGGGGCAGGACCCACACTGGCCCGAAGGCACGCGGCACATCTCCGAATTGCGCCTGTCGCTGCGGGTGCAGCCCTCTGGCCTGTTGGCGGGGTTGCAGGGGCCACGGACGGTGCACCTCGATATCGTGGATTATCCCGGCGAATGGCTGCTGGATCTGGCGCTGCTGGATCTCGATTTCGCCACATGGTCACGTGCGGCACTGGCACGCGCGCCCGGGCGGCCAATGGGCGACGCCTATCTCGCGGCGCTGGATGCGGCCGACCCCGTGCAAAAACTGGACGAGCCTACAGCCCGTGCCCTCGCTGATGCCTATACCGCGCATCTGCAGGCGGCGCGGGCCGCGGGATATTCGGATTGCACGCCCGGACGGTTCCTGTTGCCGGGTGATCTGGCCGGCAGTCCTGTCCTGACCTTTGCGCCGCTGCCGGGCGGCGTGGCCCCGCGCGGATCGCTGGCACGTGAATTCGAACGCCGGTTCGAATCCTATAAACGTCATGTGGTGCGGCCATTCTTTCGCGATCATTTCGCCAAGATCGACCGGCAGGTCGTGCTGGTTGACGTGCTGGGGGCAATCAATGCAGGCCCGCGTGCGCTGGACGATCTGCGCAGCGCGATGGCCGACATCCTGACGGCGTTCAACCCGGGGCGGAACAGCTTTATCAGCCGCATTTTCAACGGGCGGCGGGTGGAACGCATCCTGTTTGCCGCAACCAAGGCGGACCACCTCCACCACACCCAGCATCCACAGCTGACCGCGATCACGCAGGCCCTGCTGCGCGACGCGCAGGACCGTGCGGATTTCGCGGGTGCGCGGACCGAGGCGATGTCGATTGCCGCGCTGCGCACGACGGTGGAACAGACCGTGGATCACGATGGCGGCACGCTGGACGTGGTGCGCGGTCGCCTGCTGGACACCGGCAAGGAGGCCGCGTTCTATCCCGGACTGTTGCCGACCGATCCCGCACACCTGTTGTCACCGGCCCGGTCGGGGGCGGAAAACTGGGGCGAGGGTGATTACAAGGTGATGCGCTTTGCCCCATCGCATCTGACGCTGAAACCGGGCGAAGGTCCGCCGCATATCCGGCTGGACAAGGCGGCCGAATTCCTGATCGGAGACCGGCTATGAAACGCCCCGTGCTGATCGACCTCGACGGGCCTGCCGACCAGACGCCCGCAACCGCACCCGCCATCGTGGACGACCTGCCGCAGGGGGCCGCCATGCAATCGGTGGTGGCGCTGGGCACACGCAAGCCCAACCCGCTGGCGCGCTGGTTCTGGTCGCTGCTGCTGGCGATTTTTGGTTTCGTCATCTCGCTTGCGGCATGGAACTACGTCACGGGGCTGGTCGCGGCGCATCCGATCCTTGGCATGGTGTTCACCGGGCTGCTGGTCCTGTTCGTCTGCGTCTGTCTGGCGGTCGTGATCCGCGAGCTGTCGGCATTCAGTCGGTTACGCCGTATCGACCGCGTGCAGGCCGATGCCGCACAGGCACACGCCGGGCACGATCTGAAGGCCGCGCGCAAGGTGGTGGACCAGCTGACCGCGCTTTATGCCGGGCGCGACGATACCAGCTGGGGGCGGGCACAGCTGGCCGACCGCGCGCCAGAACTGATGGATGCCGACGGATTGCTGGACCTGGCCGAACGCAGCCTGCTGGTCCCGCTGGACGCGCGCGCCGTGGCCGAGGTGCAGGCCGCCGCCCGTCAGGTGGCGCTGGTCACCGCAGTCGTGCCCCTGGCACTGGCGGACGTCTTTACGGCGCTGACGGCCAATATCCGCATGATCCGGCGGATTGCCGAAATCTATGGGGGACGGTCTGGCACCTTGGGCAGTCTGCGACTGGTGCGCACGGTGCTGTCGCATCTGGTGGCGACCGGGGCGGTGGCCGTGGGCGACGACCTGATCGGGTCCGTCGCGGGCGGCGGCCTGCTGTCCAAGGTGTCGCGCCGCTTTGGCGAGGGGATCGTCAACGGCGCGCTGACAGCCCGCGTCGGCGTCGCCGCGATCGAGGTCTGCCGTCCCCTGCCGTTTCAGGCGGTCAAGCGCCCGTCCGTCACCGGTTTGGTGCAACGGGCGCTGACCGGGCTGTTCGGCAGTTAGGACGCCGTACAATCCACCAGCGTGTCCGCAATACTGGTCAGCAGGGTCGAATAAAGTGCGGGACCCGGTTCCAGCCCTGCACCTGCCACGCTGATCGCTGCCGTCTTGGCCGTGGTTCCGTCGGTCAGGGTGCGGGCCAGATCATCGGCGGTGTTCACCTCGAACAGCACGCAACTGACCGTTCCGCCGGACACCCGTTCGCGCAGGTCTGACAGGCGTGCGGCACCGGGTGCCACCGCTTCGCTGTCGGCCACGGCCCCGGCAGAAGGCACCGAGAACCGTTCTTCAAAGTAACCAAAGGCGTCATGGGGGGCCAGCCAGCTGCCAGCAGGCACGCCGGCCAGCGTCGTTGTCAGCTGGTCGGTCAGCGTATCCAGACGCTGCATCGCGTCGGTGGCATTGGCGGCATAGGTAGCTGCATTGTCGGGGTCGGTCGCGGTCAGCGTATCGCGGATCGCGCCCACCCAGACCTTGGCCGCGACCGGGTCGAGCCAGGCATGCGGGTCCAGCCCAGTGTGCACGTGACCTGCGTGATCGTCATGATCTGCGTGGTCGTCACCAGCGTGGTCGTGGTCATCATCATGATCGTGATCCGCATGTTCGTCGTGATCGTGGTCGTGATCCGCATGATCGTCGTGATCGTCGTGATCGGCATGATCGTCGTGTCCTTCGTGATCATCACGATCATCTGCGTCGGGATACATCCGCGGGGTCCAGCCAGCGACCTCTTGCAAGGTCAGCGTCGCGGCCGTGGGCGCAAGCGTGCGCAGCGGCTCGTCCAGCCAGGGTGTCAGGCTTTCGCCGACCCAGACCACCACCTGCGCCTGATCCAGCAGGCGCGCATCGGATGGGCGCAGCGCCATGTGATGTGCATCACCACCCGCGGGCACCAGCAGGTCCGGTGCGCCCAGATCGCCCATCACCTGCGCCACAAGGCTATGGATCGGCGCAATATCCGTCAGGACGCGCGGCACCTCGGCCATCGCGGTGGTGGATAGCATGACGAGGGCTGTTGTTGTGGTCAGGCGCAGCATGGAGAGTCCCCTTGTGATTGGTTTCGGGCGGGGCTATAAATGTATTGTTATAACATAACAAGTGGACATTTCATGAGCAGCGGTTTTGACCCCCACGATCACAGTGCCTGCGTCAGCGGTGCAATCGCGCAGGCCGAGGCTGCCGATATCCGTCTGACTCCGGTGCGCCGTCGCGTGCTGGAAATCCTGCTGGAAAGCCATACTGCGATGGGGGCCTATGACGTTCTGGCCCGGCTGCGGGACGAAGGACTGGGCGATCAGCCCCCCGTCGCCTACCGCGCATTGTCGTTTCTGGTGGACAACGGCCTCGCGCACCGGATCGAACGGCTCAACGCCTTTGTCGCTTGTGCGCGACCGGGGGCCGAACATGATCCGGCGTTCATGATCTGCCGGTCCTGTCGTACCGTGGCCGAGGCGGCATCGCCTGCGACCCTCGACCGGATGGCCGATGACAGCGGATTTGCCATCGAACGCACGGTGATAGAGGCAGAGGGCCTGTGCCCGAAATGTCAGGTACCGGCATGACGCTGCTGTCTGCGGAACATCTGCGCGTGTCCTACGGGACGACGGCGATCCTGCAGGATGTCAGCCTGTCGATTGCGGCCGGTGAAATCGTGACCATCGTCGGGCCCAACGGGTCGGGCAAATCGACGCTTTTGCGCAGTCTGATCGGTGCCCTGCGCCCTGACAGCGGACGCATCCTGCGCGAGGCGGGCCTGCGCATCGGCTATGTGCCGCAGAAACTGTCAATCGATTCCACCTTGCCGCTGACCGCCCGCCGGTTTTTGGATCTGCCGCGCCGGGTGTCGCGCGCACAGGGGGAAGCGGCACTGACCCGCACCGGTGTGGCCCATGTGGCCAACCGTCAGATGGCCGATCTGTCCGGCGGCCAGTTCCAGCGCGTGCTCTTGGCCCGCGCGATCCTGAATGCGCCGCAACTTCTGATCCTGGACGAGGCGACACAGGGCCTCGACCAGCCGGGGGCCGCGCAATTCTACCGCCTGATCGAGGATGTGCGCGGCGACCTGGGCTGTGCCGTGCTGATGGTTAGTCACGAACTTCACGTGGTCATGAGCGCGTCTGACCGGGTGATCTGCCTGAACGGTCATATCTGTTGCGAAGGCACGCCCGAGGTCGTTTCCGCCGCACCTGCCTATCGCGAATTGTTCGGGACAGGTACAGGTGGCGCGCTTGCGCTTTATCGCCACGATCATGATCACCATCACCACCACCATCATCACGGGACGACGGACTGAATGCTGGACGATTTTCTGGTGCGCGCGGCCCTGGCTGCGGTCGGCACGGCCCTCGCGGCCAGTATTCTGGGGTGTTTCGTGGTCTGGCGGCGCATGGCCTATTTCGGTGACGCCACGGCCCATGCCGCAATCCTGGGCGTGGCGCTGGCGCTGGCGCTGAATGTGTCGGTGATCGCGGGCGTGGGGCTTGTCGCCTTGATCGTTGCCTTGCTGATCCACAGGCTCAGTGATCGCCAGCAGGGCACGGATACCATTCTGGGCGTGCTTGCGCATGGTGCCCTGGCGCTGGGCCTCGTGGCGGTAGCGCTGCTGCCGGGCGCGCGGATCGACCTCGAGGCCTATCTGTTCGGCGACGTGTTGACGGTGACCCGCAGCGATCTGGCGGTGATCTGGGCGGGTGTGCTGGTCGTGCTGGCGCTTTTGTGGTGGCATTGGTCGGCCTTGTTGCTGGCGACCCTGAACCCCGATCTGGCGACGGCCTCCGGGGTTGATCCGCAGCGCGAAAATCTGATCCTGACGCTGATGCTGGCTGGCGTCGTGGCCGTCGCGATCAAGGTCGTGGGCGCATTGCTGATCACGGCCCTGCTGGTGATCCCCGCTGCGGCGGCGCGCCGTGCCAGCAACGGTCCCGAACGGATGGCCGCCGTTGCAGCATCAATCGGCGTGACCGCAGCACTTGGTGGCATCGCGCTCTCCTTGCAGCTGGACACACCGACAGGCCCGTCGATCGTCTGCGTGGCGGTTGCGCTGTTTGCCTGTGCCAGCCTTGGCGGACGGTTCATCCGCAGCGCCTGATCCGAAAATCGCGCGATCTGCGCCAAACAAGCGCCGTTTTCAGTCTGCATCCGGGATCTCTGACCAACCGGAGGACCACGATGCTGCGACCCTTACTATTCATCTTCTGTGCGGCGACCGCGCTGGCGCTGCCCACGCATGTGACCGCGGCGAATGCCTGCGCTGCCCCCGGCGATTCCAACGCCATCGCGACAGAGATCGTCAACGGTGTGAACCAGACGCGGCGCGCGCGCGGTCTGCCCCCGCTGGGGTTCAACCAGCGTCTGGCGCAGGCCTCGCAGGATCATGCCTGCGATATGGCGATCCATGCCATTCGCGGTCACCGTGGCAGTGACGGGTCCAATGCGCAGCTGCGCGCTCGGGCCCGCGGCTATCGGGCCTGCACCATCGCCGAAAACGTGGCATGGGATTTTCCCCGCGTTGCACAGGTTGTGAATGGCTGGAATGCCTCACCCGGCCATTTGTCCAACATCCTGCACCCGCGCGTGTCCGAAATGGGCGTCGGTGTCGCACAGGGTGCCAAGGGGCCGACCTATGTGCTGGTGCTCGGCCAAAGCTGCTAGCCATTCCCGCGCCAGACGCTAGGGTGCCGCCCAGATCAGACAGGGGGCCAATATGCGCGTCATCTTCATGGGAACACCCGATTTTTCGGTGCCGGTGCTGCAGGCGCTGGTCGATGCAGGACACGAGGTGGTTGCCGTCTATGCACAACCGCCACGCCCTGCCGGGCGCGGCAAGAAGGACCGGCCCAGCCCTGTGCAGCAGCGGGCGATGTCTCTCGGGCTGGAGGTGCGGCACCCGGTCTCGCTGAAATCGGTCGCGGCGCAGCAGGCCTTTGCCGATCTGCGCGCCGATATCGCGGTCGTCGTGGCCTACGGGCTGATCCTGCCACAGGCCGTGCTGGATGCGCCGCGCCACGGTTGCCTGAATATCCATGCCTCGCTCTTGCCGCGCTGGCGCGGGGCCGCACCCATCCACCGCGCGATCATGGCCGGTGACGCCGAGACCGGCGTATGCATCATGCAGATGGAGGCCGGGCTTGATACCGGCCCTGTCCTGCTGCGCGAAACAACGGCCATCGCCACCGATGACACCACGGGAACCCTGCATGACCGTTTGTCCGGCATGGGCGCGCGCCTGATTGTCGAGGCGCTCGCCCGTCTGGCGATGCTGCACCCGGTTCCGCAGCCTGACGACGGCGTCACCTATGCCACCAAGATCGACAAGGCCGAAGCGCGGATCGACTGGACGCAGGATGCAACCACGATTGATGCACAGATCCGTGGACTGTCGCCATTTCCCGGGGCCTGGACGGAAATCGGTGGCGAACGGGTAAAATTGCTGGCCAGCCAGGTCGCTGACGCAAGCGGCGAGCCGGGGCAGGTCCTGCGCGACCTGACGATCGCCTGCGGCACGGGGGCCGTGCAGGTCACCCGCCTGCAACGCGCGGGAAAACGCCCGATGGATGCCGCAGAGGCCCTGCGCGGCCTAGACCCCGGTCCATTCGTGCAGTGATCCGCTGCATCATCTTGCCCGAAATACTCCCGCCGGAGGCATCGGCCCAAAGGGCCGAAGGGTCATCAGAACCCACCGTCCTTGTGACCGAAAAAGACCTTTGTCACATCCTGCGTCACATCCCAGATCACGCGCCGCCCGTCGCGGCTGAACAACGTGTCGCCTGCCGCAAAGCGGGTCACCTCCTGGCTTGCGACATCTGTCAGTGTGCCGGACCCGGACAGAATCGTCATCATCTCGTCGCCTTGTTCGATGCAGGAAAACGCACCGGCCGTGCAGCGCCAGATCCCCGCACGGGTGGGGTGACCCGGCCCACCTGACAGGATGCGGCCGCTGGCGCGGGGTGTGCCGCGCAAAATCGCGTATTCGCTCGCAGAGGCGGTGAACGGCCAGTCGTCCAGCGCGCCCACATCATCGCCGGGTTGCCAGCGCAGCATCAGTCGATCGCCCCGAATGCCGCACTTTGCAAGGTGCAGTCGCGCACCACGTCCGCGCCGCAGTCACGCGGTTCCAGATCCCTGGTCAGGCAGATCCTCGCCTCCTGGATCGCGCCGTCGCGGCAGGTGACGGTCACCCCGTCGGGTGACAGCTCGGGGTTCTTGTCGATGAAGGCCTCCTCGATCAGCGACGCAGGCAGTGTCACGTCCCGGTTCAGCTTGCGAAAGGCCTGCGGGATGGCGACGCTGTCGTAGGCCCGGCGCGCAAGGTCGAAATAGGCCTGCGACGTCAGGCCCGAACAGCTGCCATGCTTGTTCCACTGGTACCATGCCAGCCCGCTGGTCCCCATGATATCGACCATTGCCGCCGTCTGCCCGCGTGACGGGGGCTGCACGCTGGTGCGGCAATCCTGTGGGTAGCCGTATTCATATTGCGGCCACAGCCCGTGCAGAACCCAGCCGTAATTCGCCCCCGGTGCACATTGCGGTGAATTGCGCGCGCGCCCTTCGCGGTCGCACCAATTGGGCGACCATGACAGCGCCATCACGTAGTAATCGAAATCGCCCGCCTCATCCGCCAGGGCAGGAGGGGCGATCAGGGCCGCAGCGGCCAGCCATTTCCACATTTGCAGTCTTTCCAAATTCGTGTGGTCTGACTATATACACCTCAAGTTCCCCGACAATGCGAACCCGGCCCATGCGGTCAGCCCCCTCAAGGGCGCGGGAAAGGCTTGTCCAGAATAGGAGAGACATGATGGCTGACAACAAACCGATCATGGCCAAGGCGACGGCCGTCTGGCTATGTGATAACACCACGCTGACCTTCAAGCAGATCGCGGATTTCTGCGGCATGCACGAGCTGGAGGTGCAGGGCATCGCCGATGGCGACGTCGCCACGGGCGTCAAGGGATTCGATCCCGTCGCCAACAACCAGCTGACCCAGGAAGAACTGGACAAGGGCATGGCCGATCCGTCCCACGCCCTGAAGCTGAAATTCTACAAGGCCGCCGTGGGCGAGGAAAAGCGCCGCGGCCCGCGTTACACGCCGCTGTCCAAGCGTCAGGACCGCCCGGCTTCGATCTACTGGCTGGTGAAATTTCACCCCGAACTGTCGGACGGCCAGATCAGCAAACTGGTGGGCACGACCAAGCCCACGATCCAGGCGATCCGCGAACGCACCCACTGGAACATCAACAACCTCGAACCGATCGACCCGGTGGCGCTGGGCTTGTGCAAACAGTCCGAACTGGACGCCGCCGTGCAAAAGGCCAATGCCAAAAGGGCCGCCGAGGGCGGTGCGATGACTGACGACGAGCGTCGCAAACTGGTCAGCACCGAAAGCAGCCTTGGCATGGCGCCTGAACCCAAGATGCCCTCGGCCATCGCCGGGCTGGAAACCTTCAGCCTGACCGAGACACCCGAGGATGACGAAGAACCCGTCGACACCCGTGACGTGCGCGACGCCGACAGCTTTTTCAAGCTGCCGGAAAACGTCGATGCGGAAAATGACGACGAGGATTGATCGACAGATCATCGCCGCAATCTAAAAAGGCCCCGGTCAGACGACCGGGGCCTTTTTCGTTTCCGACACGCATCGTGACATGCGCGGCTGGCGTCTGGCGCGCGGGGCTCTTGCCGCGAGGTGAGGGGGACGCCTCAGATCGCGCGGCGGGCCTTGAGGGCGGCGGTGATCGTGCCATCGTCGAGGTAGTCCAGTTCACCACCGACCGGCACACCCTGGGCCAGCGAGGTCACCGTGATCCCCGGCAATTGGTCGGCAATGTAATGCGCCGTGGTCTGGCCGTCGATCGTGGCCCCCAAGGCCAGGATCACCTCTGTCACGTTTTCGGATTTGATCCGGTCCAGCAGGCGCGGGATGCGCAGGTCCTCTGGTCCCACCGCATCGAGTGCCGACAACGTGCCGCCCAGGACGTGATACCGCCCCTTGAACTGGTTGCTGCGTTCCATCGCCCACAGGTCAGACACATCCTCGACCACGCAGATTTCGCCGATGGCGCGCCGCTCGGACGCGCAGATCCCGCAGATGTCGTCGGTCGCGATATTGCCGCAGTTGACACATTCGCGCACCGTTTCGCCCACCTGCTGCATCGCATCCGCCAGCGGAAGCAAAAGATTTGCGCGTTTCTTGACCAGATGCAGCACCGCACGGCGGGCCGAGCGGGGGCCCAGCCCGGGCAGTTTCGCCATGAGCGCGATGAGATCGTCGATGGCCTGCGGGCTGTCTGTCATTGACCGGCTTTCCATGCGGAAAGCCGGGCCTTCGGCGAGAGTATTTTGGGCAAGATGATACGGGCGGGCATGCCTTAGAACGGCAGCTTCATGCCAGCCGGCAAGCCGAGGCTTTCGGCGATTTTCGCCATTTCCTGCTGGGCGCGGTCGGCGGCGCGGGACTGGGCGTCCTTGATCGCGGCGAGAATCAGGTCCTCGACGATTTCCTTTTCGTCACCGTTGAAGATGCTGGGATCGATGTCGAGGCCCGTCAGATCGCCCTTGGCGGTGGCGGTTGCCTTGACCAGTCCGGCCCCGGATTCACCCACGACGGTGATATGGTCCATGTCTTCTTGCATCTGGGCCATCTTGGCCTGCATGTCCTGCGCGGATTTCATCATCTTGGCCATGTCGCCAAGTCCGCCTAAACCTTTGAGCATTGGATTTTTTCCTTATTCTGACCGCGGTTTGCGCGGCGCGGTGATCAAGACTGTCATGACACATATTGCAATGACGATGCCGATCGACAAGGTTTGTGGCCCGATACAGCCTTCGGCGCGGGCTTGCGACAGGATCTGAACGTCAGAGCTGAGCAGGTAGATATAGCCTGACCATGCGACCACGGCGGCCGCACCGGCCCAGGTGCTGCGAAACCAGATCGCGGCCCCGGTCGCGATCAGCAGGGCAACGGTCGGTGCCGTGCTGAACAGCCAGATCGCCTCGGTCATTGCGCTGACCGGGCCGCCTGACCAATCGGGGCGCATCTGCGCGCAGACCTGCGCCAAGGCGGGCCCGGGGGCAAATGCCAGCAGCAGGGTCAATGGGTATCGCACGTCTGTCACTCCTTCTGGCGCGGGGCCTGCGGCGGTCGTGCCGATGTGCACCGCCGCATTATGCGATGGACGATAGGCAGGGCCGCGAGGACGAACAAGCGGGGTTTACTTGACTAAAAGAATCGGGATTAAATGATTGAGTAAATCAGTCAGGATAAGGAATCATCTGATGTTGCGATCCAGAACCCCATTCATCCCAGCCCTTGCGAGCCTAGCGCTGTGCGGCGGACAGGCCCTTGCGCAAGATACGGCCAGCGTCGCCGCGCTGGTGGACGCATTGCAGTCCGGCGGTCACATCCTTTATGTGCGGCACGCCATGACCGAGACCGATTATGCCGATCAGGTCGCGGCCAAGCTGGGCGATTGTGCAACGCAGCGTGTGCTGAGCGAAGCCGGCTGGCAGCAAGCCAAGGCCATCGGTGCCGCCATCAGCGCGCTGGAGATCCCGGTGGGCGATGTCGTCAGCAGCGAATATTGCCGGGCCTGGCAGACGGCCGATCTGGCCTTTGGCCGCTACCGGCAGGATGCGGCGCTGAATTTCGCACCGGCCGAGGATTATACGCAGTCCGATCTGGACATGATGTCGGCCAATGTCGCGACGGTGATGACGCAGATCCCGCAGGACGGCAATCTGGTGATCGTGGGCCATGATGACCCGTTCGAGGCTGCGACGGGGATCTATCCCGAACCGCAGGGCGTGGCCTATGTCATCGCACCACGGGATGATGGTTTCACCGTTCTGGGCCGGATTGGACCGGATGACTGGCCCGCGTCCTAATCGTCGTCAAAAGGGTCCCATTCTTCGTCGACCTCGGGCAGCATGTCGCCCGCCGCATCGGCCAGCCTGTCGGCCTCGGTCTTGATGTTTGCGATCTTGGCGTTGGGAAAGGCCGCAAAGACAGCCTGAACCAGCGGATGCGCGCGGGCCTCTTGCTCGCGCGCGCTGTCTTCGGCGTCGCGCAGTTCGGCGATGGTGGGGGCACCAGGGGCATTCGTCACGGTGACGGCCCAGCGGTTGCCGGTCCAGGCCTGGAGCCTGGCACCCAGACGCTGGGTCAGGTCGGCTGCGGCGTCGGCGGTGGGGTTCACTTCGATGCGGCCGGGTTGATAGGCCACCAGACGCAGGCCGGTTTCAACCTCGACCAGCAGTTTCACATCGCGGTGGTGGCGGATCAGGTCGACGACATCCTCGAACCGCGCGTAATGGGCGAGCGCATCGGCGGCCAGCTGCGGTGCCGCACTGGCCGACGGGCCGGACGGGCCGCTGTGGGTCGGGGCAGGGGTGCGTGATACCGCATGGGTCGCACCGCCACCGGCGGGCGCGGGGCGCGGTGCGCCGCCGCCGGGACCGCTGGGCGGCGGTGTCGCATCCTTGAGTTTTTTGACCAGATCCTCTGGCGTTGGCAGATCTGCGACATGGGTCAGCCGGATCACCGCCATTTCGGCGGCCATCATGGCGTTGGGGCTATGGGCCACCTCTTCGAGTGCCTTGAGCAGCATCTGCCACATGCGTGACAGCACGCGCATCGGCAGCGCCTCGGCCATGGCGAGCCCGCGGGTGCGTTCGTCGGGGCCGACGGTGGGGTCCTCTGCGGCCTCTGGCGTGATCTTGATGACACTGACCCAATGGGTGACTTCTGCCAGATCGCGCAGGATCGCCATAGGGTCCGCCCCTTCGGCGTATTGGTTGGACAGTTCCAGCATCGCTTCGGCGGCATGGCCGCGCAGGATCATGTCGAACAGATCGAGCACGCGGCCCCTGTCGGCCAGACCCAGCATGGCGCGGACCTGATCGGCGGTGGTTTCGCCTGCGCCGTGACTGATCGCCTGATCCAGTAGCGAGGTTGCATCGCGTGCGGACCCTTCCGCGGCGCGGGTGATCAGCGCCAGCGCGTCATCCGCGATTTCGGCACCTTCGGAGGCGGCAATACGTCTGAGCAGGCCGATCATCACCTCGGGTTCGATCCGGCGCAGGTCGAACCGCTGACAGCGCGACAACACGGTCACCGGGACCTGTCTGATTTCCGTGGTGGCAAAGATGAATTTGACGTGCGCGGGTGGTTCTTCGAGCGTTTTGAGCAGCGCGTTGAACGCGCTTTTCGACAGCATGTGCACTTCGTCGATGATAAAGATCTTGTAGCGTGCAGAAACGGCACGGTAGCTGACGGTTTCGATGATCGCATCGCGGATGTTCTGCACACCGGTATTGGACGCGGCGTCCATCTCGATCACGTCGACGTGCCGGCCCTGCATGATCGCGGTGCAATGTTCGCATACGCCGCAGGGTTCGGTCGTGGGGCCGCCGTTACCGTCGGGCCCGATGCAGTTCATCCCCTTGGCGATGATCCGGGCGGTGGTGGTTTTGCCGGTGCCCCTGATCCCCGTCATGATGAACGCCTGTGCGATGCGGTCGGCATCAAAGGCGTTTTTCAGCGTGCGCACCATCGCGTCCTGTCCCACGAGGTCGGCAAAGGTCTCGGGCCGGTATTTGCGGGCGAGAACCTGATAGGCGGGTTGGTCTGACATGATGCTCTTTTCGCTGGATGCTGGCACCAACCTATGCGCCCGGCGCCGACAGGGCAACCGATGGACGACGTTCGACCTGCGGGGGCAATCGGGTGCTTTTGCCTGCGAGGGTGATGGCATTAGTATTGTGTCGTGACAGCCAAGGATGAGGTGACCGTGACGGAATTCATACCACATGCGCTGGACTGTGGCGGCGGCACGCTCGCCATTTCTCCGATTCCGGGCCGCACGCGACATTATGCGACCGATTGGGACCGCCTGATGACATGGGGCCCCAGTCGCGTCATCAGCATGACCACGCAGGCAGAGCTGGATCGCAAGGGTGCCGGATCGCTTGGGTGTGATCTGGTCGCGGTGGGGATTGCGTGGGACCATCTGCCGATCCCCGACTTTGGTGTGCCGGGGGCCGATGTTCTGGCACGCTGGCCCTTCGTCGCGGCCATGGCACGCGCCGATCTGGGGCAAGGTGGGCGCGTTTTGGTGCATTGCTTTGGCGGATGCGGGCGGTCGGGGATGGTGGCCCTGCGCCTGATGATCGAAGCAGGTGAACCGGCCGACCTGGCCCTGTCGCGCCTGCGGCAGGTCAGGCCATGTGCGGTGGAAACCGACGCGCAGATGCGCTGGGCTACCGGCGGCCCCGTTTCTTGCCCTTGACGGCGGCGTTGACGGTTTTGGAGAACCGGCGCTTGCGGGCGTGTGCCTCGGCGGTGGTTTCGGTCGCGATCTCGTCCTCGCGCCGCAGTTTGCGATAGCGCGCCAGCCTGTCAGCGGTCACGCGGCCTGCGTCCACGGCGGCCAGCACGGCGCAACCAGGTTCGTTTTCGTGTTTGCAATCGCGGAAACGGCAATCGTCGGTCAGGCTGCTGATTTCGGGAAAGGTCGCGTCGATCCCGAATGACACATCCGCCACGCCCAGCCCCCGCATCCCTGGCGTGTCGATCAACCAGCCGCCCTGCGGCAGGAGATGCAGGCTGCGACCCGTCGTGGTGTGGCGGCCGCGCGCGTCGTCCTCGCGGATACCTTGCGTCGCGGCGGTGTTGCCGGTCAGTGCATTGGCGATGGTCGTTTTGCCAACACCGGACGATCCGGCCATGGCAACGGTCTGCCCCACAGCGCACCAGGGCGACAGGATCTGCGCCACGTCCGCACCCTTGGCGTTCAGGGCGACGACAGGCAGATCCGCCCCCAGCGCCTGCGCCTCGGCCACGTAGGCTGCGGCATCATCCGCCTGATCGGATTTTGTCAGCAGGATCACAGGCGCAATTCCTGCGTCATGGGCAAGTGCCAGGTAGCGTTCCAAGCGTGCCACGTTGAAATCCGCATTGCAGGATGTCGTGATGAACAACGTGTCGAGGTTCGCCGCGATCAACTGACGTTCGCCGGTGGCGTACTCCTTGCCGCGTTGTAGGGTGGTGTGACGGTCCAGCAGGTGCAGGACGCGAGCGGCGTCAGGGTTGCACAGAACCCAGTCGCCGACGGCAATCGTGGCGGTAGATTGGCCGGGGTCCAGTGTCAGGTCAACGGGTCCGTCCACCGTCAGGCCGGCGACACGTTTGCGATGGACGGAACTGATGCGGGCGGGTGTTCCGTCGCGGTCGGTGATCTGGTCGGCGAAATGATCCGTCCATCCCATCTGCAACAGCGTCAGCGGCTCAGCCATGCGCTGTGCCGGTCACGATGGTCGGGCTAAGGCGGGCACGGTCTGGCAGATCCTAATCCCTCGTCCCGCTGGGGGTCATGAGTGGGGGTGAGAGGTTGACAACGACCCAAGCGGTATTCGTTGTGGCTGCTACCTTCCGGTCCTGACCAGGTTGGCGAAGCACTCGCCCGCGCCAACCTCTCGCCCTGTATATAGGGGGCTGAGAAAATCAGTGCAACCCGGCCCGGCCTACAAGCGCAGATGAAATTGCATGAACCCGTCACCCAGCGCATCGCCTGCGGTCACATGCGGCACGCCCGCCAGGTGATCGCGTGCGGCGCTTGCCGAGACAAAGCAGGCGCTGGCACCCGCAAGAGGGGCAAAGCGCCAGACAGGCTGCGCCTCGCGCGGGGTGATCCGCCCTGACGACAGGGCATCCTGCAAGGCGCCGCGCAACCCGATCTGCGATGTATAGACGATGTCGGACTCATCTGCCCGGACAAGAGAGCCGCCGCCGCGCGCCCGGTAGGCGCTGGTTGCGACGATGACCAGCGCATCATCATTCAGCGGCGTCTGACCCAGCCGGATGTCGCGGATGCGGGGCGCGGACTGGGCCATGCTGTCCGCCACAATCGGTTCCGCCGACAGGTCGATGACATAGTCGAGGCCATGAATGGTGTCGAAATGGTAGGATGCGGTGCGGCCTGACAGCAAGGGTTGGGCGGTCTCATGCGGAACCAGCCGGTTGAAATAGGTCGCGCTGCGTTCCAGCCAGTCGCGGATCTGCCAGCCACGCCGCAGGACGGCGCAAATGCGATTGTCGAACGGGGCAATCGCCGTGCAATCGCGCAGGCGCAGCGGACCGCTGGGGATGTCGACAAAGTTCTGCGCACCCGCATGACCGCCTGCGGCAAAGGATGCGGTGCTGGACAGGATCGGCAGCGCGGCAAGGTCGGTGCCGGACAAACCCGTGCGCACGACGTCGGCCTGCACGCGCGCCAGCAGATCCGCGGTGCCGTCCAGCCCGATGGTTGCGAAATAGCTGTGCATCGCAACGGGTGATCGGCACACCGTCTGCGACAGTCGCGCCACCGTGGCACGATGGGCCGGGGCGATGACCGGTGACAGACGTGCTGACAGATCGCCGGGCCCGGATACCTGTGCAGGACTGGGACGGAGCAACTGGATATGATGCCGGGCCGGGTGCCAGCGGCCTTGCGCATCCAGCACAACCGTCAGATCCAGCTGCCCCAGATGTTCGCCGTGTGGGCCGGGCATCATCGCGGGTTTGCCGTGGATCGTGCCGCTGACGGTATCCACTTGCGGAAATTGCCCAAAGTCCGGTCCTGGAAAACTGCGATGCAGGTGACCCATCAGCACCACATCGATCCCGGGCAGGGCCGCCAGGGCCGCGGCCGGATTTTCCGACCGGTAGGCCGGGGTGTCCGCTGACGGACCACCGTGACACAGGGCAATGACAAGATCGGCACCCGCCCGTTGCAGCTGCGGCAGATAGGTCCGCGCGGCGGAAACGGCGTCGTCAATCTCGAGTGCATTGTCCAGTTTGTCCGCGCTCCAGTCCGTGATCTGTGGCGGTGCAAAGCCGAGCAGGCCAATCCGGATCGGGCGCGACACGCCGTCCGAACACATCAGGTCGCGGGTGATGATCTTCCAGCGGTTCGCAAGGTTCTCGATCGGGGCCCGGCGCAGGTTGCTTGCCACGATGCGGTCTGCGCAGGGCCTGAGGGCTGCGGCAAGGTAGGGCAGGCCAAATTCGAAATCGTGGTTCCCCAGCGTGATGGCATCGTAGTCCAGCATCTGGAACGCCGCCGTGATGGGATGCGGCTGAAGATCGCGCTGCGCGATTTCATCGGCTAGCGGCGTCCCATGCAAAAAGTCGCCGCAATCCACCAGAATAGAAGCGCTGGCCGCGCGTCTGGCCTGCGCGATCAGCGGTGCAAGGCCAAACAACCCCGATGGCGTCGCATGTTGCGTCCCAAAGTAATTATAGCCGTCAAACGACATGTGCAGATCGGTCGTCTGCAAGATCCGCAACGTTGCGGAGACAATGATCGGCGGTGCAGCTGTCATGGGACTAAATCGAACGATCACCGGATGTTTTGCAACCCTAAGAGGATCGTGCTGAAAGATATGTAAACAAAGATTGCAAAGATTGAGCTTTGTTGGCCAGCGTGCCATTCAATGGATCATGAAAATTGCAGAAACCGTCACCTTTGCAGGTGCCAATCTGGATCGCGCGGCTGACTGGCGCGCTGATTCCACCGCCCACATAGCTGATTCGGATGTGATCGCACTCTGGCGCGGCAAACCCCTGGTCATGGGGGATGCGCTGGTGCGGCTGCGCCACGATCATCCGGCGCTGTCGGATGCGCGTGACATGCGCCTTCTTTTGGCGCGCAGCGGGGGGCGTGCGATTTTTGCGGCCGATCTGTCTGACTGGACGCCCGCGGGTCCTGACGTGGCCCATCTGGACAGCTTTTCCGACCAGACCGAGCAGGCGCATCCCGCCGTGCCGCAGGCAACCTTTGTCGAGCTGCGCAGTGCCATGACGCGGCTGTCGCGCGAGGATGCCGAACTGGCGGCGACGGCGCGTTCCCTGTTCCATTGGCACGCGATCCACGGGTTTTGCGCCAATTGCGGCGCGGCAAGTGTTGCGACACAGGCGGGGTGGCAGCGCGATTGTGCCGCTTGTGGGCGGCATCATTTTCCGCGCACTGATCCAGTGGTCATCATGTTGATCACGCATCAGAATTCCGTGCTCGTCGGTCGGTCCCCCGGCTGGCCCGAAGGCATGTATTCCTTGCTCGCGGGTTTTGTCGAACCCGGCGAGACGCTGGAGGCCGCCGTGCGCCGTGAGGTGTTCGAAGAGGCCGGCGTCACGGTGGGCGCAGTCAGCTATCTGGCCAGCCAGCCCTGGGCATTTCCGGCATCGCTGATGTGCGGGATGCGCGGCGAGGCGACAAGCACGGCAATCAAAATCGATCCCGCCGAGATCGAGGATGCCCGCTGGGTCACGCGAGAGGAAATGGCCGATGTATTCGCGGGGCAACACCACGACATCAAACCCGCACGGCCGGGCGCAATTGCTCACTTTCTGTTAGAAAACTGGTTATCTGACACACTTGACTGATGTGGCAGGCGTATCTTGCGCCCAGGAAGATTGAAGGTAGGAGCATGAAATTCAGCGCGCGCGAGGACATTGAGGCCCCGATCGACGTCGTTTTTGCCAGCGTGACGGATTTCGACACCTTCGAGCGCCAGATGATCCGGCGTGGCGCAGAGGTGCGTCGCACCGACCCTGACGGGATTGCCGGGGTGGGCAGCGTCTGGGATGTGGCGTTCAGCTATCGTGGACGGGCGCGCAAGATCACGGCGACTGTCGCGCGGATGGAAAAACCCAACTTGCTGGAACTGACGCTGGTCGCCAACGGCCTGAACGGCGTATCGACCATCGAACTGCTGCCGCTGTCACAAAACAAGACGCGGATGTCGATGGCCATTGATCTGTCCGCCAAGACACTGTCCGCCCGCCTGCTGCTGCAATCGCTGAAACTGGCAAAATCGAATCTGACCAACCGGTTCAAAAAACGCGTCGCCGATTTCGCCGCCAGCATCGAAAGCCGGGAAAAACCCACGCGCAGCTGATCAGCGCTGCTCAAACCTGCGGGGGGCGGCTGGAAACACGCCCATGATACGCAAATGGTCGGTGAAATAATCCAGTTCATCCAGCGCCAGCCGCACGTTCGGATCCTCGGGGTGGCCTTCGATTTCGGCATAGAACTGGGTGGCGCGAAACGTGCCGCCGACCATGTAGCTTTCGAGTTTGGTCATGTTGACGCCATTGGTCGCGAAACCACCCATCGCCTTATAGAGCGCGGCCGGAATGTTGCGGACCCGGAACACGAATGACGTGACCATCTTGCCGTCGCCGCGCCGGCTGTGGTCGGGGTCGCGCGCCATGACGACGAACCGCGTGGTGTTGCGCGCGTGGTCCTCGATATGTGCGGCCAGCACATCCAGTCCGTAGATGTCGGCGGCCAGTTCGGATGCCAGCGCCGCGCGGCTGGGGTCGCCTGCTGCTGCAACCTCGCGTGCTGCGCGGGCATTGTCGGAACTGACCACGCCGCGGATGGCGTTGTCGCGCAGAAATGTCGCGCATTGCGGCAGGATGACCACGTGGCCATAGGCCTCGCGCACATCGGCAAGCGATGCGCCCGGCACGCCCAGCAGGTTGACGTGCACCCGCACGAATGTTTCGCCGACGATATGCAGCCCGCTTTCGGGCAAGAGGGAATGCACGTCGGCCACCCGGCCATAGGTCGAATTTTCGATCGCGATCATCCCCAGCTCGGCGCGCCCGTCGCGCACCGCCGCCAGCGTATCGTCAAAGGTATCGCAGGGCAGGGGGGTGAAATCCGGTTGTGCCTCGACGCAGGCCTGATGGCCGTAGGCACCCAGTTCGCCCTGAAACGCGATATGTCCGCTCATGCTGTGGTCTTTCCCGGATAAATGGCCGTGCCTGGCCCCTTGCCTGCGGTTTGGGGCGTTTCGACGCGCCACTATACCTTGCACTGGACGGGTGAAAACGGCTACACGGCGGCAAAGATTTAATGCGAGGTAGAACGCGACATGTTCGACACAATGACGATGACCAAGGTCCTTGGCGGACTGTGCGGCACACTTTTGGTGTTCATGCTGGGCGGATGGGCCGCCGAACTGATCTATGTGGGCTCTGGCAGCCATGACGAGGATCATGCGCAGGGCTATGTGATCGAGGTGCCCGAGGCTGATACCGGTCCCGTCGAAGAAGTCGTCGAAGTGACGTTCGAAGAAGCATTCGCTGTCGCCGATGCCTCCGCTGGCGAAGGTGTGTTCCGCAACTGCCGGTCCTGCCACGCGCTGGCTGACGGCGAAAACGGCGTAGGCCCGCACCTGTATGATGTGGTTGGTCGTGATATCGACGCGGTGGCGGGATACAACTATTCCGGCGCTCTTGAAGAGGTTGCCGATGTCTGGACGCCGGAAAACCTTTATGCGTTTCTCGAGGACCCGCAGGGTTGGGCACCGGGAACCGCAATGGGATACCGGGGTCTGCCGGACCCTGCCGACCGCGCGAACCTGATCGCCTATCTGGCGTCGAACCCCGGCAGCTGAGGCAGGCCGCGCCCAATGGTCACAGCCGCGCCCCTCGGGGCGCGGTTTTTTTGTGCGCCGACATGACCTTGTCGTCAGATAACATATTCTCAACTTGATGCTGGCCCAGCCGGGGCGTTACCGTGTCGCGACCCACGCAACGGAGAGTCCAATGTCCCAAGCCATTTGCCGCCCCCGTATCGTCAACCGCACCCGTCATGCGCTGCTGGGCAGCACGTTGTTGTTCGGGGCCGCACTTTGGGCTGATCGCGCCACGGCGCAGGACGAGGCGTTGATCGAAACGCACGCCTATTCGTATTTCGGGGATGTGAAATACGGGCCCGACATGACGCATCTGGACTATGTGAACCCGGACGCCCCCAAGGGCGGGGAAATGTCGCAAAGCGTGCTGGGCACTTTTGACAGTTTCAACCAGTTCACGCGGTTGGGCAATGCGGCGGCCCTGTCCACCACCCCGTTCGAGGATATCATGATCGCCACGGCGGATGATCCGACAACGCTGTATTGCTATCTGTGCACCACCATCGAATATCCCGAGGATCTGTCCTTCGTGATCGTCAACCTGCGCGAGGATGTCACATTTTCTGACGGCAGCCCCATGACGGCGGCGGATATGGAATTCACCTACAATCTGTTCATGGAACAGGGGCTGCCGGAATTTCTGGCCGTCGTGAATGACCAGATTTCAGATTTCGAGGTGCTGGACACCTACCGGTTCAAATACACCTTCACCGATCAGGCACCGCTGCGCGCGCGCGTGGGCCTTGCGTCGATCTTTTCCCCGTTTTCCAAGGCAGAATGGGAAGCATCGGACCGCCGTCTGGACGAATCCTGGGACACCCCGCCCATGGGGACCGGGGCCTACATGCTGGGGTCCTTCGACTATGGCCGCGATCTGACATATGTGCGCAACCCGAATTTCTGGGGCGCTGACCTGCCGTTGAACGTCGGCCGCAACAATTTCGACAGCATCAGGTTGGAATATTTTGCCGATGGGTCTGCCGCTCTGGAGGGGTTCAAGGCCGGCATTTACCGGTTCCGGAACGAGTTTTCATCGCTGCAATGGGCGACGGCCTATGATTTTCCGGCCGTTCAGGACGGCACGGTGATCAAGACGGAACTGGCGGACGGCAACCTTGCATCGGCGCAATCGTTCATTTTCAACCTGCGGCGCGAGAAATTTCAGGATCCCCGCGTGCGCGAGGCGCTGGGCCTGATGTTCAATTTCGAATGGTCGAACGAAACACTGTTCTATGGCCTGTATGATCGGGTCACCGGGTTCTGGTCGAACTCTGACCTTGCCGCAACGGGTACCCCGTCCGAAGGTGAACTGGCGCTGCTGCAACCGCTGGTGGATGAGGGATTGTTCGACGCCAGCATCCTGACGGATGAGGTCGTGATGCCGCCGGTATCGACCAGCAACCAGCTGGATCGCGGCAACCTGCGCCGCGCCTCGGCCCTGCTGGACGAGGCAGGCTGGATTGCGGGTGATGACGGCATGCGCCGCAAGGACGGCGAGGTGCTGCGCGTCGAATTCCTCGAATCCAGCCCCAGCTGGGACCGCATCATCAACCCCTATGTGCAGAACCTGACGCGCCTTGGCATTGATGCGGTGCTGGAGCGCGTCGATCCGGCGCAGGCAACCGAACGCCGCCGGTCGGGCGACTGGGACATGCTGACCCATAGCATTCAGATGGGGCTGGAACCCGGTCAGGTGCTGTACCAGTGGTTCGGGTCCGAGACCGCAGAGGATAGCAGTCGTAACCTGATGTATCTGAAAAACGAGGGCATCGACCGCCTGATCGACGCCGTCGTGAACGCCACGACGACCGAGGAAATGACGACCGCAACACATGCGCTGGACCGGGCGCTGCGCACCATCCGGTTCAACGTGCCGCAATGGTTCAAGGCCGTGCATACCGTCGCTTATTACGACATCTATGACCATCCCGCCGAACTGCCGCCCTATGCCTTGGGCGAGATTGATTTCTGGTGGTATGACGCTGACCGCGCCGCAGAGCTGGGCATCACTGCCGGCGGCGATACACAGTAACCATGGGCGCCTATATCCTGAGACGGTTGTTGCTGGTGATCCCCACGTTGTTGGGGATCATGATCATCAACTTTGCCCTGATCCAGTTTGTCCCCGGTGGGCCGATCGAACAGATCATCGCCCGCATGGAAGGCGGCGGTGACGTGTTCGAAGGCATCTCGGGCGGGGGTGGCGAAATCACGGGTGGCGGCGAATCCGACTATATCGGTGGTCGCGGCCTGCCCGCCGATTTCATCGCGGAACTGGAGGCCGAATTCGGTTTCGACAAACCGCCGCTGGAACGGTTCCTGAACATGATGTGGAACTACATGCGGCTGGATTTCGGAGAAAGCTATTTCCGGTCCATCAGCGTGTTCGATCTGGTGATGGAAAAAATGCCCGTCTCGATCACGCTGGGCCTGTGGTCCACGCTGATCGCCTATCTGATTTCGATCCCGCTGGGCATCCGCAAGGCGATCCGCGACGGCACGCGGTTTGACACCTGGACCTCTGCCGCGATCATCGTCGGCTATGCGATCCCGGGTTTTCTGTTCGCGATCCTGCTGATCGTGCTGTTCGCGGGTGGCAGCTATTACCAGATTTTCCCGCTGCGTGGCCTGACGTCCAACAACTTCGAAGAGCTGTCACTGGTCGGCAAGGTGCTGGATTATCTGTGGCACATCATCCTGCCGGTCACGGCGCTGACGATTTCGTCCTTTGCCACGCTGACGCTGCTGACCAAGAACAGCTTTCTTGACGAGATCAAGAAACAATACGTGATCACCGCCAAGGCCAAGGGGCTGGGCGAACGCCAGATCCTGTATAAACACGTGTTCCGCAACGCCATGTTGATCGTGATTTCAGGCTTTCCGGCGCTGTTTGTCAGTGTGTTCTTTGGGGGATCGCTGATTATCGAGACGCTGTTTTCACTGGACGGTCTGGGCCGTCTGGGGTTCGAGGCTGCGGTCGCGCGTGACTATCCGGTGGTATTCGGCACGCTGTTCGCCTTTTCGCTGCTGGGTCTGATCGTCGGCATCATCACCGACCTCACCTATGTGCTGATCGACCCGCGCATCGATTTCGAGGGGAGGGGCTGACATGAGCCAGACCGAAGCCTCTGACGTGGCCCTGACCGCGGGTGCCGCGACCGCCCCCACGCGGCGCAAGCCACGCCTGTCGCCGCTGAACCAGCGCCGCTGGCGCAATTTCAAACGCAACCGCCGGGCGCTGTGGTCGCTGGTGATCTTTGGCATTCTGTTCGGTCTGTCGCTGTTCGCCGAAGTTCTGGCCAACGACAAACCGTTGCTGGTCAGCTACCGGGGCGAGGTGCGTGCGCCCATCATCTCGTTCTATTCCGAACAGGATTTCGGCGGCGATTTCCCGACCGAGGCGGGCTATACCGATGTCGAGGTGCAATGCCTGATCAAGACAGGCGGTCTGCTGTCCTGTTTCGATGATCCGCAGGGCATGATCGACGCGGCCGAGGCGGACAGCATCGACGATCCTGATTTCGTCAAGGGCTGGATGCTGTGGCCGCTGATCCCCTACAGCTATGACACGATCGTGGATATTCCCGGCGTGGCCCCCTCGGCACCCGACGGCAACAACTGGCTGGGCACGGACGACACCAAACGCGATGTGGCGGCCCGGGTGATCTATGGCTTTCGGCTGTCGATCCTGTTTGCGCTGATCGTGACAACGGCTGCATCGCTGATCGGCATCGTCGCTGGTGCCGTGCAGGGCTATTTCGGCGGATGGACGGACCTGATTTTCCAGCGGATCATCGAAATCTGGACGGGCACGCCGTCGCTTTATGTCATCATCATCGTCTTTGCGATTCTGGGGCGAAGTTTCTGGTTGTTGGTGTTCCTGACCGTGCTGTTCGGCTGGCCTGCGCTGGTGGGTGTGGTGCGTGCCGAATTCCTGCGCGCGCGCAATTTCGAATATGTCCGGGCCGCTCGCGCGCTGGGGGTCAGTGACCGCACCATCATGTTCCGCCACATGCTGCCCAACGCCATGGTCGCCACCGTGACGATGCTGCCGTTTCTGGTGACCGGGTCCATCGCGACGCTGGCCAGCCTCGATTTTCTGGGCTTTGGTCTGCCGTCCTCGGCGCCGTCGCTGGGCGAATTGACCCTGCAGGCGAAACAGAACCTGCAGGCACCTTGGCTGGGGTTCACGGCATTCGTGACCTTTGCGGTGATGCTGTCGCTGCTGGTGTTCATTTTCGAAGGGGTTCGTGACGCATTCGATCCCAGAAAGACGTTTCAATGAAACCAGTTCTCGCGGTGTCGAACCTGAACGTGCGATTCAGGCAGGATGGGGCCGTGACCCATGCGGTGCGGGGTGTGTCATTCACCGTCGGGCGCGGTGAAACCGTCGCTTTGGTCGGTGAATCCGGGTCGGGCAAATCCGTTACGGCGCTGTCCACTGTGCAGCTCTTGGGGGATTCGGCGCAGTCCGACGGGTCGATCACCTACGAGGGCCGCGAGATGCTGGGCGCATCAGAGGCAGAGCTGCGCCGGGTGCGCGGCAACGACATCAGTTTCATTTTTCAGGAACCGATGACCTCTCTCAACCCGTTGCATACGATCGAACGGCAGTTGGGCGAATCCATCGTGTTGCATCAGGATCTGCGCGGCGATGCGGTGCGTGCCCGCGTGATCGAGATGCTGGAACAGGTGGGCATCCGCGACGCCGAACGCCGCCTGACCGCCTATCCGCACGAATTGTCCGGCGGCCAGCGCCAGCGGGTCATGATCGCGATGGCGCTGCTCAATGGTCCGGACCTGCTGATCGCGGACGAACCGACAACCGCGCTGGACGTGACGATTCAGGCGCAGATCCTGGATCTTCTGGCCGAGCTGAAGGCCAGACAGGGCCTGTCGATGCTGTTCATCACCCACGACCTGACCATCGTGCGCAAGATCGCGGACCGCGTCTGCGTGATGAAGGACGGCGAGATCGTCGAGACAGGCCCCACGGCCGAGATTTTCGGCAATCCGCAACACCCCTATACACAGATGCTGCTGGCTGCCGAATCCGCAGGCGTGCCTGCCCCTGTTGCCTCAGATGCCCCCGTCGTCGCACAAACCGAACAGCTGAAAATCTGGTTCCCGATCTATCGCGGCCTGCTGAAACGCACGGCCGGCTACGTCAAGGCGGTCAACGACGCCACGCTGTCCGTCAGGGCAGGGGAAACCATCGGGATCGTTGGCGAATCGGGTTCGGGCAAGACGACGACGGCACTTGCGATCATGCGATTGATCCGGTCCGAGGGGGCGATCACCTTTCAGGGGGACCGCATCGACGGGTTGAGCCAGCGCCAGATGCGCCCCTACCGCAGCGACATCCAGATCGTGTTTCAGGACCCCTACGGGAGCCTGTCACCGCGCATGACGGTCGAACAGATCATTGCCGAAGGTCTGACCATCCACAACATCGACCCCGGCAGACCACGCCGCGACATGGTGGCCGAAATCATGACAGAGGTCGGGCTGTCGCCCGATCTGATGGACCGCTATCCACATGAATTTTCGGGCGGTCAGCGTCAGCGCATCGCAATCGCGCGGGCCATGATCCTGCGCCCGAAACTGGTGGTGCTGGACGAACCGACATCGGCGCTGGACATGACGGTGCAGGTACAGATCGTTGAATTGCTGCGCGATCTGCAACAGCAGCATGGCCTTGCCTATATCTTTATCAGCCACGACCTGAAGGTCGTGCGCGCCCTGTCGCACAAGGTGATGGTGATGAAACAGGGCGACGTGGTCGAATCTGGCCCTGCTGCCGATATCTTTGACAATCCACGCACCGATTATACCCGTGCGCTGATGGCTGCCGCATTCGAGGGTCGGACGATCTGAACCGATCGTCCGATTGCCTCAGCCCTCTGATCCCAGCATGAAACACGTCTGGTTGCGCGCCTGAAGCCTGCGACAGGCGAGGTCCGCACCTTCACGGGTCAGGCCCATGAAATTCGCGTCAAACCCGCCAGACCGCTGTGTCACGCGGCGCACCGCACCTTCGAGGGTGCTCATCTCGTTCAGGGCAACTTGGATCAGAACCTTTTCCGCCTCGTAGCGGGAATTGAACCGGCCCACGTTCACGCCCCAATGCCGCCCGCCCGAGGTGGAAATGCGGGTGACGACCTCGGGGGCAGGGGCCATGGGCTGTGCCGCGGGGGCAGAGCTGACCTGGATCGCCTCGGCCAGGGCGTCCTCGATGCTGGTGGTGTTCACGGCCAGCGCGACGGGGACCTCTGGTGCAGGGCGCATGGCGGGGCGCAGCGCCTCGCTGACGCGGCCTGTCACGCGCACAGTCTTGCCCGCCCCGTTCTGGGTCGTGGGGCGTGCGTTGCCAGCCATGGCCACCTGTTCGGTCCCGGTGGCTGCGGGGACGTCTGGGCGTTGCAGCGTGGCGACGGCCGGGGCGCGGTTGAACCCCATGTCCATCAGTTCGGTCATCCGGGCGTTCCGCTGTGCGGTGGACGTGCCGCCAAAGACGGTGGCGATGATGCGTTCCTGACCGCGTTGCGCCGATGCCGTCAGGTTGAACCCGGCGGCGTTGGTGAAACCGGTCTTGATGCCATCGGCACCGGTATAGCTGTTCAGAAACCGCGTGTTGGTATGGCTGACCTGCCGGATGCCGGCGTCTGCGGTGCGGCGCGAGAACAGGTTATAATACTGCGGGAAATCATAGATCACGTGGCGGCCCAGCACGCTCATGTCGCGGGCGGTGGACAGGTGCCCGTTTTCGGTCAGGCCGTGTGCGTTGCGAAATGTCGTGTTGGTCATGCCCATTGCCGCGGCCGTGCGGTTCATCCGGGTCGCAAAGGCTTCTTCGGACCCTGAAATCGCCTCTCCGATGGCGGTCGCGGCGTCGTTGGCGGATTTTACGGCAGCGGCACGCAGCAGGAACCGCAGCTTGATCGTCTGTCCGGCCTGTAGGCCCAGTTTCGACGGGGGTTCGCTTGCGGCCTTTGACGAGATGCGGACCTCGGTGTCCAGCGTGATTTCACCACGCTGAATCGCCTGAAACGCGATATACAGCGTCATCATCTTGGTCAGGGATGCCGGGTGAAGCCGGGTGTCGGCATTGCGCGAATGCAGCACCTCTCCGGTGCGGGCATCCATCACCAACGCAGCATAGGGGGCAGCAAACGCCGCCACAGGGCTGAGCATCGTGATAAGCAATACAGCGATGGTCGCACGAAGAGTGCGGGAGATAGGACGATTTTGCACGTCACCTGCCTTTTTGTCTGCCTCGGTATCCCGGGGTTTGCCCCGGTGATTACTCATTGAAATCACGCTAGCACGAACTGCCTGACGACGAAAAGTCCCGATTTCAAAAGGGGTTGTGCCGTGTTGTTTCAGCACAATACGACATTTAGGGGGTGTCGCAGGGCGCACCCGCCACATGCGGTAGGACCCCCCTTGGTGCTGCGACAATCCGCCGATCTGCGACGGATTGAGGCGTTTCGCCGCCGGGGGTTTTCACCAGGCCACACAAGGTTATATAGACGTTTCACCGACATGGATCGAACCGGGATTGTGATGCGCTTGAACCAGCAGATGATGGCGGACAGGGACGATGATGACGATGGTCAGGACGACATCGGCGTCGCCCTGAAGACCAAACCGAAAACCAAACGTCCGCCCCTGTACAAGGTGCTGATCCTGAATGACGATTTCACGCCGATGGAATTCGTGGTGATGGTGCTGGAACGGTTTTTCGGCATGACCCACGCACAGGCGTTTGACCTGATGCTGACGGTCCACAAGAAAGGCGTGGCTGTCGCCGGCGTCTACAGTCACGAAATCGCGGAAACAAAGGTGGCGCAGGTCATGGATTACGCCCAACGTCACCAGCACCCGCTGCAATGCACGATGGAGAAGGAATAGCGCCGCGCGCTGTTCCGCCCTGATGGCTGCCCTTTCCCGCCTCGCGACCGCCCTGACTGACGGGTCGCTGACCCTGCCCGACGGCCCGGTGACCGTCATGCGCCCGAACATGGACACCGACCTGTCGCCTTTGATGGGTCATGACGTGATGATCCAGCATACCCACGCCCCAGAGGTCGAGGCTTTTCGCGCGGCTGGCTATACAGTCTCGACCGATGCAGACCCCGGTGCGACCACGATCGTCGTGGTGCCCCGGTTCAAGGCGCTTGCCCAATCGCTCGTGGCGCAGGCAGCAAGGGGCGGCGGTCTTGTCGTCGTTGACGGCCAGCGCAGCGACGGGATCGACAGTCTGTTCCGCGCCTGCCGCAAACGTCTGGGCAACCTGCCGTCCATACCCAAGGCGCATGGCCGCATTTTCTGGTTTCCGGCCACCGACGCGTTTGCCGAGTGGGCGGTGGGTGCACCTGCGCCGAATGCAGCAGGTCACTATACGACGGCTGGCGTGTTTTCCGATGGCGATGTGGATCGTGGCTCTGCGCTGCTGGCGCGGGCCTTGCCCGCCAAATTGCCCGGTGCAATGGCCGATCTGGGGGCTGGCTGGGGCTACCTGTCCGGCGAGATCCTGCGCCGTGACAAGGTGACGTCACTTGCGCTGGTCGAATCCGAGGCGCTGGCGCTCGACTGTGCGCGGCTGAACATCAAGGATCCCCGTGCGACGTTCCACTGGGCCGATGCGCTGACGTTCCGGCCTGACCGCAAATTCGACGGCATCGTGATGAACCCGCCGTTTCATACCGGGTCCAAGGGCACGCCCGCGCTGGGGCAGGAGTTCATTGCCGCTGCGGCCCGGATGCTGACCCCGAACGGTCAACTGTGGATGGTCGCCAACCGGCATCTGCCCTATGAGGCGGCGCTGCGTGACCAGTTCCGCCGGGTCGAGGAACTGCCCGGCGACGGGGCATTCAAGCTGTTCCACGCCAGCCGCCCCGGCACATCCTGACAGGAGACAATCATGTCATTTTCGATCAAGGGCCGCACAGCCATCGTGACCGGTGCTGCCAATGGTGTGGGCCTTGCGGTTGCCCGCAGTTTCGTGCGCGCAGGCGCGAATGTCGTCTTTGCCGACATCGACGAGGCGGCCCTGACCGAAGAGGTGGGCGAGCTTGCCAAGGAGGACAACGTGCTGCTGTTCTCGGGCGATCTGCGCGAAAAACTGGCGGTGGCGAACCTGCTGTCGGCCACGGTCGATGCCTTTGACCGGGTGGACATTCTGGTCAACGCAGCACGACAGGTCATCCCGTCGGAACCGCTGGACCCTGATGATACGTCGGTCAGTCACATGCTGGACCAGAACCTGTTACTGCCGCTGCGCCTGTCGCAGGCGGTCGCGCGGCGGTTCATCAAACAGGCGGGCGATGGTGCACCTGACGAATCCAGCATCGGTTGCATCGTGAACCTGTCGTCAATTTCAGCCCGGCGTGCGCATCCCGAATTGCTGGGGTTTTCCATCGCGTCGGCGGCGCTGGAACAGATGACCCGCAGTCTGGCCGTGGCCCTCGCCCCCGAAAAGATCAGGGTGAACGCCGTATCTGTCGGATCGGTGTTGTCGGCATCGCTGCGCGGCTGGATCAAGGATCACGGCGACGCGCGTGCGGCCATCATCGAAAGCACGCCGATGCACCGCATCGCCAACGCGGCAGAGGTCGCGGATACCGTGCAATATCTTGCCTCTGACGCGGCCAGCTTTGTCACGGGCGAGGTCATTACCGTGGACGGTGGCCGCACCCTGCTGGATCCGGCCGCCGTTTCGGTTCACTGATCAGGCGGGAAACATCCGCCGACATTCAGCCACGGCGGTATCTGTCCGGCGCTGCAATTGTGCGCGTGTGGCCAGCAGCTGATCCAGCGTGTCGCGTTCCGTTTCCAGATTGATTGCCTGCGGGACCGCCACGTTGCGCACGCGCACATCCGCACAGCCAAACCGGAAACCGTTGTCCTCTGTCCGGCAGAACGTGGGCCTGCGCGTCACGCGTTGCTGCTGGTCGATGGCAAAGCCGCGCTCCAGATTGGCCTCGGTCTGTGCGATCAAAAAGGCATTGATCCGCAGGTCCTGTGTTGCGTTGGACAGGCATTGTTGCTGTGGCGAGGCACAGGCGGCCATGACGGCCAGCGGCGCAAGTGCGATTACCCATTTCATCGTGAAAATCCTCTGAACTGCTCTGGTCCGGTCGAGTGGAGCAAGGCATAAGATGTTATGCAATATCACGGGGGCAAGGGTTGATGGCTGATTTGATGGATACCGAAAAGGCACGCGCCAGCGGCTGGTTTGAAACCCTGCGCGATCAGATCGTCACGGCCTTTGAGGCGTTGGAAGACAGCCAGACCACTGGCCCTACGGCCGACCTGCCCGCAGGCCGGTTCGAACGCACGGTGACCGCGCGCACATCCGACGACGGGTCGGACGCGGGCGGCGGTGTGATGTCCGTGATGCGCGGTGGCCGCGTGTTTGAAAAGGTCGGTGTGAACACCTCGACGGTATACGGCCAGTTGGGCGAGGCGGCACAGCGTGCCATGGCCGCGCGCGGCGTGCCGGGCATGGCGGAGGACCCGCGGTTCTGGGCGTCGGGCATCAGCCTGGTCGCGCATATGCAAAACCCTCATGCGCCTGCGGTGCACATGAACACGCGGATGTTCTGGACGCCCCACGCATGGTGGTTCGGCGGCGGGTCCGACCTGAACCCCTGCATCGAATACGACGAGGACACCGCCCATTTCCACGCCACACAGCAGGCGCATCTGGACCCGCATGGCACCGAACATTACCCCCGGCTCAAGGCCTGGGCGGACGAATATTTCTACATCCCGCACCGCAATCGCGCGCGTGGCGTCGGTGGCATTTTCATGGATGACCATTGCACCGGCGACTGGGAATCAGATTTCACCCTGACACAGGACATCGGTCGCGCATTCTTGCCCGCCTATGTCCCGCTTGTCGAACGGCGCCGCGATCTGGCCTGGACGGACGCGGACAAGGATACACAGCTGATCCACCGCGGGCTTTATGCGGAATACAATCTGGTTTACGACCGGGGCACCAAATTCGGCCTGACCACCGGGCATGACGCGAATGCCGTGCTGATGAGCCTGCCACCACTGGCGAAATGGGTCTGACGGCGGTGTCGCGCAGGTGGCGCAATGATGTCTTGAGCGATCCCGCACCTTGCGCATAATCTGTCGCAAACGGGGATCGGGGGCAGGATATGACGGCAACTTTGGCTTTGCGGTTTGGTGCGATGGCGGCAGTTTTGTCGCTGACGACCGCTTGCGGGTTCTTTGGCGGCAAGGACGACGTGACGGATGGGCCGCAGATGCGGTTCAGTGACGACAGCCTCGAATGCATGGAACGGGCGATGTTCTTTGAATCGCACCGGTCCAGCCGCGACGGTTTGGTGGCCGTCGGCACAGTGGTCATGAACCGTGTCGCATCGCCCGATTTCCCGAATTCGGTCTGCGGCGTGGTCGGCCAGCGCAACCAGTTTGCCCCCGGCGTCATGTCACGCCCGATGAATTCCACCGCCATGCCCGACGTACAGGCTGCCGCTCGCGCGGTGCTGGCTGGCGAACGGCACCCGATGGTTGGCGGTGCGCGGTTTTTCCATCAAAAGGATCACCGCTTTTCCTATGACAACATGCACTACACCGTCACGGCGGGCGGAAATGCGTTCTACGAAAAACGCAAGTCACACCTTGTCACGCAGCCTGTGCCGCTGCCGCAGACCGAAGGGCTGACGCCCCTCTAGCGGGCTGCGCGCAGCACGTAGGCCAGGGCGCGGCCCATCTCGCCACTGGCCGCAAGGCCGTCGGCGGTGCCGTTGCGGTCGGCCTCTGGCTTGTTCTGGTTGATCTTCCACGCGCCTTCGATCCTGTCGACGGTCATGCGCAGCCCGACGATGCCGCGTTTCAGTTTCCTGATATAGTCACTTGGTGCATCATCGACGGACCACGCTTTTGCGCGCGGTCGTTCGTTGTGGTCGGTCAGATCGTGCAGATGCTGCAACAGGTCGGCGTCGTCATCCATCGGCGCGACGGTGCCATGCGCATGCACCACGATGTAGGTCCAGGTGGGGACCACTTTACCGTGCTCTGCCTTGCTGGGATAGAACGAGGGCGAGATATAGGCCTGCGGCCCCTGAAAGATCGCGACCGTCGGCTGACCTGCGCACAAGGCTGTCGCATGGGGATTGCCCCGCGCCACATGGGTTTCCAGCGTCACCACGGGCCCCCTGTCGCGCAACAACAGCGGGGCATGCGTGACCTGCATGCCCTCTGCCGTTTGCGTCACGAGTGCGGCAAACTGTATGTCGCGGATCGCATGGTGCAGCACCTCTGGCCGGTTCTCGGCAAAGGCTGCGGGCACATACATCAGCCGCCCCGTACCGTGTCGATCATCAGTTGCACATTGGCCGGATCGGCGTCTGGGGTGATCCCGTGGCCAAGGTTGAAGATATGCGGCCCCTGCGCAAAGGCGTCGCAGATCGCGCGCGTTTCGCGCACCAGATCATCGCCGCCGCTGACCATGTGACGCGACGCAAGGTTGCCTTGCACGCAGCCGCCCGTCTGCACGGCACCCGCAGCCCAGCCAGCGGTCACCCCATCATCCAGTGCGATGCAATCGGCACCGATGGCCTGATGCAGACCTGCGTATTTCTCGCCCGCGCCGCGCGGAAACGCGATGACCGGCACGCCGGGGTGTTGCGCCTTGAGTGCGGCGGTAATGCGGGCCGCTGGGGCCACGGCGTATTTCTCGAAATCGGTCCCTGTCAGCGATCCGGCCCAGCTGTCGAAAATCTTGACGACCTCGGCACCGGCCTCGATCTGCTTGGACAGGTAATGGATCGTGCCTTCGGTGATCTTGTCCAGCAGGGCCTCGAACACCGGGCGATCCTCGTCCTTGAGCCTGTGCGCCGGACCCTGATCCGGTGTGCCCTGACCTGCGATCATGTAGGTCGCCACGGTCCAGGGCGCGCCCGCGAAACCGATCAACGTCGTTTCCGCAGGCAATTCCTGCGACAGGATTTTGAGTGTCTCATAAATGGGGGACAACACTTCGTCGATGTTGTCGACCGGACCCAGCTTGTCCAGATCGGACTGGCTGGTGATCGTGGACAGGCGCGGGCCTTCGCCCGTGACGAACCACAGGTCCGCACCCAATGCCTGCGGCAGCAACAGAATATCGGCAAACAGGATTGCCGCATCGAACCCGTAACGGCGGATCGGCTGCAACGTGACCTCGGCTGCCAGTTCGGGGTTATAGCACAGTGACAGGAAATCGCCCGCCTGCGCGCGGGTCGCCTTGTACTCCGGCAGGTATCGACCCGCTTGCCGCATCATCCAGATCGGTGGTGTCGGCAGTGTTTCGCCCGCCAGCGCGCGCAGGATAGTTTTTGTCATATCGGTCCCTTTTGTCTGGGGTTTTGATCCAACGTGACACCTGCCGTTGTCAAGCGAACGTGACACCGCTAACAAACACTTATGACAGAAAACATGCCCACACCCGACGCTCCCTTCAAGATCGGCACCCGCGGTTCGCCGCTGGCGCTGGCACAGGCGCATGAGACGCGCGCACGCCTCTCGGTTGCCTTTGACCTGCCGCAGGAGGCCTTTGAAATCACGGTGATCAAGGTCACCGGTGACCAGATCCTGGACAAGCCGCTGCGCGAAATCGACGGCAAGGGTCTGTTTACCCGCGAAATCGAAGAGGCGCTGCTGGCCGGCGATATCGACATCGCGGTGCATTCGACCAAGGACATGCCGACCCGTCAGCCTGACGGGCTGGTGATGGACTGCTACCTGCCGCGCGAAGATGTTCGCGATGCCTTTGTCTCGTTGAAATACCGGTCATTGGCCGAAATGCCGGGTGGTGCGGTCGTGGGCACGTCATCCACGCGTCGCCGCGCGCAGCTGGCGGCGCGGTTTCCGCACCTGCAAGTGGTCGAATTCCGCGGCAACGTGCAGACCCGCCTGCAAAAACTGGCAGATGGCGTCGCGGATGCGACATTCCTTGCGACGGCCGGTCTGAATCGGTTGGGCATGGCCGATGTGCCCTATGTCCCGATTTCGCCGGACGACATGCTGCCCGCGATTGCACAAGGCGCCATCGGCATCGAACGCCGCATCGGTGACGACAGGGCCGCCCGTATGCTGGCTGCGATCCATGACGCGCCCACGGGCCACCGTCTGGCTGCCGAACGGGCGCTGCTGGCGGGGCTGGACGGGTCTTGTGAAACCCCGATCGGGGGGCTGGCCGAACTGGACGGCGACACCTTGCATCTGCGCGGCGAAATCCTGCGCCATGACGGCAGCCGCGTGCTGACCGAGGTCGCGACAGGCTGGGTCGAACAGGGCCCCGACATGGGCCGCGACATGGCGGCAAAACTGCTGGCAGAGGCGGGCGACGGTTTCTTTGACTAGGCGTCGGGCAGCATTTTACCCGGATTCATGATCCCGCGTGGGTCAAGCGCTGCCTTGATCGCGCGCATCGCATCCAGTGCGGCGGGGTCCTTGTGTCGGGCCATGCTGACGCGTTTGGACAGGCCGATGCCGTGTTCTGCACTGAACGACCCGTTCAGGTCCGCCGTCACGGCATCGACCATGGCGCGGATCGCGTGGATCAACGCGGGGTCGTCGCGGCTGGGATAGGCGACATAATGGACGTTGCCGTCACCCAGATGTGACACGGCCCAATCGGTGGCGCCAGGGTCCAGTGCCAACAGACCCGCCCGGACGTGGCGCAAGAAGGCATCCACGTCGGTCAGGCCGACGGCCACGTCGGTGTCCACCAATGGCCGTTTGCGGAACCCGATTTCGCCAGCGGCCTCCCGGCGGGCCCACATGTCCCGGCGCTGCGCCTCGGATGCGGCGACATGGGCATCCAGCACGGTGCCATCCGCGATCATCTGGCCCAGAATGTCCTCCAGCAGGTTGGTGATCGGCACGGTGCCGTCGGGCAGCGGCGTGGTGTCCTGCGCGGCCGTGGCCCCCAGCTCGATCAGGATGTTCACCGGATAGCGCCGGTCGAACGGGGGTCTTGCGTCGGGTCTGATGGCAAGATGCCCGTCGATATAGGTGTCGGGCATGAATTCAAAGGCCTCGACAGCGCCGCGGCTCGCGTCCTGCACGCGGTTCAGCAGGTCCAGTGCCGGCCCCAGATCGTTCAGTGCGACCATAGCGGTGGCATAGGCGCGGGGTTTGGGAAACAGGCGCAGCACGGCCGCGGTGATGATGCCCAGCGTGCCCTCGGCCCCGATCATCAGATGCTTGAGGTTCAGGCCGGTGTTGTCCTTGTGCAGATGTCCCATCAGGTCCATCACGCGGCCGTCCGGCAGCACGGCTTCGATCCCCAGCACCAGATCCCGCGTATTGCCGTAGCGCAGCACGTTCGATCCGCCCGCGTTGGTCGACAACACCCCGCCGATCATCGCTGACCCGCGCGCGCCAAAGGTCAGCGGAAAGATCAGGTCATGCGCCGCGGCCGCATCGTGCATCTGCGAGAGAATCACACCCGCATCGACCACGGCGCTGCGCGCGGTGGCGTTGATCGCGCGGATCGTTTTCATCCTGTCCAGCGACAGCAACAGGCCGCCCTGCGTTGCCGCACCGCCGTTCAGGCCGGTGTTGCCGGAAATCGGCACGACTCCCGTGCCCGAGGCCTGCGCCGCCCGCATCACCGCGCTGACGCCTGCGGTATCGCGGGGCCGGACCACGGCAAGGGGCGCGCTGGTGTAGCCACCTGTCCAATCGTGGCACCAGGGTGCCATGGAGTCGCCAGTGAGGACGGCGCCTTCACCCAGTTCGGTTCGCAGTGCTGCAAGAATATCCATGCCACAAAGTGTGACCACGGCGCAGCCGCTGTGCAAGCCGCAAAACCTGTTGCTGACAGTGATAGGTCCAAGCGCACCGGCTGGCACAGGCGTGGCTCATGTTTGAAAAGGGTGGTGGCGTGGGGGAGGCTTGAACTCCCGACCAGGGGTGGCTTGCGCAGCCAACGCCCACGGTCGGCACTTCGCGCATGCAGGGCGCAGGCGATGTTACGGTTTGGAAGGGTGGTGGCGTGGGGGAGACTTGAACTCCCGACCTATCGATTATGAGTCGATCGCTCTAACCAACTGAGCTACCGCGCCTCACCACGGGCGCTGAACTAGGCCCATTGCGCCGGGGTGTCAAACCGAATTTGCGCATTTCGCGCGGTTATTCCGTCCGGTCAAAGCGCCAGGTCGTTGTCTGGCGATAGGGGGCATCCGGTTTGAGCAGGACAGACGGAAAATCGCGGTGTGCCGGCGCGTCTGGCCAATCCTGCGCCTCGAGTGCGAAGCCCTCGTAGGGGGCGGCCCCGGGGCGTAGGCCTACGTGATTGTCGAACACCTGCACGCCCGTGCGATCGGTTGCCAGCGTCATGCGCAGACCGCTTTTCCCGGTCAGCGTCACCACATCGCGCAGGGCCGTTGGCCGGTCCGACAGGCAAAAGTTGTGGTCCAGCATCGGATCACCCGGCAGGGGCGCGCGCGCTGTGCGAAAATCCATGCCGGTGCCGGCCACGGGGGCGATCTCTCCTGTAACGAGGTTGTCGTTGTCGGTCGGCAGATAGTGTTCGGCCGCGATCCCGAGGCAGTGGCCCTCCCAGGTGCGGCTGCCGTCCATGTTCCACATCGAATGGTTCGCGATGTTCATCAGGGTCAATTCGTCCGAAGTGCCTGTCAGGTCCATGGACAGGGTCGCGGGTGCTGTGATCGTGAACCGGGCAGTGATGACGCGCTGGCCGGGCAATCCGCAATCGCCGTCCTGCAAGGTCAGCTGCAGGGTCGCCGCGTCCGGTGCGTGGTCGATGACCTGCCAGACACGGGCATGGATACCGTCGCTGCCCGAATGCAGCGTCATGCGACCGTCCTGGTTGCGTTCCAGTTCATACATCATGCCGTCCAGCGTCACACGACCAGCGCCGATGCGGTTTGCGACAGGACCCACCAATGCGCCGTGGTATGGCATCGGCCCCTCGTAGTCGGACAGCCTGTCGGACATCAGCGTCAGGCTGTGCGGGACACCGGCCAGCCGCACGTCCTGCAAGCGCGCGCCAAAGGTCAGCAGATCGACGCGCAGATCACCCTGCGCCAGCGTCAGGACGTGGACATCCTCGCCCGCCCTTGTCGTGCCGAACGGGTTCATCGTTTCACCCATGCGACACCTGCGGCGGGAATTGTCTGACCCTGCCATTCGACGGGGTCCGCGCCGTAGTTGAAGGCGAATGTTGCCTCTGGCGTTTCACGCAGCCGCAGGCCGCCGGGCATATCCTGTGTCGCGACGCCGACCTCTGCGCAGGAGGTGCGCAGGATATCGACAAATGTCTCATCCGAGGGCCAACCTGCCAGATAGCGCAGATGCTCGCCGCCCATGATTGCGGGGTGCCCATCGGCGGTGCGGTGGTGAACGGTGGCGGTGCCTGAGAGGGCCTCGAACCAGTGGCGGAACGTGCCGCCGCCCTCCAGTGCGATCGCGTCCGAGGGCGGGATGCTCTCGGTCAGGGTGACGGTCACATCGGTGCCGGGCAGATTGGGTCCCATCGGATTTGGGATCGTCAGATCAGCGGTTTTCACATCCGTGCGCGGGCCGATCAAGGCCACGCCCGTGAACCGGGCGAGCGCGTCGCGCAGATTGTCCGACAGGGTCAGCAGACCGGGGGCCAGCACCAGTTTGTAGGCGGACAGATCCGCGCAATCGGGGGGCAGAATGTCGATGCTCAGCCCCAGTTTGCGCAGTGCGCGGTAGGCCGAAAAGGCAAGGCGGAACATCTCGAAATCCGCACCCTGCGGCTGGGCATCCCAGGCCCATGCGCTTTCATAATCGAACACAAGGGCCACGGGTGCCTTGCCCGCGCTGACGTCCGGCAGATGTGCCAGCTCATCGGCCACCTGACGCGCCTCGGCCAGTCCGGGAGCATCCGCGTCATCGGGGCGCAACAGTCCTGCGTGCATCTGTTCCTGCGCAAACGGAGCCTGCCGCCAGCGGAAATAGCAGACGGCCTCTGCGCCATGGGCGAATGCCTCCCATGACCACAGGCGAACCATGCCGGGCAGGGGGGCCGGGTTGTAGGGGGCCCAGTTTACCGGGCCGGGTTGCTGTTCCATCACCCACAACCGCCCCTTGCCGACGGCACGGTATAGGTCGTGGTGGAACGCCTGATTGTCGGGGTGGCCCTGACGCAGGAATGCCTGCTTTTCGGCCTCGGTCCCCTCGATCCGGTCGGAAAGAAATCCGATGGGGTAACTATCCCAGCTGGCGATATCCAGATCGGCCCCGACCGCATAGTGATCAAAGGTCAGGGTGCGGCCCATGTAGTTGTGGATCAGCGGCGTATCGGTGAGGTCGCGCAGCACATCCACCTGCACGCGATTGAACGCGACCACCTGATCGGAACTGTAACGGCGGAAATCCAGCACATGACTGGGGTTTGGTTCGGTGACCGTCAGATTGGGCAGATCGATCTGGTCAAAACTGTCGTAGTCCATCGACCAGAACACATTGCCCCAGGCACGGTTCAGCGCGTCGGTGGATTGGTATTTCTGTGCAAGCCAGTCCTGAAACCCGGCGCGCGCGGCATCGGAATAGGACAGGCAGGTGTCGTGACAATCGTATTCGTTGTCGATCTGCCAGGCGGCGACATGCGGGTTGCGGCCATAGCGTTCGCCCATCAGCCGCGCGATGCGACGGCAGGCGTCACGATAGGGCAGGTAGCTGAAATCGTAGTGCCTGCGCGATCCGAACTTGCGCGGTCGGCCCTGCGCATCGACGGCCAGCATGTCGGGCATCTGGTCCACCAGCCAGCGGGGCGGCGTCGCGGTCGGCGTGCCCATCACGACCTTTAGCCCGGCGTCGCCCAGTACCGCCACGGCGCGATCCAGCCAGTCCCAGTCGAACCTGCCGGGGGCGGGTTCGATCCGCTGCCACGCAAATTCACCGATCCGCACCCAGGTCAGGCCTGCGGCGACCATGCGGGCCGCGTCGGATGCCCACTGTGTTTCTGGCCAGTGTTCCGGGTAATAGCAGACGCCCAATGTGCGGTTCATGTCGGACCCTTTGTCGTATTTTGAAATTGTCGGAACGGGGGACGCGTCACAGGATGACGCGGTGTTCCCGTTGGCCTGTGTAGGATGTGTCGATCGCATAGGTGCGACCTTGATCGTCGTCGGGATCATCGATGCCCTGTCGCGCTGTCGTGACGAACAGCGTCTGCATGTCCGGACCGCCAAAGGCCGGACAGGACGCATGACGTCCCGGCACGGCAAAGGCCTCGATGAACTGCCCCTTTGGGTCATAGACCGCGACCCGGCCTGCACCCCATTGCGCTGAAAACAGGTTGCCTGCGCTGTCCACGACCGACCCGTCCGGGTTCAGATCGGTCCCCCGAAGGTCGATGTGCACGCGCGGACTGCCCTGTGGCCAGCCCGCTGCATCCAGATCGACAGCCATGATCTGTTGCGTCGGTGTGTCGGTGAAATAGGCCGTTTGGCCGTCAGGCGCAAAACAGATGGAATTCGAGATGGTGATGTCGGCGAACAGACAGCGCAGCTCGTTGCGGTAGAACCGCCAGATCGACCCGGCACCGGGTTCCGCATCCAGACCCATCGTGCCGATCCAGAACCCGCCCTGCGGGTCAGCACGTCCGTCGTTGGACCGGGTATGGGCGCGGTCATCCTCGAGGTTGGTCAGGATCACGTCGGCGCCTGTGGCGATGTCGAAACGGTGCAGCGCACGCGCAGAGGCGATCAGCAAGGTATCGCGGTCAACCCAGCCTGCGGCACTGACATGGTCGGGAAAATCCCAGGATTGACCCTTGGTATGCAGACGCTTGTTCAGAATATCGAACCAGAACAGCTGTTGCCGTTCGGGGTGCCACAGGGGACCTTCACCCAATGCACAAAGGCTGCCGTCATGGATCATGCTGCGGCCTGATCGTAGGCGGCCACGATGGCCTGTGCGCGACTGCCGACCTCTGCTGCGGTCATTCCGGGTTGATAGAGCGCAGAGCCGATCCCGAATCCATCGGCCCCCCCGGCCATCCATTCGCCAAAGTTTTCAGGCCCCGCGCCGCCGACGGCATAGACCGGGGTTTCGGCTGGCAGGACCGCGCGCATCGCCTTGATCCCCGCAGGTCCGATCAGGCTGGCCGGAAAAATCTTCAGCCCGTCGGCGCCGGCCTTTAATGCAGTGAAACATTCCGTCGGTGTCATGACGCCGGGCCAGCTCGACATGCCTTCGGCCTTGGTCGCCGCGATCACGCGCGCATCGCAGTTGGGCGACACGATCAGGCGGCCACCGGCCTGTTTGACGCGCTTGACGTCCTCGGGCGACAAAACGGTGCCTGCACCGATGACCGCCCGATCGCCATGCGCCTCTGTCATGGCCTGGATGCTGGCAAAGGGCTCTGGTGAATTCAGTGGCACCTCGACCCAGGTGATGCCCGCGTCGATGCAGGCCTCGCAGACAGCCGCGGCCTCGGGCGGTGTGACACCGCGCAAAATGGCGATCAGGGGACGGGTCATGCGGTTTCCTTCCAGAGACGATAGGCGGCCGTCAGGCCGGTCAGCGTGGCGCGTTCGGCGTTGACCTGTGTGGCGGCAACGCCCTGCGTCGACAATGCCGTGACATACAGATGGGACAGCGCGCCCGCGCCGATCACGGCGACCTGCTGACCCAGCCAATAGGGTTTGGTTGCGGCCAGCTCTGCGCCAATCAGCAGGCCGGACAGACGCGCGCGGGCCTGTGCCTGCGGCAACCCGTTCAACAGGCCTTCGGCGCGCAGTGTGAACATGCGGGCGGCCAGACGTTCCGGCCGGGACAGGCCGTCGTCCAAACCAGTGGCAAATCCGTCATCGTCCCAGCCATCCCCGCAGGAATGACGCAACACGGTGTGCCCGGTCAGCGCCGCGAACATGTCGCCGGTCATGCAGGTCTGAAAGCTGACGACCTCGTCCGCGCTGATGTGGACCCATTTCGTATGGGTGCCGGGCAGGCAGATCACACCATCCCAGCGCGGGTTCTGCGCCAGAAATCCTGCAATCTGCGTTTCCTCGCCGCGCATCACATCGGCGGGGCTGGCCTGTTTCAACCCGGGAATGATGTTGACGCGCAGCCGGCTGCTTTGCGTGGTGGCGAAACCGGCAGAAAGTGGCATGCAAGGCACGGCGGTATAGGGGGCCTCGGCCCAGCCCTGACGCGATCCGACCATGCCGCAGGCGATGACCGGGGCCGGGTCCCAATCCGCGCACAGGCGGTCCAGCGCAGGGCCAAAGCCCGCCTGATCCAAGGTGCCCATGCCTTCGTCACTGGTCGCCTCGGCCAACACGCTGCCACTGTCGGACATGGCCCAGACCCGCAGGTTGGACGTCCCCCAGTCAACGGCGATCCAGACAGGTGAAATGGTCATGATGTGAACGCCAGCCCGCCGTCCACGCACAGGGCCTGCCCCGTCATCATGCGGCTGAGGTCGGACGCCAGAAACAGCGCCGTGCCGCACAGATCCTCGGGGGCCAGATGCGCCTTGAGGCATTGACGTTCCATGAAATCGGCCAGCGCCTCGGGTGTTACCCATTTTTCCAGCTGCTTGTCCGTCAGCACCCAGCCCGGCAGGATCGAATTGACGCGGATGCCGCGCGGTCCCAGCTCGCGTGCCAATGCGCGTGACAGGCCGATAATGCCCGCGTTTGCGGTGACATAGGGGGTCATGCCACCACTGGCGATCTGCACGGACCCGGACGACATGTTGATGATCGACGCCCCCTCTGACATCACCCGCGCGGCCGCTTGGGCGGCAAAGAAATAGGGTTGCAGGTTCACCGCGATCATCCCGTCCCACATGTCCTGCGTGACGTCATCCAGCGCCATGCGCTGATCGTTGGCGGCGTTGTTCAGCAGGCAATGCAGCGGGCCAGCCTGCGCGATCGCAGCCTGAAGTGCGGCCGTGTCGGTGATGTCGCAACGCAGGTAGGTGACCCCGTCCACGGCATCGGCCGGGTCCGCGATATCCAGCGACGTGACCCGCATCCCCTGCGCGGCAAAGACCCGCACATAGGCGTCACCGATACCGGATGCGCCGCCGGTAATCACGATGCCACGGCCTGCCAGTTCCGGGAATTTCGCGGTCATAGGCGTTCTCCTTGCAGGACCCACATGCTGTCGGGCACAGCATAGGGCAGGGCGAGCCCGGCTTCCATCAGGGCGCGCCCCGAAAGTGTGACCGGCCCGCTTTTGAGTGCGGGCGTCCCGCGTGACAGGGTGGACAGATCCTCTGGGTTGACGATCTGCACACGGTAGGTCGCGTCAGCATCAAGGCCGGTCAGGCGCAGCGGTCGCGGCGCGATCTGGCTGCTGGTCGCGGCCTTGCCGGCAAAGACCACGAAACGGTCACCGCGGGCGGACAGTTGCTGTTCGGCGATCACCGCAGGATCGGTGCTGTCCAGCCGCAGGATGTCGGCGTGGCGCATCCAGTCGCGGTTTGCCTTGAACCAGTTCGTGATGCGGGTCAGCGTTGCGGCCTCTTGGTCGGTCAATTCGCGCGGGTCCATTTCGAACCCCATGTGACGCTGTGCGGCGACCCAGCCACGAAAGGCGATGTCGTGGATCCGCCCGGTCGTGTGGCATTTGCGCGGGCCGACGTGACTGCCAGTGACGGCTGCCGGCAGAAACAGGGCTGCATCATGCTGGATCCGCAGCCGTTCCAGCGCGTCGTTGCAGTCCGACAGCCAGACCCGCTGGGTGCGCTGCATGACGCCAAAATCGATACGTCCGCCGCCCGATGCGCAGGATTCGATCTCGACCCCCGGATGGGCCGCGCGCAGACGGTCCAGCAGGTCATAGGTGCCGCGGGTCTGGTCGGCCTGGGCATAGGGCAGCACGCGGTTGTGGTCCCATTTGACGTAATCGACCGCGTGGTGCGCCAGCACCGCGTCAATCCGCATGAACAGATGATCGCGCACCGCAGGGTTGGCCATATCCAGCACGTATTGCTGACGGCCCAGCGGCTGGTCCATCGGCCCCAAAATCCAGTCGGGATGCGCGCGGGCCAGATCGCTGTCGGCGTTGATCATCTCTGGTTCGAACCAGATGCCGAAGGTCATGCCGAGCGCTGCGATATGGTCGATCAGCGGCGTCAGCCCGTCGGGATATTTGCGCGGATCAATGGTCCAGTCCCCCAGCGAGGTGGTGTCGTCGTCGCGTCGCCCGAACCAGCCGTCGTCCAGCACGAAACGCTCTGCCCCGATGGCGGCGGCGCGGTCAGCGATGGCGGTGAGGGCGGGCAGATCGTGGTCGAAATAGATTGCTTCCCAGCAGTTGTAATGCACCGGGCGCGGGGTGTCGGGTTTGGGCCATGTCACCACACGGTCGCGCAGGTGGCGTTGATAGGCGCTGGCGCAGCCGTTGAACCCGCTATTGGAAAACGTGGCGTAGATGGGTGCTGTCTGAAACCGTGTGGCAGGGGCCGTGTCCAGCCCCGAGGCATGGCCGAATTGCACCTGACGGCGCCCGTCCTGCAATTCCTCGACCAGCATCTTGTGCCCGCCCGACCAGCCATAGTGGATGGCCCAGGCCTGACCGGCGGTATTTGTCGTGCCGCGCGCGGGCATGATGCAGGCGGGGAAATGTTCGTGCCCCGTGCGCCCCGTGCGATTGTCGCGGGCGCGGATGCCGGGGGACCAGGGTGTGCGGTTGGTCTGGAATTCGTCGCACCAGCGGCCTGCGAAATCGATCACCTCGTCCGCCAGTTGCGGGGCAGGCAGCACGGGTGCCGCCAGCCAGTCGCACAGGACCGGGGTGGCACTGTCCAGCGTGGTGCGCGCCACCAGCATTCGCGTGCCTGCGTCCAGCAGCAGATGGAACGTCAGCGTCAGACCCAGATCCCCGTCAGCACAGACAAGCGTCAGCCCGTCATCGGCGCTGACCGCCGTCGTGGTGAACACAGGGCGCAAGGGACTGCCGTCCGCGCTGCGCACCGTCAGACCCGGCTGCCCCGGAAAGGCATCGGCGGTTTGCGGGCACAGCGTCAACGCCGGATTGGCGTCCAGCGATCCACCGGTCATGTCGATGCGCAGCGCATCCGTCAGCGCCGTCAGGTTTTCTGCATCCGGCAGGCGTGCGCCCCAGTAGACGCAGGCCGGCAGACCCGTCGCAGGCACATGCAGAACCAGCGTTTGTCGGTCGTCGTCCAGTCGGTAATGGGTCATTATTTGACCGCCCCAAGCGTCAGACCCGCGATAAAGTGTTTCTGCATCAGAAAGAACATCACCACAGGCGGCAGTGCCGCCACGATGCTGCCCGCACTCATCAAGTGGTACGCGGCCCTGAACTGGCTGTTGAATTCGGTGATACCTGCCGTGACGGGCTGCGCGCCCGGTCCCTGCGTCAGCACCACGGCCCAGAAATAATCGTTCCAGATGAAAGTAAAGATCAGCACGGCGAGGGCGGCCAGCGCGGGTTTCATCAAGGGCAGGATCACATAGAGGAAAATCCGCCATTCCGCCACGCCTTCGACCCGTGCGGCCTCGACCAGGCTATAGGGCAGGGCGTGGATGAAATTGCGCATGAACAGCGTGCAGAATCCCGTCTGGAACGCGACGTGGAACAGCACCAGGCCCATGATCGTGTCATACATCCCAAGGCTGATCGTCAGGTCGCGCACCGGTACCATCAGGATCTGGAACGGCACGAAGTTGCCCGCGATAAAGATAAAGAACAGCAACAGGTTGCCACGGAACTTGTAGATCCCCAGCGCGAACCCCGCCATGGCTGACAGCGCGACTGCGCCGATCATGGTGGGAATCGTGATCAGCAGGGAATTGAGCAGATAGCGGGGCATGTTCGATTCAAAGAACACGCGCCCGTAGTTGGTGAACCCCTCGAATGACGACGGCCACCCCCAATAGTTGCCGTTGGTGAAATCGGCGTCAGGCTTGATCGAAAACAGCGCCACGGCAATCAGCGGCAACAGCCAGACGATCAACGCTACGGGCAAAAACGCCTGATAGCCGATTTGTGCGGTGCGGGACCGTTTGGCGATAGGTGTCGGAAACATTAGCGTGCCCCCCGTTCGTCACGGTACATCGACCACAGGAAATAGACGATGAAAAACAACATGATAAAGAACAGGACGACGGCGATAGCGGCACCGTATCCCATGCGGAAGCCGAATTCGGACAGCGATTCCTCGAACATGTAGAACGACAGCACGCGGGTCGATCCGAACGGGCCGCCGTTGGTCATCACGCTGATCAGGTCAAACGACCGCAGCGCACCGATGATCGTCACGACAAATGCGATAAAGGTCGCGGGTTTCAGCTGTGGCAGGATCACGTACCACAGCATGCGCCAGCCCTTTGCGCCGTCCAGACGGGCTGCCTCGACCTGTTCGGGATCGACGGAATTCAGACCCGTCAGATACAGGATCATGCAATAGGCGGTCTGCGGCCACAGGCCTGCGGCAATGATGCCGTATGTCGCAAGGTCCGGATCGCCCAGCACATTGATCGGACCCGCACCGACCAGCCCCAGAATGGCATTCAGCAGGCCTTCGCGCGGCAGGTAGAACCACGAAAACACGAGGCCCACAACAACCTGAGAGATGACGAAAGGAAAGAAGAACAGCGATTTGTACAGGCGGATGCCCGTCACCGTCTGATTGAGGAACAGCGCGATGAACAGACCCAGCGGAATCGCCAGCAGATACAGGATCAACCAGCGCAGGTTGTTCCAGAACGACACCTCGAACTTGCGGTCGATGTTCTGGTCACCGATGCCCAGCAGACGGTCGTAATTGGCCATGCCGACCCAGGTCTTTTCGCCCAGACCGTCCCATTCGTGGAACGAAATCCAGAACGACTGGCCGATCGGCACGATCACGTAGACCGCAAAGAACAGCATGGCGGGCGCCAGGAACAACCATGGCGTCAGGGCAATTTCATTGCGCTTGTACCACCCGCGCGTGGCTGGGGGATGGCGGTCGGGAACGATGGGGGCTGTGGCCATTGGTGGCACCTTTGGACCTGTTCAACACATGCGAAAACGGCGGCAATCGCCGCTTGCGAATGGGTTGACGGCGCGGGGCTGGCCCGCGCCGTCGGTCATTGATTACTGGTAGATGCGCGCGCGTGTTTCTTCCAGACGCATCAGGATGTCATCCAGGTTATCCGGGAACACCATGAATTCCTGCAGGCCTTCCATGCCGACAGATGCCATTTCGGCGTCAAAGTCGCGGTCAAAGAACTGCATGATGCCGCCGGATGCGTTGCTGGACAGCATCTCGAACCCTTCCTGCAGGAACTTGTCGTCGCCGATCGACGCCTCAGAGTTCACCGGCAGCTGACCCAGCGCGTCGCCCGCGTTGATCTTGGTCTGGTTTTCGGCGGAGGTCACGAAACGCAGGAACGCCTTGGCGTTGTCCATGTTTTCCGCACCCGATGCGATGTGGAACGTATCGGTCGGTGCGTCCTCGGCGTAGTCCACGTCGGGGTTGATCTTGGGGAACTGGTAGAAATCCAGCTGGTCATCGGTCAGACCGCCTTCGCGGAAGGCTGCCACGGCAAAGTTGCCCATCAGGTAGGATGCGGCCTCGCCGTTCAGCATGAAGGGCAGGGCCTCTTGCCAGCTGTAGGTCTGGTGGTCGTCGATGAACGCGCCCATGTCGATCAGCTGACGCCAGTTGGCGAATGTCTGGCGCACGCGCTCGTCGGTCCATTCGACTTCGCCGCGGGCCAGCTGCATGTGGAAGTCATAGCCGTTGGTGCGGCTGTTGATGTAGTCGAACCAGCCGCCAGCGGTCCACAGGAACTTGGTCCCGATGGTGTAGCACTTGCGCCCGCTGTCCAGAATCGCCTGGCAGTTTGCCAGCTCTTCTTCCCAGGTGGTGGGTTCGGACAGGCCCAGCTCTTCAAAGATGTCTTTGCGGTAGTAAACGCCCCACTGGTAGTAGGTGTAGGGCACGCCCCACTGCTTGTCGTCCAGCGTCATGGCACCCTTGGTGGATTCCAGCGCTGCGAACTGCTCTTCGGCCCACAGGTCCGAGATGTCGGCAAACAGGCCCGCATCGACATAGGGACGCATGCGGTTGGCGGCGTACCAGTTGACGACGTCCGGCGGGTTGGCACCCAGCGCGTTGCGGATCTGTGTTTTCCACGCCTCGCGGTCGACGATCGTCAGCTCGATGTCCAGGTCGGGGTTCATCGCCTGGAAATCGGCGACCATGCCTTCCATCACCGCACGCGGTGCGGGGTTCGACATGTCCGAAATGATTTTCAGCTCGCCGGTCAGTTCGGCACTTGCCGTGCTGGCGATGGCTGCCGCAACAGCCGCAGCGAATGAAGTCTTGATGATGGAACGCATGATATCCTCCCAGATGCTTTCCGATAAGTTCCATTATTTGAAACTTGGTTTTGGATATTGATACTAAAGCGCAGAGCCGCTAACGTGTCAACACGGGAGGATGATCCATGACGACACGACGCGATGGCACCGTCGGCAAGGCGCTGGACGTGCTGGACCAGGTTGCAGATTTCGGCCGGCCTGTCCGGTTCTCCGAGGTGCTGGAACGTGCGGATTACCCCAAACCCACGCTTTACCGTCTGATGCAGACGCTGACGCATCAGGGCATGCTGCAATTCGACGCCGAGCGGCAGACCTATTCACCCGGTGCACGGCTGGTGCGGCTTGCGCATACGGCCTGGGCGCAATCGTCGCTGGTGCAGGTCGCAAGTCCACATATCCAGAAACTCAGTGCGGAAACCGGCGAAACCGTGCACCTGGCGCAAATCGACGCAGGGCAGGTCTTGTATCTCGATAAACGCAACGCGGCCGAACCGGTGCCGATGTACAGTCAGGCTGGACGTGTCGGTCCCGTCTATTGCACGGGCGTGGGCAAGGTGATGCTGGCCCATCTGCCCGACGATCAGGCCCAGAACGTGATGTCGCAACAATCGTTCCATCGTTTCACGCCGCAGACGATCACGACGGCCGCGGCGCTGGAACGGGAAATCGGGGCGATTCGCGCGGATGGCTTTGCCTTTGACCGCGAAGAACACGAACCCGGGATCATCTGCGTGGCGCTTCCGGTGATCAGCGACAATGGACGCGTGCTGGGTGCGGTTTCCGTCACCAGCACAACGCAGCGCACGTCGCTGGCCGCACTGGAGGCGCTCGCCCCGCGTGTGCGCGATACAGCACAGGCCATCGCACGCGATGCCCAAAGCTGGAGCTTTCCAGCCCAGACCACCCAAGAATTCAAGTTAGCGGGGGAATAACCCATGTCCGGTGTCACACTGAAAAACGTCAAGAAATCCTACGGCGAGGCGCAGGTCATCCACGGGATCGACCTGGAAATCGAGGATGGCGAATTCTGCGTTTTCGTAGGTCCCTCGGGCTGTGGCAAATCCACGCTTCTCCGGATGGTCGCAGGGCTCGAGGAAACGACATCGGGCCAGATCGACATCGGTGCCCGCGACGTGACCCGGCTGGACCCCAGCGATCGCGGTGTTGCGATGGTGTTCCAGACCTACGCGCTTTATCCGCATATGACCGTGCGCGACAACATGGGGTTCGGCCTGAAAATGAACGGCCACCCCAAGGCCGAGATCCGCGAAAAAGTGGCCGAGGCATCGCGCATCCTCAAACTCGATGACTACCTCGACCGCAAACCGGCAGCCCTGTCAGGCGGTCAGCGTCAGCGGGTCAGCATCGGCCGCGCCATCGTGCGCGGACCAGAGGTATTCTTGTTCGACGAACCGCTGTCCAACCTCGATGCGGAATTGCGGGTCGAGATGCGGGTCGAAATCGCCCGCCTGCACAAGGACATCGGTGCGACGATGATCTACGTCACCCACGATCAGGTCGAGGCGATGACCCTCGCGGACAAGATCGTGGTCCTGCGCAAGGGCGTGATCGAACAGGTCGGCGCGCCCATGGACCTCTACCGTGATCCCGACAACAAGTTCGTCGCCGGTTTCATCGGAAGCCCCGCGATGAACTTCATGGAAGGCACCCTTGAGGGCGGAAAACTGACCGTGCCTGCGATGCGCGGCACCTTTGATCTGACGCTGACAGCCAGCGGCGACAGGGCCGTCGACGTCGGCATGCGCGCCGAACATTTGACAGTCGATGCCGGCGGCGATACGCACACCGTCGACCTCACGGAAAGTCTGGGTGGCGTCTCTTACGTCTACCTGGTGGGCGACACGGGCGAACGTCTGGTGATCGAGGAACGCGGCGACCACCGGTCCAGCCTGGGCGACCGCGTGGGTGTCAGCATCGACGCCAGCCGCATCTATCTGTTCGACAAATCCAGCGGCCAACGCATCCGTAGCTAGGGGCCCGACCCCAGGTCCCTTCTTCTGGTTAAAAATATCCCGGGGGAGGGCGCAGCCCGGGGGCAGCGCCCCCTCAACGCTTGCCGTAATACAGGCCCACGACATGTTCGGCCTGCGCGAAAAACAGCCAGCGCAGGCACAGCACGCCCAGCACATGTGACAGCACCGCGACCCCCGCTGTCAGGTGTGTCAGACCAATTGCGAGAATAGGCAGCGGTACGCCAAAGGCCAGAACCATGCCGATGACGCGCAGAGTGAGGGCATGCTTGCGCCCGACGACATAGACGAATTCGCGCAACAGATAATTCGGCCCCGAATGCGGTGGCAAAAAGGCGCGGACCTCACTCAGATCGCCCAGGCCCGTTGCACTGCCCGTGGTCGTGCCAGAGCGGTCAAATCGCGTGTCCCCGGTGACCCAGGCGATAATCTGCACGACAGCGCCCAGCGCCAGCAGGACCAGTGCCGCCACCCCCTGATTGGCCAGCAATGCCCCGCCCCCCAGTGAGAGGGTGAAAAACAGTGCGGGCGTGGTCCAGTGACGCCAGCGCGGCACGGTGCGCAACTGGGTATAGATCATCGCCGTCGTGCCGACGGTCGCCAGACATCCAAGGCTGACCAGCCAGCCCAGCGGTGTAAGATAGCTGCCAAAGATTGCGCCCAGCGCCAGCACGCCCCCCAGCAACAGCGTGACGATGGCGGCGATGCCTTCACGCGACAGCCAGCTGGTGCGCCACTGGGTCAGTGCCCTGGCCGCGCGTTCGGGGCGGCCCAGATGAAAGGTCGAGGCCAGCAGCCCGCCCACAGCGCCGAGATAGGCGATGACATAGAACCCCAGCGCCACCAGTCCGGTCGGTGCAGGCAGGCCCAGTCCCAGCCAGAACAGCAGGCCGAATCCCAACCCTGAAAACGTCGTGAACGCGATGACGGAAGGTGCGGGATGCATCAGCGCGCGCCCCCGGGCAGGGCGGACAGGGCCCGGTCGATCCAGGCGACCAACCCCTTGCCATCGGTGGCCACCGGAGCCAGCAGCGGCGCGAGAATGTCGATTTCATCCGCATCGCGCGGGCGCGGCGGCAGGTATTTGTTCACCGGCTTTGTGCCCTGCTCCGGCATCAGATCAAACCCGCCACGTTCGGCAACCAACTGGCTGACAGCACTTTCGGGATCACCCAGATCACCGAAATGCCGCGCCCCTGAGGGGCATGTCCGGACGCAGGCCGGCACGCGGTCCACCTGCGGCAGGTTTTCGTTGTAGATGCGATCAACGCAGAGCGTGCATTTCTTCATCACGCCAGCCGCAGCGTCGAGTTCGCGCGCACCATATGGGCAGGCCCAGGCGCACAGGCTGCACCCGATGCAGGCGTCCTCGTTCACCAGAACGATCCCGTCCTCGGCGCGCTTGTAGCTGGCACCCGTGGGGCAGACGGTGACACAAGGCGCATCCTCGCAGTGCAGGCAGGATTTCGGGAAATGCACCTGTTGGGCGGCCCCCGTCGCGGGCTGCACCTCGTAGCTGTGCACGCGGTTGAGAAAGGTACCGGATGGGTCAGCGCCGTAGGGGTCGCTGTCTGACAGGGGCGCGCCGTAATTTTCGGTATTCCAGCCTTTGCAGGCGACGACACATGCATGACACCCGACGCAGGTGTCCAGATCGATCACCAGACCCAGCTTGACGTCCGAAGGGGGGGGCAGCTGCGTCATGCGGCGGACGCCTCCGGCGGGAGTATTTGGGGCAAGATGATGCTGGCCGCTGCCGGGTCAGACCATGTCGCCACGTACCAGACGAATGAGCCGATGGTGAAGGCAAGGAAAGCCGCAATCAAAAGGAGTGTCATTTTCATGGTTTGCCGACCTTCCAGCGCAGGGTTTTGGGTGTGTCCGGGTTTGGCATATCGAGTGCAGGCAGAACAGGCTGGGATTCCGCGGGCGCGCCGGATCGTTCGATTTTCACCCGCAGGTCAAACCATGCCGCCTGTCCCGTGACGGGGTCGGAATTGGACCAGCGCAGCCCGTCGCCCTTGGGTGGCAGCAACTCGTGGATCAGGTGGTTCAGCAGAAATCCCTTGGTGGCCTCTGGCGCGTTTTCGTCCAGCGCCCAGGCGCCTTTGCGTTTGCCGATGGCGTTCCAGGTCCAGACGGTATTGGAGTTCAGGCTGGCCTGATGCGCCACGGGCACAGTGATGGAGCCATGCGCGCTGGTGACGCGTGCCCAGTCGCCGTCCTTGAATTTGTGTTTTTCCCAGACCGCCGTCGGGACATAGAGCGGGTTATGTCCGTGAATTTGCCGCAGCCAGGCATTCTGCCCACCCCAGCTGTGATACATCGCGGCAGGCCGTTGGGTCAGCGCATGCAGGTTGTATTCGGCCGGATCGACATGGCCGTCCTCGAACGGCGGGTACCAGATCGGCAACGGATCCATCGTGACCTTGATCTGGCCGCGCAAATGGTCCGGGGGCTGTCGGTCGCCGTGCCCTTCGGCCGCCAACTGAAACCGGCGCAGGGGTTCGACGTAGAGCTGAAAGATATAGGGCGCAGGCGCATCATAGAGGCCCGTCTCGACCGCCCAATCCTGATAGGCGCGGTTGAACGGCTTGTAATAGGCGGCACCTTCCGGGACATGTTTGATCCAGAATCCGCCGTTTGCGATATAGGCGTCGATCTGGCTGTCGTTGGGATCGCCGCGCCCATGCTGAAGGCCGTGTTCGCCGACGCGCCAGCCTGCCAGCGGCCCGATGCCGGGACGCCGCAGGTGTTGTTGGATGTAGTCAGCATAGTTCGCGTATTTTGTGCTGCCATCGGCGTTCACGAACCCCGGCAGGCCCAATCGTCCGCCCAGATCGCAAAGCACCGATTGGAACCCGCGCACGTCGCGGTCCGGTTCCACCACGGGCCAGCGGATCGCGTCTGCGGCGGCGTCCGCCTCGCAGATCGGGCGGTCCAGCAGGCTGATGCAATCATGGCGTTCCAGATAGGTCGTATCGGGCAGGATCAGGTCGGCATAGGCCACCATCTCGGACCGGTAGGCGTCGGCATAGATGATCCGCGGGATGACGTAGTCGCCGTTGTCGTCCGTGTCGGTCAGCATCTCCATCACGCCGCGCGTGTTCATGGATGAATTCCACGACATGTTCGCCATGAACATGAACAGCGTATCGATCTTGTAGGGATCGCCCGCATGGGCGTTGGAAATGACCATATGCATCAACCCGTGGGCCGACAGCGGGTTTTCCCATGTGAATGCCTTGTCGATGCGGGCGGGCCCGCCGTCAGGTGCCAGACACAGGTCATCGGGTCCCTGCGGATAGCCCAGATGTGGGCCGTTCAGCGCCTGACCGGGCACGACCTTGCAATGTGGTCTGGGGTGGGCTGTCGCGGGTTTGGGGTAGGGCGGTTTGAACCGCATGCCGCCCGGCGTTTCGACCGCGCCGATCAGGATTTGCAGCATGTGCAGTGCACGACAGGTCTGGAACCCGTTGGAATGGGCCGAGATGCCGCGCATCGCATGAAAACTGACGGGGCGGCCGATCATGGTCGCATGCACCTTGCCGCGAAAGTCGGTCCATTCCCGGTCCAGCACGATTTCCTGATTGAACGCCACATCCGCAATGTCGGCGGCGAGGCGACGGATGCGGGGGGCGGGAATGCCCACGCGGTCGGCCACGTTTTCGGGGGCATTAACCGGGTCGGTATAGCGTTCGGCCATCAGGTGGAACACGCTGACATGGGTCGTGCCGCGTTGGCGCAACTTGCCGGTCAGCAAGGGGTCCACGCCTTGGCCGTTCCACGGCGCGGGTTTGCCGGTGTTGCGGTCGATGACCAGCGGTTGCAGGTCGTCGTCGCGCAGGAAAAGCCCGTATTCCGGTGATTTCGGGTCCTGGTTGACCAGCACGCTGGCATTGGTGAACCGCGCCAGATAGTCCGTGTCGATCTTGCCTGCGGTCATCAGGCAATGCACCAGTGCCAGGATCAGCAGACCGTCATTGCCGGGGGTGACGCCGAACCAGTCGTCGGCGACGGCGTTATAGCCCGTCCGCACCGGGTTGACGCCGACCATGCGCGCACCACGCGCCTTGAGCTTGCCGATGCCCATCTTGATCGGGTTGCTGTCGTGATCCTCGGCGACGCCGAACAGCAAGAACAGCTTGGTGCGGTCCCAGTCAGGCTGGCCGAATTCCCAGAATGCGCCACCCATGGTGTAGATGCCCGCGGCCGCCATGTTGACGCTGCAAAACCCGCCGTGTGCGGCATAGTTCGGCGTGCCGAATCCCTGCGCCCAGAGGCCCGTGAACGACTGCGACTGATCGCGTCCGGTAAAGAACGCGAGTTTTTCGGGGGCGGTGTCCCGGATCGGTTTCAGCCAGCTGACGGCAAGGTCCAGCGCCTCGTCCCAGCTGATTTCTTCGTATTGGCCAGACCCGCGTGGACCTGTCCGCTTCATGGGCGCGCGCAGGCGGGACGGCGCGTTGTGCTGCATGATGCCGGCGCTGCCCTTGGCGCACAGGACGCCCTGATTGACCGGGTGGTCGCGGTTGCCTTCGATATAGGCGACCTTGCCGTCCTTCATGTGCACGTCGATGCCGCAGCGGCAGGCACACATGTAGCACGTCGTCTTGCGCACTTCGTCCGATACCTTGGGTGACAGGTCGATGACGGGCTGGGTCATGGGCGGCCAGCGATGGTTGCGGTCTGCACGGGCTGCTCCTGCGGCGTGGTCCTTGGGGGTCAACTCTAGCCTCTTTTCGGGCGGGCCGTCCATGCGCGGCTTGCGGGGATGATCAGCTCAGCAGTGCCCGGATGACGCCGGCGGCCGCCAGTATCAGCAGCAGCCAGACGGCAAAGCGGCGGAACGCCGCGGGGGGTGCGGCTGCAAAGCGGCGGTTGCCCAGCAGGGTGCCCGCGACCAGGATCGGCAAGGCCCAAAGTGCGGCCACAAAGGTTTGCGCCGTGATGTTGCCGCCCAACCCCATCAAGGGGATGGTCAGCAGGTCGATGCCTGTCAGAAACACGATCATCGTCGCGCGAAAGGTGGCGGGCGGCACCGGCTGTGCGGTGAGGCAGGCCGCGACCGGCAGGCCACCCACACCTGCGGCATTGGCGATCCCCGCGATCATGCCGACCCCGGTATGGGCGGGCAGGGACAGGCGGGATTTCAGCGTCCATCCCGCCAGCATCACCAGTGCCATGGCAAGGATGACGGTCGAGATGGCCAGCCTGACGGTTTCGGTCGGCAGCGCCAGCACTGCCATGATCGCAAGCGGCAGGGTGAGTGCCGCACCCAGCAGCATCCAGACCACCCGCAGCCAGTCGACGTGGCCCCGGATCCCGCGCGCCTGTACCGCGGTCATCGCGATTTCGCCCATGAACACCACGGGAATGAGTGGCACCGGGTCAGTGACCAAGGCCGCAAAGGCGAGAAAGATCGCCGAGAAGCCAAAGCCGGAATAGCCCCGCACGAGCGCCGCGGCAAAGAGGGCCACAGCGAGAGCCGTGGCCAGCGTCAGGGGTAAATCAAACGGCATCACTGGTGCAGCCGTCGAGGGGCGCTGCCCCGCCGCTGCGCGGCCCCCGGGATATTTTCAACCAGAAGAAGACGTCAGCCCAGCACGCGGGTGATCGCCCCGCTGACCGCATCGCAGATCTGGTCGATGTCGTCGCGCGTCGCGATCAGTGCGGGTGCAAACAGCAATGTGTTGTTGAACCCCGGTACCGATCGGTTGGTGGCACCGATGATGACCCCCTGTGCCATGCAATCGGCCACGATCGCACCGACCTGTTTTTCGTTCACCGGTTCCTTGGTGTCGCGGTCGGTCACCAGTTCCGCGCCCGCGAACAGACCCAGACCGCGCACGTCGCCGATGACCGGGTGGCGGTCCATCAGCGCGTTCAGACTGTCCTTGAGATAGGCACCCACCTGCGTGGAGTTTTCCAGCAGGTTTTCTTCTTCGATGATGGCCATGTTCTCGATCGCGGCGGTGGGACCTGCCGTGCAGCCGCCAAAGGTCGAAATGTCGCGGAAATATCCCAGGTGATCGCTGTCGTCCTTGAACATGGAAAACACCTTTTCCGTGGTCACGCAGCACGAGATCGCGGCATAGCCGGAAGCAACGCCCTTGGCCATCGTCACGATGTCGGGTTTGACCCCGTATTGCTGATAGCCGAACCAGGCCCCGGTGCGGCCCAGGCCGCAGACGACCTCGTCGATGTGCAGCAGGATGTCGTATTTGGCGCAGATTTCCTGCACCCGTTCCCAGTAGCCGCGCGGCGGGGTGATGATGCCGCCGCCTGCGGTGATCGGTTCGAGGCACAATGCGCCCACGGTATCTGGGCCCTCGCGCAGAATGACCTCTTCGATCGCATTGGCGGCACGTTCGCCGTAGGCCTCGCCGGACCAGCCGTCCTGGGCGCGGTATTCCAGACAATGCGGCACGGCAATGAAACCGGGCACAAAGGGGCCATAGTGGGAATTGCGTTCGGCCTGTCCGCCAGCGGACAAGTTGGCAATGGTTGTGCCGTGGTAGTCGCGTTCGCGGTACAGGATCTTGTGTTTCTTGCCGCCGTGATGCTTGTGCGCGATCTGGCGCACCATCTTGAACGCCTTCTCGTTCGCCTCGGACCCGGAGTTGGCATAATAGACCCGGCTCATGCCCGGCATCTTGTCGATCAGCGCCTCGGCGAACTGGGCACCGGGGATGGTGCCTGACGCGCCCGCGAAAAAGCACATCTTGGTCAATTGTGCGGCCACGGCATCCGCGATCCGTTTGCGCCCGTAGCCCACGTTGACGGTCCAGACGGCACCGGACACGGCGTCCAGATGTTCCTTGCCCTTGATGTCCCAGACGCGCAGGCCGCGACCTTCGACGATGATGCGCGGGTCCACGGTTTCAAACGGTTTGTGCTGGATCAGGTGGTGCCAGACATGGGCGCGGTCGGCCTCGACGATGGCAGAGGGGTCGTTGTTCATAGAATGCAGGGTCATGGCGCGCGCTCCGTCCGGGGTGGTTCGGCGGGGTGCGGCTGTGGCGTCCCGTCGATCGGCCTAGTGACAGCGGTTTGGCGGGATCAGTCAAGACCCGTTTGCTGCGTCATTGACGCGGGGCATCGAAATTCATGCGCGCTGCTTCGGGGCCGTTCATCCCGGCGTTATCGCAGTCGCCATTTGTCGAGACGAATTCGGTCCGCGAAAATATCCACGACCAAGCCTCTGTCAGGGCTTGGGTTGCGATCACGTGATTGCTAAACGCATGACACGCTGCGGTTGAAAAAGATGTTCGTCATGACAGATGCTCAGGTTCTTACCCTGTTTGGCTTGTTCCTGCTGGGGCTGCTTGCGACGCTGCTGGTGGTGCGGGCCCTGCGCGGCGCGCGCGATGCCGCGGATCAGGACGCACCGCCCGCCGGGCCAGAGGCAACCGTCATCGTCGACGGGTCGAACGTGATGCATTGGGGGGGCGATCCGTCATTGTCGGTGCTGCTGCGGGTGCTGGATGCGCTGCGTGACCTGGGCCATGTGCCCGCCGTCGTGTTCGACGCCAATGTGGGCTACAAGCTGTTCGACAGGTTCCACGGCCATGACGCCATGGCCCGCGCGCTGGAAATGCCCGAACGTCTGATCCTGGTGGTTGACCGTGGTGACGTGGCCGACACCGCCATCCTGGCGGTCGCGGATGAGGCAAACCTGCCTGTCGTGTCCAACGACCGCTTCAGAGAGTGGTCCGTGCAATACCCTTGGGTCAAAAAGAAGGGCCGTATCTTGCGCGGGGCCTATGATAATGGTGCAGTCACCTGGACGCATCCGCGTCGGTAACGCGAGGACAAGCAACCCATGGAAACATTTCTGGACGTCGTCGGGGCCCTGGCCCTGATCCTGTTGGCGCTGATCGGCGTTGTGTCCGGCCTGATCGCGGCGGTCATCACCGGCGGCAGCAAGGCGAAATATATCGTTGCAGGCGTGCTGGGGGCGGTTGCGTTTCCGTTCATCCTTGCAGCCCTGGGCGTGACGGCACTGGCCGGTGCCGGGCTGGTGCTGATCCTGTTCACCGGCGTGATCGGGGCAGTCATTCTGGTCGTGCTGTTCAAGGCACTGTTCGGCCGTAAATCCTAGGACAGCTGCGGGGCAGGGCAGTTTCGGAATGCGGCCACGGCCGCGGCGGCACCTGCAAGGTGGATCGTCATGGTCTGGTCCCCCGACCGGACCTGTGCCACGTCGTTGAATTGCAATCCGTCCAGCACATTGCCGAACCCCGTATCGGTCACAGTCAGGCGCGTGTCGTTGTCCGACAGAACATGACGATCTGTCGAAATCTGGAACGGTCGTGCGCCGAGGAATGCCATGGTCAGCCGATCAGACGGCACCCAGTTGTCCGTCACACGGGTCAGCATCATGGCATATTCGCCCGTGGCCGGATCATAGGTCACGGTGATACTGCCGGTTTCGGTCGGCTGGATCATCTTGCAGATGGGATCGGGCGTGAACGTCCAGGCCGCTGCCGGTTGCGCCGCGCAAGTCAGAAGAATTGCGGCGAGGACCCTCACCGTTTTTTACCGCCATACCGCGATTTGCCGCCGCGCATCCCACCGCGACCACCCGTCGAGCGGCCAGACTTTGCGCTGCTTTCCTCGACCGCCTTGTCCACGGCCTGTTGCCGCGCGAGGGGATCGTCGGCGATGGCCAGTTCCACCGCTTCCAGGCGTTTCAGCTCATCGCGCAGGCGGGCGGCCTCTTCGAATTCGAGGTTTTCGGCGGCCTTGCGCATGTCGGTGCGCAGCCCGTCCAGCACGGCCTTCATGTTGGACCCCTGCCGTTCGACCTTGGCGGTGACGCGGTTCATGTCCACGTCGCCCTTGTAGAGGCCCGCCAGAATGTCCTCGACGTTCTTTTTCACCGTCGTGGGCGTGATCCCGTGTTCCTCGTTATAGGCAAGCTGCTTGGTCCGGCGGCGTTCGGTTTCGCCCATCGCGCGTTCCATGCTGCCGGTGATGCGGTCGGCATACATGATGACGCGACCTTCGGCGTTGCGCGCGGCCCGCCCGATGGTCTGCACGAGCGATGTTTCAGACCGCAGAAAGCCCTCCTTGTCGGCGTCCAGAATGGCCACAAGCCCGCATTCGGGAATATCCAGACCCTCGCGCAGCAGGTTGATCCCGATCAGCACGTCGAATGCGCCCAGGCGCAGGTCGCGCAGGATTTCGATCCGTTCGATGGTGTCGATGTCCGAGTGCATGTAGCGCACGCGGATGCCCTGTTCGTGCATGTATTCGGTCAGGTCCTCGGCCATGCGCTTCGTCAGCGTTGTGCACAGCGTCCGGTAGCCGTCGGCGGCGACCTTGCGAACCTCGTCCAACAGATCGTCGACCTGCATTTCCACCGGGCGGATTTCGATTTTCGGGTCGATCAGGCCCGTGGGGCGGATGATCTGTTCGGAAAACACGCCGCCGGTCTGTTCCAATTCCCACGCGGCGGGGGTGGCGGAGACGAACACGGATTGCGGGCGCATGGCGTCCCATTCCTCAAATTTCAGGGGGCGGTTGTCCATGCAGGACGGCAGGCGGAACCCGTGTTCGGCCAGCGTCATCTTGCGTCTGAAGTCGCCTTTGTACATGCCGCCGATCTGCGGCACGCTGACGTGGGATTCGTCGGCGAAAACGATGGCGTTGTCGGGAATGAATTCGAACAGGGTGGGGGGCGGCTCGCCCGGTGCGCGGCCCGTCAGATAGCGGCTGTAGTTTTCGATCCCGTTGCAGACGCCCGTGGCCTCGAGCATTTCCAAATCGAAGTTGGTGCGCTGTTCCAGGCGCTGCGCCTCCAGCAGCTTGCCGTCGGCGACCAACTGGTCGAGCCGCATCCGCAGCTCTTTCTTGATGCCGATGATGGCCTGCTGCATCGTCGGTTTCGGCGTGACGTAGTGGCTGTTGGCATAGACGCGGATTTTCGGGAATGTGCCTGTCTTTTCGCCCGTCAGCGGGTCGAATTCGGTGATTGCCTCCAGCTCTTCGCCAAAGAACGACAGTTTCCACGCGCGATCATCAAGGTGGGCGGGCCAGATTTCAAGGCTGTCACCGCGCACGCGGAAACAGCCGCGCTGGAACCCTGCATCATTGCGACGGTATTGCTGGGCGATCAGATCGGCCATGATCTTGCGCTGGTCATAGGATTTGCCGACGTGGATGTCCTGCGTCATGGCCCCGTAGGTTTCCACAGACCCGATACCGTAGATGCAGGACACCGAGGCCACGATGATCACGTCGTCGCGTTCCAGCAGCGCGCGGGTGGCAGAGTGGCGCATCCGGTCGATCTGTTCGTTGATCTGCGATTCCTTCTCGATGTAGGTATCGGACCGCGCGACATAGGCCTCCGGCTGGTAGTAGTCGTAGTAGCTGACGAAATATTCGACCGCGTTGTCGGGGAAAAATCCCTTGAATTCGCCGTAAAGCTGGGCTGCCAGCGTCTTGTTCGGCGCGAGGATGATCGCGGGGCGCTGCGTTTCCTCGATGATCTTGGCCATCGTAAACGTCTTGCCGGTGCCGGTCGCCCCCAGCAGCACCTGATCGCGTTCACCGTCGCGCACGCCCTGCGACAATTCGCGGATTGCGGTCGGCTGGTCACCCGCCGGGTCGAATTCGGTCACCAGCTTGAACGGCTTGCCGCCTTCCATCTTTTCGCGCTCGCGCACGTTGGGGGCGGGATTTGACAGATAGGCTGCGTCTGCCAGCTCTCTTTTGTCGGTCTGGGCGTAGGCCATGGGCGATCCTTCGTCTGTCGGGCAGGCCTTTATAAATGCGTCTATTCACCAATGGTTCAACCCCAGTGGCAATTGTCCGGTTTTCCTTGCAAAAAACGACCCAATTCTGGATAAGATGCCCAGCGATGAAGGAGTATCCCATGCAAGCCCGTATCTATCGTCCCGCCCGCACCGCGATGTCGTCCGGCACGGCCAAGACACGGACCTGGGTGCTGGATTTCGTCGATGCCAGCGCCCGCGAAATCGACCCGCTGATGGGGTGGACATCGTCCAGCGATACCCAAAGCCAGGTGCGCCTGACCTTTGCGACCAAGCAAGAGGCCATCGATTATGCCAAGGATAACGGCATCGATGCAGTCGTCACCGAACCCCAGACCCGCAAGATGAACGTGCGCGCAGGTGGTTACGGTGAAAACTTTGCCACCAACCGTCGCGGTGCCTGGACCCACTGAACCAGCCAGACACGCGGTTAGGCGCTGAACAGCCTCATGTGGGCTGTAAAACAGGCCATCTGTTGCAAATTTGCGAAAACTTGCGCGCGTTTTTCCGCCATTGACCAAAGTCGGGCATCCTGTGGCCTTATTTTTGGCCCGCATCACGGGTTAACTTTGTCCCAATTCAACGCCGGTGTGCCGCAGGCCTGCCGGCCGATTAGTGAGGGACGAGGAATGAAACGCATTTTATGCGCCACGGCATGTGTGGTGATGACGGCCTGCGGCGGCGGCGGTGGCGGCAGCGAATCGGGTGTCGTCGTGACGCCGGATAATGTCGACACGCTGGTGGCATCGCGCACATCGACTTCGGGTGGGCCTTCGTCCTCGGAGCAGGATGCGAACTTTGGCCGCTTGCTGAACGACTACCGTCTGGCCTCTGGCGTGGGGGCGGTGCAGTTCGACAGCCGCCTGAACCGCGCGGCCCAGAAACACACCGAGGACATGGTCAAACGCGGATACTTCAGCCACCGATCCCCCGAGGGCACGGATGTAGGCCAGCGCGTCCGCGCCGAAGGCTATGACTACAGTTTCGTCGCCGAAAACATCGCCTGGCGGCAGCAATCCGACGCCGAAGTGTTCAAGGACTGGCAAAATTCGCCATCCCATGACCGCGCCATGAAGGACGGACGCGCCGAAGATTTCGGCCTGGGCGTCGCTGGAACGGGCAACGACGTCAAATGGACGCTGATCGTCGGCGCCGAGAAATAAACGGCCCCTTTACCATGTAATGCGTTTTTGCGCCCGCAGCCCCTGCTGCGGGCGTTTTTCATCGCCAGCCTCAATCCCTGATTAAGTGCTGCGTGCGATCCCCTTGCTGGTTCGAAACACACAGTCGCATGCGCAGAAAAACGGCCTTGGCCGACTGGCGGATTGCGACCCTAGACAAGGGATGGCGCGATGCGGGCAGGGATGGTTGCGATGATGCTGGCGATGCTGGCCGGATGCGGATCGGGTGGCGGCGGAGAGGTGAAATCCGATGTGATCGTGGATCGCGTTGACCGTGCCCCCCTGTCCGGCCCCGTCACCTCGCCACGTGATGCCACATTCGGCAAGCTTCTCAATTCTTATCGCCTTGCCTCGGGGGTGGGATCGGTTCAGTTCGACAGCCGTCTTAATGCAGCGGCCCAGAAACACGCGCAGGACATGGCCGACCAGAACTATTTTGCGCACCGTGGCCGGGATGGCCGCACGGTGGGCGACCGCGTCCGCGCCGAAGGCTATGACTTTCGCTTTGTGGGCGAGGCGCTTGGCGCGCGACAACAGACCGAGGCGCAGGTCATGACCGACTGGCAAAATTCGCCGACCCACGACGCCGTTCTGACTGACCGCCGGGCCGAGGATTTCGGTCTGGGTGTTGCGGGGACGGGCACATCAACCAAATGGGCCCTGGTTGTGGGGGCCGAAAAATAGGACGGATGGCGCATAGTGATTGCGGCAGCCGTCCGCCCCGCGCTGTATGCACAGCAGGTTGCGGACTGGAATGCGAAACGGTATCAGAACCGCGTGGTCCCGTAGCTCAACTGGATAGAGCACCTGACTTCTAATCAGGATGTTGGGGGTTCGAGTCCTCCCGGGATCGCC
>NZ_LJAK01000008.1 GCF_001420005.1 Loktanella sp. 3ANDIMAR09 | reverse complement strand
CGGTGACGGGCACCGCAGGCCGCAGGATGCCGGTGGCATCGAGGCGCGCGCGCTGGCCGGTGGCGGCGCGGGCTCGTTGCGTGCCTGTTGTGCGGATCTGGTAGGCTGTTTCCTGAGAGAACCGCTTGCTCGCCTCGACCAGCCCCCGAATACGACCAAAAGAAAGCGGCCCGCCGATCGGTTCACTGCCCCAAAAGTCGCTGTCGGCCTCGAAAATAAGCCGATGTGTATTGGGTGCGGCCGGCGGGTCTTCTGCGTACCAGGGGATGATCTCAGCGGTCACGCCTGCCAGAGACAAAGCAAGCCTGACACCGCTGTCGTAACCCTTGGCCTCGTGCAACGCCCAGGCGTTTGCGACGATATCGCGGACACGGGCCTCCGAAAGGTTCGGGGTGATGAACTCCTCGACGGAATACTCAGCAATCAGCGCGGGCAAAGCGCTTGCCGGGCAAGCATAGGCGTCCTGGACGACAAATCGGGAAAGGTCCTGATCCGCATGCAAACGCGCCAGCGACTGCAGAAAGCCCTGATCACGCCTGCCTTGTATCGGGGCGGGGCTGATCGCACGCAGCTCGTCATCTGAAACGGCCAAGGTCATGGCTGAACCGTCACGGTCGCAGGGCCTGCGAGCGCGCCGTCACGAAACGCATCGGGGGCGACCTGTCGGTAGGCCAGCCCCAGCACATCAGCTTCGATCACCCCGTCGATCTTCTTGGCAGCGGCAATCAGATCTGACGGGATCACCTGCCCGCCCAGCGATAGACGCCAGTCGTCCAGCAGTCGGACCACTTCAGCCTCGGCCGGGGCGGTCGCCTCGGGCTTGGACACAACAAGGGTCAGATCGAAGGTAAAGGCGTCTGATGTCGGTGAAGCAACCTGGATATCGTCACCCTGAGGTGTGCGATCATCCGCCAGATAGGCCAACAATGAAGCCTTGTCCTGAGCGCCGATTTCCGGACCGTCTGACATGAGAGGTACGATACGGATCACGCCAGGCGTCGGTCGATCGACATTGACGTCGATGACACGGGCGTCCCAGTCACGCACAACGGCCTGATAGCCTGCCCGCGACCCACCGCGGCTGATCTTTTCCCAGGCTTGAGCGATCCGAACCCGATAGGCTGCGTCCGGCTCGGCTGCGACCCCACCAGATGGATCCGATGTCAGGACGGCCCGCGTCAACTCGGGCAGCGGATCGACGAGGCTGCCCTGGTCCCCTTCGCTAAGCTGATCTGAAAGCGGCCCCGGGACTTCGGCGATCAGGTCCACGTCGACAGTTTCGCTGCCAGCTTCCGCCAAGGTGGAAACCGCGACGACAAAACGGACGTTGCCGAACTGGATTCGCGTTCCAGCCGGGATGGCACGATTGGCGGTAAACACGCCGTTCCCGCTGAGCTGGCCACTGGCGACGGATGCCGAAGCAGGTTGGCGTAGCGTTGCCCGTCCCGCCCCGATCTCGTCCAGCCTGTTACCAGTGGCAAAAGCGAGCATGTTCTGCTGGATCGCGAATTGCTCTTCGGCACCACGCACGGACAGCATGTAGGCGATGACCTCCAGGATGTAGGTCTCCACCTGAGACGGCGCGAGAATGCGGCCGGTGGCTTGTTCGTATTTCTGAGTGGCCGCGCGAAGCAACTGCTCCGCGTCCGTTGTCACGAACTGCGGCGCGCCGACAGCTGCAACGACTTCAATGGGGTGGCGATCAGACATCGATGGTCACCTCTGTCGTCACAAATGCCTCAGCGACATCAGCACGCGGTCGCCATGCGATCGTCACGACAACCTTTTCGAACCCCGAAAAGTCTGCGGTCAGACTGTCGACGACGACGCGCGGCACATCACGCTCGAGGCAGGCACGCATCGCAGCGCCCAAAAATAGGTGCCGCACGCCGGATGGCCGGTCGCGGAATGCTGACAAGTCCAGGCCACGCTCTGGCGACAAGGGACACGACCCGGGTCGCGTCATCAACGCATGCCTGATCGATTGCTCGAGATCGCGCACGTCCGTCACGATCCGGCCGTCAGCCAGATCGCTTGAACCTGCGTCCATCTGCCAATGCAGATTTGTGATTTGATCGCGTTGCAGCATGCGCCATCGATACGCGCGCGCGGGCTTACCGGCTAACTGACCTGTCAGTCCCCGGTCTGGCCAACGCCATTGATCGTGGTGCCTTGCAAAGTGGTCTGACCGCTTACTGTCAGGTCTCCGTCGATCGCGACATTGCCCTTGAATGTTAGCGTCTGGCCGACGATGCGCAAATCGGCACCGGCCGCATTGCTCAGCGTCAACGTTCCGGTCGTCTCGTCATAGCTGATTGCCGTTCCATCGCCAAACACCATCGTCCAGGTGGTGTCGGCGTCGGCAGGCGGCGGATCGGCCTGGGAATAGATCGCACCGAGGACCACGCCGGTCTCGGCCAGGTCATCCATGACCACGCGCACGAGATTGCCGGGTCGCGGCCGGTTGAACGCCTGCGCACCCTTTGTCTCTGCCGCCAGCACATCAAGCCAAGGTGATGTGATCCCCTCGTCTTCAAACAGCACGCGGACCTGGCCCGCGCGCCCTTCTTGAACAATGCCGGTTCGCAGACGCATCACAGCCCCCGTATCTGGACGGTCGTGGTGTACCCGTCCGCCATGACGTGCTCTGCTGAGGTCACGAGGTAGCGCCCCGCAAATTCGCCCAGGGTCGGCCCGAGCAGAAGGACCTGTCCCGCGACGAGGTACGGCTCACCAACCACGGTCAACCGCCCACGCGTCCAGTCGTCGTTGGCACGCAAAAGACGCGCAAGGCAAAGGCGGTCCGCCTGCGCCTGCGTTTCCACCTTGTCATCGAGGATCAAACGATCGCCGGACTGAACCCTGGGGTCGCTTGCCTCGGCCGTAATTGTCGTGCGCGTAGCGGTATCGACGTATGTCAGCGTTGCAGACTTATAAAGACGCGCGGAAGACCGATCGATCTCCAAGTCGAGAAAGGCCTGATCCGACACATCGAACGAATAGGCCGGCTCCTGCGCGTCGATCGCGCGGCGATCAGCGAACACGAGCGTGTCACCCTTCGCATTGCAGTAGCAGCCCCAGTCCTCGGCCAAACGAAGCAGGAAGGCGAGATCATCCGTCTTGCTTTGGGTCACCCGCCTGAACGTGACATTCGGGACGGGCCCCAAAACCTGCATCCCGTGCCGGTTCGCGATGCGATCAACGATCTGTTGCAGACTGATTTCATCGAAGGCCTCACTGCGCGCGGTTCGCATGTCCTGCGAGGTGAACGCGCTCAGACCTCGGAACGCTGCGGTATCCCCGCCAGCACCGAGCTGGATCGACCTTTCGTCTATTCTGTAGAGCCCACAGGCGGCTTGGCCCGCTGGGTCATCCAGATACCCGATCCGCGCGGACACTTCGGTGCCTTCGATCGGCCCCAGGCCGCTACGCCAGCGCCCGTCAGGATCAGCAAGGGCAAACTCGATATCATCGACCTCACCATGATGAACGTCACGATACTGGAACCGCGTGACAGTCGCACCCAGCGGAAACCCGGCAAGTGTGATCGCCACCGTCGGCTGTCGGGCACTCATGCGCGCCAGGGCGGAACGCTGACAGGTGCCGCCTCCTCTTGCAGAACAGGCACGATGACGCGCATGCCCTTCTTCAGAACCAGCGGGGTCGGGCCAGGCGAAATCAGCTGCGGATTGGCGGCCAGGATGACATGCATCTTGCGGGCGTCGTTATAGAATTGCTGGGCGAGTGTATCCCAACGCTCCCCGCCTTCACAGATGTGCTCAAAATAAGCCATCAGCGCCTCACGAACGGGCTGATCAGCGCCCGAGCAAACGTTGCTGCGATACCCTGACCTGAGATTGCGCTGGACGCCTCGACCAAATCGACGCTCACCTCTGCACGTACGATCCGGCCAGCGGGTGACGTCTTGCGGCGCTCGATAGTCATCTGCTCGATCAGGTAGCCACCAACGGACAGATTGCCCAGAGAGAGGAAGAGCTGAAGAACCGTCCGAACCTGACGTGCCGATCTCAGTCTGTTGATTTCGGCCTCCACATCGCAAAACGTTTCGTCGAGAAAAAACCGAAGGCTGCGTGTTCTGTTGTCGTCTCCGAGATCTTGCAGGATCGGAGTGCCACGGACAGGGTTGTGGCGGACGATGCGCGCACGCTCCGTATCGCTTTGCCCAACCGGCCCGGTCAGCGGATCAAATCCAATCGGTGTATCGCCCAGCAAGCCCAACATCAGCTTGCCATCCGGCGCCGATGCGCGCGTGCCTGCTCCTGGCGGAGCCTGGTCAACAACCGATCTTGCATTTCAGCCTCCATCGCCTCGATCTCTGCCCTTACGGCTGCGGGCGTATCGCTCTTGATGTTGAAAGTCGGGCTGTAGCTGATGGCTGGGCCCGTCGTGCTACCGCCTCCCGAAACAGGCCTCGCGCGAGGTGTCGCTGCACTCGCCATGGCGACGCGAGTGCGCGCATTGTCAACGATCGCTCCGTTGGCGGGCGCTCGGAAAATTTCCGGGCCACGCTCACCAACCAGGTAATTCAGCCCCTTGGTTACAGGTCCCCCATTGGCACGTGCGCCTGCAATGGCTGGTCCGACGACTGAAACGCGCGGGCCTGGCATCGCAGGACCGGACACGGTCACCCGTGCGCTGGCAGCAGCGGGCAAGGTCGTGCGGATCACGTCGCCCATTATTTCCGCGGCTGCGCGGATTACCCCGACCTGCGACAAGAGGCCGGCCGCCAGTGACTGACCGATCCGTGCGCCATCAGAGCTGAGATCGACCGCAGCCGCGCCGGCCTCGATGCCGCGATAGGCATCGCCAACAACCTGCAGCGTACGCTGTGCCGCCTGGTCAAGCTGGGGAAGTCGGTCGCGCAGTGCGTCGGCCGCCTCGGCCGCGCCAGCCAAAGAGCTGACATCTGTCACCACTGCCTTTGGAAGCCCGGCCACGTCGGCAAGCATGTCGCGCATTTGCCCGGCTCGGCGTTGCCATTCGCCGCCGCCAGCGCGGCCTGCAGTCTCTAGCTGCGCCATTGCCGTCGTGGCGTCGATCGCCCCGGCCTGCAAGCGCTCGATGATCGCCGCGCCCTCGGCCCAAGCGCCAAAGCTGCCAAGCCCCGCACCTTGCGCCTTGTTGCGCAGCCTTTCCATCGGGTCTGTTTCGAACCAACCGCCCAGGTCAGGCGGGTCAGGCAGAATATCGGCCCAATTGAAATCAGGTAGCAACGACCGCCAATTGATGTTCGTCAGGAACCCCACGGCGTTGTCCCAGGCGCTGCGCAATCCGCCCAGCAAACGAGACCAGGGAATGGATGGCACCATGTTCCATAGGGCGACAGCCTTGGCCGTAACCCAAGCCTCCATCCGGCCCCACGCGGCAGCAGGATCCCCGATGAGGTCTGCCCAATCGATACCTCTCAGAAAATCCCATGTCAGCGTCAGACCTGCAACAAGCGCTTGGATACACCCCCAGGCTTCTTGAAGTCGGGTCGCCCCAATCTTGGCCAGCCAGTCGATACCAGGGATCGCGCTCAGGACAGACCCGATGCGCCCTGGCAAATCAGCAACCCAATTGATGGCTCCTGCGATCGCTTCGCCAACGCTGACACCCCAGTCTCGCCAGGTCTCGGCATTGGCGTCAATCGGCCCGAGCAGGTTCGTAAACCAGCCCCAAAGTCGCTTGGCTCCGTCGACGATAGGCGAAAGCAGACCGGACACCGGCGCAAAGGCAATGTTCATGCCCTCGCCAATACCAATGAAGAATTCCTTCAGCCCTGACCAGTTGTTGTAAATCCACGTGCCGGCCATCGCGATACCGACAATGATCGCACCAATACCAGTCGAGATCACAGCCAGGCGCAGAGCGAAAAGTGCGCCGCGCACGAGGTTCATCGGATTAAGCAGTCCGAGCAAAACAGATCCAAACCGCAGTGCACCATGCGCGAGACCGGCAAAGCTGAGACCGGCAAGATAGCGCACTGCCATGGCAGCGCCCGCACCGATCTGGAACAACCCCAGCGCTGTTCGCATGAGCGTACCGTGCAGGATGATCGCCGCGATCCCAAGGGCGAGATTGCGGTATCCACCCATCGCGTCGGCTGCGGATTGCACCATGGGCACCAGTGCGACCCAAGCGCCATACGCCCATTTGGCAAAAGCCTCCATGACCTTGAATCCTGACAGGATTGCACCCGCGACCTGCTCTGCCCAAAGCTGCATGTCGCCGCTCTGAAACTTGATGTCGAGCCAGTCTAGAAAGCCGCGCAGCCTAGACTTCATGTGGTCGAAGACACCCGCATCAGCGATCATTCGCCTGAAGCGGGTCCACTGGTCCATGAGGTTGGAGATGATGCCGTCCCAGGTGCGACTGATTTTTTCGGTGGCACCCGCGCTGCGCTCACCCATCCCGTCGATGAGCAGCGCGATCGCATCACGCCCGAGCTCACCAGCAGACATCATCTTCTGGATTTGTTCAGTGCTCTTGCCCAACTTGTCAGAGAGGATGTCATAAACCGGGATGCCCTTTTCCATGAGCATCGTCGCGCTTTCGCCTTGCAACTTGCCAAGCGTCTGCGCCTTCCCCAAGGCCAAGATCTGCGTCGACAGCATCTCGGTGCCCTGGCCGGCCGCGTTCATCGTATCCAGCAACGCCACCATCGATCCGTTTGTCGGATCGAGACCGAAATTGCGCATCTGCGCATAGGCCTGAACAACCTCGGCCAGTTCAAGGTTCGTGCCGGCCGCGAAGTTTTCGATCCAGGACATGGCCTCCTTGCCCTTGGCCGGGGAACCCTCCAGAGTTTCAAGCTGGATTGCATATTTCTCGAATTCCGCTGCAGGTCCGATGATCGCGGCTGCAGCGCCGGATGCAGCCGCACTGATGCCCGCAAAGGCCGCAGTCGCCAATCCTGCAGCTCCTGCGATGTTGCGCGCCCCGCTTCCCATCATGCTGCCAGACCTGCGCAAGCCTGCAATCTGGCGATCAATAACGCGATTTGTGCGCTCGATCCCGGACCGAAGGCCCGCCTGCGCCCGCTTGCCCGCGTCGACGGCCCGGGTCCACCCGCGCTGCGCGCGCGCACCGCGGTCAGAACCGCGCGCCGCGTCATTGCCCGCACGCGCACCTTCCCGACCAAGCAGGCGCTGGAGCCGCATGAGCTGGCGCATGGGCCGCGATGCGCGGTCCAGCACCTCAAAGATCATTTCGACCTTACGGCTCATCTGTTGCGGCTCCTTGCGTTTTCGACAGCATCCTGCTTCGCCTCGGCAATCATGTCGTCCAGCTCACGCCGAACCTCTACGAGCCAGGCAAATTCGTCCTCACCCATCGCGTTCAACTGGTCGTGGTCGAACCCTTTTTCGACCAGGTAAACGTGGTCGATGGGCGAGGTCAGTATTGGGGGGGCGACCGGTCGGCCTCGTCGTCATCGGAGGCGCGGCCGGGATTGTTGCCCTCAAACAGCAGGTCCAGCAGCTTGGCGGTGTCCCCCATCGGAAACTGGTCAAAGTCCGCCAGGGTGATTGTCTGCCCGTCGAAGCGACAGATGTTGATAGCAAGGATGCCACCAGCCTTCCCACTGTCGCCCTTGGAAAGCCGCTGCGCCTTCATCAGCTGGCCGTGACTGCGGAATTTGGGAAACGTGACCGTGATGCCGGTCTGGGGCAGGACACAGGTTTCATCGCCGTCGCGCGCTGCCTTGTAGGCGCGCAACTTGGCCACAACGTCACCTGCGGTTGTTGTCGCAGGCGACTGCGGTCTCGTTTCGTCGAAGCGGTCGGGGTCAGTCATTTGTCATCTCCGGGGGCGCGTGTGAGGTTGCGGGGCACCCGGACACCCCCACGACAGGCACCCCGCGATCCAGTTGTGCCCGCTTCAGCGATCACAGGCTGGATGAAGGGTCTGACACCATCAAAAAAGGCCGCACCCAGGGGATGCGGCCTCGAAGTTGGCGGGCGGGCGTACGCCCGCGCACTGGCAGTTTATCAGTCTGGCCAGACGTTGCGGCCACCGACCTTGTGGATGTTGGCGATCAGGTCGATCTCCACCAGGGGCGTCTGCTCGGTATAGATCCGCTGCAGAAAGGACGTGGCCACGGCCGGGATGGTCAGCTTGCGCGGATCCTTGCGCTTGAGCTGGCTGGCCTCGTTGTTCACCGGGCGAACGCGGCAAACTGTGACCAGCTTCGTCGACCGCGTGCGGTCCAGACCCTCTGGCCCAAAGACGTCCAGCGGTTCATGAAACTGCATGAGCACGGACGCTGTCGGGTCGTAGGACCATTTCATGATTTCCGGCTCGGGGTACATGAGCTCGATGGTCATATCGAGCGCGGACAACCCACGGGCCGGCAGCTTCAACACACCGACAGAGCCAAGCGTTTCATGCTCGATCTGCGTGGTCTCAAGGTTCGGAATATCGACCGTGGCAGAGACGCCGACGAGGCCTTCCTCGCCGAAATACACCTCGGCGTCAGTGATTTGGGTATGGCGCAGCATGGCGTTCTCCTCAGGCGGCGGACAGGCCGAGCGGGTTGCCCAGCAGGTTGATGTCGATTTCGCGGCGCACTTGAATGTGCTCCATGATCCCGATCGGAGCGTAGTCCAGATCGAAGGCAAAGCGGCCCTGGGCCACAGATGCATTCGTCGTGAACGTCCGGTCGAACCGGAACGTGCCGTCAGAGATCGCGGGGTCGTTGCCTGCCATCTTGGACTTCAGATAGGCGTTTGCGCCTTCCTCGATGGCTTCGATCCGCGCAGGGCTGCCAGGCTTGTCCTTGAACTCTTCCAGATACAGCGTCAGCGCCTCGGTCAGCACATCCTCGGTCAGCTGCGCATGCATGAAACTGCGCAGATCTGTTGACGCAGGGTGGGCAGACGATCGGTTGCCAGAGGTGTGCAGACCTTTTCCGAACCGACTTTCGACGGTTGCGTATCCCGCATCGCGCATCACAAACGGATCGCTGTCGGCCTGGCCGGGAATGTAGATCACGTCCAGCTCGGCCTCTTCGATGCCGTAAATTGGCTGATTGGACGGCGAATGATGCCAGCCCAATTCCTGGATGGTGCGCATCCAGACACCGGCAAAGGTGGACGAGTATGGCACCAGGACAGTCTGCTCGGCATTGGCAGGATCACTCATGCGCATGCGCGGCCATAGCGGTGTGATCCGGGTGCTGTCGAACTGGAAGTTGAACGCACCATCGGGACCACGCGCCTCGATCGCAGCTTGCAGTGACGTGGCGGCCGGCGCGTTGAGCAGCGTCCGCGCGCCTGTCTTGACGCAGAGTGTCGTCAAGGCGGCACGAACACCGACGCCTGCGCTGAACCCGGGCACATCGACGATCTTGGCAAAGCTGCCGAACCGGTTGAACAGCGTCAGGCCGACCTGCAGACCGGTGGCCCGGCCATCGGCCGTAAATCCACCAATGATGTCAGCGGCCGTCACGTCGGCATGTGTCGCATGGGTGTCCGGATCGAAGACATTGACGGCGTAGATCCGGCCAATGCCCTTCGGACCTGCTTCAGCAATGACCTGGGCCAGTGCCGTCGGCAGCGTGAAATCAGCGACGCGCGGGCCGTAGGCTGCGATCGCATCCTCAAGGTTGCGGATCAACACCGGCTGATTGATGTGCGCAGCCCTGTCGGCCGGGTCAGCGTGTACGTCGCCGACCGGCGCCGTACCGACCAGCAGCAGGGTCGCCGCCCGGCTTTCGGAGACGGTGATCCCGCCAACCGTGTCATCGATAAATTCGATCCCGTAAAAACGACCTGCCATCAGGCGTCCTCCCCGTCATTGGATGCGGCAGTCTTGGACTTGCCAGTGTTGGATTTCGGCGCGGCTTTGGCGGGCTTCAGATGCCCGGCCGCGACCATGCCTGCGACCAGCGTGTTGTCGTCAGGCAAATCGACGTCCTCGCCTGGTGTAAGCTGGATTTCCCGCCAGTCGGGAACGGTGGCCCCCGCTACGGTACGGTTTCCCATGCGGACCTCGATAAGATCGACAGGCCCGGAATACGTGTAGGTCGCCATCAGGCACTCTCCCTTGAAAAATCAGTCATCAGCGGTGCCAAAGGTTGGCGGTGTTGAACCACGACCGGCACTGCCAGGCGCAGCTCGAGGATGTAGGTGCGTCGCGCGGCCTTCTGATCGATCAGCCCATCGCGGACGAGATCGATGTCACCGCCGAGGATTTCTTGGCCCTGCAGTTCAAGCCTCAGGTTTTCGATGTCCTTGACCGGGCGCGATCCACCTGCCGCAGTCGCGTTGTAGATCAGATGGATCACGAATGACGCGGTGCGCAGCTGCGTCGCGGCTCCGGTGCCGTCCGTCGGCGCATAGGTCGATCCGCGATACTGCAGCAGAGCGATGCGGCCATGCATTGCATCGTCGAACTTGTCGGCATCTTCCGGAAAGATATCGACGAAGAATGTCGCATCGAGCGCTTCCTTCATCATGGCCTGAAGCGCATCTTCCATTCGCTCGATCTGCGTCTTTGGCAGGACATCGGTCATTTCAGAAACGCCTCGGCAAGTGGGGCTGCTGTCAACGGGCCACCTGAAATCCGCACACTGTCAGATGCGGCTTCGACTGGCAGCAGGCCACCATCGCGCGGATCAGTCAGATCGATCTTTCCGGACGCGATATCGCGCAAGCTATGGAGCGCGGCCTTGTAGCGCTCCTCGACCGTTTCGGTCATCTGCCCGGACACGCCTGCCTGGTTTCGCAAGCGGTAGCGGACGATGTCCTCCGCCAGACCGTTCAGCAATGCCGGCATGTCAGCGGGATCTGCGATCTGCGCGATCCATGGGTTACGGGCCACCACATATCCCGCCACCAGACTGTCAGCGTACTTGATGGCGCGGCCGATAGCCGCCTCGTCGATCGACCGGCCCTCTGGCGTGTTCCAGTCGCCGGTTCCGGCAATCTGCAACAGCTCATCCTCGCCAAAAGTGGCGATCAGTCCTGCGATATCGACGAAGCGGCCCATCAGGCTGTTGTCGCCGTGTTGCGATCTTGCGCGGCCTTGACGTCATCGTCCGTCACGACGAAGCCAAGCGTGGCCTCAAGCGCTTTGAGCGTATCGGCACGCGGCAAGCCATCCTTTTTGAAGGCGTCCTCACCGAGGGGCGCAACAGCCGTGGCGATGGCGTCCAGGCGGACCTGGTCGGGGTCGTCACCCGATCCGGACCCGTTTTGGGACTGGCCACCATCGCCAGCTGCTGCAGCGGAGCCGCCAGACCCCGGCTGCGCGGGACCGATTGCACCCATGGCGACAAGGCGCTTGGCCTCTGCGCCATCGATCTCGATCGGTTGCCCCGCCTCGGTGCGTTCGCCATTCAGACGTACGCGTCTCAGTGTCTCATACATCGCCATCAGCCCACGACCCCCTGCAGCAGGTAACCGCCCTCGGCACCGGCCAGCACGGGCTGCCAGTCCTCGGTCACGGGGTAGACCCACGACTTGCGGTTACGCTCGTGATAGGGCTGCTCGACGACGGGCGAGCCCTTCAGGCGGTAGGTGTAGCCGAATGCCGGAACCATGTAGTTCCGGGTCGGCGGCGTATAGGACAGGATCGCATCACCACCCCAGACGTCCCGGGCTTCTGCGTCGTCGGACGCGTCGTCGTCCAGCACGACCGCATCGCCGACAATTACACGCTCGATGTTGAAGTACCGCGCCAACATCTCGACGGTGATGCTGTCAGCGCTGGTGTACTTGAACTGCTCGCGGATCCGCGGGTGATCGCATGCAGCACGGAAGGCATCGGCCGACAGTGTCAGTTGGTTGGCGCGGCGTCCGATCTTGCGCCGGATCGTCCCCTGGGCATCGTCGATTTGCTGCTTGGGATTGCTGGCCTCATCGGTCCACTTGTCGGTCCCGGCCACCGCCTCTGTGTTGGTGCCGTAGTTGGACGGATCGCGGACCAGATCGGCGATTTCAACCTCGCGACCCAGTGCGATGATGTCCTGAACGGTCTCGACAGCGTGGCGGCCGAGGTCGATACCGGGCACCTGACGCGCTTCCTCTGCGGTCTCGGCAGGAACGAGGCCCTCGAGACTGTCCTGGATCAGCGCGATCGGATCGGATGCATAGCCGAAGGATACGCGCGTGGTCTCTGCACCAGGTGCGCGCCGGGTGGCGGCGCGACGGAAGCTGTCTTTGTTGAAGCGAATGACGCGACCGCCACGCTGCGCGATATCGACGTAAGGCAGGATCAAGTGCCCGATCATGCCGGCATTGGTATAGCCCCGGGCATGTTGCGACAGGATCGGGTCAATGACGCGGGCCTGGGCGGAATTCATATTGCGGGTCATCTCGACCTCCTTAGCGGATCAGGACGCGGACGCGCTGGTCCGGTCCGGTGGTTGCGGTCAAAGCGGTGCCGAACGGCGCAGCTCCACCAGAAACAGGCCGTGCGGCCGCGTTCGAGCTGACCTCTGCGCCAGCGGCAATCGCGCCACCGGAAACCAGGTCAACCACGCCGATCGCGGTGATCGGAAAGTCACCGCCAATACTGGCGTCCATATCCGCGACGCCTTTGACGGGCGTGTCAGCGCCAGCCGGTGCGTCATTGAACCCAATCAGCTGGCGCTCGGTGACCGGCGCTGTGGCCGTCCCCGTCAGCACAAGCGTGCGGATGCTTCCCATTACTGCGCCCATGATCAGGCTCCTTTTTCTTGAACGGCGATGGCAGCTTCGGCGAAGCTGATATTGGGGTTTTCGGCGTGATAGGCGCGCGCCTTTGCAAACAGCTCCATGCTGTCAGCATCAACCTCGTACCCATCGGGTGCGGAAAATGCGGGGCCACGCGCGCCGACACCGGGGTCAGCACCCAGATCAGTTTGACCATCCGGCAGAGCGGTTGGCGCAGATGATAGCAAGTCACGCAGCAGCTGGCGTGGTGCGACAGAGCGGGTTTCGCCGCCATCGGCAAAGGAGAGTTCCTCTGCGTCGGCAGGGATCGCACCCAGCAAAGCAACCAACCGGTCGCGGGATCCGGCAGCCACGTGGCCATCCCCGACCAGCGCATCGGCAAAGGCGGCATTTTCGGTTTCGGCCAATGCGCGCTCACGCGCGGCCAGGCGCTGCTCGCGCGCCGTCAGATCGGAGTTGGACACGTCGTCCTCCTTTGAAGTGAATGCAGGGGCCTGGGGCTTGGCGGTGGAAGCTGGTTGCGACCAGGTCACCGGTGGCTCACGGCGGACCGCTGGCCTTGACGGTGCGGCAAAGGCGTTGTCGGCAGGACCATCGCTTTCGGCCGCATCGTCGATCCAGTCGACGTACCACTTGTCGACAGCCTTATCGGCATCCTCGATCCCGAACTTGTCGATGATCCACTCGCGAAGCGACCGGAACACGCGCGCCGTGTCCTTCAGCCCATAGTCAGTGAATGCCGGACCAGAGAGCGCGATTTCGATCGTGCCTTCGTCATCCCCGTCGGAAAATTCGACAGGTGCCAGACCGGATACGGCTGGTGCCGCCCCACCCAGAAACCCGATGTGACGTGGGTAGTAGGTGCCCGGCTTGGGATTGTTCGGCGCATCCGGCGCGAAAAGCTTCATCGATACCTTCTTGTATCGTCCTTCCGTCACAGCGGACACAAAGCTGGGGGCAAGGTTGTCCAGCTCAGCGACGAGGATGCCGCGATCGTCCACCTCGAAACCACTCGCCCAGCCGAAAGCGGGATCATCGTGGGTCGGGTGCCCGACAACAACAGGCGCAGGCGCGGTCGTGGCATCGTAGGCGCCGGCGATTGCAGTGACGTCCGCCTCGGAAAACGCGTAGCTGCGCCCGTCCATTGCGGTGAAGGTCCCGGCACGAAACACTTCGATCCGTCGTTTTTGCGCGATAGGCTTGGTCATTACATCGTTGTCTCCCTGGCGCATCAGCTTGCGTTGGTGCTCTCATGGGACTTGACTACGGGACGGCACGACACTGCCCTACCTGACGGGTCATAAGGTGAAATTGCGCCGCCCGTGCGCCGCGTGCATGGGGTCGCGCGCGCAATGGGGCCGCAGGGCGATTTTAACGGTGGGTTAACGCACCATCAGCCCTCAGGCTGAACACAGGTGGCCTACAGAGCACTTTTGCGCTCAGCGGGCGAATTTTGGGGGTCATGGGTTTTCGAGCCAGTCGATCAGCTCTTCTTGCAGAATTTCCAGATCCTGGTCATCGAAGCCGAGGAACGGTCGCGCGGGAATTTCGACCTTCTTGCCGCGCCCGGCTTTGCCACCGAACTGGTGGATCGCGGCGTAGTCTGCCACGGCCCCATCGGTTCCAATCGTAAACCCCCTGCCGTCCGTCCGGTACGTAATCGATCCCGCCAAGTCGCCGCGCGCGCTCAGGATGCGAATTGGGATCAACCCATCCTTCTCCCGCTTTTCGATCGTGACTGGAGACAACGGCGTCCAGGGCCTGCGGCCCGGCCCCTCTTGGTCAACAAACCGGTCCCGCACGCGCTCTTGCTGATCAATGGCAAGGGCCGCCATAAGTGGCTGCGCATCCTCCAAGGCGTTCAAACGGCGCTGCATGTCGCGTGTCAGCGCCACGTCGTCAATCGTCCAGCTCAGTTGTGCTCCTGCCATATTGTCTACTTCCTTTCTAAGCGCAGGCGCTTTAACGTTTCAGGATCAGTTCGCAGAGTAGCCTACCGAAGCAAGGCCAATCTCCTCTGCGAGCGCGGTGCAGGGCGTCGGTGTCCCTGTGCTATTCACTGGGTCGCCTGTACAGCAAGGCACCATGCCGCTGCCTGTCGATATATGCCTGGCGTGCAGTGGCACTTCGACCGTCGGTCGGCAGTGCCGTTGTCGCCGACCAGCCATCCTTGCCTCGCGTGAACAAGAGCATGGAGCCCATTTCTCCGTCCCAGCGTAAATAGTTGCGATACAATCGCCAGCTGCCACCTTGCGTTTGCGCCCAGAACATCCAGATCTCATCAGGGTCGACCAGGGTTTCCGCAAGGCGCGCCATCTGGACCTCGCGCCCACGCTTCTTGATCTTCCAGGCACCTGTTGACGTCTTGAACAAGTCTTCGCTGACGGGAATGGCTGCACCGGTCGTGTCCCGGAAAGTAGCACCGCCATTTGGGCCGACCTGCGCACCAAATCTGCGCAGAAATGCATCGGCATAAACTGCCTCATCGAGCCCGGGTTCAAGCAAAGGCGCATCCAATGGCTTTGAGATGTCGGACAGATCGTCGAGTGCCGCACGCGGTCTCTGATAACCTGCCAGCTCGAGAGGCTTTTGCAATTCCTTCGGGACAACCCCTTTGTACCAGGATGCGCCGGGGGCATAGTCCCAGCCGAGATCTATGCCTTCAGGCATTTCGATTACTGCATCCGTCAGTGGATCCCGTACTTTCTTGGAGTTCAGCTTTGGCGCGGGATCCGGACCCTCTTTTCCAATCCGCTTCAACCCCTTTTCACTGACCGTTCTCACACCGCACGTGCACCCCCAGCCGTTGGGTGGATAGATGGTGTCCCAAATCGGATCATCACCGCGCAGCAGCAATCCATCGAGCGCCTCATGTGCAGGTCGGCCGACCTGCGGCGTACGAATGTCACCGTGCACATATCGCCAGTATGGCCGACGCTTCAGCATTTCGGGATCGCGCATTTGCGCCCAGCGGCCGGCCGCCCGCGCTGTTTTCAAATTGGTCTCGTAAATTGTCCGGGCACGCCAACCCAGTTCGCCCGAATGAGACCACCCGGCCCGCTGCACAATTGATGCAAAGGACGCCTTGAAGGCGTCGAACCCACCGCCGCCATCCATCGCCCGGTCCAGTGCCGCGCGAATATCCTCGACCAGTGCAAGGTCATCCGCGCCGGCCACCACAAACGCGCGATCATGAGCGGACCGCAGATAGTCGGCCGCAGATTGAGACGGCAGCGAAACCTTTTGGCGAAAGAACGCGAGTGCTTCATCGAATGGAACAGTGCCCAATGTCGGCTCAGCGAGTGCAACACCATCCTCTGCATCCGCTTCATCGATAACCTCGGCCCGCCCCATCAGTTCGGCCAACGCCAGCGCGTCTCCAAAAAGCGAGACATGCTGCGGGACGCGAACCTGACCTGCAAACGCAAGTAAGTCGGCGATCAAGGCCTCGGCATCGTCTGCCTTGTCGACCAATCGCTCCAGCTGGCTGACACGCTGCGACACTGTCTCCTGGACAGCTTGCAAGACAACTGCGGTCAGATCGTCTACGTCAGCTGCGACGGCATCCGCGAAAGCCGGATCATCGGAGTTTTTTTTTGAGCCTCCGTATCTGTCGCGACTGCCCGGACGGGCCCGCCAAGGATTTCGGCAGCCATACCTTCGGGATCTGCCGGTTCAAAGCCGCTGGCACGTGCCGCATCCAGCGCGGCAAACTCGGCCGTGCGCCGCACCGCGCGCTTTTCGAGGACAGCCTCTTCAGCCATCTCATTCGACATCCGCGGCCGCCAGACCGTAGGCAACGCAGCACCTGGGTAATTGGCATCGACAAGCCATCGAATGACACTGCCATTCAGCGTACCGCTCAGCAGATCCGCATCACCATCAACCAATACATCCAAGATGCTCGCGTGGGTCTCAGAAGCCGCGCGTGCGCCGACATCACCCATTTCCGTCGTCAGCGTCTCACCCAGCACCGCCTTGCTGATCTCGCTGTTCTGGAACTTGGCAAAGCTGTCGTAGTCACCCGATCCACTTCGCTGACTTTCGAACGTGTCCAGCTCGGTGCCCAATGGGATCGTGATCGAGCTGCTGCCAGAGATCGCGGACAACGTGTTCATGAGGCGATCAACCTCGGCAGCACCAGCGCCCTGGACGTGCTTGCCAACGGGAATGGGCGATGCAAAGCGCTCCATGTAGCGCATCCAGAACGCGAGGCCCTGCCGTTTGAACTGGACAGGCCAGAACAGCTTCGCGCCGAGGCCAATGCCGTAGGGGTTATTTCCCTTCACCCCGAAGCGGTGAACGATGAACTTTCGCTCTGGCAGGCGTTCACCCATCATCTGAAAGGTTGTCACAAGGCGCGGCTTCCAATTCAGGTCAAACACGAAGCGACGTTGCTCGAGACTGACAATCCGATCGAGCGTCTTGTGGCGGCCGTCCTTGCGGTAAACAGCCTCTCCAACCGCGAAGCCTTTTAGTGTGGCATCCAGCAATGATTTGCAGACGTCGTCGAAATCGATCCCGGCCAGCACGTCCTCGATAAACTCGGCAGCCTGGATGTCGATCGCCGCTTCGCCACCTGGCTTCACGATCCACTCGCGCGCGACCAGTTGCGCCTTGCGCTTGGTTAGCACGGCAAAAGCATGCGGATCCCGCTCGATCTCGTCGTAAAACTTCAGCGCCTGGATGCCGCCACGCGACATCAGCACATCGTCCAGCGGCGTTAGCACGTCTGTGAAGAAAGGAATGGTGATATCGTTCAGCGCGGTCGCGTACTGACCCATCCGCAATGTCGCGGCTTTCTGTTCGTCGGTCTGCTGAAGCTCTGTGCCTGCGGTGTCCGCCATGGTCTGATCCTCAGGATTTCACAGGCTGAGAGCGCAGGATCACATCCCGCCGCCCAACGCCGTTTGGACGCGACACGATGCCATCATCTTCAGCACGCTCGATAAGCCGAGCAGCAAGATTGTAGCGGATCATCAGCTTGTTTTGCAGGTGACTGGTCGAGGCCTTGCCAGTTGTCACAAGCAATCCGACCGCGCGCTGATAGAGAGCCTCACGATCCTCTTGGGGCTCTTCCGTCACTTCATCTGCGCTGAAGCCGACGATGCTGGCCTCACCCGCATTCACCATCACGCCAAGGCCATGCTGATCTTTCAACAGAACGGCAACAGGGCCCAGTGCGGCAGTCAAGCTGCCGACGAGGTTCAGCGCATTCACGCCCAACGCATTCAGTTTCTGTTCATCCAGTGCGCCATCGGTATCGGCGCGACCAGAGGTCAGTGCTACAATTTTCATGGGTGCTGTCCTTAGTTGCTCGGCCCAAGCCGGATGCCTGACGCATCGCAGGCCTGGCTGCCGTAGGTGAGTGAAAGCGTCCAGAGCATCTCCAGACAGTCGGGGCCGTCATCGTGGGCTGCAGTCGGGAACTGCTGCAGCTGATCGATCAATGTGCGGTGTGCGGAATGGAATCGGATCAGGCCCGCCGACACGGGCGGCTGTAGTCGCTCGATGCGCAGCAGCTTGTCCGCGATCGGCACAACAGGGATGCAAGGCATCGCCACACCCGCGACTGCTGCGCGTTTCATCAGCTCGGTGCGAAAAAACTCCTGGAACTGAACAGCCTCGACCGCCCATAGCTGGCAGCCGTGTTCGCGCTGTAGAGCAATGGCATCCGAGACGATGATGTCTGGCAGCCGTTTGCGGATCGATGCCTCGACCACGTCCAACCGACCTTCGATCCGATCGAACCCACCCACGAGGATAGCGCTCGGGTCGCGGCCAGCACCGGCACGGCCCAGGGACGGGTCGATCGCACCGAACAGGAGCCAGTCGCGCTGCTTGACGACCCAGTAGCACAGGTCGCGGAATGACCCGCCCGTGATCGGGTTTCCCTGGTATTCGCTCTCAAACGCCGCATGGTCGCCCGCGCGCTCTTTCATCAGGTAAAGCAACGGGTGCAGCTGCGGCCAGTTGATGACCGCACCCAACGCCATCTCGGCCGCATTCTGAGCGTAGAACTCCTCGGACGCAGGCTCATCGTTCAGGTACAGCTCTTCCCAGCGGTCCCACAGGTCCATGCGGTCTGGCCAGCGCACCAAGGCTTGGTAACGCGACACTTTCCAGCCAGGTTTGTTGGCGTAGCGGATGATGACCGCATCATGGTGCAGCACCGTGCCGGCATACAGGCAGTCCATCGTTCCATCGGTCGGGCCCAGCTTCAGAACCGCCTTCGCGATCCAGTTTTCCAGCTTGTCACGCTGCTTGGGGCTTTCGACGTTCTCGTCGTTTTCGACATCGTCGAGTACGACGAGGTCGGGACGATATGGTCCGTGACGACGGCCACGGATCTTCTTGCCAGTGCCAAACGCCTCGAACTTGACGTTTCCGCGGGTGACGATCACGCCCTCACGCCACATATGACCGACACCGCAACCATCGGGAAAGTCATAGGCCAGGCGCGGGTTGAACTGCAGCTCGGCCTTCACCGCCTCGATCATGACCGCTGCCTGCTCGAAGGCATCCATGATCAGACATACGTAGTGCTTGCGCTCTGTCAGGGCCGCCCAAAGCGGGGCCAGCATCGACACATGGCTGGACTTTGCAGATCCGCGCGGCGCAATGACCAGGCGCTTTTCGCCGACATCAGACGTCAGCATTGCGGGCAGGTCACGGTAAAGGTCCAGGTGCAACAGCGATGGATCGTGCGTCAGGTAGTGGGGGAAATAGGTTTCGCAGAAATAGCGATATCCGGTTTCGGGATCCTGCACGCGCGCGACGCGGGCCGCGCGCGCGGCTGCGTCGATCGGGAACGCATCGACCTCCAGTTCGATCTTGCGCCGAAAGCTCGCTGCAATCTGCGCGATACTGTCGAGAAAGGCTTCGGTCTTCATTCGGACAGATCCCGGCTCAGCGCCAAGGCAAACGGCTCCAATACCTCTTCGAACGCCTGTCCATGATGCGGGAACCGCTCGCGGATGAAATCGGCCAGCCGCTGGATCACGTCAGTCGCCACGGCCAGCGCTGACAGCTTGGGCGACGCGCGACCTGCAGCGCCCATCATCTTGTTGAAAGCATCCGCCAGGCTGGCCATCAGCTTCACGCGGTCCTCAGGCTTCATGTCCTCGTTCGTGCGCAGCTGAGACATCGTGGTCTGAAACATCTCGGCAAAACCTTCGACGGCGTCAGACACCATTTTCTCGTGGCCCTGACCTGCCATGACGGCAGCCGATCGCGCGACATCCCAGTCGTCACCCTCTTGCAGCGCCGCTTTTTTCCAGCGCGATGCGGTCGCGCGTGACACGCCAAGTTGCTGTGCGATCACGACCAGCGACAGACGCGACTGCACGAACATGGTGCGGGCCTTTGCGCGGGTCTGGGCGGGTTTCATTTGTCGATGTCCTTCAGCTGATCGTCGAGGGTCGCAATCCGGTCGAGCGCGATTTGCAGTTCATCGGCCCCGCGCTGAAACGCGGCAGCCTGTTTTTGGTCCGGTGTTCCGTCGAGGTGCCGCGCCCAGGACCGCAGCTCGTGCAGCACCTGGCGCGCGGTGCGCATCAATCCGGCGCAGGAGACGTGACGCTGCCGCCTTCCTCCTGCAGATACCGCGTCACGATCGTGCCCATTGTCTGATCGTTGGCCTGCTTGATGTACGCGATAGCGTCCGGGACAGACTGGCGCGCATGCGCAATTGCCGACGCCTTCAGCAGTTCAAGTCCAGCGGATGGGCTCTCCCGCAAGGTTGCACGAAGGCCAGAAATCAAAGCCTCATGAAGTGCCACCTGGTGGGCGCGCGAGATCTCCATCCCCGTGCGCCTGCGAAACTCGTTCGCGGCTTTGGCAATGTATGTGGTCAGGATCGCACCAAGTGCAGCGATGACGACAGGCTCCAGGACGGCCCAGAGGTTCAGCAGGAAGCTCATTGGCCTTGCCCTCCGGCTTCAAAGAGGCGCTGCTTCAACAGATACCCCTCGAGCCCCCAAATCTTTTCTCGCGCATCGGAATACGCAATCCGACGCCCGATCTCGGCATCAAAGTTCTCGGGCGATGCGCAAGCCGCCTCACCGATGACCGAGAAGCCATTCTTTAGCGATAGGCAGCAAACGGTCTTCTGCGTTCCGGGGAATACGTGATAGTCCACCCCGGCGATCGCACTGTCGATCAGATCAGGCGTCAGGCGCGCAGCGTTCAGTCCGCGCTCAACGATTGCCGCTTCGATTTCAGTTTCTGATTTTGACACGGTCACCCCTCCCTCAAGCCCGGTCATGGCGCGCAACAAGCGCCTTCAGATCATCCAGGAGGCCCCGCGAGACGTCTGGGCTTGGCGAGGCACCGGCTTGCGCCAGCCCATCGTTTGAGGCCTGCGCCAGCACGTCATCCCACCAGGCGGTGGCATTAAAGCCTGGGCACTGTGTTGCCGCACCGGGCATATCGCGATGCCCACGGACGACTGCGCCCGGAAACCGCTCCAGCAGGTCTGCAATCAAACCGGCCATTGCGTCTTTCTGAGCGTCGGTACGGCTGTCATACCCCAGGTTCATTGCCCCGCGGCGAACCCCGCCCTCGTAGCAAATGCCAATGCTGCTGTCGTTTTCGCCAAAGGAATGTGCGCCCTGCTCGAACCGGCCCGCCTGGGATAGGTCGCGGCCGGTTTCGATCGTGCCGTCCTTACGGATGAAATAGTGGTATCCGATTTCCTTGTAGCCGCGCGCGCGGTGCATCTGATCGATGTCGGCCGCGGTGAAATCACTCTCGATCGGCGTTGCGCTGTAGTGGATCACGATTGCCGTCACACGGCTGTCGAGAAGGTAGGTCATTCGGGCGCTCCAGATGGGTTTGGTCCCATCCGGTATCGCGCGCGCAAGGGTCAGCTGCTGGATGACCCTTCAGTCATTGGTCGTCGAGGAATGACAATTGTCGTGGATCAGCGCTCGCACTGACCTTGGGCAAGCCCGCTTCATGAATTCGGCGAAAAACCTGCCGTTCGCTGATACCAAGCCGGATAGCCACCTCCCGTACTGGTAGACTGCGCCCCAGCAATGACGTGATCTCGTCCAGTTCGACCTGCCCGGCATGAGGCTTCGAGATGTAGATCCGCTCGCCGCCAAAGTGCGCCATCAGCGCCGCGACCGCTTCGTCCGTCAATTTCATCAGGACGTGGTCATCATCAGGCATCGCCCTCGGAATATAGAGGGTCAGCCCCGACAGGATAGATGCCATCTCGTCGGCAACATCCTTACCACACTCGCGCACGACCTCAGCCATGTCGCCACGGTATTCGACCTTGCGGCTCATGGCCGGTTCCGTTCGTTGTGGATGTGGGGTTGCGCGAACATGCGCAGGCCGCGCCACATGATTTTGAACTGGGTGAAGTTGCCGCGCTCATCTGGACTGATCGCGCGCCAGAACCGATGCAGCTCCATGCGCTCACGATGGCGGGCCCAGCCGTCCGCATCCAGATCCACGGCCCTGGGAAACTCGGCGGGTGGCTGAGTCATGATGCGTATGGCACGTTTGGCTTCTTCGCTTTGCAGATCATGATCGGTCATGGCTTCTGCACCTCCGCCAGCTTGGCCTTCAGCGCGGCCAGTTCAGCGAGCGTGTCCTTATGACGATCGACCAGAGCGCTAAGTTCATCTTCGACTTCATTCAGGTCGGCTTGATATCCTTCGCACTGCTCGCATTCATCGACCGCTAGCCCTGAAGACGGTGCGTGCAGTGGCGCACCGAACGGGACACACCAAACGACCGTGCCAACCAGTTCGTCGCCAATCTTCAATTCGGAGCTTTCGTTGATTTCGATATCACGCATCTCTCTTCTCCTGACGCTGCATGGCCTTTAGAGCCTCGATCACGGGGTGGGCCTCTGCGGCCGTCAGCCACTCCGGATCGGCCTTGCCGGTCCGCGCCTCGACAAAGGCCAGCAGGCTCGACCGCTCAGGGTTGCGCCAAATGCCTTTGCGTTTCAGCTCACCCCAAAGGGCAAAAATGTAGCGGACATGACTTTTCTCGCTGGCTTTGCGGTACCGGCCGGCTGGGGGGCGCGCGGCAAAGCCCAGGCGCTTGAGCTCATTGATAACCGCCCGACGCTGATCGTCATTCAAACGGGCCGAGCTGCGCTGACCGGTGACGCGCTCCAGCAGATCGCGGTAGTCGTCATCGTCCATCGCCAATTGCTGACGTCCGATGTGAATTTGGGCTTGAAGGGGGTTCCGTGCCATGCGCTCAGTCCCGGCACCGAACGCATTTGGGATCAAAATCCGTCGATGCATTCATGAAGTTTTTTCCGCAATCCGTGCAAACGGCCGGTTCCGCCTGCGATGGTGGTATGCCCATGCGCACGGGCCCGCGGCCAAGCACATCAGCAGGTAGCTCTCTGTCGCGCATCTCGCGCAGCGCCGCCTGGATCGGCAGCACATCGGGTTTTGACGCAGGAACCAGCGCAGTGCTCGGTTCGGCTGATTGTGAGGCAACAGCTGGCGCAATGTCGCCCAGGAGGCGTGCGCGCGCAGGCAAGTCCAGCGCCTCGAGTTCGAAACGGCGCGCTTTGACCTCTGCCCCGCTCAGGAAACCCGCGACACCGCGTCGGCTGAACCCCATGCTCTCGGCGATATCGCTGGGGGCCTCACCTGCAATTCTGCGTATCAGGAACGTATCGCGCTGTGCGGCGGTAAACGATTTAACAGACGGAAGCTCTCCCGGTGTATCACGCTGCGGGGTCGGCTGCTGCTGCTCTGCCGGTACGATGTCTTCGAGCCGCAACCTCCGTTCGGGCTGTGCTTTCTTGACCGCGGGCACATCAGAAACGATCGGAGCCGTTTCAGGCTTCGCTCTGGCAGGCTGGACGGTCTTTTGCGCAGTGGGCGCAGGCGTTTGCCCCGCCTTGAGCGCCACAAATGCTGTCGCATCGTCTGCACTTTGAAATTGTGCGATGCGAACGGGCTGCATCTGGAACACCGCATAGGTTCCGTCTGATTGCACATCGATCTGGTACATGGAGGGCCTCCTTGGGAATGGTGCGGTTCCGGGTTTGTTCCCGGAACCGCTTGCGCTCAGCCGTTCATCTTCTCCGAAAGCGCGCTGGACGGCTTGAAGGCGGCCGTCCGTTTGGCCGCGATCTCGACGGGCTCACCAGTGCGCGGATTGCGCCCCGTCCGGGCCTTGCTGTCGCGCACCTTGAAGGTGCCGAAACCGCGCAGTGTAACCTCGTCGCCTGCGACCATCGCTGACCAGATCGTATCGAGGAATGCGCCGATGTGGCGCTCGATATCGACCTTGGTGTCACCGGTCTGTTCTGCGATTTGATCGATCAGGTTCGTTTTCGTCAGTTTGTTCATTGTCGTCTCCTTGGGGTGAGGCCGGTCATGCGGCCAGGGTTGCACCAGGGTCGGTGAGGACCCCGATCGTGACGAAGCCCTCGAGGGCTTCCATCCAGACCTCTTTGGCGGTCTGGTGTTCGGTCAGTTCATGACACAGCGTCAGACAGGCCATCGCCTGTGCCAACAGGGCAGGCTCTGTCACCACCGGCCCTTGCCAGTCGAGGAAGTGGATCATCTCCGCTTCAAGCGCTGCTTGGTCAGCGATCCGTGTCAGCGTGATGTTTGGTGTGAATTCGACGCCCCATGCTCGCGCAATGGCATCATCGACGCACTTTTTGGCCTGATCGATGCAGCTGCGAACAACGCTCGGCCCCACAGGCAAGCTTTGCTGCCCGGCAAACTGAACAGCTGGTGTTGTCCAGTCACCCAAGAAGGCCTCGTGCCCGTCGTGCAGGAGCCCGGCCGCTTGTGCCATCTCGCTGCCGCCTTGCGCCTCGACCAAACCCATCACAACCAGGCTGTGTGCAGCCACCGACCACGGCACAGGCGTTCGTCCGTTAAACCGGTTGATCCTCGAAAGCGGCCCGGCAAGCTGTTCTGCGGTCAGCTCTGCAGGCTTCAACGACCACAGATCCACCACAGCACCACGCTCCACGGCCGTAATAACCGACCGCGCGATCATAGCGACCGCTCCATCTCTTCAAGCGCGTCAGCCAGATTTCGCAGGAAAGGTGCAATCCGCTCATGCGCCTCGGACCCCGAGTGCTCCATGACGACGCCCTCGATCAGCTTTTCCTGCGTAACCTCATCGACAGCCATGTTTGCGAGGATTTGGATGAGAGCGTCCGGCTTCTCCCAGAGCGCGTGAAAGATATCCTCGGGGCTGACGGAAATGTTGAGCCAGCTCATGCTGCCACCTCCCGAACGATCTGCCAGGTTGGCAGACTGATCCGCTGAATGCAGCGATGCGGGATGGCGACCGTCACTTCACTGTAGACGACGCGAACGCCTTGTTCCGTGCCCGCGTGCGTTCGCAATTGCGAACCTTCGACCGACAGTCCATCTGCCAATCGCGCTTTCGCCTCGTCCCAGCTGCCGTCAACCTCGATGATGTCAAAGTAGATTTCGTCACGGCAGCGCGCTTCGGGGATCAGGTGAACCTGAATGATGGTTTTCATGGTCATGCCCTCGCCAGATCGATGACCACAGGCTCGAACTTCGCATCATGCGAGGCGCGCTTGTAGCAACGAACGTAGGTGGTGGACCCGACCGTGCGGATCGCGTCACGGATCGCATCCATGGCACGGTTCCAGCGCGCGTCATCGATGTCGAGCTTGAGCAGCTTGAACACTTCGGCCCGATTGATCTGACCTTCCTTGTCAGTGTTGAAGGCGTTGGTGATGACACTGCGAATTTCCGGGCGGCTGTCGGCGGACCACTCGCGCAGGCATTCATCCGTCAGGCCCTTGGCGACCTGCAATTCAGGCCCGAATTCGAGGTGGTCAGATACCGCGACCTTGACCTGGTACAGACCGTCGACACTGGTGAATGTCTTGTTGCCTTTCTTTCCGCCGATCGACGCATTGTACTCCTGTGCCAGCATCGCATCGAACGCCCCGATCCGGTTGAATGTGGCTTCCTTGAAACCACTCACGGCGTCCGACAGCGTCATCGCGTCGCCCACGATCTCGCGCACCAGCTCGTCTTGCAGGAGGTGCTGCGCCTTGATGTTTTCGACAGGTGTCAGCCCGCCTTTGCCGTCGCCCATGTAGACCTTGCCATGGACCTCGATGCGGCCGTCCGGGATGGCGGGCGTGTCTTGCGGTATTGTCTGCGTCATTGGGTCAGTTCCTTTACTTTCGCTGGATTGAGAGGGCAGGTCTGACAGGCCGTCCAATGGCGCAATCTGTCAGAGCTGTTGGTGGGCATCGCGCCGATCGAGGCGCGCTTGCATTCGTCTGCGGTGATGGACCGCTTCAGGTGCGGGCAGGGCACCAGGCCGCCGAATATCTCGATCACCCGGTTTTCCACGTTCGTGGTCGGCGCCGGATACTTGCCATGCACGACAAGGCTGACAGTGGTCCGACCAAATCCCAGGCGGTCGGCTGCCTCCTGGATCGAGGTACGGATGCATTCGTCCTTCAGCTGCCGCAGCCAGTCCGGATCGTCCGGCAGGATGGCGAATTTCGGGGCGGGACGCGCGCGCTTGGCCATCATGCGTCCTCCCGTTCAGGTGCGGGTGTGAGGGGAATGTCCCGCTTAAGATTGGGATCATGAAGAACGCCCGATGCACGCCGAACGGCCGGGGCGGCAGATCCGGTGTCTTCAACCAGCGCGTATTGGCGCGGTGAGCTGCCACCGGTCACCGAGGCACGCCCCGGACGGTAGACGACCCGCACATAGCCTGCTGCCACCAGCCCCGCGATATACCCGCGAATGTTGCGCGGATTTGCTGGGCTGGCTGGCGTGCTGACAACCGTCATGATGGACGCATGGGTGAAGCGACGTTGGATACGGATCGCCTTCCAGGCGCGCTCATAGGGCAAAGGGTCGATACCGCGCCGCGGCTTTTCACGCTGACAGGTCAACATCGGATCGAGCGTCGCACCCGGGACTGCCAGGGCCCGGTGACCAGCCGCAGACAGACGATACCGCCCTCTGCCCCTGCGTATTATGAGCCCTTTGCCGACCAGCTTTCGGGCCAGCGACTGCGCGTTATCCTTGCTGAAATCATGCGCGATGCCAGGTTCATCCGCACGCACAAGCGTACACCCGGATTGCTCCATCGCGGCGATCGCCTCCAGCATGATGCGTTCCTTGGTCCGAGCCATCAAACTGCACCCCGGACGATGATCGGCTGGCTGGTCGCGCGGTCGTTGATCAGCTGGCGACCATCCATCTCGGCCAGTGTCAGGCCTATCTCCGGATCGGCAGGCGGGTTGCGCATCGCAACTTCGTCCAGCGATACGATCGCCTCCATCAGCTCGCGATTGTAACCACCAGTCGCCTTGTGAACGAAGTACACGAGATCATCGGCAATCTTGACCCGGCAACGTTCGTTCAGGAAGCGACGCACATCGTCCACATCCGCAGGCCGGAACCCAACATAGCGAGAGACCCGGCTGCTGACCTGCGGAAACCGCTTGAGCTGGTCACGGATCGTGCCCATGCCGACCAGGATGACCGGAACAGCCGCCAGATCAGTGATGTCGCGGATCAGCTCGACCATCGACGCCTTCTTGGCGACGTGATCGGCTTCGTCGATGACCACGGCGAATTGCCGCTTGGCCATGTCAGCAGATTGTGCCTGGCGACTCAGCGTTGCCAGAACCGCGTTCATCCGCTTTTCCTGCCCGTGCGGCAGTGCCTCCTGGCATTCGGTCAGGATTTCGCCCAGCAGCCAGTAAGGCGTCCATTCGGACTTGGCGCGCAGATACACGCACCGTTCTTGGACGGCCCAGCGGCTCAGGATCGTGGTCTTGCCGAGGCCGGGCTTGCCGTCGATCACGACGAGGCGGCATTCCTCTGCACCGCGCGTATTCAACCCGCGCAGGCCATCCTGAAACCTTTGCCAGTTCTTCGTCTGGACGAAGCTATTTGTCATGGGGGGGGTACTCCACTCTGCTCTTTGAAAGTTCGCATTTTCGCGCGCAGGGCCTCGGGGTCGTACCCTGCGTGCTTCATGAGGTTGTCGCCCACGCCAAAGCGCAGGAAACGGACCATCAATTCGTATCGGCCTTCGGTCATCTCCATCCGACCGCTCAGCAGATCAGCTGACAGCAGCAGATCTTCCGAAATAACCTCGTCGTCCGGATCGGGCGTGCGCTCGACAACGCGGGGCCGAACACGAACCGGCTCGGCAGCGGGCGGCAACACCTCGGGCAATGTCTCTTCGGGCGCGGCATGTTCGATGAATAGCGGCGCACGCGCGGCGTCCTCGACAGCCTGCATCTTGACCGCAAGCCGCTGACGCTGACCCTTCAGGCGGCGCTCCTGGGCGGCTTCGACCATCGGACGCGGCATGTAATGAGTGCTGTTCCCGGCATATTCAGCCACACAGATCAGACCGCCCATCTCGCCATCGTCGCCGAGCGAACGCACCCAGACACGCTGCGCATCATGAATGTCGTACCCCACCAGAACCTTGAGGCCGTCGTAGGGCTGCAAATCCGGGTGGAAATAGATGTTACTCAGGAACTGAACCTCGCCACGGCGCGCGGTCCGCTCCATATGAGGCCGGAACAGATCATCGATCTCGACTGCGGTTGGCACAAAAGGTGCAAACCCTGCGGCCTCGGCCTCGGCCCATGCCTGGTTCGGACTGCGCGCGATCCAGCGGCCGGTCGCGCGATCGCGGACCCGCAGGGCATCGTGCGGTGCATCGTTGTAGGCCGCGACAACAGCAGCGGCCCGTTCCATGAACAGCTCCCAACCGCAGACACGGTGACTGGTCCCGACTTCGCGAATGTCGCGCCGCGTTGCGCGGTGCATGACGTTGGCCGCCTCGCGATCCATGGGCGCGCCGAGGTAGGTGTCGAACTCCTGCGCAAACGGGTTCCAGACTGAGCCGTTGAACCGCTCGATGATCCCGCGCGCCTGGCTGTTGTACGGCAGCGAATGGCTTGTCGTGGTGCCGAGGCGCGCGCAGAGGCCGTGCACAGGCCCATCCATGCGGGCGTTGCGATAACCCGGACCATTGTCGGAGTAGAAAATCGCCGGGATCCCGCAATCGGTGACCGCCATGCGAACGGCATCGGCAACCGCATCGGTGTTTTCGGCCAGCGACAGGCTCCAGCCCACGCAGCGACGCGTGGCCACGTCCAGGATCGACGTGATCTCTGGCTTGAACGGCTGGCCGTGGACGGGATGCGCGATCTCGGCGTCGAACAGCTTGCCGTCGGCGATGTAGACAGCGGTCGGGTCCAGCATCGATGTATCGCGGCGCTTGAACGCCATACGGGCCTTCAGCGCATTCGCCCCTTCACGCCCGCGATGGGCGTCAAGATACCGCTCGGTCCCTTGTAGCGATGCAATAGCCCGCTTGCATTGGGCATAGGAGACCGGCTCATTGACGAGACCCGACTTCAGCAGGTCGGCGTGGGCTTTCTTCAATGCGGGCTTCTGCGGGCGGCAATAGAACCGCAGCAGACGCGGCAGCCAGGGCCAGGCATCGTCGGCGCTGGCAGGACGCGTATTTTGTGGTGCGAGCGCCGCAACGCCGCCCTCGCATTGCTCCTTAATCCAACGATAGACCGCGGGCCTGCTTAGACTGCGACGCCCCTTGTCGTTCGCATCGCCGCACGCGTCGAACAGGGGGGCGCTCAGCACGCGTTGGTGTTCAGGCAGGGCGGTATCGCTTTTGAAATCCGCGATCAACGACAGGATCGCCTGGCGTTGGCTCTTGCCTTCGGTGATGACGCGGCGCTGAACCTCCATCAGGACCTGGGCGCGGGCTTCCATGACCCGGCGACGACGGCCCGACAGGGTGGTGACCGGATCGGCCTCGCGCTTCAGAGCCGGTGGCTTGGGGGCCGCAGGGGTGAGGGCGCGTTCGCGGCGCAGTTCCCAGTCGGCCAGGGCCGCAGGTGGCAGACAGGTGACGTGGTATTCCCAGCCGCCACCGCGGCCAGCGCGCTTGCGGGCTAGATTGGGCCCCAGCTTGCGCCATTCGTCCTGCCGGGCGCGCGCTGTGATTTTCTGGGTAGATTTAGGTAGGCCTTCAAGGCCCATCGCCGCAATCTCGGCGGCTGTCATCCATTCCTTCATGCTGAGCGCCTTTGCTGATGGATGCGATCGGCCTTTTCGGCCTGCAGGGCACGCAACTCTGCCTCCAGCAGGTCGAATTCGATCAGATCCGCATAGGCGTCAGGCACCACGGCACATCCCGCGGGACGCGCGACGAAATCGACCAGTTCAGGCATTTCGACCGCTGCGATCAGCGCCATGAACCGTTCCAGCGTGATCCGGTGATCGGTCCGCGTCTGGGCGGCATAGCCGTTCAGCATATGCACACTGACCGGGGCACCCAGGTAATCCGACATACGGCGCGCAATTTCACCCCGACCCAGGTCGCTGGCCTTTATCGCCCAGGCCACGACCAGGCTGATGCGGTCTGTCAATGTAGGTGCTGTCGCGACGCCGTCAGGCAGCCGGTGGCGGGCAGGCATGGCCCAGCCCTGGGATGGGGTGAAATAGGCCATCAGATCAAACCCGGACGCTTGCGACGACAGACGTCACACAGGCGGTGATGCGGGCCCTCGGATTTGATGATGGTCTGACAACACATGCATGGTCGTTCGCGGGTCGTCTTTGACCTGCGAAATTCCTTGGCAAGAATACCCATCCGAGCTGCAGCGACAGAATAGCTTTCTGTTTCGTGGATGACGCTGTCTGTGCGGGTGTCGATAACATGGTAGGCACCTCCTTTGCGGCCGATCGCAAAGGGTGGATCGGCCTTTAGGATTGTGATCGCGGATTTCAGGGCGTGCTGGATGACGGGTCTGACAGCGTTCATCTGCCACCCTCCGAAATCATCTTCCGGCGATATGCAGCCAAATTACGAATTTGAATTGCCATTGTCCGGTCGGTTTCTTTTGGCGACAATTCCAGATCCCGCACGTCTTTTGCAAAATGCCGGGCAGTCGCATTTACCTCGGCAACGGAATTGCAGCGGTTCAGTGCGGATTTGATGTCATCGACAATCCAGTCATCCGGCTGGCGATGCGGGTGGCGATCGAAATCGGCGAATTGGGGGGATGTCTGCGCCATCGGTCAGCCTCCGAACAGGAATGCATCGGCCAGCGCCGCAATCACCAGGATCGCGACAATGGCGTAGACAAAATGCAGCCCGATCGGGCCACGATCCTCCTGCGCCCATTCAGGGTGTTCCGGCAGGCTGTCGTTCAGGCGGTCCTCGTGTTCCTCATTCATCATGACGACACCCGTGCGCCCAGGTGCAGCCGACCCATGGCAGCCAGCGCCCCCAGCAGCGTTTCGCGATGCGCCAATGGCGGATGCCACCCCCAGTACCGCAACTTGTCGATGGACAGATTGCGGACCTCATAGCCGGTGTCCGCCTTGACCACGGCCAGGTGACCGGTCCGCTTCAAGACATCGCCGGGGTTGGCACAGGCATGGTCGCTCAACGCGACCTCGCGGAATGACACGGCCGTGACGCGCGGGTTTGATGCGATATGTCCCATCAGTGCTTCACCTCACCCTTGGCGCGCTGTGCGGCATTGGCGATCTCGATCTGGGTAAACATTGCCTCGACCGCATCGCCGTATGCGCTGATTGCCTTCGTGACGTGCGGCTGGCTCATGTCACCAGAGCGGCAGGCTTCGACCATGTCGGCCCAGGCGCGCAGCATGGCGACGGCCTCTTTGCCAGCGATCTGGGCAAGCGGATTGAACGCGTCCTGCATGACCGCCATGCGACCGGACAACGGGTGGACCTTCAGCTGATCGCAGATCGACGTGATCGCCGCCCAGACGGACGCACCTATCACACGATCCTCCAGTGAACCGTCACCGGATCTGATCTCGTTGCGCTGATACGTGGTGCCAGATTTGGTCATGCCTGCACCTCGTCGCGAATTAGACGTGACTGCGCGGCCATGTGTGCGTTAAGACGGCGTCGGACCATTTTGTGCAGGGGGAGGCCCCGATCATCGTAACGGTCCGGCCAAATCTGGTGCGCTGGAACGCCTAGCTCTGATGCGATGGCGGTTTCTGCGGAATAGTTCGGACGCGATGCGGCGTTCGCGACGGCTGACCTGTTCAGGTCATGGCGGCGCGCAACCTCTGCATAGCTCAGGCCTTGTTTCGTGAGTGCGCACAGGACGTCAGCCGGGTGCCACGGGTGTTTTGCCTTGCTCATGTTGGTCCTTTCGGTGGGCGCTGGCGGGCGCACATTTGACGACGACATGAGAGGAAGTTGGCGCTTTTTGGCTAGCTTATCAAGCTGTTTTTGGCTCAATAGGGGCAAATTCAGGCATTTTTCTGCCTGTATTTTGTTAAGTTACTGATGTAACTACCTTTATTTCGAACCTGAACGCAGCGCGAAAAGCTGAACGCTGGCGTTCAAGTTAGGAATTTAAGATGAACCTCGCGGACAGGATCAAAATTTGCGTGGATCGAGCCAATTCTGGTGAGGTCTATGCAAAAGCTATCGGCATTCCTCGGCGCACATTGGGAAACTATCTGGCCGGAGTAAGTGAACCGAAAGCTTCGGTACTCGCCAAAATGGCGCAGGTGTCTGGCGTCTCAGTCGATTGGCTAGTCACTGGTACACCACGACATGGCCCTGCTCCTGGCAAAGGCACACTTCATTCCAAATTAGTTCGCCGCTACGACGTTCAGCTTTCGGCTGGTAGTGGTTCAATTTCGGACCGTGCCGAGGAGTTGACGCCGATCCCCTTTGCGCCTGACTTCTTTTCCAAGAAGCTGGGCGGCCGGAACCCGGACCGCATGGTCATCGTCGATGCGCGTGGCGACAGTATGGTGCCGACCCTTGGCGATGGCGACCTGGTCATGATCGACACGTCAGAGGTCGATGTCCGCGACGCCATCTATGCCGTGTCCTATGGCGATGCGCTGTTCATCAAGCGCCTGGCGAAACGCGGCGACCGGATCGACCTGATCTCGTCCAACCCAGAATACCCCGTCGAACGCATCGAAGGTCCCGACCTCGCCCAGCTCGAGATCATCGGCCGCGTCGTCTGGATCGGCCGCGCCCTGGTCTGACGCAACATTTGGGATCGTTTGTGTCTCAAACGTCGCGTCCCCTTGCGTCGCGATCCGAACATTTGTGTCTCAAACCATAAATAATCGCCAATCAGCGATCCGCCTTGGTTTCAAAGGCCCAACGACGCTTCAGCCTGATCGACGCTTTGTCTCAAATGTCTCAGTCCCCCACAGCTGAGACAACAAATACCGATTGCCAGAACAGGGGCCTTCATTCGTCCTGCGGTGCGGCGGCAAAAGGATCCGGATTGCAGCGATCATAAACAAAGGCGTAGCCGTTCCAGACCATGATGATGCCGTCGTCTTCGGCCTTGTCCATGACCATCGCGCGTTCCGTGAATTGCTGGTCCTCACCGCTGCACTGCATCGTGTAGAGCAGCGCATCCATTTCGAGGACATTGACCGGGTCGGACATCCGGCATTCGGCCTCGACACCGTAAAAGATTCCTTCTGCGATCCGCACCGCGCCGCCATCCACACCGACCAGCGCGCATTCGGAATTCGCGGTTTGTTTGTAGGTCCCATCGTAGGGTCCGGCCAAAACCGGCGCGGCCATCAGACTCAGGCTGATCGTGCAGAAGATGGAACGCATCACGGCTACTCCTTTGTCGTGCGCCGCCACAATACGCAGCCCGGCACGATCTGTCATCTCTTGCGCGTTAACCGCCCATTGACCCGACATGGCGCAAGCTGGTGTCGGACATCGGGGCCAGTGTCACGTCAGTATCGCGGCCGCGTTGACCCCACAGGAACTGAACCCGGACAGGTCGAAACAGGACCTGTCGCAGGAACGCTGACATGCAGGCTTTTGAACACTTGCGCCGTGACGGGCGCACCGAACTGCGCGCCGTCTACCGCGAGGGCCTGCCTCTGTGCTGGGTCGTCGGGCTGTTCGGCCTGATCGTGAACATGCTGATGCTGGCCGGTCCGATCTACATGCTGAACGTCTATGACCGCGTGCTGGGATCGCGCAGTGTGGAAACCCTGGTCGCACTCACAATCCTCGTGGCATTCCTCTATGTGGCGATGGGGCTGCTCGACGTCATGCGCGGACGGATCATGATGCGTCTGGCCGCGCGTTTTCAGGCCCGGCTGGATGATCGGGTCTTTGACGCCGTTTTGCAGGCGCATGCGTCACAAGCCGCATCGTTGCAGGCACAGACCGGACTGCGCGACCTTGAAGCAGTGCAAAGGTTGATGGCCTCGCCTGCCTTGCTGTCGGCGTTTGATCTGCCATGGATACCCGTTTTTTTCCTGGGAATATTTGTCTTTCACCCGCTGCTGGGCAGTCTCGCCCTGGCAGGCTGCGCCCTGTTGATCGGCGTGGCGGTGATCAACCGATACGTGACGCGCAGGCCGCTTTCGACGGCACAGACCTCGCAGCAAGAGGCTGAAACCCAAGGCGCATACATCCGCAGCGCCAATGAGGTGATCCGGGCGATGGGCATGCGCCGCGACTGTTTCGCCCGGTGGCAGGTCGCGCGCGACCGGGCGCTGGATGCAGCCCTTGTCGCGACACAGGCCAGCAGCACCAGCAACGGCGTGATCAAGACGCTTCGCCTGTTTCTGCAATCGGCGATGCTGGGACTGGGGGCATACCTCGTGCTGCGCGGTGAACTGACCCCCGGCGGGATGATCGCGGGGTCGCTTCTGATGGCGCGCGCGCTCTTGCCAGTGGAACAGATCGTAGCGCAGTGGACCGTATTCCAACAGGGCCGCGCGGCGTGGCAAAACCTGTCAGTCCTGCTGGGCGTCAATCCAGTGCCGCACAGACGCATGTGCCTGCCACCTCCCAGCGCAGATATGCTGGTCGATCAGATGACCGTCGTGCCGCCGGGTGCGCATCACCCGGTGTTGCGTGCCGTCAGTTTCGCGGTCGCACCCGGCCAGGCCGTCGGTGTCATCGGCGCGTCAGGTGCCGGCAAATCGGCGTTGGCGCGTGCATTGACCGGCATTTGGCGACCTGTCGGTGGAACGGTCCGGCTCGGTGACGCAGCGCTGGATCAATATGATCCCGACGCATTGGGCCGGCACATCGGCTATCTGCCCCAGCAGGTGCAACTGTGCGACGGCACGATCAGGGACAACATCGCCCGCATGTCGATGCAGCCGGACGATGCCGCGGTCGTCACCGCCGCGAGGCAGGCGGGGGCCCACGACATGATCCTGCGCCTGCCAGCTGGCTACGACACCCGTGTGGCGACCGATGCCTGCCCCTTGTCGGGGGGGCAAATCCAGCGGATCGGACTGGCGCGCGCGCTCTATGGCGACCCGGTCCTGCTGGTACTGGACGAACCCAACAGCAACCTCGACGACGATGGTTCTGCCGCATTGAACATGGCCATCCGCACAGCCAAGGCCGCGGGCAAGGCTGTTTTCATCATGGCGCACCGACCGGCGGCAATCCGGGAATGCGACCTGTTGATCGTGCTCGAAGGGGGGACGTGCCGGGCGTTCGGCCCCAAGGATTCGGTGATGCGCAAGGTGCTGCACAATGCGCACGACATCCAACCCCTGCCGGCCAGGGCCGCCGGAATGCCATGACCCGGTGCATCATGGATCGCTGGTCCGCGCGTGGTCCGGTGATCACGGGTGGCTTGACCTTGTTGCTGCTGCTGTGCGGCCTGGGCGGATGGGGCGTGCTGGCGCATATCAGCGGTGCCGTCATCAGCCCTGGACAGGTCGAGGTCGACCGCAGTCGGCAGGTCGTCCAGCATCCCGACGGCGGCATCGTTGAGCGTATCCTTGTCCGCGAAGGCGAGGCGGTTCAGGCGGGCGATCTGTTGATCGCGCTGGACCGCGACGGGCTGGCCGGTGCGCTGGCGGCACTGGATGCGCAGATATTGGGCATGCGCGCGCAGCAAGCGCGTCTTGTGGCGGAACGCGACGGCGGCAGCGCCGTCCGGTTTGCCCATGACCTGCTATCGGCGGGCGGCGCAGCGCAAGACGTCATGGAAGGCCAGCGCAGGCTTTTTACGGCAAGGATCGACACGATCAGCGCCCGGACCGCGCAACTGGACCGGCAACGTCAGCAGATTGCAGCGCAGGTCGTGGGTCTGGACGCGCAACGGGCCGCGCTGACCACGCAGCGCGACCTGATTGCCAGCGCCCTCGCCGACCAGCAATCGCTGCTGGATCGCGGATTGGCGCCGGCCAACCTGGTCATGGGGCTGCAACGCGAACAGGCGGAACTGTCAGGACGCCTGGGGCAGGTGATCGCCGAAACCGCACGGGCCGCCGAACGGATGACGGAAATAGACATCCAGATTTCCGGCCTGACGATGACACGCCGAGAAGAGGCGATCACGCACCTGCGCGATCTGCGCGCCGACATGCTGGATCTGGCCGAACGTCGCAGGCTGCTGCAACAGCGTGTTGACAGGCTGGCGATCCGCGCGCCGGTGTCCGGCGTCGTCCACGGGCTTCGGGTCCATGCACCCCGGTCGGTGATCCAGCCCGCAGACCCCCTGATGTACCTGGTGCCGCAGGACCGACCGCGTGTCATCACCATCCGGGTACAGGTCGGGGACGTCGAACAGCTGTTCTTGGGCCAACAGGCAGTCGTGCGGTTTCCCGCCTTTGACCAGCGCCGCACGCCCGAGCTGTCCGCACGCGTGACCCAGATCAGCGCAGATGCCTTTGAGGATGCACAATCAGGCATGCCGTTTTTCCGTGCAGAAGTTGCATTGAACCCCGGTGAAATCGACCGCCTGCCACCTGACCTGATGCTGCTTCCCGGCATGCCGGTCGAGGTATTCGTCAAGACCGCCGGACGGTCAGCGCTGTCCTACCTGATCAAACCGCTGACAGATTATTTCGCCCGAGCTTTCCGCGAGTCGTGATTGCCCTTTACGCCCTGCCCGCGTAGCGTCGGCCCAAACCCGACAGGAGCGTGCGCACATGAGCAAAATCGAAGAAAAACTGGCCCAGATGGACGTCACCCTTCCGGACGCACCGGCCCCGGCTGCAAATTATGTGCCCTATGTCGTCACCGGCAACATGGTCTATGTGTCCGGTCAGATCTCGCAGGGGCCGCAGGGCAACATGTTGGGCAAACTGGGCGAAACCGCATCCATCGAGGACGGCGTCGCCGCGGCGCGTGCCTGTGCGATCAGCCTCTTGGCGCAGCTCAAGGCGGCCTGCGGCGGCGACATCGACCGGCTGGTTCGCGTGATCAAGCTGACCGGGTTCGTGAATTCGACCAGCGGATTTACCGACCAACCCAAGGTCATCAACGGTGCCTCTGATTTTCTGGTCGCAGCCTTGGGTGACAAGGGCCGGCACGCGCGGTCAGCTGTCTCTGCCGCGTCACTGCCCCTGGGTGTCATGGTCGAGATCGAAGCGATCTTTGAAATCGCGTGATGCTGCCATCATCCTTTCTCGCGCGGCCCATCGCGCACCGCGCCTATCATGACGCAGGCAAAGGCCGCGCTGAAAACGCCTTGTCATCTGTCGCTGCGGCCGTGGCGGGCGGCTACGGGATAGAGGTCGATCTGCAATGCGCCTCTGACGGGGTGCCTGTCGTGTTTCACGACTACGACCTGCGGCGCATGACGATCGAAATGGGGCCGATCGCGCAGCGCAGCAGCGCCCAACTGGCCCAAATTCCACTGATGGGCGACGGCGGGACGATCCCGACCCTGAAACAGGTGCTGGATGTCGTGGCCGGCCGTGTGCCGCTGCTGCTTGAAATCAAGGATCAGGACGGCGGCCTTGGCCCCAATACCGGCCCCATCGGCCGGGCCGTCGCTGCGCTGCTGGAACATTACACCGGCGACGTGGCTGTGATGTCGTTCAACCCGCATCATGTTGCGGAAATGGCCCGTCTCATACCCGATGTGCCGCGTGGTTTGACGACCGGCGGCTTTGACATCGCAGGCTGGCCCACGATCCCGCAGCCGACGCTGGAACGGCTGTCGGGTATTCCCGACTACGATCATGTGGGGGCCAGTTTCATCAGCCATGACCGGGCGGAATTGGATCACCCACAGGTGACAGACCTCAAATCCCGCGGGGCGCAGGTGCTGACCTGGACGATCAGATCGCCCGAACAAGAGGCAGAAGCCCGCAAAATCGCGGACAACATCACATTCGAGGGCTATCCGGCTTGACGCCGTGGGCACGCCGCCCACGTTGCACCCCATGACAGAACCCGCCATTGAACTGACCGCCTTGCCATCGCTGGACGGCATCGACGCCGCCGATTGGGATGCCTGCGCCGCCCCCGAGGGCGACCGCCCCGTTGACCCGTTTACAACCTATCGTTTCCTGCGCGCGCTGGAGGATTCAGGTTCGGTCGGCGGCCGGTCCGGCTGGCAACCGCGCTATCTGGTTGCCAGGTCAGAGGGTCAGGTGATCGCGGTCTGCCCTCTCTATGCCAAGGGGCATTCACAGGGCGAATATATCTTTGATCACAACTGGGCCCATGCCTATGAAAACGCAGGTGGTGCCTATTACCCCAAGCTGCAGATTGCCGTGCCGTTCACACCAGCCACCGGGCGGCGTTTCCTGACCCGGTCAGGCCATGAGGTCGTGGGCATGGCCGCACTTGTTCAGGGGGCCGTGCAGATCGCGGCCGACAACGACCTGTCGTCGGTCCACGCCACATTCTGCACCGAAGCCGAGGCACTGGCAGGTGCTGAAATGGGCCTGTTGCACCGGATCGGCCAACAATTTCATTGGGTGAACAATGACTATGCCGATTTCGATGCCTTTCTGAACGACCTGTCCAGCCGCAAACGCAAGAACATCCGCAAGGAACGCGCCACCGCTCAGGGCTTTGGCGGCCGGATCGTGCAACTGACCGGTGACGCAATCCAGCCGCACCACTGGGACTCCTTTTGGCGATTCTATCAGGACACCGGGAACCGCAAATGGGGCACGCCCTATCTGACACGGGCATTCTTTGACCACGCGCAGAACAGCCTGCGCGACGACATGCTGCTGGTGCTGGCGCTGGACGGGGACCGCCCTGTTGCGGGCGCGCTGAATTTCATCGGGCGCGATACGCTGTTCGGCCGCTACTGGGGCAGCACCGAATACCACCCGGCGCTGCATTTCGAACTGTGCTATTATCAGGCCATCGATTTCGCGATCGCGCAGGGCATGAAACGGGTCGAGGCGGGTGCGCAGGGCGAACACAAGCTTGCCCGGGGCTATCTGCCGGTCCCCACCCATTCACTGCACTGGATCGGTGACCCGGGTTTCCGCGACGCCATTGCCCGCTATGTCCAAGCCGAGAAACGCGCCGTCGACGAAGAAATCGAGGTGCTGACCAGCTACGGCCCCTTCCGGCGCGAAAACAGAGAGGAACAACAATGACCGACAAACTGACAGGCACCGACCGTGATGAGGCCCTCGCCCCACTGCTGGCAAATGGCTGGACCGTTCAGGACGACCGTGACGCCATTCACAAGGAATTCGTGTTCAAAAACTTTGTTCAGGCCTTTGGCTGGATGACGCAGGCCGCGATCCACGCCGAAAAACTCAATCACCACCCCGAATGGTCCAATGTCTATAAAACTGTCCAGGTGACGTTGACGACGCATGATGCAGATGGTTTGTCGCCGCTCGACGCAAAATTGGCGAAAATCATGGACGATCTGGCGAGGACTGCATGAACGATCTTTTGACGACCCCCATTCTGAACGGCAGATCGATCGCCGATCTGCTGACGCTTGAATTCCTCGTGTCGATCCTTGGAAACGTGCTGTCGGCCATCGTGATCCTGATCATCGGCTTTGTGATCGCAGGATGGCTCAGCCGTCGGATTTCCAACATGGGGCAGCGCAACGCGCATCTGGACGAGACGCTGTTCACCTTTCTCAGCAACATCGTGCGCTATGTCATCATCGGCTTTGCGCTGTTGTTCGTCCTCAACACGTTCGGCGTTCAGACAACCAGCGTCGTGGCTGTCATCGGTGCCGCCGGTCTGGCCATCGGTCTGGCCCTGCAAGGCACGCTGTCGAATGTCGCAGCTGGCGTCATGATCGTGTTCTTCCGGCCGATCAAACTGGGCGATTTCGTCGATATCGGCGGGCAGATGGGCACGGTGAAATCCATCAACCTCAATTTCATCGAACTGGCCAGCATCGGGAACGTGCAGATCATCGTTCCCAACTCCGAGGTTTGGGGCAACATCATCACGAACTATTCGGTCTATCCGCAGCGACGTGCCGAATGGACGATCGGTGTCGCCTATGGTGCGGATCTGGCTGTCGCCGAAAAGGCGATCATCGACACGATCATGGCGGACCCCCGGTCCCTGTCCGATCCCGAACCGTTCATCCAGGTCACCAACATGAATGCCAGTTCCGTCGATTTCCTGGTGCGCGTCTGGTGCGAACGCACTGAATATTTCCAATATCAGGCCGACATGACCCGCGCGGTCAAAGAGGCGCTGGACAAGGCGGGCGTCGAAATTCCATTCCCGACCCGCACCCTCGTGATGCAAAACGCGGAATGATATGGTCCTGCGCCGGGACTTTCCCCGGCGCAGGAACCACGGCGTTCAACCCATCTGGTCCAACAGGTTTTCGCCGCCGGAAATATCGCACTGACCGGGGCCGGGTTCCTCGTTCAGGATCGTGACGATACCGTCATCAACCAGCATCGCATAACGCTTGGACCGGTCAATGAAGCCGACCGGCGGGGCAGTGAAATTCATGCCGATGGCCTTGGTGAATGACGCCTCGGCATCGCCCAGCATCGTGATGCCCGCATCGATGGCACCCGTCGCTTCGCCCCAGGCCTGCATGACGAACGGATCATTGACGGACAGGCAGATGATTTCATCGACGCCCTTTTCACGCAGTTGCGGGGCGGTGCGGATGAAACTGGGCACATGCGCCGTGGTGCAGGTGCCTGTATAGGCCCCCGGCAAACCAAAGATGACAACCTTGCGGCCTTTGATCTTGTCGTGAATGTCCACGCCAGTCGGTCCGTCCGGCCCCATGGTCAGAACGGATGCGTTTGGCAGGCTGTCGCCAGTGGTGATGGTCATGGTCGCTCCTTGCGAATTGCGTCTGTACCTCAGACATATAAGGTGCGACGCAGCAGAACCAGAGGACGGGACGCATGCGTAGAATTGTCATCATCGGCGGGGGTCAGGCCGCATCGGCGTTGATTGCAAAGCTTGTCGCCGAAAAGTCGGATGACCGGATCACCCTTGTCTGTGCCGAACCACGCCTGCCCTATCAGCGCCCCCCATTGTCCAAGGCCTATCTGCTGGGCGAGATGGCCGAGGACCGGCTCTATTTCAGGCCTGCCGCCTGGTATGACGAACACGGCATCGACGTGCGGTTGAACAGCCGCGCCGACAGCATCGACAAGGCAGCAAAAACCGTCACGCTGGATGGCGGCGAGGTGCTGGCCTACGACGATCTGGTGCTGACCACCGGTGCCCATCCCCGCACCCTGCCCGCCGCCATCGGGGGGACGCTTGGAAATGTCTTTGCCGTGCGCGATCTGGATGACGCGGACGCGATGGAACCCGCCTTTGTCGCAGGTGCGCGCGCGCTGATCGTCGGTGGCGGCTATATCGGGCTCGAGGCGGCAGCGGTCGCGGCCAAGCGCGGTGTCAGCGTCACGCTGGTCGAGGCGGCGGATCGTATCCTGCAACGGGTCGCAGCACCCGAAACCTCTGATTTCTTTCGCGAGCTTCATCGCGCACACGGCGTCGATATCCGCGAAGGCGTCGGGCTGTCAGCGTTGACGGGCGATGATGTCGTCACCGGGGCAACCCTGTCCGACGGCACGACGTTGGACATTGATTTCGCCATCGCAGGCGTTGGCATCGCACCCGCAACCATACTGGCCGAAGGCGCGGGCCTCGTGATCGACAACGGGATTGCCACCGACGTCCACGGGCGCACCTCTGATCCCCATATCTGGGCGGCAGGCGATTGCGCCTCTGCCCCCTATCGCGACGGGCGCGTGCGCATCGAAAGCGTCGGAAACGCCATTGATCAGGCTGAAATCGTGGCCCACAACCTGCTGGGCCGCCCCGTGACCTATACGCCGAAACCGTGGTTCTGGTCGGATCAATACGATGTGAAACTTCAGATTGCGGGGCTGAATACCGGCTATACCGATCTGCATGTGCGCGACGTGGATGGTGCGCGATCGCATTGGTATTACCGTGGCGACACCCTGCTGGCGATCGACAGCCTGTCGGATACCCGCGCCTATATGGTGGGCAAACGTCTGATCGAGGCGGGCAAAAGCCCCGCCCCCGCCGTGGTCACCGCAGCAGAGACCGACCTCAAGGCATTGTTGCGTGCATGAGGATCGTGGCGGGCACGCATCGCGGCGTCCAGCTGGCCGATGTCGGGGCAGGCGATCCGGCGGCGCACCTGCGCCCCACGTCTGACCGCGTCCGCGAAAGCCTGTTCAACATGCTGGACGGAGGACGTTTCGGCAGCCCGCTGCGGGACGCACGCGTGCTGGACCTGTTTGCCGGCACCGGCGCACTGGGACTGGAGGCGCTGTCACGTGGCGCGCGGCATGCAACCTTTGTCGATAATGGTGCCGCAGCGGGCAGCCTGTTGCAGGCCAATATCACCAAGCTCCGGCGCGCGGCCGACACCACGGTGCTCAGGGTCGATGCGACCGCAATTCCGGCCGCCATCACGGCCTGCGATTTGATCTTTATCGATCCACCCTACGGGCAGCGGCTTGGTGCGCAGGCCTTGCTTGCGGCACGGGCGGGCGGCTGGATCGCCCCCGGCGCATTGATCGTCTGGGAAGAGGCCAGCCCCCAGATCGCGCCGATGGGTTTCAAACGGCTGGACCAACGCCAATACGGCAGCACCTGGATCACCTTGCTGGAGGCACCATGACCAAACTGGTGATATTTGACTGCGACGGGGTGCTGGTCGATACCGAACCCACCACCAACCGGATCATGTCCGACAGTTTTGCACGCTATGGTCTGCATATTTCACCCGCAGAGGTGCACGCCTTGTTCGCTGGTGGCACCATGCGCGGTGCGGCAAGCGCGGCAACACAACGCGGCGCGCAGCTGCCCGACACTTGGCTGGACGACATCCACGCCGAAATCCGGGCGGCACTGCGCGACGGCCCACCCGTCATTCCCGGTGTCGTCGATCTGCTGGACCTGCTGGACGACGCCGGTATCGCAACCGCTGTGGCCTCGAACGGTCCGATGTCCAAGATGGAGGTCAGCCTTGCCTCCTCTGGTCTGTGGGACCGTTTCCGCGGGCGCATCTACACCGGTCATGACCATCGCCCAAAACCTGATCCGGCCATGCTGCATCACGCGATGCAGGTGGCGGGCACAGATGCGGGCGGAACGATATTCATCGACGACATGCCGGCGGGCTGGCAGGCGGCGCAAGCGGCCGATGTCTGCTGTTACGCCTATGTCGCCGATGGTGGTCCTGTCCGCGCCACAGGCTATGCCGTCCAGCCCATCACGGACATGATGCAGGTCGCGCGCGATCTGGGCCTGACGGGCTAGCGCCCCGCCAACATTGTCAGCGGGGCGCGCGCAATCACGCATTGCGGATCAGTTCAGGTTGGTGGCCACAGCTGCCTCTGCTGCCTGAACCAGTCCAGCGCCGTCCAGCCCACGCGCATCCATGTCCGCGATCCAGTCGGCCCGGACCTCTTGGCCCAGCGCCTTGATCGCGTCGGTTTCCAGCTCTGACAGAACAGCGATCTGGTTTCCGCCGTCCTCCATCAGGTCACGCCCTTCGGAATCGCCGGTGTCGTGGGCACCGCCCGCCCATTCGGCGGCCATCTTGCCGGAATTGGCGTCGATGACAGCCTTGAGGTCGTCGGGCAGTGCCGCATAGACGTCTTTGTTCATCGCCCAGACGAAAAACAGGTTATACAGCGCGCGGTCGCCTGCGACATCGGTGTGGCTGTCGGTCAGCTCGTCCAGTTTCAGCGACGGCGACATTTCCCAGGTGATCACGCCTCCATCCACGACACCGCGCGACAGCGCCTCTGGGAATGCGGGAACAGGCATGCCGACGGGTGTGGCCCCCAGCTTTTCCAGCAGCAGCGTCGCAGGGCGCGACGGGCCGCGCACCACCTTGCCGCGCAGATCATCGACCGTTTCGGGCGCTGGACCCTTCAGGTGGATGATGCCGGGGCCGTGCATGTGGGTTGTAATCACATGCACATCTTCGAAATCGTCCATCAGGTAGTCTTGGGTGAAATCCCATGCGGCACGCGACGCCTCTGCGCCCAGCTTGCTGGTCATGAACGGCAGTTCCAGCGCCTCGGCCTCGGGGAAACGGCCCGGCTCATAGCCCGGAATGACCCAGCCACCATCGATGGCACCGTCGCGGATCAGATCATATTGCGACGCGGCGGACCCGCCCAGCTGCATGAAGGGATAAAGCTCGACCTTGATCCGGCCGCCCGATTGTTCCTCGATCGCGTCGGCCCAGGGCTGCATGAAATAGGTCGGGTTCGCCGAGGCAGGCGAAACGAAATGCTGGAAACGCAACGTGACCTCTTGGGTCAGGGCAGCGGTGGGCAATGTCAGACAGGCCGCGACAGCGGCAATCAGTGAACGGTGCATAGCGTGCATCCTCAAATCGAATTTTCATGGGGGGATGTCACCGCTAGTGACGCAGTTGATATGGTTTAGATGCGATCCGTTCGCAAGTGCGCCGGGCAAATTTATCCACTGATGCGCCGAGACAAGGTAATATGTCCCAGCGCCAGCAACCCCAGCAATCCGCCCGTCACCCCCAGCGCCATCAGCCCGCCCAGAGCAATGGCCCCCGATCCCACGGCCGATCCCAATGCCGCCCCGATGTAGATCGCCGCAGCATTGAGCGCGAGAAGAACCGGTGCCGCCTGGATACGCAAAGCGATGATCCGCATCTGCTGGCCCGCCAGGAACGACCACCCCGTCGCGGACCAGACGGCCACCAGCAGCGCCAGCACAATCCCCGGCAGGGGCAAGAGCGAGAAAAGCGGCAGCAGGGCAATCTGCGCGATACACAGGATCGTCAGCGTCCGCGTCGGACCGATGCGGTCGGCCATCCAGCCGCCCATCAGGTTGCCCAACACGGCGCCCACACCAAACATCAGCAACAGCGCCGTGATCCCGTCACGCCCGTAACCCATCCCGTTTTCCATCAGGGGGGCAAAATAGGTATAGACGACATAGACCGCCGCCAGGAACGTCGCGGTGAACGTGACCGCCAGCATCATCGGTCCGTTGCGCAGGATCGCGCCCAGTTCGCGCAGCGAGACCGGCTGAAAATTCAGTCCCCGTGGCACGATCCGCCAAAGCAGCGGCAACATTGCCAATGCCAGCACCGCCACGATCAGCATCGCGGCGCGCCAGCCAAAGGTATAGGCGATGAAACTGCCGGCAGGCACGCCCAGCACCTGCGCCAATGTCAGACCGAACACCACCCAGGCCAGGGTCTTGCCTTGGGTTTGCGGTGTGGACAGGCGTGCCGCGACCGATGCGCTGACCGGGGTGAACATGCCCGCGCCCGCCGCCGCAATGATGCGCGTCAGATGAAGCGTGAATTCAGTCGGTGCGACCGCCGACGCCACATGCGCCAGCGCAAAGATTGCCATTGCGATCGTCAGGATGCGCCTGCGCCCGATGCGCCCCGTGGCCGACACCAGCAAGGGCGAGAGCACGGCATAGGACAAGGCATAGGTCGTCATCAACCATCCGGTGCGACCCGGCGAGATACCAAAGCTGTCGCCCACAGGCACCAGCATCCCGATCAGGACAAAAGCACCCATACCGATGGCGAAATTTGCAACACTCAGGACACCGATCAGACGGCGGCCCGCGCCGGCCTCGGTCACTCGGGCATCGTGGGGTGAAACCGTCCGGCAGGCGACAGCGTGAAAATCTCGCACCCCTGCGCGGTTATCCCGATGGAATGTTCGAACTGCGCGGACAGGGACTTGTCGCGCGTCACGGCCGTCCAGTCATCCGCGAGGATCTTGGTTTCCGGTCGGCCAAGGTTGATCATCGGCTCGATGGTGAAAAACATGCCTTCTTCCAGCACGGCACCGGATCCGGGGCGACCGTAATGCAGCACGTTGGGCGGGGCATGAAACACCCGACCCAGCCCGTGACCGCAAAAATCACGCACGACGGACATGCGCTGCTTTTCCGCGTAGGTCTGAATGGCGTGACCGATATCGCCAAATGTATTGCCCGGCTTGGCTGCCTCGATCCCCAGCATCAGGCAATCGTGCGTCACCTGCACCAGACGCTCGGCCTTGCGGCTCATCTTGCCGGCCCAATACATGCGCGAACAATCACCGAACCAACCGTCGACAATCACGGTTACATCAATGTTCAGGATATCGCCGTCCTTGAGCACCTTGTCACCAGGAATACCGTGGCAGACCACGTGGTTCACGCTGATGCAGCTGGCGTGCTGATAGCCGCGATACCCGATGGTGGCAGAGGTCGCACCAGCAGCCGTGACCCAATCGGTGATCAGTTGGTCAATCACACCGGTTGTCTGACCGACGAACACATGTTCCGCGATATCGTCAAGGATCGTTGCAGCCAGCCGGCCTGCCTTTTCCATACCTGCGAAATCGGATGGTTCATACAGACGGATCCCGTCCTTTGTCACACTCTGCGAAGAGGTCGTCACGTCGTCACCTATCATTACCTGCGAAGCCACATAGGACGTTTTAGCCCTGCATGCCACCCCGGCCCAGCGGCAGCACGCGACCCAGCGCGATCCCGTCGCGGTCCATTGTCGCATCCATGACGATCACCTCGACCCCTGCGGCCACTGCCGCATCAAAGGCCGCGCCGTAAACCGGGTCGATATCGCGGGCCACGTCAAAGGCGTCGCAGTCGGTGCGATTGACCAGAAAAAAGACCGCCGCGCGGTCTCCCGCCGCGACCCGGTCCGCCAGATCCGCCATGTGCCGCGCACCGCGCGCCGTGGCCGTGTCCGGAAATTCGGCGAGACCGGGCGTCCGGCAGACCGTCGCGCTCTTGACCTCGAGCCACAGGGCGGGGCCATCCCCCGTCAGCAGGAAATCGACACGTGAGTTGGCCGCATATTTCACCTCTGACCGGATGTCGGTGTAGCCTGTCAGGCCCGGCACGCGGCCTGCCCGCAACCCTTCGCCCACCACGCGGTTGGCCTGCGCCGTATCCACGCAGACCAATGCACCCCCATCGTCGACCAGCCGCCATGCATACTTCAGCTTGCGCTTGGGGTCGTCATTGGTTTCCAGCCAGACCTGCATGCCCGGTTCGGCCAGCCCCGTCATCTTGCCGGGGTTTGCGACATGCGCCGTGACCTCGGTCCCGTCATCCAGCGTCACATCCGCCAGAAAACGTTTGTAGCGGCGGATCAGCGTGGCGGGGATCAACGGTCTGGCAAAGTTCATGTCGGCAGTTATACCGGGACAAAACGGAGTTTAGAATGACCAATCCCACAGCTGCGATGCTTGTCATCGGCGATGAAATCCTGTCGGGCCGCACCCGCGACAGCAACATGAACCATCTGGCCAAGGTGCTGACCGAAGCCGGGATCGACCTGTGCGAGGCCCGAGTCGTGAGTGACGACCAGCCCGCCATCGTTGCGGCGGTGCAGGCGCTGTCTGCGGCCTACGATCACGTCTTTACGTCCGGCGGGATCGGCCCCACCCACGACGACATCACCGCCGATGCGGTGGCCGCCGCATTCGATGTGCCGATCGACGTGCGCGACGATGCCCGCGCGCTGCTACAGGCGCATTACGATCGCGCCGGAACCACGCTGAACGATGCGCGCCTGCGCATGGCCCGAATCCCTGACGGTGCCACCCTGATCGACAACCCTGTCAGCACGGCACCGGGATTCACCCTGGGCAACGTCAACGTCATGGCAGGCGTGCCGGCGGTGTTCGAGGCAATGGTCGCCAGCGTCGTGTCCAAACTGGCCCACGGTGCGCCCCTGTTGTCACAAAGCTGGCGCGTCATGCGCGGCGAAGGCGATGTCGCTGCCCCGCTAGCGCAGGTCGCTCAGGATTTCCCCGAATTGTCACTGGGCAGCTATCCGTTCCAAAAAGACGGCGTCTATGGCACCAATCTGGTGGTGCGCGGCCGCGATGCATCACAGGTCGATGCGGCCATGGCCCACTTGCAGGCGCTGTTTCCCGCATGACTGATTGGGGCGCGGTGATAGATGCGACCTGGCCCGCCGCCCGGACGCAGCAGGTTGGTCCCTGGCTGATCCGGCAAGGCGACGGCGGCGGCAATCGCGTCAGTGCAGCGACAGCGACCGGCCCCGTCACCCGTCAGGATCTGGCGCTGGCCGAAACCGCGATGCGTGACCTGGGCCAAGAGGTCGTGTTCAGCATCCGGCCCGGTGACGACAGCGCCGACGCAGCACTGGCGGATGCAGGATACACCATCCGCGATGAAACGATCGTCTATGCCTGCCCTGCCGCCGCTCTTGCGACTCCGAAACCGCCCCCTGTCTGCGCCTTTACCGTCTGGCCACCGCTGGCGGTGCAACGCGATATCTGGGACCAGGGTGGTGTCGGCCCTGCCCGCCTTGCGGTGATGGACCGTGTGACGGGGCCGAAAACGACGATCCTTGGCCGCATCGACGACCGCCCGGCTGCTACCTTGTTCGTGGCGATCCATGACGGTGTGGCCATGTTGCACGCGCTGGAGGTCAGCAAATCCCACCGGCGCAAGGGGTTGGCCGCGACCCTGACCCGTGCCGCCGCGATCTGGGGACAGGCGCATGGCGCGCCAACCTTTGCATTGCTGACCACGGTTGCGAACGCAGGCGCGAATGCGCTGTATCAGGGGTTGGGGATGACAGAGGTCGGGCGCTATCATTACCGGGCACAGCCAAAGGACACATCATGACCGAACAGCCGACCGCCCTGGACCTGCCGATGGTCGACCCGCTGCCAGACGCCACGCAGGCCTATTTCGACATCTGCCAGGACAAACTGGGAATGGTGCCCAATGTCCTGCGGGCCTATGCCTTTGACATCGAAAAACTGAACGCCTTTACCGCCCTCTACAACGATCTGATGCTGGCACAATCCGACCTGACCAAGCTGGAACGCGAAATGATCGCGGTCGTCGTCAGTTCGGTGAACAAGTGTTACTACTGCCTGACCGCCCATGGTGCCGCCGTGCGGCAGTTGTCCGGCAACCCGGCCTTGGGCGAAATGATGGTCATGAACTGGCGTGCCGCTGATCTGGACACCCGCCAGACCGCCATGCTGCGGTTCGCCGAAAAGCTGACAGAAACACCATCACGGATCGAGGAAAGCGACCGGCAGGCCTTGCGCGACGCAGGGTTCAGCGACCGTGCCATCTGGGACATCGCCAGCGTGGCCGCTTTTTTCAACATGTCCAACCGCGTCGCGTCAGCCACCGAAATGGTGCCCAATGCCGCATACCACGCCCAGGCCAGATGAAGACACTCACGCTCTGTCTTGGGCTGATCGCAGGCCCGCTGGCCGCACAGGAACTGGCGCTGCCCGGCAACGCGTCGCTGACCTTTGAGACCCGGGACGCCGACGTCCGCTACCTGCTGCCGACGGGGCCTTGGGTGGATGGTGTCCTGCCCAGCCGCCCCGTCGAGGGGGCGCAGCAGATCGAGGTCTGGCGGATCGACGCACCGGGGCTTGATACCTTGCCGATCCTGCGCAGCCTCCGGGATCAATTGACCAACGCGGGTTTTGACGTGATCCATGAATGCGCCGATGTGGATTGCGGGGGCTTTGATTTCCGATTTGCGATCCCCGTGACGCCACCTCCTCAGATGCAGGTCGATCTGGGAGCCTTTCGCCACTTGTCCGCCGTAAACGGGGAAAATGCTGTCAGCCTGCTGGTCAGTCACACGCCGCAGGCGGGATTTGTCCAGATCACCCGGATTGCACCCACATCGGATGACCTGCCGACCCTCACGACCGCGGCACCGACCCTGCGCGCCACCACCGTGAATGGCGATCTTGGGGAAAAGCTGATGGCGCAGGGACGGGCTGTTCTGGACGGCGTCACATTCGCGACGGGGGCGACCGCCCTTGCAAGCGGTGAGAGCGCTGCACTACGTGCGCTGGCCGACTTTTTGGCGGACAACCCGGATCTGGCGATCAGCATCGTGGGCCACACCGACGCCGAAGGCGCGCTGGACGGCAATATCGCGATTTCGCGCAGCCGTGCTGCCGCTGTCGTGGAACGTCTGGTCGCTGATTACGGCGTGCCCCGCGCCCAACTGACACCGGCTGGCATGGGCTACCTGTCACCGGTGGCCAGCAACCTGACAGACGACGGTCGCCGTGCGAACCGTCGTGTCGAGGCCGTGGTCACCGGGACCCGTTGATTACCAGGATTCAGGGCCTTTTTCCGCAAAGGCATTCACCAGAAAATCAATGAATGCACGCACCTTTGGCTGTGTGAAACGGCCGGGCGGATAAACGGCATAGATGCCTTGGGTTTCAACCGGCAGATCGGGGATCGCCTCTTCGACCAGACCCTTGCGCATCGCATCAGCGTAGAGAAAGCTAGGCAGATAGGCGATGCCCAGACCGCCGACGCAGGCGTTCAGCAGCGACTGTCCGTCGTTCACGGTCAGCCAGCCCGCCGTCCGGACCTGCCGCTTTTCGCCCGATGGCGCTGTCAGTTTCCAGACTGCTGAATTGGCGGCATTGGAATAATGCAGCAACTTGTGTTCGTTCAGATCGTCGATTTTTTCGGGCCGGCCGTATTGTTCGAAATAGGCAGGCGAGGCAATCATACGTCGGCTGGTTTCCGTCAGCTTGCGCGCGCGCAGGGTGCTGTCCTCCAGCTCACCGATGCGAATGGCCATGTCGAACCCTTCGGAAATCAGTTCGACGTAGCGGTTGTTCAGCACCATGTTCACGGTAATGTCGCTGAATTCGGACAGGAATTCACCCAGGACCGGTGACAGGTGGTTCACCCCGAAATCCGTCGCGACCGAAATCCGCAGCAGGCCCGACGGGGCGGATTGCATGGATGTGACCAGTGCGTCCGCCTCGCCTGCGTCATTCAACACCCGGCGGGCGCGGTCATAATAGGCCAGGCCGATTTCCGTCGGACTGACCCTGCGGGTCGTGCGATTCAAGAGCCGGGCACCCAGTCGCGCCTCGAGTGACGAGACGTGCTTTGACACGGCGGATTTAGAGATTCCCATCTTCTTGGCGGCGTCGGTAAAGCCACCCTGATCCACGACCGTGGCAAAGGCTTCCATCTCGGTAAGGCGATCCATGTCCGGTCCTAACACTGTTAACTGTTGGACCGTTCTTGCCTGTCAAATCGGGCGGGATTGGGTCACGCGCCTGACAATACCGCGATTTCTCAGCGACTGGCCTCTATTTGGAAACGCCCCGCAGCCGGGTCCGCCATGGCAATGGCGCGGGCAATTTCGCTACCTATCCGCGCACTGCCCAGCGCGGAGGGATGCACCAGATCACCCGCATAGAGGTCAAGGTCTGCCGGGTCGATCGCATCCTTGGCATCAACGAATAGAATGCGCGGATCGCCTTGGGCCAGGGCGGCCAATCGGGTCGATAGTGCGGCCAATTCGTCCGCGCAATCCGCCAGCGGACCACCGGCAACGGATGTGCCGTAATATCCCAGCACCACGACGCGCGGCCCCTGATCCGCGACATCCCGCACAAAGCGGGGCATGGCCCCGGTCTGCCCATTGGCAGAGATCAACGCGTCCAACGTGAAATCGCAGCCATCACAGCCGCAGTCCTGCGCCAGGTCGTTGGCACCACCGTTCACGATGACCCAATCCCAATCAGCCGCGCGGTACTGGGCCGGGATCGCGGTCAGGAACCGCGCCCCCGGAACGGACCGGTTCGCGACCCCACGATCCAGCGCGGCTGCCGCAACGCGCGGAATATCCTGCCCCGAAAGACGGTTCCACGACAGCACGGAATCCCCCACCGCCGTGATGGTGACGGGGCCCGTCTGCGGCGGCGCACAGCCCGCCAGCAGCGCACAAACGACGCAGGCCCCCGCCCGGATCACAGTGTTGCAGCCAGCCGGGTGCCCTGATCGATGGCCCGCTTGGCATCCAGTTCGGCCGCGACATCCGCGCCGCCGATCACGTGATGTGTCACGCCGCGCGCGGCCAGATCAGCGGCCAGCGCATTTTCCGGCACCTGTCCGGCACACAGCACGATGGTATCGGCGGGTATCACGCGCGGATTCTCGCGGGCGGTGCCTTCGCTGATGTGCAATCCTTCGGCGTCGATTCGTTCGTAGTTCACGCCGCCGACCATCTGCACCTGTTTCATCTGCAGCCCGGCGCGGTGAATCCAGCCCGTGGTCTTGCCCAACCCCTTGCCCAGCTTTTGCGCCTTGCGCTGCAACAAGGTGACCTGCCGCGCGGGCGCATGGGGCTGCGGTCCTGCTGGTGCCAGACCACCGCGATGATCGCCGGGATCCGTCACGCCCCATTCCTTCATCCAGTCGGGCAGATCGGTTGTCGGGCTTTGATCCGTGACCAGCGTTTCGGCCACGTCGAACCCGATCCCGCCCGCACCGATGATGGCGACGCGCTGACCGACCTCGGCCTTGCCGCGCAGCACGTCGATATAGGACAGGACATTCGGGCCGTCCTGACCGGGAATCTGCGGGTCGCGGGGGGCCACACCCGTGGCAACGATCACCGCGTCATAGCCGGTCAGATCGTCCGCGCCGACCCGCGCGCCCAGTTTCAGTGTAATGCCCGCAGCTGCGACCGCGGCGCGATACCAATCCACAAGGCCCCAGAATTCCTCTTTGCCCGGCACCTGTTTGGCCATGTTGAGCTGGCCACCGATTTCATGCGCATCATCAAAGATCGTGACAGCGTGTCCCCGTTCCGCCGCCGTCAACGCAGCCGACAGGCCCGCAGGACCCGCGCCGACCACGGCGATGGATTTCGTCTGCGCTGCCGGGGTCACCACCAGTTCGGTTTCGTGGCAGGCCCGCGGGTTGACAAGACAGGACGACAGTTTCCCGCCAAAAGTGTGATCCAGACAGGCCTGATTGCAGGCGATGCAGGGTGCGATCAGATCGGCCTGCCCTGCCTGTGCCTTGGCCACGAAATCGGGATCGGCCAGAAACGGGCGCGCCATGCTGACCATGTCGGCGCAGCCTTCGGCCAGCACATCCTCGGCGACCTGGGGCGTGTTGATCCGGTTCGAGGTGATCAGCGGAATCCCCACCTGCCCCATCAGTTTTTTCGTCACCCAGGCAAAGGCCCGGCGCGGCACCGACGTGGCAATCGTCGGAATCCGCGCCTCGTGCCAGCCGATACCGGTGTTGATGATCGACGCACCCGCCGCCTCGATCGCCTGCGCCAGTTGCACGACCTCTTCGTAGGTGGACCCGTCGGGGACCAGATCAATCATGGACAGCCGGTAGATCACGATGAAATCGGGGCCCACAGCCTCGCGCACGCGGCGCACGACCTCCACGGGCAGGCGCATCCGGTTCTCATACAACCCGCCCCAGCGGTCAGTGCGGTGGTTGGTGTGTTTCACCAAAAATTGGTTGAGGAAATATCCCTCTGATCCCATCACCTCGACACCGTCATAGCCAGCCTGCCTGGCGCGGCTGGCGGCCGTCACCATGTCGCTGATCTGCTTTTCGATACCGGCCTCGTCCAGTTCCGTGGGCACAAATGGCGAGATCGGTGATTTGATAGCCGAAGGGGCGACACAATCCTTGGAATAGGCATAGCGACCTGCGTGCAGGATCTGCATCGCGATCTTGCCGCCTGCATCGTGCACGCGGTCGGTGACGATGCGGTGGTTGGCGATATCGGCATCGCTGAACAGGCCAGCCGCCCCCGGAAACACGCCGCCTTCCTTGTTCGGGGCCATCCCGCCGGTCACCATCAGGCCGACACCACCACGCGCACGCGCCGCGTAAAATTCTGCGACCCGGTTCCAGTCACGGGTTTCTTCCAGCCCGGTGTGCATGGACCCCATCAAAACGCGATTTTTCAGCGTCGTATGGCCCAGGTCGAGAGGCGACAAAAGGTTGGGATAATTCGTCATTGGCGGGTTCCTCCGGTTTGGAGCTACATTACCCACCCGATTGTCTGCGTCACCCCCAACGCCGCGTCAGTGCATCAGTTCCCGGCGGTTTCCACGCAATGCCGCCGAAACGCGCGCTTGAGCATGTCCAGCTCGCCGCGCAACAGGTCCAGTTCCGCGCGAATATCGTTCGACAGCGCCTCGCCCCCCAGAAAGGCAAAACTGGCGAGTGTGTCCCCGGTATCGCGTGTGCTGATCACAAAGGTCTGCACGCCGTCCCCCAAGCGATCAGCCGGAATGGGAACATCAACCAGCCATTTGCCGTCCTCCAGCCGGTTCAGCGTCGGCGCGGGCAAGGCCTCTGCTCCCTGCGACACGATCAGCGCGGGCGGGGTGTCCCCCGTGACACCCGACAATTCGCCCTGCCACAGGCCGGCAATCATCCGCAGCTTGATCAGTTTCAGTTCCGACATGACGGTGGCTCCTTACAGTTCGGCGCGCGGATAACGGCACAAGGTGACGTCGCGCAGGGTGATCTGGTTCATCTCGGCCCCTTCGAAAATCAGGTCCAGCCAGGCTGCCTCGATCCGCCGCTCGTTGATGTCGCTATAGGCAAGGTCGAATTCGACGACCATTTCACCATCCGCATTCTTGATCTCTTGCACCATCTGTTCGGTGTTCGGACCGTGACGGACGTTCAACCGCGCAAAGATTTCCAGCGGCTGTTCCAGTTCCACGTTGACTGCCAACCGGATGATATGCCGTTTCAACAGGCCGTCGATTGCCTCTGCGGGCAAATCCAGCACCAGACTGAGGAAACTGCCGTCAAACCTGAAAACGTCCAGTCGCAGACCATAGGGTGCCATGTCACTGGTGCGCGTATTTCGGATCTGGCGAAGCGTCAGTTCACTGATGTCGCAATCATGAAACACCGTCAGATGATCGCCCAGGCTGGCGCGGTTGCCGACGGCGGCAATGCCCATTTCCGGCAACGGCCCACGCCAGGCACGCGGTCGCCACGACCAGAGTGTACCGCCTGGTCTGACAAATGCGTTTGTGCCGACACGCGGCAAGGCCAGTCGACTGTCGGCAACGAAATTCAGTTCAGACAGGCGCGTCATCAACTGGCTCGCCATCAAGCGCTGCTGATGCAATTTGTCCAGGTCGGCCGTTTCAGCCGCGCGGGCCAGCCGGGTCCAGCGTCGCAGGCTCCACCGATGCAAGAGCCGTCCGATTGCCTGTCTGCCTAAACCCACCAAACGCTCCTTCAGTCTTCTGGGCCGAACTGCGCATGTGCGGCCATGGGACGATCTGCACGACTATTTCCAAAATAGAAACAATGCCAAGTCATCACGTCGTCGATTGTTGCACGCTATTGGCCGCCCGCAACTGCTGCAACATCTGGTCCAGCACCTCGCGCGACTGAACCTGCGTCAACGGAGCCTGGGTCAGGCCGCGCACCGTGATCGTCACGACCCGCCCGCGCAGGTCGGTGAACAAACGCCAGCTTTCGGGTTGGCTGCCGACGATATCGGGGGGGGCCGTGTCGCGGGTATAGACGGTCACGGCATTTGTCGCGGCACCCGTGTTCAGGACCTCGACCGGCCCACCGATGTCGGACACGCCCAGCAGGGTCGCGCCCTGCTGGGTTTCCAGAAAGGCGCGAAAGGCAGGTTCGGACCCTGCCACCAACGCGCTGTTTGCGTCACCGACCTGAACGGTAATCAGCGCCATCAGGTCCGGCAGGGGCCTGTCCGATGCCGCATTGATCGCGGCGCAGGCCGCAAGGAATGCAAACCCGCGCTGCGGGCGCGTCACCTGCGGATCGATGCAGTAACCCTGCGGCGCCGCCACCACGACGCCCCCGGTCAGGCGCAATGTCGTGGCGTCCGGCCCGGAAACTGTCCCCGGCAGGTCGCAAGCTGCAAGTGCGGCCAGCGCCACCGCCAGGATCGATCCGCGCAACACCGCGTTACAGGTCCATGTAAACGTGGGTTTCCGCCTTTGCACCGGGATGGGTCACGGCGCCCTTGCGGGCACCACCCACCAGCTGCGCAAATTTCCAGACCGCACCAGAGGCATAGTTCGTGGGCCGCGGGCCAGGCCAGGCCGCGCGGCGCGCATCCATGTCGGCATCGCTGACATTAACAGACAATTCGCCGGTCAGCGCGTTGATGGTGATGACGTCGCCGTTTTGCAGCAAGGCAATGGGACCACCATGCGCGGCCTCTGGTCCGACGTGACCGACGCAGAACCCGCGTGTCGCGCCCGAAAAACGCCCGTCGGTGATCAGGGCCACCTTCTTGCCCATGCCCTGACCGGACAGGGCGGCGGTGGTCGCCAGCATTTCACGCATCCCCGGACCGCCGGCGGGGCCTTCGTTGCGGATGACGAGGACTTCGCCTTCCTTGTATTCGCGCGCCTTGACGGCGGCAAATGCCTCTTCTTCGTTCTCGAACACACGGGCCGGACCGCTAAAGACCTGCTCTGCATCGGACATGCCCGCAACCTTGACGATTGCACCATCGGGGGCCACGTTGCCGCGCAGGCCGACGACGCCGCCGGTCTTGGTGATCGGGTTGTCGATAAAGTGGATCACTTTACCGTCCGGCTCACCTTTGATCATGTCCAGCTCTTCGCCGATGGTCTTGCCGGAGGATGTGATGCAATCCTCGTGGATCAGGCCGGCCTTGCGCAGCTCTTTCATCACGACGGGAATGCCACCTGCGTCGAACAGGTCCTTGGCGACAGCCTGACCGCCGGGTTTCATGTCGACGAAATACGGCGTGTCCTTGAAGATGTCGCAGACGTCCCACAGGTCGAAATCAATCCCTGCCTCGTGCGCCATCGCGGGCAGGTGCAGACCGGCGTTTGTCGACCCACCGGTGCAGGCGACGACGCGCGCCGCGTTTTCCAGACTCTTGCGGGTGACGACATCACGGGCACGGATGTTTTCGTTGATCAGGTGCATCACGGCGCGGCCCGACGCCTCGCCGTATTGCGCGCGGTCCTTGTAGGGGGCGGGCATGCCAGAGGAATTCAGCAGCGCCAGACCGATCGCCTCGGACACGCAGGCCATCGTGTTGGCCGTGAACTGGCCGCCACAGGCACCAGCGGACGGACAGGCCACACGTTCCAGGATTGCCAGCTGTTCTTCGGTCATTTCGCCGGACTGATAACGGCCCACGGCCTCGAACATGTCCTGCACCGTCAGATCGCGTTCGCCGAAATCGCCCGGCAGGTCCGCACCGGCGGGGGCCTTGCCCGGCAGGATCGACCCGCCATACATGAAGACCGACGGCACGTTCAGACGGATCATCGCCATCATCATGCCCGGCAGCGATTTGTCGCAGCCTGCCAGACCCACCAGCGCGTCATAGCCATGACCGCGCATCGTCAGCTCCACCGTGTCGGCAATGGCTTCGCGCGAAGCAAGCGAGGACCGCATGCCTTCGTGGCCCATCGCGATTCCGTCGGTGACGGTGATCGTCGTGAACTCACGCGGGGTGCCAGCCGCTTCCTTGACGCCGCGCTTGACGGATTGTGCCTGCCAGTTCAGCGCGATGTTGCAGGGGGCTGCCTCGTTCCAGCAGGTCGCAACGCCGACAAAGGGCTGGGCGATGTCCTGCTCGGTCAGATCCATTGCATAGTAATAGGACCGGTGCGGCGCGCGCGCGGGGCCTTCGGTCACGTGACGGCTGGGCAGCTTGGATTTGTCGGGGCGATTGGCGGTCATTGCATTCTCCTCAGGGGCTCGGCACGGGTCTAATTTGCGGACCCCTTCCTGACAAGTCGCAACTGCTGTTGCAGGACCGTGCAGACGCAGCATAACGTGGCGCATGATCTGGCACCGACCTTACCTTGCGATGGCGGCATTCACGGCCCCTGCCCGTCCCGCAGGCAGCCTGTTTCGCATCATCGCCGTCCTCATCATCTTCGAGATCGCCTTTGCGATCATGCCGCAGATCTATTTCGGCCTGCTGGGTCCGGACGCCGATCTGTCGACACCGGCGGCGACGGTGCTGGATTTCGGACTGTTCATCCTGCCCGCCGCCGTCCTGATCCTTGCCGTACGCCTGCTGCACCAACGCGGCCTTGCCAGCATGATCGGTCCGCGCAATCTGGCACTGCAGCAAACCGTCGTGGCAACGCTCGCGGTCTCGCTTGTGTTGCTGGCGCAGGAACCGGCCCTGCTGTGGTTCGACCTGTCCGAGGATCTGGGGCTGCGCAATCCCGCGCTCTGGCTGGTCTGGCTGCTGCCCGGCCTCGTTGCAATCACGATCCAGTGCGCAACCGAAGAGCTGCTGTATCGCGGTTATCTGCAACAGCAACTTGGGGCGTTGTCATCCAGTCGCTGGGTCTGGATGGTGCTGCCTTCGGTCTATTTCGGTTTTGGGCATCTCTATAATGGTGACACGGTGGCTGCCGGCGTGCTCTGGGCCGGCTGGGCCACATTGCTGGGACTGGCCTGCGCCGATCTGACGGCCCGCACCGGCACCTTGGGCGCAGCCGTGGGACTGCATGTGGCCAACAACGTCTTTGCCACCGTCATCATCGCCGAGGCACAGACGCCCTCCAGCGGGCTTGCGCTGCTACTTTACCCTTATGCGGGTGATCTGCCGCCCGATGACGCCGGATTGATGGCACTGCTGACGCCGTTCACATTGTTCGACATCGTGGTGTCGGTCATGGGTGTGCTGGTCATGTGGCTGGCCGCGCGGGTCGCGCTGCGGGTGTAGATTGCATTCATGACGCACGGTCGCTATTTCCAAGTCAATCAAGAGAGGCCGCACCCCATGAACTGGATCACCAATTACGTCCGCCCCAAGGTCAACGCCCTGTTTTCACGGCGCGAAACCCCGGACAATCTGTGGACGAAGTGTGATGACTGCGGCACGATGCTGTTTCACCGCGAACTGGCCGACAACCTGAATGTCTGCGGAAACTGCGGCAATCACATGCCGATCGGTGCCCGCGACCGCCTGTTGTCCTTGTTCGATGGCGGCATCTACACCGAGGTTGCGGTACCGGAACCCGTCACTGACCCGCTGAATTTCCGCGATCAGAAAAAATATACCGACCGTCTGCGCGATGCCCGCCGCAAGACCGGTGAAAAGGACGCCATGCTGGTGGCCGAAGGCGAAATGGGCCGCACGCCCGTCGTCGTCGCGGTGCAGGATTTCAGTTTCATGGGTGGGTCCATGTCGATGTACGTCGGCAACGCCATCATCGCGGGGGCCGAACGCGCCATCGAGCTGGGTCGCCCCTTTATCCTGTTTTCCGCTGCTGGCGGTGCCCGGATGCAAGAGGGCATCCTGGGCCTGATGCAGATGCCGCGCACGACAATCGCGGTGCAGATGCTCAAGGAGGCAGGCCTGCCCTATATCGTCGTGCTGACGCACCCGACGACAGGCGGCGTCACGGCGTCCTATGCCATGCTGGGTGACGTCCAGATCGCGGAACCCAACGCGCTGATCGGCTTTGCCGGGGCGCGGGTCATCGAACAGACGATCGGTGAACAGCTGCCAGAGGGTTTCCAGCGTGCCGAATACCTGCTGGACCACGGGATGCTGGACCGTGTGACACCCCGCACCGAGCTGAAGGAAGAACTGGTCACGATCCTGCGGATGCTGATGAAGATGGAACCGCCCGTTGCAGGTGACCTGCCAGCGCCGCACCTTCCCAGCGAAGCCGAGGTCGCACTGCCGGCCACACCCACAGATCTGGCCGAAACCGAACAGTCCAAATAGCGCGGACGGCCGGCCGCCAGCCGGCCCCGCGGCAACACTCCCCCACAGGATGCGGCCATGACATCTGATCTGATCCTGCAACGGATGATGACGCTGCACCCCAAGGTGATCGACCTGACGCTGGATCGCGTCTGGCGGCTGCTGGCGGCGCTGGACAATCCGCAGGACAGGTTGCCCCCCGTGGTCCACATCGCAGGCACCAATGGCAAAGGCAGCACGCAGGCCATGATGCGGGCTGGTCTGGAACGCGATGGCGCTGCGGTCCACGCATATACCTCGCCGCATCTGGCTCGGTTTCATGAACGCATCCGGCTAGCGGGCGATCTGATTTCCGAAGACGCGCTGACCCGCGTGCTGGACCGCGCCTATACGGCCAACGGCCCCGCACCGATCACCTATTTCGAGATCACGACCGTTGCAGCACTGCTGGCCTTTGCCGAAACACATGCCGACTGGACCTTGCTGGAGGTCGGATTGGGCGGACGGCTGGACGCGACCAATGTGATGACACCGCGTCTATGCGTCATCACGCCGGTCGATCTGGACCACCAATCGTTTCTTGGCGACACCATCACGCAGATCGCGGGCGAAAAGGCAGGTATCCTGAAACGCGGCATCCCTTGCGTTGTCGGCCCGCAACATCCTCAGGCGCTGGAGGTGATCGAGGACCGCGCCGCCCGGCTGGGCGCGCCGCTGCTGGCCTACGGCCAACACTGGCATGTCGGCGTGGAACGCGACCGGCTGATCTATCAGGATGAAACCGGACTGCTGGACCTGCCGCTGCCGAATCTGCCCGGACCGCATCAGATCACCAATGCCGGGGCCGCGATTGCGGGGCTGCGTCATCTGGGGGCGACCGATGCCGCCTGCGAGGCCGCTGTCACCCGCGCCTATTGGCCTGCACGGATGGAACGCCTGACCACCGGCGCGCTTGTCGATTTGGCCGCCCCCGCAGAGCTGTGGCTGGACGGAGGCCATAACCCCGCCGCGGGCCGGATGATCGCCCAGACGCTCGCCGCCTTGCCCCGCAAACCCACGCATCTGGTCTGCGGCATGCTGAACACCAAGGACATCGCAGGCTATCTGTCCCCGCTGGCCGCTGTCGCGGACAGCCTGACAGCCGTCTCCATTCCCGACGAGGCGAATACGATCCCCGCCGATGAAACGGCCCGCATCGCAGCATCAGTCGGGATGACGGCACGCAGCGCCGACAGCGTGCAGGATGCCTTGTCGGGTTTTGCAGGTGGTGATCCGGTGCGCGTTCTGATCTGCGGGTCGCTTTACCTTGCCGGGCATGTGATGCGTCTGAACGATGCGGGTTAGTCTGTTTGCCCTTGCGCTGCTGGCAGGCCCGGCCACCGCCGAGACCCTGAATTTCTGCTGGACCGGTGCGAACGGCTATACGATGACCGGACGCATGACGATTGCGGAAACCGCGATGGCCCGCACCATCGTCACGGAACGCGATGTGACAGGGTTCAAGATTGCGGGCTATCACCGCGGCCAGCTGCTGGGCACATGGGACATGGCAACGCGCGCGCCCACTGCCACCTGGCACCTGCGGTTTGATCCATTGTCGCTGACATTTCTGACGGGCGGCAGTTTTTCGGGGACAAATTCGCAAGGCTGGAATGCCGACGGCAACGTCGAAAACTGCGGAAATCCAGGATTTGGTTTCAATTCAGGCAATTACGCACAGGATATCTGCCTGAACGGGGTCTATGTCGCGGACAGCTCGATCGACCCCACAACGCCACTGCGGGCCACCCGCGCGGCTGTATCACCCCGTTGCCAGGCCGCCATGTCACTGAGCAAGACACGTGACACTGAAAAATAGATTGACTGCGAATCACTCATGATTCACAAAAGTGTCAACGGGACAGAATGGCAGTGAATGTCACGCAGGTCCGGCGATCTTGGCAGGGCGAGGGGCAGGCTTTTGGCCTGCTTTTTCGTCTCAGGCCGCTGGGTTTTCGCCCCATCCATCGCTTTGCATTTCGCGCAACCGACTGGCGGTGCGTTCGAATTCAAAACTGCCCTCGCCTTCGCGATACAGAAATTCCGGCGCGGCGGCGGCAGAACAGATCAAACGCACGCGCCCCTCGTAGAGGGCGTCGATCAGGGTCACGAAACGTTTGGCCTCGTTGAAGTTGTCCCGCCCCAACGACGGAATGTCCTCGAGGATCAGCACCCGCACGGCATCTGCCAGCGCAAGGTAATCCGCAGCGCCCAACGGCCGCCCACACAAATCAAAGAATGACGCGCGCGCGACACCGTTGTGATACCCCGGCAAGACAACCTCGCGCCCCTTGACGTGCAGGGTCAGCGGGTTGTCCGCACCTTGGGTCAGATCCTGCCAGACCTTGGCGATGGCGCTGCGCGCCGCCGCATCAACCGGCGTGAAATAGGTTGGCGTGCCCGCCAGCCGACCCTGTCGATAATCCGTTTCGGCGGCCAGTTCGTGAACCACCAGCCGCGTCTTGAGCAGGTCGATGAACGGCACGAACAACTGACGGTTCAAACCGTCCTTGTACAGGTCGTCAGGCGGCCTGTTCGATGTGGTGATGATTGTCACGCCAGCGGCGAACAACCCCTCGAACAGCCGGCCCACGATCATCGCATCTGTAATGTCCGTAATCTGCATTTCGTCAAAACACAGCAGCCGCGTCTGATCGGCCAGCGTGGCCACCACGGGTTTGATCGCGTCATCGACCCCCTGCCTGCGAGCCTGCGCGATTTCACCGTGCACCCACTGCATGAAAGCATGAAAATGGCGGCGCAACTTTGGCGCATCAATCTGCGCATAGGCCAAGTCCATCAACATGGATTTGCCGCGCCCGACACCACCCCACATGTACAGCCCCGGAACAGGGTCCGGCGCCCGGCGGAACAAGCCACGCTTGACCGGCAGGGCAAGTGCCGTGGCAATACGATCCAGTTCGGGCAAGACCGCACGCTGGGCCGGATCATCATTCAGCGTGCCGTCCCGGACCGCTGCATCATAGGCATCTGAAACACTCATGCCGCATGAAATACGCCGCGACCGATGAATTGACAAACAGGTGTTATAGCCCGTTGGAACCGGTCTGGTTCGATTAAATATTTCTACAGTTTTCGCAGCGATTGTCCGCTCAGGCTCACGAGGGGACCCATGACCGAACTTGTCCGGATTTTCATGACGCTGTTTCAGCCGGTCGGGATCGCGCTCTCTATGGCCTATGTTTATGGCCTGATCGCCCGCCACAAACTGGACGGTGTCGCTGTCCGCCCGATCATGGGGTTGGTGCTGGGGCTCGCGGCGGTCGCATCAATGTCGTCTCCGGTCGAAATTTCGGATGGTTTCCTCATTGATTCCAGGCTCGTGTTCGTTGCGCTGGCCTTTGCCTATTTCGATGTGCAGGGTGGCATCATCGCGCTTGTCATTGCGGGTGTGACCCGTTTCGCGATTGGCGGGGACGGCATGACTGTCGGCTTGACCGCGATGTGTTCGGTCGCGGCATGCGGCCTGGCGTGGTCGAAATTCATCCGATCCAGGGGCGTCCCGAACGTCGCTGCGACCCTCTTGCTGGCAACCGTGGTCGCAATGCACGCGCTGATTGGTCTGCTGCTGCCACAGGCGGCGCGACAAATCTACATGGCCAATATCGCGCCATTTTCCTTTGTGGTTCAGTTTGTCGGGACACTGGCCCTGGGCCTGTTGCTGACCCGTGAACGGCTACAGATCATCCGGGTGCAAACCCTGCAAACGGCCTCTCAGACGGACGGGCTGACAGGTGTTCTGAACCGTGCCGCCATTCGGGAGTTCGTCGACGGCCTGAACAGCCGGCCACAGGCCCCCCGCGGGCGTGCCTTGTTGCTGATGGATATCGACCGGTTCAAAATCATCAACGACACCTATGGCCATCCGGCGGGCGATGCCGTCCTGGTTCAATTTGTTCAAAGGATCCGTGATTGCCTGCGCGAGGGGGATCTGTTCAGCCGCCTTGGGGGTGACGAATTTTCAGTCCTACTGCCGGATACGGCCGCAGGCACAGCGGAAATCATTGCCAACAGATGCAGAAAGGCCGTCAGCGACACGGCCTTTGAGATTGACGATCAGATCCTCGATCTGACCGTGTCGATCGGTGTCTCATGGACTCCGCTTCAGGCGAGTTTCGACCATCATAGTGCCAGCGCGGATCACGCGCTTTATCACGCGAAACGCAATGGACGGAACTATACCTGTGTCGGATCACCGCTTTTGGTGCCAGCAGCCGTTTCATTGGACGCAACGGCCTGACCGTCCATCCAGTCCCGCATCAGATCCGCAACGACGTCGGCGTGTTGCCACGGCAGCGCGTGGGTAGCGTCGGGCACGACCTCGTGGACGACCTTGCGGTTCCACTGTGCCAATTTTCCCATCGCGACGGCCGGGATCGTCGCATCCATGCCGCCCCAGATGGCGAGGACAGGGATTTCGGCAACGGCGACGGCGCGATGGGCATCCTGCATCTGCGCTGACAACGCGCCCCGTAGGCTGGACAGAACAGCGCGCAGATACCCCCTGCGCATCAGTTGATCGTGTTGCACCCGACCGATCGCCGTGCCCGTCGCTGCGACCTGACGCAGATTACCCGCACCGAACCCGCGCGCCAGCCAGTCCCCGACCACAGGCGTATCACGCGCAAACCGCCAGAATGGCGTCAGGTTCAGCCCCATGCCCGCCGAAGCAAGCAGGACGATCCTCTCGACACGCGCCGAATCCCTTGCCGCAAAGAGCGTCGCGATCGTGCCGCCCATGGAATAGCCAACCAGCGTCATGGGGCCTGTCACATCCTGATCGCGCAACAGATCATCCAGCTGTTTGAGAAAAAACGCACCATCTTGCGGTCCCGCAACACCGTCAGACAGCCCCCGACCATACAGATCATAGCAAAGCACGCGATAACCTGACTGCGCCAGATGCCCCGCCAGATCATCGAACACGGGGCTGGGTGTGGTCAGGCCATGGATTGCCACCACCACTGGGCCACGCGATGGCCCGGTCCAGCGATACCACGTGCGCCCCTGTGACAACGCAGCCCATGTGCCGTTCCCGCGAATATCCGCTGTCAAAGGCGGCTTGCGCGCCTCGCTGAGGAATGGCCAGCACGCCAGCATCAGCAGAACCACAAGGACGGTCAGCCAGATCATGCCGCGCCGACCTGACCCAGAATGTAATGCGCCGTCATCAGATCAAGATGCGCGCCGCCGCCGTTCTTGAACAAGGTGATGTCCCCCGGTTCGCGGTCAAACCGGTCAAGGTCGTAAAAATCCGCCAGAACATCATCCGGCCCGATCACACCGCGCGACAGCGGGTCGCGCAACTCGCCGATGTGGTCCATCGTCGTGCTGCGATTGTCGACAAAAATCCGCGCACGTTTCAGGGCCAAGTCATCGGCCTCGCGCATGTCGGGGCGATAGGCCCCGATCAGATCGACATGCTGGCCGGGCTGCAACCATGCGCCGCGCAAAACCGGTTCGGTCGTCATCGTGGCACAGCAGATGATATCGGCGGCCCGCACGGCGGTTTCCAGATCATCGGCCACCCGCGCCCCATGATCGCGGGCAAACCGCGCGGCCCCGTCGGAGGACCGGTTCCAGATCGTGAACGACGCATGCGCGAACACGGCACCATAGGCCTGCACCAGCGACGCCCCCACGGTTCCCGCGCCGATGATCAGGATATTGCGGCTGTCCGGGCGCGCCAGTCGTCGCGCGGCCAGCAGGCTGTCCCCGGCTGTTTTCCATTTCGTGACCAGCCCGAAATCCAGAACGGCCGATAGACTGCCATCCGCGTCCGACATCAGATTCACGGCACCGCCGACCATCGGCCGCCCCTGCGCGGGGTTGTCCGGAAACACCGTTGCCGCCTTGACCAGCACGCCCAACCCCGCGATCCAGGCGGACCGGTTCAGCAGCGTCCGGTTCCCCTGATAAAGGAACACATCCTTGATCTCTGCCGGCGGCAGGTCGTGACCTGCGGCCAGCGCATCCGTCAGCCCCACCCAGTCAAGCCTTGCCTCGGCTTCTGGTCCGATCATCAGGGTCATTGTGCCTGCTCTGCCGTCAGCAATCCTTCGGACACCAGACGATCTGCAAAGGCCTGCGGCCCGTCGAACAGATGCGTCTGCCATCCGCGTTCGGTCGCGGCAGCGATATTGTCGGCGCGGTCATCGGTGAACAACAGGACAGCCGGATCGACGCCGCAATCCACCTCGACCCGGCGGTAGATCTCGGCGTCCGGTTTGATGACGCCCATGTGGCCGGAAATATAGCGACGGTCGAAATCGTTCAGAAAAGGATACACCTTTTCGGCAATCGCAAAGGTCTGAATGCCGAAATTCGACAGGGCGAACACCGGAACACCTGCCGCGCGCAGGGCATGCAGCAACCGGATCGAATGAGGGATTTCGGGGCTCGCCATCTGCGCCCAGTTATCGTGCCACATCATGATTTCGGCATGCCAGGCGGGATTGGCCGCGGCAAAGGCCGTGACGGCCTCCAGAAAGTTGTCGCCACGGTCCACACCGTCATTCATGCCGTGCAGGTCGAGGGCGGCGAACATCGCGCGGCGACGTTCCTCTCCGATCTGCGCGTCATAGAACCGTTCCGGCTGCCATTCGATCAGCACGTTTCCGATGTCAAAGATGACGGCCTCTACAGGCATGGGGGTGTCCTTTCAGGATTGGGCAGCCTTGCGCAGGCTGCGTTCAAGCGCGTCCAGAAAACGGGACCGGTCGGCCTTGGAAAACGCGCGACCACCGCCCTGACGAAACGGATCGGCGGCACGCATGTCAGCCATCAGATCGCGCGTCGCCAGCACATTGCCGATATTGGCCTGCGTCAGCGGCTCGCCATTGTGTTTGAGGACCTGCGCACCGTTTTCCACGCAGCGGGCCGCCAGCGGAATGTCACCCGTAATGACGACATCGCCCGGCCCTGCCCTGTCCGCGATCCACATGTCAGCCACGTCCGGCCCGTCCGGCACCACGATGGTCTGCACCAGCGGGTTTTGCGACGGGCGGATACCGCCGTTGCTGACCACGAACATCTGCACCTTGTGCCGCGTGCCGACGCGTTCGACCTCTGCCTTGACCGGGCAGGCATCGGCGTCGACGTAAATGCTCATGCGTAGAGGGCCCGCGCGTGAAAATCGACGTGGTCCGCGATAAACGACGCGATAAAGAAATAACTGTGGTCATACCCGCTTTGCAGGCGGATTTGCGCGTCTGCACGGGCGTCGGCACAGGCCGCCGCGAAATCGCCGGTGTTCAGCTTGTCATAGAACTGATCCGCGGTGCCCTGATCGACCAGCACCGGCTTGTCGTAGCCCTTGGACCTCATCAGCAGCGTTGCATCGTGACCTGCCCAAGCGTTCTTGTCGGACCCCAGATAGCCCTCGAACTGACGCTGGCCCCAGTCTGACGCCGTAGGATGGCAGATCGGTGAAAAGGCAGACACGCTGCGGAACATGTCGGGGTGTTTCAGTGCCAGCGTCAGGGCACCGTGCCCCCCCATCGAATGACCCGTGATCGACACGCGGTCCATATCCAGCGGGAAATCAGCAAGCGCCTGCATCAGGTCGCGCGTGATGTAGGTTTCCATCTGGTAATGCGGTTTCCAAGGGTCCTGCGTCGCATCGACGTAGAAACTGGCGGCCAGCCCCATATCGAACCCTTCGGTATCGGCCACCCCGTCTCCGCGCGGCGAGGTATCGGGAAAAACCAGCGCAATGCCCTGTTCGGCAGCATAGGCCTGCGCGCCGGATTTGGTCATCGCGTTTTCATGGGTGCAGGTCAGACCCGACAGATAGATCAGGACAGGCACAGGGCCGTTCGCGGCCTCTTCCGGCAGGAACAGGCCGAATGTCATGGTGCCACCCGTAGCCGCTGACGCATGGGAATAGACGCCCTGCGTCCCGCCGAAACACTTGTTTTCCGAAATGGTATCCATCGTCGTCTCCTTGGTTTGCACCAGTGCTAACGCGCCCCCGGCCCGGTGTCACGTCACCAGCGCGATGACCACGGACACGGTGATGATCGACAGCGTCGTCGATACCAGGATTGCCGCTGACACGCGCTGGGGTGCGACCCGGTAATGCTGCGCCAGCATATAGACGTTGCCGGCCACAGGCAGGGCTGCCAGCGCGATCATCACACTGGCCTCGTAGGCATCCACGGTAAAGATCAGCAGCGCAAACACCGCCACCGCAGCCGGATGCAGCACCAGTTTGCAAAACGTCAGCCATGACGCGACCGACAGTTTTTCCGCCGATTTGCCAGCGAGCGATGCACCGATGGCAAAGAGCGCGCCGGGCGTTGCGGCCCCCCCCAGCAGCGTCACGAATTCATTGACCGGCTTTGGCAGGTCCCACGCCAGTGCGGATACCGTGAGGCCCAGCGCAATCGACACGATCATCGGGTTGGCCAGCAATCCCAGCGCCACGGTTTTCAACACACCCAGCTGGATGCGCCCGTCACGGCTGCCGGTGATCAGAATGACAATCAGGCTGCCGAACACGATCAGATCGACCGCCAGCACCATCATGTTCGGGCCAATCGCGGCGGGTCCCAGCAGCAAGGTCAGCATCGGGATCCCCAGAAAACCCACGTTGCCGATCACGGCGACCTGCGCCTCGACCGCCGCCTCGGCCACCGGCAATCGGCGGACCATCGCGACAATGGTGGCCAGCACGTAGATCAACATCGTGCCGCACAGATAGGCCCCGACGAACGACCAGTCCCAAACCTCTGCCAGCGACAGGTTCGCGGAAAACCGGAACAGCATCGCCGACAGCGCAAAATAGAATACGAATTTCGTCAGATAGGCCGTCGCCTCGGCGCTGAAAAATCCTGACCGCCCCGAGGCATAGCCCAAGCCGATGATGGCAAAGAATGGCAGTGTCTGGATGAAAATCGCGATCATCAGTCGAACACGCCGCTGACACGCGCCACGATCATGAACGCCCGCGCCGACCGCGTATCGGCCAGCGCGATCATCTCGGCATCACTGGCATCCGGTTCGACCTGCGCCAGCATACGGTCGAACAGCCGCAGAAAATGATGTGCGGCGTCGCGGAAAATCACGTCCTCGCGCATCCGTCCTGCCGTCAGCGCAAGGCTGGACCGGTCCCGGATGCCACCAAGCGCCGCGACCGCCCGACCCCGTTCACCCTGCGCGAACCTGCGCCACAGATCGGGTTTTGCGCGGTCCGGTTTCAGGTCATCCATATAGATGCCGTCCTGGCTGAGCAGCGTCAGCACGTCCTGGCTGGCCTTGATGAGCTTGCCCGCCGACCGATCCTTGAGCGCGCGGCGCAGCGCGCCGAAACCGGCGGTGTCGCGCTCGTCCTCGGGGAAATTGAGCGCGCGGATCAGCTCGGCCGTTTCCAGGGGAACGGCCATGTCCTCGGCCGAGGTGCCCAGCGCCAGCGTTGGCTGGTCGTCCGGCACCGTCTTGATCGAGGTGATCGCCAGCTTGGACCGTGCCATGTCCCGTGAACTGGTAAACGTTGCGACCGTCGCTTCGGTCTTGCGCGCTGTCTGGGCGATTTCCTCCAGCCGTGCCTCGACCGTCTTGGGGGACATGGCCGACGATTGCGGCGTGACGCGCAGTGCCGCCAATGCATCATCCAGACGGTTGATGCGCCGTTTGGTTTCGCGCTGCGCGTCCATGATCAGATGACACACCGCCAGCAGCGCGGGCGGCAGGACCAGCGCCAGCAAATAGAACAGCGTGACGGCCCCGCTGAACCCCTCGGGTGCGGCTGGCTGCAAGACCCAGATTACCAGAACAAGGACGACCCAGACAACGCCCAGCCCCGCCAAGAGAGGCCCGGCGACACCGGATTCCTCTGGCTCTGGACGAAATTGCGGCATGTGTTTGCTACTTGTATTCGATTTTCAGGATTTCATAGGACCGTTCGCCACCCGGCGTGCGGACCTCGACGCTGTCGCCCTCGTCCTTGCCGATCAGGGCGCGGGCCAGTGGCGATTTCATGTTCAGCAGACCTTTTTCGATATCGGCCTCGTATTCGCCGACGATCTGATAGGTCTTTTCCTCGTCCGTGTCCTCGTCCACCAGATGCACGGTCGCGCCAAATTTGACGTTGCCTGACATCTTGGCCGGATTGATCACGTCCGCCAGCGACAGCACGCCCTCGATCTCCTTGACGCGGCCTTCGATGAACGACTGTTTTTCCTTGGCGGAATGGTATTCGGCGTTTTCAGACAGGTCACCGTGTTCGCGCGCCTCCGAAATGGCGCGAATGATGGCCGGGCGTTCAACCGACTTCAGGTGCTTGAGCTCATTGTCCAGTTTTTTGAAACCGGCAGCGGTCAGCGGAATCTTGTCCATGTTGGCACCCTCTTGGCCTGTGCGAATTCATCGCACGTTCATAGCGTATTCGCGCGTGGTAAAGTCAAGCGCCCGCCAAAACGCCGCGGCGGAACCGCGCCTTTGACGCATCGTTGTGATTGCGACGCCCCGGCGCGTCCTGTAACCCTTCGCGCAACTTTATTGCTGCACATGCAAAAGGATGGATCATGGCTGAACGCGAATCAATGGAATATGATGTTGTCATCGTCGGCGCCGGCCCTGCCGGGCTGTCGGCGGCCATTCGCCTGAAACAGATGGACCCCGATTGCAATGTCGTCGTTCTGGAAAAAGGGTCCGAGGTCGGCGCGCATATTCTGTCTGGTGCCGTTCTGGACCCATCGGGCCTGGATCGCCTGATCCCCGACTGGAAGGACCGCGGCGCGCCGCTGAATGTCCCCGTCACCGACGATCATTTCTACATGCTGGGCGAGGCCGGAAAAATCCGCGTGCCCAATATGCTGATGCCACCGCTGATGAACAACCACGGCAACTACATCGTCAGCATGGCAAACGTCTGCCGCTGGATGGCAGAACAGGCCGAGGAACTGGGCGTCGAGATATTCCCGGGCATGGCCTGTTCCGAACTGGTCTGGGGCGACGATGGCCGTGTGGCGGGCGTTGTGGCCGGTGAATTCGGGCGCAACCCCGATGGAACCGAGGGTCCGGGCTACGAGCCGGGGATGGAACTGCTGGGCAAGTACGTGTTCCTGTCCGAAGGCGTGCGCGGATCGTTGTCCAAGCAGGTGATCGATAAATTCGACCTCGACGCCAAGAGCGATGTGCAGAAATACGGTCTCGGCATGAAGGAAATCTGGGAAATCGACCCGGAAAAACACAAGCCCGGCACGGTCGTGCACACGATGGGCTGGCCGCTGAACGAATCCGGTGCCGGTGGCGGATCGTTCATCTACCACCTCGACAACAATCAGGTGTATGTCGGTTTCGTCGTGCATCTGGGCTACAAGAACCCGCACACATTCCCCTACATGGAATTTCAGCGGTTCAAGCATCACCCGATGGTCAAGGACCTGCTGGAAGGCGGCAAGCGTGTCGCCTATGGCGCGCGCGCGATCTCAGAAGGCGGGTTCCAGTCCATCCCGCAGACGGCGTTTCCCGGCGGCTGCCTGCTGGGCTGTTCCGCAGGGCTGGTGAACGTCCCCCGCATCAAGGGTAACCACAACGCCATGCTGTCGGGCATCCACGCAGCCGAGGCCGCGATCGAGGCGATGCAGGCCGGACGCAGCGGCGACACGCTGACCGACTACGACAAGGTGCTGAAAACAGGCCCCGTCGGCATCGACCTGAAAAAGGTGCGCAACGTCAAACCGCTTTGGTCGCGTTACGGGCTGACGACCTCGCTTGCGCTGGGTGGTTTTGACATGTGGACCAACACGCTGACCGGTATTTCGGTCATCGGCACGCTGTCGCACGGCAAATCCGACGCCGAGGCGACGGAACCCGCAGATCAGCACAAGGTCATCGACTACCCCAAGCCGGATGGCAAACTGTCGTTCGACCGACTGACGAACGTGGCCTTCAGCTTTACCAACCACGAAGAAAGCCAGCCCGCGCACCTAAAGCTCAAGGATCCGTCGATCCCTGTTGCGGTCAACCTGCCGAAGTATGCAGGCCCATCTGCACGATATTGCCCGGCCGGGGTGTACGAGTTTGTGGGCGAAGGAGCCGAGACCAAGTTCCAGATCAATTTCCAGAACTGCGTCCATTGCAAGACCTGCGATATCAAGGACCCCAGCCAGAACATCGTCTGGACCGTGCCGCAGGGTGGTGACGGTCCGAACTATCCCAACATGTGAGCGCGGCGGCGGTGACCCGCACGTTCAACCGCTCGTGACATGTGATTGATTGCACGCCATTGGACCTGCGCCTACGGTGCAGGTCCAAACGTTCTTGCAGGCGAGTGTCATGACGAAACGCATTTCCATCGCGGCCCTGATGGTGGGTCTCATGTCGTTCGGCCCGCCAGCGCAGGCACAGGTCGATCCGGGGGCTTATCTGGCCGCACGCAGCGCCGCCGGCGTGCGCGATTATGCGCCCGCTGCGGAATTCTACGAACAGGCCCTGGTCGAGGATCCCCAGAACGTCGCCCTGCTGGAAAGTGCTGCCGTGTCCTATGTCGCACTGGGCGATTTCGAACGCGCGGCCATTTTTGCAGACCGTCTGCGCGAGGCAGGCATCAGCTCCCAGGTCGGTGCTGCAATCACGGTCAGCGTCAATGCGGTCAATGAAAACTGGGATGCGATACTGGACGCGGACCCGCTGGGCGTCAGCCCGCTGTTCGACGCGCTTGCCCGGGCGTGGGCGCTGGTCGGCACGGGGCAGATGACGGACGCGCTGACCGCCTTTGACGCGGTGGCCGACACCGACGGCATGCGCAGCTATGGCCTGCTGCACAAGGCTTATGCACTGGCGACCGTCGGCGATTACGAAGGCGCGCTTGCCATTCTTGCGAACCCCGGTGACGGCACCAGCGCATTCAGCCCCCGGGCGGCCATCGCGCAGGCGCAGATCCTGTCCCAGCTGGACCGAAACGATGATGCCGCGGCCGCGCTGACTGACGTGTTCGGCGCGACGCTGGATCCGGGCATCGTGGACATGCAGGGCCGTTTGGCCGCTGGCGAAACACTGGCCTATGATGTCGTGACCAGCGCAACAGAGGGCCTGGCCGAAGTTGCGTACATGATCGGCAGCCTCCTCGCAGGTGAGGCGCGCGACGACTATATCCTGCAATACGCCCGGATGGCGCAGTTCATGGCCCCCGACAATGTCGATGCCGCCATGCTGACCGCAGCCCTCTTGCAGGAAATGCGTCGCTACGACCTGGCCGGAGAGGCCTTTGCAACCGTCCCCACCGACGATCCTGCCTATCCCTCTGCCGAATTGGGACGCATCGACAGTTTGCGGTTGTCCGACCGCAACGAGGCCGCGATCGAGGTCGCACAAGCCCTCGCGAGGGCACATCCCGATCTGCCATTTGTGCAATCCCGGCTGGGTGATGTCCTGCGGGACAATGATCAGCTGGATGCAGCCCATGACGCCTATTCCCGCGCCATCGACCTGTATCCGCAGGATGACCCCAATCTCTGGATCGTCTATTATTCGCGCGCCGTGGTGTCGTTCGACAGCGACAACTGGCCTGCCGCCGAGGCTGATTTCCGCGCGGCACTGGCACTGGAACCGAACCGCCCAGAGGTGCTGAACTACCTTGGCTACAGCCTTGTGGAACGCGGTGAAAAACTGGACGAGGCGCTCGACATGATCGAACGCGCCGTCGAGGGACGCCCCGACAGCGGGGCCATCATCGATTCACTCGGATGGGTCTATTTCACGCTTGGCCGCTACGAAGAGGCCGTCGCACCGCTGGAAACCGCCGCAGCGCTCGAGGCGACCGACCCGATCGTCAACGATCACCTGGGCGATGCCTATTGGGCAGTGGGTCGCAAACGCGAGGCACGGTTTCAGTGGCAACGCGCCCTGTCCTTTGATCCCGACGAGGCGCTTGCCGCGCGGATCAGGGCGAAACTGGCGGACGGCCTGGATGCCGTCCGCGCCGCCGAAGGCCAGCCCCCCATCACACTGGCCGACGATCCGACCCAATGATTCCGAATGCGGCGCTGGCCCCGGCCAAGATCAATCTGACCCTGCATGTGACAGGACGCCGCGATGACGGCTATCACCTGCTGGATTCGCTTGTCGTGTTCGTCGATCTGGGCGACCGCCTGCGGGTTGGCCCTGCACCGGACCTGCGCCTGTCCGTGACGGGACCGTTCAAACCCGGCGTGCCGACCGACGGACGCAACCTTGTGATGCGGGCGGCCCGTCTCTTGGCACAGGTGACGGGCACGACACGTGGCGCTGCACTGACCCTGGACAAGATCCTGCCGCACCCTGCCGGAATTGGCGGTGGATCGGCCGATGCCGCACTGGCGCTGCATTTGCTTGCGGATTTCTGGAAAGTCGATCTGGATCAGCTGACACGTGATGACGTCCTTGGCCTTGGGGCGGACGTGCCGGTCTGTCTGGCGGGGCCAGCCCCCATGCGGATGCGCGGGATCGGCGAAGATCTGTCCAGTGTGCCGCGCCTGCCGGATTGCGCGCTTGTGCTGGTCAAGCCTGATGTCGATGTGCCGACGCCCGCAATCTTTCGCGCGCTGGACCGGACGGACCTTGCGCCAATGGACGCGGTGCCACAGGGGTTGGATGTCGCAGGTTTCGCAGCCTGGCTGGAAACGCAGCGCAACGACCTTTTGCCACCGGCACAGGCGATGGCCCCCGAGATTGCGCAGGCGCTGACGGATTTGCGTGGCCTGCCACAGGTCAAGGCCGTGGGCATGTCCGGATCGGGTGCGACCTGCTGGGGCCTTGTCGCGCATACCGCGGATGCGAAACTGGCGGCGAAATCCATGCAGCTCCGCCATCCGCGCTGGTGGGTCGCACCGGGCGGGGTGTTTCAGACCAGCCGTTCCACCACGTAGTCGGCGAGATCGACCAGCATTCCCTTGATCTCGTGATCCGGAATCGGGTCCAGCGCCGATTTGGCACGCGCGGCCCATGCGATTGCCGTGTCTTTTGTGCTATCCAGCGTGCCATGCCGCGCCAGGATGTCCTGCGCCTGTGCCAGATCGCCGTCCTCTTGCACGCGTTTTTCCAGCGTGCGGGTCCAGAACACGCGCTCGTTCGTGTCACCTGCCGCAATGGCGCGGATGACCGGCATGGTCAGCTTGCCCTCGCGGAAATCATCGCCGACGTTTTTGCCGATGCCCGCCCCGCCCTGCCAGTCCAGCAGGTCGTCGACGATCTGGAACGCAATGCCCAGCGCGTCGCCATAGTCGAACAAGGCCCTGACCTGATCCGCGGGCGCATCCGCGATCACACCACCAACCTCGGTCGCGGCGGAAAACAGCGCTGCTGTCTTGCCGCGCACCACCTTGAGGTATGTGTCCTCGGTCGTGGCAATATTGCGGGCGGCGGTCAATTGCAGCACCTCGCCTTCGGCGATGGTCGCGGCGGCGTTGGACAGGATGCGCAGCACGTCCATGTTGCCGGTTTCCGTCATCAGCTGAAAACTGCGGGCGAACAGATAATCCCCAACCAGAACCGAGCTGGAATTGTCCCACAGCAGGTTGGCCGTCGGTTTGCCGCGGCGCTTGTCGCTTTCGTCCACGACGTCGTCGTGCAGCAGCGTGGCGGTATGGATGAATTCCACCGTTGTCGCCAGATGCACGTGATAGGGCCCCGCGTAGCCGCACAGGTTGGCCGCGGCCAGCGTCAGCATCGGGCGCAGACGTTTGCCACCGGCGCCGATCAGATGAGCGGTCACCTCGGGGATGCGGGGTGCGTTTTCCGACGCCATGCGCGCCGCGATCATGTCATTCACAGCGGACAGGTCCGCAGACAGGGCCTGCGCCAGTCGTTCGTGCGGCTTGGTGGCGGCGTGGTCGAGGCTCATGTCGTGTTCCCGTGTTGTGGGTGGCGCAGATGCGGCTATGGTGGCGTCATGAAGGAACTGCTGCGCACAAACGACCCCACGGTCATCGCCCTCGCCACGGCCCTGCTCAAGGCCGAGGAGATACCCTGTTTCACCTTCGACGTAAACATGAGCGTGCTTGACGGCAGCTTGGGCATCTTGCCACAGCGGGTCATGGTCGCCGACCGCGATCTGTTCATGGCACGCGCCGTCATGCGTGACGCAGAGATCCACACATCGCCATGACCGATGCCGACACGGGCGTGACCCACGATGCCTTTCTCGGGGGGCGTCTGACGCTGCGCCAGCCCCGGCAGGGATACCGTGCCGGGGTCGATCCTGTGCTGCTGGCAGCCAGTGTTCCGGCCGCACCGGGGCAACACATCCTGGATCTGGGATGCGGCGTGGGGACGGCGATGCTGTGCCTGCATGCGCGTGTGCCTGACCTGTCACTGACGGGGGTCGAGGTGCAGGCGGATTATGCAGCACTTGCGCGTCTGAATGCCGCTGACAGCGGCGCAGATGCCGTGGTGCATACGGCCGATCTGACAGACCTGCCGGATGCCGTGCGCCAGCAAACCTATGATCACGTGATCATGAACCCACCCTATTTTGACCGCGCTGCGGGCGCGGCCGCCGCAGATCCGGGGCGGGATCTGGGGCGCGGTGGCCCCGTCGGTCTGTCCGCCTGGCTGGACTGCGGCATCCGCAGGGTCAGGCCCAAGGGCATGTTGTCGGTGATCCATCCTGCCGGGCAGTTGGATCTGATCCTGTCAACACTGTTCGGACGGCTGGGGTCCATGCAGGTCAGGCCGCTGTCAGCACGGGCTGGTCGCGCCCCCAGTCTGGTCATCGTTCAGGCCCGTCACGGTGGTCGTGCGCCGCTTGCGCTTGCCGCACCTCTCGTCCTGCATGCCGGCGCGATACATAAGGATGATCGCCCGGATTACACCCCGCAGATCGCTGCAATGCTGCGGGATGGCATAAAATTGCCGATGCAGGATTAATAATTTGGCAAGAATTGCGCAGCAGGCTGGCTCTGCGCAACGCATCTCACGAAACAGATGACAAATCGATGACGCTGTGCTGAACTGACATTGTTCTAAATCAACCAAAGGAGCGGATCATGAGCCTCACTTCCCACATTGCAGAGTTGAAGAAGAAGCATCAAACCCTGTCGGACAGTGTCGAACAGTTGCAGCGCAGTGCCGGTTCGGATGACTTGGAAATCGCGCGCCTGAAAAAGGAAAAGTTGATGCTGAAAGAGGAAATTTCCCGTCTTTCGGCCTAACCTCGCGCGGCGCTGGCCCGTGCTGCCAGCGCCGCCCCGGCCATGATCAGGGCGGTCGCGCCCGCCAGTGTCCACGTCGCGGGCGACAGGCCCGCAACAACCAGTGCAACGGTCGACAACAGCGGTGCTGCATAGGACGCAGCACCCAAAACCTGAATGTCGCCGCGTTTCATCCCGACGTCCCAGACAAAAAACGCGATCCCGACAGGTCCCAGCCCCAGCCCCATGATCGCCAGCCAGCCGCTGGCCGTTGGTGTGACCCAGCTTTCCGTCAGCAGATGCACGCCACCCGACAACACCGCCGTCGCTGCGCAAAAGACGGTGACACTGACTGTCGGCACATCACCGAACCTGCGGGACAAAACCGAATAGCCAGACCAGAACAACGCGCAAAGCAGCGCCAGACCGTAACCGACAAAGGCCCCGCTACCCGGTGTGCCGCGCCCTGCCCCGATGATCAGCGCGGCCCCGGCGAACCCCAATATCGCCCCGACGATATGACCCCGACGCAGCACCTCGCCCGGCAGCAGACCAGACAACAGGACGATCAGCAGCGGCCAGAGGTAGGCGATCAGCCCCGCCTCGGCTGGTGGGGCCAGCCGCAGAGCCGAAAAATATAGCGCGTGATAACCGAACAACCCCACGGTGCCAAAGACATAGATGCGGGCAGGCACCCGGGACAACTGGCGCAGCGTGCCGCTGCCCCAGCCCCAGCCCCACATCAGTCCGACACCGGCCCCGATGGCAAACGTCAGCGCGGTCAGCTGGAACGGCGGGACCGGATCGGTCGCAACCGTGAACAGCGCCAAAAGTGCCCAGAGAAGGACGGCAACGAAACCGGTCAATGTGGCAGTGCGACGTGTCATGAAACCAAACGCAAAAGAGCCGGGGGTCAGTCCCCCGGCTCTCTTGGCATATGCGGTGCGCCTGCGAAAGCGTCAGGTCATGTATTGGCCGCCGTTGGCCGTAATCGTCGATCCGGTGATGAACCCCGCGTCATCAGAGGCCAGGAACACGACCGCGCGGGCGATCTCTTCGGCTTCGCCCAACCGACCCACGGGAATTGCACCAACGATGCTGTCCATGACCTTTTCGGGGATCGTGCTCATCATGTCGGTGTTGATGTAGCCCGGTGCAACGACGTTCACGGTGATGCCGGCGCGCGCGCCCTCTTGTGCCAGCGCCTTGGTGAAACCGATGTCACCGGCCTTGGCCGCGGCATAGTTTGCCTGCGCGAACTGGCCCTTTTGGCCATTGATCGACGAAATGGTGATGATACGACCGAACTTGCGTTCGCGCATGCCCGGCCAGACAGGGTGGGTCATGTTGAACACGCCGGTCAGGTTGGTGCCGATCACCTCATTCCACTGGTCTGGTGTCATCTTGTGAAATGGCGCGTCGCGGGTGATGCCGGCATTGTTGACCAAAACCTCGATGGGACCGACCTCTTCGGCGACCTTTTGCAGGCCGGCAGCGCAGGCATCATAGCTGCCTACGTCCCATTTATAGGTCTTGATTCCAGTTTCATCGGTAAAGGCCTTGGCCTTTTCGTCGTTGCCCGCATAGGTCGCGACGACCGTGTATCCCGCCGCCTTGAGGGCATGACTGATCGCGCCCCCAATGCCCCGCGTGCCACCCGTCACAAGTGCTACTCTCGCCATGTCTTTTCCTCCCTTGAGTCGATCTCCGCCCCTATCGTAGTGGATCAGCCCATCAGGTCTATCACCTTATGGGCAAGTCCATGGAAAAATTAGGTTTTTGCTGCACCTGCAAACGAAATCCGGCCGCCAGACAGCTGGCGACCGGATCATGTTCAGGCTGATGGGGACGGCGGGCGCGCCCCGACGTGTTGTCAGGGACGCTCTACACAGAGCGCGACACCCATGCCGCCGCCGATGCACAGCGTTGCAAGGCCCTTTTTGGCACCGCGACGCTGCATTTCGAACAGCAGGGTGTTCAGGATACGCGCGCCAGAGGCACCGATCGGGTGACCGATCGCGATGGCGCCACCATTGACGTTCACGATTTCGGGGTCCCACCCCATTTCCTTGTTGACCGCACAGGCCTGGGCGGCAAACGCCTCGTTCGCCTCGACGAGGTCGAGGTCCGACGCTTTCCACCCGGCCTTTTCCAGCGCCTTGCGGCTCGCATGGATGGGACCCACCCCCATGATCGTGGGGTCCAGCCCGGCAGTTGCATAGGATACGATCCGCGCAAGCGGCGTGATCCCACGTTTTTCCGCCTCGGCATCGGTCATCAGGATCACACCGGCTGCACCGTCGTTCAGACCTGACGCGTTGCCGGCCGTCACTGTCCCGTCCTTGGTAAACGCGGGGCGCAGTTTCTGCATCCCCTCGACCGACGCGCCGTGGCGGATGTATTCATCCTCTTCGACGACCGTGTCACCCTTGCGGGTCTTGACCGTAAAGGGGATGATTTCGTCCTTGAACTTGCCAGCCTTCTGCGCGGCCTCGGCCTTGTTCTGGGATGCCGCGGCAAAGGCGTCCTGGGCGTCGCGCGTGATCTCGAACTTTTCTGCGACGTTTTCAGCCGTCTGGCCCATGTGATAGTTGTTGAACGCGTCCCACAGACCGTCACGGATCATGGTGTCCACGAATTTCGCATCACCCATCTTGTAGCCGGCACGCAGATGGGCGGCATGGGGGGACAACGACATGTTTTCCTGACCACCCGCTGCCACGATATGCGCGTCACCCAACTGGATGTGCTGGGCACCCAACATCACGGCACGCAAACCGGACCCGCAGACCTGATTGATGCTCCACGCCGAGGATTCGATCGGCAGTCCAGCGTTGACATGGGCCTGACGGGCAGGGTTCTGACCCTGTGCCGCGGTCAACACCTGCCCCAGGATCGTCTCAGATACCTCCGATTTGTCGATACCGGCACGCGCGACGATCCCTTCAAGCATTGCCGTCCCCAGATCATGGGCGGGGACATTGGCAAATGCCCCGTTAAAGCTGCCGACGGCCGTCCGCCCTGCGGATGCGATCACAACATTGGTCATTTCATACCTCTTTCACTGGACTGCCCGCGCATCGCGCGCGCATTTCCACTGGACGGTATGGCGACAGCAAACCAGAGGCAAACCAAAAGCGGTCACACCAGACGGAAATTGGGCACGCCAGTATGATACCCCTGCAGGCAATCCACGCCGATTCGGGTCAGGATCTGCGCGTCGCGTTCCGATTCCACCCCCTCTGCCACGACAAACATCTCGAATTGGCGGGCGACGTTGGTCAGCGCCTCGACCAGAACCTGATTTTCGGGATGCTGCGCCAACTGCGCGGTAAATCCCTTATGCACCTTGGCCAGATCGAAATAAAAATCCCGCAGATGCAGAAATGACGTCAGCCCGCCGCCAAACCCATCCAGTGCAAAACATACGCCGCGCGGCTGCATTTCGATCATGAACCTGATCACCACCTCGTGCAGCAGCATCGCGGATTGTTCGCTGATTTCCAGTATCAGCCGGTCACCCAGATTGCCCCGCGCCGCCAGCGCATCGGCCATCGTGCTGCGCCAACGCCAATCTGCCAGCGACCGGGCCGAGACATTGATGGACAGACGCGCATGTGGGGTGTCTGCCAGCAATCGCAGCGACAGTTTCAGTGCCAGCGTGTCGATGCGCCGCCCGACGTCGGTATCGGCCACCTGCGGCATGAATTGTGCAGCTGGCAAGACGCGCCCACCGTCGTCCAGCAAACGGATAAGCCCCTCGTAGAAACAGACCCTGCGATCTGTCGTCGCCGAAACCACGGGCTGAAACGCCAGTCGCGCGCGCCCCGCATCCAGCGCCTCGGACACAAGGGTCTGGATGTCGGCATCACGACTGGCAAAAGCCGCCATCAGCGGGTCCGAAAATTCAGGTACGCCCCCGTCGGCGTCAATGATGGCAAGCATGGCTAAGTCGTCCGGTTTAGGTGATGTCATCCTGACGCACCACGGGCTAAGATGGCGTTAATGCGACACGAGGACTGCGAAATGACCCTACGACGCTGCGACTGGGCCGGGGATGACCCTGTTTATCAGGCCTACCATGACACCGAATGGGGGGTGCCGGACTACGACAGCCGCGCCTTGTTCGAAAAGCTGATCCTGGACGGGTTTCAGGCGGGGCTGTCTTGGATCACCATCCTGAAAAAGCGCGACAATTTTCGCGCTGCTTTTGCCGGGTTCGATCCTGACATCATCGCCCCCTGGGGCGATGCAGAGGTCGCGCGACTGCTTGCCGATCCCGGCATCGTGCGTCACCGCGGCAAGATCGAGGGGGCGATTAAGAACGCCCGCGCCTACCAGAAAATCGAGGCGGATCAGGGCTTCAGCACATTCCTTTGGTCCTATGTCGATGGCAAACCGCTACAAACCTATCGTGCAACCATGGCGGATGTGCCTGCGCAGACCGAGTTGTCGCAACAGATGTCAAAGGACCTCAAAAAGGCCGGCTTCACGTTCTGCGGTCCGACGATCGTCTATGCGTTCATGCAGGCCTGCGGCCTCGTGAACGATCATATCGTTGACTGCCATTGCCACGCGGGCCTCACCAACGATTAAGCGCCGCCTCGTCGGCATCCTTGGCAGCGACCCAATCCGCACCGTCGGCGGTCACTTCCTTTTTCCAAAAGGGCGCGCGGGATTTCAGATAGTCCATCAGAAAATCGGCTGCCGCAAAGGCATCAGCCCGGTGCGCCGAAGCGGTCGCGACCATCATGATCGGATCACCGGGGGCCAATTGCCCGAACCGGTGTATCACCAGCGCGTCGGTCAGGTTCCAGCGGGCCACGGCCTCGGACACCAATGCTGTGATCGCGCGTTCTGTCATGCCGGGATAGTGTTCGATCAACATGTGTCGCAGACCGCCGTCCACATCGCGCACCACGCCCGTGAAACTGACCACGGCACCGGCACCGGGCGCATCGGCCGTGAACCGGTCCAGTTCGGCACCGGCACCGAATGCCGCCTCTTGAATGCGGACCGCCATCAGCCGCCTGTCATCGGCGGAAAGAAAGCGACCTCGCGCACACCGGCCAGAGGCGCATCAAAATCGGTCAGCTCCTGATCCAGCGCCACCCGCAGCGCCGTGATATCGGCAAAGGCCACCGCATACCGGTCCTCGCGGGCGCAGAGTTCCGCCACCAGATCGGCCACGGTAGCGGCCTCGGTCTGGATCGTCTCGCGTGGCAGGCCGATGCGTTCGCGCACCCATGCAAAATACAAGATATCCATGTCAGCTGTCCTTGAGATGGGGCAATGCCTTGCGGAAGTAATCCCATCCCGTCAGCAATGTCAGCAGTGCCGCGATCCACAATCCCGTGATGCCCGCATACCATGACAGCATCATGCCCCAGTATTTCCAGACCAGGCCCAGCTCGTCCGGCAGATCACCCGTCAGCACCGCGTCACGGGTCTGGGCATCCATGCCAAAGGTCTGCATCCCGAGATAGTGCTCGAACGCGCCCGTTGCGAACAGCAGGGCAATCGCGATCATCTGCGCGGTGGTTTTCCATTTCGCCATCTGGGTCACCTTCAGCGTCCCGGCGGTATCCCCCAAAAATTCACGCAGCCCCGATACGAAAACCTCACGGAAAATGATCAGCGTGGCAGGCAACAGGATCCACGGATTCATACCTGAAAATCCGGTAATCACGACCAGGGCAATCACCACCATCGCCTTGTCCGCGATCGGATCCAGCATCGCACCCAGCTTGGTTTCCTGCCCCCAGGCCCGCGCCAGATAGCCGTCCAGAAAATCCGTCAATGCTGCGCTGCTGAACAACAACAGCGCGAACCAATCCGCCCAAGGCCGGTTGAAATACAAAAACATGATCGCCACGGCAGGTGCCGCGAGCAGACGCAAGATCGTCAGGATATTCGGCAGGTTCAAGGTCATGGCGTAGTCATAGCCGGACCTGCCCACTTACGCCAGATCACGCAGCGGGTCAGTTATCGCTGTTTTCGAAATATCCCGGGGGGCGGCCGCAGGCCGGGGGGCAGCGCCCCCTCACCCGTTTTCGTGAAAATAATCATAGATCGTCTGGGCGATATTCTGACTGATCCCGTCAACGGCCTGCAAATCAGAGACATTGGCGCGCGTCACCGCCTTGGCCGATCCGAAATGCGCCAGCAGCGAACGCTTGCGCCCGGCACCCACGCCCGGCACGTCGTCCAGCGGCGTGGCCCCGATCGCCTTGGACCGTTTCGCGCGGTGCGTGCCGATGGCAAAACGGTGCACCTCGTCCCGCATCCGCTGAATGAAATACAGCACCGGATCGTTGTGGCGCAGCGCCATGACAGGTTTGCCGGTGCGGTGGAATTCCTCCTTGCCGGCATCGCGGTCGATGCCCTTGGCCACGCCGACCATAGGCACATCGCCGACGCCCAGATCTTCCATGATCTCGCGCACGGCGCTGACTTGCCCTGCCCCGCCGTCGATCAGCAAAAGGTCGGGCCAGCTGCCTGCCTGCCGGTCGGGATCCTCTTTCAGCAGACGCTGGAACCGGCGGGTCAGCACCTCTTTCATCATGCCGAAGTCGTCACCGGGCGTCAGGGCATCGCCACGGATGTTGAACTTGCGGTACTGGTTTTTCTCGAACCCTTCTGGCCCCACGACAACCATCGCACCCACCGCATGCGCCCCCTGGATGTGAGAGTTGTCGTAAACCTCGACCCGCTGCGGCACCTTTGGCAGATCGAATGCGTCAGCCACGCCTTTCAACAGCCGGCCTTGCGTCGCTGTCTCGCTCATCTTGCGGGCCAGGCTTTCGCGGGCGTTGCGCAGCGCACCTTGCACAAGGTCGGCCTTTTCACCGCGCTGCGGCACGATGATCTCAACCTTGCGGCCCAGGCGGTCGGACAACGCCTGCACCATCAGATCGTCGTTATCCAGACCGTGGCTCAGTATCAGCGCGCGCGGCGGGTCACGGTCGGAATAGAATTGCCCGACAAAGGCCTCGATCACCTCTGACGGGTCCTCATCGCCGCTGATCCGGGGATAATAGTCGTGATTGCCCCAGTTCTGACCGGCGCGGATGAAAAACACCTGCACGCAGGCCTGCCCGCCATCGATGTGCAGGCCCATGACATCGGCTTCTTCGACATTCTTGGGGTTGATGCCCTGGGTCGATTGCACCTGCGTCAGCGCCTTGATCCGGTCGCGCATGGCCGCAGCGCGTTCGAATTCCATCGCCTCGGATGCGGCGTTCATGTCCGCGGCCAGTTTTTCCTGTATTCCCTTGGTCCGGCCTTGCAGAAATGCCTGCGCGTCCTTCACCGACCGTGCGTAGTCCTCAGGGCTGATATGCCCGACACAAGGACCGCTGCACCGTTTGATCTGGTATTGCAGGCAAGGTCGCGTGCGCGTCTCGAAATCCTGATCGGTGCAGTTGCGCAGCAAAAATACGCGCTGCAACTGGTTCAGCGTGCGGTTCACGGCACCAGCCCCCGCAAAGGGACCGTAGTAGTCGCCCTTTTCCTTTTTCGCCCCGCGATGTTTCTTGATCTGCGGATAGGGGTGGCCTGTCGTGACCAGAATGTTGGGAAAGGATTTGTCGTCACGCAACAGCACGTTGTAGCGCGGCTTGAGCTGCTTGATCAGGTTCTGCTCCAGCAGCAGCGCCTCGGTTTCCGTCTTGGTCGTCAGGAACATCATCGACGACGTTTCCTGGATCATCCGGGCGATCCGGCGTGAATGCTGCGGCGACGGTCGGGAATAATTGCTCACCCGCGCCTTGAGATTGCGCGCCTTGCCGACATACAGAACCCGGCTTTCGTCATCGAGCATGCGGTAAACGCCGGGCGAGGAATCCAGCGTCCGCAGATAGGATGCGATCAGATCATAGCCGGTCTTGGCGGGTTTGCTCTTGGCGTCGGTCATTCCGGGATCCGTCAGATGGTCTGCGATTCGAGGCCGCCATGTAACGATAACCGCGACATCGCAAGATGAAAGGCATCCACCGTTTCTGTGGATAACTCCGTGGGCAAAAGCCTGTGAGGTGGGAAAAAGTTAACGATTACGTCGACTTCAGCAACCTGCCTTATTTTGAGGCACAGATTTAATACATTGAAATTAAAAGTATTATTTATCACAGATTTGTAAACTGCTGTTGTTAAACAGAATTTATTAACGCCACGGAAGGCTGCTATCCAAAGTGCACAACTCAAGTGTCAGACTACTCTGACACCATCGCGTCAGGCGTTTCCCAACCCAGATGCTGACCGCCGTCCACGGTCATCAACTGCCCGGTGACGGCGCGTGCGTCCAGCAGATAGCCCAGCGCTGCGACGATTTCTTCGGGGCTCGCCCCTCGCGACAGCACCGTGGCAGCGCGCTGCTGCGCGAAATCCGATGCGGATTGCCGTGCGCCCTGCAACGTCGGTCCGGGTGCGATTGCGTTGACCCGAACGCGGGGGGCCAGCGCCTGTGCGCTTGTCTGGGTCAGGGTCCACAATGCGGCCTTGGCCAGCGTGTAGGTCGTGAACTGGGGCGTCAGTTTCAATACGCGCTGGTCGACCATGTTCACGATCAGCCCTTGCGCCAGCGGCTCGCCCCGGTCGTCGGGTTGCGGTTCCGCAACCTGGGCTGCGAACCCTTGGGTCAGGACGAACGGCGCGCGCAGATTGCTGCCCATGTGCCGGTCCCAACTCTCGCGCGTGGCGGTTTCGAAATCGTCACCCTCAAAGATCGAGGCATTGTTGATCAGCACCGTCAACGGCCCGCCCAAGGCGCGGGCGGCATCCGGGATCAACGCCGCTGTCGGCCCGTCATCCAGCAGATCGGCCTTCAGGCAGACGGCCTGCCGGCCCAAGGCGCGGACCATGTCCGCCACCTCATGCGCGGAATCCGCCGAAGTATTGTAGTGGATAGCCACATCATAGCCCCGTGCCGCCAGCCCCAGCACCATGGCACGCCCCAGCCGCGCGCCGCCGCCTGTCACCAGGGCACGGGTCACAGCAGCGACCAGACATAGACGATATAGCCCAGCGTCAGCGCCACGCCCCAGATCCGGGTGATGTTCATCCGCATGAAGACGAACGGGATCAGCAGCAGGGACGCACCGGCCATGACCCACAGATCGAACCGCAGGAATTGGGCATCCACGGGGATCGGTCCGAACAGCGTCGCAATGCCGATGATGGCCAGCAGGTTGAACATGTTCGACCCGATCACGTTGCCCAGGGCCACATCGGCCTGACGGCGCAGGGCTGCCATGACGGTCGTCGCCAGTTCGGGCAAGGATGTGCCAAGCGCCACCAGTGTCAGGCCGATCACGCTGTCAGAAAGGCCGAAATCCTGCGCGATCTTGGTCGCACCCCGGATCAGCATCTCGGCCCCGACCGGCAGGCCGATCAGGCCTGCTATCAGGAACAAGGCAATCAGTTTCCCGCTCATGTCGGGATCGGCCCCTTCCAGCTCGTCGGTATCGTCCAGTGCCGCAGCAGCGGCGTCGGCTGCACGTGCGCGGCGCGCCTGCTGGAACGACCAGCCCAGCATCAGCGCAAGGCCCACCAGCAGAACCACACCCGAAATCCAGGTCAGCACGCCCACAAAGCACAGCGCGATGAACAAGGCAGAGGCGACCAGCATCTGCACGTAGCTGGACCGCGTGTCATGTTCCGCCGTGTGCATCGTGGCCAGCAGCGCAGGCACGCCCAGCACCAGCAGGATATTGGCGGTGTTCGACCCCACGACATTGCCCAGCGCCAGCCCCGGCACACCCTCGATCACCGATTTCACAGAAATCAGCAGCTCTGGCGCGGATGTGCCGAATGCCACGATGGTCAACGACACGATCAGCGCGGGCACACCCAGCCGCAGCGACAGGTTGACCGCGCCCTTGACCAATGCGTCACCTGCAAACAGCAGGATGACCAGACCCACGATGACAAGAATCCATTCCATCAGGGATGCCCTTTTTCACAGGGGCAAGGCCCCTTGCCGATGCGGTAGCGACCGCAGTTTTTACATTTGGCGTCCGCCAGCCGTTGTTGCCCGGGAAATCTCAGCTTGCCGAAAATGCCAAGCACGACCATGCCGACCAGAAAGATGGCGACCGCTTTGATGATCATCTACAGACCGAACCGTGCGAATGCGGCGCGGTCCTCGACCGTGCCGATTGCGTCGCCGATGATCCGCGCACCCAGACGCTGAAACAGTGATTTTTTCGGGCCATAGCGGCGGAACCGCGTCTTGTCGCCGAATTCGGCCTTCATCACCGGGATCAGGTGACCCAGACCATCGACCAGACCCTTGTCCACCGCCTTTTGCCCGATCCAGACCTCGCCGGAAAAGATCGCAGGATCATCGTCCAGATGCGCCTCGCGCCGGGATTTCACATATGCGATGAAAATGCCGTGCAGATCGTCCAGCCAGCCTTTCAGCCGAGTGACGTCCTCTTCCTTTTCGGGGCGAAACGGGTCCAGCATGGATTTCGATGTGCCCGCCGTATGCACCCGACGTTCCACGCCGTAACGCCCAATCAGGTCATGCAGGCCAAAGCCTGCGGAAATCACGCCGATGGACCCCACGATACTGCCTTGATCGGCATAGATTTCATCCGCGGCACAGGCCAGCCAGTAACCGCCAGAGGCGGCCACGTCCTCGACAAAGGCATAGACCGGCACGTTCTTTTCCTGCGACAGCCGCCGGATCCGCGCGGCGATCAACGATGACTGCACAGGGCTGCCGCCGGGACAATTGATCTGCAAGGCAACGGCCTTGGGGCGGCCCTTGGTAAATGCTTTTTGCAGCACAGCCGCGAGGCCGGGATCGTCCAGGCCACGCCCGGTGGTCGTGATCGCGCCTTGCAGGCGCACCACATTCACCACGGGATCGGATTTCATAAACGGGAGGATGTTTTTCATCCCCCCGATCTAGGCTCCCGATGGCCCCGCGACAAGGCTTACTGGCGGATGCGCCAGCCAGTGCGGAAAATCCACCATATCGCGGCCAAGCAGGCGGCCATGAAAAACGCGATGGCCGCAAGGCTGATCGCCACCGGCACATCCGCCGTGCCGAAGAACGCCCAGCGGAACCCTGAAATCAGATAGACCACCGGGTTGAACATCGTGATCGTCTGCCAGATCGGCGGCAGCATCGTGACCGAATAAAATGACCCGCCCAGAAACACGAGTGGCGTGATCACCAGCAAGGGGATCAGTTGCAGCTGTTCGAAATTGCCCGCCCAGATGCCGATGATGAACCCCAGAAGGGCAAAACTGACGCAAGTCATCAACAAAAACGCAATCATCGCGAACGGGTGCTGCACGGTAATATCGACGAAAAAGAACGCGGTGACAAAGATGATCACACCGATGAACAACGCCTTGGTCGCCGCGGCCCCGACATAGCCCAAGGTGATTTCCAGAAAATTTACGGGTGCCGACAGCAGTTCATAAATCGTGCCGATGAATTTCGGGAAATAGATGCCGAAACTGGCGTTGCTGGTGGCCTGCGTCATGACCGACAGCATGATCAGCCCCGGCACGATGAACGCGCCATAGCTGACATCCTCGACCGTTTCGATCCGGCTGCCGATGGCGGTGCCGAACACCACGAAATACAGCGATGTCGACAGCACCGGACTGATCAGTGATTGCGTCAGCGTCCGGAAAAAGCGGGCCATCTCGAACACATAGATGGCGCGGATCGCGGTCCAGTTCATGCGCTTTGCTCCTTGACCAGCGTGGTAAAGATTTCTTCCAGGCTGGATTGTTGGGTTTGCAGGTCCGCCATGCGCAGCCCCGCTGCGTCGAGGTCGTTCAACACGGTGCGGATGCCGGTCCGTTCGGCGCGCGTGTCATAGGTATATGTGACGGCCCGACCATTCGGGGCCAGCACCAGATCGTATTTCGTCAATGCGTCCGGGATAGTTTCCACCGGTTCGACCAGATCGACACGCAACTCCTTGCGGCCCATCTGCGCCATCATCTCGTCCTTGTTCTGGACCAGCAGGATTTCACCCTTGCTGATGATGCCTACACGATCGGCGATCGCCTCGGCCTCTTCGATGTAATGCGTCGTCAGGATGATCGTCACGCCATGTGCCTTGAGGTCGGCCACGACGTTCCACATGTCCTTGCGCAGCTCAACATCGACCCCGGCTGTCGGCTCGTCCAGAAACAGGACCCTTGGTTCATGCGCCAGCGCCTTGGCGATCAGCACACGGCGTTTCATGCCGCCCGACAACTCCTTGATCTTGGATTTGGCCTTGTCGTCAAGGCTTAGCATTTTCAGAACCTCTGCCACACGGGCCGGGTCCTTTTTCTTGCCGAACAACCCGCGCGAAAACGATACGGTGTTTTCGACGGTCTCAAAGGGTTCCAGATTGATCTCTTGCGGCACCAGCCCGATCAGACTACGGGCCGCGCGGTAGTCCGTGACCGTGTCATGACCACCGACCGTGATTTTGCCGGACGTCGGGACGGTGATACCGCAAACGGTCGAAATCAGCGTGGTCTTGCCCGCACCGTTCGGCCCCAGCAACGCCAGGATTTCGCCCTCGGCGATATCCAGATCGACGCCGCGCAGTGCGACGAATCCACTGTCGTAGGCCTTGTGCAGGTTCTTGATGGAAACGATGGCATTCATCGGGACGGTCCTTTGCCAATTTGCCGCACCCTACACAGGCGCTTACTAATGGCAAAGCTGCAATGCCGCACAGTCGCGGCACAGCTGACGCGCACCAACTTGCCCTGTGGTCAACCTGCATTAGGTCAAATGACACAGTAACAAACAGAGGATCGCGCAATGGCACAGTCAACACAAAGACCCGGCAGCCGCTTGATGGATCGGCCTGAATACAAGTCCAAGCCAAAGCCACTGACGCGCAGCCCCGAAACCACGGTTTTCGATGCCGTGGCCGCAATGTCGGACAAGAATTATGGCTCTGTGATGGTGGTCGATGCCGACGACAAGGTAATCGGCGTCGTGACGGAACGCGACGTGATGAACAAACTGGTTGGCAAGGGCATGGACGCCAAGACGACCAAGCTGTCGGACATCATGACCGCCAATCCGCGGCTGGCCGTGGAAACCGACGACGTGACCGACTGGATGCGCCAGATGTCGAACGAACGGTTCCGCCGCCTGCCCGTCGTCGACGCCGAAGGCCGCATCAAGGTGGTCTTTACCCAAGGCGACTTTGTGTCCTACAGCTGGCCCGAACTGATCTATCAGGCGCGCACGATGGCCACGGCGAACGTGACGCGCAATTTCCCCTACTACCTGATCGGCGGTGGTATCGCGCTGTACTCGATCATCATGGTGATCGTCGTCAGCATGCTCTGACACCCGCCGGGTTCGTCCAAAGCCAAAGGGCCGGGGTTTCCCCCGGCCCTTTGTCCATCAGAAGTTGAGCGAGATATCCCGGTGCCGCGCGGAACAACCCGCGACATACAATGCCGTCTCGCGGGGCAAACGTGACTGCTGACGCAGACCGATGGTTCCCTGGATCGCCTCGTCATAGGCAATCAGACCGGGCAAGAGTTCGGTCGCAGCACGGGTCCGCCATGCGACTTCTGCCGCGAACAGTTCCTGGGCCTCGACCACGTATTCCAGACCACGCTCGGGATCTGGCGACCTGTCGTCGATCTCGTTGCGGGCATCCGACAAGAGGCCCCGGATATCGCGGGCACCCGCGACATCGCCCAGCGCGCTCTCGACTTCGCGGAACCGGACATCGGCCGTTTCCGCGTCCATCGTCAGCGCATCAGCGGCAAGCGCGTCGATCTGCGGACCCAGTGCCGCCAGCGCGTCAGCAGAGGCGATGATGCCGCGCAGTTCCGGCACAGGTTCGTAGGCCTGATCGACATTCCGGCGGTACATGTTGCGCGCCGTCTGGTTTTCCCGGTTCAGCACAGCATAGGCTTCTTGGGTTTCGGGCCAGGTTGCCGGGATCTGTGCCAAGAGCGCGTCGCGCTCTGCCTGCAGCATGTCGGCGCGGGCCAGTTGCGCCTCTGGGTCGCCGAACCCACGCGAGGCCCGCAAACGCAGCTCCTCAATCTCGGGCTCCAGCATGCGGGCGTCGCGTTCAAGTGCCCGCACAAAGGTATGCGGCTCGCGGTAGTCCTCGGCGGCAGCGTATTGTGCTGCGGTCGCATCCACGATGCGTTGCATCATCGGCATCGCCTGTTCGGCCTTGTCCAGACCATCGGTCCAGTCGTCAACCAGATCCTCTGGCAGATAGGACACGTCCAACGCACGCGCCTGCTGGATCGCCGAAGAAATCGTCGCTGAATTCGCCGCGAATTGTTCGGCCACGAATTCCTCGATGCAATACTGCAATGCCGGGTTCACCGGAGGCGGCGCGTTTTCGGATATGAGCGAGGTCCGGGCAGGCAGATAGTTCACCAGCGGCGGGTTGAACGCCACGATGACCAATGCCGCAAGCTGCAATCCGATAAAGGCCACGACCCCCTTGTAGATCTGGATGGTCTTGACCGCCGCGGGCGCGACACCGCGCAGGTAGAACAGTGCAAATCCGAACGGCGGTGTCAGGAACGACGTCTGAATGTTCAGACCGATCATCACACCCAGCCAGACGGCCGTGATATTCGCCTCTGGATCGGCCAACAGGATCGGAGCCACGATCGGCACCACGACCACCGCGATTTCGATAAAGTCGAGGAAGAAGCCCAGCACAAAGATCACCACCATGACGATGATGAATTTCGTCCAGAAACCACCCGGCAGACCTTCGAGGAAGTGTTTGACCAGTTCTTCGCCGCCAAAGGCGCGGAAGGCCGCGGTCAGCATGGCCGCACCCAGCAGGATGATGAACACCAGCGATGTCGTCTTGGCTGTTTCGACCATGACACCGCGCAGCGCGTCTTCGTTAAAGAATGCACGGATGCCCGACCAGATGATCGAGATCGTCAGCAGCGCCACACCGACGGCCGCGATGGTGACGCCGGTGCGGTCCTCTGCGGTCTGCATGTTCAGCACGTTGGTGTCGTAATTGGACAGGGCGTAGGTCACGACGCCCAGACCGACGATGGCGATGATGGCTGGCGTGAACCTCTGACCGCGCCCTTCGGGATGCAGGCGGTATCCGGCCATGATCATGGCCCCCACCGCACCGATGGCCCCGGCCTGGTTGACCGTGGCGATACCCGCGATGATCGACCCCAGCACCAGCAGGATCAGCGCCAGCGGCGGGATCATCGCCAGCAGCACGTTACCCAGGAACGCCGTGTCGTATTTGCCCTCGTATGGAACGGCAGGTGCCAGTTTGGGCCGCACGATCGCCACCACGAGGATGAACACGATATAGAGCAGGACCAGCAGCAGGCCGGGGATCATGGCCCCCAGGAACATGTCACCGGCGGATGTGGAACTGACCGCGAATTCCGTCGGCATGGACAGCTCGCCGGTTGACGACCGGTACAGGGCCTGACGCGCCTGCCCCGCCTGATCGACGGCACTGGCCAACTGGTCGGCCAGAATGATCAGCACGATGGATGGCGGAATGATCTGGCCCAAGGTCCCAGAGGCGGCAATCGTGCCCGTGGACAGCGCATTGGAATATCCGTTGCGCATCATCGCGGGCAGGGAAATCATCCCCATCGCGACCACCGTCGCCCCCACGATACCCGTGGTTGCGGCCAGCAGCGCACCCACCACGACAACCGAAATACCCAGACCACCCGGCACCGGACCGAACAGCTGCGCCATGGTGACCAGCAGATCCTCGGCGATCTTGGACCGCTGCAACATGATCCCCATGAAAATGAACAGCGGAATGGCGATCAGCGTATCCCGTTCGGGTTCCCAATAGACCCCGCGCAGGTTCGTCACCCCCGCCGACAGCCATTGTGACGGCCCGGAGTTCGAGAAATACGCCGACGTATCACCGGCAAAGACATAGCCCGTCGCGGCAGCCGCACCGATCGTCAGGATGGCAGCACCGGGCAGCGCAAACGCCACCGGATAGCCCGACCCAAGCGCCCCAGCCATGATGACGACCAGCATCAAAAGGAAGAAAAGTTCCATATCAGTATCCCTTGGATGCGATTACATCGTGCCGGCGTGCGCGTCGCGCCCGCCCGGCTCACCGCGTTTGTCAGCGATGGAATCCATAAATTGCGCCACGAACTGCACCATCATAGTGATCGCAAAGACAGCGAGGAAACCCGCCATGAAATATTTGACGTAGAGGCCAAAGCCCGCCTGCGTCACCTCAAAGACAAGGATCGGACCGACGATCACGCTGCTCGCCGTGCCAAAGCCAACGATCAGGATCGTCCAGCACAGTGTCATCCCCATGATGACGGCCCCGACAGAATTGACGCGGCCCTTTGTCTCGCGCCGCATCGAGGCGTAGAACAGGTCGACGCGCACGTGACCATCCTCGAGCAGGGTATAGGCCGAGGCAAACAGGAACAGCGCCCCGTACCAGAACCGCACAAGGTCGGACAGAAACGCCTGTTCGTAGGAAAACACAAAGCGGCTGAACACGATGGCCAGTTCGGCAATCACAACCATCAGGGTCAGCCAGGTAAACCCAAGTCCCCGGGTCACGGCACCAATGACGATACCCAGAATAATCAGCGGCACATGCAGGTAAACGCCGCGGAAATCGGCCCGCGCAAGGCTGCCGGCAAGGTCATCGCCGACGATCCCCTCCAGAAAGCCCTGCACGCGCAGGAACGACAGGATCGAATCCCCGATCCCGACCAGCAGCACCACCCAGAACGCGGCCCGCACCAGAAACCGGTTGAAATCACTGATCCGCGCCGCATCCGCCCGCAGACTGACGTCAGGGCTGCGAAGCACGTACAAAACGGCGACAGCCGCCAGCACTGCAAACACGGCGACCTGCACCAGGGACAGCGGGTTTTCCAGCCCGGCGGTGACACCCGGAAAATCGAACCAGAAGTTCAGAACAACGTTGACCATGTATCCGGCCGTCACGGCCAGCACCAACCATCCGAACCCGCGCGCAACCAATGCACGCGACGCTGACTCTTTTTCCATTCCAGTGTCTCCTGAAAATTTGTGTCTGATATCCGATCAGGGCAGACATGATATCTGCCCTGATCTGTCCCACCCCAGACCGGGCGGGGTCAGTCCCGATGGGACGATTTAGATGTCCAGAATACGGTTACGCTTCGTGACATAGGGTGCGTCCGAAAGGTTCGACCATGCACCAACCGACGCGCGCGCGTTCAGGTGGCTGTCGAAAATTTCGGCGGCCAGCGGGCTGTGATCGCGGGCCTCCTCGATCACCTCGGCAGAGGCCGAACCAAAGGCCTCGTAGACGTCATCGTTGAATTCACGCAGTTCCACGCCGTATTCGTTGATCAGACGGTTGAGGTAGACACCGTTGTTTGCATTGGCTTCTGCCATGGACACGGCGTTTTCCTCGGCACAGGCGACCTTGATGATTTCCTGGTCGATGGACGACAGACCGGACCACCAGGACTTGTTCATCCCCAGGCAAAGCTGCGATCCGGGCTCGTGGAAGCCGGGCCAGTAGTAGTACTGTGCCGCTTCATAAAGCTTGAGGAAGAAGTCGTTCCAAGGACCGACCCATTCGGTCGCATCAATCGCACCCGAGACAAGGTTTTCGTAGATCTGGCCGCCCGGGACGGACACAGGCGAGCCGCCCAGCTTGGCGATGACGTCACCACCCAGACCGGGGATACGCATTTTCAGGCCGCGCAGGTCATCGGCGGATTCGATTTCTTTGTTGAACCAGCCGCCCATCTGCACGCCGGTGTTGCCTGCCGGAAAGCCGATGACGCCGAATTCGTCGCCCAGCTTTTCGTACAACTCCTGACCGCCGCCGAATTTCATCCAGGCGTCGATTTCGGTATAGGTCAGACCCATCGGGATCGCGGTGAACGGCGACCAGCCGGCGTGCTTGCCCTTCCAGTAGTAGTCGGCACCGATATAGGCCTGAGAGTTGCCGGACGCGACTTCGTCAAAGCTGTCGAACGCACCGACGCGCTCGCCTGCCGCAAAGTAGTTCACGGCGATCCGACCCTCGGTCAGCGCCTCGATCCGTGCAGCCAGGCGCTGCGCGCTCGTGCCCAGACCAGGAAAGTCACGCGGCCATGTGGACACGATGTTCATTTCGGTCGCCGATTGCGCCAGTGCCGGTGTGGCCAGCGCAGTCGCCGCGCCACCAATGGCAGCGGACGTCAGAAATTGTCTGCGTTTCATATAGAATTCCTCCTGTTGGGCGGGCCCATCCTCCAGACCTTCGCCTCGCCCGACTATAAGGACAGTCCGCAACCGGTCCAGCATGAATTTTAGGCAACTCACGCCACAGACCTGTTTGTCGCAGGGGCGACAAAAACTTCGCCTCAAACTGCAGATTTCCGCTTTACGCCCCAAAACCACACCGCTATAGAGCCCGCAGGTTTTCCGACGTAGCTCAGCGGTAGAGCAGTTGACTGTTAATCAATTGGTCGTAGGTTCGATCCCTACCGTCGGAGCCAATTCTTCCTCAAGGTGCTGAAAAGGCTCGACTTCGGAGTTTAACTCCGATGGTTTTGACCGACATCTCCGCCGATGTTGCACACAGGTTGCACACGGCAGACACTTCGGTTGCACAGGTCAGGTCCGGGTGCCCTCGTCAGGAGGGCAAGATGCACCAATCCAGATACCTTTTCCGCAAGGGGCGCCACTACCACTTCAGGCGCCGGATCCCGGGGTTATCCACATCTATCCGCTCGGTGCAGGTCGCCTTGGGGACGACAGATGAAAACGCGGCGCATACCTGGTCCAGAACACTGACGACAGAGTTCGACGCCATGCTGAACGCCTTCTCCTTCCTGATCGACCCGCTGCCGGAAGAGCTGATCGCATCCTACATCCAGACGCGGATGCAGGTGATCATCGACGAACTGCGCCGCGAGTTGCGGATGGAACGGATGTCCGGGCGGAAGAACGCGCCCCACGCAACCCATCGCGTGCAGCGTGCGGTCCTGCGGGCATTGGTCGAAGACGGCATCGCGCCCGCGCTCGAACCCGCGCGGATCAATCCGTCGTGGACCGCGGACGAAGTGCAGGGTGCCGTGACGCTTTACGCGAACGATGTACGGGCATTGCGCGATCAGGATCAGCGCCGGCGCCTGATCCGCGATTTCGAAATTGCCACCGGCGTCAAGGCTGCGTCTCGCGAACACGAATATCAGATCATCGAGGCCCATCTTCACGCAAGGCTCGCGGCACTGGACGCCGAACAGGATTGTCGGGACCTGCGCGCGCAGGTCTATGCCGATCTTGCAAAGACGTTCATCAGCCGCGGCGAAACATTGTCTCCTGTCGCGGTGCGTGAAGTTCTGACAGAAACCGTGACTCCGCCTCCCGCAGCTCCAGCCCCATCGAAGGTCGCGGTCCTGCCGAAGCAGGTTCCGACGCAAGCGATCGAGCCTGCCCGCGCGACCCAGATCACTGCCGACGAGCGCAAGGTGTGTTTCACGCCCGGCGTCGACAAAATCCGCGAACCGTTGACGATCGACGCGCTGCGCGCACAGCAGGCCCAAGCCGAAGCGGTGGCACGGCACCACGAAAAGGTCATCGATGGTCCGGACATCGCCGGTGTCTTTTGGCGGATGGCAACGACAGACGGATTGAGCAAGGAAACGATCGCGCAGCGCGCCGCAAGCCTCCGTCTGTTCTGCCTGATCACCGGTGTTCAGCGGGTCGATGACATCCGTCAGCATCATCTGTCGGGATTCCGGGATGCCCTTGCGACCTTCCCGATCCATTTCATGAGGTCTCCGCAGGACGGTTCGAGGACAATCGAAGAGGTCATGGAGCAGGCACGTTTCTTGCCCGACTCCGAAAAGGGGCCCCACGTCTCCACACGCCAGCGCCACATCAAGTCGGTCGAGCTTCTGCTGGAGCGGGCGGCATCGGAAGGCCACGATCTGGACCCCGCCCTGAACACCAAGAAAATCAAACCGAAAGCCAAGGGAAAGAGCGCGAAGCACAAGCAGAGACCCGTGTTCACTGCGGAGGAGCTGAAAACGGTCTTTGCGCATCACCTGTGGCAAGGTGCCCAGAGCGAAGGGAGTCGACATGAGCCGGGATCGGTAATTGTCCGGGATTCGCGCTATTGGATCCCTCTCATCTTGGCCTACACCGGAGCACGCCGGGCAGAAATCGCAGGCCTCAAGATCAGTGACCTCAAGGATATCGACGGTCATCCCTGCATCGTGATTCAGGCAAACGAGTACCGTTCCATCAAGGGTGAGGAACCGGGGGAAACTGACGCGCGATTCCAAAAGACCCGCATCGTGCCGCTTCATCCGCACCTCATCGAACTTGAACTATGCAGACACGTTTCCGAGATGGCGGATCGCGGAGAAAAACTGATGTTCCCGGATGTTGTCCCAGTCCCCCGAAAGAAATCTCGCAGGGCAGCGGCTACCGACCCCGCCTTGATGGTCGACAAATTCGGCGCGTCCATCGACTACATGTGGCGCACATCGCTGGAAGCCGCCTTGGATGGCAATCCCAGAAACCTGTGCATGCATTCCATGCGTCATTACGTGAACGATTTTTTCCTGTTTTCGTCCGATGTTCTTGGAGCCGTACGCTTCGATCTAGTTGGACATGTGAAATCCGAAAATGAAGATACGAACACCTCCGTCTACCGTGGCGAAGCCCCGATCCACCTGAAGGTGGCGGCCATCAACAAGCTCCCGCGGCTGTTCTGATCACACGAGCGTCGGGTCGTCGTTCTGCGTGACGGCATCCGGGATCAGGTCAATCGTGCAGCCGGCATCTCGGACAAGGCGATCAAGGAAGCCGCGCCATGGGCCAAGCGGGATGTCGCTACCGGTGATGATGATCTTCTCCGTGATGTCGAGGATCGCGCGTTCTCCGCTTGTCCCCATGAGCATTATCGCCGAACCTTGCGCGACAAACCGGTGCCGCAGGCGCAGCCCGGCGCGGCTGGCCAGCCGATAGATCAGCGTGACCCATCCTCCACGGGATCGCCGCTCCCCATCAGGAAGGCCATGTCTGCCTGAAGGTCGTCCAGCTGCGACCGCAGGCCGGACATTTCCGCCGTTTGTGCCATGAACGCTGCGGTCTGTTCCGTCAGCCGCTCTTCGACTTCGACCAGCAGCCCGATCAACCTGACCGCGAATTCCGTCGTGATGTCCGCCTGATCCGGGTCGAGGAGCTGCAGCAGCGGGTGCAACCGCCGCACGTCCTCGCGCGTCTTGTCGAGCATCGCGTGCGTGCGGTCGTGGCCCGTATTCAGGTCTGTCATGCGAGGGTCCTTTCAAGGTGTGCGTCAGTCCAGGGAGGTTGCGGATCGCCTCGGCGACACGGCGCAGGAATACCGTCAGCGCCACCGCTCGAATGCGCGCGGCCAGTGCAAGAAGATTCAAAATCAGCACCGACGAGTATGCGCTGCCCGCGAGCTTCGGGTTGATGGTCTTGCCCGTCAGGGCGTTGCGCGGGATCAACAGACCCGGACAATCTTCGGACAAGGTCAGCGACCAAGGGGAGCCTCGTGCCCGAAGGACGTCGTTGAGCGCAGAAAGGCTGGCAGGTCGGGCCTTGAACATGACCGCGTTCAGGTCGCCCGCGAACCATGCCGCCTGTCCGGATTTCCGCCGCGCCCCGCACTGTGATCGGAGGCGCCAGAACCATCTCCGGATCAGGACGCCACACGGGTTCCGGTAGTCCAAGGAACTGGCACACGTCGCGCTCGATGCGATCAGTTTCTCGAACTGAAGTCGCGATCTCGAGATGGCGTCCGGTATAGGTCTGCCGGGCGGCAACGAGGTGGATGTGGTCGCATCGCGTGGCTTCCCTGCCCCACATCACCCAAGGCACCATTTCGGACGGCAGCCCACTAGCGGTCAGAACCCTGCGCGCGACGGCGAGCCAGACGTCGTCGGCCAGGGTCCAACCGACGGGCATCGAAAGCGTCAAATGAACAAGGCCACCGGCCTGCGGGGCCTCGAACGTCTGGAACAGGTCGCACGCCTGCCGCCATGACCGGACCGGCATCGAACCCGCCATCATCTGACCATCCTTCGACAGGTAGGACAAGATCGGGAAAGCTTGGGACGGGAATGTCGTGTAGCGCCTCATCCGGCGTTCCGGTCGATGATGGCGTTCAGCGCGGCCCTGGCGCGACGGCCGATGTCGTCGATGGCGCGCGGCTTGAGAAGATGCAGACGCCCCGCGGCCGCGCGGTCGAGTTGGTGCAGCGCGTAGCTGATCCAGGAGAGTTCGGCGACGATGGCTTCATCCCCACCGCAGCCGTAGGTCAGAGCCGCATGCGTCATGAATTTCGCACGCGTGGCAAACCCGTTCTTTTTCGCCATGTCATCGATCTGAGAAGCGACCTCCGGTGCCTGGCGGATCGTGTAGGAGATGGTTTTCGCGGGCATGACCGATCCTCTTTTCAATAACCCAGCTTACCAAGGCGGGTGGCATTGACCGAGGGCGGAGATTTCGCGCTGTCAGGTATCGAGGAGCATCTTGAATAAATACAATGCCTTACCGCAGCCGCCTCCTATCAGCGAAATCCAGACGGCAGCGATTTTCGTTCACGGAGGCGATCTGATGAAAAACAATTTCACGGGAGAATGGGAAAATGACGTCACGCCTTAGGTTCTCAAGATCAGCCTTACAGACCGCGACGGTTTAACGATAACAGAGGTCGAGGACTTCATCGCGGCTAGCGCTTGCACCTTCGGACCACCAAGTGCCCAATCCGATTAACGGACCACCCGGATTTCGATACACCTCAATCCTCTTGTCCGTTTCAATCCCGAGACAAGCTTTCTCGAATCACACGGGGAACATCATAAAAACGACCGCCAGTATTTACTCGAGAATGATCTCCGGCAAGACAATCTCCCAACTGGTCCTGCGAAGTTTCGGGCGATGGTCCTCGCCGCTTTCATAGGCATGACGGACCACGATCGCGCCGACTTCCGCCGACACGATCCGGCGTCCCGCGGGCAAGGCCCAGCCACCCTTCATGGCACCCAGCTTTCGCCCTTGCGCGTCCCGCACGGACCAGCGGCCGCCGTCGTCGGTCAGCGTGACGGCGTCGCCGACCTGTGCGGCGTTGATCGCGGACACCGATGAGTCGTGCTCCGCTAACCGTCCGGCCCAGTCGATGAAGACCTGCGCCAAGTCAGGCATCAGATAGGTCCGATCCGGCGGCATGTCAGACAGGTCGGGCGCGGGCGGGCGGCGTTGCAGGATGCCGTCGGTGCCTGCCCGCAGGAAGGGGTGCGCGCCTTGCGTGACGACCGACAGGCTACGGCGGGCGCGGGTCATCGCGACGTAGAACAGACGGCGCGGCGCGTCCGGGTCCTCGCCCTGCGATGGCCTGTCCCAGCCGCCGTCGAGGATCACCACGTCGTCGAACTCCAGCCCCTTGGCGCGGTGGGCGGTCATCAGCATCAGGCCTTGCTGTTCGCTGCGGGCATCGCGCGACCATTCGCCGAACCATTCCACAAGGTCCGGCACGGACACCGCCCCTGCCCCGACCTCTTGCGCGAGGGCCGCCACACCCACCGCGATGAGATCGGTCCAGCGGTTGCGCGGCAGCCCGTTCGCGATATCCAGCAGATCGCCCACGTCCAGAAGCCGTGTCCGGTCGGCGCCGATCCGGGCGATGAAGGTCTGCATCTCGCGCAGGCGCCACAGGCTTGGCAGGCTTTCGTTCGCCATCTCGACGGGGATGCCCTGCGCCTCGGCGTAGGACCGCACTGCGGCAAGCTGCCGCCAGTTCCGCGCGATGATCGCGGTGCGCGCCCAGGTCCAGCCGGTGTCGAGTGCTGCGAGGCGCTGCAACTCTCCCACCGCGACGGCGGCTTGTGCCGGGTCGCCCTGCACCGCCTGCAACAGCTGCACCCGCCCCTGCCCGACCGGATCGCATTGGGCCATCGCCCCGCCCGGCGGGTCGTGCCGCCGCGCACGATTGACCGTGATGTCGTGATCACGCTTCATCCGATCGGTCGCCCCGGCGATGACGGTGTTCGAGGCGGCGACGATGTGGGCGGTGGAGCGATAGTTTTCCACCAGATATTCGGGCTTGGCCCGGTAGTCCTGTTCGAACTGCCGGATGTAGCGGATCGAGGCGCCGGCGAAGGCGTAGATGTTCTGGTCGTCGTCACCGACGGCGAACAGGCTGAGCCGCATCTCTTCGTCCTCGATCGTGCGGCCTGCGACGGCCGCGATCAGGGCGTATTCCTCTGGCCCGATGTCCTGATATTCGTCCACCAGAATCCAGCGGTAGCCTTCAATCAGGGTCTCGCGCTGTGCCTCCGCCTCCGACTTGGTAAGGCCCTCGCCGTTCAGCTGGCGCACGGCCTCCATCACCAGGCCGTCGAAGTCGCGGGTTTCGGCCTGACCGCCTGCGAAACTCGCCCCGACCAGCCGCATGGCCAGCGCGTGGCAAGTCGATACCGTGACGCCGAAGGCATCGTCCCCGATCAGGTGGCGCAGCCGCGCGCGGATTTCCACCGCCGCGTGGCGGTTGTAGCTGAGCACGAGGATGCTGCGCGGATCTTCGCGGCGCACGCGGATCAGGTAGGCGATGCGATGGACCAGCACGCGGGTCTTGCCGGACCCAGGCCCCGCCAGCACCAGCACGTTGGTGGCGTCACGGTCATCGGCGACGATGCGCTGCTGCACCGGGTTGTCCAGCACGTCGACAACCGCCTTCCACGACCTGGCCGTGGTCTGGCGCTTCACCTCAGTCGCGCGGCCTTTCATCCAGCGGCCCATGAAGGCGTCCTGATCGAGCGTGAAGTAATCCTGCGACAGCCGCGCCGCGTCATCCATCGAGGCGAGGCCGCGTTCCGCATAGGCCGCCATGACATGCGTCTGCACGGTCTGCTCGGCGTAGTGTTCCTCCAGCGGGGTGAAGTCCTTGACCAGAAACCCCGCCTTGCCCGGTGCCAGTTGCAGGGTCATCGCGGGGCGGAACACGGTCAGCCCCTTGCCCAGCGTGACGACGCCCTGTTCGTGCAGCCACATCACGGCACGATCCATCATCCGCGTCATGTCACGAACCTGCCCCCGCAGAAGCGCATCCCCTGTCAGGCTGGCCAGCATGTCGCCGAGAGTCGTCTCGACCTGAAGGTCCTTCCCTTTGACGCCCTTCTCGAGCTTGCCCAACAGGTGATCGAGCAGCGCCCCGCCCGCCTGCCGCCGCAGATCGGCGGTCGTGGTCAGCACCGACCACGACCGTTGCAACGCCACAAACAGCGTCTGTCGGTTGACCTTGCGCAGCCGGATATTGCCTTTGCCGCCGTCAAGGTCCTTGCCATCATGCGCCATGCCGCGCAGCAGCTTTTCGACTACATCGGGGCGCACGTCCGCATGTCCGCCGTCGCGCAGGGTCTGGCAGGCCTGTTGCAGGTTGAACGGCAAACTCACGCCATCCTCTGCCTCTGGTGCCTGTTCGCGCATCAGGGCGACAAGGTCGGTTTCCAGCCGTGTCGCCTGTGCCAGACGCCCGCGGGAATCGTCGCGCACGCCCGCATGGACAAAGACCGTCACGGCGGTGTCGTTGCGGGCAATCCCCAGAACTTCCAAATCGGCCATTGCCTTGGTCAACTGCCCGCCCGTCAGGCCGCTGACGCCCGTCAGCTCGTCGGTCGAGATGCCGATGTCCTTGGGCGCATTCATCAGGTGGCGCACGATGTCGCTGAGTTGCGTGCGGCGCGCGCCGGTGATCTGCGCCGCTTCCAGCCGCGCCTGCGCCTCCTCCAGCGTGCGGATCCGCAGGGACGACGGGAAGACCTGCACCCGATTCTCCTCGCGCGAGAGGAGTTTCGATTCCTCCAGCCATGACAGCGCCGTCTTGACCCGCGTGTCGTCGGTGGCGCTTTCGCGCTGAAATTCGCGGTCGTGTTCGTGGCGCACGATCTCTCCCGCGGTGGCGACCACCGTGCCGGTGCTGCGCGACCGCGTGTCCATCCGGCGGATGGCCTTCAGGATCGCACCGATTTCGTGCCGCGCAAGGCGGGACCGCGCGGACAGGGAAAACTGCCGTTCCACATCGTCCTGCGCGAAGAGCAGCACGCAACTGGCATGGTCGCGGTCACGTCCTGCGCGGCCTGCCTCTTGCAGGTAGTTCTCAAGCGAACCGGGAATGTCGCCATGCACCACCAGCCGGATGTCCGGCTTGTCGATACCCATGCCGAAGGCGTTGGTGGCGGCGATCACCCGCAGATCGCCGGTGCGGAAGCGTTCCTGGATCGTCTTCTTTTCGTCGGGGGTCAGTCCGGCATGAAACCGTTCCGCCGCTAGCCCCTGCTGTTGCAGGAACTCCGCCACCTTTTCGGTCGCGCCACGGGTGGCACAATAGACGACCGCGCCTGATGCGCCTTCCGTCGGCAGGCGTTGTTCGATAACGTCGAGGATATCGCTGAGCTTGGTGCTGCGCCCAGTCGTGCGCACCTCGAAGCTGAGGTTGGTGCGGGACGCCCCGCCGTCCAGCAGCATCAGCTCGGTCCCCAGCCGCTCTTGGAAGTGATCGCGGATATCCTTGACTACCTCCGGCTTGGCGGTGGCGGTCAGGCAGATGACCGGCGCGGGGTCCATGTCGCCCGCCGTCTCCTTGATGAAGCGCGAGACGTAGCGGTAATCGGGCCGGAAATCGTGACCCCATTTCGAGACGCAATGCGCCTCGTCCAGCACCCAGAGTCCGATTTCACGCTGCTTCAGCACGCTGCGCACACCGACGCTGCGCAGCTGTTCGGGCGAGATCAGCAGCATCGCGGCCTCGCCCATCCGCACCTTTTCCAGCGCATCCTGCCGTTCAGGCACGGACAGCAGGCCGTTGACGGTGACGGCGGCGGAAATGCCGGAACGTTCCATCCCGGCCACCTGATCGGCCATCAGGGCCACGAGGGGTGAGATCACGACTGTCAGCGCGCCGGTGCGGTCGTATTTGGCCAGCGCCGGGATCTGATAGCAGACCGACTTGCCCGTGCCGGTCGGCAGGATGCCCAGCAAGCTTTGGCCCTGCATCCCCTCATCGACGATGCGTTCCTGCAAGGGGCGGCCTGCGTCATCCACAGGGGTCGGCCGATAGCTCTCAAACCCGAACCAGCGCGACAATGCCTTGACCGGATCGCCTTTCTCGCGGCACCAGGTGCAATCGGCATTGTCGCAGGCGGTATCGCGCAGGCGTCTGACCATGCGCGCGGCATCCGGAAACTGCAACCGCACCCAAGGCGGCATGACGGACTCGCCGCCCGCGACCGAGATCCACGCCATCGCATAGGCCAAGGGCCACCGTTGTATGGGCGACCCGACATTCTCCATCACAGCACCCAAGGCTTCGGTGCAGCTGTGGCCTGACAGCACCCGTGCGATGGCGTGCTGTGCCTCTGACGGCGTAGGTACAGCTGCCCCCCGGACATGGCCGAACACCGCGTCGAACCCTGCCCCCTGCGCCCCACGGGCGGTCAGGAAATGATAGGCGGCGACCACATGGGGCGACCGGGCGTCGAGGGCGCGGAACGCTTCCACCTGATTGCGCAGCACGTCGAAGACCAGACGGGCATCCGCCTCTGGATCGTTCACATGGCCCGACAGCAACCGCCCGTCGTGATAGTGTTTGACGAGGTGGTGATACGGGTTGCGCGGAAACGCCAATGGGTTAAGCCACAGCGTATCGATCGGCGCCTCCGCCAGCCGCGCCAGCCGTGGCCGGATCGCCAGCAGATGCGGCAGGTCGTGGCGCAGGATATTGTGGCCGATCAGGTGCCGCATGTCCCCGGCGGCGGCTTCGATCTGGTCAAGGGCTGCGTCAACCTGCCCCCGCTTGGCCCGGATCGCGTGGCCCCCATTGCCCGACACCGCCGCCAGATCGAAGACGCGCGCGGTCTTGGGATCGACCTCCAGATCCACGGAAAGGCAATGCGTCAGAAGCGCTGCGTGCTGATCGGCAGAATGTGACAGACATCACCAACAAGGTTTTCAAAACACATATCAGTCGATCCAAGTCGCGCCCGTCAAGGATCGAAACAATTCGCGCTGAGGACCGGGTTAGTATGTGGCCTGAGAACACACATTCCTTAATGCACCTTGCCGAATTTCTTGGTGAGGTCACGTTACTTCAGTATTTCAAAAAACTAGACGCGTGTAAGATCTTTACCTTCTCTTGCGTGTTACTCGTTGCGGAATGGTACTTCGTTCAACCTGGCTGTGACTACCGCCCTTTAATAACCTTTCGGTATCCAAGGACCGCTCACGGCCCAGAGCGGACCTTGACCAAGGTCAATGACGCTGCGGTGCGGCGTCACCGAACCGGACACTCGTGCATCGCGCAGCATTTTGAGATTGCGAGTGACGGCAAAGTGGACAAAGCGCCCATTTACTGCAGTTGCGCCATTGGCTGCTTTTCATAAGATGCTCCGGCTTTGCCCTGAAACTCTCAACTAACCCAAAGCGAGCTGAGGGTAATTATAGGCCTCGGGATACTCCATTGGCTTGAAAGGGCCTTTGGGCACTACTCCATTCCAGCTGCGTCCAAAATAGCCTTGGCGGCAGTGTATGAGTGATCCTGCGGTCGAGATGCCGGGCAATGCGTGGACACGGCAGAGCCAGCGCCACAAGTGGGCGTAGTCAAGGATTCGCGCACCGTTAAGTTTCATCCGAACATAGTAGACGGGATCGTGCCGATAGAGTGTCGGGAACAGGCGCAGGTCCGTCTCGGTGAACTCCGCCCCGGTCAGAAACGGGCGACCATCCGACAAACGGCCGTCAAGCGCGGCAAGGGTCTCGAAATATGCGTCAAAAGTGGCGGCATAAATCGCTTGATCGGACGAAAACCCGGCTTTGTAGGCGCCGTTATTGATTGTCGTGTAGACAAGTTCATTCAGCGTTTGGATCTCCTGCCGACGTGTCGGATGATCGGGGTAGAGCCACACCCGGTCAGCGCTTGGGATCGTGCTCCCCAAGGCTTCGGCATGGACATCAAGCATGCGGATGACCTCTGCACTTTCGTTGTTGACGATCCGACCGGCGACTTTGTCAAACAAAATGGGAAGGGACTGCTCTTGCGAGCCTTCGGCCAGATAGATTTGCCTGGCCAAACGCAGGCGTTTTCCGGTGCCCGTCTCATGTGTGCATTCGGGCAAGGCATTCCCGGTCAATGTCGCAATCCTGTCGGGCGCGAACTGCCACAGGTTGGGACCTTCGGGGTCGTCATCACCCGTCCGGTTCGGGAACGCCACATCCATCGTGATGCCATTCTGAAGGCCCAGCACATTGCGCGCGAGGGTCACGCGGTGACACCATGGGCAGTTCAGCGCAACGAACAGGTGATACCGGCCTGACTCTGGCGCAAAATCCGGATCGCCGATGGCATTGCGAAAGCCGCTGACGCCGCGCACGAACTCGCCCCGCGCGCGGCGTTCCCTGGCGTTTGACTGGTCTTCTTGTGTCGAGATGTCCTTGGTCATGGCTATCCTCTCAGCCGGTGGTGCAGGATGATCGGCACGGCGAGGTCTTCTTCATCCGTCAGGTGACGTTTCAGAAAGGCCTCGATGACCCGGCTGGTGTCATGCACCACACCGGCCTCGTCGCGGGCCTGCGCCTCATCGAGCGCTGACAGCTTGATCACACGGTTGGCTTGCCGGGTAAACTCATCCAGTACCCTGTCCAGATCGGCGTGATCCTGTTCCAGTACGTCCAGGCCGGCGGCGAACCGCGGATCCGCCGCCGCAAGTTCCGGGAAATAGCTGCGGTCTTCCCAGCCATGATGGCCATGCAGGTTCCCGACTAGGTTGCCGCCATAGTATGAGAGACGCCCGGCATAATCATCCAGCGAAACGTCCTTGGCCAGCACAGCTTCGGTATCCAGCCGGATGCGTTCCGCCACGCGGCGGAACATCTGATGCGCACCCAGCCAGTGCATGGTCTTTTCCCGGAAACCGGGATGGGCTTCCCAGCTGTCGCGGGGATCGCGCGCCAGCAGGGTTTGCATCTCGGCGGGCATCGCGCTTTCGCGGATATGATAGGTATCGAACATGGCACACTTCCTTTCGGGGCACAGATGGGGCCGGTTTCGCCGCCCCACCAGCCTTCCTGCGGCCATGGCCGCTATGCGCTTGGCGAGACGCCTGCGAAGCGAATGCCGCTCAACTCGGCGACATCGCGTTTCCACGCGGTGACGTCGCGCGGGGTGAAGCCCGACAGGTTGTCGTGGCCGCAGGCGCGGGCAAGCACCTGCATCAGTTCAACGCTCGCTCCGAAATACCGCGCCAGACGCTCGGCACCGATTTGCACATCCAGCCGCTTGCGTAGTTCCGGCTTTTGCGTGGCGACGCCCGTGGGGCAGTTGTTGGAATTGCACATGCGGGCGGCGATGCAGCCCACGGCCTGCATGGCGGAATTGCTGACCGCGATGGCATCCGCACCAAGCGCCATGGCCTTGGCAAAATCCTCAGGCATTCGCAGACCGCCGGTAATCACAAGCGTGACGTCGCGCCCTGTCCTGGCGTCGAGGTGCCTGCGCGCGCGTGCCAATGCTGGGATCGTCGGCACCGAGATGTGGTCGCGGAAGATCAACGGAGCCGCCCCCGTGCCGCCGCCGCGCCCGTCAAGGATGATGTAATCGGCGCTGGCCTCGAGGGCAAAGTCGATATCGTCCTCGATATGGTTGGCCGACAGTTTGAAGCCGATCGGAATGCCACCAGAGCGTTCGCGCACCTGATCCGCCAACCGCCGGAAATCGGCAGGCGTATGCAGGTCAGCGAAAGTCGCGGGCGAAATCGCAGCCTGACCCGGCTCCAGGCCGCGCACCGTGGCGATTTTGCCTTGCACCTTTTCCCCGGGCAAATGACCGCCAGTGCCTGTCTTGGCCCCTTGGCCGCCCTTGAAGTGAAACGCCTGCACGTGCGCAACATGATCCAGCGACCAGCCAAACTTCGCCGAAGCCAGTTCGTAGAAATAACGGCTATTCTCTGCCTGTTCTTCGGGCAGCATCCCACCCTCGCCCGAGCAAATGCCAGTGCCTGCCATCTGCGCGCCCCGCGCAAGGGCCGTCTTGGCCTCCTCCGATAGCGCGCCAAAGCTCATGTCGGACACAAACAGCGGAATATCGAGCTGCAAAGGCTTGGCCGCGCGCGGACCGATGGTGACCGACGTTGTCACCGGCACATGATCCAGCAAGGGTTTGCGCGCCATCTGTGCGGGCAATATCTGGATGTCGTCCCAATGCGGCAGGTCTTTGCGCGGCACACCCATCGAGCTCATCTCGCCGTGGTGGCCCAGCTTTGACAGACCGTCTTTCGCCAGGGCATGGATGCGCGCGACAGTGGGTTCTTCGGGCGTCGGTCTGGCTTGCGGAACATCCGATTGCGGTGCCGGTGCCGCATCTCCGACCCCGGCCGCCCCGAGGCGTGTGTGGGAGCCGTCACAAAAGGGGCCGTTGGCGGTGGCTTTGCACTGGCACAAGGCCGCATCGCCATCCTTGTCAGCAGTGAATTTCAACGGGCCGATGTCGGTGCCTGAATGGCTGCCGTCGCAGAACGGCTGGCTTTTGGACCTGCCGCATTGGCACCAGAAATAGTCTTTCCCTCTTTCGAGCGTCACCTTGATCGGTGATGTTCCGGCGATGATGGACACGGCTTGGGTCATGATGGGCCTCCTTGATGATGTGCGAAAGGTCCGCTCCCACGTGGGTCGCGCTTTGGTAAACGGCGGGATGGAGCGGGCGTTTGATCTTCCCATTTCCAAAGCTTGCTGATCTGAAGATTGCGACTGTCGGTCTTATGCCACCGGTATGTCCCGCCCGCGCAGGCCCCCGAAATAGGCAACAAGGCTCAGGATAATGGCAGCGCTGGAAACAAGCGTCATGACAGTTCCGGGAACGAAATTCACAAAGCCGCCCATATCCATGAAGACAAAATAACCGATATCAGCCAGCCCGCCGATGATACCGGTAAAGAACAACGCCGTGATCGAGCTGCGCCAGATGTAGACAGCCCCCACCAAGGTGAAGGTCCCGACCCAAAGCAGATTGAACCCGTGCTGGTTGATCAAGGCCCCGATCGCTTCGTGATAGGGGCCGGCAAGCAGCGCGGGATCGACCGCGTCTGCAATGCCCGCAACCGCATCCGGCGTATCGAACGAGATAGTGAGGACGCCCGCCAGCATGTGGACGAGGCCCCAAACTGACCAAAGACCAGCAGCTATTTTGAGGAGGAGTGAGGTTGTGGACTGAGACATGAGATTATCCTTTTCGGAGTTTAAGCGTTTGCAGGCACGGCGTCGTGGAATGCGGCAATGGCCTCGCGCAGCTCAAGCGCAAGTTCCGGCGTTATTAGCTGGTCAGCTTGCCGATCAAAATGTTCTTTGAAGGGACCAAAGCTGAAGTGGGAAGTGATGTTCGCGCCCAATTTCGGGAAGTCTCTCATCGCCACGGCAAGCAAATTCTGGCCTCCATGTCCGCCAATGGATGTGGCCAACAGCATCACGGGGCGATTTTGAAAAATCTTCATCTTGATGCGGCTGCACCAGTCTAAGATGTTCTTGAACGAGGCCGTATAAGCGCCATTGTGTTCGGCGAGCGAGATAATCACCCCGTCAGCCGCCCCCAGCTCAGCGTAGAAATTCTGTGCAAGCTGCGGGATGCCCTGCGCCTCGCGCTCGGGGCTGTAGATAGGCATTTCGTAATCATTCAGGTCCAAGGCCTTAATTTTCACCTGGGACTTGAACTCATCCTGAAGAATGCTGACGGCATGCAAGGCAAGTCTTTTGTTGATCGACTGCGTGCTGTTGCTGGCGGCAAAGACGACGATATTTAATTGTTCAGACATGACGCTTTCCGATCAGGATGGAGAGGTGTTGGTACGACCCAGAACTTCTGGAATTTGAGCGCGGTGGATGTAAAGAACCGTCGCACAGAGCAGGCCAAGAACGATCGCGGGAACTGCTGGCGGGCCAAGTATGAACCAATGCGTCAGCACCGCACCGACCATTGTGCCCCCTAGAGCGGCGGCACCGATGACCTGACGACGGGGCAGCCAGAGCAGTGCCGCGCCAGCAAGCTCGACAGCGCCGGTGAAATAGCGAAACCCCTGACCAAAGCCGATTTGATCGAAGGTTGCGACCATCATCTCGACACCGGCGAGCTTGGCGCCGCCTGCGCCAACGAATGCAAGGGTCAGCAGGATACGAAGGCCGAGTGAAAAGTAGGTCATGGGATGGCTCCAAGGAATAATGTTTGTCTTGGCGTCTTAAATGCTATGTACACTATGGAGATCAACGCGCGGGAATCCTGCACTTGATGCGCGCAAAATAGGCATATGAACAATGGACAAATGGGCTGAGCTACGAACGGCATACCAGGTCGCCAAGTTGGGAACCGTAAGTGCTGCCGCTGGCGCGCTTGGCTTTCACCGCGCGACGGTCAACCGTCACATAGACTTGCTTGAGGCGGAGCTGGGCGGACGACTCTTTATCCGCCACGCGCGGGGCTACGCGCTGACAGAGCTGGGCGAAGACGTGCTGCGCGTCGCGCAAAAGACAGAAGAATTGATCGACGACCTGGCAGGCCGTGCAAACGGTGCCAAAACCGAGATTTCAGGTGAGATCAAGCTGACGATCCTTGCGCCTTTTGCCGGGCTGTTGATGGGCGCAATCGCGCGCTTCAGAGCGCAGAACCCCAACTGCCTCGTCCATATCGACACGAGCGAAGACCTTGCCCGGCTTGAATACGGCGAGGCGCACATCGCCCTCCGCGCAGGGGCGAAGCCGGACCATCCGGACTATGTTGCGAGTTTCTTCGGGCGCTTCGGTTTCAACCTTTATGCACACGAGAGCTATATTCGCCGGTTTGGCCTGCCGGAAGACCCGCGTGATATGGAGGGCCATCAATTTGTCGTTTCAAGTGTCGAAGGCGGCCGTCTGCCGTTCCGGTCGTGGATAAACGACCACACGCGTCCTGACATGATTGCGCTGTCGTCCCGCAACATCGAGGTCAACATCGCAGCAATGTCCGCGGGCATCGGAATGGGCTTTATCCTGGACCACGAGGCAGAGTCCCGTGGCGGTTTCCACCCCGTACTGCCGGCAAACAAGGACTGGACCGCGCCGCTATGGCTTGTCACGCATGTTGATCTGCACCGAACAGAAAAAGTGCAGGCAATGCTTGGATGCATCAGGTCTTCCCATAGGCACAAATGACCAGACATTCCTTCACGCGTCCACACATAGCTGATTTCGCCTGCCCACTTCTGGTCGGGTGCATCCGCCGCGAAGTCACGATCCAGCAAGTTCGGCACAATGTTGAACTTGTGATCGCTGTCCGTCGTCACCTTGTGTTTGCGGGTTCGCATCACTGATATGCCGCTCTGACGCATCAAACGGCCAACACGGCGATGCCCCACGTCCAAGCCGATCTCCTTCAACTCTTCCGTCATCCGTGGCCTACCATAGCTGCCGGACTGAGACGCGACTGTTCCTTGATGTGAGCAAGCGTGACCAAGTCAGACCGCTGTCAGCGGCTGGCAAGACTGCTGCGGAATGCGCGTAGCCCGCGTGTGCTGACACCCACGACATCGCATAGGCGATTGACTGGAAAGCTGGCTCTGTGTTCTTCGATGAACCTGAATCTCATTGCTTTAGGCCCGCGAAGAACTTGGTGGCCTTTTTATGACGGAACTCGTCCGTCCGTTTTAGTCACATAGTCAGTCTCCTTCGGCGCAGAAAATGCTATCAAAGGAGCGGCATCAAACCGCGACAGGTCCAGATGTCCAAGAGCCTCACGCTGATAGGATGTTCGATGGACTGTTCCGGTGGCACGATGTTCTGCGGGCTTTCGACCGGCCTCTCGCACTCGCATTTGCCCAATTCGCGATGATCGCTGCCTTGATACGTCCAGTATTCGAATTGCTTCCAGGATTTGTCGATGGTTTAGCCACGGACGGCCTCGATCATGCCCAGGCGTTTTCGCTCCTCACGTCGGCGCAAGGGTTCGGCGCGATGATAGGTGCTCTGGCAGTTTCTTGGCTGCTTCGGAAATGGTCCTTCGCGGTCGTTGCCATGATCTTTGGCATGCTGGCAATTCTTTCCGAGCTTATTTTCCTTGGGTCCGGCGGGTTTTTCGTCGCGCTGATCGCCATGGCGCTGCTCTCGGGAGCTGTCCTGATCAACGGGATAGCGACACAGGTCGCCCGACAAACGCAGCTCGTCTTGCAAGTTCGAGGGCGGGCACTTTCGCTCTATACGATGACCTTCCGTGGCATGCCCGCCGTCGGAGCACTTCTTGTCGGCGCAACCGCAGAGATCTTCTCCCTGCGAGCTGTTTCGTCCTCGCTTGCTATATTGGCGTTCTGCGTGATGCTTTGGATTATCGCGGTGAGGGCAATGAAGTAGTCCTGCACATTGAAGCAGCCTTCCGGCTGTGTGAACTTAGGTTGCCAGTCAAGATTTCAGAATGTCCGCTTTACTGTAACGCAGCATCATGGGCTCGCATCCGCAGCGAACTTCCGGTTTCCGCCCAAGTTCACCGCAGTCATTCACATCCGAATACCATACAATTCACGCAAATGAACAGGGGCCGGCTCGGCGATATCCCATTGCACCGTTATCGGTGAGTTGCCCTCCCAGCCCGCAAACTGCACCAATCCAGCATAGCGGAACGGTGCAGCGCGGCCTTCCCGCAATTTGGACTTGCGCAGGAATAGGTGAACTGTCCAGCCAGGTTCTGCGCCCGAGATGATGCGACCGCGCAGGTCGTCGCGGCGGGTGCTGGTCTGAGTTTGCCAGACAAAGCGCGTGGGGCTGGCGAACCGGTCGGCGTAGTGGCCACCGACCGACATGCTGCCCTTGTCCATCGTCACTAGAAGGATCATTGACCGGACGCCCTTGAGCACCACGATACCTGCGTTCCACGCGCCGGTGTTGAACACGGCACCGAAATGCGGTGCGATCTGGTCACGCTGGTATTCGTTCCACAGGGTCAGCCCCTTCGCCGGGGCGACCGGAGCAGGTGCCGCATCTTCGGCGGCCTCCGCCACGCTGCTACCCTCAGGCATCGCGTAGGTGAGCTCCCGTGTCTGCAAGTATCGCAGAAGCCGCCAGTCCACGAGCTCCGAGGCAAGCGCCTCGAGTGCCGCGTTCTCGGTCACGGCAAACGTCGTCTCGAATGTGCCAGGCCCCAACCTGAACCAGTCCGTTTCGGACAGGATTTTCAGCGGCTGTTGCATCAGAAGTGTCCGCAGCCGAGCCGCGTCATCCGGATCGACGCTCAGGTCCGCCTTGATCTGAGGATTGCGGCGGGCAAGTCGGCCGACGCGCTCGACCAGGTCGGCCAGCGCGATGCGGCCTGGAAAGGTGCCCGCTTCAATCATCGCCCGCAAAACCAGCATCTTGTAGCTGCGGGTCATGCGGGTTGTCTCGATCTCATCCAGAAGCGCTCGATGCGCGGTCCATGCCTCGCGTCGCGTCGAAGACATGTCGCCCATGTCATCGACGAACCCGAGCCAGCCGGCATGGCCCGTGCGGCCAGGGTTGAAGCCGGCGTGCTGCACCTCGGAGGCTGTCGGCCGGGAGCCGTGACGATCACGGAAATCACGGTAGAAGGCGGCCAATTCCTCGCCATCGCGCGGTTGGCGGATCAGGGATCGCAGGATGTCTAGCGCCTGGAGGTCATAGGTAACCTCGCATCCTGCCGGGAACTGGATCAGATGGTCGGTCAGCCGCTCGAGTGCCAGCCGCAGCGCACCGTCGCCCGCGCCTACTTTCAGCAAGGTCCGGAACTTGGTCAGGAAAGTCCGGTGGTTCCCGATATAGTCGATCACCGCCAGATGCGATTTCTCCGCCGACCGTCGCAGGCCCCGGCCCAGTTGCTGCAGCCAGATGACCGGACTCTCGGTCGGACGCAGCATCAGCACCGTGTCGATGGAGGGGACATCGACGCCCTCGTTGAACATGTCGACGGCAAAGACGATGTCGAGGTCGCCATCCTCCAGCGCAGTCAGCGCGCTGGCACGCGGGGCAGACGTATCACCTGAATGGACAGCCACGGCCCGCAGGCCGCGGGCCTGTGCGAAATCGGCCATGAAATCGGCATGGCGGCGTGAGACGCAGAAGCCGATGGCCTTCTTGCCGCCGCGCTTGGCAAGTTGCTCAAGTGCGTTTTCGGCACGGGCTTGCGTCGCGACGGCTTCGGTTAGGGCTGCCTCGTCGAAACGGCCACTGCGCCAAGGTATCTGGGAGTACTCGACCGGGTCGGGCACGCCGAAATAGTGGAAAGGTGCCAGAAGTCCTCGGTCGATGCCCGACCACAGATCACACTCGTAGACGAGGTTTTCCTCGCACAGGCCCAACAGGTCGCCACCGTCACAGCGGTCGGGCGTGGCGGTCAGGCCCAGCAGGAAACCGGGCTGGAAATGGTCGATGATCTGCCGATAGGTGGCAGCGGCCGCATGGTGAAATTCGTCGACGACGATGTAATCGAACGCCCGCGGATCGAACCGGGTCAGATGCGCATTTCGCGCGAGAGTCTGGACAGAGGCGAAGACGATGTCAGCCTCGGCGTCCTTTTCCTCACCTGAGTAGCGCCCAAGCCGGGCGCGAGGCCGGACAGCGCGGAAGGCGGCCATGGCTTGGGTCAGGATTTCCTCGCGATGCGCGACGAACAGGACGCGGGCCGCATCCGCGCTGTCGAAGGCCGCGAGGAATGTCTTGCCAAGGCCCGTGGCCAAAACCACAAGCCCGGCACCATAACCCTTCGCCCGGGTCGCGCGCAGGGCCGCCAGCGCCTCCGCCTGAACTTCATGCGGGGTGGGAGCGGTTTCCGGGGCTTCCACCGGTGCGCCGCTGGCCGTGGGCAGGGGTGCGATGCGACGCGCCTCGTAAGCGTCGATCCAGGCGGGCGTCAGCTCTGTGACCTCGGGCCGGGCGAGCAGCGCCTCGAAGGCCTCGCGGGCGGCCAGAAGCGGCGCAGGATCGACCGGATCGACATGACGTAGGTTCCATTCGATGCCGTCTGTCAGCGCCGACCGGGATAGGTTCGACGATCCGACGATCAGCGCTCCGCCGTCGCCCGCAAATGTGAACATCCAGGCCTTGGGGTGAAACGGGATCTGCGCAGCCTGAAACACATGCAGTCTGCGTGCGCCCTCAAGGTCGGCAATCAGTCGTAGCGCCGCCGGTTCCGTCACGCCCAGATAGTCGCCAGTCAACAGCCGCAGCTCGCCTCCCCGATCCAGCAGGTCGCGCAGATGCGGCAGGACCAGACGCACGCCGGAGGTCATCAGAAAGGACACCGACAGATCAACGGCACGCGCCCGGTCGATCAAGGGGCGCAAATGAGCATGGAGCGCATCTTCGCCGCCCGAGATCAGCGGCCGGTCGTGCGGCATGCCCGGCAAGAGGCCGGGTGCCGCCAATGGTGGATCGAGGCGCAGGTGGACATGGCCACCAGTCTCGACAAGCGTCACCCGCGCGGTCGTGCCCTCGGTCTCGAGGAGGGCTTGCGCCGCTCCAATCCTGGCGGCGAGGGCCGCTTGCTCTGCGGAGGAAAGGTCCCGCCAGCGCGCCAAGTGACGACGGGGTGCGAGGGCGAGACCCGCGCCGTGGCGGATTAAGATGGTCTCGGCGTCACATTCCACGATGGCGCTGGCGGCGGCATCGCAAACAGTGCAGGCAGGAGTGCTTGCCACCGCAGCAGGGACGCCCGATCCGCCGGTCACGCCTTTTTCACCACTGCATTTACCCACACTTCCGCCGCGCGACCCGGGCGACAATCGTCGCTTTCCCAAACGTCAGGTTGGCTGAACTCGCCGCATTCTTCGAGAAATGCTCCTAGAGTTTTTGTCGTCATGTCAGTAAACCGGCGTCCGTCTTTCACCCGCTCGCCAGTACCGCGTTTGAAGGACGTATAAAGCGCGCCGCCTGTAACAAGATGGGCGGCAAGGCGGGCGATGACCTTTGGCAAGTCAGCCTCAGACACATGCAGCAAAGACGCGCATGCCCAGATCCCCTCAAACGGATGCTTCCATGCAAAATCTTCGAACCTCATCTGTCGTGCCGGGACCGACGCATGAGATTGCGTGGCAGCAACCATCGCAGACGATGCATCGAAAGCCTCCACATCGTAGCCCAGGACGCGGAAAGACAACGCGTCGCGCCCTGCCCCCGACCCAGCGTCAAGTATACGTGTTGCACCATCCGCCCGCGGAGGTACAACCGATAAGAACCGTTGCCTTGCATGCGACATGTCGACATCGCGCGTGGTCGCGATGAACGTTGTCGCCTGTTGGTCATAGTAGTCGGGCAATATCGCTCTCCGTCAGGTCAGGTCCTATACCTTCGTCATAAACCAAGGATTTGACCAGGTACGGCGGGATCGTTTCTTTTGCGAAGTTGATGAAAGAAAACCGGTGCGACGTAGAAAACAGTTTGACAGGTCCTCAGCCAAGGCTTTTCGACGAGCCTGTGTTTCCTCTTCGCTGTCATGGTTACAAGATCGCTGAACTCTGGACTTACAGCATCCAGCGAATCAGACCTCCTACTTTCCAGTGTCGCAGCCTCTGGCATGAGGTTGTCCTTGCCGAAATCCTGGCACTTCTTCTGGATGGAAGGCTAGGCACGCTATCCGGCGATGGACGCTCCTTTCGCGTCGCGGCTAGGAAACGCACGAGGGTGTAAATGAGAAACTGACCTGGAGCGATATCGATATCGATATCAGACCCACCTCCCGCGCCCGCACTTTCACGAGGCGCTCCGGCAGCCTTCTCGATAATGCGTATCTCGATATCAATATCGATATCGATATCGCACGAAACCACGCCAGTGGCTCAAGCCGTTTCAGCGCCAAACCGAGAAGGTATCAGGCCATAGACCCCGAGCTGGCAGTCGTCAAATTTGACCGAGCCCATCTTGGCTCGATCCACCAGCAAAGCTAGTGCTAGCAAATACAGGAACTTCTGCGTTGTCTGTCGTGCGACCGGCTGCCCACGATCCCAACGAGCAATATGGCGCCTGCGGGAGATGGATGACTACTGACCGCGGAATTCAAATCCGCGAAGTCTGATGACAAGATGACCCGACAATGCCATCATCTCCCGACCAGCCGGTTGCACTTCGGTTGCACACAGGTTTCACAAAGGACACTCAGGGCACCAAGACCAACCATAAAAACCGTTACTTTTCAGACACCTACTAAATCGGGTAAATTTTACCTCCGATCCCTACCGTCGGAGCCAATTCCTCCTCAAGGTTTTGGAAAGGCTCATTTTCGGAGTTTAACTTCGATGTTTTTTGCAGCTCAACCCGCCGATGTTCCACTCAGGTGTCACACAGGCATCGCGCAGGTTGAACATGGCAGGTTCGGGTACCTCTTCAGGAGGGCAACATGCCACAGCCTACTCACCTCTACCGGCCGCGCCGCCATTTCCACTTCTGGCGCCGCGTCTCAGGGTTATCTACATCTATCCACCCCGTTCAGGTCGCCTTGAGGACGACAGATGAAAAAGCGGCGCATACCTGGTCCAGAACACTGACGACAGAGTTCGACGCCATGCTGAACGCCTTCTCCTTCCTGATCGACCCGCTGACGGAAGAGCTGATCGCATCCTACATCCAGACGCGGATGCAGGTGATCATCGACGACCTCCGCCGCGCGTTGCGGATTGAACGGATGTCCGGGCGGAAGAACGCGCCCCACGCAACCCATCGCGTGCAGCGTGCGGTCCTGCGGGCATAGGCCGAAGACGGCATCGCGTCCGCGCTCGAACCGGCGCGGATCAATCCGTCGTGGACCGCGGACGAAGTGCAGGGTGCCGTGACCCTTTATGCGAACGATGTCCGCGGATTGCGCGACCAGGATCAGCGCCGGCGCGTGATCCGCGACTTCGAGAACGCCACCGGCGTCAAGGCTGCGTCGCGCGAGCACGAATATCAGATCATCGAGGCATACCTTCACGCACGGCTCGCGGCCCTGGGCGCCGAACAGGATTGTCGGGACCTGCGCGCGCAGGTCTATGCCGATCTTGCAAAGACGCTCGTCAGCCGCAGAGAAGCACCGCCCCCTGTCGCGGCGCGTGAAGTCCTGACCGAAACCGTGACCCCGACACCCGCCACCCCCGCCACATCCCCGGTCGCGGTGATGCCGCAGCAGGTTCCGACACGATCGCTCGAACCTGCCCCTGCGATCCGGATCAGCCCGGACAGGCGCGAGGGGCGCTTCACCCCCGGCGTCGACGAAATCCGGGAACCGCTGACGATCGACGCGTTGCGCGCGCAGCAGGCGCGCTAATCTTGACGCAGGCGGCCCTGTTTTCCGATCGCGCCAATTCGACCTTCCGCCACGCGAACCTCTCCCTGACCTCACGTGACGCTCTGACCGTGCTCCATGACATTTGAACCACTTGGCTTAGTTATACCCTAAACGGATCAAGCAAAGGACCCCGCCATGGCCACGACCGGAAAACAACTCTTCACCACGCTGGAGGCGGACGGAACGTTGACTGTCGCGCTGGAGGACGTGACCTTCGACGAACCGACCGGCAACCAGGTGCTGGTGCGCATGGAAGCCGCCCCGATCAACCCGTCCGACCTTGCGATCCTCGTCGGTGGCGCGGACATGGAGAATGCAACGTACACGCCCGGCAAGTTCGTCGCGAAAATGCCGGAGAACGTCAACGCGGCGTCGAAGGCCCGTCATGGCTTGAAGCTGCCTGCCGGCAATGAGGGCGCTGGCACGGTGATCGCCGCCGGCGACAGCGACGCAGCGCAAGCCCTGATGGGGCAGCGCGTCTCATGTGTTCCGGGCAATGCCTATAGCCAGTATTGCATCGCCGATGCCGGAATGTGCCTGCCTCTGGGCGAACATTCGGCGGAAGAAGGGGCGAGCGCTTTCGTCAACCCGATGACCGCACTGGGCTTTGTCGAGAACGCCAAGGCGGACGGGCAGAACGCCATACTGCACACTGTCGGTGCCTCCAACCTTGGCCAGATGCTGACCCGGATCTGCCAGGAGGACGGAATCGGCCTCGTGAACATCGTCCGCAAGGACGAACAGGTCGACCTGCTGAAGGATATTGGCGCAAAGCACGTGGCCAATTCCTCCGACGACGACTTCATGGACCAGCTGATCGCCGGCATCCGCGACACGGGTGCCTTCTACGGGTTCGATCCCGTGGGCGGTGGAAAGCTCGTCGATACAGCGTTCAGGGCCATGGAGCGTGTCGCGGTCGAACGGATGAGCGAATATTCTCGCTACGGCTCGAACCAGCAGAAACGCATGTTCATCTACGGCCGCCTCGACACCGGCGCGACTGTGCTGACGCCAAGCTACGGCTTCGGCTGGACCTTGTCGGGTTGGCTGCTGTTCCCCTTCCTTCAATCGGCCGGGCAAGAGACAATGGGGCGTATGCGCCAACGTGTGCGCGACAACCTCACAACGACCTTCGCCAGCCATTACAAGGCGCACGTCACACTCGACGAGATGCTGACGAAGGAGGCCGTCATGGACTACCGCACGATGCGCACCGGTGAGAAGTACCTCGTCACCCCGTGGGGGTAATCAAGCCGAGAAGCATCGCCGCAGTTCCAGCAAGGCGGTGCTTCTCAGTCAAACTGACAAATATAGTAGCCCGTCGAACTCAAATCGTTTTCCGCACCAATTGGCGCATGACAGATGGTGGCCTCCCCCCTCTGTGCAAGAGCGTCGGTCTCGGCCCAAACCTGCCCTTCGCCTCACCGTCGCAATGCTGCGTCCGCAGTCCGCATAGCGGACCTTGGTCGGGATTGCTGCATTCCAGGATGTCAGATGACCGCAAGGCGGGACAAAGTGGACTTATGCAGATGCGGCCAATGCTGACGCAGCATTTCCTTTAATGTGCGACAGTGCGCTTTTTGCAGCGCGGGCGATCTCACCAAACCAGCCATTTACAGGGTCTAAAGTCGCGCATCAACAAACTGCCATTTAGTTCTGCCCAAGCGTAACAAACAGGACGCAGGAGGAATCCGACTTTTGCAATTGCACCTAAGCCATTGATGCACCGCGGCCTGCGCGCCGTCCGAAGACTGCCCCAGAGGTCAGCCCCGAGCCGCCGGGATAGCCGTTGTAAAACACGCCGCCAACCATTTCACCACAGGCAAACAGATTGGGGATGACAGTTCCGTCAGCGCGCAGGACACCACCGTTTTCGGCGACCTGAACACCGCCATAAGTGAACGTGATCCCGCCCGTGACCGGATAGGCACGAAACGGTGGAGTATCGAGGCGCTGCGCCCAGTTTGATTTGGGCAAAGGCAGGCCGCGCGTGGCTTTGCCGTCCAGTGCCGTAGGGTCAAAAGGGGTGCCTTCATCTACGGCATCGTTGAAGGCATCCAGCGTCGCCTTTGCGCCTGTCGGATCAACGCCGTCGAGTTTGCCACAAAGCGCGTCAAGCGTATCAGCCTCGACGAAATGAGCATCATGAAAGCGGTATTCCGCATAAAGAAGATCGTCGACTTTTGCGTCAAACACCTGCCACGCCAAGTGGTTTGGTTGCTCCAGCACGGCACGCCCGAATTGCGCGTAGGTATAGTTGCGAAAGTTTTCGCCCTCATCCACGAACCGCTCGCCGTTCGCGTTTAACATCACGCCAAGGAAATAGCTGATCTTTCGGTAATTCTTTCGCTCGCCCGGCGGCAAGTGGAGGCCGCCGAAATCAGCCATATGCAGATCCATCGGTGTGGCGTGGCACCCCTCATAGAGCCCGTATTCAGCCGCACCAACGCCAAATGCCATCTTGTGTCCGTCGCCGGTGTTGTGCGGCGTGCCGCGAACCTTTGCCTTGGACCAATTCGGTCCGATGTATTGTGTGCGCATGTCGCCGTTTGCTTCGAACCCGCCGCAGGCAAGGATCACGGCATCGGCGCGGATCGCCTCTTCGCCAACCATGACGCCGCTGATAATGTCGTCTTCCATGATCAAACTGGTGACGCCACTTTCATACCGCACAGTGCCGCCAAGGTTTTGAAAGGCGGTCATTTCCATTTCCCAAAGACCGACGCCTTCGTTTTCGGCCGCCAGTGTCAGACCACCCCAAAACACATACTTGCCGTCTTTTTCAAAACTCTGGCGGCTGTAAATTGGCTCAAACGTGACGCCGTGGCCTGACAGCCATTGCATCGTCTCAAGCCCCTTGGTGACCAAGTTCGTCTGTTCGGGCGACAGGGGGCGACCGTCGTTAAACCCGAGCAGGTCTTCGGTCATTTTGGCCTGCGTGTAGCTGCCGAAATCGGTGTCGGGCAGTCGCGGATCATCCGGGTTGCGCAACAGCGGGATGAGGTCTTCGCCACTGTCATACGGAAACCGCATTGCGCCTGCGGTGTATTTCGTGTTGCCGCCCGCCAGCGCCTCATCCGCCTTTTCCAGCATCAAAACGTCCGCGCCCTGTTCCAATGCGGCGATCCCGGCGCAGAGGGCGGCGTTTCCTGATCCGACGACTATGATTTTCTTCTTTGACATGATGCGCTTCCTTGGCTACCACCATATTGTATCCAAGCGGATACAATTTTGAAAGCCTGAATATGCAGACACCCGACAAATCCGAAATGTCCCAAGGCGAGGTGGCCTATGCGACCCTGCTCGAGGCCATCCGCGGCGGTGTATTTCAACCCGGTGACCGTTTGCGCGAGGAGGATGTCGCAACACGATTGGCGTTGTCTCGCACCCCGGTCCGTGAAGCCCTGCGCAAGCTCGAATCTGACGGTATTGTTGAACATCGCCCGCGCCTGGGAGCGGTCGTACGCGCGCTCAACCATACCGAGGTAGTCGAGCTGTATGAAATGCGTCTGGTGCTGGAACGCACGGCAGCCGAAATGGCCGCGAAACATGCGATAGCCGCCGAAATTGACGAGTTGGAAGAATTGAACGAGGCAATTGCCAATGCCGTGGCTGATCCGGCCCAGGCGGCGTCGATCAACCAACAGTTTCATCGCTGCATCTACCTTGCCACGCGCAACCGGTTTCTATTGGAATCCGCGCGTGCATTGAACAACGCCCTTATGTTGTTGGGCCCGACAACGCTGGCCGATGAGGCGCGGATCACGGTCGTGTGCCGCCAACATAAGGACATCATCGATGCAATCCGCAATGGGGATGCAGAGGCGGCAGGTGCATCAGCCGAGGCGCATTTGCAAACGTCGCTGCGACACCGCTTGTCGGTCATGCGAGGATGAAACGTCTTGGCCTGACCTATGCAGTGGCGGGTACGGGTGTCGTGGTTTTCCAGCTGTTGAACCTGCCGTTGCCGTGGCTGCTCGGGCCGATCTTTGCCTGCCTGGTTGCCGCTCTCGCAGGGGTGCCGCTCAAGGGAAACAAACTGGTCAATGATGCGATGCGGTCCATCCTCGGGGTCGCGGTCGGCGCGACCTTTACGGTCGCCTTGCTCGGTTCGATGGGCGCAATGTGGCCGACGTTGCTCATGATCCCCCTGATGATCGCCAGTATTGGTTTAATTGGCGTGCCCTATTTCCAGAAAATCTGGGGATTTGATTTCGCGACCAGCTATTATTCGGCGATGCCGGGGGGCTTGCAGGACATGTTGGCCTTTGGAGAAGAGGCAGGAGGTGACGTGCGTGCGCTGTCGCTGATCCATGCCACGCGGGTCATGGTGATTGTCGTGGCGCTGCCCTTCATCTTGCAGGGTGTGTGGGATGCTGACTTGTCCAACCCGCCCGGCGCGCCCGCGGCGTCGATCGCGCCATCCCAACTTTTGCTGATGGCTCTTTGCGGCCTGGTCGGTTGGCGCGGTGCCAAGGCCGTGGGCATGTTCGGGGCGTCCATTCTCGGCCCCCTGATCGTTGCCGCAATCCTATCTCTGCTGGGTATTTTGCAACACCGCCCTCCTGCCGAAGCAATCTGGATGGCCCAGTTTTTCATCGGGATGACTGTCGGAACCAAATACGTTGGCGTGACGATGCCAGAAGTGCGCCGCGATGTTACCGCAGCCCTTGGTTTGTGTGTGATCCTTCTGGTGCTGACAGTGATCTTCGCCGAGGCAATCTATTTGATGGACCTGGCACCGCCCATGGAAACGCTTCTGGCCTTTGCGCCCGGCGGTCAGGCGGAAATGACGGTTCTGGCGCTCATTGTCGGGGCAGACATGGCCTTTGTGATCGCACATCACGTCTTGCGAATTTTCGTGGTCATTCTTGGCGCACCGCTCGCGGCGCGATTATTCAGATCCAGATCGACGGATTGATCATGTGTATCGGCGCGCCGGCTGCATAAGCGTTGATCTGATCGAAAATGTCGTTGAACTGCATGTTGAACTCGTCTTCGGTGACATATCCGATGTGCGGCGTGGCTAACACGTTGGGGTGGGTCGCAAGGATATGGTCCGGGTCGCGCATCGGTTCGGTGTCGAACACATCCAGGGCCGCAAAGATGCGACCCTTTGCAATTTCAGCCTCGAGCGCACCCGGCACCACAAGCCCGGAGCGTGAGGTGTTCACAAACAGGGACCGGGCCGGCATGGCCGCCAGATCATCGGCTGTTATCAGCCCCCTGGTTTCCGGTTTCAGGCGAACATGCACACTGACCACATCCGAGGTGGCAAAAAATGCCTCACGAGATGCCGCAACGATTTCGCCATCGGCCGCCGCCAGCGCGCGGCCGGCCTCTGACCCCCACCATTGCACGTTGACGCCCATGGCCTTGGCATATTGCGCAACGACCCGCGCTATTCGCCCATAGCCATAAAGACCCAGCGTGCGGCCACGCAGCGTCCGTCCCACGCCCATCTGCCATGTCCCGGCCCGCAGCGATACTGCCTGCTGCGGGATCTGGCGATAGCTGGCAAGGATCAACGCCAGCGTCATCTCCGCCGCCGCATAAGACGGTGTCTCACTGCCCATGTTCGAACAAAGCAGGACGCCATTCTCGGTGCAGGCCTCCACATCCACATGCGGATAGACCGACCTCTGGCTGATCAGTTTTAGCTTTGGCAACCGTGCAAGCAGGTCTGCACCGATCCGCGTGCGTTCGCGGAACAGAACCAGACATTCGGCATCCTGCACCCGCTGGGCAAGCTGAACCGGATCGGGTTCGTGGTCTGTCCACACCGTCACTTGATGGCTGTCCAGTTTGGCAAAGCACGGCAGGGTGCGCAGGGTGTCAAACCAATCGTCAAGGATATGGACTTTCATCTCAACCTTCCCAAATGCGTCTCGGCACCATCACCTCGCCCCGCGCAAGCAATCGGGCCGTCCGCACGAGGCCCGCAGAATTCAAGGTGATCCCGTCATTGTTCAAAGCATAGTCAACCAACACGTCGATCATGCCGGAGGCATGTTCCAAAGTGATCGGCGCGGGAGATTCGTTCGGAATTGCCGCAAGCCCCTGGGCGACAGTGCCAGGTGTCAGCACGCAGGACGCGAGACATTGCGCGCCCGTGACAGCCATGGTCGGATGCGCGGTCCAGGGCATGAAATACCGCGCAGCGACCGTACCGCCGTCACGGGCGGGGGCCAGCAAACCGAATTTGGGTGTCACGGATGCTGCGACGTCCTTGATGCCCATCGCCTCACCCGCCTGGATGCGGACAGCCTCCATCCGGGCGAAAAAATCGCGGTTCTCATTCAATTCGGCGACGGTCTCGTAGCCCGTCAACCCAAAGGCATCAGCGCGGGCGATCGCCATAGGCATTGCGACATCCATGCAGGTCACGTCGACACCTTCGAAGGTGTCGATCAGGTTGCCCGTGGGCAGGAAGGCCCCCGTCGCGCCGCCGACCGTATCCATGAATTGCAAGCCCACGGGGGCCGCTGTTCCGGGAACACCGTCAATTTGGGCGCGACCGTCATAGACAACGCCGTCCGGCGCGGTCTGAACGTTGGCGACAACCCGCGCGCCGGTGTTGGTGGCCAGAATTTTCACGCGGGTCTTGGTGCCCGTGGCCTTGACCAATCCCATTTCGATGGCGGCCGGACCGACCCCGCTCAGGATATTGCCGCAAGTGGGTTTGAAATCGACCGTGCCGTCTTCGACGCTGACCTGTGCAAAGAAATAGTCGATATCAGCCCAGTCGTCGTCAGACAGCGACAGCATCGCGACCTTGGTCGTGACGGCATTGCCGCCGCCGATCCCGTCGATATTGAGAGGATGGCCCGAGCCGACTGCCGCAACCAGGACCTGCGCGAGCGTGTCGCGATCGTCGGGCAGGTCCGCGCGATTGAAATATGGCCCTCGGGATGTACCGCCGCGCATGAACAGGAATGGGATTGCTGTCTGGGTCATGTTGTCACCTACGCCAGGGGCCAAGGAAGTCGCACGAACTGCTGCAAAAGCCCGGGCGGGAAATCGCGGTTCAAAGACCACGCCATTGCGCAGATGAAGACGATACCCGCGGCGCCATAGGCGACGGCATACACCCAGCTTTTCTGGGCGCGATACCTGATGAACCCCACAAGAAAGACCGCAAGCGCAAGGATGAACCCGACGATTGCCGTTCCCAAGAGAAGCCCGCCAAACCATGCCAGGGTTGACCACAGCCCGTGGGTGTTGATGTCCGCATCCTGGGCTTCGCGGTCGGCGAACAGCGAATGTGTGTCGGGAAGGAACCGCATCTGAACCAAAAGGATTGCAAGGCACACAAGTGTCACGGTGGCGACAAATACAGGGAAAACCCGGTCCATCCGCGCATAGTCGGGGATCAGCGACGCATTGACGTAGGCGAAAGCCACGTAGGCCGTGATGACCAGGAGGAAGAGCAATGGCGCGCGCTTGGAACCTGCGTTCACATCGCCCTCGGCCATGATGTTTTTGGCGTTTTTCAGGCCGACATAGACGGAGATGATTGTGATGATGATCAGCACAATGACGATCGGGCTAAAGATATAGTCGATGCCATCCTCAAAGCTGCGGCGGAACCGCGATGCTGCGATCTGGTAGGCCTGGTTTGTGTAGCGTTCCGCGGGCGAGGCCAGCACGAAACCGATCAAAAAGGCTGGGCGCGACCAGTCGAAGCGGCGGAGCATGATCCCAAGAAAACCGATGCCGAACAGCGCGACGAGGTCCATGATGGACTGGCGCGACTGGAATGCCGCGAAGGCGATGATCATGAACAGGAACGGCGCCAAGAGAGCGAAACGGATGTTGGTCAGTCTGGCAATACCACCCGAGGCCGCGATGCATACCAGGGTGCCTACGACATTTGCCAGCGCCAAAAGCCAGACAATCGCATAGGTGAAATCGAGGTTGTTTTTCAGCATCGAAGGTCCGACTTCGATGTTTCCGGTGCCCAGCAGGGCAATTCCCGAAATGAAGATCGCCATGGAACCCGACCCGGGGATGCCGAACAACAAGGTGGGAACAAGCCCCCCACCCTCCTTGGCGTTGTTGGAACTTTCAGGCCCGATCACGCCGCGCACGTCGCCGTTACCGAACTGGGATTTGTCTTTTGCTGTCTGGACCGTGTGGCCGTAGGCGATCCAGTCCACCACCGAGCCGCCAAGGCCGGGGATAACGCCAACCATGACGCCGATCAGTGAACAGCGTGCGGACAACCAGATGTTGGTCCACCAGTCCTTGATGCCCAGCAACCAGCCTCCGCCGATCGTTCTGCGGTCTGAAATGGCTTTGTCCTGGCGCAGCAAGGCCACGATTTCGGGAATCGCAAATATGCTGAGGCCAACAATGACGAGTTTCAGGCCGTCCATCAGATAGGGCATATCGAATGTCGACATGCGCAAGGCACCCGCGCTGGACCCCTGGCCAATTGTCCCGATCAGCAGACCCAGACCGGCGGCGGCGATCCCCTTGATCGCGACACGGCCCGCGAGGATACCGACCATCGACAAACCGAAAATTGTAATCATCAACAGTTCGGGTGTCTGAAACAAAAGAACGATCGGACGGGCGATCAGGATAAAGACCGACAGGAACGCAGCGCCCAGCAGACCGCCAAAGAGTGACGATGCAAATGCGGCCGACAACGCGCGCGCGGCCTGACCTCTCTTGGCCATAGGGAACCCGTCGAGCACCGTGGCCTGCGACGCCGAGGATCCGGGAATACCCATGAGGACGGATGAAAACGTATCCGATGTCGGAACCACCGCGACCATGCCGACCATCAGGGCCAGACCTGTCAGCGGCTCCATTCCGAACATGAAGGGAAGAAGGAGGGAAAGCCCCGCGATACCGCCAAGCCCAGGAAAGACCCCGATGCACAGGCCCATCAGAACCCCCAACACCAGATACCCCATGACATGAGGTTGCAGTATCATGCCAAAAGCGTCGCCGAGCGCGGGTAGCGCTGTTGCCAAAACGTCCATCGGACTCCCCAATGTTAAGATAAAAGAGAGCCTCGCCCCATAGACGGGGCGAGGTTCCAGTCATCGGCGCCGTTACTCGAGAACGATGCCGTAGCTGTCCTGAAGCCATTCACGCACGAACGCGCGGGCTTCGTCCGGAACGCTCGTTGCGTCCGATTTGGCGCGCTCTGCGCCTGCACCCGTCAGCTGCGGGTAAAGGCCGAGGGCGGCCTCTGAGATTTCAGCGTAGTCGGGGCGATCCTTGATCGATGCAAAAGCCTCGGTGAACGTCGCGACAGCCTCTTCAGGTGCGCCGTTGGCGAGAAAGACCATCTTTTGTGCCGGGAAACCCGCCACGAAGAAGGCTTTCCAGGCGTCCCATGTCGTGCCGCTCGTTTCACAAACGGGACTGGCTTCGCAGACTTCCTTAAAGCTTGGCATGTCGGGGAATGTCGGATCGCGAACGATATTGCCGTCGCCATCAAGCGCACCAAAGCTGAACCAAGGTGTTGCTGTTCCGGCCTCGACCAGCGGAGCGACGCCAGACAGATAGGACGACGATGTCTGATAGTCGATATTGGCTTCGCCACGCTCGAACATCAGGCGACCATCACCGCGACCTTCGATCCCGAACACAGGTTCGACGTTCAGGCCAAGCATTTCCCATGCCAGCAACGGCACAAGATCAAGGCCAGTCGCTGATTGAGCGCCATAGATAAAGTTTTCGTCGTTCAGAGCTGTTGGATCAGCCGCATAGGCTTCGGCCATGGCTGGCGGCAGATAGGCGACGCCGCCGGTGCCTGATGCCAGCACAACTGGCCAATCGCCATATTCGTAGCGGACCCGCGGATCACCCAAAAGATACGGGAACTGTGTCGAACCCGACGACCCGAATAGCGTTGTGCCGTCTTCGTAGCTCAGGCCCTGAAAATGGTTTGCGCCTGTCGTCGAACCTGCACCAGGCATGAACTTGACCACAACCGTCGGGTTACCAGGCAGAGCTTCGCTCAGCAGGGGGGCGTAAAAGTTTGCCCAACGCGCAGAGCCGCCGGTTTCGGAAAACGGAATGATCCATTCCACGGTTTCGCCGGACAGATCCAAACGGTGCGCATCGGCCAGAGCCGTCGTTGCGCCCAACGCAGCCGCACCAATTGCGCCCGCGCGCATAAATGAGATAAGTGTCATATTGTCCTCCCAGACAGTTTGCCCTGACTACTCAGGGCGACGTTTTAGAATCAGCACAGCCCTCCCAGCCTGCTTGATCAGTTAATGCTAGGTCGCCAAACTTGCGCGAACCTTGCATCGGGCATTTTTATGAGAGGCACACCACATGCGCATTGTCATCGTCGAAGACAACGAAGCGGTCGCAAATGGGATCGCTTATGTGTTGCGGGATGAAGGGCATGCCGTCGATCTTATCTTTGACGGTTGCGAGGCCGCGCAATTTCTGTGTGACGACGACGCTGACATCGTGATCCTCGACGTAAACCTGCCGGGGCAAAGCGGCATGGACGTGTTGCGCGAAATGCGCAGACGCGGCGACATGCGCCCGGTTCTGATGCTGACGGCCCGGTCCGCGCTGGGTGACAAGGTCGAGGGATTGGACGCTGGGGCTGACGACTATCTGGCCAAACCCTTCGAGATGTCCGAGCTGCGTGCGCGCCTGCGGGCGTTGCTACGGCGCGGCGCTTCTGCGCCTGTTCAGACGCTTGCCTTGGGCGAACTCCGGTTCGACACCCAGGCACGACAGATCATCGGGCCGCAGGGGCCGCTGGAGCTTCCACGGCGTGAAGTCGCGATGTTCGAAGCCCTACTCATGGCGCAGACAAGGACGGTGTCCAAACAGATCCTCTTGGACAAGGTTTACGGGACAGGGGCGGACGTGGATGAACAGGTTGTCGAGGTCTATGTTTCAAGACTGCGCGGGCGACTGAAACCCTTTAATATCGAGATCAAGATGCAACGCGGATTGGGGTACAGTATGCAAGCCAGCACCCCATGAGAAAGACAATGTCACTGCGCACGCGGCTGATCCTGATCATTCTGACACCTTTGATGTTGATCTCGCTGGGCCTCGGGAATTTGGCGTTCAGGGATGCACAAGACCGCGCCAACGATCGGTTCGACAGATCATTGCTGTCTACGGCACTCGCCATTTCACGGGATACGGCGCTGTCAGGGGGCGATGCGCTTAGCACGTCCACGCGTGATTTGTTGCGCGACACATCCGGCGGTCCGGTGTTTTATCACGTCTATGCACCAAACGGTTTCTACGTGACCGGCTATGCAACTCCGCCCGTGCCGGATGATCCCGCAGCGCTGCACGGGCAGCGTCAGGCCTATTTCTATGCGACCTACCGCGGGAATCCTGTTCGGGTGCTTCGCTTTGTCGACGCGATGTCGATCAACGGGCTGACAGGGGATTTCACATTCACTGTCTGGCAGGACACAGCCATTCGTGATCGTTTCGTAGGTGACAGCACCAGCCGCACGTTCGGAATGATTGCCGTCATTGTCGCTGCGCTGGCCCTGATCGTCTGGTTCGGCGTCAGGCTTGGCCTACGTCCTCTGCTGGATTTGCAAGACGCGATCGCGCAGCGATCTCCGCAGGAATTGCATTCGATCCAGCGTCCGGTGCCCGCCGAGGTTCGCGGCATTGTTCGTACATTGAACAGTTTGCTATCAGAGCTGAGCGCGACTTTTCGGACGAAAGACGAATTTATTTCAAACGCAGCGCATCAACTTCGAAATCCAATAGCAGGCGTCCTTGCAATGTCTGAAGCCGTGCAGTCTGCCGCGACTATGCAAGATGTCCAGGATCGCACCGACGTTCTAATCGGTGCTGCGCGTCGTGCTTCGGCATTAGCAAATAACCTTCTGGCGTTTGAGCGCGCCAAAACGCCCAAGAAGGTTTCCGATTTCCCCGTCATTCCGATCAATCCGATCGTCGAGGATATCATTGCGACGCTTTCGGATCGCGCTACCAGCCAAGGTGTATCACTTGTCTTTGATCGCTCGGAAACGGAAGGCTCCGTTCAGGCTGACCCTGTGCTGTTGCGCGAGGGTCTGTTGAACCTCTTTGACAACGCTCTGACCCACGGCGGCAAAAGCCTGTCAGTGATCCACGCTGCAACCACCGTGACCGACACGGAAATCAGAATCAAGATCAGTGACGACGGTATTGGCATTGCGCCTGAAAAGGTTTCCATCGCAATTGCCCGCTTTGGGCAGGTATCCCAATCTGAAGGAACAGGCCTCGGTTTGCCGATTTCGATGGCCGTCGCGGATAGTTTTGGTGGCGAAATGACTGTCACATCGCAGGAACGCGGCCTGAGTGTCACAATGCGGCTTCCGCGCAAGAGAGAGTTAAATTCATGAGCAATTCAGACATCGATCCAGCCGTGTTGGCAGAGCTGGCACCGACTGGCACTCTGCGGGCCGGCATTAATCTCAGCAACTTTCTGTTGGTGACCGGCGAAGCAGAAAATGGTGACCCTGTCGGGGTCTCGCCGGACGTAGCTGCAGAAATTGCGCGCCGGCTGGGCGTTGCCGTGCAGTTCGTCACCTATCCTTCTCCTGGCGCACTGGCAGACGCAAGTGATCACGACGAGTGGGACATCGGGAACATCGGTGCAGAACCGCAGCGCGCGGAGACAATCACCTTCACTGCCGCCTATAGCGAAATCGAGGCGACCTATCTGGTCCCCGCCGGATCGCCAATAAAGATCATAGCCGACGTGGACCGCCCCGGCGTTCGCGTCGCGGTGAAAGATCGTGCCGCATACGGACTTTGGCTTGAAAACAACTTGCAATTTGCCGAGCTTGTGCGGACTGAAACGATTGACGCATCATTTGACGTATTCGTGGATCAGCGGCTGGATGTGCTGGCCGGCTTGCGACCGCGCCTGATCTCGGATGTTGCACGCCTTTCCGGCGCACGCATTCTTAGTGGCCAATTCAGCGCCGTGCAGCAAGCTGTCGGAACGCCACAAAAAAATGTAGCGGCAGCAATTTGGCTGCGTGACGTGGTTGAAGACCTGAAATCGAGCGGCTTTATCGCCAAACTGATTAAGAGACATAATGTAAAAGGTCTAAGCGTAGCACCCCTCGCTTGAGACGGGTCGTTGTCCACTACTTGCGTAGCATATTTGCATCAAAAAGAGCGCCGATTAAGAGGGTGATCCTATGCGACCCATTTGGGTCAGTCGCGATGGCGACGATCTTGATGTTCAGGGCGCGCCGGCTGTCGCACGCAGAGCTAAACTTCCTCCGACAATTCTTAGTCATTCGCAGGTGAATCAAACGGCATGAATGACCGATACCGACTCTTTAATGCAGCAGCCATTTCGCGGCCGCGCGGCAATTTTTCACGCTGAGCGCGCCCGCAAAGGTTGTGGCATAGTGTCAGGTGATCGCCACGCGTCGCCCCGTGACAAGCCTTTGACACAGAGATGCTACGGCAAAATTTGGTGTCGTCACCAAATGTCAACGCAGGCTTTGGACTGCGCCGAACGGCCGGCGCAATCAACGACCGTGGCTGACCGACCTGTCAGGTCAAAGCGCGTCAAACGCCTCGGACAGTGTCGTCAGCGACGCCTGCATGACGGACACGAAATCGCCAGCGGCGGGTCGATTGGCCAGTGGTGGGAATACGACATCCGTCAGACCGATCTCTGCCATGCGCGCACGCGCGCCAGGGCTTGGTTCTGCTTCCCAGACGAACACCTTTGCGCCCGTCTGCGCCACGAGCGCCTCGAGTGCTGCCCATTGATCCGGGGTCGGGTCCATGTTCGCATCCCATTCCAGCGCCGAGATATCCAGCCCATAGGCCGCGCCAAGATATTGATAGCGGGGATGTGACGTGACGACGGGCGGCAGATCCGCCATGTCGCCGATTGCACGTCCTTGTGCATCAAGCGCCGCCAGGTCCCCCATCAGGCCGTCACGGCTGGACGTGATCGTCTCGGCCAGGTCCGGCATCTGTCGCGTCATCGCCTCGGCAATAGCCGCCGCCTGCTGTTGCGCCAGTTCGAAATCGAGCCAGACATAGTTTGCCGTCGCCTCGTGCGAATGTTCGCCATCGTCCCCGTGCGAATGCGTCACCGTATCGGTCTGGATCAGACGATCAGACAGACCGGCCGTGGTATCGAAGGTGCGTGATCGCGGCAGCGAGGCCTTGGTCGGCCAGGTGGAAAAACCCGCCCCGTTCAGCGCGATGACATCCGCCGCCTGAATAGCGGTGATATCCGCGATTCCCGGCCGCCAGAACGACGGATCAACATCGCCGGGCACCGTGAACAGCACGTCCACGCCCTCCCCGCCAAGGCGTTCCGCAAAATAGGCCAGCGGATAGTTGTCGGTTGCGACGACCGGACGATCCTGCGCTGCGACAGGCAGGGCTGCGGTCGATATGATCAAGGCCAGCGCGGCACGACGGGTCAGGTTCATAGGGTCAGCTTTCGGATCCGTTTGCGATGTCTTCTGGCGTCAGTATCCAGTAATCGTCGTGACCTTCGCCGGTCATGACTTCGATGGTCAGTCCACCCGACGCGGCATCAGGATCCAACGGAAACCGGACCGTCCCGTCTTCTTGCAACGGCAATGTCAGAACTACCTCTGATGCGGCGTTCAGAACGCGCACCTCGCCGGATACCGGGATCTTGCCGGTCGAAAACTTGGTTTCGACAACGACCGTTCCGTCCTCGACGAATGCGAATACGTTCAGGTTATGGGCCTGTGCGGCGGTTGCAAAAGCAACCACCGCCAGTGCTGCGAACAAACGGCGCATCAGTCGTCCCATTCTTCGAATTCGACCCAGATTACGGCACCCAGTTCGACGGCTTTCTCTTCGCCCTCAAAGGCCATGGTTTCCGGTGCGGTGTTCAGCGCGGCAAAGCCCCACCAACCGTCCGTCGGCGCCGCATAGGTGAATACACCGTTGGCGTCGGCCTTGACCGTTTGCGTGATCATCAACTCGCTGGGGACGGATGCCTCACCGTCTTCGTTGTAGTATTCGACCTCAACCTCGGCATAAGGGACGGGCTCACCTTCCAGCATGACGGTGCCCTGGAACACGTTGCCTTCCCACAGGCCAAAGGGTTTGCTGAGTGGCACGATTTCGGTGCGCAGACCCAGTTCGGTGTCCCAGCCTTCGTCATCATCGAAGGCACTGACGTAGGTTTTCGTGTAATGGACGATATAGCTGTCCTCGGCCGGTTCCCAATAGGGCTGCGGTTCCATCGCAAAGACATAGGTGCCGGGGCGTTCCAGCGGATAATCAAGGGTATAGCCGGGCTGACCCATGATCTGTGCTGCCGTCAGATCACCCAGCAGATCGGTCGTTTCACCGGCATGGGTCACCGTAAAGGAGACGGGTTCGACCAGTTCCATGCCCAACAATTCGAACGGGTGCGAAAACGACATTTCCAGCTGCACGGACCGGCCGTCCTCTTGGCTGATCATCGGATCGTTCGGGATAATCATCCCGTAGTGCGCCAGTGCCGTCGTCCCGCTGAGTGCGGTCAGCGCCACTGTCGCTGCGAATGTCTTTTTCATTACTCAAAACTCCCGTTTTCTTGTTCGGTTTCAGGTCGCCAACAACCAGGCGACGATGGTGCTGCCGTTTGTCTGAACGGCGAACGTCAGTGCGATGGCGATGACGCCCGCAATACATAGAATTAGAATGGTCTCGGCCCCGATAAATTGCAGGATCATGCTTTTGCGGGCACCGATCTTGAACGCGGTCTGCATTTCGCGCGCGCGCAATCGGTAGCTGAGGAAAATCGCCAGACCCACGGCCGCCAAGGCCGCGCCGCCGACAATCAGTGTCACCGCATCCAGCAGCGATTTGATCCGAAAAATGCGCCCGACCAGTTCGCCGATCACGTCACGCGGGACGATGATCTGAACGGGATTTTCCGCATCCAGATAGCGCCCCCGCAGCATGGTTGCGGCGCGGGCGTCATTGGGAACCAGCACGACCGCCGACACCGGATAATCCGCAGGATCGCCGTGAAAATGAAAACTGTCGATATTGTCGTCGGTAATGCGGTTGAATTCGACGATCGCGGCGTTGGCGACGATATCGCCAGAGGTCGCTCCCTCGGCCAGCACGCCGTCGTGGCCGTGTCCGATCCCGGCGATCACCCACGACGTCTTGATATCGACAAAAACGGCTTCGTCATCGGGGGTGCCGGTCGGTGCGAGAACACCCACGATGTTCAGCTCCAGCGGGTAGACACCATCCAGATCGAACAGGTTCTGCGGGGCCGACACGACCGTGTCGCCGGGGGCCAGCCCCAGACGTTCGGCCACGGATGCACCCAAAACGGCCTCTCCCAGCAGGGCGATCTGGCGGCCTTGCGCGACATTCAGGCCCCTGAACTCGAAATATTCGACCGAGGTGCCGATGATCCGCGCGCCATTGGTTTCAAATGCCGTGTTCAACGGGATCGGCAGACCCAGCCCCGAATCCCAGATTGCATCGGCATCCGCCATGGTCACAGGGTTTGCGCGGTCGTCGGAAAAATACAGCGCATTCATCGCCAGATCGAGCTGGCTGCCCCGACTACCCAAAACCAGCGGTGTCGCCTCTGCCCTCTCGGTCAATGCGGTCTGCGACCCGTTCAGCAACACCTGACTGATGATCGGCACGGACAGAATCAGCGCGGTCACCACGATCAAGACAAGCGAGCGTGCCCAATGAAACCGCAGATAGGAAATCGCCAGAAAAAACGCGTTCATGCGGCATGTTCCCCTGTATCGCGGAATGTCGCAAAATCGATGACGCGGTCGAACCGCGGCAGCAATTCGTGATCATGGGTCACAGCCAGCAATGTGGCACCTTGTTCGGAGGTGCGCGCAAACAGCAGGTCAAGGATGGCAACCTTATTCGCGGGATCCAGATTGCCCGTCGCTTCGTCCGCCAGCACCAGGTCCGGCTTCATGATCAGCGACCGGCACAGGGCGACGCGCTGCTGTTCGCCCTGGCTCAATGCGCCGGGTCGGCGGTCCAGCTTGCCGTCCAGCCCGCATGACTGCGCCAGTTGAACAGCACGGGTCCGCGCGGCGTCATCGATTTTCGCACCGGCCGCGATACGGTAGGGAAACAGGATGTTTTCCCGTGCGGTCAGATATTCCAGCAGCGCAAAATCCTGAAACACGAAACCGATGCGGGCGGCCCGCAGGCTCCGGCGGGCGGCATCCCCCATGTTCGACACGGTGACGTCGCCCAGCCGCACCGTGCCAGATTGCGGCACGGTAATGCCAGCGATCAGGTTCAGCAGCGTCGTCTTGCCAGTCCCGCTGGGGCCGACCACAGCGACCTTTTCGCCCGGCTCCAGCACCAGGCTGGGGATGGTCAGCCGGAAATCACTGTCCGGATAGGCAAACGAGAGATCGTTGATTGCAATCATTCCGCAGCCACCATTTCACCGGCATCGGTGCGATCCACGTCGGTCAGCTCGAAACTGGTCATGCGCCAGGCGCCATCCACGGGTTCGATCATCAGATTGGCGGAATAGGTGTTGCCACGCACATGGAGGTGGGTGGCGTGACCGACCGTGCCGACCACCCGCCATGTGACGTTCATGTCAAATGCCTCGCCGTCCTGACGTGATGTCAGACCTTCCAGTTCCATCGCGTGCAATTCCTGGTCCGCAGCCTCCAGACCGCCGCCGGCCATCGCACCCACCCGTTCAAGATAAAGCGTTTCAAGCGCGTCACGCGCCGAGACCTCTGACAGGCTGTCGTAGATCTGCGATTCATCCGTTTCCGCAAAGGCGCGGTAAACGACCGCGAGGATTTCAGGGACAATCTGAAATGAAACCTGGCGGAATTCATCCGCTGTTACAGCGCCGGTCCCCGGTGCCGCATAGGCTTGCCCGCTTGCGCCGCCGGGTCGCGCGACGAACACGACGGCCAGTAGCGCGACCATGGCGATGCAGCCCGAAACGACGATCTTTAACGTCTTACTCAATTCCTGTCCTCGTCCTGTCGCGCGCCCGGGGTCGCTCTGCGGGTATTCGGGGACTATCGGATGCCTTCAGGGCCAGCACAAGTCAGCCGAACCGGTTTGGCGGATCACAGATGCGACAGGCTGTCTGCAATTGGTGCAGGGCGAGACCTGCACGCGCCCAGGTATGCCCCGTTTAAACAGATGGATCACACGAACCTGACGCTAGCCGCGCATCAGCATCAGACCGGCACCGCCAAGTGCCGCGACAATCACGACACCCCAGGGCGGCACTTTCCAGGCTGTCAGCAACACAAAACAAACGAGCGCCAGCGCAAAGTCCGACATGTCGCTGATCGCGTTGGTGAAAACCGGCGCATATAGCGCGGCCCCCAGAATACCGACGACAGCAGCATTCGCGCCCTGCATCAGCGACTGCGCCCGGGCCATAGACCGGAACCGGTCCCAGAACGGCAGAACACCGATCAAAACCAAAAATCCCGGCAGGAATATTGCAAAGGTCGCGATGACTGCCCCTGCCAACCCATATGCTCCCCCTCCCAGATAGGCTGCGATCGTAAACAGCGGCCCCGGCACCGCCTGCGCCGCGCCATAGCCCGCAAGAAATGCGTCCGGCGTCATCCAACCCGATTGCACCACCTCTGTTTCCAACAGCGGCAGCACCACATGCCCGCCGCCAAAGACCAACGCCCCCGCGCGGAAGAAACTGTCCAGGATCGCCAGCCCCTGCCCTTGCCCCGCAACCAGTGGCAGGCAAACCAGCAGCGCCACGAAGATGAACAGGGCAAATCCTGCGACGCGGCGCGACACCGGCACGATGACATCACCGCCACGGGGCGCGCCGATGCCCCGCCCCAGCGCAAGGCCAACCAGCGCTCCCACGGTGATCGCCCCCATCATCCCCAATGTGCCGGGCAAAATGGCCAGCATCACCACCGCCAAAACCGCAATCCCCGCGCGTTCGCGGTCGGGGCAGAGGTTTCGCGCCATCCCCCAGACCGCCTGTGCCACGATCGCCACCGCGACGATCTTCAGCCCGTGCAGGACCCCTGTTCCTACGGGTCCCGAAATCCGCGTTGCGGTCATGGCAAAGGCGAACAGGACCACCGCCGACGGCAGGGTAAACGCGGCAAAGGCAGCCAGCGCCCCCAGCCATCCCGCGCGCAGCAAACCGATTGCGAATCCCACCTGCGACGAGGCCGGACCGGGCAAAAACTGACACAAAGCGACCAGTTCGGCATAGGCACTGTCAGACAGCCACCTGCGCCGGATTACCAGTTCATCGCGAAAATAGCCAAGATGCGCGACCGGTCCGCCAAAGGACATCAGGCCCAGCTTTAGAAAAGTGGCAAAGACCTCTTTGGGATGTCCCCGCAGGTGCGCCGCCTCAGCCTGATCTGCCTCGACATTTCTACGCACAAGGCCTCCTTTGCCAGTGCCCCCGACCTAAGCGGCCCATGTGTCACCAGCGTGACCACGATTCCGACGTTCCGCATGGATACACAAATAACGCGGCTGCATCTGTCGAAAACAAGTGCACCAGTCGGACTGTCGGATCATCCCGTTTGTGCTGTCTGGCCCCGCGTCAGGCAAGCGTCTGAATGGTTCTGACGCTACACATGGCCCGGCGGAACGGCAGTACGGGCCGCGTTGACACAGCGCGGCAAAATTTTCACCCGATCGCGTGCATTCAAAGGTGCGGCTGCTATGGTCGCCATGCCACCCCAACAAGGCCGACGCATGACCATTCGCAAGCAGACCAGAGCGATCAGCAAATCCAACCAAGCCGAGATCGATAACATTCTCGGGCTGTTTCGTGCGGGACGATTTGATGCGGCACGCGATGGTGCCGAAAGTCTGGTCAAACAACTGCCCGGATCGACGCTGGTCTGGAACATTCTGGGCTCTGCCTGCCACGAGTTGAAACAGACCGACCGCGCCCTCGAGGCATTTGCGAAATGGATTGCGATCAAGCCCAACGACCCGGACGCCCACTATAACATGGCCACATCGCTGATGCAGGCCGGGCGTTACGAGGATGCTTTGACTCATCTCGAAAAAAGCACCGCCATCCGGCCTGACAATGCCTATGCTCACTACAACCTCGGAATCTGCTACCGCGAAACGGATCAGATGATCCCTGCGGCGACCCATTTTGAAACGGCGATCCGGCTCAAACCCGACTACCTGCCCAGCTATACAGCGCTTGGTCAGGTCAAGAAGCTGACGCTGGACGATCCTCAGATCAAATACCTGCAACAAGCCGTGACACGCAGCGATATCAGCCTCGAAAATCGGACCAAAATACATTTCTGCCTCGCGGGCGCCTATGAAAATGCAGACATGGCGGCGGAAACCGTGTCGCAGCTCAAGAGCGGGAACGCCACCCGGCGGAAATTGATCGGTTACAGGTTCGAGGACGACATCCGACATTTCGACAGCCTGCGCCGCACGGCAGACGCGATCATGGATACCGAATTCGACCCTGTTCCGATCGGTTCAATGCCGGTCCCTGTGTTCATCGTGGGCATGCCACGGTCAGGCACCACGTTGTTCGAACAGATACTGGCCAGCCATTCGCAGATCAGCGGTGGCGGCGAACTTCCCTATGTCGCAAACCACGGCAACGCGCTTTCGACAGGCCGCAAGGCCATCACGCCGCGCGCGCTTGCGATCTTTCGCAAAAGCTATTTGCGCGCAGCGGCCAGCCACGCTGACGGCAAGGCCTATGTCACCGACAAGATGCCCAGCAACTTCAGGTATTTGCCACTGATCGCAAAAGCCCTGCCAGAGGCGGTGATATTTCACGCAACCCGCGATCCACGCGCCGTTGCATGGTCCAATTTCAAACACAACTTTGGTTTCGATGGTCTGGGGTACAGCTACGATCTGGACGATATCCTGAATTATCACGCACTCTACCGGGATCTGATGGCAGAATGGCATCATCGTCTGGGCGGCCGCATCCACACGGTAAACTACGAGCGCCTGACGACGGATCAACTACAGATGTCGGAACAGGCCATCGCACATATCGGCGTCCCGTGGGAGGACGCCTGCATGCGGCCGCATGAAACCAAACGCCGCATCGCCACCGCATCCAAGATGCAGGTCCGCAAAGAAGTTTATCAGGGCAGTTCTGAAAAATGGCGCAAATTCGCGCCGTTTCTCGATGGTGCCTTGGACACGATGCCCGGTGATTGGGGACGCGACGCGCCAACCGCAGCGCCTGCGCCCCGTCGGGTGTCACGTCCGTCTATCCCGGATGCAGCGCCGGTCACGACCGATTTCGCATCGGCATTCGCAGACGGCAGGTATCAGGCCGCATTCGACATTGCGTCGCGGCAAATTGCGACCGGCGACAGAACCGCCGCAACCTACACCAATGCAGCACAGGCCCTGATGCGTCTGGGCCGCATCAAGGAGGCCCGCAAGATGGCAGCCCATGCGCTGGCATCGGAATCCGAAAACCTCGCGGCACTGGACCTGATGGCTGACGCCTCTGGGAAACTGGGGATCACGGCCCATGTCGCATTATACGGCAAAATGGCCCTGACCGTGCGGGGTGCAGACGCGACCAGAACGCCGTCCGTCAACCTGCCGATGCAGACCAGATCACCGCAGGCCTGCAGCAATATCATCGCGTTTTCGATCCACGGCGATCAGGCGAGGGATTGCGAACCGGCAGTCATGAACGCCCAAATCGCAGCCCGGATCTATCCGGGCTGGATCTGTCGCTTTTACAGCGACGATACCGTGCCACAGAACGTGGTGAACCGCCTGCGCGCCGCTGGCGCAGAGGTCGTGCAGGTGGACGAGGCCGTCGCCCGATGGCCCGGCAGCATGTGGCACCTCGCGGCAGCAGACGATCCGGCCGCGGACCGGGTGATTTTCCGCGACGCGGCAGCACTCTTGACCACGCGCGAAGCCGATGCCGTGCGCGACTGGATCAATGGCGATGCGTCATTCCACGTCATGCGCGATCATGCGACGCATACCGACCTGTTGCCGACGGGCTTGTGGGGCCTGCGACGCGGCGCGCTGCCAAGGATTACGGATCTGGTTGGCCATTGCGAACAGCAGGCAAAGCTGTCGCATCAACATTTTCTGCAACACCATATCTGGCCATACGCACAAGCAAATCTGACGCAGCACGATTCCGTTTTCGGGTTCGGCGATGCTCGGCCCTTTCCCGACGGGGTTGATGCAGCGACGGCTCAAGTCGGCCGCGCGGTGGAACTTTCCCATCTGTCCCTGAAAACCGATTTGCCCGACGATACACCCGTTGTTTGGCACATCACAGAAACCACCGCGGATGGTCCCGTCACCATCTGCCGGTATCCGGCGGTGGTGAAACACGGGACGGTCATGGACCTCGTACCCAAGACCTATCTTGCGCAACTGGCGACTGGCCACCTTGCGGCGCAGGTTTCCCCCATCACGCAACAAGCCGTGCCGCAGCCCGGGCCGAAGGCAAAACCCAAGGCCAAGTCCGCGCAAGTCACCGCGCGCGCGCTTGATCAGGCCAAGGCGTCGTTCATGCAGCACTACCGCGCAGGGCGCTACGCCCAGGCGCTGGCCGTGTCGAACGGTCTGATCGCCAAGGGCGTCAGAAACGCAAACATCTATGCCGATGCAGCCGTTGCCGCCCTTTACCTCGAACGGTGGCAGGACGCGCTGGATCATGCCGAACAGGCCGTTGCACTGGGACTGGACACCTTTGGGATATACGACACGATCGCACATGCGCATGGCGCTTTGCGCCAATGGGACGCCGCACGCGCCGCCGGGCATAAGGCATTGACGCTGCGCGATGCGGCTGTCCCGGCAACAGCGCCAATCAAGCTGCCATTGGCTGTGCCCGCAGCACAGGCCCAGACCGATGTCATCGCGTTTTCACTGTTCGGCGGACAGTCGAAATACTGCGAGACAGCCGTGTTGAACTGCATCGACCAGCCCCGGATCTATCCCGGATGGGTCTGCCGTTTCTACATCGACGATACCGTGCCTGATCATGTCACGACCCGCATTGCGGATGCAGGCGGCGAGGTCATTCATGTCGACGATACGCTCTTGCGCTGGCCCGGGCCAATGTGGCGTTTCGCAGCTTATGACGCACCTGATGTGCGCCGCGTGATTTTCCGCGATGCGGATTCCGTGATCTCTGAACGCGAGGCCGGCGCGGTCAGGGAATGGATCGAGGGCGGTCAGGCCTTTCATGCGATGCGCGATGCGGGCACCCATACCGAACTACTGCTTGCGGGGCTTTGGGGGGTTCGCAAGGGCGCACTGCCCGCAATGCGGGCACTTGTGGCCGATTTCCTCAAGACGCCCGTCAACAGCGCGCATTACGCAGACCAGGAATTTCTGCGCACCTACGTCTGGCCTTACGGACGGCAGGATATCATGCAGCATGACAGCGTTTTCGGCTTCATGGACCCCCGCCCCTTTCCCGAGGGTCCACACCGTGATGATTTCCACACCGGCTACGCAGAAGGCTCTCCGGTCGTGCGCATTTCGACACCGCAACCGGACGGTGCAATGGTCCATTGGCAACTGGTCGATCATCGCAGCGGAACGCCCCGGATGATCTGTCGCTATCCGGCGCGTGTTGAAAACGGGCATGTGACGGCCAATATCCCGGCCCGCCATGCGGTTCTGCTCAACTCCAACGCCGTGACGATCTTTGTGGAAAAGCCGCGCTAGGTCTCAGCGTTCGCGCAGGGCTTCACCCGCCCTGTTCAACGGTTTCAGCAAATATTGCAGCACGGTGCGCTGGCCCGTCAGGATGTCGGTTGTCGTGACCATGCCCGGAATGATCGGCAGCCGGTCGCCGTTGGGCGTGTCGAAATAGGTGCTTTCGGATTCCAGCGTGACCGCGAAATAATATTCGCCGTTGTTCAGTTCGTCCTGAAAACTGTCAGGCGACACGCGCAAGACCTCGGCCTCCAGACCGCCATAGATCGCGAAATCATAGGCAGACACCTTGATCCGCGCGGTTTGCCCCGGCGCGATAAAGGCGATGTCACGCGGGCTGAAACGAGCCTCGATCAGCAAACGGTCCTCGATGGGCACGATTTCCATGACCGTACCATTCGGCGGCAGAACGCCGCCACCCGCAGTGCTGACCAGAATATCCTGAACCACACCCCGGCGCGGTGACCGCAATTCGCTCCCGCGCGACAACCCCTGCTGCGCCAGCAGCCGGATTTGCAACTGCCGAGTTGTACGGATCACCTCGTCCAGCTCGATTTGCAGGTCACTCTTGAAGGTCTGCCGCTGACTGTTCAACCGCGTGGTCACTGATGCGATTTTCTGGGACAGACGCAGTCGTTCGATTTCCGTGCCGCCACCCAACTGCGATGCGCGCTCGAAAATCGCCATTTCCTGATTGAGCAGATCCAGCTCGTTTTCCAGATCCTGCACCGCCTGAATCTGGTTTTCGCGCATGTCGTTGAACAGTGCCGTTTTCTGCCGGATCAGCACCTCTTGCCCCTCTGGCAGCCCGGTGATGGTCAGGGTCGGTCGGTCCGCCAAAAGCGCCTCGAGCACCTGTTGCTGCGCGATGCCGTCGTTGACCCCGCTGGCAAGCTCTTCTGTTTCGGCGTCATCGCGGGTCGTGTCGAGAATGGCCAGCAGCTGTCCTTCCTCGACGATATCGCCCTCGTTCACCAACAGTTCGACCACGCGGCCGCCCTGCACGCTTTGAACCAGTTGCAACTGTGAAGATGGGATGACGCGGCCCGGTCCCACCGCCACCTCTTCCAGCGGGGACATCGATGCCCAGGCAAAGAACGCGGCAACAACCACCGTGATCGTCACGATGATCCGTTTCTGCCTGCGCCCCGCCATGGGGGGCGTATCTGTCATGACGGCCATGGATCAACTGCCCCCATTCGATTTCAGTTTGGCGATGACGTCGTCTTTTGGTCCATCGTTGACGATCCGTCCCTCATTGATGACGATCAGTCTGTCGCAGATGCTCAGCGGTCGCAGACGATGGGTTGCAATGACGATGGTCTTGCCCGCCCCCCATTCCGAGAGTGACGCGATGAATTTCGCCTCGGTCTGGTCATCCATGGATGCCGTAGGTTCATCCATCAGCACCACCTTGGGCTGTCGCAGGATCGTGCGGGCGAGGATCAGCGATTGTTTCTGCCCCCCCGATAGCCCCTGCCCGGCCTCGTTGATCATCAGGTCCAGCCCCTGCGGATTGCTCTTGATCAGGTCCAGCACACCCGCAACCTTGCAGGCCTCGATCATCTCGCTGTCACTGGCAGAGGGACGCGCAATCGCAAGGTTGTCGCGGATCGTCCCGCGCAGCAACATGGAATCCTGCGATTGATACCCGACAGCACGGCGCACGTCAGAGGGGCTGACGGTTTTCATCTCGGTCCCGTCCAGCAGGATCGTGCCGTCGCTGGGTTCGACGATGCCCGACAGCAGACGCAGGAACGTCGATTTGCCGGAACCGATGCGACCGACAATGCCGATCCGCTCTCCGTATTTGATGTGCAGCTTGGGGATGATCAACGCGGTATGGTCGTGACCCGGATAGGCATATTTCAGGGCACGGATCGCATAATCCGGGCTGTCCAGATCGCGGCGCAGATGGTTGGGATTGGCCGTATCCGCGGGGCGGCTGGTCAGCTCGTCAATGCTGCGCTTGGCCATGATGCTGCCCTGGATCGCCCCCATCACCGCCGACACCTGCGTCAGTGGCGCGATGGCCCGGTTCGTCAAGATCGAACAGGCAATGACCTGACCCATCGTCAAATCACCATTGATGACGCCGATCGCACCGAATGACACCACCGCGATATAGCACAATTGCTGGAAAGACTGGGTGGTGTTCATCAACAGGTTGCGCCACCAGCGTTGCTTGTTGCCGATGGTATTTGCGACATCCACCGTGCGTTCCCAACGCAACAGCATGGTGGACTCGGCTTCTTGCAACTTGATCTCGTCGGACTTGAGGATGGATTCGACGATCAGACCGTTGCGCAATGATGCCTCGGACAGACCCTGTTTCGCCAACCGCGCCAGCGGGACCTGCGCGATGATCCCCATGATCACGATGACCGGAATGACGATCAGGATCGGGAACACCAGCGCGCCCCCGATCAGGTAGATGATCGCAACGTAGATCAGCAGGAACGGCAGATCGATCGCGGCACTCAGCATCGAGGACGATATCGCCTCGCGGATCTGGTTGATCTCGCGGATCTGGGCGGCCATGGCCCCCAGACTGGCCGGGCGGCTATCGGCCTTGAGGTTCAGCATGTGCGAAAACACACCTGCCGAAATCCTGTGGTCAACGGTCTTGCCGACATCGTCGATCAACGCGGCCCGTTGCAATCGCAAGATCAGCTCGAACAGGACGGCGAAACCCACACCAATCACCAGCACGGTCAGCGAATTGACCGATTGCGCAGGGATCACGCGGTCCCAGACCTGCAAGGCAAACAGCGATGCGGCCACAGCCAGGATGTTTCCCACGATGGCGGCCAGAACCAGATAGCGCATGCTGGAAAACAGCGGACGGATGGAATCCCAGAACCACCTGCTGGCATCCTTGAAGGTCGAATCCGTGGACCACACATCCAGCGGCACCGCGTCCTGAAACATCACACCATCGGCGAACCTGCGGCGTAACTGCCGGGACGTGATCGTGTCCTCGGTCATCGTGCCGTCGGGACCGGGTGCCGCAATCCGGTAACGGCCACGCAGCGTCCGCCCCGTCACTAGAAACGGTCGGCGCGCGTCGTCCCAGCACAGCACGGCCTGTTGCCGCGCGGCCTTTGCGATGTCGCCGAAATCGACATAGGTCACGTCTTTTCTGAATGCCTCGCCAAAGGCATCAGCGATCAGGCTGGCAGAGGCTTCTTCGCGGATGACACGCGATATCTGGTCGGGCAAAAACGGCTTGCTGTAATCAGTGCCTTTGACCTGTGCCAGATGATTGGCGACGACCATCCACTGCGCGTATTCATCGCCTGACTTGCCCGCGTCCGTCATTCCGGTGCGCTATACAGTTTTCCAGAGGCCTGATCGTAGGCAAAGATCATCCGGGTTAGGTTTTGCAGATTGACGCGCCGCGCCTCGTTCAGGTCGGCACGGGCATCGTAGATCCGTTCTTCCGCATCCAGCAGGTCACGCAACGCCCGGTTCCCGACCTCATAATCACCCAGCATGATGTCGCGGGTCCGTATCGAAATGTTCACCACATCCTTGAGCTGCTCGACACGCTGATTGCTGTTCACAAATGCCGTCCGGGCATTCTGCGCCTCGAGCTTGAGCAGCCGCAGTTCTTCGGTCAGGTTCTGTTCGGCGATCGCAATTGCCAGATCGGCATTCGCGACGGCCTCCTTGCGACCACCCCCCAAAGGAAAGCTTTGCGACACGCTCGGACCGGCCACGATTCCGTTATTCACGAAATCGCCGTCCGTGTTCAAACCGCCACCGATCCCCAGTTTGACCCCGATGGCGGGAAACAGGCCCGCCGCAACGGCGTTCCGTTCGGCCCGCGCGATTTCGATTTCGGACTGCCGCGCCAGGTAACGCGGATGCGCCATCAGGCTGTCATCCGCGATCAAACCCGTCCGCGTTTGCAATTGGGCGTAGATCTGCTGCGGCGACAGCACCGACCCCACGGAAATCCCCAAGGCTGACGACAATGTGTTGCGGGCAGCGGCCGTTTGCGCCTCTGCGTTGCCAACTTCGGTCGTCGCGCGGATCAACGACGTGTCGAAATCGTTGGTATCCACCTCGGATGCCGCACCAATCAGCACCCTGCCGCGCACGCCATCCTCCAGCAACCTGATGCTGTCCACATAGGACCGGGCATCTGCGAGACCCGCAGTCTCGATCGAAAAATCGATGTAATCCGACAGGATATCCTCTGCCGATGTCTCGATCTCGGTGAACAGGGCATAGCGCGACTGATCGACCGTCGCGATTGCACCGTCCACCTTGGCCGCACGCTCGCCGAAATCGAACAATGTGTAGCGCAGCCCGGCCTCGACGCCGACCGGCGTCGTGCTGCCTGCACTGACGGACGCAGAGGCATAGAGCTCGGGGTAATACAACGCACGGTTGATAATGACCTCGTTGTTGGACTGCCGTATCGCGATGGCCGAATTCTGCACGTTCCGCGATGAAATGATCCCGATCCGCACCGCGTCCTCGACGCCAAGCGGGCTGGTCCGGACGGCAACAGGGTCCAGCGCCCCGGCAATGATCGCCTGTTCGGCCTGAAATTCCGGCACCTCTTGCGGACTGCACGCAACCAGTCCCAGAAACACCGCAGCCATCGCCAGGGGCCCGCGTGCGGGGCCGGCGCGTCGCGCATGCCGATCCAAAGTATTCACTGCCATCTCAGACTTTTCCTGTCCCCGACCCACCGCGCGGTGCTGCTCTTTTCATTGTGCCGGTTGATCGGCCATTGCTCAACTTTGTATCCGATATTTGAACCGGTGGCGTCAATCATGCTGTGTTTTGCGCGAAACATCCACACCCGTGATGAAGACCCGACAGGATAACCGCCGTTATTGATGCCGGTGACAGGCGCTCTTGCCCGACCCGCACCATTCAATGCCGCTGAAACAAAGGGCGCGCACCGTTTCGGATGCGCGCCCTGTTCTGGATTATTCAGCAGACCTTAGGTGATCACGCTGATGTCTTCGTCGATGACCAGTGTGGCATCGTCCAGCGCATAGACATCATAGACCTGACCTTCAATCGACTGCTGCTCACCCGTATAGGTTGCATCCGTCACGGTCACGCTGTCCTCTGCTGTCCCTGCGATGACCAGCAGACCCGAGGGCGCTGCCTCGATCACATCCTCAAAGGAGAGCGTGATGTGATCCGCACCTTCGTCGGACAAATCGATCGCGTCGAAATCATCCATGACGACGGTATCATCGACGCCCGCCAGATCGACAGTGTCATCCGTCAGGTCCATGTGGAACGTGAACTGCGTATCCTGAACCAGCACGGTTTGCCCATCCGCTGTTTCGGCGGTCGTGGACCCCGTCACATGTACCGTTTCGGTCGGATCGGCGCTGATGCCATCGCTGATCAGGTTGATCGACGTGATCCCCAGGTCCGTCAAGGAGAAGACCTCCCCTTCGTCCGACACGCCGTTGACGTTCGCATCCTGCCAGACCGCAAAGTCCGCAAAACCGTCATCCTGCGCATCGAACACGCCGTCCCCGTTCAGGTCATAGGTCATCGCCAGACCTTCGAGGTCGGTGGAACCATCCACGCTGAACGCATATTGCGCCGAGCTGCGGACAGATCCGTCCCCGTGAACATCGTGGAACAGGATGCCGTCCTCGGCCCCCGTCCAGCCGATGGTGGCAAAATCACCCTCGCCTGACAGATCCACGTAGTTCTCGCCGTAGCTGATCACCCCGTCGCCACTCAGATCGATCGCGATTGGCGGCACGATACCGACAAAGGTCTCGATCTGCGAATAGTTGACGGTGACCGTCTGACCCGCCGCATTTTCATACGTGAACTGACCAGCCTCGCCCGTGTTGGACACACTGATGACATTGGTCAGCCCGGTCGTATCCAGCGTGTCGCCAGCGATCTCTTCGTCTTCGCCGCCCGTGACGGTAATGGTCGCATTCCCCGTCAGCGTCCCGTCAAAGAAGATCGTGTCGTCACCCAGACCGGCCGCGATCGTATCCCCGGCACCGCCAAAGATCTGATCGTTGCCGGCACCACCGATGATCGAGTCGCTACCCTCGCCACCGATCAGCGTATCGTTGCCGCTGCGCCCGTCGATCGTGTCGTTGCCTTCACCACCGTCGAGGTAGTCATCGCCACTGGCCGCATCCTGGTAAACCATCTCCAGTCGGTTGGCACCCAGGTTGGTTCCATTCACGGCATCAATGTCCGAAATCAGCCGGATCGACTTGATCGGCTTGCCCAGCAACAGATCGGAATCTGCGCCCTGACTGAACTCCGGTGCCAGGTAGAAATCACCGTCCGTTGTCTGGAACACAACCGCAGAGAAAGTAAACGCGGTGGTTTCACCCTCGAACACAACCTCTGCGTTATAGGCATCGGCACTGTCCATGATCTTCGATACGCCATCGATGATCATCGGCTCGTTGTTGCCATTGCCGTTCGTCGTGTTGTTCCGGTCAATGATCCCGTCATTGTCGGCATCGTTATTGTCGACGAACACCACCTGTCCGCTCAACGGCGCTGCGGTCGATCCATATGTGCCAAGCAAAAGTCCGGGGTTTTCGTTCGCGATTGAACCCTCGTTTGTATCGACGTCGGCCGCATTGCCCAGGAAGATAGCCTGCCAATCCGGGACGCTCTGGATCGTCGCCGGTACAGGATCGGGGTCCTGATCACCGATCAGCGTGTCACCACCGGCACCACCGAACACCGAATCGTCACCGCGACCACCGTTGATGCTGTCGTTGCCGCCACCACCAAAGATGTTGTCGTTCGTCGCGGTCTCGCCGTCGGGTCCATCGACGATATCACCCTGGGCGTCCGGCGTACCGGGCCCGATGATGTCGTCCCCGGTGGTCCCCTGAACCGACCCATCCGGCACCGCCGTATAGCTGTCCGTAGCCTGGGGCGACGGACCTTCGCCGTTGATATCGACCTGCGTCGCCGTCACCGGACCATCCGACTGTGGTTCCGTCGACGTCGCGCTGTAGCTGCCGTCGATCGGATCCGCGATCGCCGTCACCGTCTCGCCGTCCGGCATGATGACCGTGACCGTGGCACCGAGTTCACCGACACCCGTGATCGTCAGTGTGGCATCCGGGTTTGCCGGTCCAACCACGATGGTCGGTGCCTCAGGCGCTGTCGC